>NZ_JACKUC010000031.1:0-850857 GCF_025822555.1 Mycobacterium hackensackense
GACTCCGAGGAATCCGACCCACCGGACGCCCCGGTGGTGGTCGTCGCCCGCGGCTTCGGCTTGGGCCAGCGGAGACCGGGGCGGGACTTGACACCCGTGGAGCCGGCCTCGGAACCGTCGGCTGCCGCAGCGGTATCGCTCTTGGCGACATGACGCGGGCCGAACCGCCACGTCTTACGCGGTCGATCGGCGCCGGACTTGGCGTCGGTCGATGACTTGACGTCGGTAGCCGTCTGGGTGGTGGTGGCGGACTGGTCGTCGGTGCCGGCCGTATCGGTCGACGCCGCCGGGGTGGTTGCCGGTTCGGTGGCGGCGACCGGTTCCGCTACGGTTGCCGGTTCGGTCACGGTGACGGGTTCGGCCACGGTGACCGGCTCCGTCACGACCGGCTCCGTCACGGTGACGGGTTCGGTCACGACCTCCGGCTGGGACCCCACCTCCGCCGCCGTAGTGGCGGAGGCTTTCACGGGCGCCTCGCCGGTCGCCGCCTCCACCGTCGCGGTCTTGGTGACCTCCGAGGTCCCCGCGTTCGTCACTGCCTCAGCCGTGGTCGCATCGACGGGTGCGGCCGCGACACTGAGCGCCGACACGGTCGCACCGGCTTTGGCAGCGGCGGTGGTCGGCGTCCTCGTGAGCGCCTTCTTCAGATTCGCGATCGCATTGGCGATCGAACTCGCCACGTTGAGGGCCATCTTCACCGGGGACATGACGACACCGGCGACGGCGTTGACGATCTGGTTGACCGCCGCGGCGACCTGCTGCGCGAGCGCACTGAGCGACCCCGTCACCGTGCCCGGCAGCGTCCCCGGGAAATCGATGACCGCCGACGGATTGGCGATCAACTGCTTGACGATCCCCGCCGCGTACTTGGCCACCCAGTTGTAGGTGAAGAGTCCGAAGTTGTACTCGGCGTTGGAACTGTTCGGGTAGGTGTCGTGGGCGGTGTACAGGAAGATCGGGCCGCCGCCGTCGAACGTCTGCCAGTAGTTGATCAGGTCCGCGATGAACTTGGCCTGCTTCAACTGCTCCGCTTCGGAACCACCCACGGTCGAATAGCCGTACTCGCTGATCCAGATCTTCAGGTCATCGTCGCCGTTGGCGGCCATCAGCGCGCGGATCGCCTTCACCTGCTGAACGGCAGACAATCCACCGGGCAGGGTGGCGTTGACACCGGAACTGAACGGCAAGCTCTGGCTGTAGGGATGAAACGACAACGCGTCGAAGAAGTCCTTGGCGCCCGCCGCGTACATGGCCGCCACGAAGCCCACCGGGTCAACCGACAGGCCGGGGACTCCCCACCCCGCTCCCACCACTCCACCGATGACCTTGATATCGGTGTTGACGGCCTTGATGGCGGTGTAGGCGGCCTTCAGGATGGCGGTATACGCCGCGGGATCCGACGGATTCCACTCGAGGGCACCATTGGGCTCATTCCAGATCTCATAGGACGAGATCGCACCGGCGAAAGCTCCCGTGGAGTAGCGATTGGCCACAACCGAGGTGAAATCCGCGAACTGCGAAGCGAATTGGGAGAGCGCCGCCGCCTGATCGGTACTGGGATGGGCACTGCCGATACCGCCACCCGCCCAGGACGGCGCATGACTGATAGACGCCAGGATGCCCATTCCGCGCTTCTGCGCCTCCGACACGATCATGTCGGTGACGGACCAGTTGTACTTGCCGTCCGCAGTCTCGACCGCGTTCCACGGAATGCCGATCCGGACGTCACTGGCGCCCACCGACTGCAGGGCGTCCAGCGCCTTGTTGATCAGGGACTGCCGTTCCGCCGTCGTGGTGGCATTGGCCACCTCGTAATAAAGGTAGGACTCGGCAATTCCGACCGTGGCAGCCTGCTCGTCAACGGCGGCTGTGTTCACGATGTCATAGGACGCATGCCGGATCGCTGGCAAGGACACTGGCGATGCGAATTGACCCGGCGATCCCGCTATTAACGCCGTTGCTGTCACCGCAATAGCGCAGCGCGTGGCGACCTTTTTGACCGGCTTATGCACCGCATGCCGGATCGCTGGCAAGGACACTGGCGATGCGAATTGACCCGGCGATCCCGCTATTAACGCCGTTGCTGTCACCGCAATAGCGCAGCGCGTGGCGACCTTTTTGACCGGCTTATGCAAAGAATTACTCATGGCTGACTCCTGTTCGAACGCAGTGTTATTCGTGAATTTGAATAACTTCGATATGCGCTCACGTTAGGCGCCGCCGAGCTGGCGATATACGGACTTTAGTCCTCGCCCGAAGGCAATAGGTCCTCGACTAGGACCAGCTGATACTTCGAGTTATTTACGCCCATGCTCAATCAAATCTGGCAAATATATTGAAGATTGTAGATCTCTAAATATCACCCCTCATCATTGCTATTTGGCAAATTTTCTATACGCTTCTCCAGATTAAGAGCAAATGCGGACGGCATTTGGATTGCAAGCACTTCCATTGCAGCACAGTACTTTCTGATCGGTTTCACTGATCGACCTCGCGGTTCAGGGACTGCGATAACGACCGACTATGCGGGTATGGCAAATATCACTTCACCCCGGTTCTCCCTGACTCACATGCGCTTGCGCGCAGCCTTGGACAACAATTATCTGTTGCATAGTTGGGCTCCCGACCCCGATTCGATCCGGTGCCGCAGCTAATATGTAGCTGACAAATGTTTCGCGTGTTGCACCTGAGGCTTGAGGTATGTCGCGGTTTCAGTTGCGCTCCGACATCCAGTGGGAGTTGATGCGGGATCCGCTTCCGGTACCTACGGGCAAGAAGGCAGGCTTTTCGAGATGCCACCAGATCGCATGGAGAGGATCATCTATTGCTACCGGCGTGGGCTGCAGTGGCGGGATGTGCCCGCAGTTTTGGGCCTGGCAAACGATCTGGACGTGACCCCGTCGGATAGGCGAAGAAGGCACCTGGGATAGATCGCCGCGCGCATCAGCACGCCACGACATCACCCGCCGCACGGAGGGCTGGGCCGCATTTCACCATCTGGCTCGTCGATCTAGCGGACACGTTCTACCTTGCTCACACCTTGCGATTCTCCGACTTGATGAGCCAGGCCAGTTTCTCCAGGCCGTCGATCAGCTGATGCAGGATGTCCGCGGTGGTCGGATCCTCGTCGTCCACGGCGTCGTGCACATCGCGCAGCGTCTGCACTGCGGCATAGATACGTGTGGCGATCAGGTCCACCACCTCTGCCGTGCCGCGCTCGTAAGGAGGGAACTCCGGCAGCGTGGTGGTGGCGGCCACGGTGTCGGAACGGCCGTCCGCGACCGCATCGAGTGCCCGCAAGCGCTCGGCGACGGTATCGCTGCCCGCACGTGCGAAGTCGACAAGCTCGTCCAATTGCAGATGGAGATCCCGGAAGTTCGTGCCGACGACGTTCCAGTGCGCCTGCTTGCCCTGCAGATGCAGTTCGATCATGTCGACCAGGACCTGCTGTAGGTGGGCGCTCAGCGCTGCGGAAGCCTGGAATCCCTTGACATCGGTTTCGGTGCGGCGAGTTGACGTGGTCATGCACATTGCAACCCGGCATTTTCTGGAATGATTCCAGAAAATGCCGATCAGTTCCGGTGCTGCTGGCTCAACAGTCGGGCATAGCCGGCACCCATACCCAGTAACACCAGGCCGACCACGATGAACACGGCCACCCGGAACATGCCGTCGAGCGTGCCCAGGTCGAACACGAAGAGCTTGGCCACGGCGGCGGCGACCAGCGCCATCCCCGCACCGATGGGTAGTGACCGGTCCTCACGGGCCCGCCGGGCCGCGTAGCCGAACAGCGCTGCCGCCAGGGCGATCCAGCAGATGGTCGCAGCCATCTGCCCGGCCAGGAAGCCCCCTTCGGGGCCCGCGATCAGAACGCCGGCCGTCACGGTGAACACGGTGACGGTATAGACCAGGATGGCTGCCGCTCCGGCCAGCAGCAGTCGCGCGCGGTCACCGTCGAGGCGCGACCGGGTCGCCCAGCACTGCGCACCCGCGTAGCCGCCCAGCAGCACGCTGGAGATCAGCACCGACACCGCGTCCGGTGCCGTGAGCACCGTTGCCGACGTCAAGGTGGCCGGTCCGGCCATCGACAGGAGATATAGCCCCCCGAAACCACCGAACAGCACCGCGGACCACTGCGCGGCGACGCTGTGCCGGCCCGCCACCGCGGCGAGTATCGCCATGGCCAGCAGCAGCGGCCCGGCCACCGGCGCGGCGAAACCCACGCCGACGGCCACCAGTGCAGAGACGGCCGATAACGCGGTCCACACCTGGCGCACCGGCGCCGTCACTCCGGGGATGCGGTGCCCTGACAGCACGAGCGCCAGCACCGCAGCCGACAACGCGGCGGCCATCAGGGCCGCGACCACCTCGTGCACCGTCGCCCCGACCGCCAGCACCGGAAGCGCCCCCGCGGCCGCCAGCAGCGCCACCGGCCCACGATGGGTGCTGTGCGGCAGCACCACCAACGCCGATCCCAAGGCGAGGATCGCCGCGAGCGCGCACGCCCCGGCCAGCCACGCATCGCGGCCCGAGCCGAACGCCACGCCCATCAGCGCGAGCATCACCGGCGCGCTGCCGGCCGCCGTGCGCGCCGCGAAGGTCCACACCCAGTCCCGGCCGATCTGCACCGGCAGGGTCGCCGCCGACAGCGCAAGCATGAAACCGACCAGCAGCAGCGTGACACCACCCGCCACGATCGGCGCAAGCACGATCAATGGCACCAACACCAGCAGCGCCAGCTGTTCGGTGTCCCAACGCCGCGCCAGCAGCAACCCGCCGCCGCCCACCATTGCCGAGACCGCCAGCCCGGCCGGCGCGGGCAGCCAGTCGTACATGGTCGTGACCGCAAGAACATCGATGTAGGCAGCAGCGATTCCGGTGGCGGCCAGCGCGATGGCGCCCACCGCCCCACCGGGGCGCGACCGCTGCCACAAGGCACACGCCACCAGGGCGGCCGCCAGCGCCACGCCACCGGCCACCCGCACGGGCGGGGCGAGCAGGCCGGCCTGGGCGGCGAGCACCACCAGCAGCACCACTCCGATCAACGTCACCGCGACCCCGGCCGCGGCGAGCGCCTTGCCGATCCAATTCGTCGGCTCCCGAGGCACCGGCGCCGGCTGCGGCTGCGGCTGCGGCTGCGGCTGTGGCTGTGGCTGTGGCTGTGGCGGGTAGGGCCAATACACCGGCGCGGGCACGGCGGGTTGACCGTTGAGCCGGACGCCGAGGTCGTACAGCTCGGCGGAGGCACGGGTCAACTGGCCGGCGATGGCGGCGAACTCGGCCGACAGCCGGACGAGAGCCTGCTGGGGTTCGGTCATACCCGCCATCGTGACGCGGGTGCGGACCCAGCGGATGAGTAGGACTACTCGACTTCGGGTTCGCGATCCAGGCCGTGTTCGATCGCATAGCGGGCCAGCTCGACCCGGTTGGCCACCTGCAACTTGCGGAAGGTGGCCTGCACGTGGTTCTCCACGGTGCGGTGGCTGAGCGACAGACGCTCGCCGATCTGCTTGGCGGTCAACCCCTTTGCCACGTACCGCAGGATCTCGGTCTCCCGGTCGGTGAGGCTGGGGCCGGCCGGTCCGGGGTGTGGGTTCTGCGCGATTCGCCGGTACTCCCCCAACACCAACCCGGCCAAGCCCGGTGTGAACACCGCCCGGCCCTGCGCGGTGGCGCGGACCGCGTCACCCAGCTCCGCCTTGGAGGCGCTCTTGACCAGATAGCCGGTGGCGCCGGCCTTCACCGCCTCCAGCACGTCGTCGCGCTCATCTGAGGCGGACAGCACCAAGACCCGTGATGCCGGCGAGACAGCCAGCACCTCGAGGGTGGCCTGCGCACCGGTGCCGTCGGACAGTCGCATGTCCATCACCACCACATCGGGCTTGACCGCCCCGGCCCGCCGCCGCGCCGACCCGACGCCATCCGCGGTGGCCACCACCTCGAACCCGGCCTCGGCCAGATCGCGTGCCACCGCGTCTCGCCAAATGGGGTGGTCGTCGACCACCATGATGCTCGTCATCGCGTTGTCGATTCCCGTGGCACCGTCAGTTCCCATTCCGTCCCACCACCCTCCGACGTCGTCAGGACGGCGTCGCCGCCCAACGCCTGCATCCGCCCCCGAATGGATTTCGACACCCCGACCCGCCCTTCGTTCTCGGCCTCGGCCAGCCGGCCGGCCGGGATACCGGGGCCGTCATCGCGGATGCTCACGACCACCGATCCACCGAGATCCTCCAGGAGCACATAAGCCTTCGCGCCCGGGCCAGCGTGCCGCTCGACGTTGGTCAGCACATTGACGGTGGCGGCCAGCACCTCGTCGGCCACCCGGGCGTCGAGGTATACCGCGGCAGCGGGCAAGCTCACCGCGACGCGGTCGGATGCATATCCGCGCAATAGCGCACCGAGATCGGTCACCGATATGCCCCCGTCCTGCGCGGTATCGGCGACGCTGACCAACCGCCGCAGCGCCCGCTCCTGCTCACCGGCCACCTCGGCCAGTTGCGCTGCCTCACCGCCGATCTCGCGACCCCGCCGGGACACCAGGGCAAGCACCTGCATGACGCCGTCGTGCACCTGCCGGGACAGGCGTTCGCGTTCGGCCAGCGCCGCGGCCAGGCGGGTGGCCCGCTCCAGTTCGGCGTGCGCGCGCCGGGCTGTGCTGGCCGCCATGCCGACGGCCAGCCCCACCGCCAGCTCGATGAGGATGGTCGGGGTGCGCACCAGATCGACGGCAATGGTGCCCTTCAGCGCCGCCGCGGTGCCCATCACGATCAGACCCGTGACCATGCCCGGCACCGGCCCGGCCAGAATCGCCGACGAGACAACGGCATTGGTGGCCCACAACGTGGTCGGCCAGGCTTGGTTGGCCGACGTCCACTGTGCGGAGGCGACGACCGGCGTGGAGGCCATCAGCACCACGACCACCGCCACCTCGGCGAGCACCCAGACGCGGTTGCGGCCGAACCCGCGCAGATACGCCACCGCGCACGCCACGCTCCACACCGTCAGCACACCGAACAGCACCATGCCCAGCACCGGACGATCCAGCTCGGAGTTCTTCGACACGAAGAACACGCCCGCGTAGACCCAGCTGAACAGCCTGAACACCTGCGCGGCCCGCCACAGCGGGGCCGCCGGGTCGGACATGCTCCGCACCGCGGCTACATCACCTTGGACAGAAAGGCTTTCGTGCGTTCGTGCTGAGGGTTGGTCAGCACGTCACGTGGAGCACCGCTTTCCACCACGACACCGCCGTCCATGAACACCACCTTATCGGCGACCTCACGGGCGAAACCCATCTCATGGGTGACGACGACCATGGTCATGCCCTCGCTGGCGAGGTTCTTCATCACCCCGAGCACCTCCCCGACCAATTCGGGATCCAGCGCGGACGTGGGTTCGTCGAACAACATCAACTTGGGGCTCATCGCCAGCGCCCGCGCGATCGCCACCCGCTGCTGCTGACCGCCGGACAACTGGGCCGGGTAAGCATCGGCCTTCTCACCGAGCCCGACCTGCGCAAGCAGATCCTTGCCCCGCGCCAACGCGGCGTCGCGCTTCATACCCTTGACGTGGACGGGCGCCTCGATGATGTTCTCCAGCGCCGTCCGGTGCGGGAAGAGATTGAAATGCTGGAACACCATGCCGATCTCGCGACGCTGCTTGGCCGCGTCCTTCGGGCTCATCTCCAGCAGCTTGCTGCCCCGCTCGCGATACCCGACGAGTTCGCCGTCGACATACAGCCGTCCCGCGTTGACCTGTTCCAAGTGGTTGATGCAGCGCAGGAAGGTCGACTTGCCCGAACCGGATGGCCCGACCAACACCAGCACCTCACCCCTGCCGATCTCCAGGGTGATGCCCTTCAACACCTGCAGGGCGCCGAAGCTCTTGCAGACCTGTTCGGCCTTGACCATGGGCTGCGCGGGAGCCGAGTTTTCCACTGTCACATTCCACCTGTCCCGGCTTGTGCTTTGGCCAGTGCCTCAAGCTGTTTGGTGGTCAGCTTGCGCGAGGCGCCCCGGGAGAAGTACCGCTCCAGGTAGTACTGACCGACCATCAGCACGCTGGTGACCGCCAGATACCAGGTCGCGGCGACCATCAGCATCGGCACGGGTTCGAAGATCCGGCCACCGATATCGCGCACCGCGATGCCGTACAGGTCATACGAATACGGCACGGCCGTCACCAGCGAGGTGGTCTTGAGCATACTGATGATCTCGTTGCCGGTCGGCGGGATGATCACCCGCATCGCCTGCGGTAACACCGTGCGGCGCATGGTCATACCCCAGGACATGCCCAGTGCCGTCGAGGCTTCGGACTGGCCCTCCGGCACCGAGGAGATGCCGGCACGGATGATCTCGGCCATGTACGCGCCCTCGTTGAGACCGAGGCCGATGACCGCGAGCAGGAACGGAATCGAGAGCGACTGCAGGTTGAACGTGAAGAACGTCGGGCCGAACGGGATACCCAGCTGGAGATTCTTGTAGATGGTCGGGAACAGGCCCCAGAACACCAGCTGCACGTACACCGGGGTACCGCGGAAGATCCAGAGAAACACCCAGGACACCCACCGGAACACCGGATTGGGCGAGAGCCGCATCACCGCCAGGATGATGCCGAGCAGGATCGCCAGCACCATCGAATAGATGGTGAGCTGCAAGGTGTTCCATGCACCCTCGAGCAATCGCTGGTCGAACAGGTACTTGCGGTACACCGACCAGCGGTAGGCGTCGTTGGTGGCCGCGCCGTAGAGGAACAGCGCGGTCAACGCAACGATCACCGCGGCCCCCACCCACCGCCACGGGTGGCGCAGGGGCACCGCGTGTATTACCGGTGGAGCCTCCGGAGCATCGGTAGTGGTCAGCTGATCGCTCCGTTGATCACCGGTTTGTCGATCATGCCCGGCTCGACACCCCAGTTGGCGGCGATCTGCTTGTAGGTGCCGTTGTCGATCAGATGCTGCAGCGCCTGCACCAGGGACTGCGCCAGCGGCGAGCCCTTCTTCACCGGCCAGCCGTAGGGCGCGGATTCAAAGGTCTCCCCGGCGGTCACCAGCTTGCCGTTGCTCTGCTTGATGGCGTACAGCGTGACCGGGGAGTCCGCCGACATGGCGTCGGCCTGGCCGAGCACCACCGCGTTGGTCGCGGCATCCTGGCTGTCGAACTTGAGGATGTCGATGGCCGGTTTGCCGGCATCGGTGCACGCCTTGCTCTTGGCGGGCAGTTCGTCGGTCTCCTCGGTGGTGGTGGCCTGCACCGCCACCTTCTTACCGCAGGCGTTGTTCGGGTCGATCGAGCCGCCCTTCGGCTGGGCCCACTGGATACCGGCCGAGAAGTAGGTGACGAAATCGACCGCCTGCTCCCGCTCCTTGGTATCGGTGAACGACGACATCCCGATGTTGAAGGTGTCACCCTGCACCGCGGGGATGATCTTGGCGAAATCGGACTCGCGGAACTCCGCCTGCAGCCCCAGCGTGGCCGCGATCGCGTTGACCAGGTCGACGTCGAATCCGACGATCTTGCCGGTCTCATCCTTGAACTCGTTGGGGGCGTACGGAATGTTCACGCCCACCACAAGCTTGCCGGACGACTTGATCGCCTCGGGAACGGTGTTGGCGATGGATTCGACCTTCTCCGCCGACGCGGCCTTGGTCGTGGAGGACGGTGCGGCGGAGTCCTCGTTCTTGGCGCAACCCGACAGGGCCAGCGCACCCGTGGCGACGAATACCGCCGCGACGCGCCACACCCTGGTCCGGCGACTCATACATCCAACTGACACGTTTCCTCTTTCCTCGTCGGTGGTCATCCACCTGCGTCGACTTCCGACATCTTTGTGCCCCAAGGCGAAGACGTTAACCACAGTGGCCCCAGCTCGCAGCGCCGGTAACCGAAGGTTAACGATCTTCTGATCATGGTGTGCCGTAATCGTCCAGCGGTGTTTGACGCTGTGGGAGACTGCGCCTATGACAACCGTCGCTCCCCCAAGCCTGCTGCCACACCTGTGGAAATCCACCCTGGTCTCGGGCGTTCTCGCGGTGGCACTCGGCGCCGCAGTGCTCGCCTGGCCGAAGATCTCGATCGTCGTCGCAGCCAGCTTCTTCGGCGCCTATCTGCTGATCACCGGTATCGCGCAGGTGATCTTCGCGTTCAGCCTGCACGTGTCGGCCGGCGGCAGGGTACTGCTGTTCATCAGCGGCGCGGCATCGGTGATCCTGGCCGTGTTGTCTTTCCGCCACCTTTACGACGCCGTGCTGCTGCTGGCGATCTGGATCGGCATCGGGTTCGTGTTCCGGGGTGTGGCCACCGCGGTATCGGCGATCAGCGACCCCACTCTGCCCGGCCGGGGCTGGAACATCTTCGTCGGCGTCATCAGCCTGATCGCCGGCATCGTCGTGCTGGCCTCACCGTTCGATTCGATCGCCACGCTGGCCCTGGTGACCGGCATCTGGCTGGTGGTCATCGGTCTGATGGAGGTCGTCACCGCCTTCGGCATCCGGTCGACCTCCAAGAAACTGACCGAGGCGCTGGGCGGAGGTCTGAGCCAGGAACCGGCTCAGACGTCGTCATGAGTTGTCTGCACCACGTTTTCTACGCATGCGGACCATCAGCTACTACAGTGTGTCGTAGTTCTACAGAGCCGTAGAGAGACCCGCAGCCCGGGGAGTTGGTGCACATGGACGCGCTGGACGTGTCGCGATGGCAGTTCGGGATCACCACCGTCTACCACTTCATCTTCGTCCCGCTCACGATCGGGCTTGCCCCGCTCATCGCGGTGATGCAGACGGTGTGGGTCATCACCGGCAACACCGCGTGGTACCGGCTCACCAGGTTCTTCGGGAAGCTCTTCCTGATCAACTTCGCCCTGGGCGTGGCCACCGGCATCGTCCAGGAGTTCCAATTCGGGATGAACTGGAGCGAATACTCCCGATTCGTCGGCGACGTGTTCGGGGCGCCGCTGGCCATGGAGGGCCTGGTCGCCTTCTTCTTCGAATCGACCTTCCTCGGGCTGTGGATCTTCGGTTGGACCAGGCTGCCCCGCCTGGTGCACCTGGCCTGTATCTGGATCGTCGCCATCGCCGTGAACGCCTCGGCGTTCTTCATCATCGCGGCCAACTCGTTCATGCAGCACCCCGTCGGCGCGCACTACAACCCCGAGACCGGCCGCGCCGAATTGACCAGCATCAGCGCCCTGTTCACCAACAACACGGCGTGGGCGGCGTTCCCGCACGCCGTCGCCGGCGCGTTCCTGGTGGCCGGAACCTTCGTGGCCGGGGTGTGCGCATGGTGGATGGTGCGCACACCCGACTCGGATGAAGCACGCACGATGTACCGCCCGGCGACCATCGTGGGCTGTCTGATCGCCTTCATCTCCGCGGCGGGCCTGTTCTTCACCGGTGACGCCCAGGGCAAGCTGATGTTCCAACAACAGCCGATGAAGATGGCGTCGGCGGAATCGTTGTGCCACACCGAAGTCGACCCGAAGTTCTCCGTCCTCACCGTCGGCACGCACAACAACTGCGACAGCGTCACTCACCTCATCGAGGTGCCCTATGTGCTGCCGTTCCTGGCCGAAGGCAAG
The DNA here is from genome assembly GCF_025822555.1 of Mycobacterium hackensackense. Classification (NCBI taxonomy): domain Bacteria; kingdom Bacillati; phylum Actinomycetota; class Actinomycetes; order Mycobacteriales; family Mycobacteriaceae; genus Mycobacterium; species Mycobacterium hackensackense. The sequence continues at coordinate 11,578 of NZ_JACKUC010000031.1, forward strand.
TTCACCGGCGTCAAGCTGGACGGCGTCAAGGATCTTCAGGACAGCTACCAGGAGAAGTTCGGTCCCGGTGACTACCGGCCGAACCTGTTCGTCACCTACTGGTCTTTCCGCGCGATGATCGGATTCATGGCGGTGCCGATGCTCTTCGCACTCACCGCGCTGTGGCTCACCAGGGGCGGACGAATACCGCGGCAACGCTGGTTCGCGTGGTTCGCACTGCTCACCCTGCCCACCCCGTTCCTGGCCAACAGCGCCGGCTGGGTGTTCACCGAGATGGGCCGGCAGCCCTGGGTGGTGGCACCCAACCCCACCGGCGACCAACTGGTGCGGCTCACCGTGCAACAAGGGGTGTCCCACAACTCCGCGGCCATGGTCTGGCTGTCGCTGATCCTGTTCACCGCGCTCTACGCGGCGCTCGCGGTGATCTGGTTCTTCCTGATCCGGCGTTACGTCGTCGAAGGACCACTCGAGCACGACAGCGAACCCGTCCCACCCACACCACCCGGCGAGGACGATGTCGCGCCGCTGTCGTTCGCCTACTAGGAGGTGCACCATGGACCTGCAGACGTTCTGGTTCATCATCCTGGCCGTGCTGTTCATCGGCTTCCTGGTGCTGGAAGGTTTCGACTTCGGCGTCGGGATGCTGATGGCGGTGTTCGGGCGAGTTTCATCAGGTGACCCCGAGAAGCACCGCCGCGCAGTCCTCAACACCATCGGCCCCGTCTGGGACGGCAACGAGGTATGGCTGATCACCGCGGGCGGTGCGATGTTCGCGGCCTTCCCCGGTATGTACGCCACCATGTTCTCCGGCCTGTACCTGCCACTGCTGGCCATCCTGCTGTCGATGATCATGCGCATCTGCGCCATCGAATGGCGCGGGAAGATCAACGACCCGAATTGGCGGCGGTGGGCCGACATCGGCATCGCCGTCGGATCATGGGTGCCCGCGCTGCTCTGGGGTGTCGCCTTCGCCATCCTGCTGCGGGGCCTGCCGGTGGATGCCGACCATCAGATCCACCTCTCGGTCGGCGACGTCCTGAACCCGTACACCCTGCTCGGCGGGCTGGCGACCTGCGGCCTGTTCCTGTTCCACGGGGCGGTGTTCCTGGCGCTGAAAACCGAAGGCGCCGTGCGTGATGACGCGACCAAGTTCACCATCCGGCTTGCTCTGCCCGTGACGGTCATCGTCGCCGGCTTCGGCCTGTGGACTCAGCTGGCGTACGGCAAGGACTGGACCTGGCTGGTGCTCGGTGTCGCCGTGGTGGCCCAGCTGGGCGCGGTGATGCTGGTGTGGAGCCGCGGTGGGGACGGCTGGGCCTTCACGGCCACGGCTACGGTGATCGCCTCGGTGGTGGTGCTGATATTCGGCTGCCTGTACCCGAATCTCATTCCCTCCACCCTGGATCCGGCGTGGAGCCTGACCATCCACAACGCCTCGTCGACGCCCTACACCCTGACCATCATGAGCTGGGCCGCGGTGTTGGTCACGCCCCTGGTCATCGCTTACCAGGCCTGGACCTATTGGGTGTTCCGGCAGCGCATCTCGGCCGACCGCATCCCCGACCCCGCGGGACTGTCACCGCGCCTGCCGTGACACTGCGATCCTCCCCCGCCATGCGGCGCTACCTCGTCGCGTCCGCGGCATGCGGGGTGCTGATCGGCGGTGCCACCGTGGCGTCGGCTTGGGTGCTCGCCCACCTGGTGGCCGGGGTGATCACCGACCCGGCGTCGCGCACCGTCGCGCATTGGTCGGGGCAACTACTGATCCTGGCCGGGCTGTGGGCCATCCGCACCACCGGATCATGGCTACAGGCCCGGCTCAGCCAGCGGGCCGCGACGGCGGTGATCGGCGAACTCAGCGCCGAGGTGTTGCGCTCGGTGACCGCCCGAGCCCCGCACGAGCTGACCTCGGTCCGCGACGAGGCCGCGGTGATCCTCACCCGAGGGCTGGATGGGTTGCGCCCGTACTTCACCGGGTATCTGCCCGCGGCGGTCCTGGCCGGGATCCTCACGCCGCTCACGGTGATCGTGATCGCCGTCGCCGATCTGCAGGCCGCCGTCATCGTCGCGATCGCACTACCACTCATCCCACTGTTCATGATCCTCATCGGCCGGCTCACCGCGGATCGCTCGGCGGCCGCACTGGCGGCGATGACGACGCTGCAGTCCCGGCTACTCGACCTGGTCGCCGGGATCCCCACCCTGCGGGCCCTGGGCCGGGCCGGCGGGCCGACCCATCGGATCGCCGAACTGGCTGCCGCGCATCGCCGTTCGGCGATGGCCACGCTGCGAATCGCCTTCCTGTCGGCCGCCGTGCTGGAACTGCTCGCGACCCTGGGCGTCGCACTGGTCGCCGTCAGCGTCGGGTTGCGGCTGGTGTTCGGTGAGGTGACGCTGGCCGCCGGGCTGACCGCACTGCTGCTGGCCCCCGAGGTGTTCTGGCCGTTGCGCCGAGTGGGTGTCCAGTTCCACGCCGCGCAGGACGGTAGGACCGCCGCCGACGCGGCGCTGCGCCTGCAGGTTGCCGCTCCCGTCCGCACCCCCGGGCACCTCACCCCGCACGCCGGCACCATCCGGCTGGACGAGCTGACCGTCGTCAGGCGCGACGGTCCGGCACCGGACCGGCTGAGCGCCACCGCATTTCCGGGTGAAGTGACCGTGCTCACCGGGCCCAACGGCAGCGGCAAGTCCACCACCTTCGAGGTGATCTTGGGTCTGTCCCCGGCCTCGTCGGGCCGGGTGCTCATCGGCGACACCGATATCGCCGACGCCGATCTGCCGACGTGGTGGCCGCAGGTCTGTTGGCTGCCACAGCGACCGGTCCTGCTGCCCGGCACGGTGCGGAGCAACCTGGAACTGTTCGGGCCGCTGGCCGATATCGACAAGGCCTGCCGCGCGGCGGGTTTCGACGATGTGCTCGCCGCCCTGCCCGACGGCCTGGACACGGTGATCGGGCGCGGCGGGGTGGGGTTGTCGCTGGGCCAGCGGCAGCGGCTGGGCCTGGCGCGCGCGCTGGGGTCGACCGCACCCGTGCTACTGCTCGACGAACCGACCGCGCACCTGGACGCCGGAACCGAAAGCCGGGTACTAGAGGCGATAACGGAGCGCGCCCGAGAGGGCGCCACCGTGCTGGTGATCGCCCATCGGACACCGGTGCTGGCCGTGGCCGACCGGGTGGTCACCGTGGGAGGTGCCCTCAGTGTCCCCTCGTGAGGTGCTGAGCCTGCTGCGGCCACGATTGCCGCGGCTGGCCCTGGCCGTGCTGTTCGGCACCCTCGCCCTGGGCAGCGCACTGGCCCTGGCGACGGTGTCGGCCTGGCTGATCACCCGGGCCTGGCAGATGCCGCCGGTGCTGGACCTCAGCGTCGCGGTGGTCGCCGTGCGCGCACTGGGCATTTCGCGGGGCGTGTTCAGCTATTGCGAACGGCTGGCCATCCACGACGTCGCACTGCGCTCGGCCGGCCACGCCCGGGCCGGACTGTACCGCCGGCTGACCCAATTGCCACAGGACACCGCCCTGCGATTGCACAGCGGCGAATTGGTGGCGCGCCTGGGCAGCTCGGTCGACGAACTCGCCGATGTGCTGGTGCGGGCGGTGCTGCCGATCTGCGTCGCGGTACTGCTGTCGGCAGCCGGGATCACGATCATCGGACTGATCTCGCCCGCTGCCGCAGCGGTGCTGGCCGGCTGCTTGCTGGTGGCCGGGGTGCTGGCGCCGTGGCTGGCGGCCCGCGCGTCGAACGCCGCCGAACAGCTCGCCGCCGACCAGCACAGCGCCCGCGACACCGCCGCCGTCCTCGCCCTGGAACACGCCGCCGAATTGCGAGTGTGCGGCCGGCTCCCCGAGGTGATCGCCGAATCCGAGCGGCGGCAACGGGATTGGGGTCACGAACTGGACCGCTCGGCGGCGCCCGCCGCGCTGGCCGCCGCCGCGACCACCGCCGCCATCGGCGCGGCGGTCCTGGCCGCGGCCTTCATCGGCATCACCCTGGCCCCCGTCACCGCACCGACCACACTGGCCATCCTCATGCTGGTGCCGTTGTCGGCGTTCGAGGCGACCACCGCACTTCCGGCCGCAGCCGTGGCCTTGGTGCGCGCCCGGCTGGCCGCCGGCCGGATCGGCGATATCGTCGCGCCGGTTCCCGATGGCCGGCAGCGGCCCGCTACCCCGGAGGTGGCGCTGGAACCGGGCGGCCGGCTGGCCGTGATGGGACCGAGCGGATGCGGAAAAACCACCATGCTCATGAGAATTGCCGACGAATATCCCGAGAGTCCCCTGACTGCAGCATTTTTCGCCGAAGACGCGCACCTGTTCGACACCACCGTGCGGGACAACCTGCTGGTGGCCCGCGGGGATGCGACCGACGGGGAACTGCTGGCGGCACTGGACAGGGTGGGACTTCGGGAGTGGCTCGACCGGCTGCCCGACGGGCTGAGCACCATCCTGACCGGCGGTGCGGCGGCCGTCTCCGCCGGACAGCGCCGGCGCCTGCTGCTGGCCCGCGCGTTGATCTCCGACTTCCCCGTCGTGCTGCTCGATGAGCCGACCGAGCACCTGGACGAGGCCGACAGCGACCGGTTGCTGCGCGGATTGCTCACCCCCGGTGAACTGTTCGCCCGCGAGCGCACCGTCGTCGTCGCCACGCACCACCTGCCCGCGGACATCGGCGCTCCGACGGTGAAGTTACGCGGCACACCGGATCAGTGAGTACCCTCACCATCCATGAGCTCCTATGGGCCGTACGGCGGACAGTACGGCGAGCAGTATCCGGGTCAGGGCCCCTATCCCCCGCCTCCCCCGCAGCCCTACGCCGGCTACAGCCCACCACCGATCGGTCCGCGTAACGGACTCGGTATCGCCGCACTGATCCTGGCCGTCGTGGGACTGCTGTTCTCCTGGACCATCGCCGGTGGCATCATCCTCGGGCTGGTCGCCCTGATCATCGGGTTCGCGGCACGGGGCCGCGTCAAACGCGGCGAGGCCACCAACGGCGGACTGGCGCTCTCCGGAATCGTGCTGGGCGCCTTGGCGATCGTGCTCGGGCTGGTGTTCATCCCGGTCTGGATCGGCTTCTTCTCCCAGCTGGGCGTCGGTGACTACGTGGACTGCATGCAGAAGGCCGGCAACGACCGGGCCGCCCAGTTGCAGTGCGAGAACAACATGCGCGACAAGATCGAGACGGACTACGGAGTGACGATCACGCCCACGCCCTAACGAGGCGGGAAGTACTTGATGATGCCCTCCTGCATCACCGTCGCCACGATCTGACCGTCGCCGCGGAAGAAGTGACCGTTGCTCAGGCCGCGCGAGTCGGCCGCCACCGGCGACGACGTGGCGTACAGCATCCACTCGTCGAACCGCACCGGCTGGTGGAACCACACCGTGTGGTTCATCGTCACCGCGAAGATCCGATCGAAACCCCAGGACAGGCCGTGCCGGGTGATGATCGGGTCCAGCACCGTGGTGTCCGACGAATACACCAGCGCCGCGGCATGCAGCACCGGATCGTCGGGCATCGGGCCGTCAGCGGTCAGCCAGACCCGGTTGTGCTCCAACCGCTCGCCCTTGTCGCGCATCACCCACGCCGGGTCGTTCGTGTACCGCCACTGGATGGGTTTCAGCGCAGCGACGAACAGCGGCACCGTCTCCTCGTAACCGATCAGCAAGTCGTCGATGGTGGGCAGGGTCGCCGGATGCGGCACGTCGGGCAGCGCAACGTTGTGCTCGAGTCCGCGGCCACCGGCCAGATGTGACACCAGGGCGGTGCCCAGCAGCACCCCGTCCTGGGTGACATCCACGCGGCGATTGGCGAACCGCCGTTCGTCGCGCAACCGAACCACTTGGAATTCCAGATCTTTGGCCGGATCGCCGCCCGCGATGAAGTGCATCGACAACGTGGTCGGCGGTAGGTGTTCGGGCACCGTGCGGCTGGCCGCGACGAACGCCTGCGCCATCATCTGGCCGCCGAACGTGCGAACGGGGTTCAGGCTCGGATGCGTTCCGGTGAACGCATCCTCGCCCACCCGGGTGAGGTCAAGGACCGTCAGCAGTTCCTGAAGGTGCTCTGCCGACAAAAGTCCCCCCGGTTTCTCTACACCCTAAGCGTGGTCGTCCTCGCCGATCCGGTGCACATGGATCAGGTTGGTCGAGCCTACTGTGCCCGGCGGGGCACCTGCGACGATGACCACCAGGTCACCGCGCTTGTAGCGGCCCAGCCCCAGTAGGGACTCGTCGACCTGCTTGATCATGTCGTCGGTGGTCTGCATGTGCGGGACGATGAAGGTCTCGGTGCCCCAGGTCAGGGCGAGCTGGCTGCGCACCTCCGGCAGCGGGGTGAACGCCAGCAGCGGCAGCGGGGTGTGCAGCCGGGCCAGCCGGCGCACGGTGTCACCGGACTGGGTGAAGGCGACCAGCGCCTTGGCGTCGAGGCGTTCGCCGATATCGCGTGCGGCGTAGGAGATGACGCCCCGCTTGGTACGCGGCGTGTGGGTGAGCTGCGGCACCGCCGTGGAGTTGTCCTCGACCGCAGCCACGATGCGGGCCATGGTGCGCACCGTTTCCAGCGGGTATTTGCCCACCGAGGTCTCACCCGAGAGCATGACGGCGTCCGCACCGTCCAGCACGGCGTTGGCGACATCGGACGCCTCCGCGCGGGTGGGTCGCGAGTGGTCGATCATCGACTCCAGCATCTGGGTCGCGACGATGACGGGCTTGGCGTTCTCGCGGGCCATCTGGATGGCGCGCTTCTGTACCAGCGGCACCTCTTCCAGCGGGAGCTCGACACCCAGGTCGCCGCGGGCCACCATGATCGCGTCGAAGGCCAGCACGATGGCCTCCAGGTTGTCGACGGCCTCCGGCTTCTCCAGCTTGGCGATGACGGGGACGCGGCGCCCGACCCGGTCCATCACCTCGTGCACCAGCTCGATATCGGCCGGGGACCGCACGAAGGACAGCGCGATCAGGTCGACGCCGAGGTTGAGCGCGAACTCCAGATCGGCGATGTCCTTCTCGGACAGCGCGGGCACCGAGACGTTCATCCCGGGCAGGGAGAGGCCCTTGTTGTTGCTGACGCGGCCACCCTCGGTGACGGTGCAGACCACGTCGTTGCCGTCGACATGCTCGACCACGAGTCCGACGTTGCCGTCGTCGACCAGCAGCCGGTCGCCGGGAGAGGCGTCATTGGCCAGCTGCTTGTACGTGGTGGACACCCGGTCATGGGTGCCCATGAAGTCGTCGACGGTGATCCGGATGGTCTCACCGGCCTGCCACAGCGTGGCACCGGTGGCGAACCGACCCAGCCGGATCTTGGGTCCCTGCAGGTCGGCGAGGATGCCGACCGCGTGCCCGGTGGCATCCGAGGCCGCCCGGACGCGCCGGTAGCTCTCCTCGTGGTCGGCGTGACTGCCGTGGCTGAAGTTGAGTCGCGCCACGTCCATTCCGGCTTCGACCAGGGCTTTTAGCATCTCGTCGGTGCCGGTCGCCGGGCCGAGGGTACAGACGATCTTTCCGCGTCTATTCACGTCACGTGAGCATAGTCATGATCGATTCAGATGACCATTCAGACGGAGTCTCACACGACGGCCAGGGGCAGGGTTCCGGGTCGCACCGGCGCGGGCAGATCCGACTCCCCCATCAGGAACGCGTCGACCGCATGCGCGGCGCTGCGGCCCTCGGCGATGGCCCACACGATCAGCGAGGCCCCGCGGTGGGCGTCTCCGCAGACGAACACCCCAGGCGCGTCGGTCTGCCAGTCCGAACCGCACGACACCGTGCCACGTCTGGTCAGCGACAGGTCCAGGCCGTCCAGCAGGGCCATGTGTTCGACACCCTCGAATCCGATCGCCAGCAGCGCCAGATCGCACGGGATCTCCATCGGCTCGCCGACCGGTGTGATGATCCGGCGGCCATTCTCGTCGCGTTCGACCTTGACCTCGGCGATCTCCATGGCGCGCAGATTGCCGGTGGTGCCGTCGGCCCCGTCACCGATGAAGCGCTGCACGGCGACCTCGAACCGCCGCGCCCCGCCCTCGGCGTGCGCGGGCGAGGTCCGCAGCACCAGTGGCCAGGTCGGCCACGGGCTCACGGATTCGTCACGGAGTTCCGGTGGTTCCGGGTTGTAGTCGAGTTGGGTCACCGAGATCGCGCCCTGCCGATGGGCGGTGCCCAGGCAGTCCGCACCGGTGTCCCCGCCGCCGATGATCACCACATGCTTACCCGCCGCGGACAGACCCGAGGCGCCGTCGCCCTCGCACTCCTTGTTGGCCGGCACCAGGTGTTCCATCGCGAGGTGCACCCCGTCCAGATGACGGCCCTCGACCTGGTTGTCGCGCGCGCGCAACGCACCCACCGCCAGCACCACGGCGTCGTACTCCGCGCGCAGGCGGTCCACCGTCAGGTCGACACCCACCTCGCAGTCGGTGACGAAACGCGTTCCCTCGGCCCGCATCTGGGTCAGACGCTGGTTGAGCGTCGACTTCTCGAGTTTGTACTCCGGGATGCCATAGCGCATGAGTCCGCCGATCCGGTCATCGCGTTCGTACACGGTGACGTGATGGCCTGCCCGGGTGAGCTGTTGCGCCGCAGCGAGACCGGCAGGTCCCGACCCGACGACCGCGACGCTCTTACCGGTCGAGATGGCCGAGGGCTGCGGCTCCACGGTGCCGGCCAGCCAGGCCTGGTCGACGATCGTCTGCTCGATCCGCTTGATGGTGACGCTGCCACCGGTCTGCTCGTCGGAGATGGACAGCACGCACGCCGCCTCACAGGGCGCCGGACACAACCGCCCGGTGAACTCCGGGAAGTTGTTGGTGGCGTGCAGCCGATCACTGGCGGCATCCCACCTGCCACGGCGCACCAGGTCGTTCCATTCCGGGATGAGATTGCCCAGCGGGCATCCCGCGGTGCCGGAGTGGCAGAACGGGATACCGCAATCCATGCAGCGCCGCGCCTGCTGGGACACCTCGGCGGCCCGCTTGCGTGGTTCCTGCGACTCATAGACTTCGCGCCAGTCGCCGACGCGCTCGTCGACGGAGCGTTTGGCCGCTTCGCGTTTGGTGACTTTCAGGAATCCGGTGGGATCAGCCACGGCTAGCCTCCATGATCGCGGTATCCACGTCGCGCCCTTCGGCTTTCGCCATCCGGGTGGCCTGCAGGACACGCTGGTAGTCGGTCGGCATGACCTTGGTGAACTCGGCGCTGCGCCGGGGCCAGTCCGAGAGCAGTGACCGCGCCACCGTGCTGTCGGTGAACTGGGCATGCCGGGCGACCACCTCGTGCAACCAGGTCAGGTCCTCGGGTTCGAGATGCTGCAATTCGACCATTTCGGGGTTCACCTTCGCCGGATCCAGACCCAGGACGAACGCGATCCCGCCGGACATCCCGGCCGCCATGTTGCGGCCGGTGTCACCGAGCACCACCACGCGGCCGCCGGTCATGTATTCGCAGGCGTGATCACCCACGCCCTCCACGACCGCCAGCGCACCGGAGTTGCGGGCGCAGAACCGCTCCCCTGCCCGTCCACGCAGGAACACCTCACCCGAGGTGGCGCCGAACACCAGCGTGTTGCCGGCGATCACGTTGTCCTCGGGCAGGAACAGCACGTCATCCGGTGGCCGGACGATCACCCGTCCACCGGAAAGGCCTTTGCCCACATAGTCGTTGGCATCACCGACGAGTTCGAGGGTGACCCCGGGCGGCAGGAACGCACCGATCGACTGCCCCGCCGACCCCGTGAGAGTGACATGGATGGTGTCATCGGGCAGACCAGTGGCACCGTAGCGCCGCGTCACCTCGGCGCCGAGCAGTGTGCCCACGGTGCGGTTGACGTTGCGCACCGGCAGTTCCAGCCGGACCGGGTGGGCGTCCTCCAAGGCCCCCTCGGCGAGCTGGATCAGCGTCTGATCGAGCGCCTGATCCAGACCGTGATCCTGATCCCGCAGCCGTCGGCGCTGGGGCAGCTTGGCTCCGTGCGCATCGGTCGGCTGCACGAAGATCGGACTCAGATCCAGACCGCGGCTCTTCCAGTGCGCCACACCCTGCGCGGTGTCGAGCATCTCCACCCGGCCGATCGCCTCGTCGAGGCTGCGGAACCCGAGCTCGGCGAGATAGATACGGATGTCCTGGGCGATGAACCGGAAGAAGTTCTCCACGAACTCCGGCTTGCCGTTGAACCGGGCCCGTAGTTCAGGGTTCTGGGTGGCCACGCCCACCGGACAGGTGTCGAGGTGACAGACGCGCATCATGATGCAGCCCGCGACGACCAGGGGCGCGGTCGCGAAACCGTACTCCTCGGCCCCGAGCAGCGCCGCGACCATGACATCGCGGGCAGTGCGCATCCCACCGTCGCACTGCACGGTGATGCGATCACGTAAACCGTTGAGCACCAACGTCTGCTGGGTGTCGGCCAAGCCGATCTCCCAGGGCGCGCCGGCGTGCTTGAGGCTGGTCAGTGGCGCCGCACCGGTGCCGCCATCATAACCGGAGATCAGCACCACATCGGCATGCGCCTTGGACACCCCGGCGGCGACGGTGCCGACACCGACCGAGCTGACCAGCTTGACGTGGATGCGGGCCTGGTCGTTGGCGTTCTTCAGGTCATGGATGAGCTGCGCCAGATCCTCGATCGAGTAGATGTCGTGGTGCGGCGGTGGCGAGATGAGACCCACTCCCGGTGTGGAATGCCGGGTCTTGGCGACATTGGGATACACCTTGTAGCCCGGAAGCTGGCCGCCTTCACCGGGTTTGGCGCCCTGGGCCATCTTGATCTGGATGTCGGTGGCGTTCACCAGGTAATCGCTGGTGACCCCGAACCGGCCCGAGGCCACCTGTTTGACCGCACTGCGCCGCTTCGGGTCGTACAGCCGGTCGACATCCTCGCCGCCCTCACCGGAGTTGGACCGGCCACCGATGTTGTTCATCGCGATGGCCATGGTCTCGTGCGCCTCCGCCGAGATCGACCCGTAGCTCATCGCCCCGGTGTTGAACCGGGACACGATCGAGTCGACGGGTTCGACCTCCTCCAGCGCCACCGGCGGCCGCACGCCCTTCTTGAACTCGAACAGCCCGCGCAGCGCGCCACCCTCGCGGTTGAGCCGGTTCACTTCCTCCGAGTACTGGGCGAAGACGTCGCTGCGGCCGGTACGGGTCGAATGCTGCAGCAGGAAAACCACTTCCGGCGTGAAGAGGTGAAGTTCGCCGTCCCGGCGGAACTGGTACTCACCGCCCACCGACAACCGCCGGTGGGCCCGCTCGGTGGGGTTCTCCGGGTAGGCACGACGGTGCCGGAATCGGACCTCTTCGGCGAGCACGTCCAGCCCGACACCGCCGAGTTGCATCGGCGTCCCGGTGAAGTACTCATCGATGACCTCACGGTCGATGCCGATGGCCTCGAAAGCCTGCGCGCCGGTGTACGACGCCACCGTCGAGATGCCCATCTTGCTCATCACCTTCATGACGCCCTTGCCGAGCGCCTTGAGGTAGTTGCGCACCGCGGTGGCCGGCTCGATACCGGTCAGTTCACCCTCGCGGATCAGGTCCTCGATGGATTCGAAGGCCAGGTACGGGTTGACCGCGGCGGCACCGAAACCGATGAGCATGGCGATGTGGTGCACCTCGCGGGCGTCACCGCTTTCCACCACCAGCCCGACCCCGGTGCGTTCCTTGGTGCGGACCAGGTGGTGATGCACCGCCGAGACCGCCAACAGCGACGGGATGGGCGCCCTGGTGTGGTCGGAGTCGCGGTCCGAGATCACCAGTGTGCGAGCACCTTTCGCGATCGCTTCGCAGGCGCGGGCGCGCAGGTCCTCCAACGCCTCGGCCAGGCCCTCGCCACCACGTTCGACGTCGTAGAGGGCGCGCAGCACCGCGGTCCGCAGGCCCGGATGTTCACCGTCGTCGTTGATGTGCACGATCTTGTTGAGCTCGTCGTTGTCGAGCACCGGCCAGCCCAGCATGATCTGGCGCACCGAGGCCGCGCTCGGCTCCAGCAGGTTCTCTTCCGGACCCATCACCCGTCCCATGGACGTGACGACCGCCTCCCGAATGGCATCCAGCGGCGGGTTGGTGACCTGCGCGAACAGTTCCACGAAGTAGTCGTAGAGCAGCCGGGACCGCTGTGAGAGCACCGCGGTCGGGGTATCGGTGCCCATCGAGCCGAGCGGTTCGCCGCCGGAGGCGGCCATCGGGGTGAGCAGGATGCGCAACTCTTCCTCGGTGTATCCGAAGGACACCTGGCGGCGCACCACGGACTCGTGATTCGGTTGCACCCGAGCGCGATCCGGCAGGGTGCTCAGATCGAGCAGGCCGGAATGCAACCACTCGCCGTACGCCTCGGCCGAGGCCATCTGATCCTTGATCTCGTCATCGGACACGATGCGGCCGGCCGCCGTGTCGATCAGGAACATCTTGCCGGGCTCGAGACGTCCCTTGGCCACCACTTCGCCGCTGGGGATGTCGAGCACACCGCTCTCGCTGGCCAGGATGATGCGGTCGTCCATGGTGCGCCACCAGCGCCCTGGCCGTAATCCGTTGCGATCCAGTACCGCACCGACGACGGTGCCGTCGGTGAACGTGACACAGGCCGGACCATCCCATGGCTCCATCAGCGACGCGTGGAACTGCCAGAAGGCCCGGCGCTGCGGGCTCATCGTGGTGTTGTTCTCCCACGCCTCGGGGATCATCATCAGCACCGCGTGCGGCAGGCTGCGCCCGCCCAGGTGCAGCAGCTCGAGCACCTGGTCGAATGACGCGGAGTCTGAACCGTCACGGGAGCAGATGGGCGAAAGCCGGCTCAGGTCACCGGGAATGAGGGCGCTGGCGAGTTTGGCCTCGCGGGCGTGCATGCGGTTCCGGTTGCCGCGGACGGTGTTGATCTCGCCGTTGTGGGCGACGAATCGGAATGGGTGCGCCAGGGGCCAGGACGGGAACGTGTTGGTGGAGAAGCGGCTGTGCACGATGGCGATGGCACTGGTACACCGTTCGTCGCGCAGGTCCGGAAAGAACTGCGGCAGCTGCATGGTGGTGAGCATGCCCTTGTAGGCCATGGTGCGGCTGGACAGCGACGGGAAGTAGACATCCCCCGCCTCGGCGCGCTTGCGCAGCGGGTAGACCCGCCGGTCCAGGTCCAGGCCGCCGAGCCGGGTGCCGGCACGCTCGGGTGCCGCGACGAACAGCTGCGACATGTACGGCATACAGCTGACCGCCGTGGTGCCGACATCGGCACCGGCCGGATCGACCGGAACCTCGCGCCAGCCGAGCACTTCCAGGCCTTCCTCGGCGGCGAGGGTCTCGATTCGGTCGCGGGCGGCCGTGCGCTCGACCGGATCCTGCGGCAGGAAGCAGATGCCCGCGGCGAAGGTGTTCTCACCGTTCGCGTTCGGTGCGGGTAGCGCGAAATCGACGACCGCGCCGAGCAGTTCCACCGGCAGCTGCAGCAGGATGCCGGCACCGTCACCGCTGTTGGGCTCGGCACCGGCCGCGCCGCGGTGTTCGAGATGTTCCAAAGCTGTCAGGCCGTCGGAGACGATGCCGTGGGTACGACGTCCGCGAATGTCGGCGATCATGGCGACGCCACACGAATCGGACTCGTTGTCCGGGTCGTAGAGACCCTGTGCTTTGGGAAGTGCCGAGAACAGCAACTGACTACCTCGCAGTCTTCGAGATGGTGTCGAGGGACTGCGTCGGCCCGAAACGTCAGTGTATCAGCGCAGACACCTGTCTACACACCGATAAACGTGGGGACCAGCGGGAACCCCGGCCAGTTACGCACGACCGTCCAGAGTGCGGCCGCGGCGATGACCGTGACCGTGGCCGCGGTGGGCATCAGCTTCTGGCCGCGGCGCCACCGCACCACCAGCCAGCTGAGCAAGATCGGTAGCCCGACGAGCAGGAAGACGTTGTCCACGACCGCGGCGCCGACATTGCCGGTCAGCAGATCGTGGGTCATCCGCAGCCCGCCACAGGCCGGGCAGTTGAGGCCGGTCAGCATCTTGAACGGGCAGCCGGGAAACAGGAACCCCGGGCGGTGCGGGTCGGCCAGACCGATGTAGAGCAGACTTCCGGCCAGCACCGCGCCGGTGCCGATCGCGCCGTACTGGGCGGTCTTAAGTGCCATCGCGCAGGGGGCGGCCCTGCGGGTCGCGGACCTTGTCGGTGAGCAGCAGGATGGCGTCGATGATGCCCCAGATCACCGCGCCCAAGCCGCAGGTGACGAGCCCGACCAGCAGCTGGGCGATGCCCAGGCCCGTGTAGCCCAGGTACATGCGGCCGATACCGACCAGGCCGAACAGCCCGAGGAGCTGCAGCAGGCCGGCCACCACCTTTGATTTGTCCGAGAAGGGCTCACCGGTGAGCGGGTGCCGGCCGTACGGCGCGGCCGGGTCGTAGTACGCACCCGGGTAGGCCGGGGGCGGATACGGCGGTGGGTAGGGGTGCGCTCCGGGCGGGGGCGGCGGGATGCTGCCCGGGTCGACACCATAGGGCGGCTGATCGGTCATGGCTTCAGGATGCCAGAGATCGGGGTCACTTCGAGGCCGCACGGCAGATCAACGTGGGAGACGGCCGCGGTCGGCGCACGGCGCGTGGACGAGAGGCGCGAATTCAGTTCTGTCAAGGGGCCTTTCGTGATCTGTGGATGACTTCTTGGGCTGTGGATAACGTCTGATCTTGTCGGTGGTTCGTACTAGTGTTCGAGTCATGGAGGGTGTGGTCGATCTGGAGGCGGTGCTCGACAAGCTGTCGGGCGCGGTCTTTGACGATGCCTCGGTGGCCGAGTTGCTGGATGTTCAGACCGTGTTGGAGCGGGTGTATCGGCGGGTTCCGGCGATACAGCATCGGGTGATGGCGGCGGTGAAAGCCCACGCCAGCCCCGCCGACTTGGGGGCCCGTAGTTGGCGGGATGCGTTGGGGATCCGGTTGCGACTCTCCCCGCAGGAGGCCGGGCGCCGCTTGGCCGAGGGGGAACTGCTGGCCCCGCGGCGGGCGGTGACAGGGCAGCCGTTGGCGCCGGTGTATCCGGGTACCTCGGCTGCGCAGGCGCGCGGGGAGATCACCGCCGAGCATGTCCGCATCATCACCACCACCATGAAAAAGATTCCGTTTCGGGTGGATGAGCCGACCCGCGCCGATGCCGAGGCCCGCCTGGCCGGGTACGCGAGCGCCCATGACCCGGACACGTTGCGCGCGCTGGCCAAGCATCTGCTGGCGGTGCTGGACCCGGACGGGCCCGAACCGAGTGATGACGAGGACGTCGAGCGGACCGAGGAGCGCCGGACGTTTGTGCTGGGCCCGCAGGACGAGGACGGCAACAGTGAATTCCATGGCACCCTCACCGCGCAGGGGCGGGCGTATCTGGAACCGGTGCTGGGCAAGCTCGCCGGGCCGGGCATGTGTAATCCCGCCGATGAGTCCCCGTGCACCAAGGGCACCCCGTCGCAGGAGGCGATCGACGCCGATACCCGCACCCGCGGGCAGCGCCAGCACGATGCGTTGATCACCGTCGCCCGTGAGGCGTTGATGTCCGGGGACTTGGGTGAGCACAACGGGCTGCCGGTGACGGTGGTGGTGAGCACCACGCTCACCGAGCTGGAGGCTGCGGCCGGGGTCGCTCATACCGGTGGCGGGTCGAGGGTGGCGATGCGTGATCTGATCCGGATGGCCGGGCACGCCCGCCACTATCTGAGCATCTTCGACGAGCACACCGTGGTGCCGCTGTATCTGGGTCGGGCCAAGCGGATCGCCTCACCGGGGCAGCGTCTGGTGCTCACCTACCGCGACCGGGGCTGCACGTTCCCCGGGTGCCGGGTCCCGGCGTATGGCTGCCAAACCCACCACGCGGTGCAGGATTTCGCCCAGGGCGGCGCCACCGATATCGACCAACTGGTGCTGGCCTGCGGCCCGCACAACCGCCTGGTCAAAGACGGCGGCTGGACCACCGTCCTCACCACCACCGGCAGTGTCGAATGGATCCCCCCACCGCTACTGGACACCGGCCAAGCCCGCACCAACCTCTACCACCACCCCGAACAGATCCTGGACGGGTAGCTCAGAGATCCTCGGGTTTCACGGCCAACACCGGTTTGCGGCATTCCAGAAGAAGTTGCTGGGACACGCTGCCCAGCAACAGCTTTCCGACCGGGTTGCGGTGCCGGATGCCGATCACCAACAGGTCGGCATCCGGGCTGTCCATCGCGTCGAGCAGCTCCTCGGCCGGGTCGACACCCACCGGTTGGGACACCTCGAAGGGCACACCGGACGCCTCGAGCTGGTCCCGAAGGGCCTGCAACGCACCGGACTGCGCGAACTGGGGGTCGGCGAGCGCATCGCCCTTGGTCGCGTTGATCACCCGCAGGGTGGTGTTGCGCAGCCGGGCCTCGATGACCGCGTGTTCCACTGCGGCACTGCCGAACTGGTCCGCGGTGTATCCGACCACGATCATGACGCCGAGCCTTCCTTGAGAGCCTTCTGCTGCTGGTCGGCGTCATCCTCGACGATCAACAGGGTTTCCTCGCTGCGGTGCATCAACCGCAGGATCAGCGGCATCAGCAGCAGGACCGCCATGAGCACATAAGTGGCGATCGCGACCGGCTCGGTGAACAGACTGCCCCAGTCTCCGCTGCCCAACTGCAGACTCTGGCGCAGCTGGCGCTCGATGCGCGGACCGAGGATCACGCCGATGATCAAGGGCAGCACCGGCAGACCGAACCGGCGCATCATCAATCCCAGCAGACCGAACACCAACAGCAGTGCCAGATCCAGCGGCTGCACGTTCACCGCGAACGCACCGAGCGTGGCGAAGAACAGGATGCCGGCATACAGATACGGCCGCGGGGTGCGCAGCAGTTTCGCCCACAGCGGCGCCAACGGCAGGTTCAGCACCAGCAACAGGAAGTTGCCGATGAACAGGCTGGCCACCAGCGTCCAGATCAGCAGGGGTTCCTTGTCGAACAGCGTCGGCCCGGGCTGGATACCGTAGGACACGAACGCCGTCAGCATGACCGCGGCGGTCGCGTTGGTGGGCAGGCCCAGCGACAGCATCGGCACCAGAGTGCCTGCGGCCGAGGCGTTGTTGGCCGCTTCCGGACCGGCGACACCCTCGATCGCGCCCTTCCCGAACTCCTCGGGATGCTTCGACAGCTTCTTCTCGGTGATATAGCTCAGGAACGTCGGCAGCTCGGCACCACCGGCCGGCAACGCACCGAACGGGAAGCCGTACGCGGTACCGCGCAGCCACGGTTTCCAGGACCGCTTCCAATCCGATTTGCTCATCCACGGCCGACCGACCGGGATCACGTCAGCGGGCCGGCGCCGCAGATGCGCGGCCACCCACAGCGCCTCACCGAGGGCGAAGATCGCCACCGCGATCACCACGATGTCGATACCGTCGGACAGCAACGGCAGCCCGAACGTCGCGCGCGGTTGGCCCGTCAGGAAATCGATGCCCACGATGCCGATCGCCAATCCCAGGAACAGTGAGATCGCACCGCGCAATTTGGAAGATCCGAGCACGGCGGTCACCGCCACCAGCGCGAACAGCATGATCGCCAGATACGAAGGCGCACCGAGCGTCACCGCGAACCGCGATACCGCCGGCGCGAACAGCACCAGCAGCATCGTGCCGATGGTGCCGGCGACGAAGGATCCGATCGCCGCGGTGGCCAACGCCTGGGCGGCGCGGCCGGCCTTGGCCATCCGGTTGCCCTCGATCGCGGTGATCACCGACGAGGATTCACCAGGCGTGTTCAGCAGGATCGAGGTGGTGGACCCGCCGTACATCCCGCCGTAGAAGATGCCGGCGAACATGATGAAGGCCGCGCTCGGACTGACGTTGTAGGTGATGGGCAGCAGCAGCGCCACCGTCATCGCCGGGCCGATACCCGGCAACACCCCGACCGCGGTACCCAGCAGCACGCCGATCACGGCGTAGAGCAGATTCATCGGGGTGGCCGCCTCGGCGAACCCCTGCATGAGCCAGTTCAGGTTGTCCATATCAGAGGATCCCGTCCAGAATGCCTGCGGGCAGCGGAATTCCGAGCCCGGAGTAGAACGCGTAGAAGCTGCCCACCGACAGCACGCCGCCGATCACCAGATTGCGGATGTAGTGCTTGCTGCCCAGCACGGTGGCCGCACCGGCGAACATCAGACCGGCCGTGATCGCCCAGCCCAGCGGTTTGACCAGAACGATGGTGGCCACGAACAGCGCGACCAGCAGCCCGACGGTGCGCCAGTCGCTGGGCATATCGGGGTCGATGTCCTCCCCCGCATCCGCTTCACCGACCGACCCGCGTGGGATCGCGACCGCCAGGATCACCGCCAGCACCAGCAGCACGATGCCGATGAACATCGGAAAGAACTTGGGCCCCACCGGATCGACCTGCGCATAGCCACCGGGCAGGGTGAGCGCGTTGTAGATCAGGAACCCGCCGACCGCGACGAGAACGACCACCACCAGGTACTGGGCCTTGTCCACCCGGCGTGTGCCGGGATCCGGGGCGCTCACAGCAGCCCCAGTTCGGTCAGGGTCGAGGACACCCGCTGGTCCTGATCCTTGAGGAACTGTTCGAACTTCTCCCCGGTCATGAACGCGTCACTCCATCCGTTACGCACCAGGGCCTCCTTCCATGCATCGGTGGCGTGCAGGTCTTCGAGCACCTTGACCAGCGCCTGCCTGGCGTCCTCGGAGATACCCGGTGGCGCCAGGACACCGCGCCAGTTGGTGAAGGTCAGATTGATTCCCGCCTCGGTCAGCGTGGGGGCGTCGACGCCCTCGACACGTTCGGTCCCGGACACCGCCAGCACCCGGACCTGGCCGGCCTCGATCTGATCCACGTACTCGCCGAGTCCGGAGGTGCCCACGGCGACCTTCTTGCCGAGCAGCGCGGTCAGCAGATCGCCGCCACCGTCGTAGGTGATGAAGTTGACCTTGCGGGGATCGACACCGACCGCGCGGGCGGTCTCCATCGGGAACAGGTGATCAGGTCCGCCGGGCGAGGAACCACCACCGATGGTCACCTTCGCGGGATCGGCCTTCCAGGCCGCGACCATGTCCTGCACCGTCTTGAACGGTGAATCCGCCGGAACCAGAATGCCTTCCTGCTCCTCGACCATCTTGGCCAGTGCGGTGGCATTCGAGGCCCGCGCCGAGGATCCGTTGGTGTACACCGCGCCGACCACCCCGAGCCCCATCATCATCATGAGGTCGCCGTTGCCCCGTTCGTTCATCAATCGGGCCATCGCCACGGTGCCGCCGGCGCCGATGACGTTGAAAACCTCGACACGCCCGGTGATATCGCGATCCTCCATGATCTTCACCGCGGTGCGGGCGGTCAGGTCATACCCGCCACCGGGGCTGTTGGGCACCATCATCCGCAGTCGATGCAGGCCGCCGGCCTGTTCGCCGCGGGTCACCCCACACGCGGTCAGCAGCAGTGCCACTGCCAGCAGCACGGCCAGTCCCGTCTTGGAACGCACGGTCATCCCCCATCGTCTCCTGTGATGTTCGGCAATACTGGACCCGCACAGTGATGCGGGTCACGCATGAGTTCGCAAAGGAAGTTGTGGTCGTTAAGTTCACGAAGCGGGTGCTGATGCTGCCGGGGCGCAGCCTGGCCGGCCAGTTCCTGCTGTTCCAGCTGGTGGTGGTGGCGGTGGTGCTGATCGCGGTGGCCGCGGTGTCGGTCGCGCAGTCCACCCGCGAGTTCCGCGACGTCCGCGGCCAGCGGATGATCGCCGTCGCCGAGAACGTGGCGTCCACCCCGATCGTCCGGGACCGTTACGCAGACCCCTTCGCCGCCCGGATCCTCGCCCCCGAGGTGGACCGCGCGGTGGCCCTGTCCGGGGCCGGCCTGGCCGAGATCCTCGATCCCGACGGCCGGGTGCGGGTGTCCACGGACCCCGCCCGGGTCGGTTCCCGAATGGACCTTTCCGCCAGCCGCGCCGACGAAGGCCGAGCCTGGTTCGGCGACGGCGATATCGACGGGGTACGCAGCTTGATCGGTCAGGTCCCGATCCTGGCCGCCAGTGGTGCGGTGCTGGCCGTCGTCTCGGTGAGCGAACGCTACCCGACGGTGTGGGAGCTGATCGGCGGCGCAGGCGAACGACTGCTGCTGTATCTGAGCCTGGGTGCGGTGCTCGGTTTGGCGGCGTCATGGCTGCTGTCACGGCGGATCAAACGCCACACCCGCGGGCTCGAGGTGGCCGAGATCGCCGGCCTGGCCGATCACCGGGAAGCGTTGCTGCACAGCATCCGTGAGGGCGTGGTGGCGGTCAACCCCGACGGTGTGGTCACCGTGCTCAACGACAGCGCGCAGGAACTGCTCGGCCTCGGCGCCGAGGCCGTCGGGCGCCGCGTCGACGAACTCGGCCTGGAACGCGCCGTGGTGGATTTCCTGATGTCGGGTGAGGAGGGCCGCGACGTCATCATCGCCACCGGCAAGCACGTCCTGGCCCTCAACCGGCGGGCGGCCCGCAGCCAGGGCCGGCACATCGGTACCGTCACCACGATGCGCGACAGCACCGAATTGGCCGCGCTGCAGGCGCAGTTGTCCTCACACCGCAGCGTCACCGACACCCTGCGTGCCCAGACCCACGAGTTCGCCAATCAGCTGCACACCATCTCGGGGCTGGTGCAGCTCGGCGAGTTCGACGCCGTCCACGAATTGGTCGGCACCCTGACCCGGCGCCGGGCGCAGATCAATGATGCTGTCACCCAACGTATCTCCGATCCGGCGGTGGCCGCGCTGCTGATTGCCAAGACCTCGCTGGCCGCCGAGAGCGGAGTCATCCTGACACTCGATCCGGACAGCCGGCTGCGGGCCCTGTCACCGGCGCTGGCCACCGATGTGATCACCCTGCTGGGCAACCTGATCGACAACGCGGTGGACGCCTCGGTGGGCGCCAACCGGGCCGAGGTGAACGTCACGGTGTGCGATGCCGACGGCCTCACCCTCACCGTCACCGACTCGGGACCCGGTGTGCCACCGCATCTGCGGGAGTCGCTGTTCGCCCGCGGGGTGACCTCCAAACCGGCTGGTGCAGGCGGTCTGGAGAAACAGCGTGGTATCGGGCTGGCCCTGGTCCGGCTGGTCACCACACAGCACGGCGGACACGTCGAGATCACCGACGGTCCCGATGGCGGTGCCTCGTTCGTGGTGCGGTTGGCCCATGCGTGACGTGCTGATCGTCGACGACGATTTCATGGTGGCCGAGATCCACCGTCGCTTCGTCGACCGGATCGACGGTTTCCAGGCGGTCGGCGTGGCCCGCACCGGGGCGGACGCGCTGAGCGCCGCCGAAGAGCTGAGTCCCGATCTGATCCTGCTGGACGTGTACCTGCCCGATATGTCCGGGCTCACCGTGCTGCAACGGCTGCGTGCCTGCGGCAACCACGTCGGCGTCATCATGATCACCGCGGCGCGGGAACTGGACACCGTCCGCGGGGCCCTGGACGGCGGCGCCGCCGACTACCTGATCAAACCGTTCGAGTTCGACCAGCTGCACGTCAAGCTGGGCACATTCGCGGCACGCGCCGACGCACTGGCCGCCGACGGCGGCGCCGACCAGACGATGATCGACGCGCTGTTCAGCGGCGCCACCCCCGCCGCCGCACCGGTGCTGCCGAAGGGTCTGGGCGCCGAAACCGGCCAGTTGGTGCTCGACGCCGTCCGCACGGCCGAAGAGGTGTCCGCCGCGGAATGCGCCGACCGGGTCGGTATCTCCCGGGTGAGTGCGCGCCGCTACCTGGAGCACTACCTCGGCACCGGTCTGCTGGAACTGCGTCTGCAATACGGTGCCGGCCGCCCCGAACGCCGCTACCGGATCGCCGAATAGCGTGTCCGTGACGCGGCGGTGCCTGGCGCTGATACTGACGATGATGGTCGCCGGCTGCGCGCCGGCCACCCCGCCGAGCGCACCCGGCACCGATTCCGCCCAGGCCGAGGCGGTCATGCGGATCGTCCGCGACACCGTGACCCAGGCACACCTGAGATCGGCGATCGTGCGCGTCACGATCGGTGGCGCGGAAGTGGTCACCCGGGCCGTCGGAGAGTCGATGACCGGCGTGCCCGCCACCCCGGCCATGCATTTCCGCAACGGCGCCGTGGCCATCTCGTATGTGTCGACGCTGCTGCTCATCCTGGTGGACGAGAAGAAGGTCAGCCTCGACGACAAGCTGTCGACATGGTTGCCCGACATCCCGCACGCCGACCGCGTGACACTCGGCCAGCTGGCCCAGATGACCTCCGGCTACGTCGACTACGTCATCGGCAACACCGCGATGAACGACGCGCTCTATGCAAACCCGTTCCGGCACTGGACAACCCAGGAACTACTGGACTTCGCGGTGCATGAGCCACTGCTCTACGAGCCCGGCACCAACTGGAACTACGCCCACACCAACTATGTGCTGCTCGGACTGGCCCTGGAGAAGGCCACCGGCACCGATATGCCGACATTGTTGTCCGAGAAGGTACTACGCCCGCTGGGGTTGACGAACACCGCCGCGGCCGAGACCGCGGCGATCCCGCCACCGGTACTGCACGCGTTCAGCTCCGAACGCCGGGCGGCACTCAAGATCCCGGCCCGCACCCCGTTCTACGAGGAGACGACGTTCTGGGATCCCTCCTGGACCATCACCCACGGTGCGATCCAGACCTCGAACATCTACGACCTGGAGGCCACCGCGGTCGGGATCGGATCCGGTCGGCTGCTGTCCGCGCAGTCCTACCGCAGGATGGTCTCCACCGAGCTGCGCGGCCAGACCCACGCGCAGCCGGGCTGCACCACCTGCGCCGAGATGACCGACGGCTACACCTACGGGTTGGGCCTCGTCATCTCCGGGAACTGGCTACTGCAGAACCCGATGTTCGCCGGGTACGCCGCCCTGGAGGCCTACTTACCGGCGCGCAAGATCGCCATCGCGGTCGCCGTCACGTTCGCCCCGGGTGCGTTCGACGATCAGGGCGATTACCGCAACGAAGCCGAGGCCCTGTTCCGCAGGATCGGCGCCGAACTCGCCCCCGAGGATGCGCCACCGGTGCCCCCGGCGAAATAATGGCGCGCGTGGCGCCCAAGGTTCTCTTCCTCTACAACGAACACCTCGCTTCCGAAGCCCTGCTGGGCGAGGCGTTCACCGAACAAGGCTTCGATGTGCACACGTTCGAGGTGGTGCCCGCGGAGCGGGTCGACGACCCCGCCGGTGACGTGGTCTTCCCCGCTGCCGCCGACTACGACGTGCTCGTCCCGCTGGGGGCGCGGTGGCCGGTGTACGACGAAGCCCTGCGACGCACCTGGGTGGGCGCGCAGACCCAGCTGCTCCACGACGCCGCCGACGCCGGCGTGGCGATGCTCGGGGTGTGCTTCGGCGGCCAGCTGATCGCCCAGGCCTTCGGCGGCACCGTCAGTCGGGCCCCGATCGCCGAGATCGGCTGGACCGATATCAGCACCGACCAGCCCGACCTGGTGCCCGGCGGCGCGTGGTTCGAATGGCACTTCGACCGCTGGACGCTGCCGCCCGGCGCCGTCGAGGTGGCCCGCACCGCCAACGCCTCGCAGGCGTTCGTCCTCGGGCGGGCCCTGGCACTGCAGTTCCATCCCGAGATCGACCACCGGCTGCTGTCACTCTGGCTTGCCGAGGACCGTGACGGCGAGGTCATCGGGCACGGTCTCGACCACGACGAAATACTCTCCAGGACAAACGAATTGAAGGACGACACCGCCAAACGGGTGCGCGGCCTGGTGGACGGTTTCCTCAGGCACGTGGCACGTCAGCCGTGCCCCAGCTCGTGAGCCAGCGCGGCCCCGATATCCGGGCGGCGAAACCGGTGCCCGAGACGCTGCAGCCCGACGGGCAGGACCCGCTGGTCGGCCTCCGCGAGTTCCCGCACGCCCTGCTCCCCCAGCAGTAGCTTCGGCCCGAACGACGGCACGGGCAGCAGCGTCGGCCGGTGCAACACCTGCCCGAGCGCGGCGGTGTAGTCGGCATTGGTCACCGGCTCGGGCGCCACCGCGTTGACCGGTCCGGCGAGCCGGTCGTCGTAGAGCGCGCGGTAATAGATGTCCAGCAGATCGTCCAGCCCGATCCACGACAACCATTGCGCGCCACTGCCCAGCCTGCCGCCCAGCCCCGCCGCGAACAGCGGCCGCAGCAGTCGCAGCGTGCCACCCGCGCTGGATTGCACCACGCCGGTGCGGACGTTGACCACGCGCAGCCCCGCCGCGGCGGCGGGGCCGGTCGCGGCCTCCCAGTCGGCGACGACATCGGCCAGGAACCCCTCGCCGCGATCGCTGGTCTCATCCAGCGGCTCGTCGCCGCGGTCGTATCCGTAGAAACCGATCGCCGAAGCGCTGACGAAAGCCTGCACCCCGGATGTCCGGGCAGCCAGTTCGGCCAGGGCCCGGGTCGGGCCGATCCTGCTGTCGCGGATGGCCGTGCGATGCCCTTCGGTGAACCGGCCCGCGATGGACGCACCGGCCAGATGTATCACCGCGTCCACCCCGGCCAGCAGTCCGGCGTCGGGTTGGGACGGATTCCATTGGCGCTCATGGGATCCGGTGGGCTGATGACGCACCAGCCGGATCACCCGGTGACCACCGGAGGTCAGGAAGGCCGCCAGCGCCGAACCGACCAGGCCACTGGCGCCGGTGAGGGCGATGACCAGCGCTCCCGTGCCCGACGCCGCGGCGTCACGGTGGGCGGCCAGGTCGTCGGCGAGCTGAGCGTGCCGGTAGACGAACATCGGCCGCAGCGCGGCCGCCGGCACGACCGTCTGCACGGTGTCGGACACCCGTGTCGAATCCGGTCCGGTCGCGGCGAACTCGTGGATGTGCCGCCACTGCCCGATCGCCCGTGCCGGCCATGACCGCAGACCGTCGGAGTCGAGGGTGTCGACGAAACGGTGCGGTGGGTCGTATCCGGCGGGATCGTGGCGGGCGATCCAGCGCAGGCCGCCCGGTAGCCCCAGTGCGGCCCGGCCGTCAGCCAGTGACGGTGTCTCGGCGACCACCGTCATCGGCTGCCACGGCGGTACCAGCCGTCGCATCGCACCGGGGCGGGCGTGCCAGGCGAACACCGTGTCCAGCGGATGATCGACGACGCTGTCGTATTCAATGCCCATCTTCATGCCCATCGCTGATTTGCCACCTCCGCAGCCGGGGTACCCCACCCGGATTCGCCGTACGCTCGAAGTGTCCCCCATCACGAAGCCGAGTCCGATGAGAAAGACCCTCCGGCGCACCGCCGCGCCGGGCAGGTTCGCCGACCGCCGGGATGCCGGCCGTGTCCTGGCCGGCCATCTGTCGCCCTATCGCGGCCGGACCGATCTGCTGGTCCTCGGCCTGGCCCGTGGTGGGGTGCCGGTCGGGTGGGAAGTCGCCGCCCACCTGAACGCCCCGCTCGACGCGTTCCTGGTGCGCAAACTCGGTGTACCGGACTGGACCGAGCTGGCCATGGGCGCCCTCGCGAGCGGCGGCGGGCTGGTGCTCAACCGAGACCTGATGGACAAGCTGAGGGTCACCGAGGAACAACTCCAGGAGACGATCCGGGCCGAGACCGCCGAGTTGCACCGGCGGGAGTGGGCATATCGCGGCAACCGGCCGCCACCGGATATCGAGGGCCGCTCGGTGATCCTGGTCGACGACGGATTGGCCACCGGGGCGAGCATGTTCGCCGCGGTGCGCGCGGTGCGGGCCGGCGGCCCCGCCGCGGTGGTGGTGGCGGTCCCGGTCGGCTCCGATTCGACGTGCCGGGCGTTGCGCGCCGAAGCCGATGCGGTGATCTGCGCGTGCTCGCCGCAGGACTTCAGCGCGGTCGGGCAGGTGTACGACGACTTCCGTCAGACCAGCGACGACGAGGTCCGACGGCTGCTGGCGACCCGGCCTTAGCTTTTGTGCTCGGCCTCGGCGTCGGTTTCGGTTTCGGGCGCCTCGTCGGCGGTATCCGCCGGGACGGGCTCTGCCGCGACAGCCTCTTCGTCGGGGTAGTCCTGGACCGCCTCGGGCTCTTCAGCCGCGGTGTCCTCGTCGGCATTCTGCCGGGACCGGTCGCGCAGCGCATCGACGATGAGCAGCACCACGCCGATGACGCTGGCACCGATGCAGACCCAGGCGATGACCTCATTGCTGGTGACCACCGCGGCCACCAGCGAAGCCAAGCCGACAACGGCGAGGACGAGCGCAATGATCAGCATTGATCGACGTTAACCGACGAGGGGCCGGTCAGTTGTTTCCGCGGTTGAACTGGTTGAAGCCACCGGAATCGTTGGTCGCACCGGAGTCCACGGGTGCGGCCGAACCGCGCTGCCCGAGCTCTTCGAGCTGCGATTCGAGGTAGGTCTTCAGACGGGTGCGGTACTCGCGCTCGAAGGTGCGCAGCTGCTCGAGGCGTCCTTCGAGCACCGTGCGCTGCTGGTTGATGGTGCCCATGATCTCGGAATGCTTGCGCTCGGCGTCGGCCTGCAGTGCGTCGGCCTTCTCCTGCGCCTGGCGCAGCTGGGTCTCCGACCGGGTCTGCGCGTCGGACAGCAGCGCGTCGGCGCGCTGGCGGGCATCGGCGAGCGTGGTCTCCGCGGTGTGCCGGGCCTCGCTGACCAGGGCATCAGCCTGGGCGCGGGCATCGGAGAGCAGCTTCTCGGACTCCGCCTTGGCGGATCCGGTGAGCCGGTCGGCGGTGTCCTGAGCCAGGCTGAGCACCTTGGCGGCCCGGACGTGGTGGTCTTCGGATACCGGGGCTGCCGGCTGGGCCACCGGCGCCGGGGCCTCGTACACCGGCTGCACCACGGGCTCCGGCTCGGGCTCGGGCTGGTAGGCCGGGATCGTCTGGGTGGGCTGTGCACCCCCGGCACGCGCTCCGGCCAACTCCTGATCGAGTTCGGAAACCCGCTGGCGGAGGTCGGCGTTCTCCTCGATCAACCTGGTGAGTTCGTTCTCCACCAGGTCGAGGAAGGCATCGACCTCATCCTCGTTGTAGCCGCGTTTACCGATGGGCGGCTTACTGAAAGCGACGTTGTGAACGTCGGCTGGTGTGAGCGGCATCGCCTGCCCCCTTGAAGTCTGGACCGTCAACCGGTTTCAAAGTGTAGAGCGTCGGTACGAGTAACTGGCGTCCATCCTGTCACAGCAGACCCGGCGGTTGCAGAGGAGGTTCATAATTAAGAGCGAATTTCAATCTTCGACGCTGGTCGGAAGTGGATCCAGCGCCGGAGCCGGCGCGGTCGGACGACGGTCAGCCGGCCGAGCCCGCGGCCGCCCCGAAGGCCAGTTGCATGCCGATGAACGCGACCAGAAGCAGCACCATGATCGACAGGTCGAAGCGCACCGCGCCGATGGTCAACTGCGGGATCAAACGCCGCAGCAGCTTCACCGGAGGGTCGGTGACGGACAGGATCAACTCGAGGATCACCACCGTCACACCCTTGGGGTGCCAGTCCCGACTGAACGACCGGATGAACTCCACGACCACTCGCGCGATCAACAGGAGCCAGAACACGAACAGCGCGAAACCCAGGATTTCGAAGAACAGCGCCAACGGAAGCCGACCTCACTACGGCGGAAAAACGTGATTGCAAACCGGTGGGACCAGCCAGTCCCTCGGGATTCAGCCTACTCGGCATCTCCGGTGCGCCCCCTGCCAGGAACTACCGACAGGGGGTCGACCGGCTACTGGTAGGAGTAGAAACCCGCTTCGGCGATCCGGCGGCGCTCTTCGGCGCTGACGTCCACATCCGCCGGGGAGAGCAGGAAGACCTTGGTGGCCACCTTGTCGAAGGAGCCGCGCAGCGCGAAGGCCAGGCCGGCGGCGAAGTCGACGAGTCGCTTGGCGTCGGCGTTGTCCATCGACACCAGGTCCATGATGACCGGCGTGCCGTCGCGGAACCGCTCACCGATGGTGCGGGCTTCGCTGTAGTCCTTGGGCCGCAGCGTGGTGATCTTGGCCAGCGGGCTGCCGGCCTCGAACAGTTCGGCCATCCGGCGGGGCTCCATGGCCAGCGCGCCCCGGGTCGGAGCGGCGGGAAAACGCGGGGCGGGACGGTCGAACTCGCGCGGGGCACGCAGGCGGCCTTCGAATCGCGGTGAGTCGTATCCACCGCGGTATGCGCCCGGGGCCATCTCCATCTCGCGCTCGTACTCGCGGGGACCGCGGTCCTCGAAGCTCCGGCTATCGCGCGCGTCGCGCACTCCGTAGCCGTCCTCCTCGAACCGATCCTCCGCGCCGCGGCGCGGGTACGACCGTGACGGACGGTCGTCGTCGTAGTAGTCGTCCTCGTACTCGTCCAGCGGCGCCATACCGAAGTAGGCCTTGACCTTGTGCAGTGTGCTCATCGCCTGCCCCTTCTGCTGCTGATAACTATGTGGTTTGTGATGAAGATGTGACTGGAGTGACTACTCAGGGTGACGTTAGCGGGCGTTGACCCATCAACGCGGTACCGACACGCACACACGTGGATCCGTGTCGCACAGCTACTTCGAGATCGCCGGACATCCCGGCCGAAAGTCCCAGCCGGTGGGTGAAACCCCGCTGCACCCGGTCCCGTTCGGCGGCCAGCTGGGCGAAAGCCTCGTCGGTGTCCCAGCCGAGCGGCGGAATCCCCATCAGGCCAACGAATTCCAGGGCGTCGATGGCGTGGGCCGCTGCGCACAGTTCCAGAATCAGATCCGGCCGGCTGACCGGCACCCCGCCGCGGGCGGGATCGCCGTCCAGACTCACCTGCAGGTAGATCCGCAACGGCTCGGTACGCCGGCCCGCGGCGATCTCCTCCTCGGCGGCCCCACCGAGCGCGGAGATCAGCCGGGCACTGTCCACCGAGTGGGCGGCGTACGCCCACCGGGCCACCGCGCGCGCCTTGTTGCGCTGGATGCTGCCGACCATGTGCCAGCGCACCGCACCGGGCGGTTCGCCGGGAAACGCCGCGGCGACGGTGGCCGCCTTCTCGGATGCCTCCTGTTCGCGCGATTCACCGAACTCGGTGCAGCCCAGGCGGCGCAGGATGATCACATCGGAAGCCGGAAAGAACTTGGTGATGGGCAGCAGGTCGATATCGCGGACATCGCGTCCGGCCGCCTCGGCGGCGGCGGCCAGCCGAGCCCGGACCGCGGCCAGCGATCCGGCCAACTCCGCGTCCCGGTGCGGGGCCCCCGTCATGTCGTGAGCACCGTCATTCCATCCACACCAACGACGCCAGGCGTCCGGTGGGCGCGTCGCGCCGGTGACTGAACAGTGCGCGGTCCTCGACGGTGCAGCGCGGGTCGATATCGATGGTCGTGATCCCCAATGTCGTCAATTGGCGGGCGATTCCGGCCCGGATGTCCAACCCGGGGGTGCCCTTCTCGGTGGTCGTGCGACTGCCGGGCAGCGCGGCTTCGACCTCGTCGGCCATGAGGGCGGGCACCTCGTAGTGGCGGCCACTGACCGCGGGGCCGAGCAGCACCGAGATATCGTCCGGCGAAGCACCCAGCGCCACCATCTTTTCGACGGTGCGCGCCACGATGCCCAGCTGCGCCCCGACCCGGCCGGCATGTGCGGCGCCGATCACCCCGGCCCGCGCGTCGGCCAACAACACCGGAACGCAGTCGGCCGACAGCACCGCCAGCGCCAGCCGCGGCGTCGTGGTCACCAGCGCATCGGTGTCGTCGACGGTGGCGCCCGGGTCACCGTCGACCACCACGACACGGTCGGAATGCACCTGATTCATCCAGACCACGCCGTCGGCACCGATGGTGTCGGCCAGGCGTTTCCGGTTGGCCGCAACGGCGGCCGGGGCATCGCCGACGTGATCGCCGAGATTGAAGGTGTCATAGGGCGGCCGCGAGACACCGCCCTGGCGGGTGGTCGTCACGCGCCGAACCCGGACGGGCACGGCGTCTAGTGGCGCATGAAGGGCGGCACGTCGACATCGTCGTCGGAGATGCCGCCGTCATCAGGTCCGCCGATGCGCACCGTGGCCCCGTTGGTGTGCCCGGCCGGGACGCTGACCGCGTCGGCCGGTTCGAAGACCGTGGAGCGCACGTTGCCCGAGGCCGCGGGCGCGATGGTCTGGGCACCCCCGGTGACGGGTTTGCGGCTCGGGGTCACGCTGTCGAAGCCGGCCGCGATGACGGTGACCCGGACCTCGTCGCCCAGCGAATCGTCGATGACGGTGCCGAAGATGATGTTGGCGTCCGCGTGCGCGGCCTCCTGCACCAGCGAGGCGGCCTCGTTGATCTCGAACAGACCGAGGTCACTGCCACCGGCCACCGAGAGCAGCACGCCCTGGGCACCCTCCATGGACGCTTCCAGCAGCGGCGAGTTGATGGCGATCTCGGCGGCCTTGAGTGCACGACCGTCCCCGCGCGCGGAGCCGATGCCCATCAGCGCGGTGCCCGCGCCGCTCATCACACCCTTCACGTCGGCGAAGTCGACGTTGATCAGACCCGGCGTGGTGATCAGGTCGGTGATGCCCTGGACACCGTTGAGCAGCACCTCATCGGCACTGCGGAACGCGTCCATCAGCGAGACGGCGGCATCGCCCATCTGCAGCAGCCGGTCGTTCGGGATGACGATCAGGGTGTCGCAGCTCTCGCGCAGCGACTGGATGCCGTTCTCGGCCTGGTTGGACCGGCGCTTGCCCTCGAAGGAGAACGGCCGGGTGACCACGCCGACGGTCAGCGCGCCGAGCTTGCGTGCGATGGATGCCACCACGGGCGCGCCACCAGTGCCGGTGCCACCGCCCTCACCTGCGGTGACGAACACCATGTCGGCGCCGCGCAGCAGTTCTTCGATATCGTCCTTGGCGTCCTCGGCGGCCTTGCGGCCCACCTCGGGGTCGGCGCCTGCGCCCAGACCGCGGGTGGAGTCCCGGCCGACGTCGAGCTTGACGTCGGCATCACTCATCAACAGCGCTTGGGCGTCGGTGTTGATGGCGATGAACTCCACGCCCTTGAGACCGTGTTCGATCATCCGGTTGACGGCATTCACGCCGCCGCCGCCGATGCCGACCACCTTGATGACCGCGAGGTAGTTGTGCGGGGGGGTCATGGGTGCCTTCCTCCCAGAATGTTCGAGTCCAGTGCGAAACCTTCAACGAAACCCTCAACCTCAACCATAGGTTTAAAGTTATGTCAAGTAGTTCCGCGCAAACAGAACGGTAGGGCCGCCCGCCCGCCACGCCGGGCAGGCGCGCCGAAGCAACGCGACAAAAATTCGATCTGTGAATCGGTACGGAGCTAGGACTATTCGCAGGACTATTTGACCGTCGGCAGGTCCGGGCTCGACACGTCATAGGTACGGCCCGGCTGGGTCAGCAGCGCCGCGAGTTTGGCCGCCTTCTCCTCGGTGCGATCGTTGGTGCCCCACACCACCACCCGGCCGTCGACGAGGGTCAGCGTGATCGCCGCGACCGACGGCGCCGCGATCCGGCTGACCTGCCCGGCCACCTCCGGCGGCAACGAGGTGAGCACCTGCAGCGCCGCCTTGGTGGCGGGATCCTTGGGACCGGGGGTATCGGCGTCCAGGTACGGAAGCCCCGGCGGCGGTGGCCCGGTGACGAAATCGACACCGTCCTTGTCGTAGAGGTGAGGGCCGTCCGGAAGGTCCTTCACCACCAGCGGTATCCGCTCCAGCACGGTGATGCGCAGGGTGGACGGGTACTCGCGCTGCACCCGAGCGCTGGCCACCCGGCGCAGCGTGGCCACCCGTTCGGCCACCGAATCGGTGTCGACCTGCAGCAGCGGCGTGCCGGCGGGAACGGCGGCCGCCGCGGTGATCTCGTCCTCGGTGAGCACGCTCAACCCGGTTATGACGGTCTCGCGCACGGACATGACCGGTGTGAAGTACAGCACCAGGCCCAGCGCCACGGCCACCACCGACGCCAGCGCCGACCACATCAGCAGTTTCAGACCGCGGATGACCCGGCGGGCCGGCACGGCCTGCTGGGGCTCCGGCCGGCCGGACACCTTGCGTTTGGCCGCCCGGCGCGCCTCCTCGATCGCCATGGCGCGCGCCTGCGCGGCGCGGCGCTCCTCGCGTTCACGCCGTGCACGCCGGCGCGGTCCTTCGAAATCCTCTGCCGCCTCGGCGGTTTCGGGCTCCAGCGGAGACTCGGCGGACTCCGAGGACTCGGCGGCCTCGGCGGGCTCGACCTCGGGCTCCACCGGCTCGACGGGTTCCGGTCCGGGTTCGGTCATCACCGCACCGGCCGACGCGCCAGCGCGTCGAGGATTTCGCGGCCCAGCAGGGTGACGTCACCGGCACCCATGGTCACCACCACGTCCCCCGGTCGGGCGACCGCCGCCACCCGCTCGGCCACCGCCGAGAAATCCGGCACGTAGTGCACCGCAGAGGTGACGTGCTCGACGATGCTGCGCCCGCTCACCCCCGGGATCGGCTGTTCGCGTGCGGCATACACATCGAGCACGAACACCTCGTCGGCGGCGCTCAGCGCCGTGCCGAACTCGCGCGCGAAAGTCTCGGTCCGCGAATACAGATGGGGCTGGAACACCACGATGGCCCGGCCCTTGGACTCCGCCGCCAGCGTGCACACCGCCGACAGCGCGGCCGTCACCTTCGTCGGGTGATGGGCATAGTCGTCGAAGACCCGGACCTCGGCCGCGGTGCCCACCAACTCGAAGCGCCGGCGGACGCCCTCGAATCCGGCCAGCGCCTCGAGCACGACATCCGGGTCCGCGCCGGCCTGTACCGCCGCCAACAGCGCGGCGAGCGCATTGAGTGCCATATGCCTGCCGGGTACCGACAACCGCATGGTGCGCGGGTGCGTCTCCCCCGCCAGTTGCACCGTGGCGATCGCGCTGGTGCCCCGCTGCTCCCATTCCAGCAGTGCGCCCGCCAGATCGGGGTGCCCGGCACTGCCGTAGCGCAACACCCGGATCCCGAGTGCCGCAGTACGTTCTGCGAGGGCGGCTGCCCCCGGGTCGTCGACGCAAACCACCAGGGCACCGCCCGGCGTCAGACGTTCCATGAACGCGTCGAACACGGCGACGTAGGCCTGCTCGCTACCGAAGAAATCCAGATGGTCGGCCTCGACATTGGTCACCACCGCGATATCGGGCCGGTACTGCACCAACGATCCATCGCTCTCGTCGGCCTCGGCCACGAAGAAGGGACCGCTGCCGTGATGCGCGTTGGTACCGGCCGCGCCGAGGTCACCGCCCACGGCGAACGACGGGTCGAAGCCGCTGTGCTGCAACGCGACGATCAGCATGGACGTGGTCGTGGTCTTGCCGGCCGTCCCGGTCACCATGAGCGTCGTGTCACCGGCCATCAACTTGGCCAGCACGACCGGACGCAGGATCACCGGGATACCGCGGCGGCGGGCTTCGACGAGTTCGGGATTGGTCTTGGGGATCGCGGCATGGGTGGTGACCACCGCGGTGGGACCGCCCTCGAAGATGTCCAGCGCCGCGGCGTCGTGGCCGATCCGGATATCCGCACCCCGGGCCCGTAACGCCGCCACACCGCGTGACTCCTTGGCATCCGAGCCCGACACCAGCCCACCGCGGTCCAGCAGGATTCGTGCGATACCCGACATACCGGCGCCGCCGATACCCACCATGTGCACCCGCGCCAGTTCGGGCGGCAATCCCTTCACGACGTCGACTTCCGGTGCGCGCGGCCCTGCCGGGCCACCTCCAGCGCCACCTCGGCCACGGCGCGGGCGGCGTCGCGGTGCCCGGCCAGCGCGGCCGCGGCCGTCATCCGGCGCAGGCTCTCGGCATCGGTGAGCAACGGCAGCACCCGCTCGGCGATGAAGCCGGCGGACAGTTCGGCGTCGTCGACGAGCAGACCGCCGCCGGCCGACACCACCGGCAGCGCGTTGAGCCGCTGTTCCCCGTTGCCGATCGGCAACGGGACATAGACGGCGGGCAACCCGACCGCGGTGACCTCGGCCACCGTCATCGCACCGGACCGGCAGATGGCCAGGTCGGCGGCGGCGTAGGCGAGGTCCATCCGGTCCAGATACGGCACTGCGACGTACTTGCCGGCCCCGGTCAGTTCGGGAAGATCCAGGGTGTTCTTCGGGCCGTGCGCGTGCAGAACCGAAACCCCTTTACCGACAAGATCTTTGGCCGCCGCCGCCACAGCCCGGTTGATCGACTGGGCACCTTGGGAACCACCGAACACCAGCAGCACCACGGCGTCCTCGTCGAATCCGAAGGCCGCGCGGGCCTGCGCCCGCAGCGCGGTGCGATCCAACGCGGTGATGCTGGCCCGCACGGGCACCCCGACCACCTCGACGTGCCGCAGACCGGGATCGGGTACCGCGGCGAGCACCCGCCGGGCCGATCGGGCGCCGACCCGGTTGGCCAATCCGGCGCGGGCGTTGGCCTCGTGGATCACCACCGGAACCCGGCCCCGGGCGGCCAGATAGGCCGGCAACGCCACGTACCCGCCGAACCCGATGACCACATCGGCGGCCGTCTCGTCGAAGATCGCGCGGGTCTCGCGGATCGCGTTGCGCACCCGCCACGGCAGCCGCACCAGGTCACCCGACGGTTTACGGGGCAGCGGCACCGGAGTGATGAGCCGCAGGTCGTAACCGCGTTCGGGTACCAGCCGGGTCTCCAGCCCACGGGCGGTGCCCAGTGCGGTGATACGCACCTCGGGGTCCAGCTCGGTCAGGGCATCGGCCACGGCCATCGCGGGTTCCACATGTCCCGCCGTCCCGCCACCGGCGAGAACGACCGATATCCCCGTACTGCTCACCCGTAACGCTGACCTTCCAATGCGCGGGCCCGCCGGCCCTGCTGACGCGGTTCGCCGGTCGCTCCGCGGCCGGCCCGGGCCGGCTGGCCGGAGCGCTGGCCGCCTCCATGATGCCCTGCGCGCCGTCCCGACCGATCAGCCGGATGGTCGGTTTTGCGGCCGGCGCCGGTCTTGGCTTTGGCGGGCGCTTTGACGGGGGCTTTCGCGATGGCCTTCTGCGGCTTGCGGCCGGACTTGTCACCCTTGGCTCGCATCCGGTCCCGCGCCATGTCGATCCGCGGCGGCACGTACGGCTCGGGCAGCGGCAGTCGCAGCAGGCGGTTCACCCGATCGTCGCGGCCGGCCCGCAACGCGGCCACCGCCTCCGGTTCGTGCCGCGCCGCGTTGGTGATCACTCCGAGAATGAAAAGCGTTGTGGCCGTCGATGTTCCGCCGGCCGAAATGAGTGGCAACTGCAGGCCGGTGACGGGCAGCAGGCCGATGACATAGCCCACATTGATGAACGCCTGGCCCAGCACCCACAGCGTCACCGTGGCGGTGAGCAGCCGCAGGAACGGGTCCGCCGAGCGGCGCGCGATGCGCATCCCGGTGTAGGCGAACAAGCCGAACAGGCACAGCAGGCCCGCCGCGCCGATGTAGCCCAGTTCCTCACCGATGATGGCGAAGATGAAGTCGTTGTGCGCGTTGGGCAGATAGTTCCACTTGGCCGTGCCCTGGCCCAGGCCGTCGCCGAACACCCCGCCGTTGGCCAGCGCGTACCGGGCCTGGCGGGACTGATAGCCCGAACCCATGGCGTCCGCGCCGGGATTGAGCCAGGACTGCACCCGGTCGGACCGGTAACCGCGGGACATCGCCAAGATCGCCGCGGCGACCACCGCAGCGCCCAGCGAGCTCACGAACACCCGCAGCGGCAAGCCGGCGAACCAGAGCAGACCGAGCAGGATGATGGCCAGCGAGACCGTCTGGCCGAGGTCGGGCTGCAGCACGATGAGGGTGGCGGCCAGCAGTGCGGCCGGCACCAGCGGGACCAGCATCTCGCGCAGCGAGGCCTGTTCCATGCGGCGCGCGGCCAGCAGGTGTGCCCCCCAGATGGCGAAGGCGATCTTGCACAACTCCGACGGCTGCATGGACAACCCGGCGACGACGAACCAGCCGCGCGAGCCGTTGGAATACGTGCCGATACCGGGGACGAGCACGAGGGCGATCAGCACCACCGTCACGGCGAAGGCGGGCAGGGCCAGCCGGCGCATGAGCGAGATCCGGGTGCGCAGCGCGATGTAGAACGCCACCAGGCCGACGCACGTCCACAGCACCTGCTTGCCGAAGATGGTCCACGGCGAACCACCCTCGTCGTAGGAATGCACGCCGGAGGCGGACAGCACCATGATCAGTCCGAGCGTGATGAGCAGCCCGGTGACGGCGATGATCAGATGAAACGACGTCATCGGCCGGCTCAGCCAGACGCCGAACCTGGTGCGGGGCTCGCCTTTCGGCGGCACCGCTTTGACAGTCTCGACCGGCTCCTGCTTCGCGCTGTCGTCGGCTTTGCTGGAACGTCGCAGCCTGGAGCGCAACGCGGTCAGCAAGCCGTCCTCCGGCGATTCACAAGAGTCACAGGTGTAACACCCGCCCCACTAGTCCCTTGCACCCGAGAATCCTCCCCCGGCCCGCGGCCGAGCGCCGGGACATCCGAGGCGTGTCGCGATAACGATCAGGCAGCAAACGGCCTAAGCGCCTACGCGCCGACGGCCGACAGCCATTCGCCGTAGAACAGCGCCACACCCAGCCCGCACGCGATGGCGGTCAGTAGCCAGAACCGGATGATCACCGTGGTTTCCGCCCAGCCCACCAACTCGAAATGGTGATGGAACGGCGCCATCCGGAACACCCGACGACCCGTCGTGCGGAAGGCCAGGATCTGCACCACCACCGAGGTCACCTCGGCGACGAAGAGCGCCCCCAGCACCACCGCCAGCATCTCGGTGCGGCTGGTCACCGACAGCCCGGCGATGATGCCGCCCAGCGCCAGCGAACCGGTGTCCCCCATGAAGATCTTCGCCGGGGCGGCATTCCACCACAGGAACCCCACACAGGCACCCGCGGTGGCCGCGGCGACCAGCGCCAGATCCAGCGGATCGCGTACGTTGTAGCAGCCCAACCCGGGACTGCTCGCGCAGGCGTTGCGGTACTGCCAGAAGGTGATCAGCACATAGGCCGCACTGACCATCGCCATGGCACCGGCCGCCAGCCCGTCCAGCCCGTCGGTGAAGTTCACCGCATTCGACCAGGCGCTGACGACCACCACCACGAACACCACGAACACCAGCGGCGCCAACGTCACGGTGGCGATCTCACGCACGTAGGACAACCCGGCGCTACCCGGGGTCAACCCGTCACCATTGCGGAACTGCAGCACCAGCGCACCGAACAGGATGGCGGCGCCCAACTGGCCCACGGTCTTTGCGGTCTTGTTCAGCCCCAGATTGCGCGAGCGCCGGATCTTGATCATGTCGTCGACGAAACCCACCACACCGAGCGCGGTGGCCAGCCCCAGCACCAGCAGACCCGATGCGGACGGGCCCTCGCCGTCGAACGCCAGCCCGACCAGATGGGTGCCCAGATACCCGGCCCAGATGCCGGCGACGATGGCCACCCCGCCCATCGACGGCGTGCCGCGCTTCTTCTGGTGACTGGCCGGGCCGTCCTCGCGGATCTCGTGGCCGAAGCCCCGCCGGGTGAACAGCCGGATCAGTGCCGGGGTCAGCACGATCGACACCGCCAGCGCGATGGCGACGGCGATCAGGATCTGCTTCATGCGTCAGCCACCGCGTCGGCGAGCACACCGAGCCCGGCCGAGTTGGACGCCTTCACCAGCACCACGTCGCCCGGGGCCAGTTCGGCGCGCAGCAACGCCAGCGCGGTGTCGGCGTCGGGGACGAGCACGGATTCACTGCCCCACGACCCTTCCATCACCGCCCCCTGGTGCATTGCGCTCATCGCTCTCCCGGCTCCGACAACAATCAGTCGAGACACATCTAAGCGCACCACCAGGCGTCCGATGCGATCGTGTTCGGTTATCGCGTCCTCGCCCAGCTCGGCCATCTCGCCCAGCACCGCCCAGCTCCGCCTGCGTTCACCACCGGAACGCGCCATCCAGGCCAGCGCCTTGAGCCCGGCCGCCATCGAATCGGGATTGGCGTTGTAGGCGTCGTTGATCACGGTGACCCCGTCGGCGCGGGTACTCACCTGCATCCGGCGCGCCGAGACCGGCGCGGCCGTCGCCAGTGCCGCGGCGACCTGGGGCAGGCTCGCTCCGCACTCGAGCGCCACCGCGGCCGCGGCCAGCGCGTTGGAGACCTGGTGCTCGCCGTGCACCGCG
The DNA here is from genome assembly GCF_025822555.1 of Mycobacterium hackensackense. Taxonomy (NCBI): domain Bacteria; kingdom Bacillati; phylum Actinomycetota; class Actinomycetes; order Mycobacteriales; family Mycobacteriaceae; genus Mycobacterium; species Mycobacterium hackensackense. The sequence goes on from NZ_JACKUC010000031.1 coordinate 49,642, forward strand.
AGCGCGACATCCACCTCATCGCCGCCCGCATGCAGGGTGAACCGCGGCCGGGCCAGGTCGTCGAGGGTGACCGGACCGGCCCAGACATCGCCGCCGGACGTCCGCGACACCCGGACCACCCGCGCGGCGGTCTTGTCCGCCATGGCGGCCACCGCCGGGTCGTCGGCGTTGAGGATCGCCACCCCGGATGACGGAACCGCTTGTGGCAGTTCAGACTTCGTCGCTGCGATGATCTCGCGTGAGCCGAACTCGCCCAGGTGCGCCGTGCCCACGTTGAGCACCACCCCGATCGACGGGGGCGCGATCGCCGCGAGCGCCGCGATATTGCCCGGATGGCGGGCAGACATCTCCAGGATGAGGAAGTCGGTGTCGGTGGTGGCGCGCAGCACCGTCCACGGATGCCCGAGTTCATTGTTGAACGAACCGGGCGGGGCGATCACCTCACCCAGCGGTACCAGCACGGCGGCGAGCAGATCCTTCGTCGACGTCTTGCCCGACGATCCGGTCACCCCGATGATCCGCAGGCCGTCGGCCGTGAGTTCGGCGGCGACCGCCTGCGCGAGCCGTGCCAGCGCGGCCAGCACCGCCGCGCCCGAACCGTCGGCGTCGTATTCCAGTGCACCCGAGGATGTGTCCGTGGCGTCGGTGACGTCCAGGGGCGGCACCACGATGGCGGGCACCCCGACGGGCCGGGCCGCCAGCACCGCGACCGCCCCGGCCGAGACCGCGGTCTCGGCGAAATCGTGTCCATCCGTCTTGGCCCCGGGTAACGCCAGGAACAGGCCGCCGGGCGTGATCTTGCGGGAGTCGAACTCCACGGTGCCGGTGACGACGGTGGCCTCGGCGTCGGCCCGCGTGATGTCGGCCAACTCGCCGCCGACGATATCCGCGATCTGCGCGACGGTCAGGGTGATCATGTGCGTGACCTCAACATCTCCAGCGCGGCCGCCAGCTCCTCGCGGTCGTCGAAGGGCCGGGTGTGGCCCTTGGCGGTCTGCCCGGACTCGTGGCCCTTACCCGCGATCAGGACGGTGTCCCCCGGACCTGCCCAGGCCACCGCGTAATCGATGGCCGCCCGCCGGTCCCCGATCTCGACGACCTCGGCCCGCAGGCCGGCCGCGCCGCCCAGGATGGCGGCCCGCACCGTGGCGGGGTCCTCATCGCGCGGATTGTCGTCGGTGACGACCACCAGATCGGCCAGCTCGGCGGCCACGCGGCCCATCGGTGCGCGCTTGCCCGCGTCCCGGTTGCCGCCCGCACCGAACACCACCGCCAGCCGGCCGGTTCCGCGCAGCGTCTGTAGCACCGCCTCAAGGGCACCCGGCTTGTGCGCGTAGTCCACCAGGGCCAGAAAGTCCTGGCCCCGGTCGATGGCCTGCAGTCGGCCCGGCACCGCGGCCTCGCGCAGCCCGGGGGCACTCTGCTCCGGCGAGACGCCGACGACATCGAGCAGGGCGAGCGCCAGCAGCGCGTTCGCCACGTTGTAACGGCCGGGCAGACCGATACGCAACCGGTGATGCACCCCGGCCGGATCGACGGCGACGAACTCCTGAGCGCCCCGCCCGACGGCGTGCACCTCGTCGATGCGCCAGTCGGCGTCGGAGCCGGTCGTGCTCACCCGCACCGGATCCACCGACCGGGCGGCGATCTGGCGGCCCCACTCGTCGTCGACGCACACCACCGCGTGTGCGGCGTGGGTGGGTGAATCCGGTTCGAACAACTTGGCCTTGGCGTCCAGGTAATCGGCCATCGTCGGGTGGAAATCCAGGTGATCGCGCGACAGGTTGGTGAAACCGCCCGCCTCGAAGGCCAGGCCGTCCACCCGCCCCTGCGCCAGCGCGTGACTGGACACCTCCATCACGACGGTGTCCACCCCCTGCTCGACCATCACGGCGAACAGGGCCTGCAGATCGGGTGCCTCCGGCGTGGTGAGCGAGCTCGGCTGATCGCGTCCGTCGATCCGGACGCCGACGGTGCCGATCAGGCCGGCCACCCGTCCGGCCGCCCGCAGCCCCGCCTCCACCAGAAACGTGGTGGTGGTCTTACCGGACGTCCCGGTGACACCGATGACGCGGAGTCGCCGGGACGGATCGCCGTAGACGGCGGCCGCGAGCTCACCGAGCACCGCCCGAGGCTCGGGATGGACCAGCACCTCGACCTCATGGCCCGGCGGCAGCAGTGCCAGCCCCTCCGGGTCGGTGAAGACCGCCACGGCGCCGGCGGCGATCGCGTCGGCGGCGAACCGGGCGCCGTGCACCGCCGAGCCCGGCAGCGCGGCGAACAGATCACCGGGTACGACGTCCTGGCTACGCAGCGTGACCCCGGTGACGCGGGTGTCTTGAGCGTTCGAGGCGGGCACGCGGCCGGCTCCGATACGCGCGGCCAACGGGCGTAAGAATTCGCCGGCGGGATGCGAGGGACGCAGTTTCATGGCCATGCCACAGTACCGGTCGGGTCATGGCCCACCGCAGGTGTGGATCTGGCTCAGTCGGCCTGCAGGACCAGCGGCGGTCCCGGGTCCGGGGACAGCGGCACGTTCTCCCGCTGCAGCAGCCACGCGGCGATGTGGTGGAACAGCGGCGCCATCGTGGTACCCGGCTGGCCGTCGGCCGTCCGGTGCGGATTGTCGGCCATGATGCCGACGACGTAGCGCGGATTGTCCGACGGCGCCATCCCGGCGAAGGTGATCCAGTAGTGGTCGTCGTAGTAGCACCCGCACGCCGGGTTGATCTGCTGGGCGGTGCCGGTCTTGCCTGCGATCTGGTAGCCCTCCACCGCAGCACCGGAGCCGGTGCCCTGCTGGATCCCGCGCGGGTCCTTCTGCACGACGGCGCGCAGCATGTTGCGCACGGTCTGGGCGGTCTGCGGCGAGACCACCCGGATACCCTCGGGCTGCGGCTCGTCGGCCCGACTGCCGTCGGCACCGATGACGGACTTGATGATCCGCGGCGGAATGCGCACCCCGTCGTTGGCGATCGCCTGATACATGCCGGTCATCTGCAACAGGGTCATCGAAAGACCCTGTCCGATGGGCAGGTTCGCGAACGAGCTGCCGGACCACTGGTCGATCGGCGGTACCAGACCGGAGCTCTCACCGGGCAACCCGACATTGGTGCGCTGACCCAGGCCGAATTTCTCCAGCATGTCGTAGAAGCGTTCCGGTCCCACCCGCTGAGCGAGCATCAGGGTGCCGACGTTCGAGGACTTACCGAACACACCCGTCGTCGTGTAGGGCATCACGCCGTGCGGCCATGCATCGCGCACGGTGACGCCGCCCATATCGATCGAGCCCGGAACCTGAAGTACCTCATCGGGATTGGTCAGACCCAGCTCGATCGCGGTGGACGCGGTGACGATCTTGTTCACCGATCCGGGTTCGAACGGCGAGGACACCGACGGGTTGCCCATCTGGCGCTCACCCTGGCGGCCGATGTCCTGGCTGGGGTCGAACGTGTTGTCGTTCGACATGGCCAGCACTTCACCGGTTTTCGCGTCCAGGACCAGCGCGGAGACGTTGTTGGCGCCCGAGGCGTCCTTGGCCGCCTGCACCTGCTGCTGCACGTAGTACTGGATGTCGTCGTCCAGTGTCAGCTGCACCGACGAGCCGTTGACCGCGTCGTGCTTGTTGCGCATGCTGCCCGGGATCATCACGCCGTCGGAGCCACGGTCGTAGGTGACCGAGCCGTCGGTGCCCGACAGCTTGGCATCGTAGGAGTCCTCCAGGCCGAGCAGACCGTGTCCGTCCCAGTCGATGCCGCCGACGATGTTCGCGGCCAACGATCCACCCGGGTACTGCCGGATGTCCTGGCGTTCGGTGCCGACCTCGCGGAACTTGGTGGTGATGGCGTCGGCGACGGCGGGGTCCACCGAGCGGGCCAGGTAGACGAAAGAGTCTTTGCCACTGAGCTTCTTGAGCAGGGTGGCCTCATCCGGCTTGTCGTTCAGCCGGGTGGCGATCTCCTTGGCGATCGCCCGCAGACGCTGCGCTGGATCCGGCGCATCGGGATCGGCGGCCTTGGCGTCGGCCAGTTCTTTCTGCACCTTGGCGGGCTGGAAGGTCAGCGCGCGCGCCTCGATGGTGAACGCCAGCTTGTCGAAATTGCGGTCGACGATGCTGCCGCGCACGGCCTTCTGCACATCGGTGACCTTCAGCTGGCCGAGCGCCTCGGCGCGCAGGCCCGCCGCGTTGGAGATCTGCAGGTTGAACAGCTGGGCCGCGGCGACCACCAGGACCAGGAAGATGACGACATTGCCGACGCGGTGCCGGAAGACGAACGACGAACTGCGCGAAATGGTTTCGCCGCCGGGCTTGAAGGGCTGACGGATACGCCGCTCGGTGGCCGAATGCTCCTGGGTGGGAGCTGGGCGGGTGGCCGGGGCGCGCCGCTTGGCGGGCTGGGCGGGCTGGGCCGGCTTCTTCCTGCGGCCGATCATGCCGGTGCGCCCAACGGCGCGGCCGGGCCGGGCTGCGCCGGGAGCTGCGGGGTGGCCAGATGCGGCGCGCCGTCAACCGGCACCGCGGGCGGCACGGCCTCCGGTGCGACCGGGGCCAGGACTTCGGGTGCGGGCGCGGCGGGCAGCACCGGGATGGTGACCGGCGGGACGGCGGCAAGCGGGACCGCCGGTGCGGCCGTAGGGGTCTCGGGGAGCCGGACGACGACCTCACGGGGATCCACGACTCGCGGTCCGGGCGGGACCGGGACCGGGGCTGGGGCGGCCGGCACGGATGCGGCCGGCCGGGCGGGTGCTGCCGTCGCCGGATTGTCGTCGGGCAGCGGGGTGTTCAGTGGCGGTGGCGGAACGCCCTCGGCCGGCTTGGGTGTACCGACCACCATCCAGTTCCCGGTCGGATCCTGCACCAGATGGGCGGTGTCACGGGACGGGATCATGCCGAGGTTGCGGGCCGCCTCGGCCAGTGCGGGGGCGGCCTGCGCCTCCAGCACATCGCGTTCGAGGCCCTCCTTCTGCTGCAGCAGGGCCTGGTTGAGCTGCCGTGCGTGGCCGAGCTGGTAGGACCGCTCGGCGGCGTCGGTGGACAACCACAACGTCATCCCCAGACCGACGCCCAGTGCGCCGATCACGAGCACCACGAACGGCACCCGCGCCACCATGGCGCGCGGGTTCAACTCGATCGAGGCCAGCCGGGTGATCAGCCGTTCCCGCAGCGGGATCCGGACAACCTTGGGAGCCTTGGCTTTCCGTGCCTTCGCCCGGGCCTTGGCCTGCTTGGCACTCTTGGCCATGGTCGGCGCGGGCGCAGACCGCGGGATCGGGCTGGTCTGCGGCGCCGACCGCTGCGGCCGGTGCGTGCGCTGTTCGGGCGCCGGGCGGCGGGCGTTTCGCCGCCGGGGCTGCTGCTCCGGCTGCTTCTTGCCGTCCTGCGCCTTCTTCTTGGGGTTGCTGCGCCGGCGCTCATCGGTGCCGCGCACCGGTGCGGTTCGCTTGACCTTCATGAGTCATCCTTTCCGGCAACCTTTTCCAGCGCGCGCAGGCGCACCGATGCGCTGCGCGGGTTACGTGCGATCTCGTCGGCATCGGCCTGCTCGGCGCCGCGGGTCAACGCGACGAACTCGGCTTCGTAGCCGGGGAGTTCGACGGGCAGGCCGGGCGGGGTGCGGGACGCGGTCGCGGTGGCGAACAGCCGCTTGACGATCCGGTCCTCCAGCGACTGATAGGCCATCACCGCGATCCGGCCGCCGCCGGTCAGCGCATCCAGGGCCGCGGGTATGGCGGCACTGAGCGACTCGAGCTCGGCGTTGACGGCGACCCGCAGTGCCTGGAAGGTGCGCTTGGCGGGGTGACCTCCGGTGCGCCGGGTGGCGGCCGGAATCGCCTCGTACAGCAATTCGACGAGTTCGCCTGTGGTGCGCAACGGTTCGCGATCCCGTCGGCGCACGATGCGACCGGCGATACGGCCGGCGAACTTCTCCTCGCCGTACTCGCGCAGGATCCGGGCCAGCGCCTTCTCGTCGTAGGTGTTGAGAATCTCGGCCGCGGTCAACGGTGCGTCGGGGTCCATCCGCATGTCCAGCGGAGCGTCCTGTGCGTAGGAGAACCCGCGCTCGGCGCGATCCAGCTGCATGGACGACACCCCGAGATCGAAGAGCACCGCATCGACCTCGGCTTCGTCCCGGTCGTCCCAGTACCCGTCGTAGCGGGTCCGGACGAACTTCATCCGGTCGCCGAACGGTGCGAGCCGGGCGGTGGCGATCGCCAGGGCGTTGGGGTCCCGGTCCAGGCCCACCACCCGCAAGCCCGGGAAGTCGGTGAGGAAACGGTGCGAGTGCCCGCCCGCGCCGAGGGTCGCGTCCACCAGCACGGCGCCGGTGCCATCGGCGTGGCGGCGGGTCAGTGCGGGGGCGAGCAGTTCGACGCAGCGGTCGATCAGGACCGGAACGTGGCCGTGAGCGGCGCTGTCCTCAGGCGTGCGGTTGTCGGACACCTTGGCCCCCCGGCGCTGGAGATGGTGAGCCCGTGGGGCGAGGTCTCTGTCCGAAGTGATGGACCTGGCGTCGGGGAAGTACGCCAGGGCCGGTTCGGGCAGAGGCCACGCTGCACGGGCATCGTGATCAGAGAATGTCGCGAAGAGTGTCATCGCTGGCCGCGGAGAAAGTCTCTTCGTGGGTGTCCTGGTATTCCTGCCACGCTTGCGCGTCCCAGATCTCCAGGAAGCGAATCGAACCGGTCACCACGCACTCCCGGGAGAGATTCGCGTAGCGGCGGTGTTCGGCGGACAGGGTGATCCGGCCCTGTGCGTCGGGGTGTTGTTCGTCGGTTCCGGCTGCCAGGTTGCGGACGTAGGCACGTTCCTGCGGGCTGCCCCGCCGCGCCTTCTCGTCGAGCTCGATGATCATCGATTCGAACGCCGCACGTGGATAGACGGCAAGGCTGCGGTCCTGACTCTTGGTGACCATCAACCCTCCTGCCAGTGCGTCGCGGAACTTGGCGGGCAACGTCAGTCGCCCCTTGTCGTCGAGCTTGGGCGTGTAGGTGCCGAGAAACATCTCGCCACCTCCCAGCACCCCTCCGGAGCCCCGGCCGCTCCGTTGACTGCCACTTTACCCCACTTTCCCCCACTAAGCGCCATTTGCTGCCACGAACTTGGTCGCACACCCCACCTCGGCCCACTCAGACACCCATCCGACGCCACCGACCACCACCCACAGGGGCCACCCGGAACAAAAAGGCACAGGTCAGCCCAGATCAAGGCGTCCGACGCCCTGGTGGGGGAAAGTGGGGAGAACGCCCGGCACCCGCCCTGGCCGACAGCCCTCCCAGCCGACACGCCGGGCGTTTCCGGGCACAAAAAAGGGGCAGTCCCTTACGGAACTGCCCCGGAACCGGAACCGGTCACTCGTCGAAACGACGCCGGAAGCGATCCTCCATCCGACTGGTGAACGACCCACCGCCGCTCTTGCCTCGCTTACCGCGGGCCGAACCGCCGGCCGGAGCCGACTTGTCCCGCGGGCCGGCCACGCGCGGACCGGTGACCGCGTACACCACGCCACCGAACATCAGCACGAAGCCGATCACCGACAGGACCGGGAAGCTGCCGATCATGGTGGCCTTGAACGCCACACCCGACACCAGCAGGGCCAGCCCGATCACGAACAGCGCCGCGCCCTGCAGCCGGCGGCGGGTCGACGGGGCACGCAGCGTGCCACCCCGGACGCTCGAGGCGAATTTGGGGTCCTCGGCGTACAACGCGCTCTCGATCTGGTCGAGCATGCGCTGCTCATGATCGGAGAGTGGCATCCGTCCCTCCTCAGGATCGATGCAGCGTCGTTGCAGCCGCGGCCATGTCGTCAAGTCGATTACGTCCGCGCGTACGGACGCTTAATAACCATGATACGAGGTCGATCTGACCCGTACCACCTACTTGACCGACGATTCTATGACGTCGAACACGGAAAGCTGTTCAGCACCCATGCCACACCCCCGGAACGCCGCCGCGCGGGACCGGCATCCGATAATGGAGGGGTCCGAACACACCCAGACCGCGAAGGGCACCCGTTGGCGACGTATCTGGTGGATCTGTCGCCTGCGACGATGCAGCGGCGACTCGACGAGGCCCTCTCGGTCTACGTCGATGCCATGCGCTATCCCCGCGGCACCGAGAACCAGCGCGCCTCGATGTGGCTGGAGCACAGCCGGCGCCCGGGCTGGAAAGGGGTGGCGGCCATCGATATCGATACGGCCGCGCCGGCCGGCCCCGACGGCACCCCCGACCCGAACTCCGGCGACCTGGTCGGCATCGCCTACGGCTATTGCGGCGCACCCGATCAGTGGTGGCAGCAACAGGTGGTGCAGGGGCTACGACGCGTCGGCGTCGACCAAGCCCACGTCAATGCCCTGATGTCGAGTTATTTCGAGCTCACCGAACTGCACATCCACCCCCGCGTCCAGGGCCGTGGACTGGGCGAAGCCCTGGCGCGCCGACTGCTGGCCGGCCGCGACGAGACCCATGTCCTGCTGTCCACACCGGAGATCAACGGTGAGGCCAACAGGGCCTGGCGGCTGTACCGCAGGCTCGGTTTCACCGATGTGATCCGGGGCTACCACTTCGCCGGCGATCCGCGGGCCTTCGCCATCCTGGGCCGGTCGCTGCCCCTCGACGGTGCCGGTCTGGCACGATGACCGGGTGCCGCACCAGCTCGCCGCAACGAACCCGATGAGATCGAGGCACCCCCACCGACGGGCGCGGGCCCTGGTCCTGCTGTTGCTGATCCTGACGCCGCTGGCCGTCGGGTGCGTCCGGGTGCGGACCTCGATCACCGTGTCCCCCGACGACCGGGTGTCCGGCCAGATCGTGGCCGCGGCCAAAGCGCGCAACGCCGACGACAAAGGCCCGCAGCTGCTCAACACCCTGCCGTTCAGCAACAAGGTGGCCATCTCGCAATACGACCGCGGCGACTATGTGGGCTCGCAGGCGGTGTTCTCCGACCTCACGTTCGCCGAGCTTCCGCAGCTGGCCAATATGAACCGGGACGCCGCGGGGGTGGACATCTCGCTGCGGCGCGCCGGTGAACTGGTGATCCTGGAGGGCCGGGTCGATCTGACGACGCTCAACGACCCCGACGCGGACGTGTCGATGAGCGTGTCGTTCCCCGGCGAGGTGACCTCGACCAACGGCGACCAGGTCTCCAGCGATGTCGTCGAGTGGAAGCTCAAACCCGGCATCGTGACCACGATGAACGCGCAGGCGCGCTACACCGACCCGAGCGCGCGCTCGTTCACCGGCGCCGCGATCTGGCTCACCGTCGGCTCGTTCGTGGTGGCCGGGATCATCGGCGCCGTCGCATGGATGGCGCGTGACCAGTCGCCGAAGGTCGGCCAGGACTGACCAGAGCCGGCTGATCGGTGCCGGACGCGGCACCGCTGGCTACTACAAACTCGTATCGAAGCTCTAGGCTGGGAACCGTCGGGGCCGATTCGGGGCAGCAGAAAGGGGCATCCGCTGACCGTGGATACAGCGGCACCATCAGCAGTGCAACTGGCCGGCGCCGTCGTCGACCAGTTACGGCGCTACCTGTCCGATCGCCGCCGCGACAGTGCCTATATCGGTCCCGAGTACGCCGAGCTCACCGCCGCACTCGAAGAGTTCGTGCTGCGCGGTGGGAAGCGGATCAGACCCGCGTTCGCCTATTGGGGCTGGCGTGCGGTCGTGGGCGCGGACCGCGACCCCGCCACCGACGATGCCCGCGTGCTGCGCCTGTTCTCGGCGCTGGAACTTCTGCACGCCTGCGCGCTGGTGCACGACGACGTCATCGACGCGTCCGCGACGCGACGCGGCCTGCCCACGGTGCACCGGTTCTTCACCGACCTGCACCGCACCCGCAGCTGGCACGGGTCCAGCGAACAGTTCGGTCTCTCGGCGGCCATCCTGGCCGGCGACCTGTCCCTGGTGTGGGCCGACGATATCGTCGCCACCGCCGAACTGCCCGCGGAAGCGCATATCCGCGTGCACAAGGTGTGGGCCGATATCCGCACCGAGGTGCTGGGTGGCCAGTTCCTGGACATCGTCGCCGAATCCAGCGGCGCCGATTCGGTGGCCTCGGCGATGACCGTCAACACCTACAAGACCGCGTCGTACACGGTGTCCCGCCCGCTGCAGCTCGGGGCGGCCGCCGCGGGTGACCGGCCCGATGTGCAGGCCCTGTTCCACCAGGTCGGCACCGATCTCGGCGTGGCCTTCCAGCTGCGCGACGACGTGCTCGGCGTGTTCGGCGACCCAGCGGTCACCGGCAAGCCGTCCGGTGACGATCTGCGCTCGGGTAAACGCACCGTGCTGCTGGCCGAAGCCGTCGAGCTGGCCGAGCGATCCGACCCGGTGGCGGCCAAACTGCTGCGCACCTCGGTCGGCAGCGAGCTGTCCGATGCGCAGGTGCGTGAACTGTGCCAGGTCATCGAGTCCGTGGGCGCGCTGGCCGCCGTCGAGGACCGCATCGACACCCTCAACCGCCGCGCGCTGGATGCACTGCGCTCCGCCCCCATCGACGAGCACGCCAAGATCGGCCTCGCCGAGATGGCCGGCCTGGCCTCCAACCGGTCCGCCTAGGAGAATGACCACCCCGACGACGATCGGCCACGAACCGGACGGGCCCGCGGGCGCACTGCGCCGACACCTGGCCCGCCTGTTGTTGTTCGCGGGCTCGCCCGAGGCCGGTCCGGCACGGTTGGGCTTCCTGGGTGCGGTCCTGATCACCGCGGGTGGTCTGGGTGCGGGCAGCACCCGGCTGCACGATCCCCTTCTGGAGTCCCTGCACCTGTCCTGGCTGCGGTTCGGGCACGGCCTGGTGCTGTCGTCGGTGCTGCTGTGGGGCGGTGTGGCGCTGATGCTCATCGCGTGGCTGGGTCTGGGAAAGCGGGTGGTGGATCGCACCGCGACCGAATACACCATGCTGGCAACCACCGGATTCTGGTTGCTTCCCCTGCTGCTGAGCGTTCCGGTGTTCAGCCGGGACACCTACTCGTATCTGGCTCAGGGCGCGCTGCTGCGCGACGGATTGGACCCGTACCTGGTCGGCCCCATCGACAATCCGAACTCCTTACTGGACAACGTCTCCCCCATCTGGACCACCACCACCGCGCCCTACGGGCCGGCTTTCATCCTGGTGGCGAAATTCGTCACGATGGTCGTCGGCAATCACGTCGTCGAGGGCACGATGTTGCTGCGGCTGTGCATGCTTCCCGGACTCGCCCTGTTGATCTGGGCCGCCCCGCGGGTGGCGCGCCACGTCGGCGCCAACGGCGCGGTCGCGCTGTGGATCTGCGTGCTCAACCCGCTGGTGATCATCCATCTGATGGGTGGTGTGCACAACGAGATGCTGATGGTGGGCCTGATGATGGCCGCCATCGCCCTGACCTTCGGCGGCCGCCCGGTGTGGGGGGTGAGCCTGATCGCGATCGCCGTGGCGGTGAAGGCCACCGCGGGAATCGCGTTGCCCTTCATGGTCTGGGTGTGGACCCGGCAGCTGCGCAGTCGGCACGGGTACGGCCCGGTCAAGGCGTTCACGGTGGCGACGGCGGCCTCGGGGGCGATCTTCGTGGCCGTGTTCGCCGTGCTGTCCTGGCTCGCCGGTGTCGGCCTGGGCTGGCTCACCGCGCTGGCCGGGTCGGTGAAGATCATCAACTGGCTGACCATTCCGACGGCCACCGCGAACATCGTCAACACCGTTGGCGGGCTGTTCATCCCGATCAACTTCTACGCCGTGCTGGACATCACGCGAATCGCCGGCGTCGCCGTCATCGCGATCGCGCTGCCCCTGCTGTGGTGGCGATTCCGCCATGACGACCGCGAGGCGTTGACCGGCATCGCGTTGGCGATGCTGGTCGTGGTGCTGTTCGTGCCGGCCGCGCTGCCCTGGTACTACACCTGGCCGCTGGCGGTGGTGTCGGCGCTCGCCCAGTCCCGGGCGGCGATCGCGCTGATCGCCGGCTTCTCGACGTGGATCATGGTGATCTTCAAACCCGATGGGTCCCACGGCATGTACTCGTGGATCCACGTCGCGCTGGCCACCGCGTGCGCGGTCGGCGCGTGGCGACTGCTGGCCACCACGCCGGAGGACCGGGAACCCGAGGTCAGTACGCCATCGCCTGAGCCCGCCGGATGACCTCGCGGGCCTGATGCGAGTGCAGGGCATCCACCGGTCGGGCGTTGGGCTGCCGTTCGGTGCTGCCGTCCCGGCTGATGGTCAAGGACGGGTCCGGGGTGAACAGCCACCGCACGATCTCGGTCTGGTGGTAGCCACCGTCCTGCAACACCACCAGTAACCCCTGCAGCGTCTTCACGACGTGACCGGTGTCATCGAAGAAGATCTTGGGCACCACCACCGCACCGTTGCGCCGCACGCCGACCAGATGGCCATCGCGCAGCTGCTGGTGCACCTTGGTCACCGAGATGCCCAGGAGGGCCGACACCGCGGCCAGGTCATAGACGGATTCGTCGGGGTCCAGAACGTCGTCGGCCGCCGGAATACTGCTCACCGCACAGAGTCTAGGGGTCAGACCGACTCTCGTACCATGTGTTCGATGGACACCTACCAGCGCGCCGACCCGCTCGTGGGCACCTTGCTGGACGGGCGCTACCGCGTGGACGGGCCGATCGCGTCCGGCGGGATGTCCACGGTGTACCGCGGGCTGGACGTCCGGTTGGACCGGCCGGTCGCGCTGAAGGTGATGGATTCCCGGTATTCCGGCGACCAGCAGTTCCTGACCCGGTTCCAGCGCGAGGCCAAAGCCGTGGCGCGGCTCAAGGATCCCGCCCTGGTCGCCGTCTACGACCAGGGCGGCGGCGGGGCCAGCGGACAGGCCCCTTTTCTGGTGATGGAGCTGGTCGAGGGCGGCACGCTGCGCGAGCTGCTCAGTGAACGCGGGCCGATGCCACCCCACGCGGTGGCCGCCGTGCTGACCCCGTTGTGCCGCGGGCTGGCGGTGGCCCACGCCGCCGGGTTGGTACACCGCGACATCAAACCGGAGAACGTCCTCATCTCCGACGACGGCGAGGTCAAGATCGCCGATTTCGGATTGGTCCGTGCGGTCGCCGAGGCCGGAATCACCTCGACGAGTGTGATTCTCGGCACCGCCGCCTACCTGTCCCCCGAACAGGTCGGCACCGGGGAGTCCACGCCGCGCAGCGATGTGTACGCCGTCGGGGTGCTGGCCTACGAACTGCTCACCGGTGTCACCCCGTTCACCGGTGACACCGCACTGACGGTGGCCTACCAGCGGATGGATCACGACGTGCCGCCGCCGAGCGCCGCGATCGCCGGGGTGCCCAGACAGTTCGACGAACTGGTCGGGCGTGCGACCGACCGCGAACCGGCCGCGCGCTACGCCGACGCCGGCGATATGGCCGACGCGCTGGCCGAGGTGATCGACGAGTTGGGACTGCCCCCGTTCCGGGTGCCGGCTCCGCAGCAGTCGGCACAGCACCGGGCCGCCACCATGTTCGGCTCCCACACCACCCACCAGGTCGACGGCCGAGCGCGCACCGTGCACGTGCCGAACCCGACGCGTGAGTACTGCGCCGATTTCGCCGACGAGCTGGGCAGCGCGCTGGCCGAACCGGAAACCGAGCCCGAATACGCGCCGGTGCCAACACAATTCGCCGGGATCGCGATCGACGATTTCGAGTGGGCACGCCAGCGGGCCAGGCGCGCCGCAATGATCTGGCTGCTGGTGCTGGTCACCCTGACCGGGCTGGTCGCCGCCGGCGCGTGGACGCTCGGCAGCAACCTGCCCGGGCTGCTGAACTAGCGGGCGCTAGCCCCGCAGCATTTCCGCGACCAGGAACGCCAGCTCCAGGGATTGCTGGGTGTTCAGCCGCGGATCGCATGCCGTCTCGTAGCGGCCGGCCAGGTCGTCATCGGAGATGTCCTGCGCACCACCGAGACATTCGGTGACGTTCTCACCGGTGATCTCGACGTGGATACCGCCCGGGTGGGTACCCAGCGCGTGGTGCACCTCGAAGAAGCCCTGCACCTCGTCGACGATGCGGTCGAAGTGCCGCGTCTTGTATCCGGTGGAGGATTCGTGGGTGTTGCCGTGCATCGGGTCGCACTGCCAGATGACCTGATGCCCGGACGCCTGCACCTTCTCGATGATCGGCGGCAGCGCGTCGCGCACCTTCTGGTTGCCCATCCGGCTGACCAGGGTGAGCCGGCCGGCCTCGTTGCGCGGGTCCAGCTTCTCGACGTACTCGACGGCCAGCTCCGGCGACGTGGTGGGACCGATCTTGATGCCGATCGGGTTGGCGATGGTCTCCACGAACGCGATATGGGCGCCGTCGAGCTGGCGGGTGCGCTCACCGATCCACACGTAGTGCGCGGACAAGTCGTACAGCCGCGGCTCGTCGAACTCGGTGGACAGCCGCAGCAGGGCGCGCTCGTAGTCGAGCACCAGGGCCTCGTGGCTGGCGAAGATCTCGGCGGTCTGCAGGTTACGGTCGTCCACGCCGCAGGCGCTCATGAAGCGCAACCCGCGGTCGATCTCACCGGCCAGCGCCTCGTAACGGGCCCCCGCCGGCGAGGTCCGGACGAATTCGCGGTTCCAGTCGTGCACCTTCTGCAGCGATGCCATACCCGAGGCGGTCAGCGTCCGCACCAGGTTCATCGCGGCACTGGCATTCGCGTACGCCCGTACCAGGCGCGAGGGGTCGTGATCGCGCACGGCGGCATCGGGGGCGAATCCGTTGACCATGTCGCCGCGGTAGGACTTCAACCCCAGCGCGTCGGTGTCCGAGGACCGCGGTTTGGCGTACTGGCCCGCGATCCGGGCCACCTTCACCACCGGCATGCTGGCGCCGTAGGTCAGCACCACCGCCATCTGCAGCAGGGTGCGGATGTTGGCCCGGATATGGGGCTCGGTGTTGTCGACGAACGTCTCGGCGCAGTCCCCGCCCTGCAGCAGAAACGCCTCGCCACGGGCGACGGCGGCCAGCTGCACCTTCAGGTTCTCGATCTCGGTGGGCACCGTGATGGGCGGCACGCTCTCCAGCACCGTGCGCATCGCCTTGGCCTGGTCGGCATCCCAGCTGGGCTGCTGCAGCGCGGGCTTGGCCAGGGCGGCGTCCAGGCGGTGGCGCAGATCCTCGGGCAGGGCCGGCAGCTCCGGCAGCTGGTCGATGGGTACGTCGACGGTCCAGTTCACCGCTCTATGGTAACCGCGCCCGCACGCCGATTTTACCGGCCATACGCCCAGCTCAGGCTCGTGCGGCCCAGCCCCCGTCGTCACTCATCAGCTGGAACCGACGCAGATTGTGACGTGCGTCAACCAGTGCGTCATGGGAGTCGGTGGGCCGCGGTGGCATCCGCGGGCTGCCCCGCTCCTCCCAGAACTGGCGCAACTCCCGGGTGAACCGGGGCATCGCCGGTGGCAGATCGGTCATCGGCCCCCACAGCTGACACAGCACGACGTGGTCATAGGCGCCGACCCAAGCCCACAATTCGATGGTCTCGTCGCCGTCGATATCGAAGAAATCCTCCAGCTCGGCCCGGATCTGCCTGCGCGAGCGCCACAGCTTCGACGACGGCGACGGCAACTTGGGCAGCACGTTCTTGCGGACCCAGCTGCCGGCCCGGTCCGGATCGAACTCGGTGGATATCGCGTAGTACTCGCGGCCGTCTTCGGCCACCACCCCGATCGAGATGAGCTCGATGGTGCGGCCGTTGTCGATGAACTCGGTGTCGTAGAAATAGCGCATCTCAGCGGGCTTCCTTGGTTGCGAGGGGCGCCGCGGGCGCAGGGGCTGCGTGGATCTCCCGGTCCAGTTCCTGGTCGACCAACGCGTCATCGGGGAATTGTGGTTCACCCGCCACGATGTGCTGGAGCCACAACTTGGCCTGCACCACCGGCCGGCGCAGATGACGCTCGCGTTCGAGCGCCTTGTGCATCTTCCTCGGCCGGGTGGTGTACCGCCACCGCGCCCACGGCGCGTGCGGGCGCGACAGCCGGATCGCCCCGACGATCAGCAGCGGGGTGATGAACATGCCGACCAGTCCCGTCCACACCTTGCCCTTGAGCAGCACCACCACGGCCAGCGCCAGCGTCAGCACCGCGACGGCGATCACCACGGCCCGCGCTTGCCAGGTGTCATCGGCCCGCCAGATGCCGATATCGAAGAAGGACAACGGGTTGAACCCGAGCACCAGCAGGCCGGCCACGGCGATCGCGACGAACACGGCGTCCACCGAGGTGCGGCCATCCTCGGCCCAGTACACATCCTGCAGGTGCAGGATCAGGGCGAACTCGTCGAGCACCAGTGCCGCGCCGATCCCGAAGAACACCGCCGCGACCGTGAATTCGGGCACACCACCGTTTACCGCGAGGGTCACCATGGACACTCCGGACACCATCACCAGAATGACGCCGATCACCACATGGTGCAGGTGCACGCCGCCGCCGACCGAGAGGTTGCGCGGTTGCCACCACTTGCGCGGCGCGTCGCCCGCGGGATGGCTGCGGATGTAACGGACGATGAGGCGGGTCAGGAAGAACGTGAGGATGAATGCGATCAGGCAGCACAACAGCGGCAGACGATCGCCGGTGATGAAGTCGAGCTGGATCCGCAGATGCACGGTCGAGAACATACGCCGACCTGCAACCGAAACGCGGCACCAGTCGTCCTGCGCCGTCCGGCGCGCCGGACCCTCCCGATAGGCTGGGCGGCGAGATGAGCACTCAGGCGGGTTTACGGACGACTGTGGCGTGGCGGTTGGTCCAGCTGCTGATCCTGGCCGCCCTGGCCTGGGCCGGATGGCGCCTGCTCGGCCATGAGCCCTACCGCATCGACATCGACGTGTACCGGATGGGCGGGCGGGCCTGGCTGAACGGCACCCCGCTGTACGCCGACAGCACCAAGTTCCAGACGCAGGCCGGCCTCGACCTGCCGTTCACCTATCCCCCGCTGGCGGCGATCGTCTTCGCCCCGTTCGCCTGGCTCTCGTTGCCCGCGGCCAGTGTGGCCATCACCGTGACCACGCTGGTCCTGCTGATCGTGTCCATGACCATCGTGCTGACCCGCCTGGAGGTGGCCGCGACGTGGCAGCACCGGGTCTGGCTGGCCGCGGCGATGGTGGCCCCGGCGGTGGTCTTCCTGGAGCCGATCCGGTCCAACTTCGCCTTCGGCCAGATCAATGTGGTGCTGATGGCGCTGGTGATCGCCGACTGCGTCCCGCGCAAGACTCCGTGGCCGCGCGGGCTGCTGCTCGGTGTGGCCATCGCCGTCAAACTGACCCCGGCGGTGTTCCTGCTCTACTTCGTGTTGCGGCGCGATACGCGCGCGGTGCTGGTGACGGCGGCATCGGCCTGCGCGGCCACCGTCGTCGGATTCGCCCTGGCGTGGCGGGATTCGTGGACGTATTGGACCGAGACGCTGCATGACACCGACCGCATCGGCAACGCGACGCTGAACACCAACCAGAACATCTCGGGCACGCTGGCCCGGCTGGGGATCGGCGAGGACGAGCGCTTCGTGCTGTGGGCCGCGGCGTGTGTCGCGGTGCTCGGCCTGACGGTGTGGGCCGTCCACCGGGTGCTGCGGGCCGGCCAGCCGGTGCTCGCCCTGATGTGCGTGGCTCTGTTCGGGCTCGCGGTGTCACCGGTGTCGTGGTCGCACCACTGGGTGTGGGTGTTGCCGGCGACGCTGACGGTCTCGGTGCTCGGGTTCCGCCGGCGTTCGGCGCCGCTGCTGCTGGTGGGTGCCGTCGGGATCGCGCTGATGGTGTGGACACCGATCGTCTTGATGCCCGAGCACCACGAGACGGCGGCCTCGCTGTGGCGTCGCCTGCTCGGCGCGTCCTACCTGTGGTGGGGCCTGGCCACGATCGCGGTGGCCGGAACCGTGGCGCCGCGCCTCGCGGAGCGGCCGGTCGCACCGGTCGGCGCCGACCCGCAGATCACCGCGGCGACGTAGGTCGGCGGGTCAGCCCGCCTTGGCGGCGGGTTGCGGGCACTTGCCCTCTTTGACGTCGGCGGCGTACAGGTCCACGTATTCCTGGCCGGACAGCCGCATGAGTTCGTACATCACCTCGTCGATGACCGCGCGTTCGATGAACCGGTTACCGGCCAGCCCCTCGAAACGGCTGAAATCCATCGGCTTGCCGAAGCGGACCTCGACGCGGCCGAAGTGCCACATCTTGCTGCCGGGCGGGTTGACGGAATCGGTGCCGATCATCGCGACCGGAATCACCGGGATCCCGCTTTCCAGCGCCACCCGCGCCAGCCCGGTCTTGCCCTTGTAGAGCCGGCCGTCCGGTGACCGGGTGCCCTCGGGGTACATCCCGAGCAGCTTGCCCTCGGCGAGGATGCGCTGGGCGGTGGTCAGGGCGGCGGCGGCGGAATCGGCGTCGGTGCGGTCGATCGGCACCTGCCCGGTCGACGAGTAGAAGAACTTGGTCAGCTTGCCCTTGAAGCCGGTGCCGGTGAAGTACTCGGACTTGGCCAGGAAGGTGATGCGGCGCCGGAGCACCAGCGGCAGGTAGAAACTGTCCGCGACGGCGAGGTGGTTGCTGGCCAGGATGACCGCTCCGGAGTCCGGAACATATTCCAGCCCCTGCACTTTCGGCCTGCCCAGCAGACGCAGCAGGGGGCCCATCAGGATGTGCTTGTAGAACCAGAAAAACATGGACCCTCCTGCGCCGACGCCCCGACGAGCGTTCCGCGACAACTTTACCCACGCAATGTTGCGACGACCACACAGCAGCCTGAGAGTTCGTCGGCCCGCGTCACTCCTGGAAGCTCACCGGGATGTGCTCGTAGCGACCCGACGGGGCCGGGTCCGGGTCTGGGTCACCGCCGTGCCGCGGCGGGCCCGACGGGTCGTCCGGTGGCGGCGGGGTGGGTTCGGCACCGGGCTCGGCGACCATGGCGCGCACGATGGTGAGCAGGGCGACGCTGTGCTCGGCGATGACCGACAGCAACGGATGTTGTTCGCCGGCCACCAGCGCGGCCAGCGCACAGACCGGACACCACACCTGCTGGCACTGTCCCTGGCCGGCACCGGCGGCCGCGGCGCGCGCAGCCGCCACCCGCACCGCCGGGTCCAGGCGGTCCAGGATGGCCTGCGCCAGCTGCCGCAGTTCGGGAGGGAGATCGTGGTGCACCCCAGTCACGCCGGCCACACCTTTCGATCGGGGCGGAATCGCACCGTGAGTTCGGTGCCGCGCAGCTGCGCATCGATGACGAGGCAACGCCGCAGGACCGAGGCCAGCCGCACCCGGCGGCGCATACCGCCTGAACCGATGATCAGATCGTCGTCGACTCGGCCGAGCGTCAACGAACCCGGATCCACGTGCGGCAACTCTAGCCGCATCCGGTACACCGCTTCGAGCCCAGTTCCGGATTCCCGGTCCACCACCGGCCGCAACGGACCCGGCGGTGGCGCACCGTCGCGCCGCCGGGCACCGTCGAGCAGTTCACCGAGCGCTTTGGGCCCGATCGGTTCACCGGCCAGATGCGGCACCAGCACCAGCTGCACGTCGCCGATGGCGGCATCCAGCTCGTCCAGGACGGTGCGCTGCTCGGCGATCCGCTCGGTGTACCAGTCGAACGCGGGATGTTCGGGCAGGTTCCGGTACTCGAATGAATCGTCCTGCACCAAAATCTGATTGACCAGCAGTTCGGCCACCCGCACGCCCATCAGGGCCAGCGACCCGATGGTGCGGATCGCCTCGGCGGCCACCACCCGCTCCGGGGTGAGCACCAGGTGGGCACTCACCCGCTCGACGTCCGCGAGCAGCGCCGACAGCGACTCGGTGCCCGCGGCGACCCGCTCGACCAGCATGACCACACCCGCCGATACGGGGTCGGTGCTCGACGGGGACAGGCGCCGGTGCCGGGGCCACATCCGCTCCAGGTACAGGCCGAACGTCGCGGGCAGGGTGAGCATCCGCAGTGCGTCGGCGGTGGAGGCACAGTCCACGACCACGTGATCCCAGCGACCTGAGTCCGCCAGCTCCCCCACTTCGTACAGGCCGAGCACTTCCTGGACTCCGGGCAGCGCCGAAAGTTCTTCGGGGGCAACATTTCCCAGATCGGATTCGGGAAAGCGGTCGGCGAGCAGACCGGCGATGTCACGCCAGCGGTTCTCCAGCAGGGCCAGCGTGTCCAGGGCCAGCGCATCGAGGTGACCCCCGGAGGAATCGGCGACCCCGGCGTCCAGGTCGGCGAGCACCCGGGTGGGCGCACGGTCGCCGGTGGGGGTCACCACCACGCCGAGCACGTCCCCTGTGGAGTGCGCCTGGTCGGTCGACACGATCAGCACCCGCTGCCCGCTGCGCGCATCACGAACGGCGGTGGCGGTGGCCAACGTGGACTTGCCTACCCCACCCTTGCCGACGAACAGGCTGATCCGGGCGGGCACGGGTGCTTGCTCACCACTCAGCTCACACCCACCTCGACTCGCTTCTTGAGGTCCTTGAGCGCGGTGTCGGTGAGTCGGCGTTCGGCCTTGCGCTTGAGCAGGCCGATCATCGGGATCAGCAGGTCGACGGACAGCTCATAGGTGACATCTGTCCCAGAGCCCTTGGGCGACAACTTGTATGCGCCCTCCAGACCGCGCAGCAGCGAACTGGACACCAGGGTCCAGGTCACCGATGTGCGGTCGGCGGGCCACTGGTAGGCGAACACCATGGTGTCCTTGAGCACCGCCGCGTCGAGCACCAGGCGGGCCGTCTTGGGATTACCCTCGCCGTCGGCGTCGAGCACTTCCGCTTCCTTGTACTCGGCCACCCATTCCGGGTACGAGCCGATATCGGCGATCACGTCCATCACCGTCGAGGGATCGGCATCGATGTAGATCGTCTGAGCCGTCTTCTCTGCCACGCACAGAAATGTACCCGCACCGCCAAACGGGCTGCTCGCTATCGGGCCAGCCGTGACACCCCGACCGGCCGGTGCCGCTCCAGCCGGGTCTTGACCTCGAAGGCCATGTTCTTGCCGGCGACCCGGCGCACGTGGTTGAGCTTGGCCAGATCCATCCGGGCCACCTCGTGGGCGGAGGCCCCGGCCGGCTCGGCATGCAGGAAATAGTGCAGGATGACGCCGTCCATCATGGTTTCCAGCCAGACCTCCATGGTGCCGGTCAGTGCACCCGTGACGGTCCAGCGCACCCCGACCGGGCCGCGGTCCTCGACGACGGTCAGGTGCAGATCCGGCCACCAGCGGCGCCAGCTCGCCGGGTCGTTCACCGCCCGCCCGACATCGTCGGGATCGGCGCATACGAAGGTCTCGTCAGAGATCTGCACGCTGCTCATGGCTGTCCAGCATCACACATGCGATACCGCCGGTCCGAGGCGGGCGACTAGGCTGTCGCGCGGAAGTTCCGCCACGGACCTAGAGGGGCCAAGATCGTGCGTGAGTACAGCGTTCCGGCAACGTTTCAGATCGGCGCGAGCGACACCGTCGTCGACGCCGTCTACGCGCACGAACGGGATGACCCGAACCATGTCATCCTGCAGCGCCAGACCGGCGCCGGCTGGACCGATGTCACCTGCGCCCAGGCTGCCGCCCAGATTCGTTCTGCCGCTTTGGGTTTGATCGCCGAAGGCGTGCAGGCCGGGGACCGGGTGGCGATCCTGTCCGCCACCCGCTACGAGTGGCCGATCCTCGACTTCGCCATCCTGTCCATCGGAGCGGTCACCGTACCCATCTACGAGACGTCGGCGGCCGAGCAGGTCCGCCACGTGCTGGACAACTCCTCGGCGGTGCTGGTGTTCGCCGAGTCCGACGCGCACGCCGCCACCGTCGAACAGATCAGGGACACCCTGCCCCAGCTGCGCAAGGTGCTGCGCGTGGCGGCGCTGGACGCCCTGGCCGAGACGGGCGCCGGCGTGGACGCCGCCGAACTGGACGCCCGCCGCGCGGCCATCAAATCCTCGGACCCGGCCACCCTGATCTACACCTCGGGCACCACCGGCCTGCCCAAGGGCTGCCAGCTGACCCACGCCAACCTGCTCTCGGAGATCCACGGCGCCAAGGCCTGCTTCCCCGATCTGCTGGCCAAGGGCGAGCGGATGCTGGTGTTCCTGCCGCTGGCGCACGTGCTGGCGCGGGCCATCACCGTCGCGGCCTTCACCAACAAGGTGGCCCTCGGCTTCACCAGCGATATCAAGAACCTGGTGCCGACGTTCGGGGTGTTCAAGCCGACCCTGGTGGTCTCGGTGCCGCGGGTGTTCGAGAAGGTCTACAACACCGCCGAGCAGAACGCCCGCGACGGCGGGAAGGGCTGGATCTTCGGCCCTGCCGCCGACACCGCGATCGAGTACAGCAAAGCCCTGGACACGGGTGGGCCCGGCCTGCTGCTCAAGGCCAAGCACGCGGTGTTCGACGCGCTGGTCTACGGCAAGCTGCGCGCCGCGCTGGGCGGGGACTGCCGGGCCGCCATCTCCGGCGGCGCGCCGCTGGGCGCGCGGCTCGGGCACTTCTACCGCGGTGTCGGGCTGACCATCTACGAGGGCTACGGCCTGACCGAGACGAGCGCGGCGATCACCGTCAACCAGGTCGGCGCGCTCAAGGTCGGTTCCGTCGGAAAGTTGTTGCCGGGCAACAGCATGCGGCTCGGCAGCGATGACGAACTGCTGGTCTCCGGCGGTGTGGTGTTCGGTGGCTACTGGCAGAACGAGGAGGCCACCGAAGACGCCTTCACCGACGGCTGGTTCCACACCGGTGACCTCGGCGCGATCGACGACGACGGGTTCCTGACCATCGTCGGCCGCAAGAAGGAGATCATCGTCACCGCCGGCGGTAAGAACGTCGCGCCCGCGGCGCTGGAGGACCGGCTGCGGGCCCACCCGCTGATCAGTCAGGCCATGTGCGTGGGCGACCAGCAGCCGTTCATCGCCGCGCTGATCACCATCGACCCGGAGGCGTTCCCCGGCTGGAAGCAGCGCAACGGCAAGGATGCCGCCGCGACGGTCGGTGACCTGGCCGACGATCCGGACCTGATCGCCGAGATCCAGTCGGCGGTCGACGAGGCCGACCAGACGGTGTCCAAGGCCGAGGCGATCCGCAAGTTCCGGATCCTGCCGGTGGATTTCACGGAGGACACCGGCGAGCTCACCCCGACGCTCAAGGTGAAGCGCAAGGTGGTCGCGGAGAAGTTCGCGGCCGATATCGAGGCGCTGTACTCCTAAGCCGGTTCGGCGCCGCTGAGCAGCCGGTGCAGGCGCGCCCCCTGGGCGCTCCACTGCCAGTGCTGCACGGCCCACTGCCGACCCGCGGCGCCCATTGCCGCAGCGGCATCCGGGTCGGCCAGCACACCGCTGACCGCAGCCGCGATGGCGGCCACGTCGGTGCCGTCGACGACCACACCGGTCTCCCCGTCGCGCACCGTCTCCGGTGCACCCCCGGAGCGGCCAGCCACCACGGGCACCCCGCATGCGGAGGCTTCCAGGTAGACGATGCCCAGTCCCTCGACGTCCAGACCGGCGCCGCGGGTGCGGCACGGCATCGCGAACACGTCGGCCATGGCGTGATAGGCGGGTAGCTCCTCGCCGGGGACGCCGCCGGTGAACACCACATCGTCGGCGACCCCGACCGTGCGGGCCAGCGTGTGCAGGGTGTCCCGATAGGGCCCGCCACCGACCACGACCAGCGCGGTGCCCGGTACGGCGTCGCGGATGGCGGGCAGCGCGCGGATCAACATGTCCTGGCCCTTGCGCGGCACCAGCCGCGACAGGCAGACCACCACCGGCCGCTCCCCCAGCCCGTGCCGGGCCCGCAGTTCGGCGCGGGCGACCGAGTCGGGCACGAAGCGGTCCACGTCCACTCCGGGTGACAACCGCTCCAGGCGAGCCTGGGGCCCGAACGCCGAGGCGAACCTGCCCCGGGTGTAGTTGCTGACATAGGTGACGACGTCGGTGTCGTTACCGATGCGCCGCAAGGCATTCCGCGCCACCGGCAACATCGACCAGCCCACCTCGTGGCCGTGCGTGCTGGCGATCACCCGGTCCGCCCCGGCCGTGCGGGCCAGCGGTGCCAGCAGCGCCAGCGGGGCGGCCGCGCCGAACCAGACGGTCTGGATGCCACGTTCGGCGATCAGTGCGCGCATCCGACCGGCCACCGTCGGCTCGGGCAGCATCAGCGTGGTGGGATGGCGCACCACGTCGTAGCCGAGCTGCCCGGCGGCACTGTCGTACTCGGGAGCGCCCTTCCACTTCGGCGCATAGACGGTGAGCTCGTGCCCGCCGGACTGCAGCAACTGGCCGACGAACGCCTCCAGATAGGACTGGATGCCACCACGGCGCGGCGGAAAATCGTTGGTCACCAGCAGAACCCGAGTCATCGTGACCACGCTATCCGCTCATCCAGTCCCGCCAGCCGGCCAGTACCCCGTCCAACCCGGTGCCCAGGGTGTCGGCCACCGCCACCGCCACGTCCGGGTGCCCAGGCTCGCTGGCCCGCAGGTACAGCGCTTTGAGCGTGGCCGGACCGTAGCGGGCGGCGATATAGCGGCTGAACCACCAGGCCTGGTCGTAGGCGGCCGAGCGCTGCGGCCCCACGGCGTCCAGGTCGGCGTCGGTGGGCAGCCGCGCCAGGGTGGCCGCGGCGCCCGGCCCGGGTACCGGAGTCGCCGGCCGCCCCACATAATCGGCGACCCCCTCGGCGAGCCAGCGCGGGGCGTCGGCGGCGGTGTGGGCCCGCGCCGCATAGTGAAAAAGCTCGTGCCGCAGCACGATCCGCAGGGAGTCCGGACTCATCGCGGCAGCCCCGGGCGCGAACACGATTCCGTCGGCGGTGGTCGCGGCCGCGATATCGGGACCGTCGAAGCCCAGCACCCGGAACTGCTCATCGGTCTCGGTCGCGATCACGACGATATCCCGCGGCCAGTCCGGTCCCCAGAATGCGGTGACGGCCGCCGCGGCGGCGTCGAGTTCGCCGGCGATCCGGTCCAGCAGCGGCTGGGTGTGGGCGCCGCCGAGGCCGCGCAGGTGTGCGGTGCGGCCATCAGAGAGGGGCAACGGCTGCGTGTCGGCCGCGGCCGTTGCTGCCGATGAGGTGGGCGCTGCCGATGACGTGGGCGCTGCCGATGAGGTGGTCGCCGGGCCACCGGGCTGCCGGCACCCGGCCGACAGGACCCCGACAACCAGGAGCAGGAGGGCCGACGCCCGCCGGGTCAGGTCAGTAACGGCGGACGTTGTAGATCGGCGCGTTGTTGACCGGCGCGACGCGGACGGGCACACCGAAGGTCGATGCGTGCACCATCATGCCGTCGCCGATGTAGATGCCGACGTGGGAGGCATCCGAGTAGTAGGAGATGACGTCACCGGGCTGCATCTGGTCGGTCGAGACCGGCTGGCCACCGGCGGCCTGCGCGTAGCTGGAGTGCGGCAGCGAGACACCGGCCTGCTGGAAGGCCCATTTGACCAGTCCGGAGCAGTCGAAGGCGCCGGGCCCCTCGGCACCCCAGGAGTAGGGCGAACCGATTCGGGTCAGCGCGGCCTGCACGGCGGCCATGCCCTCGTTGGTACCGCTGACACCGGGCACCACCGCACCGTCCGGCGGCGGCGCCATATCGCCGGGCGGGATGCTCTCCGGGGGCGCGGCGAGGATGGCGGGATCCTGTCCCGGCAACGCTGCGGGCGGCGGTACGTCGGCCGGCGCCGGCGCGGCGGGCGCGGGCGGAATGGCGGCCAGCGCCTCTCGCTGCGCCGGGGTGAGCACCTGGTACTGGGACTTGACGACGGCGATCTGGACCTGCAATTTGCTTTGCTTGGATTGCAGATCGGCGCGCACCGCGGCGGCCTGCTCGGCGGCCGTCTTGGCGTCGGCGGCCGACTGGGCCGAGGCCGTCTCAGCCTGCGCGGCCCGCAGGCTGGTGGTCCGGAAGTTCTGCATCTGCGCCGACATCTCGGTGGCCATCACCCGCTGCACAGCGAGCTGGTCGATCAGCCCCTGCGGCGACGCGGCGGTGAGCATGGCGTCCAAGCCGTCCGTCCGGCCGCCCATGTACTGGGCGGCAGCGATCCTGTTGACCGAGGTCTGGAAGGTTGCCAGCGCAGTCTTGGCGGTATCGGCGGCGGCGAGGTCGGATGCGTGCTTGGCCTCGGCCGCATGCTGTGCTGCCAGCTTGTTGTCCAGATCCAGCTGTGCCGCGTGCATGGCCTCGGTGGTTGACTCGGCCTGCCGAGAAAGTTCGTTGAGCTTTGCCAGCGCATCGTCGGCCGGATCGGCGTGCACACCTCCGGCAAGGAGGCTACCGAGGACGGTCAGGCTCGCTAACGCACCGACTAGGGCTCTCTTGACGCCACGCTTTGGTCGGTGTGTGCGATCAGGCCTCAAGGTTTTGCGTCCTTAAACTGCTTACGATCCGCTCGAACTCAATTAGGTCTCAGACAGGTTACGAAACGGCATCGAGCTTGTCCAACAGGAGACGCAAATTTAACAGCCCATCGGGATGAATTTTTGCCTCCGCAGAGTGTGCGTGTCATCACGCCACACCTGTTCTACCACCTCTGTCCTGCGACCGTCGGATCGGCACCAGCCTCAGCCGCGGCGCCAGACCGGCGTCGGCCAGCACCTCCAGCGCCCGGCGCTCGTCGTCCAGCAAAGTTTCAGGAACCCCGAGCAGCACGCTGACCACACAGTCCTGACATCCGGGACCACGCACCGCGCAGTCATCGCAGTCGATCACCACCGTGCCGGTGTCCAAGTCCGGACCGGGACTCGGATCCGGCCGGCGGTTCCCGGTCTCCCCGGTTGGCTGCTCTACAGGCTTCACGGCACGCCCTCTCATAATCTTTTCGGTCAGCGATGACTTTTTCGCTCTGTGCCGCACCGTAACGAGGGGTACCGACAGATCCCGCCGCTCGTCGGTCTACCCAGATACCGTCTCCCCTGTGTCGCAGCTGAGCTTCGCCGATGTCGAGCCGCTCGCCGATATCGCACTCGCCGACACCACCTTCGTCGTGGTCGATCTGGAGACCACCGGCGGACGGGCCGCCGGTGACGGCCATGACGCCATCACCGAGATCGGCGCGGTCAAGGTGCGCGGCGGTGTGGTGCTCGGTGAACTGGCCACGCTCGTCGACCCGGGCCGGGCCATCCCGCCGCAGATCGTTCAGCTGACCGGCATCACCTCGGCGATGGTGCACGACGCCCCGCGGATCGACAGCGTGCTACCCGCTTTCCTGGAGTTCGCCCGCGGCGCGGTGCTGGTGGCCCACAACGCCGGGTTCGACATCGGGTTCCTGCGGGCCGCGGCCGAGCGGCTGGGGCTCACCTGGCCGCGCCCGCCGGTGCTGTGCACCGTGCGGCTGGCACGCCGGGTGCTCACCCGCGACGAGGCGCCCAGCGTCAAGCTCTCGGCGCTGGCCCGGCTGTTCGGCGCCGGCACCACCCCCACGCACCGCGCGCTCGACGACGCCCGCGCCACCGTCGACGTGTTGCACGGTCTCATCGAGCGGGTCGGCAACCAGGGTGTGCGCACCTACCCGGAACTGCGCGCGTACCTGCCCGACAAGGCCGCACCCCAGCGCCGCAAGCGCCATCTGGCCACCGGCATCCCCGGCACGCCCGGGGTCTATCTGTTCCGCGGCCCGGGCGACGAGGTGCTCTACATCGGCACCGCGGTGGACCTGCACCGCCGGGTCAGCCAGTACTTCACCGGAGCGGACCCCCGCACCCGCATGAAAGAGATGGTGGCGCTGGCCACCCGCGTCGACCACGTCGAGTGCGCGCATGAGCTGGAGGCCGGGGTGCGTGAGCTGCGACTGCTGGCCGCGCACGCACCGCCGTACAACCGGCGTTCCAAGTTCCCCCGCCGGTGGTGGTGGATCGTGCTCACCGATGAGGCGTTTCCGCGTTTCTCGGTCGTCCGGGCACCGCGCAGCGCCCGCGCCCTCGGCCCGTTCACCGCGCGTGGCGACGCCGCCGCGACCGCGGAGATCCTGGCCCGCGGGACGGGTGTGCGCACCTGTACGGCGCGGCTGTCCCGAACCGCCGAACACACCTGCGCCGACCACGAACTGGCCCCGTGCCCCGCCCCGCGCGGCGCCGATGCCGCCGGCTACGCCCCGGCGACCCGGGCGGCCGCCGCGCTCATCGAGGGCACCGACAGTTCGGCGTTCGGCACCCTGCTGGCCCAGATCGAAGCGCTGGCCGGCCTGCACCGGTACGAGAGTGCCGCCCGGCTGCGCGACCACACGGCCGACGCGGTGGACGTGGTGTGCCGCGGCCAGCGGCTGCAGGCGTTGTCCGCCGTCGACGAACTGGTCGCCGCCCGGCCCGACGGCCGCGGCGGCTGGGAGCTGGCGGTCATCCGGCACGGACAGCTGGCGTCGGCCGGATGTGCGCGCCGCGGCGTGCCCCCGATGCCGGTGGTGGACGCCATTTGCGCTGCGGCACAGACGATTCTGACCGAATCGGCACCCCTGGGCGGGGCTCTGGTCGAGGAGACCGGACTGATCGCACGGTGGCTGGCCGGTCCCGGCGTGCGCATCGTGCGCGCCCAACCGGGCTATGCCAGCCCCGTCGGGTCCGCCGCCCGCTGGGCCGACTGGGCGGCGGCGGCGCGGTCGGCCCGGCTGGCCGCGCAGCAGCAGGACGGCACCGACCTCGCCGACGACCGGTTCGGAATCGACCCGCCGGCCCGAAAGGCCGTTACCGTCAAGCTTTCTGGGTGAACCTGGCCCACTTGGCCAGCAGCTGCTCGGCCGCACCGGAATCGATCGCCTCGGCCGCCCGACGCAGACCGGTCTCCCAGGCCGGGACCCACTTGGCGTCGCCGGACAGTCCGGCGTGCGCCACCATCGCGCCGGCCGCATTCAGCACGACCGCATCCCGCACCGGCCCCATCGCCCCGCCCAGTACCGAGCGCACCGACGCGGCATTGGCCTCCG
Organism: Mycobacterium hackensackense; assembly: GCF_025822555.1. NCBI lineage: Bacteria > Bacillati > Actinomycetota > Actinomycetes > Mycobacteriales > Mycobacteriaceae > Mycobacterium > Mycobacterium hackensackense. Next base: position 78,480 of record NZ_JACKUC010000031.1, read on the forward strand.
CGTCCCCGCCGATGAGCTCGCTGAGATCGGCCCGCTGGAAGCCGAACGCGGCCGGGTCCAGCGTCAGCCGCTCCACCGTGCCCGCCTGCACCCGCCAGATGGTGCTGGTCGTGGTGGTGGTCAACTCGTCGAGACCGTCATCGCCGTGCACCACCAGCACGCTGGATCCCCGCGCGGCGAACACCCCGGCCATCACCTCGGCCAGTTCCCCCCAGGCACAGCCGATCAATCCGGCCCTCGGCGAGGCCGGATTGGTCAGCGGGCCGAGCAGATTGAACACCGTCGGCACCCCGATCTCGCGGCGCACCACCGAGGCGTGCCGGTAGGACGGGTGGAACTGCGGAGCGAAGGCGAAGCCGATACCGACCTCGCTCAGACTGCGCGCCACCTCCTCGGGTCCCAGGTCGATGCGGACGCCGAGGGCTTCGAGGGTGTCGGCACCGCCGGACAGCGACGAGGCGGCCCGGTTGCCGTGCTTGATCACCGGCACACCGGCCGCGGCGACGACGATCGCGGCCATCGTGGACAGGTTCACCGTGTTGGAACCGTCGCCCCCGGTGCCGACGATGTCGACGGCGTCGTTGCCGACCGCACCCGACGGCAGCCGCCGGGCGTGTTTGAGCATCGTGTCGGCCAGTTCGCGGACCTCGGCGGAGTTCGGCCGCTTCATCTTCATCGAGACGGCGAACCCGGAGATCTGGGCGGGTGTCGCGGCACCGGTCATGATCTGGTCCATCGCCCAGCCCGCTTGCCCCCGGAGCAGATCCTGGTGTGTCGTCAGCCGGCCCAGAATTTGAGGCCAGGTGGTGGTGTCGAGTTGCGGTTCTGCGGAAGGCACCAGGTGATGCTATCGCCCGGTCGGGCACGGTCCCACGGCCCGATCACGAGGCCGGTATGACGCGCACCCGACCCGAGCCCGACACGATCGAGACCAATTCGGAACCCGGGTGGAGTTAATCAACTACAAAGCGTCATACTTGCACCTGTGACGAGCGCTGTAGGGACCTCCGGAACCGCGATCACATCTCGCGTACATTCGCTGAACAGGCCAAACATGGTCAGTGTCGGCACCATCGTCTGGCTTTCCAGTGAACTGATGTTCTTCGCTGGTCTGTTCGCGATGTATTTCACTGCGCGGGCCCAAGCACACGGCGTCTGGCCGCCGCCCCCCACAGAACTGAACCTGTGGCTGGCCGTGCCCGTCACCGCCGTGCTGATCGCCTCATCGTTCACCTGCCAGATGGGCGTGTTCGCGGCCGAGCGCGGCGACGTGTTCGGGCTGCGCCGGTGGTACGTGCTCACGTTCCTGATGGGCGCATTCTTCGTCGGCGGCCAAGGCTACGAGTACATCCACCTCGTCGAGCACGGCACGACCATCCCGGGCAGCGCCTACGGCTCGGTCTTCTACCTGGCGACGGGCTTCCACGGGTTGCACGTCATCGGCGGTCTCGTCGCGTTCATCTTCCTGCTCGCGCGAACCCGGATGAGCAAGTTCACGCCGGCTCAGGCCACCGCCGCGATCGTCGTCTCGTATTACTGGCATTTCGTCGACATCGTGTGGATCGCGTTGTTCGCCGTCATCTACTTCGTCCGATGACCGGCTCGCCGATGAGAAGGGGTTCGATGACCACCAAGTCACGCCGTCGGTTGCACCGGCGCCTGTCAGCGGCAGTGTTGCTGCTGGTCGGCCTCGGTGCCGCGGGCGCCGTCGCGGCCACGCTGACCCCCACCCCGCAGGTGGCGGTCGCCGACGAGTCACAGTCGGCACTGCTGCGCACCGGCAAGCAGCTGTTCGACACGTCCTGTGTCAGCTGCCACGGTGCCAATCTGCAGGGTGTGCCCGACCGCGGCCCGAGCCTGATCGGCGCCGGCGAGGCGGCCGTCTACTTCCAGGTCTCCACCGGCCGCATGCCGGCGATGCGCGGCGAGGCCCAGGCCCCGCGCAAGGACCCGGTGTTCGACGAGCACCAGATCGACGCGCTGGGCGCCTACGTTCAAGCCAACGGCGGCGGTCCCGTCGTACCGCGGGATGCCAACGGGCACATCGCCGACGAGTCACTGCTCAATGGTGACGTCGCGCGCGGTGGCGACCTGTTCCGGCTGAACTGCGCGTCCTGCCACAACTTCACCGGCAAGGGTGGTGCGCTGTCCTCCGGTAAGTACGCCCCCGATCTCGGTGAGGCGTCCAAGGTCCCGGCGCAGGTGTTCACCGCGATGCTCACGGGTCCGCAGAACATGCCGAAGTTCTCCGATCGTCAGCTCTCCCCCGAGGAGAAGGTCGACATCGTCAGCTACGTGCGGGAGGCTGCGGCCACCCCCAGCCCCGGCGGCTACGGACTGGGTGGATTCGGTCCGGCGCCTGAAGGTATGGCGATCTGGATCATCGGAATGGTGGCCGCGATCGGTGTCGCGATGTGGATCGGAGCCCGCGCATGAGCGCCAACACCCCTGACATACCGACCGACGCCCAGCTGGCCGAGATGTCGCGTGAGGAGCTCCTCGAGCTCGGCGGCAAGCTCGACGGCGTCGAGATCGTCTACAAGGAGCCGCGCTGGCCCATCGAGGGCACCAAGGCCGAGAAGCGGGCCGCGCGCACCGTCTCGTACTGGCTGCTGTTCGGCGGGTTCGCCGGTCTGGCCCTGCTGCTCGTCTTCTTGTTCTGGCCCTGGGAGTACCAGCCCTACGGGTCCAAGGGCGAGTGGGCCTATTCGCTGGCCACTCCCCTGTACGGCCTGACGTTCGGGTTGTCGATCCTGGCGATCGGTGTCGGCGCGGTGCTCTACCAGAAGAAGTTCATCCCGGAAGAGATCACCATCCAGGACCGCCATGACGGCGCCTCCCCGGAACTGCACCGCAAGACCATCGCCGCCAACCTGAGTGACGCCCTGGAGACGTCGACCATCAAGCGGCGCAAGCTGGTCGGGCTGTCGTTGGGCATCGGCCTCGGCGCGTTCGGGCTCGGCACCCTGGTCGCCTTCGCCGGCGGTCTGATCAAGAACCCGTGGAAGCCGGTGGTGCAGACCGCCGAAGGCAAGAAGGCCGTGCTGTGGACCTCGGGCTGGACGCCGCGGTTCACCGGCGAGACGATCTTCCTGGCCCGTGCCACGGGCCTGCCCGGCGAGTCGCCGTTCGTGAAGATGCGCCCGGAGGACATCGACGCCGGCGGTATGGAGACGGTGTTCCCGTGGCGCGAATCCGATGGTGACGGCACCACGGTGGAATCGCACGAGAAGCTCGGCGAGATCGCCCTGGGTGTCCGTAACCCGGTGATGCTCATCCGGATCAAGCCCAATGACATGCACAAGGTGGTCAAGCGTCAAGGCCAGGAGAGCTTCAACTTCGGTGAGCTGTTCGCGTTCACCAAGGTGTGCTCGCACCTGGGCTGCCCCTCGTCGCTGTACGAGCAGCAGACCTACCGCATCCTGTGCCCGTGTCACCAGTCGCAGTTCGATGCACTGCATTTCGCGCGGCCGATCTTCGGTCCGGCCGCCCGGGCGCTGGCACAGCTGCCGATTACCATCGACAAAGACGGCTATCTGGTCGCCAATGGTGACTTCATCGAACCTGTCGGCCCGGCATTCTGGGAGCGCAAATCATGAGCCCTGACCTTGCCAAGCTCGCCGCCCACCAGGGCGACGCGATTGACTCGCGGTTCCATCCCTCCGCCGCGGCCCGCCGCCAGCTGAACAAGGTGTTCCCCACCCACTGGTCCTTCCTGCTGGGTGAGATCGCGCTGTACAGCTTCATCGTCCTGCTGATCACCGGTGTCTACCTGACGCTGTTCTTCGATCCGTCGATGGCCGAGGTCACCTACAACGGCGTCTACCAGCCGCTGCGCGGTGTCCAGATGTCGCGGGCCTACGAGTCGGCGCTGGAGATCAGCTTCGAGGTGCGCGGCGGCCTGTTCGTCCGCCAGATCCACCACTGGGCGGCACTGCTGTTCGCGGCGTCGATCATGGTGCACATGGCCCGCATCTTCTTCACCGGTGCGTTCCGCCGCCCGCGTGAGGCCAACTGGGTCATCGGCTCGCTGCTGCTGATCCTGGCGATGTTCGAGGGTTACTTCGGTTACTCGCTGCCCGACGATCTGCTGTCCGGCATCGGCCTGCGTGCCGCGCTGAGCTCGATCACTCTGGGTATCCCGGTCATCGGCACCTGGATGCACTGGGCGCTGTTCGGCGGTGACTTCCCCGGGAACATCATCATTCCGCGCATGTACGCCCTGCACATCCTGCTGATCCCGGCGATCATCCTGGCGCTGATCGCCGCGCACATGATGATCCTGTGGTTCCAGAAGCACACCCAGTTCCCCGGCCCCGGCCGTACCGAGAACAACGTGGTGGGCGTGCGCGTGATGCCGGTCTTCGCGGTGAAGTCCGGTGCGTTCTTCGCCATCATCACCGGCATGCTGGGGCTGATGGGCGGCCTGCTGCAGATCAACCCGATCTGGCAGCTCGGTCCGTACAAGCCGTCTCAGGTGTCCGCGGGTAGCCAGCCCGACTTCTACATGATGTGGACTGAGGGCCTGGCGCGTATCTGGCCGCCCTGGGAGTTCTACCCGTTCGGCCACACCATCCCCGCGGTCTTCGGTGTCGCGGTCCTGATGGGTGTGATCTTCGGTCTGCTGATCGCGTGGCCGTTCCTGGAAAAGAAGTTCACCGGAGACGACGCTCACCACAACCTGCTGCAGCGTCCGCGTGACGCACCGGTCCGCACGGCCATCGGCGCGATGGCGATCTCGTTCTACATGCTGCTGACACTGGCGGCCATGAACGACATCATCGCGCTGAAGTTCCACATCTCGCTGAACGCGACGACGTGGATCGGCCGCATCGGCATGGTCGTGCTGCCCGCGATCGTCTACTACATCGCCTACCGCTGGGCGATCGGTCTGCAGCGCAGCGACCGCGCGGTGCTCGAGCACGGTATCGAGACCGGCATCCTCAAGCGGCTGCCGCACGGTGCCTACATCGAGCTGCACCAGCCGCTCGGCCCGGTCGACGACCACGGACACCCGATTCCGCTGGAGTACCAGGGCGCAGCACTGCCCAAGAAGATGAACAAGCTGGGCTCCGCCGGAGCACCGGGCACCGGCAGCTTCCTGATCCCCGATCCCATCGAGGAGAACGATGCGCTCACCGAGGCGGCCCACGCCGCCGAGCACCGGGCGCTGACCGCCCTGCGGGAGCATCAGGGCACCGGCAGCAACGGATCCAACGGGCACCACTAGAAGTACGACGCAGAAGGGCCCGCACAGCGAAAGCTGTGCGGGCCCTTCTGCTTTGGCGGACCACTCCCCTCCCCCGGGGTGGGATCCCTACCGGGCGGTGACGTGGGTGCGCGCGTGGGCCACGGCATCGTCGAGGTCGTCGACCAAGTGATTCTCGTGCCGCAGGGCCTCGATGACCCCGACATTGGTGAGCAGCTCTCGATGCTCGGGCCGGATGCCCTTGATGATGACGGTGATACCGCGGGATTCGAGTTCACGCGCGATCTCGGCCAACGTGTTCGCACCGGTGGCATCGAGCATCCCCAGTTGGGACAGCCGGATGATCACCACCGAGGTGTCGGGGTGGCGGTCATCGATGATCGTGGCCGAGATCCGTTCCGCGGCACCGAAGAACATCGCACCGTCGAGCCGGAGCAGCGCGATCCGCTCGTCACCGGGTTGAGCCGGGCCGGGCAGGTCTTCACGGGTGACGCTGCTGCGTCGGGCCAGGCTGCGCAGCGCGAACACGGCGGTGACGGCGATACCGATCTCGACGGCTTCGATCAGATCGAAGCAGACGGTCACCAGTGCCGTCAGCGCGAAGGTGACGGCATCGGAACGGGTGGACCGCACGATCCGCGCAATGGTGGGCCACGAGACCATCCGGAACGCGGTCACCATCAGCACCGCCGCCAGCGCGGCCAGCGGGATCGCCCCGACCGGACCGCTGACCAGGTAGACGACCGCCAGCAGCAGTACCGCGTGCACGATCGCCGCCACCCGGGTGCGCGCCCCGGAGCGCACGTTGACCGCGGTGCGGGCGATCGCGCCGGTGGCGGGCATACCGCCGAACACGCCGGAGGCGACGGAGGCCAGCCCCTGGCCGAACAGTTCCCGATTGGGGTCATAGGGCCCGGTCGGTGACATGGTCGCCGCGACCCGCGCCGAGAGCAGAGATTCGATCGCGGCGAGGGCGGCGATCGCCAGGGCGGCCCCGGCGAGGTCGCGCAGCGCCCCCAGGTCGGTGTGCGGCCACACCGGGGTGGGCAGTTGTGCCGGCAGCGCGCCGATCCGGGCGGCCGACAGCCCGCAGACGGCGACCAGGACGGTGGCCGCGATCACGGCCAGCAGCGATGCCGGCACCGCGGGATGCAGCCGCGGCAGGACCAGCATCAGGCCCACGACCAGCGCCACCACCGCCGCCGCGGGGGCGGCCGCCGCCGGATCGATCCTGGCCAGCACGGTGACCGCCGCAGCCAGGGGTGACTCGCCCGGAGGTACCGGTTGTCCGATCGCGGAAGGGACCTGCTGGAGGAAGATGATGACGGCGATGCCGAGGGTGAAGCCCTCGACCACCGGCCAGGGCAGAAATGTCACCGCCCGGCCCAGCCCGGCGATCCCCGCGACCATCACGACGACGCCGGCCAGCACGGTGACCAGGGCGACGCTGCTCAGCCCGTACTGGGTGACGATCGGCGCGAGGACCACCGCCATAGCCCCGGTCGGCCCGGATACCTGCACATGCGAACCGCCGAACACCGCCGCCACCACCCCCGCCACGACCGCGGTGACCAGGCCTGCGGCGGCTCCCACACCCGAACTGATGCCGAAGGCCAGCGCCAGCGGTAACGCGACCACGCCGACGGTGAGGCCGGCCAGCACATCGCGGCGCCAGGAGCGGGACAGGCCGGCGTAGTCACCGCGCCGCGGCAGCAAGCCCAGCACGGCCGGCGCCCACCGGCTCATCAGCGCGTGCCGATGGGGGGCAGTGACTGCACGACATCGAGTTGGTCGCGCCGGGCGGCCAGGGTATCGGTGAGGAAGACCCGGGCGATGCGCAGCAACTCGGCGACCTTCGGGTGCGCCAGCTGGTAGTACACCGCGTTACCCACCCGCTTGCCCTGGACCACGTGGTGGCGTTTGAGTACGGCGAGGTGTTGAGACAACACGGTCGGCTCGATATCGGTGTCGCCCAGGATGGCACTCACCGGGACCGGGTCGTCGCTCATCGACACGATTTCCAGCACCCGGATCCGGGCCGGATGAGCCAGGGCCTTGAACAGGTTGGCCTTGATCTCATAGAGCGGTCGCTCCGGACCGTCCAGGACATTGTCGGGCACGACGTGCACACTCCCTGCAGACTATGGATTGAGTAAATTCGCAATTCATCATATCGCGCATTACCCTGACCGAATGTCCACTGGTCAGACCCCCTCCAGCACGCCGGGCCCCCTGCAGTACATCGCGTACTGCTACGGCAAACGGTTACCCGACTCGATGCGCGCGTGGGTCGCCCGAGATCTGGCCGGACCCGGGGCCACGGTGCGGATGATGATCCGGGTCGCCATCCCGGCGATCTTCATCCTGGCGCCGATCTGGTTCATCCCGATGTCGCTGTACCTGCACGCCAGCATGACGCTGCCGATCTTCCTGCCGTTCGTGTATTTTTCGCACGCCCTCAACAAGATCTGGCGCCGGCACATGCTCGCCAAGCACGGACTCGATCCGCACCTGGTCGACGCCCTGTCCCGGAAGAAGAACGCGCACGTCCACGAGGCCTACGAGCGGCGGTACGGCCCCCGCACGGGCCCCGCCAGCAGCCACGACGTATAGCGCGAGGCTAGACGGCCTGCGCTCCGGTGACGGCGCGCAGCTCACGCAGCGAGAACCAGGGCACCGCGACCATCCCGACCGTGATGAGCCCGCCCACGATATAGGCGGCCCAGGCCCCGGTGTCCTTGCCCGTCGCCATCAGGTAGGTGCCGATGGCCACGGCGAGAACTCCGCCGCCCACCGCGCAACCGATGGCGGTGGCGCACCGCACGTACACCTGGTCGACGATCGCGGGCAGCGCCGGCGGCCTGCCGTCGGAACCCGAGGTGACCGCACGGCGCCGGCCCGCCGGCCGGCCGGCGACGGCCGCGATATCGTCGACCGCCGATCCGGTGCCGCCACCGGTCACCGCACGTGCCGGACGCACGGTGTTGTCCCGACGGGCCCGGATCAGCAGCGGGATGGCCGCGGCGATGACCGCCGCCGACACCCCGATGACGGTGTAGAGCACCCAGGGCGTATCGGAGCCGGACAGTTCGGCGCGGACCGAACCCCGCCCGTTGCTCAGGTCGACCAGCGCGACGGTGGCCGCGACTCCGGCGCCGAGTGCGAGCAGCCAGATCCCGGCGCAGACCCCGAGCAGGATCCGGTCCAGATTCTCGGGCCCGGAAAGCTTCCTGTCGCCGGTCATCAGCAGCTCGTCTGGGCGGCGTTACCGGTGTTGGAGGACAACACGGTGCCGTCGCTGGTCGTGATCGAGCAGTTCAGCCGGCTCACCAGGAACAGACTGGAGGCCTGCACGGATCCGACTTCGGACTGCGAGATGGGCGTGACCGTCAGCGACCACGGGATGTACACGTTGCGCTGGGTGCGACTGCGCCCGGACGCGTCGATGTAGGTGACGGTGATGATGTCTCCCGGTGCCTTGGTGCCGGTGACCGAATAGGTCACCTGGCGTGGTCCGGCGGGCGCGGTGCTCGTCGGGGGTGGCGGAGGTGCCGTGGTGGTGACAGGGGGCGGCGCCTCGGTGGTGGCCGGGGGTGGCGGCGGGGGCGGCGGCTCCTGCGTCACCGTGACCGTCTCCGGCGGTGGTGGAGGTGGCGCCTCGGTCGTCGGCGGCGGCTCCGGGCTGGGCGGCGGGGGCGGCGTCGTCGTGGTGATCTCGTCCTGGACCGGCGGCGCCGACGTCGTGGTGGTCGCCGGCGTGGCCAGATTGGTGTTGTCGGTGCGGGTCACCAGCACCGCGACGGAAGCGACCAGCGCGACCGCGGCGACGATGGCCACCACGCCGACCACCCACGGCCAGCGCGGCGGACTGTCCGGCGCGTCATCGGGTACGGAATCGTAGCTGTCGTAGTCGTACAGCGCCGGATCCGGCGGCACATACGGGGAGCTGACGAACTGCTCGGATTCCGGTGCGGAGTATGCCCGCGAATGGATCTCGGTCTCACCGGTGCTCGGCGCCGGCTCGTCGCCCGCACCGGGTTTGTCCGGTCCTGAAGGCCCGCTCATCTCACACTAACCCTCGGCCTATCCGTCTCGATTACTGCCTCGGCAACACTACCCAACCGAGCGGTCGAGCGGATCAGGCGACGCGGCACGCCAGAGAACTGACGCATGGTTGTGACCTGCGAGACGGGTCAGTGCTTCTCGGGACCGATGTAGTACTCGAAGACCAGACCACCGGCGGTGAACAGGACGAAGCAGATACCGGCCACGATCAGCCACGGCAGCCACAGTGCGGCGCCGACGGCTGCGGTCGAGAAGGACAGGGCGATCAGGACCGGCCACCAGCTGTGCGGGCTGAAGAAGCCCAGCTCGCCGGCGCCATCACTGATCTCGGCGTCTTCGTAGTCCTCGGGCCGGGTATCCAGGCGCCGGGCGACGAACCGGAAGAAGGTACCGGTGATCAGGGTCAGCCCGGTGGTCAGCACCAGCGCGACCGTGCCGGCCCACTCGATGCCGCCGTTGGCGAACATCGCGGTCAGCACGCCGTACACCACGGCGGCCAGGGCGAAGAACGCCGTCAGGAACTCGAACAACCGCGCTTCGATATGCATGAGTTGTCCTTACTACTTGCTCGCCTGGGCTGCAGGCACGCCGACCTGCTCGCCGCGCCGCGTGTCGAACGGATGGGTGGTGACCGCCAGCGGATCCTGGTTGATCGCCTGCAGCGCTTCGGCATTGGTCTTGCCGGCCTGCCGCTGCTGCAGATAGGCCTTGAAGTCGTTGGGCTCCACGACGCGCACCTCGAAGTTCATCATCGAGTGGTACGTGCCGCACATCTCGGTGCACCGCCCGACGAACGCGCCGGTCTCCTGAATCTCGCTGACCTGGAAGACGTTGTCGGAGTTGTTCGCCTTCGGGTCGGGCATCACATCGCGCTTGAAGAGGAACTCCGGCACCCAGAAGCCGTGGATCACGTCGGCCGAGGCGATCTGGAACTCGATGCGCTTGCCCTTGGGCAGCACCAGGATCGGGATCTCGGTGGACGTGCCGAGGGTCTCGATCTTGTCGAAGTTCAGGTAGGTGCGGTCCTCGGGGTTCAGGCCGCGGATGGCACCGACGCGCTCCTCGCCGTGCTCGTCCACGCCCTCGGGCTTGGACACCATGGCCGCCTTCTTCTCCGGGTCGGCGCCGTCATAGTTGAGCGTGCCGTCGCCGAAGGCGATCTTCTGGTACCCGAACTTCCAGTTCCACTGGAAGGCGGTGACGTCGATGACGACCTCGGGGTTGGGGTCCTTGTGCAGCATGCGCTCCTGGACCACGACGGTGAAGTAGAAGAGCACCGAGATGATGAGGAACGGCACCACGGTGAGCACCAGTTCCAGCGGCATGTTGTAGCCGAACTGACGCGGCAGCTCGGTGTCGGTGGCCTTCTTCCGGTGGAAGGCGCTCGCCCAGAAGATGAGCGCCCAGACGATGGCACCCACGACGAACGACGCGATCACCGACCAGACCCACAGGTCGCGGTTGAGCTTGCCTTCGGGCGTGATACCGGTGGGCCAGCCGAGGCCGAACACCTCCTGCCAACTACAGCCGCTGAGCAGGATGGTCATCCCGCCCAAGACCAGTGACAACGCCACCAACTTGTACCCGCGAGCGGTCACGTTGGCGCCTCCTATAGAAGTCGGTGGACCGTCGAACGGTCGGTCGGCTCGGTATGTACTACGCAGCGTAGACCACCGGTGGGCGAACCCGCGAAGCGACCTGCCAACTCGGGCACAGTGCGGGTTAAGCCCTGGTGATTCGGCATACTGGCGCAGTGTGCGGACTGCTGGCCTACCTGACTGACCCGTCCGTTGAGACCTCCCCGGCCCTGGTGGACGCGGTGTCCGGAGCGTCGCATCTGATGCGTCACCGGGGCCCCGACGAACCAGGGACATGGGCCGATGACGATGTGGTGCTGGGCTTCAACCGGCTGTCCATCATCGACATCGCCCACAGCCACCAGCCGCTGCGCTGGGGACCTCCGGAGTCCCCGCAGCGCTACGCGCTGGTGTTCAACGGGGAGATCTACAACTACCTCGAGTTGAGGGAGGCTCTGCGTTCCGAGCACGGTGCGGTGTTCCACACCGACGGTGACGGTGAGGCGATCGTCGCCGGTTACCACCACTGGGGCACCGACGTGCTGGCCCGGCTGCGCGGCATGTTCGCCTTCGCGCTCTGGGACACCCAGACCCGGGAGCTGATCTGCGCGCGCGATCCGTTCGGGATCAAACCGCTGTACATGGCCACCGGGCCGGGTGGCACCGTGCTGGGCAGCGAGAAGAAGTGCCTCGTCGATCTGGCCCCGACGGCCGGGTTGGACCTGGATATCGACGAGCGTGCCGTGCAGCACTACACGGTGCTGCAGTACGTCCCCGAGCCCGAGACGTTGCAGCGCGGGGTGCGTCGACTGGAATCGGGCAGCTACGCCCGGATCCGCCCGGGTTCGGCGCCGGAGATCACCCGCTACTTCATCCCCCGGTTCGCCGCGGTCCCGTTCACCCCCGGTGGCGAACAGGCGCGCTATGACGAGATCACCGCGGCGCTGGAGGACTCCGTCGCCAAGCACATGCGCGCCGATGTCACGGTGGGCGCGTTCCTGTCCGGCGGTATCGACTCGACGGCCATCGCCGCGCTGGCCATGCGGCACAACCCGCGGTTGATCACCTTCACCACCGGTTTCGAGCGGGAGGGCTTCTCCGAGGTCGACGTCGCTGTCGCGTCGGCCGAGGCGATCGGTGCGCGGCACGTGGCCAAGGTGGTCAGCCAGGAGGAGTTCGTCGCGGCGCTGCCCGAGATCGTCTGGTATCTCGACGAACCCGTCGCCGACCCCGCGCTGGTGCCGTTGTTCTTCATCGCCCGCGAGGCCCGTAAGCACGTCAAGGTGGTGCTCAGCGGCGAGGGCGCCGACGAGCTGTTCGGTGGCTACACGATCTACCGGGAACCGTTGTCGCTCAAGGCATTCGACTACCTTCCGCGGCCGGTGCGGCGTTCCTTGGGCAAGGCGTCCAAGCCGCTGCCCGCCGGGATGCGCGGTAAGAGCCTGCTGCATCGCGGATCGCTGACTCTCGAAGAGCGCTATTACGGGAACGCCCGCAGCTTCTCCGACGATCAATTGCGCACCGTGCTGCGCAAGTTCAATCCGGACTGGACCCACACCGATGTGACGGCGGGGCTGTACGCCTCGTCGGCGGGCTGGGATCCGGTGGCGCGCATGCAGCACATCGACCTGTTCACCTGGTTGCGCGGCGACATCCTGGTCAAGGCCGACAAGATGACGATGGCGAACTCACTGGAACTTCGGGTGCCGTTCCTGGACCCGGAGGTGTTCGCGGTGGCGTCCCGGCTGCCGTACGACCAGAAGATCACCCGCACCACCACCAAGTACGCGCTGCGCCGCGCGCTGGAACCGATCGTGCCGGCGCATGTGCTCAACCGGGCGAAGCTGGGCTTCCCGGTGCCGATCCGGCACTGGTTGCGTGCCGGCGCCCTGCTGGATTGGGCGTACGAGACGGTGGCCACCTCGCAGGCCGGGGATCTGATCGACCTCGCCGCGGTGCGGACCATGCTCGACGAGCACCGCGACGGGGAGGCCGATCACAGCCGCCGGTTGTGGACGGTGCTGATCTTCATGCTGTGGCACGCCATCTTCGTCGAAGGCAGCGTGACACCGCAGATCGCCGAACCGACCTACCCGGTGCAGCTCTAGAGCGCCTGCGAGATGTCCGCGGCGGCGTCGGGGCCGTAGGCCTCGGCGATGCGCGCGATGCCGGCGTCCTTGTCCCAGGTCCACTCCTGCGGGCCGGTGGCTTCCAGCACCAGCACGGCCACCAGTGAAGCCAGCTGGGCCGAGCGCTCCAAGCTCAGGCCGGCCGAACGGCCGGTGAGGAATCCGGCCCGGAAGGCGTCGCCGATACCCGTCGGGTCGGCCTGATGGGTCTCGGGCACCACGTCGACGTGCACGAAGGTCCCGTTGGAGGACACCAGGTCCACGCCCTTGGCGCCCAGGGTGGTGACGCGCAGGCCGATCTGGCCCATCACCTGGGCTTCGCTGAGGCCGGACTTCTGCAGCAGCAGGTCCCATTCGTAGTCGTTGGTGAACAGATAGGCGGCGCCGTCGATGAGGCGGCGGATCTCCTCGCCGGACAGGCGGGCCAGCTGCTGGGACGGGTCGGCGGCGAAGGGCAGGCCCAGGCTGCGGCATTCCTCGGTGTGGGCGAACATGGCGTCCGGGTCATTCGCGCCGATGATCACCAATTCCGGTGTGCCGGTACGTGATACGACATCCGCCAGCTTGATGTTGCGCGCTTCGGACATCGCCCCGGGGTAGAACGAGGCGAACTGGGCCATATCGACGTCGGTGGTGCAGACGAAGCGGGCGGTGTAGGCCTGCTCGGAGATCAGCACATTGTCGGTGTTGACGCCGTGGTCGTTGAGCCACTGCCGGTAGTCGCCGAAATCCGATCCGGCCGCGCCCACCAGGGCCGCCTTACCGCCCAGGACACCGATGGCGAAGGCCATGTTGCCCGCGACACCGCCGCGGTGCACAACCAGGTCGTCGACCAGGAAGCTCAGCGACACCTTCTGCAGATGTTCGGGCAGCAGCTGCTCGGAGAACTTGCCTGGGAACTTCATCAGATGGTCGGTCGCGATCGAACCGGTCACCGCAATGGTCACAACGTCGTCCTTCATGTTCATTAGCGAATCTCACCAGCGTACGGGTGTGCCACGGGCATCGGCGCCCCGGTGCGCTAGCCTGCCTGAAAGTCCGATTGACGGTCACGTCCGACCGGCGAGTCCAAGCCTAGACACCGAAACGTAGCCGATGTCCTTTCCTCCTCCGGGTCCTCCTCCGGGATTTCCACCGCACCAGATCTCCGGTGCCTACCCTGGCACGCTTCCGCCACCGGTGCAGTACCCCAGACGCCGGCGCTGGCCGCTCGTCGCGGCGATCGTGGGTGTCATCGCGGTGATCGCCGCCGCGGTCGGCATCGTCGTGGTGGTCGCGGGACGCCAGGAGCCCGGCACGCCGATCACCGCGGCGACCGCAAAACCGGCGATCCAGGAGTTCCTCGACGCACTCGCCGACGGGGACGAACAAACCATCGCCCGGCACACGCTGTGCGGGCTCTATGACGCGGTGCGCAACCACGATTCGGATCTGGCCCTGGCGGATATGAGCGGCGACGCATTCCGCAGGCAGTACAAGCGGGTCGAGGTGACCTCGATCGACAAGATCGTCTACCTGTCACCGACCCAGGCGCAGGTGCTGTTCAGCATGAAGGGCACGCCCGCGCCGTCGGGGCGGATGCCCGTCGCAGCCACAGACGAGCGTCAAGCCGTCGCCCAGGTGCTGGCGCAGGACGGCAAGATCCTCGTCTGCAGCTACGTGCAGCGCACGGAGTAGATCAGTTGAACGAGTCGCCGCAGGCGCACGAGCCGGTGGCGTTGGGGTTGTCGATGGTGAAACCCTGCTTCTCGATGGTGTCGACGAAGTCGATGGTGGCGCCCTGGATGTACGGCGCGCTCATCCGGTCGACGGTCAGCGCGACGCCGCCGAAATCGGTGGTCAGATCGCCGTCGAGGGTGCGGTCGTCGAAGAACAGGTTGTAGCGCAGGCCGGCGCAGCCGCCCGGCTGCACGGCGATACGCAGCGCCAGGTCATCGCGGCCCTCCTGCTCCAGCAGCGCCTTGGCCTTGCTGGCAGCGGCGTCGGTCAGCACCGCACCGTGGGTTTCGGTGGTGGTGTCGTCCTGAACAGTCATTGCTTCTCCTGATTGCATGCGTACGTGCATTCGCGATGTGTTCAACGGTACCTTGTCCGGGCGCTATTCCCGACTCTCTGGCCAACCGGATCCGGTGCGTTGAGCCAGTCCGGTCAGTTGGTTGGCGGCATCGGCCATGGCCAGCTCCACCGATCCGGCGAACTCGGTGATCGAATACGCCGCGGCGATACCCGCCGCGGTCAGCACCGCCGGTTCGAGTGTGACCTGACCGGCCAGTACCAGCACCGGGGTGCCGCGGCGGCGGGCGCCGGCGGCCAGTGCACTGACCACCTTGCCGTGCAGCGACTGATCGTCGAACCTGCCCTCGCCGGTGATGATCAGGTCCGCAGCCGCCACGTCGCCGGCCAGGCCGGTGTGCTCGGCGATCACCGCGGCCCCGGATTCCCGGCGGCCGCCCAGTGCCAGCAGAGCCGCACCGATCCCCCCGGCAGCGCCCGCACCCTCCCTGTCGGCGATGCCGGGACCGAGTTCGCCGGCCCACTCCGTCAGGCGGGCTTCCAGCACCGCCACGGTGTCCGGGTCGGCCCCCTTCTGCGGGCCGAACACCGCCGCGGCGCCCATCGGCCCCAGCAGCGGGTGCTCGACATCACTCGCGGCGATCAGCTCGACTCCGGCGAGCCGGGCCCGGGCCTTGTCCAGTCCGCCCAGCGCCTCCACCAGTCCCCGCCCGCCGTCGGTGCAACTACTCCCGCCCAGTCCCACCGCGATCCGGCGGGCGCCCGCATCCAGCGCGGCCGCGATCAGCTCGCCCACTCCCCCGCTGTGCGCCGCGAGCGCGGTCTGCACCGTCGGCGGCCCACCCAGCAGGGTGAGCCCGCACGCCTGCGCACATTCGATATAGGCGGTGTCGCCGTGCAGCACCCATTCGGCGCTCACGCGGTCCCCCAACGGCCCGCTGACCTGGGCATACCGCAATCCGCCCAGCCGGCTGGCCAGGACGTCCACGAACCCCGGCCCGCCGTCGGACTGGGGGGCCAGGGTGAAGGTGTCGCCGTCGCGCGCCCGGGCCCAGCCCGCCGCGATGGCCTCGGCGGCCTGCACCGCGGTCAGGCTGTCACCGAAACAGTCCGGGGCCACCAGCACATGCATCCGCCCAGCGTAGGACGTCCGATCCGGAGCCGCTCACCAAGGAAATCCCGTTCGGAAGTACCCTGTGAGCGTGAATCTGCTGGGCCGCAAGAAGGACAATCCGCAACCCGACGACGTGGCCGCCGCCACAGAATCGACTGCCGCCGGGGAGGGCTCGACCGCCCCCAAGGGCCGGCCCACGCCCAAGCGCAGCGAGGCCGCCCGCCGGCGCGGGCCCGTCGCGCCGGCGCCGCTGACCACCGCGGAAGCGCGTAAGCGCCGCAAGGAACTGGCCGCGTCCAAGCCCAAGCTGACCAAGGAAGAGCGCAAGGCCGAGAAGGTGTCCCGGCGGGCCGACATGGCCGACCGGCGGGAACGGATGATGTCCGGCGACGACGCCTATCTGCTGCCCCGCGACAAGGGCCCGGTCCGCCGGTACGCCCGCGACATCGTGGACTCCCGCGCCAACCTGCTCGGCCTGTTCATGCCGGTGGCGCTGGGCCTGGTGCTCATCACCCTGGCCGTGCCCGCGGTGGCGGTCCAGAAGTACGTGTCCTTCGGCATGCCGGTCCTGCTGCTGGTGATGGCCGTCGACGGCGTGCTGTTGGGCCGACGGGTGAACCGCAAGGTCGACGAGAAGTTCCCCGACAACACCGAGAGCGGTTTCAAACTCGGCTTCTACGCCGCCAGCCGCGCCTCTCAGTTGCGCCGGATGCGCGCGCCGAGACCGTTGGTCAATCGCGGCGACGACGTCTGAGCGCGTGCGGGTACTGGTCCTGGGCGGGATCCGTTCGGGTAAATCGCACTGGGCCGAAGCCGCCATCTCGGACACCGCGGGCGAACCTGTGCGTTATGTGGCCACCGGCCGTACCGACCCCGCAGACCCGGAGTGGTCCCGGCGGGTGGACACCCACCGCAGCCGTCGGCCCGCGCACTGGTCGACCGTCGAAACCACCGATGTGGCAACCGAATTGCGCGCCGACCCGCGCACCCCGACGCTGGTGGACGATATCGGTGGCTGGCTGACCGCGACCATGGACCGCCTCGGCGCGTGGACGGGCGGATCGGTGCGGACCGACATCGACGAACCCTGCGACGAACTCTGCGCGGCGATCACAGGATTCGATGGGAAGCTGACCCTGGTGAGCCCCGAGGTGGGGCTGACAGTGGTGCCCGCGACCGCGGGCGGCCGGCTGTTCGCCGATGAACTGGGCACGCTCAACCAGCGATTGGCAGCACTGTGCGACCGCGTGGTGCTGGTCGTCGCCGGACAACCTTTAGTCGTGAAGGAGGCCAGGTGAGCGCATTCCCCGCGATCACCCCGCCCGATGCCGAAGCCCTGCAGGCGGCACTGGCCCGGCAGAACACGCTGACCAAGCCACCCGGCGCGCTGGGCCGGGTGGAGGCGCTGTCGGTGTGGGTGGCGTCCTGTCAGGGCGCGTGCCCGCCACGGCAGTTCACCCGCGCGCGGGTGGTGGTGTTCGCCGGTGACCACGGCGTGACCGCCTCCGGTGTGTCGGCCTTCCCCTCTGAGGTGACCCCGCAGATGGTCGCCAACTTCGATGCCGGTGGCGCGGCCATCAACGTGCTGGCGACGCTGGCCGACGCCACCGTGCGGGTGGCCGATATCGCCGTCGACGCCGAACCCCTGAGCCCGGCGATCGGCGCGCACAAGGTGCGCCGCGGCAGCGGCAACATCGCGATCGAGGACGCCCTGAGCGAAGCGGAGACCACCGCGGCGATCCAGGCGGGGCGCGCCATCGCCGACGAGGAGGTCGACAGCGGCGCAGACCTGCTCATCGCGGGCGATATGGGTATCGGGAACACCACGCCCGCAACCACGTTGATCGCGGCGGTGACTCGGTCCGAACCGGTGGCGGTGGTCGGCCGTGGCACCGGAATCGACGACACCGGCTGGGCCCGCAAGGTGTCGGCCATCCGCGACGCGCTCTACCGGGGGCGCACCGTCACCGGCGATCCCGAGGCACTGCTGCGGGTGTGCGGTGGCGCCGACCTCGCGGCCATGGCCGGCTTCCTGGCCCAGGCCGCGGTCCGACGGACCCCGGTATTGCTGGACGGCGTGGTCGTCACCGCCGCGGCACTGATCGCCGACCTGTTGGCCCCGGGCGCCCGGGCCTGGTGGCAGGCCGGGCACCGGTCCACCGAACCGGCGCACACACTGGCGCTGGACCATCTGGGGCTGGTGCCGATCGTCGACCTCGGGATGCGCCTGGGCGAGGGCACCGGCGCCGCCGTGGCGCTTCCCCTGGTGCGGGCCGCGGTGGCCACGCTGGCCTCGATGGCCACCTTCGACGAAGCCGGAGTCTCCGACGCGTGATACCTCCGGCCCTGTGATCGGTTCGCTCGCTTCGGCTTTCGCCTTCGGCACGGTGTTGCCGGTGCGTGTCGATCATCCCTTCGGCCGGGGCGCGCTGACCGCGTTGCCGGTGGTGGGCGCCGCGCTCGGCGGCCTGGCCGCGCTGACGGTCTGCGGTGCCGCCCAGCTGTACCCCGGCGGGGCGTTGGCCGGGCTGCTCGCGGTGGCCTTGCTGCTGTTGTGTACTCGCGG
This sequence comes from Mycobacterium hackensackense, assembly GCF_025822555.1. Lineage (NCBI taxonomy): Bacteria > Bacillati > Actinomycetota > Actinomycetes > Mycobacteriales > Mycobacteriaceae > Mycobacterium > Mycobacterium hackensackense. The sequence goes on from NZ_JACKUC010000031.1 coordinate 97,153, forward strand.
CCTGCACATCGACGGGTTGTCCGACACCGTCGACGGACTCGGTTGTTACGGGCCGCCCGAACGCGCGCTGGCGGTGATGCGCGGCGGTACCGCGGGCCCCTTCGGCGTGGCGGCCGTGGTGCTGGTGATCGTGTTGCAGGGCTTGGCTTTCGGCGCGCTGACCGCCGTCGGCGTGGTGGTCGCCGTCACCGCGGGACGGGTGGCGATCGTGGCCACCTGCCGGCGCGGGGTACCGGCGGCCCCGGGCAGCACACTGGGTGCCCTGGTGGCCGGTTCCCAGCCGTGGTGGGTGGCAGTGGGCTGGACGCTCACCCTGGTGGCCGCCGCGGTCCCGGCGGCGCCGCGGTGGTGGCAGGGACCGGTGGTGGTGTTGGCGGCACTGGCCCTGTCCGTGGTGTTGGTCGGTCACTGCGTGCGCCGTTTCGGCGGGATCACCGGTGACGTACTGGGCGCGGCCTGCGAACTGACGACGACGGTGGTGGCCCTGGGTCTGGCCGTGCACTGAGCCGGCCTGAGTACTGTCGAAACCATGATTGCGCTGGGTGACCGTTTCGCCCGCACGCTGCCGGAACTGTCCGTCGCCTGGCAGGCTCAGGCCGCCGCCGATCCGGTACTGCTGGTGCTCAACGAACCGCTGGCCGCCGAGCTGGGCCTGGCGCCCGACTGGCTGCGCAGCGATGCCGGCCTCGGGTTTCTGACCGGGACCGCACTGCCCGACGGTGCCGCGCCGGTGGCCCAGGCCTACGCGGGCCACCAGTTCGGCGGCCTGGTGCCACGCCTGGGCGACGGCCGCGCGCTGCTGCTCGGCGAACTGCCCGACGGCCGGGACCTGCACCTCAAGGGGTCCGGACGCACCCCGTTCGCCCGCGGTGGCGACGGCCTCGCCGCGGTGGGGCCCATGCTGCGCGAGTACGTGATCAGCGAGGCCATGCACGCGCTGGGCATCCCGACCACCCGCGCGCTGGCCGTGGTGGCCACCGGTGTCACCGTGCACCGCGAGACACCCCTGCCGGGTGCGGTGCTGGCCCGCGTGGCCAGCAGCCATCTGCGGGTCGGCAGCTTCCAGTACGCGGCGCTGACCGGGGACGGAAATCTGTTGCGGCGCTTGGCCGATTACGCGATCGAGCGACACCATCCGGAGGCCGCCGCGGCCGACAACCCGTACCTGGCGTTGCTGCACGCGGTCATGCACGCCCAGGCCACCCTCGTCGCCGGGTGGATGTCGGTGGGGTTCATCCACGGCGTGATGAACACCGACAACATGACCATCTCGGGCGAGAGCATCGACTACGGGCCGTGCGCGTTCATGGAGGCATACGACCCGGCGACGGTGTTCAGTTCGATCGACAGTTGGGGCCGCTACGCCTACGGCAACCAGCCGACGGTGGCGGCCTGGAACCTGGCCCGGTTCGCCGAGACGCTGCTGCCCCTCATCGATCCCGATGTCGACGCCGCCATCGAGATCGCCACCGCCGCCCTCGACGTCTTCAAGGGCAGCTACCAGCACGCGTTCCAGGCCCGGATAAGCGCCAAACTCGGTATCGCGCAAGAAAATCCGGAACTCGTCGACGATCTGCTGGCGCTACTGGAGCAGCAGCGGGCCGATTTCACGTCGTTCTTCCGGTCATTGAGCGCGGGCACCGTACCGGACGGGTTCGGCGACTGGGCGCAACGGTGGCAGGCACTGGGCCCGGATATCGCGGCCATGGACCGGGTCAACCCGCTCTACATCCCGCGCAACCATCTGGTCGAGGCCGCCCTGACCGCCGCCACCGCCGGCGATCTGGACCCGGTGCGCGCACTCGTCGCCGCCGTCCGCGAGCCCTACACCCCGCGTCCCGGGCTGCAGCACTATGCCGAACCTGCGCCCGAGGCGTTCGCGTCGTGCTACCGGACGTTCTGCGGCACCTGAGGGGCCCAGCAGCCGAAACCGGCGGTACCGCATAATGCAGGGATGACCGCCCCCACCATCCGCGCCGTGACCTGTCACGCCGGCGTACTCGACGTCGTCGACCTGCCCGCGCCGCGCCCGGCCAAGGGCCAGCTGGTGATCGACGTCGCCCGCACCGGCATCTGCGGCTCCGACCTGCACGCCCGCACGCAGGCTGACGAGCTCAAGGGCGTGATGGACGAGATCGGCTACCACGACTTCATCTCCAGCAGCTCCACGGTGGTGATGGGCCACGAATTCTGCGGTGTGGTCGCCGAACGCGGGAAGGGCGCCGCCAGGGAGTTCAAGGTCGGCACCCCGGTGGCGGTGTTCCCGATGGTGCGGGCCCACGGCGGTGTGCACATGACGGGGCTGTCGCCGCTGGCCCCCGGCGGCTACGCCGAACAGGTGCTGGCCGAGTCGTCGATGAGCTTCGCCATCCCCAACGGTCTCTCGATGGACGTCGCCGCACTCACCGAGCCCATGGCCGTCGCGCTGCACGCGGTGCGGCGCAGCGCCGTCTCCCGGCGCGACACCGCGGTCGTCATCGGCTGCGGCCCGTTGGGCCTCGCCGTCATCTGCCACCTCAAGGCCCGCGGCGTGCAGACCATCGTGGCAAGCGACTTCTCCCCCGGCCGCCGGGCGCTGGCGACACGGTGCGGCGCCGACATCGTCGTCGACCCGGCGGTGGACTCGCCGTATGACGCGGCGCGAACCAAGGGCACCATCACCGAGGCACCCGCGCTGTTCGAGCTCGCCGTGGGGTCCATGGAGAAGCTGCGCAAGGTCCCGGGCTGGGTGCACCTGTACCGGTTGGTCGACTCACTGGGCGGCGCAGATCCCAAGCGCCCCATCGTGTTCGAGTGCGTCGGCGTTCCGGGCATGATCGACGGTGTCATCGCCGCGGCACCGATGGGCACCCGCGTGGTGGTCGTCGGGCTGTGCATGGGCGAGGACAAACTGCGCCCGTCGATGGCCATCGGCAAGGAGATCGACCTGCGGTTCGTGTTCGGCTACACCCCGCTGGAGTTCCGCGACACCCTGCACCTGCTGGCCGACGGCAAGCTCGACGCCGGCCCGCTGATCACCGGCACCGTCGGACTCGACGGTGTGGCGGCGGCGTTCGACGCCCTGGCCGACCCGGAGAAGCACGCGAAGATCCTCATCGATCCGCGCAGTGCGGCCAAGGAGCCGGTCCCGCCGGTCTAACCGAGGTTGGTCATCCAGCCGTGCGTATCGGCGAAGGTGCCGCGCTGGATCCCGGTCAGGGTGTCGCGCAGCGCCATGGTGACCTCACCGGGCTGGCCGTCGGCGATGGTGAACTCGCCGTCGCGGTGCTTGACGTGCGACACCGGGGTGATGACGGCGGCGGTACCGCACGCGAACACCTCGGTGATCTCGCCGGCCGTCGCCTTCTTCTGCCACTCGTCGACATCGATCTTGCGTTCCTCGACGGCGTAACCCGCGTCGGTGGCCAACTGCAACAACGAATCCCGGGTGATACCGGGCAACAGCGAACCGGACAGCTCCGGGGTGACCAGCCGCGCCGTGCCGCCGCTGCCGAACACGAAGAACAGGTTCATCCCGCCCATCTCTTCGACGTAGCGGCGTTCGATGGCGTCCAGCCACACCACCTGATCACAGCTCCGCTCGGCGGCCTGTGCCTGCGCCAGCAGGGACGCGGCGTAGTTGCCACCGAACTTCGCGGCGCCGGTGCCGCCGGGCGAAGCCCGCACGTACTCATGCGACAGCCACACGCTGACGGGCTTGATCCCACCCTTGAAGTACGCCCCGGCCGGTGAGCCGATGACCAGGTAGCGGTACTCGTCGGCCGGCCGCACCCCCAGCCCGGGTTCGGTGGCGATCACGAACGGGCGCAGGTACAGCGACTCCTCACCGCCGGCCGCGGGCACCCACTGGTTGTCGACGGCGATCAGCTGACGCAGCGACGCCAGGAACGTCTCGGTGGGCAGCTCCGGGATGGCCAGCCGACGCGCGGAGGCCTGCAGCCGCGCCGCGTTGGCTTCCGGCCGGAACGACACCACCGAGCCGTCGGCCCAGCGGTACGCCTTCAGACCCTCGAAGATCTCCTGCCCGTAGTGCAGCACGATGGCCGACGGGTCCAGCTGCAGCGGGCCGTAGGGCAGCACCGCCGCGTTGTGCCAGCCGTCGGCCACGGTGTAGTCGATCGAGACCATGTGGTCGGTGTGGTACCGGCCGAATCCGGGATCGGCCAGGATGGCGGCTCTTACCTCGTCGCTTGCCGGTGACGTGTTGCGGGCAAGCGTGAATTCGAGGGGACCGTCTGTCATGGTCAGATTGTATCGCCCGAGGCTAGCGGGTTTTGACTGCCACAAACGGGGGTGCCACCACTTCGCATTCCAGCGCGCGGCCGCGGACGTCGACGGTCACCGTCTGCCCGTCGGCGATCCCGGCGGCGGTGTCGATCAGTGCGAGCGCGATGCCGACCTTCAACGTCGGCGAGAAGGTTCCCGACGTCGTGACACCGATCGGGTTCCCGTCGTTCAACACGGTGAGATCCGCCCGCAGCACCCCGCGCCCGAGCGCCTTGAGCCCACGCAGCGTGCGCCGCGGTCCGGCCTGCTTCTCAGCCAGCAGCGCCTCCCGGCCCCAGAAGGCGTCCTTCTTCCAGCCCACGGCCCAGCCGGCACGCGCCTGCACCGGCGAGATGTCCAGCGACAGTTCGTGCCCGTGCAGCGGGTAACCCATCTCGGTGCGCAAGGTGTCGCGCGCGCCCAGCCCGGCCGGTTCCCCGCCGGCGGCGCGCACCGCGTCCAGCAGCGCGTCCCACACCACGCCGGCGCGGTCCCACGCGGGCAGCAACTCGTAGCCGTGCTCGCCGGTGTAACCGGTACGGCACACCCTGGTGGGGACCCCGTTGTATTCGGCGTCCGCATAGCCCATGTAGTCGAACTCCGTGGGCAGGCCCAGCACACCGAGCACCTCGGCCGATTTCGGCCCCTGCACCGCGAGCACCGCGTACGAGCGGTGCTCATCGGTGATGGTCAGCCCGGCCGGGGCGTGGCGCTGCAGTTCGGCCACCACCGCGGCGGTATTGGCCGCGTTGGGCACCAGGAAGATCTCGTCCGGCGAGACGTAGTAGGCGATCAGATCGTCGATCACGCCGCCGGATTCGTTGCAGCACAACGTGTATTGCGCCTTACCGGGCCCGATCCGGGTCAGGTCGTTGGTCAGCGCCGAATTGACGTATGCCGCCGCACCCGGGCCGCGCACCAGCGCCTTGCCCAGATGACTGACATCGAACAGGCCCACCGCGGTCCTGGTCGCGTTGTGTTCGGCGACGGTGCCCGCATACGCCACCGGCATCAGCCACCCGCCGAACTCGGCGAAACCGGCTCCGAGCGCTCGGTGGCGGTCCTCCAGGGGGCCATGCAGGACCGAGCCCGATACGGTGCTCGATTCGGGGGCGGTCGACTCTTGGGCACTCACAATCCACCACCCTAAAGGGGATCGCGCTGGCACACTTGCACCGTGGTCGATTTCGACGCGCTGGAAGCCGCGGGAATCGCCGATGCCCGCCAGCGCGCCCCGCTCATCGAGTATCTCGACCAGCTCGGCTTCACCGCCGCGGAGATGGTCGAGGCCGAGTCCCGCGGCCGGCTGTTCGGCCTGGCCGGCGATGTCCTGCAGTGGTCCGGGCCGATGCTGTACTGCCTGGCCGACGCGGCCGCCGAAATCGGGGTGCCGCTGGCAGATGTGGAGCGGGCCTGGGCGGCACTGGGCTTGACCGTCACCGACTGTGCGACCAAATCCTTGAGCCGCGCGGATGTGGAGGCGCTGCGTACCTGGGCCGAGATGCGGCTGGTCGTCGGTGATGTCGCGGCGACGGGATTGCTGCGGGTGATCGGCGCCGGGATGGCGCGACTGGCCGAGGCCGAATCGTCGATGATGCGGGCCAGCTCCCCGGAGGTCCAGATCGAGGTCTCCCACGACGAGCTGGCCACCGCCCGCGCCTACCGGGCAGCGGTCGGGTATCTCCCCCGCATCGGCGCCACGATCGAGGCGGTACACCGTCAGCATCTGATGAGCGCCCGCACCTACTTCGAACACGTCGTGCGCGACGAATCACCGACTGTGGTGTGCGGCATCGGTTTTGCCGACCTGTCCGGATTCACCGCACTGACCCAGCTGCTCAGCGCCGCCGAACTCTCGGACCTGCTCAACGAGTTCGGCGCCACCGCGGCCGACGTGGTGCACGCGGCCGGCGGGCGGGTGGTGAAGTTCATCGGCGATGCCGTCATGTGGGTGAGCTCCACACCGCAGCAACTGGTGGCAGCGGCCGTCGCCCTGGTCGAGAATGTGAAGGCACGCGATGCGGGGCTGCAGGTGCGGGCCGGGCTGGGCTATGGCGAGGTGCTGGCCATCAGCGGTGACTATTTCGGCAACCCCGTGAATCTGGCGGCCCGTTTGACCACCAACGCCGAACCGGGGCAGATCCTGTCGTCATCGGCGCTGCGTGATGCGCTGCCCGAACACGATTTCGCACCCGCGCGCTCCTTCACCCTGAAGGGGTTCGATGTCCCGGTCACGGCGTACCCACTGCAATCACTTATAGGGTGATCCCCGTGAGCAGCGCATCCGGATACCAGGCCCCGTCCGTCACCGTCAGTTCGTCCCTGCCCCGCCGCGGCGGCGGCGACGCGGTTCTCATCGTCGGCGTGGTGGCCGGCGACAACGGCGAGGGCAGGCCCCGCGTGCTCGGCGACCATCTCGACGCCGGCGCGGTGGCGGCCATCGAGTCCGGCCTCGCGGCACTGGGCGGCACCGGCGGTGAGGGCCAGCAGCACCGGCTGGTGATCGCGGATCTTCCGGTGGCCAGTGTGCTGACGGTCGGTCTCGGCGAGGAACGCGACGAATGGCCCGCCGACACCCTGCGCCGGCTGGCCGGCAGCGCCGCCCGCAGTCTGGACAAGGTCGGTTCCGTCGTCACCACCCTCACCGCACTCGATCTCGAGGCGGTCATCGAGGGACTCATCCTGGGTGCGTACCGATTCACCGAGTTCCGCAGCGACAAGACCGCCCCCAAGGACAAGGGCCTGACCAAGATCGTCGCGCTGGCCGGGGACAGCAAGGCGGCCACCAAGGCGCTGGCGCAGCGGGCGGTGGATATCGCCACGGCCGTGGCCACCGCGCGGGATTTCGTCAACACACCGCCGAGTCACCTCTACCCCGCCGAATTCGCCAAGCGGGCAAAGGCTCTGGGTGAGGCCGCCGGACTCACCGTCGAGATTCTGGACGACAAGGCACTCGTCAAGGGGGGCTACGGCGGCATCGTCGGTGTCGGCCAGGGCTCGTCACGCCTGCCGCGGCTGGTCCGCCTGACGCACAAGGGCGCCGGTCGCAAACCGAAGCGCGTCGCGCTGGTCGGTAAGGGCATCACCTTCGACACCGGCGGTATCTCGATCAAGCCGGCCGCCGGGATGCACCACATGACCTCCGACATGGGTGGCGCGGCCGCCGTCATCGCCACCGTCGTGCTGGCCGCCAAGCAGAATCTGCCGATCGACGTCATCGCCACCGTGCCGATCGCCGAGAACATGCCGTCCTCGACCGCGCAGCGCCCGGGCGATGTGCTGACCCAGTACGGCGGCATCACCGTCGAGGTGCTCAATACCGACGCCGAGGGCCGGCTCATCCTGGCCGACGCCATCGTGCGCGCCGGCGAGGACGATCCCGACTACCTGATCGAGACCTCGACCCTGACGGGCGCGCAGACCGTGGCGCTGGGCGCCCGCACCCCGGGCGTGATGGGCAGCGACGAGTTCCGCGACCGGGTGGCCCGGCTGTCACAAGCAGTCGGCGAGAACGGGTGGGCGATGCCGCTGCCCGAGGAGCTCAAGGACGATCTCAAGTCGACGGTCGCCGACCTGGCCAATGTCAGCTCCTCGCGGTACGCCGGGATGCTGGTGGCCGGGACGTATCTGCGCGAGTTCGTGCCCGAGGGCGTCGAGTGGGCGCATATCGACATCGCGGCCCCGGCGTACAACACCGGCGGCCCATGGGGTTACACGCCCAAGGGCGGGACCGGCGTGCCGACGCTGACCCTGTTCGCGGTGCTCGAAGACATCGCGCGCAACGGGTAGCGCAGCGCGCGTCACTCCTCCAGTTCGCTGCGCAGCGCGCGCTGACGTTCGATGCGCCGCCGGGCGTCGTAGTCGCGCATGCGCTGCGGGTAGCCCACCTTCTGCACGTCGTAGACCGGGATGTCGAGTTCCCGGCTCAGCCGCCGCGCGCCGGCGTCACCGCCGGTGCGGCGCCTGGTCCACTCACCGTCGGCGGCCACCAGCACGACGGTGACCTCGGTGACCGTGGTCTTGGGCTCGACGAATGCCTCCACGCCGTGATGGGTGGCGACCCACTGCCGCAGGTAATCCAGATCGGCTGCGCCACGAGCACCACCACCCGAGCCACGCCATCTATCGAACAGTCCCACCCGGCGAAACTCCTCTCTTTGTCACCTTCGATGGTGCCAGAACGGCAAGTACCGACGTCTGCGACGACCGAGCCGGGCGGACGTGACAGGATGGGTTCTGCACCGCATTCCAACCGCGACGACGACTGTTCGAGGAGTCACAACCCATGGCCATCTCCGTCCAGATGCCCGCACTCGGTGAGAGCGTTACCGAAGGGACCGTCACGCGGTGGCTCAAGCAAGAAGGCGATACCGTCGAGGTCGACGAGCCGCTGCTTGAGGTGTCCACGGACAAGGTCGACACCGAGATCCCGGCACCGGTATCCGGAGTGCTGACCAAGATCATCGCCGCCGAGGACGATGTCGTGGAGGTCGGCGGCGATCTCGCACTGATCGGCGAGGCCGGCGAATCCGCTGAAGCCGCAGCAGAACCCGAGCCGTCGGCCCCCGAGCCGGAACCGCAGCCGGAGCCTGAGCCGGCCCCCGAACCGGAGCCCGCGGCGGCCGAATCGGCCCCGGCACCCGCCGCGACCGGTGGCGGCGAATCCACGTCGGTGAAGATGCCCGAACTCGGCGAGAGCGTGACCGAAGGCACCGTCACCCGGTGGCTGAAGAAGGTCGGCGACGCCGTCGCCGTCGACGAGCCGCTGGTCGAGGTGTCCACCGACAAGGTCGACACCGAGATCCCGTCCCCGGTGGCCGGCGTGCTGGTGGCCATCACCGCCGAAGAGGACGATGTGGTCGCCGTCGGCGGCGAGCTCGCCAAGATCGGCGCCGAGGGTTCGGCGCCGGCCGCACCGGCCCCCGCGCCGACGCCGGAACCCAAGCCCGAACCCACACCCGAGCCGAAGCCCGAGCCGAAGCCGGCCGCCGCCACCCCGCCGCCGGCACCCAAGCCGGAGCCGAAGCCCGAACCCACGCCTGCCCCCGCCGCGGCCACGCCGTCCGGTGACGCCAGCCCCTACGTCACCCCGCTGGTGCGAAAGCTGGCCGCGGAGAACGGTGTCGACCTCGCCGCACTCACCGGGACCGGTGTCGGCGGCCGGATCCGTAAGCAGGATGTGCTCGCCGCCGCCGAGGCCAAGAAAGCACCGGCTCCCGCGGCACCGGCACCGGCACCGGCCAAGGCCCCCGAGCCCAAGGCGGCGGCTCCCGCTCCGGCGCTCGCCCATCTGCGCGGCACCACGCAGAAGGCCAACCGGATCCGGCAGATCACGGCGAAGAAGACCCGCGAGAGCCTGCAGACCACGGCCCAGCTGACGCAGACCCACGAGGTCGACCTGACCAAGATCGTGGCACTGCGGGCCAAGGCCAAGAAGAGCTTCGCCGAGCGCGAGGGTGTGAACCTCACCTTCCTGCCGTTCTTCGCCGTCGCCGTCGTCGACGCGCTCAAGGCGCATCCGAACGTCAACGCGAGCTACAACGAGGACAGCAAGGAGATCACCTACTTCGACGCCGAGCACCTCGGCTTCGCGGTCGATACCGATCAGGGTCTGCTCTCCCCCGTCGTGCACAATGCGGGCGACCTGTCGCTGGCCGGCCTCGCCCGCGCCATCGCCGATATCGCCGCGCGTGCCCGGTCGGGCAACCTCAAGCCCGACGAGCTGTCGGGTGGCACGTTCACCATCACCAACATCGGCAGCCAGGGCGCCCTGTTCGACACCCCGATCCTGGTGCCGCCGCAGGCGGCGATGCTGGGCACCGGGGCCATCGTGAAGCGCCCCCGCGTGGTGGTCGACGAGAACGGCAACGAATCGATCGGTGTGCGGTCGGTGGCGTACCTTCCGCTGACCTACGACCACCGGCTGATCGACGGTGCCGACGCCGGCCGCTTCCTGACCACCATCAAGCGACGCCTTGAAGAAGGGGCGTTCGAGGCCGATCTGGGGCTCTAGTGCCACTGCAGGCGCCCGGCGTGATCGCCATCGCCGGGTCATCGGGGCTGATCGGATCGGCGCTGACCACGGCGTTGCGCGCCGCCGATCACCGGGTCATCCGGATCGTGCGGCGCGCGCCGGGTAATGCGGACGAGCTGTTCTGGAATCCGGCCACCGGCGATTTCGACATCGACGCGCTGGCCGGTGTGGATGCCGTGGTCAATCTCTGCGGGGTCAGCGTCGGCGCTGCGCGCTGGTCGGGCTCGTTCAAGCAGAGCCTGCGCGACAGCCGCATCGGGCCCACCGAGGTGCTGGCCGGGGCGGTCGCCGATGCGCAGGTACCCGTACTGCTCAACGCGAGTGCGGTCGGCTACTACGGCGACACTCGCAATCAGGTGGCCGACGAGAGCGCACCGCAGGGACGCGGTTTCCTGGCTCAGCTGTGCGCGGACTGGGAAGCGGCGACCGAAACCGCTGCCGAGGGCGGAGCCCGGGTGGTCCTGGCCCGCACCGGTGTGGTGCTGTCCCCCTCCGGTGGCGCGCTGGCCCGGCTGCGTCCGTTGTTCGCCCTCGGCCTGGGGGCCCGGCTCGGTAACGGCCGCCAGTACTTTCCGTGGATCAGCCTGGAGGACCAGGTGCGGGCGCTGCTGTTCGCCATCGCCGACGACAACCTGGCCGGGCCGGTCAACTTCACCGGGCCGGCGCCGGTCACCAACGCCGAGTTCACCGGTGCGCTGGGCCGGGCACTCAACCGGCCGACCCCGATGATGGTGCCGGGATTCGCGTTGCGCGCGGTGCTCGGCGAGTTCGCCGACGAGGGCCTGCTGTACGGGCAGCGCGCGATCCCCGCCGCGCTGGAACGTGCGGGTTTCGTGTTCCACCACAACACCGTCGGTGAGGCCCTGGCCTACGCCACCAGCGCCGCGCCCGCCGGGTAGCTTGGCTTCATGAGCACCATCCGGGCGTCGACCGCACCCCTTGAGGTCCGGCTGCTGGGCACGGTCGACTACGCCGACGCCTGGGCGCTGCAGCGCGAGATCGCCGAGGCCCGGGTCGCCGGCGGGCCCGACACCCTGCTGCTGCTGGAGCACCCGCCGGTGTACACCGCCGGCAAGCGGACCTTGCCGGAAGAGCGACCGCTGGACGGCACCCCGGTGGTGGACACCGACCGCGGCGGCAAGATCACCTGGCACGGCCCCGGTCAGCTGGTCGGCTATCCCATCATCGGGCTGACGGAGCCGCTGGATGTGGTGAATTTCGTTCGGCGCCTTGAGGAAGCACTCATCACGGTGTGCGCGGGCCTCGGTGTCGACGCGGGCCGGGTCGAGGGCCGGTCGGGGGTGTGGGTGCCCGGTCAGCCTGCCCGCAAGGTCGGTGCGATCGGTATCCGGGTGGCCCGCGGGGTGACGCTGCACGGGTTCGCCCTGAACTGCGACTGCGACCTCGGCGCGTTCGGCGGCATCATCCCGTGCGGTATCGCCGATGCCGGTGTCACGTCGCTGACCGCCGAGCTGGGCCGGCCGGTGGCTGTGAAGGATGTCACCGCCGTGGTCAGCGACGCCGTGAGCGACGCGTTGGACGGGCGCATCCGCGTAGCATTGCCGTCGTGAGTATTGCCCCCGAAGGCCGAAAGTTACTGCGCCTCGAGGTGCGCAACGCCGAGACGCCGATCGAGCGCAAGCCGCCGTGGATCAAGACCCGGCTGCGCACCGGGCCCGAATACACCGAACTGAAGAGCCTCGTTCGTCGCGAGGGCCTACACACGGTGTGCGAGGAGGCGGGCTGCCCCAACATCTACGAATGCTGGGAGGACCGCGAGGCCACCTTCCTGATCGGCGGCGAGCAGTGCACGCGGCGCTGCGACTTCTGCCAGATCGACACCGGCAAGCCCGCCGAACTCGACCGCGACGAACCGCGCCGGGTCGCCGAGAGTGTCCAGGCCATGGGTCTGCGGTACTCGACGGTCACGGGTGTGGCGCGTGACGACCTACCCGACGGCGGCGCCTGGCTGTACGCCGAAACCGTCCGCCAGATCCACGCGCTCAACCCGAACACCGGCGTCGAACTGTTGGCACCGGATTTCAACGCGGTCCCCGAACAACTCGAAGAGGTCTTCGAGTCGCGCCCGGAGGTGTTCGCGCACAACGTCGAGACCGTGCCGCGCATCTTCAAGCGGATTCGCCCCGCGTTCCGCTACCAGCGCAGCCTCGATGTCCTCACCGCCGCGCGTAATTTCGGGTTGGTCACCAAGAGCAATCTGATCCTCGGCATGGGTGAGACCACCGACGAGGTGCGCGCCGCATTGAGCGATCTGCACGAGGCCGGCTGCGACATCGTGACCATCACCCAGTACCTGCGCCCCTCGCCGCGGCATCACCCGGTGGACCGCTGGGTGCACCCCGACGAATTCGTCGAGTTGTCGGCCTTCGCCGAGGGCCTGGGCTTCGCCGGTGTGCTCGCCGGACCACTGGTGCGATCGTCCTACCGAGCGGGCCGGTTGTACGAGCAGGCGGCGCGCGTGCGCCCGCCCGTTTCCTGAGCCGTATCCTTGGCCAATGGCGAAATCACGTAACCCCGCCGCCGACAAGGCCGCAAAGGCCGAGGCCAAGGCTGCCCGTAAGGCTGCGTCCAAGCAGCGCCGCAGTCAGCTCTGGCAGGCGTTCCAAATGCAGCGCAAAGAGGACAAGCGCCTGCTGCCGTACATGATCGGCGCCTTCGTGCTGATCGTCGCGGCTTCGGTGGCGCTGGGCCTGTTCGCCGGCGGGTTCACCACCTACATGCTGATCCCGCTGGGCGTGGTGTTGGGAGCGCTCGTCGCCTTCATCATCTTCGGCCGGCGTGCCCAGAAGTCGGTTTACCGCAAGGCCGAGGGGCAGACCGGTGCCGCGGCCTGGGCGCTGGACAATATGCGCGGCAAGTGGCGCGTCACCCCGGGCGTGGCCGCGACCGGGCATTTCGACGCCGTGCACCGGGTGATCGGTCGCCCCGGCGTGATCTTCGTCGGTGAGGGTGCGTCCACCCGGGTGAAGCCACTGCTCGCGCAGGAGAAGAAGCGCACCGCCCGCCTCGTCGGTGAGGTGCCGATCTACGACATCGTGGTCGGCAATGGCGAGGGTGAGGTTCCGCTGTCGAAGCTGGAGCGGCATCTGATGAAGCTGCCGGCCAACATCACGGTCAAGCAGATGGACTCCCTGGAGTCCAAGCTGGTCGCGCTCGGCACCAAGGCCGGGCCGGCGGCGATGCCGAAGGGACCGCTGCCCAACGCGGGCAAGATGAAGGGCATCCAGCGCACCGTAAGGCGCCGCTGAACCGTTCCGCGTGGCGCGGCGCCTGAGTAATTGACCTGGTCAACAATATCCGGGTGTGTACTGCATGCGAGTGGGCTCCGCATTTCGCGTCCGTCGGCGCCCCGGCCACGCCGCGGACCGCCGGGACTGACGCCGATTTCGTGTTCCACCACGGCCGGGTCTACACCGTGGCCGCCGAGCGGCCGTGGGCCGAAGCCGTCGCCGTGCGGGGTGAGGTCATCGTCCATGTCGGGGACGACGCGGCAGCCCTGGCGCTGGCGGGCCCCGGCACGCGGGTGATCGACCTGGACGGCAGGCTGCTCATGCCGGGCTTCGTCGAGGGCCACATCCACCCGTTTCTCGGCGCCTTCCTGAGCAACGGCGTCGACCTGCAGGTGCCCACCGAGGACGACGCCCTGGCGGCGATCGCCGCCTACGCCGCCGAGCACCCGGACGGCCCGGTGCGCGGATTCGGTTGGCGGGTGGACATGTTCGGGCCCGACGGCCCGACCCGCCAGTCGCTGGACCGCGTGCTACCCGACCGGCCCGGCTTCTTCTTCGCCATCGACGCGCACAGCATGTGGGCCAACAGCAAGGCGCTGGAGGTCGCGGGCGTCGATCGCGACACCCCCGATCCGGTGCCGGGATTCAGCTACTACGCACGCGATGCCGACGGCGATCCGACCGGCTACCTGCTGGAGATCGATGCCGTGCTGGACCTGGTCAACGCCAACGACCCGATCAGTGCCGACGGTATGCGGCGCATGTTGGAGCAGTGGCTACCCAAGGCCGCCGAGGCCGGGATCACCGCGGTGTTCGACGCCGGGGTGCCGCCCGTGGGCGGTGACCAGGCCGATGTCATCGCGCTGTACGCCGATATCGAACGAGAGGGCAAGCTGCCGTTTCGCGTCGTGGCCTCCTACACCGTCAAATCCCCGCCGTTCGACGATGCCGTGACGAGGTTCACCGAGGCACGCGCGCGGGTGTGTACGGAGCTGGTCCAGGTCGGCATGGTGAAGATCGTCGGCGACGGCACCCAGGGCGGGTACACCGCATGGCTGCTGGAGCCCTACGCCGACAAGCCGGACTCGATCGGCGGGTCGCCGTTCACCGAGACGCAGTGGCACCGACTGGTCGGCGAGATCGACGCGGCGGGTATCGATATGCACATCCACGCCTGCGGCGAGCGCACCGCACGGGTGGCGCTGGATGCGCTCGAGGCGGCGATCGCCGCGAATCCGGCCCGCGACCGCAGACACACCATCGCGCACCTGGTCTACCTCGGCGGCGAGGACAGCGCGCGGTTCGGCGCCGGCGGTATCGGGGCGCAGTTCTCGGCCAACTGGTTCTCCGCGGATCCCGACACCGTGGTCAACATGGCCGCCCGTTACGGCGCACCGCGCAAGGACAACTTCTATCGGGTGCAGGACGTGCTGCGCACGGGTGGGCGGGTGTCGCTGGGCACCGACTGGCCGGCGGCCGGATACTTCTCCACCTACAAGCCGCTCGACTCGATCCAGATCGGCGTCACCCGTCAGCTGATCGGGGAACCCGATGCCGAGATCCTGTCCCCCGCCGAGCAGCGCCTGACGGTCGCGCAGGCCGTGCATGCCAACACACTCGGCGCGGCCCACCAGATCCGGATGGCGGACCAGATCGGTTCGGTCGAGGTGGGTAAGCGGGCCGATCTGATCGTGCTCGACGGCAACATCCTCGACGGCGACCCGCACGATATCCATCGAGCCAAGGTCGTGGTCACCATGATGAACGGCCGGATCGTGCACGAGTCCGGAACGGACTAGCGCCGCACCACCGCGGTCGCCGTCCCGCGATCCTGCAGTCCGCGCAGATCGGTGTCGGTGAACAGCGGTGGCACCACCGTCGCGATGAGCAGTCCCCGCCCGATCGCCCGGCCCAGCCCGACATGGTCCCGGTTGTCGACGGGCACCACCATCAGCCCCATCACGAATTGCCCTGGGCTGAAACCGAATAGCCGCACCGATACCACGCCGAGCACGAACCACACGGCCAGGACGGTCGTGGACAGCGCCGGGAGGGACACCAGGCCGACGGCCATCGCGAGCGCCGCGAGACCGTAGCCGATCAGCCAGTCGATCAGCAGTGCGGCGGTGCGCCGGCCGAACCGGGCGATCGATCCCGGACCGTCTTCGGG
Source organism: Mycobacterium hackensackense (assembly GCF_025822555.1). Classification (NCBI taxonomy): domain Bacteria; kingdom Bacillati; phylum Actinomycetota; class Actinomycetes; order Mycobacteriales; family Mycobacteriaceae; genus Mycobacterium; species Mycobacterium hackensackense. Next base: position 112,874 of record NZ_JACKUC010000031.1, read on the forward strand.
CATACCGAGCCGTCGCCCCGGATAGTCGCCGGATTCATAGTCTGGCTGCGGACCGGACAACCAGGACGCGATTTCGCGGGCCATGGGCCCAAGCATAGAGCGCGCCCGATGGCGTAACTTCGGCGCAACATATGGTTGACCGGGGTGCAACATCAACTCCCTAGCGTCACCGGCGGGTAACGAGTCAAAGGAGATTTATCAGTGCCAGAAAAGACATCGGACGACCTCTTCAAGCTGATCAAGGATGAGAACGTCGAGTACGTCGACATCCGGTTCTGCGATCTGCCTGGTGTCGTCCAGCACTTCTCGATCCCGGCTTCGGCCTTCGACGAGAGCGTTTTCGAGGACGGCTTGGCGTTCGACGGTTCGTCGGTGCGCGGTTTCCAGTCGATCCACGAATCCGACATGATGCTGCTGCCGGATCCCGACACCGCGCGTATCGACCCGTTCCGCGCCGCCAAGACGCTGAACCTGAACTTCTTCGTGCACGATCCCTTCACCCGCGAGGCCTACTCGCGCGACCCGCGTAACGTCGCCCGCAAGGCCGAGAACTACCTGGCCAGCACCGGTATCGCCGACACCGCTTACTTCGGCGCCGAGGCCGAGTTCTACATCTTCGACTCGATCTCCTTCGACTCCAAGATCAACGGCACCTTCTACGAGGTCGACTCCGAGTCGGGCTGGTGGAACACCGGTGAGCCCTTCGAGTCCGACGGCAGCCCGAACCTGGGCTACAAGGTCCGCCCCAAGGGTGGCTACTTCCCCGTCGCGCCGTACGACCACTACGTGGATCTGCGCGACGAGATGGCCACCAACCTGCAGAACGCCGGGTTCACCCTGGAGCGCGGTCACCACGAGGTGGGTACCGCCGGTCAGGCCGAGATCAACTACAAGTTCAACACGCTGCTGGCCGCGGCCGACGATGTGCTGCTGTTCAAGTACATCATCAAGAACACGGCATGGAAGAACGGCAAGACCGTCACCTTCATGCCCAAGCCGCTGTTCGGTGACAACGGCTCCGGTATGCACGCCCACCAGTCGCTGTGGAAAGACGGCAAGCCGCTGTTCCACGACGAGTCCGGTTACGCGGGCCTGTCCGATATCGCGCGCCACTACATCGGCGGCATCCTGCACCACGCCCCGTCGCTGTTGGCCTTCACCAACCCGACGACGAACTCGTACAAGCGTCTGGTGCCGGGCTACGAGGCCCCGATCAACCTGGTCTACAGCCAGCGCAACCGTTCGGCCTGCGTGCGTATCCCGATCACCGGCAACAACCCGAAGGCCAAGCGCCTCGAGTTCCGCTGCCCGGACAGCTCGGGCAACCCGTACCTGGCGTTCGCGGCGATGCTGATGGCCGGTATCGACGGCATCAAGAAGAAGATCGAGCCGCAGGCCCCGGTCGACAAGGACCTCTACGAGCTGCCGCCGGACGAGGCCGCCAACATCCCGCAGGCGCCCACCTCGCTGGCTGCGGTGATCGACAAGCTCGAGCAGGATCACGACTACCTCACCGAGGGTGGCGTGTTCACCGAGGACCTGATCGAGACCTACATCTCCTACAAGCGGGAGAACGAGATCCTGCCGGTGCAGATCCGTCCGCACCCGTACGAGTTCTCGCTGTACTACGACGTGTAAGTCAGCAGACACCGAGTCGGCCCGTCAGGCATCTGCCTGGCGGGCCGACTTGTTTTGTGCACCCGGCACGCCATGCCGCGATCCCGTAGGCTCTGGCATCCGTGAGCCTCGACGAATTCTGTTCGTCCGATCAATGGAGCATGCTGACCTCGGCTTCCGAGCATTCCAAGCTCGCGGCGGCCCTGGGTGGCTTCCTCATCACCGCGATCGCCCTCTACCTCAAGGGCGAGGTACGCGAGAGCGTGCACACACTGGCGTTGTTCTCCTCGGCGGTATTGATTCTCGTTCTCAGTGCCTTCCTGTCCAGCCTGATCACCGGGACGGTGGTCCCCGCCGACGCCCAGCGGGACGGTATCTGCGCGATCGTCTGGGCACAGGGCGCGTTGGCCACCGCCATGCTGGCCGCGGGCACCGCCGCATTGTTCGGCGGCCTCGGCTGGATGCTGGCCGGGCACGCCATCTCCAAGATGCCCGCCGACGCGGACGAGGACGCCGCGGGCTACACCTTTCTGACCAAACTCGGTACCTGGCTGACGTTCGCCGCGACCATGACCACCACCCTGCTGCTGAGCGAAACCTCGATCGACTACGTGCATTTCGCGTTCGGCGGCACTCCGCCGGGGTGGCTGGTCGACGCCATCGGCGCCGCCGCTGCGGCCGTGGTGGTGACATCGTTGGTTTTCGTGGTGCGCCGCAGCAGGGCGCTGCGACTGGCCGAGGGCGCCGAACCGACCCGGCTGACGTTGGGCGCCCTCAAGGTCGCGACGGTGTGCCTGGTGGTGCTGGCGATCACGGCGTCCTGGCTCGCCCTCACCCTGGCGCGGTTTCCCAAGGACTGGCTGACCACACCGGGTTCCCCGGTCATGTACGCCGTGCTGCTGCTCACGTTCGGGTTGCCCGCGGTGGTCGGGACGGCGATCTGTTACTCCGCGCCCAGCACCGACCAGCGTTAGGCGACATGTCACCTCGCTTCAGTACGGTCGAGGCCATGAACAACCTGAATACTCGCTTGGAAGCATTGACGCCGACGGTGCTGAGCCTGGTCCGCGCCGTGTTCGGTTTCCTGTTCACACTGTTCGGCACGTCCGTTCTCTTCGACTGGCCCATCGCGATGGGTGTGCCGACCGGGAGTTGGCCCGGCTGGTACGCCGGTCTCATCGAGTTCGTCGGCGGGCTGCTCATCATGACCGGGCTGTTCACCCGGATCGCGGCCTTCATCTGCTCCGGCGCGATGGCCGTCGCCTATTTCTGGCAGCACCAGCCGCTGGCGCTCTGGCCGATCGTCGATCCCCAGTACGGCGGCAACGGCGGCCTGCCCTCGATCGCCTTCTGTTTCGTGTTCTTCCTGCTGGTGTTCACCGGCGGCGGGCGGTACTCGCTGGACGCGTGGCGGAGTCGCACACCCCAGCCGTAGAGATAAACGGACCGTGGTCCTATTATGGGTGCCATGTCATCGACCCAGATCGAAACCAAGCTCAACGGATTCGCACCCATCGTGCTGTCGGCGTTCCGGATCGTGTTCGGCCTGCTGCTCACCATCCACGGCACCTCGAAACTGTTCGCTTGGCCCATCGCGGCCGGTGCCGGTGGTGCCGTCCCGGTCGGGACCTGGCCGTTCTGGTACGCCGGTGTCCTCGAACTGGTGCTCGGCCTGCTGTTGATCGCCGGGCTGTTCACTCGCGCAGCCGCTTTCCTCGCCTCCGGCGAGATGGCATTCGCCTACTTCAGCCAGCACCAGCCGACGGGACTGTGGCCCATCGAGAACGGTGGCGAGCTCGCCGTCCTCAACTGCTTCGGCTTCTTCCTGCTGGTGTTCCTCGGCGGCGGGTCGATCGCCGTGGACGCCGTCCGCAAGCGCCGGAGCTGACCCTCAGCCGGCCTCGCGCGCCCAGGCCGGCATCACGAAGATGCCCTCGGCTTCGACGGTGACCCCTTCGGCATCCAAGATCCGGCCTCGCGCAAAGGCTTTGACGCCCTCGGTGCGGTCGATCCATGCTTCGGCACGCAACGGGCCCAGCGGGGTGCCACGCAGATACTTGAGCGTCAGGGTGCCGGTGAACCGCGGTTTGACCAGTCCCTCGCTGGCGACCTCGCCGAGGACGTGGTCGAGCACCAGCGCGCAGATGCCGCCGTGCACGCGATCGGGCGGGCCCTCGTAAGGGGCACCGAGGGTGAACTCGGTCCAGCAGCGCCCGTCCTCGGTGTGCTGAACGTCCAGGGGTGGAGCGATCGCGTTGCGCAGTCCGATGGCCGGGTCCGCCCAGGCCACCGGGCGGCCGGTGACCGCGTGCCGCAGGGTGCGCGGCCCCTCGTACTGCCGGCTCTCCAGTGTGGCGGTGACCGCCTCAATCGCGGCTTGGGCGTCGCGGATCACCTGGTCGTCGACGCCGGTCCGAATGCTGGCGTCGACGAGTTTGCGCACGGCGGTCGTCAGCGGGCCGTACAGCGCGTGTAACCGGTCATGTTCGTCGGCGCTGATCTCGGCAAAGGGCTCCCTCATCAACTGGTTCTATCAGCCGGCCCGACCACAACGCCGATCGGCCCGACGCAGGGAGGCAAATCGCGGCCAAGCTGTGTCAGTCACTGCCACCTTGTGGTTTACTGCCAAAGTAATCTGACGGAGCTGTGAATATTTGCCATGAGCGGCAACCGCGTCGAACGGAGGCGTTGGACGTGCGAAGCGAATCCCGTGCGGGTTGCGCACATTATGTCGGGCGAGTCGGCGCACTCGCGGTCGCCCTGGGTATCGGAAGTGCGGTAGCCACAGCCCCCGCGATCGCCTGGGCGGAACCCGAGGGCGCCGACAGCCAGACCTCGACTTCTACGGCTGAGGCGACCAGCACGGCGACGCAGGCCGGCGACACCGCCACCGCCACCGAACCCACCACGGCGGCGGCCACCACGGCAGCGGCCGCCACCACGAGCCCGACCACGAAGGCCGCCCCGAAGAAGTCCCGGAAGAACGACCGGAAGCACAGCGCCTCCCCGACGGCCAAGACATCATCGCCCAAGACCACCGCCGCGGCGGCCACCGCGCCGCAGGCGTCCAGCACCCCCGACACCACCAGCGCGGCGACGGCCACCACGGAGGTGCGTGCGCTGCCCACCGCATCCGCGGTCACCACGACCACGCTGAGCACCGCCACCGCCACCATCGGTTCGGCCCGCGCCACGGCGGTCACCCCCGCAGTGGTGGTGGCCCGCGCCGGCGCCGCGATCAGCACCGCGCTCAACCAGTTCTTCGCCCGCATCCTCGGCGCCGTCCATTCGATCGTCTCTCCCCTGTCCTGGACCATGGCAGCCGCCGCGCGGCGCGAGATCGGTCAGACCGAGGACACCAGCATGAGCCTGGCGACGGCCACCGCCGTGGCCAACCAGCAGCCGGTCGTCGACGCACCGGTGCTCGGCGAGCCCGATCCCACCACCGGCGCGGTGTCCGGGCAGATGGTCGCCACCGACCCTGAGGGCAAGACGCTGAGCTACGCCCTCGTCACCGGCCCCACCCTGGGCACCGTGACAGTCAGCAAGACCGGCAACTTCACCTATACACCGACTGCGGCACAACGTGTTTCGGCGGCAGTCACATCGGAGCCCGATGCCGAGTTCACCGTCTCGGTGTACGACGGCACCACCGCCAAGGTGCTGAGCACCGTGGCGGTTCCCATCGACCCGACACCGGTCCATCTGCTCAGCCCGGTGAGCACCGGCCAGGTCAGCGCCGTGGCCGCCACCAACACCCGCGCCTACCTGAGCAACAGCGCCACCGGCACGGTCACCGTGGTCAACACCCTCGACGGCACCGTGGTCACCACCATCGCGGTGGGCGGCAACCCCGTCGGCATCGCGGTCAAACCCGACGGCAAGTTCGTCTACGTCGCCAACACCAACTCCATCTCGGTCATCGACGCGGCGACCAACACCGTCAGCCGCACCATCGCCCTCACCATCACCCCGACGAGCATGGTCATCGCGCCCAACGGCGGCACCCTGTACGTCGGCAATGCCACCGGCAAGATGGCGAAGGTCAGCACCTCGACCAACAAGATCACCGGGTGGGTGTCCGCGGTGGGCGTCACGTCGGTGATCGTCAGCCCGGACGGTAAACGGGTCTACGCCACCACCCCGTCCGGGATCGTCGCCTACACCGTGTCCACGGGCACCACGAAACTCGTTGCCGTAGCCGGCACTTCGCCCACCGCCATCGCGGCAAGCAAGGACGGCAAGAAGCTCTACGTCCTCACCGACGGCAGCACGGTGAACGTGCTCGACACCGGCAAGTTCACCTCCCTCGGCACATTCGACACCACCTCGGCGGTGCGGGCGGCGACGGTCAACAAGGACGGATCGCTGCTGCTGGTCACCACCCAGAGCGGTGATCTGCAGGTGTACGACACCGCGACCAGCACACTGCTCACGACGCTGCACACCGGTGACACCGTGAACGGTATCGCCGCCAGCCCCGACGGTATGCAGCTCTACACCGCGGGTGATACCGCCATGGGTGTGGTGTCGCTGGTCCCGGCCAATGTGACACCGGTGGTGAGCCTTCCCAGCAGCACGTCCAGCGTGGTCACCGGGGTGATCAGCGGAGCGACCGGGGTGACCGACGCCGACGGCGACCCGCTGGCGGTCACGGTGCTCACCAAGCCGACCAAGGGCACGGTGACCTTCGGCACCGACGGCACCTTCACCTACACCCCCACCGCCGCAGCCAGGCACAAGGCCGCCGCGGACACCGCGCTGACCGCCGACCTCACCGACACGTTCACCTTCACCGTCAGCGACGGTCGCCGCGGCGTCGTGCAGCAGACCATCACCGTCACGGTGGTTCCGGCGAACAAGACGCCGACGTTCAAAACGACCACCGGTAGCCCCAATTCGTCGACCGGTGTGGTCACCGGGTCGGTCAAGGGCACCGACGGTGATGCCGACAAGCTCTACTACGACGGCACCCTCGCGACGTTGACGGGCACCGTGGTCGTCGGCGCGGACGGCAAGTTCACCTACACCCCGACGGTCACCGCGCGGCATGCCGCAGCCGCCGGTGGACCCACCACCGACACCTTCGCCGTCACCGTCGACGACGGCCACGGCGGTGTCCTTTCCGTACCGGTCACGGTGACCATCCGCCCGAGCAACGCCGCGCCCACCGTGGCCACCGTCAGCACCCTGACGACCAGTTCCACCACCGCACGGGTGACCGGCCAGATCAGCACCACCGATGCCGACAACGACACGCTGGCCTACACGGCCACCGGCGCCACCAAGGGCACGGTGGTGGTCAATGCCGACGGCTCGTTCAGCTACACCCCGAACGCGGCGGCCCGCGCCCTGGGCACGGGCACAGACACGTTCACCGTCACCATCAGTGACGGCCACGGCGGCACCCGCGCGGTCACCGTCAAGGTCAATGTCGTTGCCTCGGCTGCCGGTAACGCCCTGCCGGTGAACCCGACCTACTCGACCAACGTGAACACCACGACCGGCGTCGTCACCGGACAGATCGGCGCCACCGACGCAAGCACCCTCACCTATGCGCGCGAAACCGACGTGGCCGGTTCGCTCGGCGGCGTCACCGTCAACTCCGACGGCACCTACACCTACACCCCCAGCCCGGTGGCCCGCTACAACGCCTGGTTCACCCCGGGCGCCGACGTCGCCACCTTCACCGTGTCCGCCTACGACGGCCAGGACGGCATCCCGATCGATGTCACCGTGCCCATCACGGCGTGGCACCCCGACAGCGACGGCACCCTCACCCTGGCGGAGCTGAAGGCGCTGTCCGGGGCCGAGGACGTCGATGTCACCCTGACCTCCAGTGGCAAGGTCCGCGCGATCTCCGGCACCTTCACCGTCAGCACGGTGTCCGGCGCCGCCGACGCGGCGGCCGTCCTGAACAAGGTCGCCGGACTGCTCGGAGCACCAACCGGATTCGCCGATCAATCCCGGATCACGGTGTCGTCGGTCGACTACTCCGGCAGCGTCTTCTACCGGCTGAGCCAGACCGTGAACGGTGTGCCGGTGGTGGGCAGCGAGGTGGTGCTCTCCACCGACAGCGCCGGCCGCGTGACCGGGCTGGTGAGCAACTACGACCCTGCGATCAGCACCGTGAACACCACGCCCACAGCCGGTCTCGCCACCGCTGCTGCCGCCGAAGCGATCGCCAAGGCCGACGCCGTCAGCGACTTCGGCGGAAGTCCCAGCCAGGCCACCAAGGATGCCTTCGCGGCGACCTTGATCTTCGACACCGACCTGGTCATCTACGACCAGGATGTCAGCACGAACCTGAGCACCGGCGCGCGGTGGAACCCGGCCACCCTGGCGTGGCGGGTGACAGTCTCCTCGGACCCCGCCAGCCCGTACCCGTCGGTCGGCGCCACCTACTACATCTACGCCAACGGCACCAAGGCCGGCACCATCTTCTCCGACTTCTCCAGCGCGCAACAGGCTTTGGCGCCCATCCGGTCGTCGGGCACCGACCTGCAGGGCAAGACCCGCACCGTCAGCGCGGGCAACACCGGGACCGCGTTCGTCCTGAGCGACCCGACCCGCAACATCACCACCTACGTGACCACCTACGTCGGCACCGGCTGGGTGGGCCAGCCCAGCATCCCGGGCAGCACCGTCACCTACTCCTCCAGCTGGGGCACCTCGGCCGTCTCCGCACAGTCCAACATGACGCGGGTGTACGACTACTACACCTCGGTCCTCGGTCGGGATTCCTACGACGACAACGGCGCTGCTGTCGTGCTCAGCATCGACTACAACCCCAGCGGGTCGTCGGCGGCCGGGTGGCGCAACGCCGCCTGGACCGGTCGCGAGCTGGTCTTCGGTGACGCCGGGAACACCCAGGCCGCCCTGGATCTGGTCGGCCACGAATACACCCACGCCGTCATCCAGTATGTGAACGGCCTGGCCTATCTCGGCGATTCCGGGGCGCTCAACGAGGCCTACGCCGACATCATGGGCGCTCTGATCGAGAACAAGACCGGAAGCGGCAGATGGCTTTTCGCCGAGGACGCGGCGGGTAATCCGTACCGCAGCATGGAGGATCCCTCGGACTACAGCCAGCGGGAGAGCTACCCCCAGCGCTATATCGACCCGTGCGGCTGCACCGACAACAACACCGACGATTTCGACTATGTGCACAGCAACAGCGGGATCCTGTCCTTCGCCGCGTACAAGATGATGGACGCCACCAAGAACGAGGTGTCCGGCGAACAGTGGGCCCAGGTGTACTACGAATCGCTGTACAGCCTGCCGTCGACGGCGTCCTATATCGACGCCCGCTACGCCATCCTCAGCAGTGCCCGCGCCAACGGGTTCACCGCCAAGCAGATCGCCGCGATCAAGGCGGCCTTCGATGCCGTGGCAGTCACGACGTCGGCGCTCTAGGCTCCGAACACCTTGCGCACCACGGCTTTCGCCCGCCTGGTCACGCGCAGGTAGTTGTCCAGGAACTCGCCGCCATCACCGTTCTTCCACCCCGAGGCCAGGGCCACGGCGTTGAGCTGGCGGCCCGGTCCGGGCAGCTGATCGGTCGGCTTGCCCCGCACCAGCACCAGCGCGTTGCGGGCCCGGGTGGCCGTCAGCCATGCCTGGCGCAGTTGATCGATATCGCCCTCGGCGATCAGTTCGGCGGCCCCGATCGCGTCCAGCGTCTCCAGGGTCGAGGTGTTGTGCAGGGCCGGGATCTTGTCGGCGAAGCGCATCTGCAGCAGCTGCACCGTCCACTCGACATCGGCGAGCCCGCCCCGGCCCAGTTTGGTGTGGGTGTTCGGATCGGCCCCGCGCGGTAACCGCTCGGCATCGATGCGGGCCTTGATGCGCCTGATCTCCTGGACGGTCTCCGGTGAGATGCCGCCCTCGGGGTAGCGGGTCTTGTCGATCATCCGGAGGAAGCGCTCCCCCAGATCCGGGTCACCGGCCACCTTGTTCGCGCGCAACAGGGCCTGCGTCTCCCAGGGTTGCGCCCACTGTGTGTAGTACGCCTCGTACGACGCAAGGGTGCGCACCAGTGAGCCGTTGCGGCCCTCGGGGCGCAGTCCGGCGTCCACCTCCAGCGGCGGATCCGAGCTCGGTGTCCCCAGCAGTGTGCGCACCTGCTCGGCCACCCCGACCGACCAGCGCACGGCCGCCGACTCGTCGGCGCCGGCAGCGCCTTCGACGGGCTCACACACGAACATCACATCGGCGTCGGACCCGTAGCCCAGTTCGCTGCCGCCGAGCCGGCCCATCCCGATCACCGCGATTCGCGCGGGGGCGCCGCCCGCCGGCGTCCGGTCCCTGATCACCACGTCCAGCGCCGCTTGGAGCACCGCCACCCAGATCGAGGTGAGGGCACGGCACACCTCGGTGACCTCGAGCATGCCGAGCAGATCCGCCGAGGCGATCCGGGCGAGCTCGCGGCGCCGCAGGGTGCGCGCCGCGGCGATGGCGCGGGCCGGATCGGCGTGCCGCGCAGCCGAAGCCACCAGGGCCCGCCCCACCGCATCCGGATCGACCTCGAGCAGTTTGGGCCCCTGCGGTCCGTCGGCGTAGAGCTGGATGACCTCCGGTGCCCGCATCAACAGATCCGGCACGTACGCCGACGTCCCCAGCACGTGCATCAGCCGTTTGGCCACCGCGCCCTCGTCGCGCAGGGTGGACAGGTACCACCGCAGGTCGCCGAGTTCCTCGCTGATGCGCCGGTAGGACAGCAACCCCGCATCCGGGTCAGGAGTGTCCGACAGCCAGTCCAGCAGGGTCGGCAGCAGGACCTTCTGCACCTGCCCACGCCGGCCGCTCTCGCTGGTCAGCGCTGCCAGGTGGGTCAGCGCGCTCTGCGGCCCCTCGTAGCCGAGCGCGGCCAACTGCCGTTCGGCCGCCTCGGTGCTCATCGCATGGAAGCCTTGTTTGCCCACCGATTCCAGCAGCGGCTGGTAGAACAGCTTGGCGTGCAGGCGCGACACCCGCATGCTCTGGCGCTTGAGTTCCTCCCGCAGCACACCGACGGCGTCGTGCCGGCCGTCCGGGCGCACATGCGCGGCGCGCGCAAGCCAGCGCATCGCCTCCTCGTCACCGTCCTCGGGCAGCATGTGGGTGCGCTTGAGCCGCTGCAGCTGCAACCGGTGTTCGAGCAACCGCAGGAACTCGTAGGAGGCGGTCATGTTGGCGGCATCGTCGCGGCCGACATAGCCCCCGGCCCCGAGTGCGGCCAGCGCGTCGACGGTCGACGCCACGTGCAGCGAGTCGTCGTTGCGGCCGTGCACCAGTTGCAGCAGCTGCACCGCGAATTCGACATCGCGCAGCCCGCCGGTGCCGAGTTTGAGTTCGCGGGACCGCACCCCCGCGGGCACCAGTTCCTCCACCCGGCGCCGCATCGCCTGCACGTCGGCGACGAAATCCTCACGCTCACAAGCGGTCCAGACCATCGGCATCAGGGCGGCGATGTACTGGGCCCCCAGTTCGGCATCGCCGATGGCGGCCCGGGCCTTCAGCAGCGCCTGGAATTCCCACGTTTTCGCCCAGCGCTCGTAGTAGGCGATATGCGACTCCAGGGTGCGCACCAGCTGGCCGCGCTTACCCTCGGGACGCAGGGCGGCGTCCACCTCGAAGAAGGTGTCGCTGGCAAAGCGCATCATCTCCCCGGCCACCCGGGTGGTGAGGGTGTCGGCGTTCTCGGCGACGAAGATGACGTCCACATCGCTGACGTAATTCAATTCGCGTGCACCGCATTTGCCCATCGCGATGACCGCGATCCGCGGCCCCGGGGTATCCGCGCCGCACACCGATGCGGTGGCCACCGCCAGCGCGGCGGCCAGCGCGGCGTCGGCCAGGTCGGACAGGTGCGCGCCGACGGTACCGAATTCCACGACCGGTTCGTTCTCCACGGTCGGCGCCAGATCCAGGGCGGCCAGCACCAGCAGCCGGTCCCGGTACAGACTGCGCAACGAGGCTTGTACCGATCGGATGTCGGTGGTGCTCTGCGCGACCGCGACGAACTCCTTGCGCAGCTGCGCGGCGTCGGGCAGGGTCACCCGGCCGGCCAGCAGGTGCCAGGACTGGGGCCGCGCCACGAGATGGTCGCCGAGTGCCGCCGATCCGCCGAGCACCGCGAACAGCCGACCGCGCAGCGCCTTGTCCTTGAGCAGCGCCCGGTTGAGTTCATCCCAGCCGCCGCCCAGTTCGTCGGCCAACCGCACCATGGTCCGCAGCGCGGTATCGGCGTCGGGGGCGCGCGAGAGCGACCACAGCAGTTCGACGTACTCGTCGGTGTTCCAGCCGAGCCGGTCCAGCCCGGCGCGTGCGGGTGCTTCTACCAGCCCGAGCCGGCCCACGCTGGGCAGCTTGGGGCGCGATGTGGCGGGTTTGGGCACGCCCAAACGTTACCTGGGGCGAGCGAAGCGACTACAGCGACAGGTAGTTCTTCAGCTCGAACGGGGTGACGGTGCTGCGGTAGTTCTCCCACTCGGTGCGCTTGTTGCGCAGGAAGTAATCGAAGACGTGCTCCCCCAACGCTTCCGCGACGAGTTCGGAACCTTCCATCTCGGTGAGGGCGACACCCAGCGAGGACGGCAGTTCGCGGTAGCCCATCGCCCGGCGTTCCTCGGGCGTCAGGCTCCACACGTTGTCCTCGGCCTGCGGCCCGAGCGCGTAGTTCTTCTCGATACCGCGCAGGCCGGCGGCCAGCAGCACCGCGAAGGCCAGGTACGGGTTGCAGGCCGAATCGGGACTGCGCACCTCGATACGCCGGCTGGACGCCTTGCGCGGGGTGTACATCGGCACACGCACCAACGCCGACCGGTTGGACGCGCCCCATGACGCGGCCGTGGGCGCCTCGCCACCGTGCACCAACCGCTTGTAGGAGTTCACCCACTGGTTGGTGACGGCACTGATCTCGGTGGCGTGTTCCAGGATGCCGGCGATGAACGACTTGGCCACATCCGAGAGTTGCAGCGGGTCGTCGGGGCTGTGGAAGGCGTTGTTCTCGCCTTCGAACAGGCTCATGTGGGTGTGCATGGCCGAGCCCGGGTACTCGCCGAACGGCTTGGGCATGAACGACGCGCGCACCCCGTCGGCCAGCGCGACCTCCTTCACCACATACCGGAAGGTCATCACGTTGTCGGCCATGGAGAGCGCGTCGGCGTAGCGCAGGTCGATCTCCTGCTGGCCGGGCGCACCCTCGTGGTGGCTGAACTCCACCGAGATACCCATCTGCTCCAGCGCGTCGATGGCGTGCCGGCGGAAGTTGGGGGCCGCGTCGTGCACGGCCTGATCGAAGTAGCCGCCGTTGTCGGCGGGAATCGGCACCGAGCCGTCATCTTCGCCGGGCTTGAGCAGGAAGAACTCGATCTCCGGATGCACGTAGCAGGAGAAGCCCAGATCACTGGCCTTGGCCAGCTGGCGGCGCAGCACATGCCGGGAGTCCGCCCAGGAGGGCGAACCGTCGGGCATGGTGATATCGCAGAACATCCGCGCCGAGTGGTGCTGACCGCCGCTGGTGGTCCACGGCAGCACCTGGAAAGTGGACGGGTCGGGTCGCGCCACGGTGTCCGATTCGTACACCCGGGCGAAGCCCTCGATCGACGAGCCGTCGAAGCCGATGCCCTCTTCGAACGCACCCTCCAGCTCGGCGGGGGCGATCGCCACCGACTTGAGGTATCCGAGGACGTCGGTGAACCACAGCCGCACAAACCGGATATCGCGTTCCTCCAGCGTGCGCAGCACGAATTCCTTCTGGCGGTCCATGACCGAAGCCTAGGCAGCGGCTGTTAAATCCGTGTTACACGCGAGGATCGGCTTCGCGCGGGCGGCGCGCGATCTGGCGTGATGGCGTGATTCAGTACAGCGGTGAGCAGTCCATCCCACCAAGACCTGGCGGCCGCCGCGGAGTTGCGCACACTGGCCGATTCGCTGGGTGCCGCGACTGCTGCGGCAGCCGCCGCCGAATGGGGCGACGACACCGCCTTGCGCGCCGAGGCCGCCAAGGCGCGGTCCACCCTGGCCACGCTGACGCAGCTGCACGACGACGCCATCGCCGAAGCCCCGGCCGAGGTGGTGCACGCGGTGCGCCGCGCCCGGGTGGCGGTGGCCGAAGCCGTCGTGCAAGTCGCCCAGGCCCGTGCGGTGCACCCCAGCCGGGTCCCACCGGTGCGGCCGTCGCTATCGGGCGGCGTACGCCGGGTGGCCGACGAGGTCCGCCATATCGTGGCCGACCGGCCGCGCGCGGTGCTGCTGCGGATCGTGATCACCCTGGGCGTCAGCCTGAGCTTGGTGGCGTTCTATCACCTGACGGGTCTGACCCGCTACGACGCGGGCCGGCTGACCCTGTACCTGTTCGCCGCGGTGGTCGGCAGCGTCGTGTGCACCAACGCGTTGTGCTTCGAGGCCGACCGCGTGCGGCGCGCGCTGGTCGCCGGCGACCCGGTGTGGCGGGTACTGGTGACCAAGAACCTCGCGATCGCCGCGGCGGTGCTGGGCGCGGGCCTGCCGGTGATCACCGTGCTGGCCGTGGCGGGCGACGGCAATTTCGTCGCGATGGTCGACCAGCTGCTCACCATGGTCTTCATCTGGCTGGGTGCCGCCAATGTGTTGTCGGTGGTGTATCCGCTGCGCCACGAACCGATTTCGGCGCGCCTGCACGACGGAACCTGGCTACCGTTCGCGTTCTCCTTCGCCCTGTCCTACGGGGTCGGGCTCACCGTGAACCTGATGATCTACTGGCGGTTGTGGTCGCGCCAGACGGCGTCACGCGAGCTGGTCGGCGGGGACTGGGCGGCCTTCGCCCTGGTGCTGGGCAGCGCGCTGAGCAGTTGGGTGCTGCTGACCGTGTTCGCCGTCACGTGCAGCCGCCATCCCCGGCTGCGTGCCCGACTGTCCCGCGAAATGGTTGCCTACCAGAAGAATTGAGTTCAGCACCTCAACACTGCAGGCCGGCAGGTGGTGGCGTCAGCGCGGTCAGGAAGTTCACCACGGCGGTGTCCACGCAGGCGTCGCCGTTGAACACCACGGTGTGCTGGGTGCCGTCGAAGGTGATCAGCGAGGCATCGAGTTCACGGGCCAGGTCCACCCCGGCCTGGTACGGCGTCGCCGGGTCGCGCGTGGTGGACACCACCACGGCCTTACCCGCCGGCAGGGCGGACGCGTCATGGGGCACGGTGGTCGGCGGCACCGGCCACAGCGAGCAGATATCGCGCGGCGCATATCCGGTGAACGTCCCGTACTCCATGAACGGCGCGGCCGCGCGGGCCCGCTGATCGGCCTCGGCCCACACCGCCGGATCCTTCGGGTAGGGCCCGTCCACGCAGCGGATCGCGGCGAACGCGTCCTGCTGGTTTCCGTAATGGCCGGCCGGGTCCCGGTTCCAGTACTCGTCGGCCAGCGTCAGCAGGTCACCGGCGTCGGTGCCGCGGGCCAGCCCGAGCAACCCACTGGTCAGGTACTTCCAGTACCGCTTGGTGTAGAGCGCGTTCGCGGTGCCGGTGATGGCATCGGCGTAACCCAGCCCGCGCGGGTCCGAGGTGCCCCCGGGACGCAGCACCAACGGGTCGATCAGCTGGTGGTAGCGGTTGGAGAACTGGGCGGGGTCGGTGCCCAGCGGGCAGTCCGGTGAGCGTGCGCAGTCGGCGGCGTAGTCGTTGAACGCCGCTTGGAATCCGGCCAGCTGGTTGATGTTCTCGTTGATGGGATCGGTGCCGGGATCGACGGCCCCGTCGAGCACCATCGCCCGGACTCGGTCCGGATAGCGATCGGCGTAGGCGGCGCCCAGTTCGGTGCCGTAGGAGAACCCGAGGTAGCTGATCTGTTCCTCGCCCAGTGCGGCGCGCACCACGTCCATATCCCTGGCCGCCGACGCGGTGCCGATACTGGCCAGGAATTGCGGACCCATCCGGTCCAGGCAGGACTGGGCAAACTGCCGGTAGACATCCTCGATATGCGCCACCCCGGCCGGGCTGTAGTCGGCCAACGGCTCGCGGCGGTAGGCGTCGAACTCCGCGTCGGTGCGGCACCGCACCTGCGGGGTCGAATACCCGACACCGCGCGGATCGAAGCCGACCAGGTCGAAACCCTGCGCGATGGGGGATCCGGCCAGGGCGACCGCCATCCCGGCGACGGTGTCGACCGCCGACGCGCCCGGGCCGCCGGGGTTGACCATCAGCGTGCCGATCTTCTGCCCG
Source organism: Mycobacterium hackensackense (assembly GCF_025822555.1). NCBI lineage: Bacteria > Bacillati > Actinomycetota > Actinomycetes > Mycobacteriales > Mycobacteriaceae > Mycobacterium > Mycobacterium hackensackense. The sequence goes on from NZ_JACKUC010000031.1 coordinate 128,671, forward strand.
CTGGCCGGGACCCGGATCACGGCCAATTGTGCTTGTGCGCCTTGCGGATTGGCGACGTTCGGGTCCACCGCATTCCAGTCCACGGGCACCGCCACGTCGGCACACTGCGCCGTCGGCAGCAGGCGCTCGATCTCGGGGCCGGCGCCGAGGAAGCGCTGACAGCTCCCCCACACCGCCGGCCGGCCGTACACCGATTCAGGTGCCGCCACCGCGGGTGCGCACAGCACGCCGGCCACAATCGGGAGGGCCAGCAGCATTGCGAAAATCCTGCCCGCCAGCCACATGGCGCTCATGTTTGCACAGCCCGTGGGCGGGGTCGCCCGCAGTATCCCGCCGGTGATGATCAGCAACCAGACAGTGACGGGGCCGTTATCAAAGACGCGCGACCGGCGCGGCTACTCAGCAGCGGCTGCCTTCCGGTGGCACCGCCACGTCCACGAGGTATTTGGCGGCGATCGCGTCCACGCAACTGTTGCCCTGGAACACCACGGTGTGCTGGGTGCCCTCATACGTCAGCAACGTGCCGCCCAACTGCTTGGCCAGATCGACACCGGCCTCGTACGGCGTCGCCGGGTCGTTGGTGGTCGACACCACCAGGGTCGGCGGCAGGCCGGACACCTTCAACTCGTGCGGTGTGGAGGTCGGCGGCACCGGCCAGAAGGCGCACGTGCCGAGCGGGGCGTGCCCGGTGAACTCGCCATAGCTCATGAACGGAGCGACCTCGCGGGCCCGGCGGTCCTCGTCGATGACGGTGGCGCGGTCGGTGATGGGCGGCTCGTCGACACAGTTCACCGAGATCCGGACATCGGTCGAGTTGTTGTAGTGACCGTCGGCGTCGCGGCCCATGTACAGGTCGGCCAGCGCCAGCATGGTGTCGCCGTGCCCCTTGGTCAGCTCGGTGAGCGCCTGGGTGAGGTGGCGCCACAGGTTCGGCGAGTACAGCGGCAGGATGGTGCCGACGACGGAGTCGCTGTAGCTCAGGCCGCGCGGATCCTTGGTCGGGGCCGGCTTGTTCACCAGCGGGTCGACCAGCGAGTGGTAGACGGCGACAGCCTTGGCGGGGTCGGTGCCCAGCGGGCAGTCCGACTTGGTCGCGCAATCGGCGGCGTAGTTGTCGAACGCGGTCTGGAACGCCTTCGCCTGGCGGATATCGGCCTCCACCGGATCGGCGTTCGGGTCCACCGCGCCGTCGAGAATCATCGCGCGCACCTTGTCCGGGTACCGCTCGGCGTACTCCGCTCCGATGCGGGTGCCGTACGAGTAGCCCAGGTAGGTCAGCTTGTCATCGCCGACGGCCTGCCGCATCGCTTCGAGATCTTTTGCCACGCTTACGGTTCCGATGTTCTCCAGGAACTCGTCGCCCATCTTCTCCTGGCAGCGGGCGACGAAGGCCTTGGTCTCGGACTCGATATGGGCCACCCCCTCCGGGGTGTAGTCGACCTGCGGGTCGGCCCGGATCCGGTCGTTGTCGTCGTCGGAGTTGCACCACAGGGCCGGCTTGGACGAACCGACACCGCGCGGGTCGAAGCCGACCAGGTCGAAGCGCTCACGCACCGAGTCGGGCAAGGTGCCCACCATCGACACCGCGGCGTCCACCCCGGACTCCCCTGGCCCGCCGGGGTTGACGAACAGGGTGCCGACCTTCTGACCGGTGGCCCTGAAGCGGATCATCGCCAGTTGAGCGACCTCACCGTCGGGCTTGTCGTAGTTCACCGGTACGGACAGGAAGCCACAGTCAGCACCCGACGGTATGCGCGCTTCACCCGAGCCCGCCTTGCACGGTGACCATTGCACCGGGCTTCCGGGCCGGGGCGCAGAGATCACCGCTCTCCCGTCGACAACATTGCTGCATCCTGTGACAAGGAGCAGCACCATGGCGGCCGCGACGACGCCGCGCGTGAGCTTCATGGCTGACCATGCTGCCATGCGCCGATATCGGTGCTGGTGAGCGCTACCTAGACGCGGTTGGTCGCGTCGAGCAACTCATCGAGGGCGAGGGCGAAGTCGTCGGCCATGTCCCACAGATCGGGTAGCAGCTCGGGACAGGAGATGATGCCGATATCGAGCTTGCCGTTGAGCGACATGACCGTGATGTTCAGCCCCGAGCCGTGGAAGATCGGACCGAGCGGATACATCGCCTTGACCTCACAGCCGAGCAGGTAGAGCGGAACCTGCGGGCCGGGCACGTTGGAGACCACCAGATTGTGCACGGGTGCCGCCGCCGACAGGTTGCTGCGGGCGTAGACACGCATCGCGATACCGAACACGGCGGGCGCGGCGAACTGCGACCAGTCCTGCAGCAGTGTCGCGCCGATCGCGGAACTATGTTGCTTGGCAGTTGAATTGGCCGCCGAGATGGCTTTCAGCCGATCAACTGGGTCGTCCACGTTGGTGTGCAGCGAGGAGAACATCCCCGACACCTGATTGCGGCCGGGCCGGTCGGATTTGTCGTGCACCGACACCGGGATCATGGCCACCAGCGAGGATTCCGGCAGTTCGTCGCGGTCGAGCAGGTAGCGGCGCAGCACCCCGGACACCAGTGCCATCACCACATCGTTGACCTTGACCCCGAAATGGGCTCGCACCTTCTTGATATCGCCCAGGTCGAGCTCGGCGAACGAGATGTTGCGGTGCCCGGTGACATTCGCGTTGAAGGTGGTCTTCGGCGCGGCGAACGGCGCGGCCATGGCGAGCCCCTTGGTGGCCCGGCGCGCGGTGTCGATGACCGTGGACAGAGTGGAGGGCAGCATGTTCACCAGCTTCAGCGGCCGGGTGGCGAACGTGAGGGCGCCGTTGACGGCGATCTCCAGTTCGGATGCGCTTCCGGCCCCTTGCACCGGGTCCGGCGGCGGGGCGTCGGGTTCGGTGCTGCACAGCGTCGACATCAGGTTGGCGCCGGTGACGCCGTCGACGGCGGCGTGGTGCACCTTGGTCAGCAGGGCCAGCTTTCCGCCGGCGTGGGCATCGGTGCCCGCGATGTTCTCGATGACCCACATCTCCCACAGCGGCCTGCTGCGGTCCAGCGGCAGCGACGCGATATGCCCGCAGATCTCGGCGAGTTCGGCGCGCCCACCAGGTGCGGGCAGCCCGATCCGGTGCAGATGGCGCTGCACGTCGAAATCGTTGTCCTCCACCCACACCGGATGATCGGGGTTGAACCTGCTGTCGGCGAGTTTCTCCCGGAACTCCGGCATCGCCTTGATCCGCATCGCCAGGTCGTCGCGCAGCCGGTCGAAGGTGTAGCCGCCGGGCATCGTGGCGGTGTCCAGTTCCAGGATCGAGCAGACGTGCAGAGGCTGCGCCGCGGTTTCGAGGTAGAGGAAACTGGCGTCGAGACCGCTCAGTCGTTGAAGTGCGCGCCTTTGCATGAGGCCGATGGTAGGTCCGCGCCGCGACGGTGTGAGGAAATCCACTTAACCCGGCGTTCAACTTCACGGGTCCGGGTGGCAGACTTGTCGCTGTCAGAAGACCCGGGGACCGTTGACGGCCTCGAGGATCTACCCGACAACACACATCGAAGGACAATGATGTCTGAGCAGTCCGTTTATGGTGGCACCAGCACGCCCGTGAAGGTCCGCACCCATCATCTGCAGAAGTGGAAGTCCGAAGGCCACAAGTGGGCCATGCTCACCGCCTACGACTTCTCCACCGCCCGCATCTTCGACGACGCCGGGATCCCGGTCCTGTTGGTCGGCGACTCCGCCGCCAATGTCGTCTACGGCTATGACACGACGGTGCGGGTCACCGTCGACGAACTCATCCCGCTGGTCAGCGCCGTCGTCCGCGGTGCGGCACACGCGCTGGTGGTCGCCGATCTGCCGTTCGGCAGCTATGAGTCCAGCCCGGCCCAGGCACTGGCCACCGCGACCCGTTTCATGAAGGAGACCGGCGCCCACGCCGTCAAGCTCGAGGGTGGCGAGCGGGTGGCCGAGCAGATCGCCACGCTGACCGCGGCCGGTATCCCGGTGGTCGCGCATATCGGCTTCACCCCGCAGAGCGTGAACAGCCTGGGCGGCTACCGCGTTCAGGGCCGCGGCGACGCGGGCGATCAGACCATTCACGATGCGATCGCGGTGGCCGAGGCCGGCGCGGTCGCCGTGGTGCTGGAGATGGTGCCCGCCGAGCTGGCCACCCAGATCACCGGCAAGCTCACCATCCCGACGATCGGTATCGGCGCCGGCCCGAACTGCGACGCGCAGGTGCTGGTCTGGCAGGACATGGCCGGGATGACGTCGGGCAAGACCGCCAAGTTCGTCAAGAAGTTCGCTCAGGTCGGCGACGTATTGCGCAGCGCGGCAACGCAATACGCCGACGAGGTGGCCAGCGGAGTATTCCCGGCCGAGGAACACTCCTACTGATTCGGCTCTGAGTCAGGAAAACTCGGGCGCCCGCTTGCCCAGGAACGCCGCGATGCCTTCTCTCCCGTCGGGAGAGGAGGCATTGCCGGCGATATGGCGGGCCTCATGCTCCAGCTGGGCTTCGTAGCCGGCCGAGTACGTGCTCAACAGCAGCTTCTTGACCGCCGAGTTGGATCCGCGCGCACCGGCGGCCACCTTGGCGGCCAGCGCCTCCAGCCACTGGGGCAGCTCGGCGTCGGGCACCACCTCGGTGACCAGTCCCCACGCCAGCGCCTCGGACGCCTTGAGCACCCGGTTGGTGATCATCAGGTCCTGGGCGCGGCGCAGTCCGACCAGACGCGGCAGCACATAGGACGCGCCGCCGTCGGGGCTCAGGCCCGCCTTGGTGTAGGCCATCGTGAACGATGCCGATTCGGCGGCCAGCACCAGGTCGCCCGAGACGCCGAGGGAGAATCCGGCACCGGCGGCCACCCCGTTCACGGCGGTGATGAGCACGGCATCCATCCGCGCGAAGGTGGACATCGCCCGGTGCAGATCGTTGGCGATGCCCTTGACGAACACCCCGGGGTCGGGCGCGGCAGCCATCGACTTGAGGTCCCCGCCCGCGCAGAAGAAGCGTCCCGCGCCGGTGAGCGTGACCACCTTCGTCGCCTCGGTGTCGCACAGCGAGGCCGCGACGGCCAGCTCGCGGGTCATCGCGTCGTTCATGCCGTTGGCCGCGTCCGGCCGGTTCAGCACGATGCTGGTGACGGGCCCCGACTGAGCGAACTTCAGCGTTTCGAATTCGGTCATGTCGCACACCGTATTACGTCGCCACGGTGGCGTGTAACGCGAGGCGGGTTTCGGCGGCGGCCCGCAGCGCACCGAAATCACCGTCGTAGCCCAGTGTGCGCAGCGCACCGTCGGCACTGATCCACGGCTGTTCGGGCGGGCAGGCCCCGTCATCGGACCGGCGGTTGATGGCCGATTCGACGAGCCGGAACGGAAGGTCGTCGGCATCGGCCGAACCGCCGTACTCGGCGATCACGGCCGCGGCCAGCGCCCGGTAGCGCTCGCGCAGCTCGGCGCGCCGGCGGCGGAACTGCGCGAACCGGTCCACGCGCAGCTCGGGCAGCAGATACAGGGCGCCCAGGTTCCAGGTACTGCGGCACAGCTGCGCGACGTCCGACACCATCAGCGTGTAGAGCTGGTTCACCGCGGGGCCGCCTTCGGCGACCAGTTCGGTGGCCAGTTGCAGGGGCGCCTCCACCGTGCCGGCCAGCAGCGCATCGAGGATGTCGTCCTTGGTGGCGAAGTGGTGATACAGCGAGGCCTGGCGCATCCCGACGGCATCGGCGATCCGCCGCGTCGAGGTGTTGGCGTAGCCGTGTTCGGTGAACAGTTCCGCGGCGGCATCGAGAATCTCGTCACGCGGGGTGCGTCCCGGGCGACGCGGTTTCTCGAGCCTCGGACGTCCACGACCCTCGCTGCTCATGGGGCCATTGTGGCATCCGCCGTTCGAGGTGCCATATTTCCTGTCATTTGATAGAAATAACTCCGAAGCTTGTACATGCGGACGTAACAGACCCGTCACCAGCACGGAATGCCCGCCATCAAAACTTTCAAGTGACAGTTAAGGAGGCCGAACATGGCAGACACGAACTCGACCGAAGGGGCACGGTCACACGCCCGCGCCCAGGCCGCGGCGGCGCAGCTACGAGTGCCGCCGACGCCCGCGGGTGTGAGCGAACTGCGCTGGGCGGAGGCCATCCCGGCCGGGTCCTATGCCACCAAGGTGCTGGGCCGGGGCACCCGGCTGCGACTGGCCGATCCGGTCGGCGGCGCGTGCGCGCACCTGTTGTTGTTCCGCGCCGACGCCCCGTGGGAGCGGCTCAACGTCGCCGACACGGTGAAGGTGCCGTGGCAGGCCTACCTCGGGGCCGGCCATCCCCTGCTCTCCGATCAGGGCCGGGTGCTGGCCACCGTCGTCGCCGATACCTCGGGCCACCACGACACGCTGTGCGGGCTGCCCTCGGCCGGGCAGGCCCAGATGCTGCTCGGCGTGCACAAGCACGGCCTGGACATCCGCGATGTGGCGCCCTCGGTGTCGTTCTTCAAAGGCGCCCGGGTACAAGCCGACGGCGGACTCGTCTTCACCGGCAGCTCCGGCCCCGGCGGATCCGTCGACCTGCTGATCCATCTGCCCGTCGTGGTGGTGCTGGTCAACACCGCGCACCCGCTGGACCCCGAACCCGCGACCACCGACCTCGATGTGCTGGCCTGGCGGGCCGACCACGAACTGACCCGTCCTGTCAACGACGACCCCGAATATCTGCGCGCCCTGTTCAACACCGAAAGTACCTGGGCCGCTGCACAGAACAGTGCCTTCTAACCGAGACGAGGACCGCATCACCATGACCACTTTCGACGTTGCCGCCTGCGCACCGTGGTCGGCCATCGTGCCCGCCGGCAAGACGTTGCAGATCATCGACCTGTTCGGCAACCAGGCCGTGGACACGCTGTTCTACGGGGTGACCGCCGGCCGGCCCGACCCGGCACTGCGCTACAACGCGCAGACCACCGTTGCCGCGCAACGCAATATCTTCCTGTCCACCGGTTCGGTGTTACGCGCCTCCGACGGCACCGCGCTGATGACCATCGTCGACGACGAGGTCGGCAATCACGACACCATCGCCGGCGCGTGCTCGAAGGAATCCAACACCCTGCGCTACGGCCACCACACCGTGCACCAGCACGCGTGCGCGGAGAACTTCCTGGCCGAGGCCACCAAATGGGGAATGGGCAAGCGCGACATCGTCTCCAACGTGAACTTCTACATGAATGTCCCGGTGGACGACGACGGCACCCTCGGTATCGTCGACGGGCTGTCGGCACCAGGCAAGACGTTGACCCTGCGGGCCGAGATCGACACCTTGGTCCTGGTGTCCAACTGCCCGCAGATCAACAACCCGTGCAACGGGTTCAACCCGACGCCGGTACAGATGGTGATCTCGTGACGATCGAGGTGCTGCGGCCGGGCATGCTGACCACGGTGCAGGATTGGCCGGGGCGAGTCGGCTACTGGCACATCGGCGTTCCGCCGTCGGGCCCGATGGACGACCTGTCCTTCCGGATCGGCAACCGGGTGCTCGGCAACGACGAGGGGCTGCCGGGCCTGGAGTGCACGCGCGGCGGACCGGCCCTGCGTTTCCCCGAGGGTGGCCGGGTCTGCGTGACGGGCGCACCGGTGCCGGTCACGCTCGACGGCACGCCCGTGCCGCAATGGCAGTCGGTCACGGTGCCCGCCGGCGGCCTGCTCGATGTCGGCATGCTCTCCGGCCCCGGGATGCGTTGTTATGTGCTGATCGCCGGGGGCCTGGTCGAGCCCGAATATCTGGGCAGCACAGCCACCTTCACCTTGGGGACGTTCGGCGGGCATGACGGCCGGCCACTGCGCGAGGGCGATACCCTGGCCGCCGGAGTCGATCCCGGCCCGCACCAGGACTGGCCCGACCGCGATGCCAGGGCCGCGATCGAGGAGCAGCCCAGCATCGGGCATCGCTGGGAGATCGCGGTCACCGAGGGCCCGCACGGCGCACCGGAGTTCTTCACCCGCGAGGACATCGACACCGTGGTGGGCACCGAGTACACGGTGCATTTCAACTCCGACCGCACCGGCGTCCGGTTGGAGGGCCCCAAACCGCATTGGGCGCGCACGGACGGCGGCGAGGCGGGTCTGCACCCGTCCAACATCCACGACAACGCCTACTGCGTCGGCGCGCTCGACTTCACCGGTGACACACCGATTCTGCTCGGGCCCGACGGTCCGAGCCTGGGTGGATTCGTCTGCCCGGTCACCGTGGTCGGCGGTGACCGGTGGAAGCTGGGTCAGTTGGCGCCCGGTGACACCGTGCGTTTCGTGCCGGTGCGCGCCGACCGGGCGCCGTCGCTGCGCACCATCGACTCGGACCGACGGGCGTCGTTGCCGTCTGTGCTGTCCACCGGTGGTGACGGTGATGACGGCCTGCTGAGCCGGTTCGCCGCCGCCGACGGCACCAAGGTCACCATGCGCCGCGCCGGCGACGGCGGGGTGCTGGTCGAATACGGCGAGATGGTGCTCGATCTCGCCCTGCGGGCCCGGGTGCACGTGCTCTACGAACACCTGCTCGCCCGGCAGATCGCCGGGATCACCGAGCTCACGCCGGGTGTGCGCTCACTGCAGGTGCAGTTCGACCCGGCCGCGCTGCCGATGGCCGAGATGGTCGATCTGATCGCCCGGGCCGACGAAAGCCTGCCCGCGACAACCGAACTCGTCGTACCCAGCCGGACCGTGCGGCTGCCGCTGTCCTGGGACGACCCGGCCACCCGCGAGGCCATCGAGCGCTACATGCACGGTGTGCGCGCCGACGCGCCGTGGTGCCCGTGGAATATCGAGTTCATCCGGCGGGTGAACGGCCTGGCCGACGTGCAGCAGGTGTATGACACCGTGTTCGACGCCGACTACCTGGTGCTCGGCCTGGGCGATGTGTACCTGGGCGCGCCGGTGGCCACTCCCCTGGATCCCCGCCACCGGTTGGTGACCACGAAGTACAACCCGGCGCGCACCTGGACCCCGGAGAACGCCGTCGGGATCGGCGGGGCGTACATGTGCATCTACGGTATGGAGGGTCCCGGTGGCTACCAGTTCGTCGGGCGCACCACCCAGGTGTGGAACCACCGGCATCCGGCCGACTCGGCATCCTTCGAGCCGGGCACCCCGTGGCTGCTCCGCTACTTCGACCGGATCAGCTTCTACCCGGTGAGTGCGGACGAGTTGCTGGACCTGCGCGCCGATATGGCGGCCGGCCGCGGGCAGGTGCAGATCGCCGACGGGCAGTTCGAACTGGCCGGCTACCGCGACTTCCTGGCCGCGCACGCCGACTCGATCGCGGAGTTCCGTGCCCAGCAGGCAACGGCGTTCGGCGCCGAACGCCGGGCCTGGGACGCCGCCGGAGAGTTCCGCCGGGCGGGCTGAGCCGTTTGTTCACCTCGATGTGGCACCCTGTTCACGACTTCCAGCCAGACCGAAGGTGAAAATGCCTGCTGCCAAGCCCAAGACCTCCCGCCACACCGAGGTGGAGCGCAAGTTCGACGTGCTCGAGACCACCGTGTCACCCTCATTCGAAGGGCTGGCCGCCGTGACACGGGTGCAGCATTCACCGACCCAGACACTGGAAGCCGTCTACTACGACACCGCGGACTACGACCTCGCCGCGCACAAGATCACGCTGCGCCGCCGCACCGGCGGCACCGATGCCGGCTGGCATGTCAAGCTGCCGGCCGGCCAGGACACCCGCACCGAGGTGCGGGCCCCGCTGGAGGACTCCGTACCCGAGGAGATCCGCGATGTGGTGGCGGCGATCGTGCGGGACCAGCCGCTGGCGGCGGTGGCCCGCATCTCCACGCAACGCTCGGTGTCGCTGCTGTTCGGCGTCGACGCGACGCCGGTCGCGGAGTTCTGCGACGACAGCGTGACGGCCACGGCGCTGCGCCCGGACAGCGAGCCGCAGGCGTGGCGGGAGTGGGAGCTGGAACTGGTCGGCGACGCTCCGGCCGAGGTGCTGGAGCGCTTGGCCAACCGGTTGCTCGACGCCGGCGCCGTCCCGGCCGGACACGGCTCGAAACTGGCCCGGGTGCTCGACGTGGGAGCGCCGGAGAAGGCGCCGGCCCCGCTGGACCCGGTGCACCGCGCCGTGGCCGAGAACGTCGAAGCCCTGCTGGAGTGGGACCGCGCGGTGCGCGCCGACGTGTGGGATTCGGTGCACCAGATGAGGGTGACCACCCGCAAGATCCGCAGCCTGCTGGCCGAGGAGGCGGGCACCGACAACGCGTGGATCCTCGACGAACTCAAGGAGCTGGCGGCGGTGCTGGGCGTGGCCCGCGATGCCGAGGTGCTGGCCGAGAAGTACGAGCGTGCCCTCGATGCGCTGCCGGAGAACCTGGTGCGCGGACCGGTGCGGGAACGTCTGGTCGACGGGGCCAGGCAGAAGTACAAGGCCGGCTGGCGGCGCTCGCTCGCCGCGATGCGCTCGGAGCGCTACTTCCGCCTGCTCGACGCACTCGAAGCCGTGGTGGCCTCCCCCACCACCACCGCCGAAGGCGAGCCCGCGCAGGTGACCGTCGAAGGCGCCTACCGCAAGGTCGCCAAGGCTGCCAAGGCCGCGAAGGCCGAGGGCACCGACGAGGCGCTGCACCGGATCCGCAAGCGCGCCAAGCAACTTCGCTACACCGCGGCCGCACACGGAGAGACCGCCGTCGCCAACGGCGCCAAGACCATCCAGACGCTGCTCGGCGATCACCAGGACAGCGTGGTCAGCCGCCATCACCTGCTCACGCAGACCGATGCCGCGCACGCCGCGGGCGAGGACACCTTCACCTACGGGCTGCTGTATCAGATCGAGGCCGAGATCGCGCTGTACGCCGAGGACGAGATCGGCGCCGCCCTGAAGTCGCTGCGCAAGGCAGTGGGACGGTGACGGGGCGCCGATAGGGGCGGACGAGTTGGCCTGTAAGCCGGATTCTGTGCTCGGCTCCTCGTTGCCGAGGTGCCAAGCGGCGACCATCCATCTGGACACACCGTCGCCGGGTGCCTCAAGCGGCCTACCCGCAAGCTCGGGCGAGCAGCCCTCGAACGCTCGCGCAGCCGCAACCAGGTTGCGGCCTTCTTGGCCTTGCTTCGGGTGGGGTTTGCCTAGCCGCCCCGGTCACCCGGGGCGCTGGTGCGCTCTTACCGCACCGTTTCACCCTTACCGTCTCCGGCGGTCTGTTTTCTGTGGCACTTTCCCGCGAGTTTCCTCGGATTGCCGTTAGCAATCACCCTGCTCTGCGAAGTCCGGACTTTCCTCGAATTTCTCCGCGGTCGCCCGGCCAACTCGTCCGCGCGGGTTACCTTAGCAACATGGCGCAGGTACCTCCAGCCCGCTATTTACTGCGGGCCAAGGATCTGGCCGACGCGCGGTACGCCGATCCGCTGACCGTCGACGACTTGGCGGCGGCCGCAGGACTGTCCCGGGCCCATTTCAGCCGGATGTTCACCCGGACGTTCGGCGAATCGCCGCGGGCCTATCTGCAGACCCGGCGCCTGGAGCGGGCGGCAGCCCTGCTGCGCTATACCGAGCGATCGGTCGCCGATATCTGCGCGATGGTCGGGCTCACCAGCGTCGGCTCCTTCACCACCAGCTTCGCCCGTATCTATGGCTTGCCGCCGGCGGCGTACCGCGCCTCGTTACCGCCGGCGAGCAGCTACGCACGGGTGCCGAGTTGCATCCTCAAACGGGATACCCGAAAGACAGCACATCTGGAGAAGACGGGCACCGGGCAGTCCTCGTAGCGTCGAGCCCATGATCAAGATCGCAAATGCCCACCTGTGGGTACACGACCAGGAAGTCGCCCTCAAGTACTGGACCGAGAAGGTCGGATTCGAAGTGCGCCAAGATGTTTCACTTCCGGATATGGACAACGTCTTTCGGTGGCTCACCGTGGGTCCGCCCGGCCAGGACGACGTGTCCATCGTGTTGATGGCGGTGCCCGGCCCACCCTTCATGGACGCGGCCACCCAGCAGCAGGTCCGTGAGCTGACCGCCAAAGGATTCGCCGGCACGATCTTTCTCACCACCGAGGACTGCCGGTCGAGCTACGAGGAACTCAAGGCCCGCGGTGTCGAATTCACCGAGGAACCACACCAGCAGCCCTACGGGATCGACTGCGGGTTCCGCGACCCGTCGGGCAACAGTGTGCGACTGACCCAGCCGGCCGATATGAGCGCGTTCGCGCGACCCTAGAAGGGTGGCGGATTCGCCTCGGCGCGGGCGCGATTGAGCGCCCGTTCGCGGGCGATGCGGTAGGCCCGCTCGTGCGCCCGGGGTCGTGCGCGGGTGGGCATCGCCAACCCGCGGGCCGGGGTGGGTGGGGGCGCTTGGGCGCGGGCGAGCACGCCGGTGCGGGCGGCCAGCTGCGGAAAGAACAGCGCCCCATCGGGTGTGCTCTGGTAGACCCGACCAGTCGGCGAGATGAGCGTGAGGGAACCGTCGGGCCCCTGGACGTCGGCCCACCCGGGGAAGAACGTCTTGACCAGATGATGGGTCCGGCAATACAGCTTGGTGTTCGACGGATGGGTGACACCGGCCGGCCACGGGACGGTGTGATCGATATCGGACACCTCCGCCGGTGCATTGCAGCCGTACCACCGGCACGTCAGATCCCGGGCCCGCACAAAATCGGCCAACCGCGCCGAGGGCCGGTAACCAGGTTCGGTGGACAACGCCGGTGGCCGCGGTACCGGCCGGCACCGGGCCCGCGCTGCCATCTGGCGCACCTGTTCGGCCGGGATCGCCCCGTAGCCCGGCAGCAGCCCCGGCGTCTCACTGTCGCCCTCGACGGTGGCCTGCTCGGCCAATACATGGATGACGATGCTGCCCGCGGGCGCCTCAGCGGTAGCGGCCGGGCATTCGGCCGAGCCGCACATGCATGCCAGCCGGGTCGCGCCTTCGCTGAGAGCACGCAGCGCGTCGGCGCGACGCTCGGCATGCATACGGGGGTCGTTCGGGCACACGGTGCGCGCCAGCTCATCGAGCCTCTTATCGAACACGGCGGCATCGGCCGCGTCGGCAGTGCCGATAACGTCGGCCAGCCCGTTGCCGGCGGGCGTCACGTCGATCCTGCGCTCGGCGCGGCGCTGCTTGGCCACCCGGATCGCCTCAGGGTCGACCTCCAGCACCAGCCAGTCGACCAGCTCGGCGACCCTGTCCCGTGAACGCGCCGCCCACCCCGGCGCCTGGGCGGCCACCCGCTCATCGACGATCCCGAGCAGATCGGGATCGACGATCAACGCGGTGCGCGCCGCGATCGCGGTGAAATGCCCGTACTCGAGATCACCGGCCAGGAACACCTGAGCCAGCCGCGGCAGCCGTTCGATCAACGTCCGGCCGTGCGCCATCTCCGTGGAGGCCCGTTGCCGTCCGATCCCCAGCTCGGTGGCCACCTCCACGGCCACCAACTCCCAGTCGTCGACCACCCAGTCCTGATGGGTGTTGCCCAGCTCAGCCATCCGAACGCCGGTGTAGTGGCCCAGCGCGATCAACCGCCGCGCCGTCGCAGCCCGCTCAGCTCGCAACTCCCCGCGCGCGGTGGCGAGATGCGAGTCGAACATGTGTTCGATACTACTGCGACCCTATGACAAGTCCCCACGCTCACGCGCGATCCGCACCGACACCCTGGGCAAGCGCTGTCCGGGGCGCCGGGCCACCGCGTAGTCCCAGGCCAATCCCTGGCCGAGCTGCCAGCCACGCCACCGCGCCAGCAGGCACATCAAGGCCCCCACCGCGGTGCCCACCAGCGCTCCAGCGGTCGACAGCCCGGCGTACCAGAAGCCGATGACCACCGCGCTCGCCACCACGGCGCAGCTCGCGTACAAGGTGTTGCCGCCGAAGATCTGCGGGATCCGCTGGACGAACAGGTCCCGCAGCGCACCTCCGCCGACCGCGGTGATGGTGCCGAGCAGCAGGGCCGGCAGCCAGCCCAAGCCCAGCGACAACGTCTTCTGCGCGCCGACCGTCGCCCAGCAGCCCAGCGCCAGCGCATCGATCAGCGGGAACGAGACGTTCCACAACCGTCCGCGCACCGGCAGGACGAAGGCGACCGCCGCCCCCGCGATGGCCGTCAGGGCGTAGAGCGAATCGGTGAGCGCCACCGGCGGCCCGTGCTGCAGCAGCGTGTCGCGGATGATGCCGCCGCCGAGCCCGGACAACAAGGCAAGAGCCGCGAAACCCACGGGGTCCAAACGCTTGTCGCGGGCCACCATGCCGCCGAGGATCGCGTTGGTGAAGACGCCCGCCAGGTCGAGGGCACGAAACAGTTCGACGAACACGCCTGAGGGTATCTACGTCCGGCGCTGCAACACCATCACGTTGTCGATCAGGTGACCGTGCTCTCCCTCTGGACCCGTCGCCTCCCGCTCGACCGGTTCGGCCCGCAGCCGATCCCAGCCGTCGCCGAGGTCCAGCGCGGCCAGCACCTCCTCGACGCTGGGGAACGGATAGTCCTTGTGCTTGGACCATGGCGGCGCGGCCCCGTGATCGACGATCACCAACCGCCCGCCCGGCGAAACGGCAGCGGCCGCCCGGCGCAGCACCGCGGTGCGGTCCAGCGGCACCGTCGAATGCAGGAACTGCGCCGACACCAGGTCGAACTCACCCACCGGAAAGGTCTCGGTCAGATCATGACGCTGAAAGTCGATGCGCTCCAACAGTTCACCGGCATCCTCGGCCGCCCGGTCCAGCGCCACACCGGAGATGTCGGTGGCCACCACCTGCCAACCGTTGCGGGCCAACCAGATCGCGTCACCGCCCTCGCCGCAACCCAGATCCAGGGCGCGCCCGGGTGGCAGCGCGCCGGCGATATCGGCCAGGTGCTTGTTCACCCGTCCACTCCAGACGCGTTCGCGTTCACCGTAATGCCGGTCCCAGTGCTGCTGCGCGGTCGACTCGAATACCGGCCACGGCGTGCCGGGCAGACCGACGTCGTCGGCCATCAGGCTCTGCATCACCGCGGCCCCCGCCATCGATCCGGACGCCACCGCCGCGGACACCTGCGGCATGCCGGGACACAGGTCGCCGGCCGCGAACACGCCGGGCACCGAGGTTCGTTGCATCGGATCGACGGCGACCGCGTCGACGGCAACCGGCGAGGGCGGCGCCAGGGCAAGCCCGAGTTGCGCCACCAGATCGCCGCGTTGGCGCAGACCGACCGAGGCGAGCAGCCCCCGGCGCGGCAACCGGCCACCGTCGGCGAACACCACCTCAGCCAATTCGCCTTCCTCGGAATGCAATTGCGCGATCGGCCGCTCGTCCACCTTGATCCCGGCACCTGCCAGCAGGTCGAGCTGACCGGTATCCAGTCCGGCGGGCCCATTGGACAGCACGACGATGTCCTCGGTCCACCCGCGCAGCAGCAGCGCGACATGCACGGCGCGGTCCCCCTGTGCGAGCACGGCCAGCGGCTGATCGCGCGCCTCCCAACCGTGGCAGAACGGGCAGTGGAACACCGACCGGCCCCACAGTTCCGCCATGCCGGGGATTTCCGGCATCTCGTAGTGCATGCCGGCGGCCAGCAGCACCCGACGCGCCCGCACGCGACTGCCGTCGGCGGTGGTCAGCACGAAGTCCGCGCCGTCGCGGACCGCGGTCACCACCGTCGCCGACCGCACCTCGACGCTGGGGTACGCGCCGAGTTCGGTGCGTCCGATCTCATAGAGCTGCGCGGGCAGGCGGCCGTCGTGTCCGAGCAGTCCGCCGATCCCGTGTGCCGCGAGGTTGCTCTGTGTGCCGGCGTCCAGAAGCAGGGTGCGACGACGGGCCCGGCCCAGGACCAGCCCGGCGCTCAGTCCCGCGGCTCCGCCGCCGACGATGATGCAATCCCATGTGGTGTCCATACTTCGAGCTTGCCGACACCGCGCATCGATGCCAAGCTGATTTGCCATGCAGGCAAAGTCCGTGGACGACATCGTCCGCAAACGGCTGCGGGACCTACGCACCCAGCAGGGGCTGACCCTGCAGGATGTCGCCACTCGCGCCGCCATCGACGTGTCGACGCTCAGCCGGCTGGAGTCCGGCAAGCGCCGGCTGGCTCTCGATCACCTGCCCCGGCTGGCCTCGGCGCTGGCGGTCAGCACCGACGAACTGCTGCGCGAGCCCGAGTCCGAGGACCCTCGGGTGCGCGGCAGCTCACATACCCGCCACGGCGTCACGTACTGGCCGCTGACCCGCAACGGCCCCACCGGTGGTCGGCACACGTACAAGGTGCGGGTCAGCGCCAGACGCAACAAGCCGCCCGCCGAGTTCCCCGTGCACGAGGGCCAGGACTGGATGTACGTGCTGTCCGGCAAGCTCCGGCTGATCCTCGGCGAACGGGACTTCACCATCGAACCCGGTGAGGCCGTGGAGTTCTCGACGTGGACACCGCACTGGTTCGGCACCGTCGACGGCCCCGTCGAGGCGATCATGATCTTCGATGTGCACGGCGAGCGGATGCACCTGCACAGCTAGTTCAGGTAGGCCGTGCCTGGCGTACCCGTATCGCGGCCAATGCGTTCCTCATCGCCTCACCGAGGATGCGCGTGTCGCCGTGGATGCGCGCCAGCATCACCGCGCCCTGCAATGTCGCCAGAATTGACCGGCTCAGGCTCTCGACATCCGCATCGGGGCGCAACTGCCCTCGGTCGGACATCCTGCGTAGCCCTGCTGCCAACAACGATTCCCAGCGATTGAACGCGCCGGCGAGGCTGTCGGCGTAGGCGTCATCACCCTTGAGCTCGGCAGCCATCGATCCCAGCGGGCAGGCGAACGGACCGCCCGGAGCCCGGTGCGTCTCGACGATCTGATCGACCCACCGCTGCAATCCGGCCCACGAGTCCACTCGGTGAATCTCAGGCTGCGCATCCAGTATCAGTTCCAACTGCCGGCCGATCACCGCGCGCACCAGATCCGCCTTGTCGGTGAAGTAGTGGTACAGCTGGGACTTACCGCAGCCGGCGGATGCCAGCACATCGTCGAGGCTCGTTGCGGCGACGCCCTTCTCGTACATTGCCGTCGCGGCCGCGTCGACGATCGCCGCGCGGCTGCGACGTCCTCGCTCGGTGGCCGGCAGCGCTGATCGCCCCGGCTCGCTCGTGCTCGACACCGAATGAAGATATCGCGCCGTCGCCGGCGCGAGGTGATGAGTCGACGCGTACCAGCAGAGCGATGACGAAACAGTGACACTGCGGGCACAGCCGCAGAATCGCCGGACGCGCACTGATCAGGTCACGTAGAAATGAACCGGACAGTACAGTCAGCCTCAGGGAGCTGCACTCCCTGCATCATCGAAACGAGTGCCATGTCAGTTGCCGTCGGTGCAAAGTTCCCGGTCGGGGTCGAAGTCGAGACATCACACGGTCCGGTCTCCATCTCACAGCTACTGAGCAAAGGACCGGTCATCGTCGGATTCCATCGAATGTGGTGCCCATTCTGCCAACAAGCCGCCCGCGACCTCGTCGCGGTGAGTGACAGATTGGCTGCGATCAATGCGACCGTCGTCCTTGTCTACCGCGAAAGCGTCGCGGAAGTTGACAACTCATGCAGTGAGCGTGGGATTCCATTCCGCTGCGTCAGCGACCACCATCGTGCGCTGGAGATCGCCGCGGACGTCGGACGGTTCTCGCCCGCTCGGTACCTGGCGTTCTCCCCGATGAAGGTGTTACGCGCCGCGCAGTCAGGCAGCCGCATAGGTATGAGTTCAAGGTTCCTGCAAGGACGAGGAACGTTCGTCCTGGACAACACCGGACGTGTGGCCTATGCACACCGCAGCGTGACCGCCGCCGACATTCCGAACATCGCCGATGTCATTGCCGCTGCAGAAGCGGTCGCAGGCGGCCGCTCAACCCCGTGATCGCCGCCCGAACATACGATTATTCACTCTGTACCAAATAGTACAAATTGATCTAAAACATGTCAGCACCACCCAGCCAGAAAGGCATACCATGACCCGAGCGGAACAACCAGCGGCAGAAACGGCATCCGACGAGACCGCCGCACTTCTCCAGGTCTTCGTGACAGAACAGCTCGCCTTGGAGGCCTCGGGCACACCGGCATCGGTGGCAGCGCCGGGTTTTCGGGTCCCGACGGTCCCGCTGTTGGACGTCGACGGCAGGCAGGTGACGTCGGATGACTTGTTGGCCGGCACCCCCGCCGTCATCGTCTTCTACCGCGGGGCCTGGTGCCCATACTGCAATATGGCACTGCGGGCATACGAAAAGGATCTGGTGCCGGCACTGCGGGCCAGAGGCGTGCGCCTCATCGCCATCAGCCCGCAGACACCGGATGGTTCGATGTCCAGCCGCGACATCAACGAGCTGAGCTTCACGGTCGTATCGGACCCGGGCAATCAACTTGCTGCCGCATTCGGGATTCTCACCCAGCCTAGCGCCGAAGCCCATGCGGCCCAACGGTCCTTAGGACTCGACCTTCGCGAGGCCATTGCCGACGGTGGCCTCGGATTGCCGATGCCGACCGTCGCACTCATCGACGAGGACCGCCTGCTGCGCTGGATCGATGTTCACCCCAACTACGCCAAGCGAACCGACCCTCGCGAGGTCCTGGATGCCCTCGACCGCACCCTGGCTGACGCACCCACCGCGAACGCGACCCCGGCGCTGTCGTCCGTGACGTCACGCATGGCCGATCTGGCCGAGACCCTCGGGGTCAAGTCCTGCCTTGTCATGCGTTCCGACCCCGGCTCGATGGTGGTGGCCGCAACGGCCGGACAGGGAGCAGCGCACTACCCTGTCGGAGCCGCCGGGCAGAAAGCCGCGCTCACCCCGGATGCGATCCCGTTGTACTGCGAACATGTCGTCGACAGTGGCGAGGCGGTGTTCATCAGCGATTCCCGCGACGATCAGGTATTCGCCGGCAATGAGGATGAAGTCGAGTTCGGCCTGACCAATTACCTGGGCTTACCGGTACGAAACGCCGCCGGCGAGGTCGTCGGCACCGTGTGCGTGCTCGACGACTCCGCCCGCGACTACGACGATCAGGCTCGACAGGCGCTCGATGACCTTCGATCCGACGTGGAGGCGATCATCGCGCAAGACCCGTCGGCCCTGTCCACCTGATCCCGCCCCGGATTCAGAGTGGGTTCCGCCCGGCCAGCGCGACGAGCCTCTCGGTCGGCGTCGCGCTGGCCCCAACCTCCACCTCGGCACCGAAAAGGCCGTTGGGCCGCAGGGCCGGGACCAGCTGCGATCCAACGGCTTCTGCCAACGTGGCCTCGGGTGCGGTGAACTCAACCGTCGCGCCGACGGCGCCGGCCAGATCCCAACTGTGGATCAGAGTGGAATAGGTGATGATCCCGATGGCCTGTTCGGCGGCCATCGACCCCAGAACGGTGCCGACCGACTGCTCCCAGTCCACGATTGAGGCCCACGCCCGGTGCGAGCGCTCGACAGCCCGCTCCACGACACCCAACGGGTCGGAGCCCAGGATGTCGGTCCCGCTGAAGAGCTCCTCCTCGGTCGGACCACCTTGGCCATCCACCGCCGCGGAGAACGCGTCGATCGAGGCGACCGTATGACTGACCAATGACCGCACATTCCACTCGGCGCAGGGGCTGGGCCCATCCCAGTCGGCGGGGCTGAGCCCCGAAACCAACGTCACCAGACGCCGGTCGGCCTGTTCCAGCAATTCGATCGAGCCCATCTGCATCTCCCTCTATAACGGTAACAAGATATGATTACCGTTAGTTTCTAACGCATCGCCCTAACGGTGTCAATGCTGAGATATCGTTAGCAAGGTGAGGGAACCGTCGAGGCTGGACAGCGCGCAGGCACTTGGGTTCCCCGTGGCCGATGAGCCTCTCGCGGTGGACCTCGCCGACACGCTCATCACCGCGACCGACCCCAGTACGGATCTGCTTGCCGATGAGGCGACCTGCCGCCGCTGGTGGGACCTTCAACGTGATCGACTGCCCGAGGGCGCCGGAATACCGTCGCTTTCGGCGACCGCCGAACTGCGCCAAGCCGTTCGGGACATTCTCGACGCTCACGTCGGCGGCACCGCACCCAGGCAGACAAGTATCGACCGGGTGAACGTGGCCGCACAAGCTTGCGCGTCGACGCGCAAGCTTGTGCGGACCGGCAGCGGATGGGCGTCCGAGACCACGCTCATCGCACCGCACGAGCCCCACCAACTGGCGTTGGCGGCGGTTGCCGTGAGTCTGATCGAGATTCTCGCCGGACCCACGCCAGACCGATTGCGGCGGTGCGCGAACCCGACGTGCAGCATGCTTTTTCTTGCGCAGGATGCCCGCAGGAGATATTGCACCCAGAACATCTGCGCCAATCGGGCTCGGGCAGCCCGGCACTACCGCCGCCACCACACCTGAGCGGCGCTACCGCGGCAGGATCACACGGTCGGCAGATACGCCGTCTGGTTGACCAGCCGCACCGAGGCCAGCCCGTCGGGGTAGAACTCCGCGATGCTCAGCGAGGCGAGGTCCAGATGCAGCCGGTAGAGGATGCCGGCACTGCCGTCCAGGGCAAGGCGCAGAAGTGTTTTGATCGGCGTCACGTGCGACACCACGAGCACCGTGGACCCGCCGTGCTCGGCGACGATTCGGTCACGTGCCCGGCGCACCCGGCGCGCGACGGCGTCGAAGCTCTCCCCGTCCGGGGGTGTGATGCTCGTGTCGCGCAGCCACCGACCGTGCAGTTCCGGATCCCGTTGCACCGCTTCGCCGAACGTCAAACCCTCCCAGGCCCCGAAATCGGTTTCGATGAGGTCGTCGTCGATGGTGACGTCCAGACCCAACACCTTCGCCGCGGCGGCCGCAGTGTCATGGGCCCGCTGCAGGGGTGAGGAGATGACGGCGGACACGCCGCCCTGCTCCCCCAGGTAACGCGCCGCCGCATCGGCCTGCGCGCGACCCAGTTCGGTCAACGGCGGATTGCCGCGGCCCGAGTACCGCCGGTCCACCGACAGTTCGGTCTGGCCGTGCCGCAACAGCATCAGCCGGGTGGGCTCGCCGCGCGCACCGGTCCAGCCGGGTCCCGAGCTCGACCCGGCGGGTTTGTCCCCCGGGTCGTCCTGCGCGGCGTCCATCGCCTCGTTGGCCAGCCGGTCGGCGTGGGAATTGCGGTCCCGCGGAATCCACTCGTAGCTCACCGCGTCGAACTGGCGGGCCGCCTGGGTGGCTTCGCGGTGCAGCTCCAGCAGGTCGGGATGCTTGACGCGCCAGCGGCCCGACATCTGTTCCACCACCAGTTTGGAGTCCATCGAGACCGCCACCTCGGTGGCGCCGACCTCGGCTGCCGCCGTCAAACCTGCGATCAGACCCCGGTATTCGGCGACATTGTTGGTCGCCATGCCGATCGACTCGCGGCGTTCGGCCAGCACCGCGGAATGGTCCGCGCTGAAGACGACCACGCCGTAGCCCGCGGGTCCCGGGTTGCCCCGCGAACCACCGTCGGCCTCGACGAGAACCTTCACGGCTTGATCCGCAGCAGGATCGCCCCGCATTCCGGGCAGCGCAGCACCTCGTCCTCCGCGGCCGCCGAGATCCGGGCCATCTCACCGCGGTCGATCTCGATCCGGCAGGCGCCACATCGCTTGCCCTGCAACAGACCGGCGCCCGGACCACCCTTGGCCCGCTGCTTCTCGTACATCGCGACCAGGTCGGCATCCAGACCGGAGGTCAGCTCGGTACGGCGCAGCCCACCGACATGGCGGGCCTGGTCGATGACGACCAGCGCCTCATCGCGCGCCAATTGCGCCGCAGACAGATCGTTGTGCAGGGTGTCGATGCGGGCGAGCGCCTCGGACCGCTGGGCCTGCAACGCTTCACGACGCTCCATCACCTCCAGCATCGAATCCTCCAGCGCGGACTGGCGGCGCTCCAACGTCTCCAACTCGTGTTGCAGTTCCGAGAGCTGTTTGGGGTTCACCTCGCCACCGTCGAGCAGCGACCGGTCCCGGTCCTCACGCTGCCGGACCCCGTCGATCTCGCTCTCCAATTTGGCGACCTGGCCGTCCAGGTCCTCCAAGGTGATGCTCAGCACGGCGAGTTGGTCGTTGGCGGCCCGGTGTTCGGCCTGCGCCTCCTCGAAACGCTGCTGCTCGGCGAGGTTGCGGGCCCGGTGCTCGACCCGGCTCAGCTCGGCGTCCAACTCGACCAGCGTCAACAGCGAACGCTGTTGGGTGAGTGCAGCTTTCATCAATGATGTCCTTCTTCGATATTCCATGGGTCGGTGCGCACCGTGCTCACGCGCACCGGAAGTTCAGCGCCGAAACGCTTCGTGAGGAGAGCGGCCGCCTGTCCGCACCACGGGTATTCACTGGCCCAGTGCGCCACGTCCACCAGAGCGGTGCCGAACTTGCGGCGGTGCTCGTCGGCCGGATGGTGGCGCAGATCCGCGGTCACGTACACCTGGGCATCGGTGCGGGCGACCGTGTCCAGCAGCGAGTCGCCCGCGCCGCCGCACACCGCCACCCGCGAGATCAGCGCTTCCGGGTCACCGGCCGCCCGTACCCCCCACGAGGTGGCCGGCAGCTGGCCACGCACCCGGGACACGAACGCCGACAGCGATTCCGGTTCGGGCAGCGCGCAGATCCGCCCGATACCGACCCCGGAGGGCAGCGGCGCCAAGGCGAACACATCGAAGGCGGGTTCCTCATACGGATGCGCGGCGCGCAATGCCGCCAGCACCCGCGCACGCACCGCCGACGGCGCGATCACCTCGACCCGGTCCTCGGTCACGTGTTCCAGGGTGCCGACGGTGCCGATGGCGGGGTCGGCGCCTTCCCGCGGCAGGAACTGCCCAGTGCCACTGGAACTCCAACTGCAGCAGGAGTAGTCGCCGATCTGGCCCGCCCCGGCCGCGAACAGCGACACACGCACCCGCTCAGCGTCTTCGGCGGGAACGAAGACCACCCACTTGTCCAGGCCGGAGCGGGACTCCGCCGGCGCCAGAACGTCCTGCACCACCAGGCCCAGCGCCTCGGCCAGCGCGTCGGAAACCCCGGGCAGCGCCGCGTCGGCGTTGGTGTGCGCGGTGAACAGCGATCGCCGCGAGCGGATCAGCCGGTGGATCAACGACCCCTTGGCGGTGCTCGCCGCGACCGTGTCCACCCCGCGAAGCAGCAGCGGGTGGTGCGCCAGCAGCAGACCGTCGTCGGGCACCTCGTCGACCACCGCCGCGGTGGCGTCCACCGCGATGGTCACCGACGACACCGGCTCCGACGGGTCACCGCACACCAGGCCCACCGAGTCCCAGTCATGCGCCAGCGCAGGCGGATACGCGGCGTCGAGGACCTCGATCACGTCGGACAGCAGGACACTCACCGCAGGCCCTCCACCAGTAGCGGCCACTCCGGCCGGACCGCTGCTCGCAGATAGTCACCCTCGAGCCCCACGAAGGTGTCGCAGCGGCGCACCGCAATCCCCTTGCTGTCCAACTGTTTGCGTGCCAGTTCGGCGTCGGCGACGCGCATCAGGACGAACGGGGCGCAGCCGTCGACCACCTCGATGCCCGCCGCCCGCAGTCCGGACACCATCTCGGTGCGCAGTGCCGCCAACCGGCGGGCGCCGGCCTCGGCCTCGGCGACGGCCTCCGGGGCACAGCATGCGGTCACGGCTTCGAGCTGCAGCGTGCCCAGCGGCCAGTGCGCCCGCCGGGCGGTCAACCGCTCCAACACCTCGGGCGCGCCCAGTGCATAGCCGACTCGTAGTCCGGCCAGCGACCACGTCTTGGTCAGGCTGCGCAGCACGACGACGTCGGGCAACACCAGCCCGGCCGCCGATTCGGGCTCCCCCGGCACCGCGTCGGCGAACGCCTCGTCGACCACCACGATCCGGCCCGGGCGGCGCAGCGCCAGGATCTGCTCGCGGGTGTGCAGCACCGAGGTGGGGTTGGTCGGGTTGCCGACGACCACCAGATCGGCTTCGTCGGGCACTCGGGCACCGGTCAGCGAGAACGGCGGCGCCAGCACGACGTGTTCGGTCGGAATGTTCGCGGCGCTCAGCACCGCCTCGGGTTCGGTGAACGACGGGGCGATCAGCGCGGCCAGGGTCGGCGACAGGTGCGGCAGCAGCGCGAACCCCTCCGCGCCCCCGGCCAGCAGCGCCACCTCGTCCACCCCGCGGCCGTGCCGCTCGGCAACGGCTCGCACCGCCCGGTCGGTATCGGCCGCGGCGGGATAGTGGCCCAGATCACCCAATCGTGCACTCAACCGGTCCACCAGCCACGACGGCGGCCCCTCGGCGCGCACGTTGACCGCGAAGTCCAGCATGCCGGGCGCGACGGCCTGATCGCCGTGATAGCGCGCCGCCTGCCGGACCCCGTGAACCACAGCACGACAGTAGTGCGCCGCAGGACACCACAGGTACATCGGCGACAATGAACGGGTGACTGACACGGTGATCGAGACCCCGCAGCTGGTGTTGTTCGACCTCGACGGGACCCTCACCGATTCCGCGGACGGCATCGTGGCCAGCTTCCGGCATGCGCTGGACACCGTCGGCGCGCCGGTGCCCGACGGCGACCTGGCCGGCCGGATCGTCGGGCCGCCGATGCACCACACGCTGAGCGAGATGGGGCTCGGCGACCGTGTCGAGGCCGCGATCACCGCCTACCGCGCCGACTACACCACCCGCGGCTGGGCGATGAACAGCCTGTTCGACGGGATCCCGGCGCTGCTGGAGGATCTGCGCGCCGCGGGCGTGCGCCTGGCCGTGGCCACCTCGAAGGCCGAGACGACCGCGCACCGCATCCTCACCCACTTCGGCCTGGACGGCTATTTCGAGGTCATCGCGGGCGCCAGCTCGGACGGCAGCCGGTCCGCCAAAGCCGATGTGGTCGCGCATGCCCTGGCCCAGCTGAGCCCGCTGCCCGAGCGGGTGCTGATGATCGGCGACCGCTCCCACGACGTGGAGGGCGCCGGTGAGCACGGTATCGACACCGTCGTGGTCGGCTGGGGTTACGGCGGCACCGATTTCGACGGCCCCGACGCTCCCGCGCCGCTGCACCGGGTGTCGACCATCGCCGACCTGCGGGAGGTGCTGGGTGTCTGACCGGCGGGCGGGAGCGCAGCGACCCGGGGAACAGCTTGTGCACGTCACCTTCATCTGCTCGGGCAACATCTGCCGGTCCCCGATGGCCGAGAAGATGTTCGCCCACCAGATCTCCGAACGCGGCCTGGCCGATGTGGTGCGGGTGACCAGCGCGGGTACCGGTGGCTGGCATGCGGGCGAGCCCGCCGACCGGCGCACCAATCAGATACTGCGCCAGCACGGATACCCGACCTCACACAGTGCGGCCCAGATCGACGACGACCACCTGGCCGCCGACATGGTGATCGCGATGGGCCGCAACCACGCGCGCTTCCTCAAGGAGATGGGGGTGCCGCCCGAGCGGCTGCGGATGATGCGGTCGTTCGATCCCCGTTCGGGCGCCTTCGCCCTCGATGTGGAGGATCCGTACTACGGGTCGCTCACCGACTTCCAGGACGTGTTCGACGTCATCGACGCGTCGTTGGGTGGGCTGCACGATTGGGTCGACGAGCGGTTGGGTTCTGGGCGATGAGGCGCTGGGCGTTCCTGTTCCGGCCCCAGTGGCTGGCACT
This sequence comes from Mycobacterium hackensackense, assembly GCF_025822555.1. Lineage (NCBI taxonomy): Bacteria > Bacillati > Actinomycetota > Actinomycetes > Mycobacteriales > Mycobacteriaceae > Mycobacterium > Mycobacterium hackensackense. The sequence goes on from NZ_JACKUC010000031.1 coordinate 154,193, forward strand.
GTTCGTCGTGGTGATCGCGTTCGCGTGGCTGTGCTTCACGGTGCTGGCACCCTGGCAGTTGGGCAAGAACACCAAGACCTCTCGGGAGAACTCGCAGATCGCCAGCTCGCTGTCGGCCGACCCGGTACCGCTGACCAGCGTTCTGCCCCATCAGGATTCGTCGGCCCCCGATCAGCAGTGGCACCGGGTCAGTGCCACCGGGCACTATCTGCCCGAAGCACAGGTGGTGGCGCGGCTCCGGTCGGTCGACGGGGATCCGGCCTACGAGGTGTTGACCCCGTTCGCGGTGGACAACGGGCCGACGGTGCTGGTGGACCGCGGCTATGTCAAACCAGACCAAGGCACTGCGTTGCCGCCGTTCGCCGCCCCGCCGGCCGGCCCGGTGACCATCGTCGCGCGGCTGCGTGATGCGGAGCCCGTGCTCACCGGCAAGGATCCGTTCCGGGCCGACGGTGCGCAGCAGGTGTACTCGATCAATCCGCCCCAGGTCACCCAGGTGACCGGGGTGCCCCTGGCCGGTTCGTATCTGCAGTTGGTGGACAACCAGCCCGGCGGCCTCGGAGTGATTCCGCTGCCGCACCTGGATGCCGGGCCGTTTCTGTCCTACGGCATCCAGTGGATCGCCTTCGGCATTGTTGCGCCGATCGGGCTGGGCTATTTCATCGTCGCCGAGGTGAAGGCCCGCCGCCGGGAGAAGGCCGGTGGCAAGCCTGACGCCCAGCCCGAGGTGCCCGACGTCACGCCCCAGACGACCGAGGAGAAGCTCGCCGACCGATACGGGAAGCGACGCTGACCGCAGCCACGGTGGCCAGCGCCTGTACGGCGCGCGACAGCCGCACCGCTCGGCGCAGATCACGCGCTTGGGGTGCGGGACCGTCACCGAGGGTGGGGCGCATCTCGAGGCGGTGCGCGTATTGGGTGGGTCCGCCCAACTGCACGCGCAGCGCTCCGGCGAACGACGCTTCGGCGACTCCGGCGTTCGGGCTGGGGTGCTTTCCGGCGTCGCGACGCCATGCCCGCCACGCCGCGGCCGGCGCGCCGGACACCGCGACCACGCACAGCCCCGTCGCACGCGCCCCGAGATAGTTCATCGCGTCATCGAATCGCGCTGCGGCCCAGCCGAACCGCTCGTACCGCGGCGAATGGTGACCGATCATCGCATCGAGGGTGTTGGCGCCCCGGTACACCAGCAGCCCGGGCACCCCGGCGACCGCGCCCCACAGGATCGGCGCCACCTGCGCATCGGAGGTGTTCTCGGCCACCGATTCCAGGGCCGCCCGCGCCAGGCCGTCGGCGTCCAGCGCGGCCGGGTCCCGGCCGCACAGCGACGGCAGTAGAGCCCGGGCGCGAGCGAGGTCGTCATCGCCGAGCCGGTCGGCCATCTGCGCACCCGTACGGGCCAGCGAAGTTCCGCCCAGCACCGCCCAGGTGCTGACCGCCGTGATCGCAAAGGTCCACGCCGGGCCGCGCCGCGCCGCGGCCCGCTCGGCCGCCACCCCGACCGCGCCCAGCGCGCCGAGCAGCACCGCAGTGTGGACGACGCCGGCGGACCGGCGGTCGGCGTAGGTGTGTTTCTCCAGGGCCGCGGCGGCCGCTCCGAAGGCTGCCACCGGGTGGCCGCGCTGCGGATCGGCCCAGCACAGGTCGGCGAGATAGCCGGCCGCCAGTCCGGCCGCACGGGCAGTGTGTTCAAACACGACGGGCAGCGTCTCACAAGGTGCTCTACTCGAGTACATGAGGCTGGGACCACCGCGCCGTCCGCGACGCGTCATCGACCTGCTCAATCCGGCCGCGGCGCTGGTGCCCGCCGCGAACGTCATCATGCAGTTGTCGCTGCCCGGCGTCGGCCATGGGGTGTTGGAGAGCCCGGTGGACAGCGGCAATGTGTACATGCATCCGTTCAAACGGGCCCGCACCACCGGCACCTACCTGGCGGCGGCCACCTACGGCACCGACGCCGACCGCGCGCTGATCCGGGCCGAGGTGGACCGCGTCCACGCGCAGGTCCGGTCGCGCCCGTCAAGCCCGGTGCGCTACAACGCTTTCGACCCGAACCTGCAGCTGTGGGTGGCGGCGTGCCTGTACCGCTACTACATCGACCAGCATGAGTTCCTGTACGGGCCGCTGGATGACCAGTCCGCCGACGCGATCTACGCCGACGCCCGCACGCTGGGCACCACGCTGCAGGTGCGCGAGGAGATGTGGCCGGCGGACCGGGCCGCGTTCGACGACTACTGGAAACGCACACTCGACGATCTCCGGATCGACGAACCGGTGCGTGAGCACCTGCACGGTGTGGCGTCGGCGGCGTTCCTGCCGACGCCACTTCGGCAGTTGGCCGGCCCGCCGATCCTGTTCGCCACCAAGGGATTTCTGTCGTCGCGATTCCGCGCCATGATGAATCTGGACTGGACGCCGGACGACCAGCGCCGGTTCGCCTTGCTGTTGATGGGACTGCGTATCGCCGATCGCGTCGTGCCGCGGGAGGTCTGGCAGTTCGGCTATCGGTTGTACCTGTGGGATATGCGGACCCGGGCGCGCCTGGGTAAACGAGTGGTCTGAAAGGGGTAGTCATGTCATTCGCGGCACTGAACCATGTGGCGGTCACGGTCAGCGATATCGGCGTCAGCGGGCCTTGGTACCGGGCACTGATCGGGTTCGATCCGGTGCTCGACGAGCACACCGACGCCGGCTTCCGGCATCTGGTGTGGGCGCTCGACGGCGGCACGTTGTTCGGTATCCACCAGCACGACCGGGCGATCGAGCCGGGCGAGTTCACCGAGTTCCGGGCCGGGCTGGACCACGTGGGGTTCGGCTGCGCGTCGCGCGCGGAGCTGGAGTCATGGGCCTCGCGGCTCGACGGGCTGGGCATCGCGCACGGTGGCGTGGTGGACGCGCATTACGGGTCCGGGCTCAGCTTCCGGGATCCCGACGGGATCGCGCTGGAGTTCTTCGCGCCGCCGGAATAGTCCGCGCGCATTCCGTCGATGAAGAGTCCGACGAGCCGCCGGTTGTAGTCGAATTCGACCCCCGGTGCGGGCTGACACAGCAGCGTGACGCCGTACAGCGCGTCGTGTGCATCGATATCGGAGCGGATCTCGCCTGCGTCACGGGCCGCGTCGACGAGTGCGGTCACGACCGGGTCCATCTGCTGCTTGAAGTAGGCGAAGAGGGCATCGGAACCTGGGGCGGTCGAGTTGAGCGCGCCCGCGAGACCGCGCTTCGTGGAGACGAATTCGGTGAACCGGAACAGCCACCGCACCAGCGCTTCCAGTGGCGGATAGCGTGCCGCGCAGCGCGGCCCCTCGGCGGCGCAGGCGTCGATCTCGTGGGCCAGTACCGCGGCGACGAGATCCGCCCTCGTCGGGAAATGCCGGTAGAGCGTACCCACGCCGAACCCGGCTTCGTCGGTGATCTCCTTTGCCGGGGCATCGACGCCGGAGCGCGCGAAAACCGTCTTGGCCGCCTCAAGCAATGTATCGAGGTTGCGCTGCGCATCGACGCGTTTCTTGCGCCCGCTCTCAGTGCCCATTCTTGACCATCCCGCCCAAGCGATTGTTTTCCGGAACTTCATTCCGTATATTTCCGGAAAGGCGTTCCGTTTTGTGGTCAGCATAGGACATGGGGGCGCCCAAACCGACCATCCGAGCTTCCCCAGGGGGACGTGTCATGCGCTACCGCAATCTCGGCCGCACCGGAATCAGGGTCAGCCCCTATGCGCTGGGCGCGATGATGCTCGGGGCCCCAGCCCAATTCGGCAATCCCGACCACGACGACTCGATCCGCATCATCCATCGCGCACTCGACGCCGGGATCAACCTCATCGACACCGCCGACCGCTACGCCGACTCCGAAGTGGTCGTCGGCAAGGCAATCAAGGGCCGCCGGGACGACATCGTGCTGGCCACCAAATTCAGCGGCGCCATGGGCGACGATCCCAACCGTAGGGGCACTTCCCGGCGGTGGATCATGAAGGCCGTCGAGCACTCGCTGCGCCGCCTGCAAACCGACTACATCGACCTGTACCAGATCCACCGACTCGATCCAGACACCGATCTGGAGGAGACCCTCTCCGCGCTATCCGACCTGATTCATGCCGGCAAGGTACGCGCCATCGGCTCGTCCACCACCCCGGCGTCCGATCTGGTGGAGGCACATTGGATCGCCGAGCGGCGCGGGCTTGAGCGCTTGCGCTCCGAACAGCCGCCGTACTCGATCCTCAACCGCGGTATCGAGACCGAGGTGCTTCCGGTCGCGCAACGCTTCGGCATGGGTGTGCTTGCATGGGGCCCGCTGGCGCAAGGCATGCTCACCGGCCGGGTGCGAAAGGGCCGGCGTACCGACGCTCGCCGCGCCGATCTGATGAAGGTGTTCAGTGACGAACGGCGCCTCGACGCCGTCGAGCAACTCATCCCCCTGGCGGCCGACGCCGGCCTGTCGATGCCCCATCTGGCGATGGCGTTCTGCATCACCCATCCCGGCGTCACCAGCGCAATCATTGGGCCGCACAGCATGTCTCAGCTCGATGACCTGCTGTCCGGGGTCGACGTCACGCTCGACGACGACCTACTCGACCGGATCGACGAAATCGTCCCACCCGGCACCGACGCAGGTCGCCTGGACCAGGCCTATCTGCCTCCCGCGCTACAACAGGTTCCGCTTCGACGGCGGCCGCTCACCGACCGATCGGTGGCCTGACCGCCGTCAGATCGACCGACCCCTCGTGGCTCGGGATACCAGGCACGTACCCCGCGGGGCGCCAATTCTTCGTCAGCCAGATAGTTGACGCAGCCGGGACCACCGGAGAGCATCACCACATCGGGGCCGTCACCCACCACGCCGACATGCAGGGCAACCTCGTCCCTCGATCTCACGGAGACGGCCTTCATGATCTCGAATCCCCTTCATCACCCGGTGTCCGAGAATGGAGCAGTGCCTGATGCCGTTGGACCTCATCCACAGTACGACGTCTTCGCAGACGAATTCCTCGAGCACGCCCGCAGCGGCCTGTTCAACGCGCACTACGACCGACCCGCATGTCTGTCGCTCTTGGGTGACGTTTCTGGGGCGACCGTCCTGGACGCGGCGTGTGGACCAGGGCTCTACGCCGAGGAACTGACCGCACGCGGTGCCAGGGTGATCGGTTTCGACCAGAGCCCGCGCATGGTCGAACTGGCGGCACAGCGCGTTCCCACGGGCGACTTTCGCATCCACGACTTGGCCACGCCACTGGATTGGGTCGCCGATCAATCGGTCGACTTCGTGCTCTTCGCCTTGGCCCTGGAGTACGTCGATGACAGGGTGGCGGCGTTACGCGAACTTCGGCGCGTCCTTCGCCCCGACGGTGCTCTGGTCCTGTCGCGCCAACATCCCACCGGCGATTGGATCCGCCACGGCGGCAACTACTTCGAAGCACGCGTCATCGAGGAGACGTGGAGCCGTGGATGGCATGTCCGCTACTGGCTGACACCACTCGAGCACACCTGCGAGGAGTTGCACCAAGCCGGCTTTCTCATCGAGCGACTGCTGGAACCGCGGCCCACCGAGCAGGCGGCGGCCATCGACGAACAGAGGTACGAACAGCTGAACCGAGAGCCCACCGGCTTCATTGCCATTCGGGCGATCCCGAATCCGCGGGGAGACCGGGCATCAGCCGGCGCACGTTGACCAGCAGGATCCGCGCGAACAGCGATGGCTCCTGCAGCCGGGCGGGTGGGTCGATAAGGCTGCGCACGCGCAGAAACCGTTCGGCCACGGCGATATCGGCGCCCGCCGCGGTCAACGCGGCCCGCTGAGTCCAGGCACGCAGCCGATGCTTCAGGGTGCGTTCACTGTCCGGCACCGGTTCGCGATCGTTGGCCCGATTCGCCGCCCACACCGGCTCGATGTGTTCAGCCGCGGCGCCGTAGAACCGCCGGGCAATATCGCTGCGCCCCGCGCGCAGACAGTCACGCAGGGCGAGCGCCTGCAGCGCCGCCACCGTCATCCCCTGCCCGTAAAGCGGGTTGAGGTGGCACAAAGCGTCGCCGAACACCACCAAGCCATCCGGCACTCTGGCCACTCGGTCATAGCGTCGCCACACCGCGGCCGTGTCGCGTGAAATCGAGATCTCACCCACTGGCGTCGCGTCCCGAAGCCCCGCCACGATGCTCTCTGGGAGCATCTCCTCGGCGGCGGCCAGCATGCCCGCGAAATCTGTTGGTGGGCGGCCGAGTTGAGCGGGACGTGCGATCGCCAACATCCAGGTGTCGTCCTCGTACGCCACCAGCAGCGCCGCCGGAGCCCGGATGCCGCCGTTGATGAACGCCATCCGATGTGCGATACTGCCCGACTCGATGTGCATCAGATGGCTGGAGTAACCCCACACCGACGGCAGCTGTTCCTCGTGCCCCACGCCGAAACCTTGGCGGTTCAGATAATGCGTTGCGCGCGCTGACCGGCCCGTCGCGTCCACCACCAACTCGGCCGGCAGATCCGTCGTCCTGTCGTCAGCACGGTCGACGATGCGCACCCTCGTGACCGCGCCGCCCTCGATGACCGGTTCGATCGCATCGTGGTTGTCGAGGATCGTGACATTGGCCAACGCGGCAACGCGGCGTCGCACGTGAAATTCCATGAACGGTCTGCTGCCCTGGTAAGCCGCCAGGGATTGCGGATCCGCCAGCCGGCCGGTGGGATTCAACTCGTACCCGGCCACGCGGACGTAGACCCGCGACAGGTCACCTCCGACGTCGACTACGGCGCCGGCCGCAGCCAACTCCTCCAGCAGACCGGGAAACAGCGCACCGAACTCCTGGGTGCCGCGGCTGAGAAAGTTGTGCAAATGACGCCCTTGGGGCACCCCGGTACGTTGCGCAGGTTGGTCAGGCAGTGGATCGCGCTCGACCAGCGTCACCGACTCGTAGAACTCCGAGAGCACCCGGGCGGCCAACAGGCCCGCCATGCCCGCACCCAAAACCACTGCCTGCGAACCCACCTCAACCATCACGGTCCCCCTCGGGTAGCGGCGCAGATGCGCCGTCGGCTCCCCCAGCCGAGTCCCGACCGTACCTCGAGATTAAGAAAAATAAGAGAAACTTGTGGTTACGTTAAGATCGGCCGTCCGACTAGGGGCCGACGTGCAGCCGAACCCTCACCTCATCGCCATCGTCGATACCTTCGGGACGGCGTAGCGCGATCTTCAGCGGTACCAGATAGACGCCGTCCTTCGGGATCAGTGATGTCGTCACCTCGGTGTCGCCGATGCGCACCCGCGCAGGGATGACACCCCAGCCGTAGGTCAACTCGCCGAGGTGAGCCCGCAGGAAGTCGTCGACATGTGCGGGCGTGGCGACGAAGAAATACGGTGCGGGGCCACGCCACTGGAACACCTCGGCCTCGAACTCCCAGTCCACGGCTCCACGCTAAGGCTGCGGGAGCTTCGGCGCGCGCGGAAGCGCAGCCAGCAGATATCCACGAAGGGTCGCAACCTCGTGTGGATAGGGCTGGCGTTCTATGTAAGCGCTCAGCACGAATCCAGCCGATTGAAGGCTGCCCTCAACGAAGCCACGTCGGTAGAACTGGAAGTCCAGATCAACTGGGCTGCCCAGCATTTCCTCGACGTGGCGAAGCTCATCACCAACGTGGAACGAGACCAAGACTGTTCCACCGGGCCGGAGAATGCGGGAAAACTCGTTGAAGACGGCGGCCAGCTCGGTTGGCGCGATGTGGATGATCGAATACAGCGCGACGATTCCGCCCCAGGCATCATCAGGGAAAGGCAGTCTGCGCATATCTGCCACCTGAAAGTCGACGGCAGGATGTGCAGCTCGGGCGGTACCGATCATGCCGGGTGACAGATCGAGCCCGATTGTTCTGGCGCCGCGGTCATGCAGATAGCGGGCGACGTGGCCGGGACCGCAACCGATGTCGGCAATCGCACCGAGACCGTCGACCGCGGAAACAACGAGGTCAAGCAGCGCACGGTCGAGCGGTTTGTCTGCGAGTTCGCCGAGGAATTGGTCGGCATAGCGTTTGGCGACGGCGTCGTAGCCAGCCTGCGTGTTATCCACAAACCCTCACCTCTCGGTCTCTGCGCGGTCGAGCTAATGGCCAGGATGCAAGGATGACGCCGAAAGCGCGGAAACCACATCCTCCACGAGATCAGTGATCGACACCTCCGTCGAGGTATCCAGCACGACCACGGGAGTGATGCTCAGCGGTCCGGCGTTCACCGCCCAACCTTCCCAATCGGTGTTCAGCCGCTCGCGGTCGCGATGGATCTCGTGGCGGGAGCGCTGCCGGTAGCGCTGCCTGATGATGTGCTCGGGAGCGGTGCACCATACTTCAACACCGCGGTTAGCACCGGAGCGGCGCAACCCGTTCACCGCATGTTGCGTGTCGCGGATTCGGTACCACCACGATTCAACAACCACCATGCCGTTCAGTTCGGCAGCCTGCGACCACATCAGTTCTGAGGCAATCGCGCCGAGGTGTGAGCCGGGCAGATCCGTCTCTGTCTCCGCCAGCTGCTCCTTGACGGAGTCTTTGGACAGAAATGGCGCCGACATCGCCGCAGCGAGAGAAACGCCCGCAGTGGTCTTACCCACGCCCGGAAGGCCATTGATCATGACTACTTCCCGGGCCACGTCATCACGATGCCATATGCGGCAACCGCCGAGTTGCGGGAAAACGAGGGTGAGCGCGTACGGTACCTCACCGCCGACCGCTGGTATGGCTATCCCACGATGCCGCCGACGAAGACGCAGCACCACGTGATTGCTTCTTAACGGGGCCCCGTAGGGTCGGCGAGATAATCGTCTGTTGTGCGTCGGGGCCACCGTCGCTCCGATGGGCCGGGGGGCCACGATCACGATGACTGTGCTGCTGCTGACGTTGACAGGGTTCGCCTTGCTCGACTCCCTCAGCGTCCTGAACATCGGGGTCGTTTCCGCGGTGGTGTACGGGAGCCGGTTAAACCGTCAATCGGCCTTGCCTGGTGGCGTGAGCTTCATTGCCGGTGTCTTCGCCGTGACCACTGTCTTTGGCCTGAGCGCCGTGCTCGGCCTCGGCCTACTCACCGATCTGACCAACTTCAACCTGACGCCCACCCTGAGGTATTGGGGGGAGTTCCTGGTGGGACTGATCCTGATCGGCTTGGCGTTCTTCCCCCTGGTCGCCCAATCGACGGCACCGGGATGGGCGATGGCGGCGATGCGTCAGCGGCCTTGGTTGCTCGGGTTTGTGGGCGCTGCAGTGGGCTTAGGCCAGGCTTCCACGGCCGTGCCCTATCTGGCTGGCTTGGCCATGATCGCCGCACACCAACCCCGACCACCGGAATGGCCGATCATCGTCATCGCGTACTGCGTCATCGCGGTATTGCCGTGCATGCTTGTTCTTGCGCTCTCGACCAGCCGAAGTAAACGGGCCGATCGCGCCCAGCGCCTCTTGGTGCGAACCTTGACCCGGTACGGGCCCATCGGAGTCCGCGTTCTCTTCCTCGTTGCGGGGGTCGCGTTGATTTCCGACGCAATCGTGCACCGCAACCAGTGGTGGTAACGCTCAACGCAGCAGGCGTTGGGTGGAATCACCCGCTGTTCTGGATAACTATCGACTACGAGACGTAGTAGTGCTTCACTGGAAACGTGAGTAATCACGCTTTGACATCGCCGTCAAAGTCAGCGACGCCCCTACCGCCCGACCGGATCTCCACGACCCAGCGCGACCACGGACGCCGTTGGCTGCAGGTGACTCTTGGTGTGCTCTCGGTTATCCCTGCCCTGTCAGGCTTGGCCGGGATTCTGGCAGGTCCGAAGGCTCTGCCGGGTGACAAGAGTCAGCTGGATGCAACGGCCGACAGCGAGTACCGGTTCGTCAATGCCTTCTGGTTAGCCACCGCTCCGGTAATTTGGTCAGCCATCCCGCACATCGAACAACGAACAGGGCTCGTAAGGCGTCTTACGGCCGTCGTCTTCATCGGCGGCCTGGCGCGCCTTGTCTCGTGGCGAACGACGGGCCGACCGCACCACGTCTTCGTCGCGGCAACTGCACTCGAGCTCGTCTGCGTTCCGGCCGTGATGGTTTGGCAATCCCGTATTGCGCGCCGCGCAAGAGAAACCTCACCGCGCTGAGCCGCGCGACACAGTGGACTGGCCGCTCGGAGCGCAGGTGGAAACTCATGCCGGCGCTGACCTTGGCTTGTAGATCAGAGAGCGTCATTCGCCCGGCTGGCTGTAGACCATGAATCCGTAACGTTGCAGCGGCTCCAGCATCGGAGAGACCGACCAGCCGTTGCTTTGCACACCTTCCTCAGCACGGGTAGCAATAACCAGAAGCTGCCCACGATCAGCGCCGAAGCAATACCACTGAAATCCGTTTCGTGCGAGGTCGCGCTGCATCGGCGGCTCCGAACGATACCGAGCCACCAGCAGGAACGGGTCGCTGGACTCGCGATTTCGTGACCGGCACTGCGCGCTGAATGTTGCATCTCGCAATGTCAGTCCCTGCGTGGCAAACAGATACAGGTGGCCCAGTCCCTGGAAACGGCTGCCACCAATGCTGATTCGTCGAAGCTGTGGCTCGCACACGGAGGGCAGCCATTCCGCCGGAGTCCCAGATACGGCGTTCACATTCTCGAACCTCGGATCCTGCTTGGGACCGAGAATTACGGGAGTACCCGCGATCAACCGGGCGGGCATTGCGGTGACGATGGTGACGCTTGCCAGAAGTAAGCAGCCCAAAACCGCCGCCAGTCTCGCCGCCAGACTTGTCGCTGTCATCTCGAACTCCTCTGAGCCACAGGCTACGCCGCCTTAGCCGGCGTTTGCTGCGCCGCGGGGCGCTTGACCCTCGCACTGCGCCGACGAAGTCGGCGTGCTCGCCGGGGGCGGACCGCTTACGCTGCTACAGCAAGAGATGGCCGATGCCCTTGCCCGGTGTTGCACTTCGACGAGGCGATTGTTGTCACGAGCGGGGTTGAAAAGTTCCGCATCGCCTTCCGGCGGCGACCTTATGTTCGAGATCGCCAATGCTGCCGTAGTGCGTAACGAACGAAGGCGGTATCCAAGTGGAACTCGACTCCCGGGCCCAGAACAATCTGAAGACCTCCCCGGTTGATCTCTTCCCCACCGAGCGTTTCAATAACGCCATGCCTGCTCACACCGCCGTCCTGGTGACCGGAATGTCAGGCGTGGGAAAGACGACCGCCCTCGACGAGTTGGCGCGACGTGGGTACACCACCGTCGACACCGACGACGCCCACTGGATTGACATCGTCGATGGGGAGCCGCTGTGGCGCGAACCGCTCATCAACGACCTACTGAGTCGACCGCCTCAGACACCCATATTCATCCAGGGCACCGTCGCCAACCAGGGCGCCTTTTACCATCGCTTCGACGCGATCGTTCTGCTCAGCGCACCGCGTGACCTCATCTTCGATCGTCTCGCTAGGCGTACCAACAACCCGTTCGGTAAGACGCCACAACAGCGCCAGCGGATCGCCGACGACATTGCCGAGGTCGAGCCGCTACTTCGACAAGCGGCCACCCACGAGATCCAGACAACCCGGACGCCGGCCGAAGTCGTCAATTTGTTGATCGACATCGCAGTAGGCCAAGCAACAGCGCATTGAGGACATCAAGATTGGAATCCCCCGACTCGGAGACAATCGGGACATGCCCTCACTAACCGCCGACATCAGCGCAACCAAAGTGCTCGCACGCCGACCACAGCCCACTCCGGCCAACTCATGAGTGGCCGAGAACTCACCTCAGCTGAGATCACCGGGCTTTGGCATGCGTGGACCCCGGCCGAAGTGTCACGCCGACTCTCCTCCGTCGCTGCGCCGTGGTGCGTCACCGCCGGATGGGCGCTAGATCTATTCACCGAAGGCGCAAAACGTGAGCACGACGACATCGAAATCGCGGTGCCAGCATCACGATTCGGCGAGATCCAGGAAGCGTTACTCGATTTCGAATGGGACGTAGTCGGTGATGGCCGGGTCTGGCCGTTCCCTGAACAACGCGACACCCACTTTCAAACCTGGCTCCGGGAACCTGCAACGGGGATCTACCGCGTCGACGTCTTCCGTGAGCCAACAATCGCTGGCAGATGGGTCTGCCGACGCGATACCTCGATCACCCTGCCCTACGAACAAGTCATCCTTCGGAACCAAGATGGCATCCCATACGTCATTCCCGAGGTGGCATTGCTGTTCAAGGCCAAACATCTGCGGGACAAAGACCAGACCGACTTCCGCAACGTGCTCCCAGCAATGGACCCAACCAGAAGAAGTCGACTTCACAAATGGTTGTCTCAAGTTCACCCCGGCCACCCCTGGATCGAAACTCTGGACGCCCAGAGGTAACACCCAGGGACGGGCCAGTCTCGGAGAACCGTCCTGGATCAGCATCAGGAAACACCGAAGAGACGAATCCCGTTGATCGACTTCGCATGTTCAACGGCGTAGCCACAGAAGTCGCGAGATCACACCATCACATCCAGTGTGGCTGCGAGCGCCCTGGACGGGAACGGTGTTTCAAAGTGACCACCGTGCAGGTGCCAGTAATGGTCGTTGATCAGTGCGGCCGTGGGCGCGAGTCGTCGGACGATGTCTGACAGTGGGCCCAACCCTTCTCCGAGCGTATCGGCGCGGGGCAGGTCCCGAAGCCACGCGTTGCGGGCACGAGCATGCGGAAAAGCCATGGCCTTGCCCAGAATCGCGTTGGCCAGTTCGGCCGCACAATATGCGACGTCGTGATCGACATGGGTGGCAAGAAAACGCCGCTCTGCGTCGTCAAGCTCAAAATGAGCAGCCGCAGCAAGGCCGAAATCGGACACGATCAGGTTTTGACCCGTCGTCATGATGTTGTCGAGGTGTACATCGAAATGCACCAAGCCACGGGCACGCATGCGTTGGGTAACGCCGAGCAGCTGCGCCACCACATCTTCGGCAGACACGGCCACATCCATTGCGCCACAACCCCATTTGCTGTCAATCCAGTCCCGTAGCACCCACGGCACGTACTCCATGAACAGCACCACAGCCGCAGTCGCTGTCGAGAGCGCCCGCAGTCGCGCTTCGACCTCCGCCGAGCCCGCCCAAAAGTTCACCGCGCGGACAATGTCGGCCTCGTCAGCTTCGCGTCGATCGATACTGGGCAGGATCCGCCAGTGGTACAGGAGCGGAAAACGGCCGTACCCGTCCTCGGCGATCCAGCCGCTGACCATCTCGTGAGTCGCGACTTCTCGCCAGGCGTTGAATCCAGCTGATCCTTCTCCGACCCCGTAGTGGTACCACGGGGGAAGACCGAACAGGTTGCGCGTGTTGCCTGGTCCAGCATCCAGTTCACGATCGGACAATCTGATTGCCTTCACGAATACCGGCATCCCGGCGACCGTGACGGACCGGGTCGCTCCCCCGATCCCGACCCGTGGCCACGTGCCTGCATCCAGCAGACGGCGTATCCCATCGTCCGAAAGTGCGGACAGTTTCGCCGCGATCGTGTCGCGACTGGCCAACCGATCGGGCTCACCCATCAGATGCTGTCTGATATGTCGGGCCCTGCCGCACCAAGTAGATCAGCGGCCGGCCGCGATCATCGACGGTCTCGTGGTGGCGTTGAAAGCCAAGCTTGTCCAAGACACGCAGCGAGGGTTCGTTCCATCCGCCGACGGTTGACCAGATTCGGCTGCGCCCCGTGGCGAATGCCGCGTCCATCACCGCCTGAGCCGCCTCCGTTGCATAGCCGCGACCGTGGAATCGCTTGAGCAGTTCGTAGGCGATCTCGGGTTCGTCGAGGCTGCACCGCCCGATGATGAGACCGCAGTACCCCAGCGGTTCGTTGTCAGTGCGGCGACGAATGGTGAGTAGCCCGATGCCCGTTTCGCGTGCGCGGCTGCGTTGCTCGGCCAACCTGTGGCGGACATCCGCCACTGACTCGGCGGTTCCGCCCTCATGCTCACCAAGCAATTCATGATTCCACTCAGCGTCGCCCTCGTCGCGCAACTGCAGGCTCAGTCGCTCAGTGAGGATCGATGGTTGCATCGCGAAGTACCGCATCATCGGACTCCTGCTCTCGCGGTCGTACCCAAAGCTACCGAACGTCCGGGGCGGCCATCATCGAATATCACCAGCGGGAGCAGCGTTGAGCGCCCGGGACGTCGTCGCTGTTGAATCACCAAAACCATTGCGACAGCGCAGTAGCCAGACCGTCGTCGGCGCCAGGTGGGCAAACTTGGTCTGCTGCAGCCTGTACTTCGGCCGGCGAGTGGCCCATGGCCACGCCGTGAGCGGCCCAGGTCAGCATCTCCGTGTCGTTGATGCCATCACCGACGGCCAAGGTCTCAGTTCTCGGTACTCCCAGCTCGACGCGTAGCCGCTCCAGCATCGCGGCCTTACTTACTCCGGCTGCGGTCAGGTCAGCCAGTGGCTCATCGGAATAGCAGCAGCAACGGACTCCTGGAATATCGACGCCGGTCAGAACATTGGCCAGCGTCCGGCCGCTGCGCCCGGGCCAATGCACTGCTAGCCGCGTCGTCGAGGTGGCAGCCAACTCATCGAGGCTCAGTAGTTCGACGTCACCGAAGTGCATATCCGCATCGTCGACCAGACCGGTGGCCCTCACTCCGACTCCGGCGTTCTCCGCCACCAAGACGGCGCCAGGCAGCCGATCGCGCAGTACCGCGATCGGATCGCGCAGGTCGAACTCGATGCGCTCGACGACCCGCCCGGTAGCGGCGTCGAGCAGCGTCGCGCCGTTGGAGCAGACCGCGAATCCGGCGGAGAGATCGAGTTCACGCAGGAAGGGCATTGTTGCCGGGGACAGCCTGCCAGTGCACAACACCACGTGGGCACCTGAAGAAACGACAGCGCGCACTGCCGATCGCACGGCGGCGCTGATCGTTTCGTGCGCCCGAGAATCAGTGGCCGGCGCGACGTGCAAGGTGCCGTCGATGTCGAGGACCACCATTTCCGGGCGCCCCGCCGCGAACGTCACACCGCATTCTACGACCGGCGGCCACCGGAATCGGCTCACTCAACCTCTGAGGGGTGCGAGGCCAGCGATGAGTCTCGAGCCTGCATCTGGATTCGTATCTGCGGCGCTGTGCCCGTTCGAGCGACTTCGACGAACCCCAGACGGTGGTAGAGCCGGCGAGCGCCGGCATTGACTTCCAATACCCGCAGCCGCACGCTCTTGTGTTGCGCGAACGCGTCATCGCGGATGCGTTGCAGGATGCGCCCTCCGATGCCGCGGCCTTGATGGTCTGGGGCGATCTCGATCAAACCGACGTAGAGGTGATCGTCGTGGTGGTCGACGTTGAGGCGCCCGATATCGACGCCGTTCACGACGATGACCTGGGTGACGTCCACGTCGAGCGTGCGCTCCAGATACGAGCGTTGGTCGGCGTCATCCCACCCCCACACCCGGTCGACATAGGGCCCCAGAGTGTTCTTGTGCAGGCGGAAGAAGAACTCGAAGTCGCCGTTGTTGGCGGGCCGAAAGTCTATCGAGTCCACGAGCTACAACCGCCGGACATCGAGCGCGGTCTCTACTGCCGCACCGTCGCGCGCATCTACGAAATACGCCCCTGCACCGCCCTTTTCGGCAACGGCTTCCACGAACTCGTTGCCGCGATAGAGCAACCCGGCACCGTCATCGGTGGCGTAAGCGGCGGGCAACACCCCGCCACCCACCAGTTCATGCAACAGTGGGCGGCGCTGATCTTCGGAGTCGTAGTGCACACCGTTGGCGTACGGCACGAAACCCAAGCCGTTGGTAACCGGTTGGAGCTGCGGCCCGAACGAATCGGTGGTGCCGCCTGCATGCCAACAGATCGATCCCGCCGAAACCCCGGTCAGCACCACCCCTGCCTGCCACGCCGTGCGCAGTGCGGCATCGAGTCCGTGCAGGCGCCACATCGCCAGCAGACCGGCGACACTACCGCCGAACACCCACACCACATCGTGCTCCAGGAGATGCGCGGTGATGTCGGCGACGGTGGGCATCGGGAACAACGCCACGTGCGAGGGGATGAAACCTCGGCTTTGCGCCGCCTCGGTGAGATGGTGCAGCACGGCTTTGTCGTCACCCATCGCGGTGGCCAGCAGACAGATCCGCGGTGCGCGACCGTTGACGCCGGATAACTCCACCGCGAAGTCAGTCAGCGCGGTGAAGGTGAAGCGAGTCCGCCGTCCCGGGCCGATTCCACCACTGGTCGCCAGAATGGTTGGGGCGTCCGCAGGCATAGAGCGACCGTAGGCGGGAGTTTCACGCTGTTCAACTGAATACGGCTGGGTTGCTACGCCTTCTGCGGTTGCGGTGGCTTCCAACGCCCGTTGAGGGCTCCGGCGACAGGAGTGCTTCCTCCGGCGTCGAGAAACGGGTCCACCAGGAAAAACAAGAGTGGGCGCGGACGGTATCGAACCGCCGACCGCTGGTGTGTAAATGGTTTTCTGCCCTATTTGTGGCGTCTCTGCTGGCGTATTCTCGTCGCATCTTTGCAGTTCAGCGCGTCGCAGCCGTTTCGCGACGTCGATGGTCTTTCGCCGGTTTTTGCGCGTCTTGGCACACTCTCGGCACAACGGGGGGTTGGTCGGAGGCGGTCATTTCCAGGGCGCCAGATGTTGCACGCAGGCTCGTCTGGCCCTCGCTCGGGCTCGAATGGATCAGCCACCGGCGAGCAGCCGTAGTGCGGCGTGGCCGCGACGCGCAGTCGTTGTGGTGGCGATCCATGACGAATGGTCAAGACTTTGCAGGGCCGTCCACAACGCCTGGATGCGTCGGCGGTCGTTGCCGATCATCCGAGTGCGGTCACCAATGGGATCGGTCGCCGCGCACGCTAGAACCGCGGCATCATCGAGGTGTCGTCCGCGGTCTCGGGTGTCTTGCGTGTATGCCGCGCCTTTGAGCACCAGTGCCCCCAGGACATCGGGAACGCTGAGCGTGATAATGCCCGCGTCGGTGTTGACCTCGCAATTCACCGTCTTGCGCAGCGCCGACGTGCCGCCGGGGATCGCGAACGCCTTGCGATTCAAGACTGTGGGGTGCCGTTGCGGTGGGAGATGGTCGGCGACCATGACGTCGACGGTTTCTGTGTCTGTGTCGCCACGGACGAATCGGTGCGCCGGCCCGTCACCAACCGGCTCCCGCAGTGTGTAGCCGAGTCGCTCCAATTCATACCGAACACTGCTGAAAGTGGTTGCGCCAGTCTCGATGTGCAACACCATGTCAACATCACGGGTGGGTCGGCTCAGCGGCAACCCCGCCTTCACGGCATGCAGCTGCACCATCAATCCACCGACCAGGGTCCACTGAGTGTGCGGGATCGCCGTGACGATCTCCACCAGCTGCGGCCACGGCGGCGACCACCCTTATACCGGGGCCTCAACGTGCCAGATCGGCCGACCGTCAGCGCCGGAGGTCATCCGGACAGCCGTCCGGACGTGGACTGCCGTGCACCTACATGACCTGACCTGAACGCGTCGAGCAAGTCCCCGAGAACGCGCAGACCAGCGGCTGACTCACGCGTGTCCAGCGACTCGGCCAGGTCCACCGCGACCGCCGAGGTGAGTACGTGATCGACGGCACACCCGGCATTCTCGGGTACCACCCGCACCGTCATTTCACCGTCGACGTCATCGAACAGTCCTAACGTCATCGCCCACGCGTCGAAGTCACGAGCCGGCACGTAGCCATCTGCTCCCCTCTGCACCGGGGTGAGGTCGAACAACTCCGAGGTCGCCTTGTCGCGCAGCGCGCTGACCCCTGAGGGCAGCAGTCCGGTGTCGTTGCCCCACCCCTGCATCCGATGAACTGTCGCGCGACGACGCGTCATCCAACACAGCTCAGAGGCACTGCTAACACGGAGTCGATGACGCAGCCGCGACAGCGCCGAGCCAGCTAGCCAATCGACAGGCTCGCCGCAGAGCAATGCCAAGGCAGCCCACGCCGTAGCAGCGGTCCACGGCCGGCCATTGTGACGACGCTGCTTGGCCAACCGGTGCACCGAGGCACCGTCTAGAAGTAGTGCACCACCCACGGTGCGGGTCACGGTGAGCTCACCCGCCCGGGCCAGGCGCGCGATCTGCCGCGTCGAGACCCCAAGGATCTCGGCACCGGCGCCCGCCGTCATCTCACTCACACATATATGGTCGCGCACGAGACCCATATTGACAATAAGTCCTGTTAGGAGTTCTGTTATTGCCGGAAGTCACGTCAGTTATGCCAGATCTCTGTGAAATGCGGCGGGAGCGCTTCCCCGATCATTGCGCGTATATTGGTGTGCCCAAAGCGTGCAAGCGTGTCCCCCCATTTGAATCCCACTGGAAACGTCTGCAGTAACTGACACTCAAGCGGGCTGAGGACTCGTGTCTGCCACGGATGAATCGTGCGGTCGCTCCCGATCCGGCCACTTGCCGTCGTGATAGTTGCGGCCGGCCGACCGGGAGACATGCGCGCGTAGCTTGACCGCCGGAAACCGGTGATAAGCCGGATGTTGCCGTCAGCCCCCCTCACTAATGGACGTGGAAGTAGCTGTCCAAAACCGAAACAGCTCACCGCCTCCACGTCCGCGGTCGTCTTCCCGCAGGCGGTGCAAGTTTCATTGGTCCAGGCGGAACCTCCGCTGCCGGGTCGTATGCCTGCCACCATGTCGTACCGTCGTTGATCCCAGACAGGAACGAAGTGCAGCGGGCGCTCCGGGTCTGCGGACAACTTCGGAGTTCCGGCGTCAAGTTTGGGCAGCGCCATCGTCTTGAGGGCGGACGCGAGGGTGATCGGCGCGTCGGCGTGGGTCGGCCGGGGAAAGGTAGCCAACCGCTAGCGAGCCGCCTCGAATGCCTCCACGACCTCGGCTTTTATCCGCCCCCGAACAGCCACTTCATACCCATTACTCCGCCCCCACTCTCGGATCGCCGCAAGCCGTTCTCGGTCAAACGACTCAGTTGCGCGAACTGATCTGATGCGACGGACACGGCTGCCGCTAATCCTGGATCCAGCCTCCACGTACGGCTTCAGTGACTTTTCGAACTTAGCGACATTCGAGTCCGAAAGATCAATCTGGTACTCGACTCCGCGTAGCGAGAACACGACCCGTTCACCAGTACCGTCTGGAATTTCAGAGCCATCAATGTCGTCGAACAGTTGGTGAACAACGCGCTCAGCCATGAGGAACTCCTTATAAATTCCAACTATTGGCCGACAACCGTATCAGTGCGCGCTTCTAGCAAAAGGACGACACTCCGCGGACATTCTTTCTTAACCCGAATGCCTAGTCCTGCAAAAATCTGGCAAAAGGCTGCGCATTTGATCATTGGTGGCCGCTCCTCGCTGGTTGGCGCGCACACCCACAGTAAGTTGGTTCGAGGGAACGAGCAGTGGGCCTCCCGGCTGGAGGCCCACTGCTCGTGTCGGTGCCTGCTACACCAGACCAGCGACCGTGTCGTAGTACGGCTGCTTCTGCGCGCCTGAGCTGTCCAGGATCCCGTAGGCCGCGCCATCGCCAGCGGTGTCTTGGTAGCAGAAGAACCAAGCGGGCGGGTTGGTGGGATCCTCATTGGCCAGTTGCCATGTCAGCCAGTTGGAAGCGTCAACGAGGCTGACGTCTGCTGGCGTGATGTAGCCGACCTCGGTGAAGGCCATCCCTCGGGTGTCTCCGTTGGACGCCTGCACCGCCTTAAGTGCGTTGATCTGCGCAATCCCAAACGGGTTCGTAGCCGGATCCGCCCAGGTCTGAGTATTCGTAATGCTGTAGGGGTGATAGCCCAAGAGGTCGTAGTCGCCACTCTCGCCGCCGGCGTACATGCCGTTGAGGAAGTCCACCGGCGAGTAGGTCTTGCCAATCGGAGACGTGTAAGTCGGATACGCGGCCAGCCCTCCCGAGATGATCGTTGATCCAACAGCTCTGATCTTCGGCGCCGCGGCCTTGAGGTACTTCACGTAGTTCGCCGGTGTGCCGATGCTGAACGCGAGAAGGTTGGGCTCGTTCCACACCTCGTAATACGGAAGGGCACCGAAGATTTCCACGCATTTGCCCACAAAGTTGCCGAATCCCGTGGACGGATGATTGAACGGGTAGTGGATGCCCAGGCATGGCATCGGGGTCAGGTTGCGAGCGACCAACGCATTGTTCACATTCTTGACTGGCGTGTAGTTGGTCGAGCCGAAAGGGTTACTCAGCAGGCCCCAGTCGACCGCGAATCGCACTGAGGTAAAGCCCATTGCAGCGATGCCGTCTAGTGTGGTGGCCAGATTGGCGGCCGACAACTGGCACAGGTTGCTCTGGTTGATACCGATGGTCACTTCGATTCCCCTTCTTTGGGCGCATTAGACTCGAAGCTGGCCGATAGCGGAGGATACTTGTTGTATTCTTCCCGCCTGAGCTCCTGCGGGGCCAGCCGATCTTCCAACATTGCAGGCGTTGGAAGTATTACAGGCTTAGTCCACCAGTCACGTAGCTTTTTGAACATTTCGTTTCCCCTCCTAAATTCCAAGAGCTTCTCTACAGCAGTTTCCATAGTGGTGCCAGAAAGCTTCGATGAAGTGACCATGAACACAAATTTGGCGACCGTAAACGACACTACCGCCTCAGGTCCGCCGAACGGCGGACATATCTGAGAGGACGCTGCTGGCATCGTCAAGGCATCCTGACAGCGCCTGGCACTAATTCGATATTGCCGTTTACACGGCCCTCCGGGGAGGGTCTTATTATCGCGTTTCCACCGGCCCAATGGGAACCGTCACGGAGTCACTCCCCCACGCCCAGGCTGAAGGGATGTAGGGCGGCCATTCATAGAATTGCTCGATATTGAGGGCCCTGAGCAGATTACCTAGTACCGTCTGGGCAATCACGTCAAAGATCTGGTCGACGCCGTGAAAGTGGGCAGCGGCGTTGGTTTCCTCAACGACAAAGTAAAAGGTGTGCGTGGAGTTCGGCGTGGTCGCCACCGATTCCGACGGCGTGTAAGTGTAGGTAAACGTGCCGTCCCCATGATCGGTCACCGCGGTAGTGCCATCTAGCGTTGTCGGGGTGTACTGAATGGTCAGCGGATCGCCATCGACATCAGAGGCGGTGATCTCGCCGGTGTAGGTGCCGTCAACGTTCTTGGTCGGGACGGAAATAGAGACCGTGGGGGCGGTGTTGTTGAACGTCTTCTTGAACCAGCTGAAGATGCCGTGGACGGCGTTCGTCAGTGGATTCGTGGAGGCCGTCACAGTCGCTTTGGCGGCGGCGACTGCCGATGTCGCACCTGCGGGCGTGGGATCCGCGTTGCCCCAGGGCACTCCGGGGATCAACTGTTGGGCACTCGCGCGGTCGGGTGCGGTGCCATCGGCATTCTGGGGCGGCACGGTGTAACCGGTGATCTTGGGGGGCGTTTTGAAGTACTGCACCTGTACGTGGTGCACGAACGACTGGATGGCCTGATTGATCGCCACTAAGGGATTGGTCCGTGCCGGAATGGCGCTCTGCGCCTTCACGGTCGGCGCCACCGAAGTCACGGACGCCGTCGGCGCGATCATCGGCGTGTGCTTTGGTGTGACGTTCGCTGTCGCCAACACCGGGCTGGCATCGGGCGGGGTGACAGTAGCTGGTTTGACCGCGGGAGCTGGCTTGTGGACCGATCTGATCGGCCGCGGAACCGTACTCTGCTCGTCCTTGTTATCTTCTACGGCTTCGGTTTTGGCTGCCGCACTTACGGTACTTGCGCTATTGCCCGGTCGGTGACGCGGCCCCTTCCGCGTAGGCGCGGTGACATCGGTCGAGTTTGACCGCGCGGGATTTGACGTAGCGAGCTTGTCTTCCGATCCGCTATTGGTCTCATGCTGGGCGGTGGTCGATGGGCTCGTCGTACCCCCAGATTCCTCGGTGCTGGCACTGGCAACGGCGGCACCGCTGGTCAGTGCAGCTCCAACGCCCAGTGTGATGGCGCCAGCGCCCAACCACGCCACGACTCCCGGTTTGACCACCTCAGCGCGATGCTGTCCGCCCACCCTCGTCCCTTTCCACCAAAATCAGAACTGTGCACAAGCTGAATACCATGCACCAGCACACTCAGGCGACAATTTCCACCACTATTCTGAAAGTGTTTCACCTCGATGATCACTACCGAAAACGCCCAAATCTCCTCGCCGCACGAATTTTTCAGTAGCCGACCGAGGAACGTCGACGAATAATTCCGGCGAATTTGCAGATCACAGGCTGCCATACGCTTGCGATGGCAAGCTGTCACCGATAGCTGGATGGCCGGAATTCCGATACACGTAGTCATCCGCGATGCCGGCGGGTGCGACCGTGCCCTCGGAGACGCATCCCCAGCGTTCGGAGACACCATGGCCGAGTGGTGAACTGTAGACGGCTCGACGCGTCTTGTCGCCGAGGCTTACCTGGACGACCGGAGGACGATCCTTGTACGGTTTCCCAACGGCGTCGAATGATGGTTCGGCGACTGTCCGCCCTCCATTTGGCAGGCATTCACGTCAGCTTCCAGGGTCAATACATTGCTGCCGTTCTAGAATTCGAACCAAACGGTAGGTGGAGCGATTAGTTGATAATGCACAGCGACCTGAATACCGCCAGTCGACCTACTCCCGATGTAGCCATCCACCGCGGAAATACGCCGCGCGCAGATCTGGATACTTCGGCTTACTGAAGCGACTTTCCGGCGAAGCCAAGGTCCATTTCACCGCTTCAGTAGACAGGTAGTGGAGCTAGTGAGCAGCCTCGAACGCTTCCACGATCTCACCCTTAATCCGTCCGCGCTCAGACACCTCGTAGCCGTTGCTCCGTGCCCAGTCACGAATCGCCGCAAGTTGCTCCTTACCGGTAGGACCGCTCGCTCGAACGGAACTGGCGCGACGCACACCTCGCCCGCGCAGCTTCGAGCCAGCCTCGACATAGGGCTTCAGCGCCTTCTCGAACTTGGCGACATTCGTCTTCGAAAGGTCAATCTGGCACTCGGTCCCACGCACCGAGAACACCAGGCGTTCGCCCGCGCCATCTGGAATTTCAGAACCATCGAGATCGTCAATTAGTTGACGTACAACTCGCTCGGCCATGAGGTACTCCTTCACTTATCAACTACTGACTCATCACCGTACCAGCGTGCAGAACTGGCAAACTGGAGGCGATACCGGATGTCGCAATAAGACTGATATTGCCCATTGGGATGCCCTGCGCAAAATTCTGCCGCGGTCCTTTCTAGACACCGATACCGATGAGCGGCAGACTCTCCACCAACAGGGCAGACCCCGGAAGGCTCAGCGACCGCGGTCCTCCGCAGGCGCCCATCGGGCTCTGCGCTAGGTCGTAGCTGGAGGGCCAACCGGATTCGTTATGTCACTTGTCGAAAGCGGGCAGCGATCCCCGCTAACCACGACGCGTATGTTTCTGGCGCAATGGCGACGTAGTAAGAGTGCCAGGCATCGAATAGCGCTCGCTTCAACTCCGATTCCGGGTGTGTCGCGATGATCTGATCGATTTTTGCCGCGAGCTTGGCTGCTTGCTCGGGTGACACCTTGTTTTCCGCCAAGTACTGCTCCACGACCTCCTGGCTGTCGTTTGCATCGAGTGACCAGTCTTCGTGAAAGTACGCTCCGAAGAACTGTTTCAACCTCGTCGATGTGTCGAAATCGTCTGTGCGCGTCATGGCTTCGGGAATCCAGTCAGCACACGAAAACCACCCGCACCATCGCCCACCAAGACGAGTCGGGCGGCTGTACCCGCCACGACGTCCTCCGTATTACGCATTATTATCAATCCTCCGTTGAATGGGGCGTCCAACTGTAGTCGTCCGATCGCCCCGCCTTGCACCCAGCTTTCGATTACAGCAGCGTTGTATTCGAGGACCGCGTTGGCGGCTGCTGAGGCCTCTTCGAGAGAGCCAAATGTCGATGCAGCATCCATTTTGGGATTTTCCGCCAGTCGGGCCGTAAGTTCTGCATCGGAGAGTCCGACGTGTCTGCTTAGGAGATGTCCACCGAGCGTTTCGCTGGTGGTGAGTAGCTGAGATGTGGCATCAAGCCTACCGATCTGAGTGACACTGCCGAGTGCGCCTCGGGAGGCTAAGGTTTCGGGGCCGAAAATGGCGAGTGGTGCCTGTTGGGCGAGTTGCGCGCTCATTCCTCCGGCGAAGTACGCCATATTAGGGGCAGCTATAAAGCTGTTGATTTGATCTACAGCGGGCGAGAGCGGATTAGTGACCTGCTGAACAAAACCTTGGGCGACGTTGCCCCAGGATTCGAAGACCCCAGGTGCACCTGGACCTGCCACGCCGAAGAGAGTCTGAGCACCTTCAATCCCGGCATCCCAAGTTTCACGGAAGTTTTCAGCGAACCCAGGTTCATACACCGCTTCCGTCGGGGCTGTTGCAGCCTGAGGAATTGTGCCGTTGGCGATCTGGGTGTTGAGCTGAGCAGCTCCAGCGACCACTTGATTGACCTGTTGGTCCATCTGAGCGGCCGGGACGCCGTCGTTAGCCATCACCTGCCGCAAGACCGCCAGGTCTTGCGGGCGCGGCATGAATGCCGGTGTCTGTGCTGGCGGCGGTTGCGTCGATGTCGTAGGTGGACTGGTCAGTGCCGTGGCCAGGTTCTCTGGGGTGACCCGCACGCCGGTACTGCCGCCGGAGCCGTCGAGCGCTACTTCCATCTCGTCCGGGTCAGCGGTGATCGGGTACACCGCGTCCGGGCGGGGCGTGATGGTTTGGGTGAGGGTGCTGCCCTGGGCGGTGAATTGGGTGGGTTGGGCGGTGCCGGTGGCATCGCGTGCCCACGGGGCCGAGAAACCATCACCGGTAGCAGTACCTGAAGCGTCGAGGATGGAGACGGTTTGGTCGGGATTGACCCGCAGGCTGCCGCCCTCGGGAGTGAGATTCGTGGCGTCGAAGTCGTATTGGGTGGGGGACGACGGGTCGGTGAGGGTGACCAAGGTTTGGTCGCCATCGGTTTGCCCGATGTGGGTGACGCTGAACCCGCCCCGCACCCCCTGCGAAGGATCCGATGATGTGGTGCGCGTGGCGCCGCCGTTGCGCCGCGACGCCGCTCCGGCGCCGGCCGCGGCCAACCCGACCACCAGCGCAGTCGCGGGCCCCGTCGGATCATTCGGTGCTGCCGGGTTAACTGTGGTGGTGGACTGCTCACCGGGGGCGTATTCGCCCTGAGCGGGGATGACAATGGTCGGAGTCTGCTGCTGCGCAGCGGGTGGTGTCGCCGTCTGTGCAGGTGCTGTGCCCTGCGGCGGCGAGGGCGGCTGGGCGGTGTTCTGCTGCCCCTGTGTCGGTGGCGCCTGCTGCACTTGGCTGGGCGCCTGTGCCGGCTGCGACGGATCGGCTTGGCTGGAAATCCGGGTGTTCACACTGCGATTCGGGCCATCGGCGGACCAGCGGTTGTTGGCGTTGGTCTGCTCAGTAAAACTTGACCCCGACCGCTGGTTGCCTGACTCGCCGCTCGATCCGCGGGCAGAGGATCCCCCACGGTTGCTGTCGTTGTTCGACTTCTTCTTGTTGTCGGCCTTCTTCTTTTTCTTGTTGTCCCCGGGTTTGGAGTGATTCCCGCCCGGTGACCCGGGTTTGGGGGTGGCCCCGGCCTGCGCCATGACTGTGGGATCGCTGCTGATCAGCGGCACCACCAGGCCCGCGATCGGCACCAGAAAGGCGGTTAGGCCCGCCGCCACACCGAGCCGCAACCACCGACCGCGGTCACCGACCGATCGGGCCGGCACCGCCCGGTGTCGGCCTCGGTATGCGCGGCCGGCAGTCGACACCAACGGTGAAGTAATCGCGAGCCCTGATGTGGGCCCCGCGGCGGCATCGGCGTGCGGCAGTAGTCCCTGGTCTCGCGATGCTTCGAGCAGCCTCAACCACGCGCTGATGGGTGCTACCGGGCAAAGAACCGTTCGATCGTCCGCGACGGCGACATGAGTGCTGGCCGTGTCGGTGGCAGCACGCCGACGCCGCGTCACAGCGCCTCCCGCGCCGTGACGATATGACCGGCTTGCCATCCCTGCACGTTCCAACTCCGCAGGTCAGACCGCGACAATCCCCCCATGACATCTCCCCCTCGACATCCAAATCGGAGTCCGTCAATCAGACGGGCTCTGCAAGGTGTAGTCGGGGGCGAACGCCAAAACCGAACGTCAGCGAACGGTGATCTAGCCCACAGCAACATCAGCGCCAATCGCGGCTACGCTTCGACACCACCAACACACGGTGGCCAGAACGTCACGACACCCAGACATCAACGGCCCACCGAACTATCGATTCGGGGGAATCATGCACTCAAGCGACAGCGCACAGTTTCAGTTCAAAGACTTCGGTGCGCTCTTGGCCGGCCTGGGCATGCTGGTCGCCGGCTTCGCCGTCATTACCGCGCTGCCCGGCTGGGTCACCCACTGGGGAACCGTCGCGGTCTACCTCACGTACTTCCTGTACATGTCCATCGCCGGACGCCTCTTCTGGAAAGGCACCGACGCCGCCTGGGCCGCGATCAAACCCCGCACCACACCCGCAGCGCCAATCACCCACGAACGCATCGACACGTAGCACCGAGCTGACAGCCTGTGTTCAGCAACACGCCCAACATTTGAATCGTCAGCGCGATCACCCACGCGCCAGAGGTCTTTCGGTTCGCCGTAAAGAGTTTGGGTGTCGTCATCGTTGTCGATACGGACCCGGATCGTTTAGGACCGGATCATCACCTGACCACCGCAACCATCGGATTCTTCCTGGGCGGTTCTCGGAGATGCGGGAAATTTCTCATTTGAGCTGATACACAATGACTTTGGGCCGCATCGCGTCTCGGCGAGAGCCGTCGTTTCCCGTCAGATCCGGCGCATACTCGTTGAATAAGCGATGGCAAATGTGAGAGCAGATCGCTGAGGGCTCGCGCCACCCTCTCGTCTCGAGCCACATGGCCCGGGCCGCTTGACCGGAAGGAGGCTTTTATGGCGATCCCGGTTCGGATCCGGGGAAGGACCTTCCGCGTGTGAGGCTGATTTAGCTGCACTAACTTTCTGTCTGTGCTGGTCAAAGCCTTGCGGATAGGCCGAATTGGACCCTCTGGAGCACCTGGTCTGAAAGTTTGGCCCTATTTTGGCCCCATAAAAATGGGGCTCAAACGAGCTCCGAGTGTCCGCACGCCGAGGGGGCGGTCGGGGCTAGGGCTCAAAGAACGAGTCGTCGGATTGGCATCCGTGCCACGATGTTCTGGCTCCAACTCGATGCCACCGAGCCTATGACCATGTCGCCGCTTTCGATGTCGTGCACAGAGTGTCTTGTCGATTTCGACCCGTTTCGGAGGGTTCTTTCCCAATTCGTTCCCAAATCGGAAGTCTTTGCGTTTACGTGTTAGCTGGCGGACGGTGGCGAGGTGGCGCGGCGGCGGCAAACACGCTCGATCTTTGCTGGCAGATTGCGCTGCCACGCAGGCGCTCCCCGGGGCGATCCGACCCGCGAACGGTGACCTTAGCGGTGCGCTCGGCCGTTAGGGCAGACTGAGAATGTGCCAGGAATGTCGATCCGACCGGCGCTGGTCGAAGAACTTAGGAATGCGTTGGACGACCGGCAGGCCCTCGAGGCTGTCGTAGGCCCTGTCCCCGACGGCTGGCCTGAGACGCGCGAGATGTTCACCTACGTGATCGAGCGCTTGGCCGAGCATCCCGAGGAGGTTGACTGGCGGGTCTACTTCTTCTTCGATGGGGATGGAGTTCTTGTCGGCTCGGGCGGCTTTCAGGGACCGCCCGATAAAGACCGAGTGGTCGAGATCGGCTACGAAATCGCCCCATCATTTCAACAGCGTGGCCTCGGTACCGCTGCTGTATCGGCTCTCGTCGAGCAGGCCAGGCGCAGCGGCACTGTCGGTACGGTAATTGCGCGTACGGCGACGGAATTTAATCCATCCGTACGAATTCTAAAGCACCTCGGGTTCTCCAACACTGGACTGGCGAAGGCGCCGGATTCTGATGACGATGTCTGGCAGTGGCAGCTCGACGTGTAAGACCCTTACACGGCCCAAATCGAATCTTCGCCCGCCCGGTCGGATTGGATCAGATGCCGCTCTCGGAATCTGAGGTTGCCGGACTCCACGCATCCTCGGGCATGTCAACTTCCTCAAGCCATCCGAACGCCGCTTGCACTGTGGAATCTGCAACACCGAGTATGTCCAGGCTCGCTCTAATGAGCCCGTAGAGGGCAATGAGCCAAGACCGTGCGATGTCATCGCTGCCCCCAGAGGGTAGGGACATGCTCGGGATTAGATGGCCACGGTGCAGGACATTGAGACATGGCTCCATACAGTGGATTTCAATCGACCACCATTCGGAGTGCGAGATGCCGCTCTGCATTTGGTAGGCGTGTCGGTATAGGTCAGCTAACCCGCATTCGTCGGCCATCTGTCTCAAGGATTTGCCGGCGAAGTTCGCGCTGATGTCGACGGCCCGGTGGTCGAGGACATCGTCGTTGTGACTTGCGTTCTCAATGACGGATACCGCCTGTTCGACGCCATTGACCAGCCAGTCGCTCGGCACTCCTTTTGCGAGCAACGCGTATAACTTGGCTTTGCCCGCGCCATAGTCCTTGTATCGCCGATAGATTTCCTCTTGGTTCTGGGTAGCCATCCAAACCAGCAGTATCCGATTCTCCACGAGGGTTCGGCCGACGTCCGAACCGTGCTCCGAGCACCAGAGATCGGGCGATCCAAGCATCGCTATTACCTCGCGCGCTGCGCGCGCAACTAATCCCGTGTGGACCTCTTCACGTGATGGGTCGTACAGTCTGGACGGACTTTTCTCCACCGCCTCGATATAGCTCGATGTCAAGTCCATTGCTCGCTGCTGGAAACCTTCGCGGAGCAGACCCGAGGACACGGATTGTGTACGTGGGGGTTCGTCGGAGGGAGTTGCGGCGGCATCGTCGACTTGTTCGTCGGGCCTCGTATCCCGCGCGCGCATGCAGCGTGTCGTCATCGAATTCACACCCCAGAAGATCTTCGAAAAGCGAATGCTCTCATTGAAGCAATCGCAATCACGGCCAAGCATTGCACCGCGCATGGCGCCCCACATCGCCCTTATGACGCAATCAGCCTCCGAAACTGTGGCTGGGTCGTTTGGGTAGGGCTGGAGGAGATCGACCGTGTCTTGACTAGTCGTGAGCGTCCCCGCCTGAACACGGCTCCATATGGCGATGCACTTGATGATCGCCTCGCGATGCCCATCAGTCATGGCCTCCAAGACCGCCGTGGCAAGTCGATTGATCTCAGCTTCACCTGGAGGTTCCATCGCCAAGCCAGTCAACCACTCAGCGGGTCTGTCTGGGTATGACGACAGCGTTCGGCGGACGCCGTCGGACAGCAAACCGAGCCTCGCCGCATGCGAGGTCACGACTTCGATCGCCTCGGGATTTGTTACCGAGAGTCGTTGTAGGCCTGAAAGACGTCCGTCGAGGCACTCGGCCAGGAACGCTGGCTCGGCACTTCCCTCAAGTTCGTCCAACACACGCCTCTGCCAGCGCACAAACTTCACTGCCCGCTCGCTGCCCAGTTCCGAAAGCGCTAGGACTGGCCAGAGAAGATCCGGTAGGTCGTCTCTCACCCAATCCCCGACATTGAGTAACCCAGTCGCCGCAAGCGGCGACATGAAAACTCTTCCGCGTTTCACGTGGCCCGCCAAAGGCCCGGAGTGCTGGTTCGGACGCGGCACGCTCATGTCGTGACCTTAACGCGACGCACCGACAACACGCGGCGACGATGCACGCAGCTCCTATACGAGCCTTGCGGA
Organism: Mycobacterium hackensackense; assembly: GCF_025822555.1. NCBI lineage: Bacteria > Bacillati > Actinomycetota > Actinomycetes > Mycobacteriales > Mycobacteriaceae > Mycobacterium > Mycobacterium hackensackense. Next base: position 183,938 of record NZ_JACKUC010000031.1, read on the forward strand.
TCCGTGACCGGACCGTCGCTAAGAACGACGAACACAATGGCGCACCAACAACGTATTCGAAAACACGGTCTAGAACAGGCCTGCCTGGAGTTGTGGCCGGAGGGCTTGAACTAGATCAATATTAAACCTCGGTGCTTCTCGGCGACGCTGACCGTCGCCGGGTCGCCATGCAGAACAACCGGTTTGACGTGCCTCACATCTCTGCGAGAGTCGCCGAATCCAGCTCGCACTCGTAATAGCATGAGCGATTGGCTCTATGGTTGTATGCCCAGTTCGCATCATCCAGGTTTCAGGTACCCGGTCTCGCTCGCCTTCTCAGCGTTCAACTTCTGCTAATCGACCAAAGCCGAGAAATCTAACCTAGGATAAATGCAGCTGGCGGCAAACGGAACCGTCGCGTCACGGGTCGATGCCGTCGAACGCTCAACCAACCCTCGAACCGCGCCGATTGTTAGTCATGCTCAGGGCCAAACAGCAACTCACGTAGGTCGACCGACAACGACTGCCCGGCCGCGTAGTTCGACTCAGCTTCGATCAACACACGGTTGCCGGGCAGCTCTTCGACAGCTGTCGCGATCATCGCGATCGCATCGTCTCGACGGCCATCGAGAGCTAGGTGCTTTGCAGCCTCCGCAGCAAGCGCTGCTCGGAACAGATTCGGTAACGGATCTGTGCGGGCATTTGGACGGCTGACGACGTTATTTGCCACCAAATGCTCGAACTCTGCTGTTGCCCAAGGCGGTTCCTCACCCGTGACACATGCAACCACAAAGCTTTGCATGCTCGGCGCCTCCAGCTCTGGCACATACTTTTCAACGAATGACTCGGCGTCGGGCATTGCCTTCTCGGGCACTATAAAGCGATTCCAGAGATAGTAGATCGCAATCATCGAAAGGCGCGGCCCACCCTGTAAGCTCGGCGCCAGAACCTCAATCCGCGAACAAATCTCGCGGAGATCAGCTTCGATTGGTCTGGTCGCGCCAGTGTTGTCAGCGTAGTTGCCACGAGTCGGGCGAAGAGCCTCTAGCAAGACATCAACGACTCCCTCGAAGTATCGTCCAGCGGAATCCTTTGAGAATCCGTCAGCCGATGAGACCCACAGTTGAGGCGCGAGTTGCACCTGCAGTATCCCGGGAATCGCGGATCGATACTCGAACGGCTCAACGTCCTCAGTCGAGGCTCGGCGGACGAATTCACGAATTACGCAGTGCGACAGACGATTTAGGCCCTCGATACTGAGCATCAAACCTTGGCCGGCAGGATCGACTGACTCTGCACCGTCGCCAAATGCCCACGTCTCCGGTCGCAGATTCTGAAGTTCATGCACGTTGCTCGACCTAATGTTGTAGGCGCGACCAAGAGCCTTCCTGAGGTCAAAGGCTGACATAGGGCGGATCGCTTCGACGGCGCCTTCACGAAAGTAGTACGGAGTCAAATGGCTAAGCACGAAATCTATAAAACGGCGCCTCGCTCCAGCCCTTTCGGCCTCAAGAATCGCCGCTTGCACCTTGGCCCTTACGTCATCGTCAAGCCCGACAAGGGTCGGATCGATGACGTCTCGCTTTCGCTGATCGAGTGCGTCCCACGGCAGCAGCGAACCGCTGTCGCGCGGCGCTAGGGCTTCCAGCGAGGCGACCATCATGGTGTAACTGAGCGTGGGGTCGTCCGCTACTCGTTGACACGCACTGACAACTTGGCTGATTGCACGCATTGCTTTGATGTAGTTGGACCGATTCAACCCTACGATCTGCCGAACGAAGTGCGACAGATCCTCAACGTCTTGACTTCGAACGATTGCACGATAGTCACATGTTCGCCGAAGTATGTGCGCGGGGCTTGATCTGGGAGGATCCCCCATGTTCGCCGGTATCAAGCGGCGAACTAAGTCGTGGTTAGCGCTGAACGTCGCATTCAGGGCGAAGGACAACACTGTCGCCAGATCGTCAAGCAATTCATCACCGCTGGTAGCCGCGTGAAACGCGTCTCTGCCGTCTGGCTCAACGGCCTCCAACCTTTCAGTCAGACTAACGGCAACCGTACTTATCTGATCCGTGTGGGTCGACGGATATAGCGTGCCCACCCTTAGGTCTATGCGCGGCATGTGTAAAAAGTCGGCGTTTGTGTACAGAACGCGCTGATGATGCGTGACGTACCATGGGACGACCGCTAGATACTTACCCGTCGAAATCTGCAGCATTCTGTTGCCCCTTTTGCGCCCGTTCAACCTCAGTCAATGAGCCCGAATTCCGCGACAACGGCTGGCCACTTGCGAAGGAGAGCGTCGATTTCGTTGGACGACCAGAGCTCAATGTCAGGACGTCTTGCGGCGCGGTTGTGGTCATCGACCCAACGCACTGCCTCCTGTGTGAACGTTCCGGTGGTCGCCACAATCAGACATCGAATCGGCTCACCTTCCCACAGCGGAAGCTTGCCGTGTACGAGGTCCGAGATTTCCGTCGCGCTGACACCCTGAGCCGGTCGATGCTTCGCCTGCACAATTACGCGCTCGTGCCGTTCTGAAACAAGGCCGTCCACAATTCTCCGATACGCCTCTATGTCTCGGCCTGCGTCTGCGGCATTTACGTTCATAAGACGGCGAATCCGGACGTAGGTGCCGGACTGCTCCAAGAACCGGGCAAGGAGTCGTTCGAACCCGTCCGCATCAATACGATCCCAATGAATCGTCGCCGACACCCGACTCGATCCGACGTTTGTGAGCTGCGCAAGATCCTCTACATCGACGAAGACTGGATCGTCGTCGTCGTACAACACCTGTTCGAGGTGTGGACGGAAGACGGGCCAATCCAGTACTGCTATGTCATGTAGGTCATGCGGCTGCGCAAAATGCAGATGTCGGTGTAGGTCTACCTGACGTGGGCCACCCTTTAAGGATTCACCGAGCAGCCGCTCAAGCTCGTGAACCGCCTGCTCGATCGCCATGAGGATCGGCGCGGCTTGAGCTTCTGGCAACTCCTGATCGAGATCCACGGGCACTGAGACGAGGAGCGTGTCGACGGTACGAACTAGCTCTTCGCACCGGGTTCGCACCAAGCGCCGGCGAGCAGCCGCTAATTTGTGTCGATACCGGTGTGCCTCAGTCCGAGGAGCGGCGACAGTGACTTCGAAGGCACGAAGTCCGTCCGGATCGTCATTGTCTAGGTAATCAAGGCGAGCCTGGCCGATTGCTGCATAGTCGATGATTTGAACCACCAACTTCCAGCCATGGATCGCTGGAAGACTGTTCGCGATCTCAGTCCAATGCTCCCCTAGCTGCGTGTACGCGATGTCGTTATCGCTACCCGCCTCGAGGAACGGACCAACCGGCACTAACTCCTCCATGCGCGTCCACACACGATCGAGCTTGTCGAGGTTAAGCGCCACTGCGTCGTAAGCAGCTAGCGCAGCGGAAAGATCCATCGCACCATTCTGATGGACTATCCGGTCCGCATGCATCCCCGCATACGACAGCTCCCAAGCCGAATGCCCGACTGGATCCGGCAGGCCCACGCATCACTTCTCAAATAGTTGCGGACCTGACCCCAATTGAGGCACTCGCTATAACGCATATTCGCCGACGACGAGCGGGGGGGAAATATGTTGTCGATTCCGGGCGGTACGACACAGTGCCGCCGTGACTCGAACGTTCCGAAACGAGCAATTCTCCGAACGCCCTAGCCAGAGGCATTGTGCTGAGAATAGCTGCGCTAGAGGCATTTTCGGCGATATCTTCGCCTGCGTGCGGGCCAGACGAACACAACGACCACGTTGTTACCTTCCGTCGACAATTGCGAACAACGCCCAGCTCGACGAGCCAGCCTCTTCATCATCCGCAGCCGGGGGCCGCGGATGCGGGCCGCTCGTTGGAGGCGAACTTCCGTTCCTCAATCGATACCCGTCTTCTGATTTGCGGGAAGTTAGTTAACCCGAGGGGCCACCTTCAGGTTCGGTCTCGGATGTCGTGAGGGACACGCGCAGGGTTACTTGCGACATTTCTGTTACAAGTTGCAACGCCAATTCCAACCCAGTGTCGATGATCGACTGAACGTCTGCATGATCCTGCGAGGCGACTCGCGCAATCAGGTCATTGGCGGCGTACACGCATAGGGGCGCTGGCTCAGGTTCATCGCGGGCACGTTCGAGCGTCAACGGATCGTGATGGCCCTGAACAGGCAAAGCTGATGTGACGTCAACCAAGTCGACCGTCGTGGCACCACTCTCCAGGAGCGCCTTCAGCAAGCTTCGACTTCGAACTCGCGTGAATTCCAGAAGATCTAGTGCCTCTGATGCTGACACCCCGTACGTATCACGCCAACTCGAAATTCCTGTCTCGGCTAGCCACGAACGGATGTCTTCGCGCGTCGCCGGCGTCTCGGCGGGCAGGTGCGTGGCAACGCTGTGTGCTAGTCGGCGCGACCTAATTCCCGAACTCATCAAAATCAGTGCCGGCAAGGAATCGACCCCGTAGCGGATATATGTGCCCAACTCGGGGCAGAAGCGCGCAAGTACGTCTTGCTCCTCCAAGCGCGCGTTAACGCATTGCACCAAAGCACCAACCGTCCACGACAAATAGTGCTCAAACTGCTCCGTCACAGCTCCAACCATCTGCTCTACTCGCCAAGCCGCAGGGGTCGCCGCAGCCAGGTGTTGTCCCGCCATCTGCGACAGAGACAAACCCGATAACCAATCCTTGAGAAGGGCGACAGGCGAGACCTCTATCTCCTGACCCTTCGCCGTCGTGAGGAATCGCCAGCGCGGAGCCTCGGGTAGATTCAGAAGCGCGTCGAGTATTGGCGGAATCCTCACTGCGACATACGGGTCGCCAACCTCGGGCAGAGTCCCCTCCACCTCTAGGCGCGCGATGTTGTTGGCAAGGCGAATTGCTAGACCGTCAATAGTCCGAGCGGAACCCACAGACGTTCCCGTCCGCGGCCACCGCCGACGCGCCTCCGGGTCGCTGCGTGCGTAAGAGCTGCGCACCGCCTCAGCAACTCGGATACATGCGGCCCGAGAACTGTCCGATTGTGAAGCAGCAAGTGTTGCATCGACGAGTTGCTCAAGGTCCAAATTGTCTGGGTCGATGCTGACGGACTCACCCACCGCGAGATAGTTCCAAACGAATCCGACAAAATCGGAGGCGATATCGTCAGCCGTGAATACCGCATCAGCATCGTCTCGGATGCGGACCTCTAAGTCGGCAAATGCTTCGAGGGCGCCCTCCGAAAGCAAAGCCGACGTGATCGCTAGAGCGTCAGGGTCTGGGTTCAGAAGCTCAAAGTCTTCCTCGGTGGGCTCTGCTCCGCGCACAAGTACGATCCATCCCTCGGTCTCCCGACCTGCTCGACCCGCCCGCCCCATCGCGTTCACGAGTCGTGCTCCGCGAAGTCGGGTGTCCTCCGGTTGACCGGGGAACGGTTGGTCGTACACGACGACAGTTCGCACCGGAAGATTGACACCCTCTGTAAGCGTGGAAGTGCACGTCAAATATGGAAGTACGTCGTTACGGGCAGCCTCTTCTAGAGCCTCAAGCACCTCGATAGGCAGTCGAGCATGGTGGAAGCCAACACCACGGCGTAAGACGCCTACGAGTGGATGCTCGTCACCAATCTGTTCCCGCACAAAATCGATAAGCGGCGCAAGGGCAGGAAACTCGTCATCAGACCTATCAGCAATACCGCGCGCGAGCAGCTGCGCTTGCGGCCGCGTCGATGTGACAACCAAGACGGAGCCGGCGTGACCGAGCGCGGTGATCATGTCGCTTGCAATCTCATATTGCTTCGTCGATAGACCATTGTCAGTCGGTAGATTCTTTTTTCGTGAATTGCCATCGGTTGACTTGCGGACGATGCGCCAATCAATGTCATCGCCCGTAACGAGCGACGCTCTTTGGCCATCCGCCATCCGAAGTCGGATTTCTCCACTGAGCTGCGTTGTATGGCGGAACTTCCAAACGTGGCCTCTCGTCTTTTCAGTCTCCGTCCTGGACCAATGGGCTTTCGTTGTGAAGGCTGCGTGCAAGCGCCTTGGGCCGCGCCAGTCAGATTCGTATTTCAACGGCGCACCGTCGGGTGATAGCCACTTCGCGATACCACCGACATTGCCCATCGCTGCCGAAATGAGGACGATCTTGTGTTCGCGGTCTCGAGTCAGGATTTGAAGAAGTGAAATTACCGATTCAAGAAGGAAGCCGCGTCGAGCCTCCTTGAGAAGCTGCGCTTCGTCGATTATGAACATTCCGAATCGATCCACCACGTCTCCTGGATTGTGTCGGAGCATGTGACCGAGCCGTTCCGGGGTCATGACCTCAACATCAGGAGGATTGGTGTCGGGCTCGAACAGATCCCATATCGTCGGGTAGTCGGCTTGTTCCGAGCCAGCCTCTTTCTGGAGGATTCGAACCCGACTACTCATTGCTCGTCGGACCTCCCTGCCGAGGCTTCGCGTAGGCGTGACATAACACACGCTAGAGTCTTGATTTGCCAGGTGCGCGACTGCGAGAATCTGTGCCAACAGGGTTTTTCCGCCACTAGTAGGGACTGCCAGCACGATCCTCCGAACATCAGGATCCAGGGGCGAAGGCTCGCCTGAAAGCAACTTCCGTTGTGGTTCCCATAACGTCAGAACTGGAGGAGTGCCGACAGTAAACGCTTGCCGAACCAAATCCGACGTTGTTCGCGGTAAAATTTGGGGGTTCCATAATGACCCAGCTTCGGCCTCACCCGACAAGTTCAAAAGGTGAGCTGCTACCCAACGTGCGTTCAGATCGCCGGGACCTGCCTGCCCACTCGCAGCTGCGAGCAGTCGCGAGTTACCGCCTTGCAATCTTGCCGTCCGACCTCGCGCGAAATAAGTGAGTAAATCCTCGATACCCAATATCACCATATGTGTCGTACCAAAAACTGTCGTTGTCAGATCGGGCAACTCTGACACGCGTGCTATCTCAGCAAGTTGCCGACGCCACGTCCCGAGCCATCCGAATAGGGTTCGAGTTTCGAAGCCCAAAAATGCCAGTCCTGCTTCAACGGCGACGGTGTCAATATGATCGAGCACCGGAATGTCAATGCGGATATCTCCACGCAATCGGTTCATAATGGCCGTAGCATTTGGATCGCGCCCCCCGCGACGATAACCGATCGCCGCGGCAAAGCCGAAAGATAGTCGATCGCTGACATTTAGGTCCTCGCCAGTCAAGGCGAGATCAAATATATGAGCGCTTACCAGAAAGGCTTGACGCTGTCTCGCTAAGGTATACCGCCCCCGTGCCTCACTCACTGAGGCAACACCATGGAGATACCACGCTGAGTCTAATAGCGTCTGTGAGATCGTAGTTCTCCGTAGTAGAAGCTGTACCTCGACCTCGGCCAACAATCGCTGCAGCTCGTCGGCAGTGGGCAGGTTCGTGCGACCGCCAAGTGCGCCTGTCAATAAGTTCAGATCTAGAGCCCGCTCCACACGATTTCCTTCACCCGGTCCGCAAAAGATGGAAAGTCTGGAATCGCGACAACGATCGCCTCGCGTTGGCCAGGGTCAGAGTATTCAGGAAATTGTTTCAACAGAGATTTAAAAGATGCCTGGTCGCTAGGGGCCTTTTCCGACGAAGTGCCTACAGACACGCCCACGCCGGAGCGGTCGCTTCGGTCAAACCACAATTCAACAATGTTCGCGTACAGGTCGCCGAGCGCGCCCTCCTTGGCGACTGTCTCACAACCGGCAAGTTTCGCGAGGTACTCGTGGCCGCGATTTCTCAATTGCTTGCTCGCACGTCGAATCGTTGCGCTAACTTTTCCGGCGGCGTCGTGTTTCTTTATCTCCCAGAGTCGGAATACGAGGTCCTCTTCCGGCGGCATGTTTCTGCTGTAGATAACCAAACCGTCGCCGCCAGGTTCCAGTGGATCAGGTTTTACAGAGTGAGCTCGCAAAAGGCGTCGACCGTCCCTGCACACGAGCCGTTCTTCCATCAACCGATTCCAGATCAGCTCCGCTACGTGTCCTTGCACGTGATTTTCGTTCGGGGTCGTACCAGGCAGCTTGAAACCGATGCCGACATACGCTTCCAGGGCGGATTTTTTCGACCCTATTGCTGACGGCCCGCCATCACGTCGCGTTCTCCAGCTCTCGAAGGCAGGAGAGTTTCCGCACCGTATGCGCATCGCGTCTTCAGCTAGCAACTGGGCCAAGCGTTCGCGGTTTTCGTCTGTAAGCTCCGCGCCACCGATTGCATACTCAATCGACGACTGGCTGTCGCTATCGACCAGGCCGAGCATAGACGTGGCCGAAACTGCCTCTTCTGCCGGCACGCGTGCCATCCTCTCTCGTAGCGAGCATTTACGGATGGTACGTGCTCGCGCGAACCAAATGACCAAAGTTGCATGCGTCGCCATGCAGGTCGCGCACCTTATTCAGGGCGGTCGCTCAGACGCTGGAGCAAGTACCAATAATCCGGCGATTTGACGTGTTGCGCGCCATTAATTCCCGCCTCTACCGCGGACTAGCTGTGATGTCCAGGGAGGTTGGTCAGTCGGGTGACCGGTGGCTGGCCTCCGAGGGCGGAGTGGGCTCGGTGATGATTGTAGGAATGCAGCCAGCCCGGTAGGGCGGCGTTGCGCTGCTCGGTGGATTCGTAGAAGCGGGCGTAGGCCCAGCCGTCGGCCAGTGTGCGGTGGAACCGCTCGATCTTGCCATTGGTCTGCGGCCGATACGGCCGGGTGCGCTTCGGTGTGATGCCCAGGTCGGCGCACGCGTCGCGCCAGGCATAGGACCGATAGGCCGACCCGTTATCGGAGAGCACCGGGTCCGCATGTTGGGTCTGGTCCGTGGCGTGCAAGACGCTGATGGTGGGGTCGTTGCGGCGGCTGAAGATCAGATCGCCGACAGCGATCTGATGTCCAAGTGCAGCGGTCACGACTGGCGCGTTCGGATCGATGGTCTCCCTGTGGATGCGTTGGTTTAGCGCGTCGGCCATCTCCTTGGTGTCGCACACGAGCAAACTGTCCTTCCCGGCAGCAATGTCACGCCGATAGGCGGCCAAAGCATCTGTAGCCATGGCGAATTCATCACCGGCATGAAGTCGATTGTTCTTGCGATACCACTCGATCGCGCGCCGCACTGGGGCGGGGCCGCCGTCGCGCAACGCGAGCGAGGCGGCGCGCTCCTCGGGGTTGCGCATGCGCCACACTGCCGACAACTTCTGTGCCCAGGGCAGGTCGGTGCAGAGTTGGGCAAACATGCCGCCGCGGGCCTTGACCGGGGCGAGCTGGTGCTGATCGCCGACGAGGACGGTCTTGGCGCCTGCCCTCGTGGTGGCTGCGAGCAGGCGAAGTAGGTCGTCCGTGCCGACCATGCCCGCCTCATCGACGATCAACAGGTCGCTGTGGCTCAGAGTCAGGGTGTGGTTGTCGAGCTCGTGCAGAGCTTTGGCGATGGTGTAGCCGGTGTCGCCGGCGCCTTCGCGGACCGCGACATCAACCGCATTGCCCGTCGGCGCCAACACGAGGACCCGGCTATCACGGCGGCGACGCGCCATCGCCGCCAGCGCACGCATCGAGGTGGTCTTGCCCGCTCCAGCAGGGCGCTCAGCGGTTGCACCAACCATGGTGAGACAGCGATGTTTTCCACTGCGCGTTGTTGATCCGGCGACAAGCCGTCGATGTCGCTAGGCAAGCCCCACAGTATTGACCGGGGGTCTTGGGCGTCGACGAGATCGAGCACTGCGGCTTCTTCAGCCAGGATCAGATCGAGCGTGAACCGCTCGTGGCCCTCCCGCTCATGCGCCTCGCGCGGCGCTGTCAGCCGCACCGCGATCTCATCGACCGCTTCCTCGACCAGCTCGCGTGGCGAGCGTGCAGTGTCGACCGGAAGCTGAGCGCCGATGACCTCAATAAGGTCGGCACGGGTGAACGCGGCCTTCTCGATCATCGCGGCGGCGTCGGCAATTCGGTGGCGGTCGAACCGCGGTCCATTCGCGTCGAGGCGGTCGTGACGGGCCCTGCGATGGGCCGCCGAATCAACCGCAATGCCACGCTCGTCGGTGCGCCACCCAGCGCGCAATTCCACCCAGGCAAGTTGTTCGGGCTTGCTTGGGCGGGTGGCCTTTTGAGCCGCCGCGAGCTGCGCTGCTGTCAGTTCACCCTCGTCGTTTACGACGAGGTTTCCGGCGGCCCACTCCCGCAGTTGTGTGGAGCGTTGCGACCAGGCGGTGATGCTGCTCGGGTCGATGCCGGCCACTTCTGCCATGCCAGTTCCAGGATCGACGGGCAGTCACTCATAGCCCAACGATTGATGCAGTTCGCGGCGCAGCGTCGCCTGATAGATGACGCCGGCGGCCTTGCCTTCGTGGTACAGCGAGGTACCATCGATCGACACCAACACACCGTCGGCGCGAGCTTGCCGGTTGGGGACGATGACGTGGGTGTGCAGGTGCGGATCACCGGCCCGAGAGGTCTCGTGCTGGTAGGCAATCGCCACTAAACCAGGGAGCCGAACGAGGTCCTTCTCCCCCGTCGCCGGGTTGTGCATCCGGGTGTATCCGGCATGAGTCGCAAGGCATTCCATCGCCTCAGCGATGGCGGTCGTGTGGGCGTCAGCGATCGCCTTATCAGTCACGTCGTCGGCACGGATGGCTCGGATCAGCGACACCGACTTGGGCGCGCAGCACGTCAGATCGAAGCCGTGCACACTGCCATTTCGGAACCCGCGGCCCGACGCGCTGTTGGGCGATTCTCCGCCGACCAACCACCGCTCGACCACATCGGTTTTGGCCTGTCCTCCCGCTCGATCGAGGTCCGATAATCCGACCAATTCGGCCGCGCGGCGGGCGTCACCGGCGCAGAGCCAAACGGGTGCGCGGGTGTCGTGTTCAGAGTAGTACTCCCCCAACCCGCCGCCGGCCTTCTGAGCGTCAAGAGCAGCGCGGGCGGTGTCGTTGTAGTAGTTGATCGACCAGGCCGAAAGTTTGGCAATCGTCAGCATGTTGATCACCTCTCGAACCCGAGATCGCCCGGGGCTCAAAGCCGCCGGGTGGCGAACGCAACGTTCGCTACCGCCAATCTCGCACACCCTTGTGCAAATGTGCCAGTGCAGTATTTGGGGATGAGAAGTATGGAATGGGTTGATGTAAGTGTAACGGGGACTGTGATTTTGGGACGTGATGGTATGTAGTGGTGGTAGTTGGAAGACACCACAGAGGGGTGGCGAAATGCGTTGAGGAAACGAGGCAGATGGTGTTGCCGGTCGCGGGCATGCGCGAGAGACGTGTGCGCGGCGGTGGAAGTGGATGCCGCTGATGAACTCCGGCGCGAATTCTCTGCATGAAGCGTCAGTAGGGGGACTTACAGTTGTGTTAGTCGGCTCGATGGATGCCACACCGGGGCGATCATCCCGCCCGCTGCGGTGCACACCGTTAGGGCATCAATCGCATAGCACCTGCTGGCCGCCTTTCGACGTCGGGCAGGGCCCCTCGAAAGGTGATGAACGAAAATGGAAGACAGCGTATTCAACAACCTGCCCTTCTTGCTGCCGGTTCCACATGCCGCTGAATTGTTGGGTGTCAGTCGCGCAGCCGCGTATCGACTGGCGGCTTCGGGCGAACTGCCGACCCGGCGACTGGGTGGCCGGGTGTACATCGTGACCTCTGGCATTCGCGAACTCGTTGCGTTGCACGTTGAATCTGCCTGAGTACCCGCGTGCCAGGCTGGCGCGAAGCCGTAAGCATCCGCCGCAACGTACATCTCACGGATGCTTCGCCGAGGTCTCGGCAGGGCGATCATTTGATCTGGAGACTCGATGAGGAACGACCCTGACGGGACGCCACTGAAGCGACCCCGGCGCAGCGAACCGATCACACGCCGCACCGCCAAGAATGGCGCGGTTGCCTACACCTTCCAACTCGATATCGGCGTCCGACCGGACGGATCGCGCGAACGACAGCGCTTCACCTTCCCACGCTCGCTCAGGCTCGCCTTGAGTACCGGCGCATCGCCACGGATGTCGCGGCTGGCACATTCGTGAAGCGCAACCCGACGACGGTCGCCGAGTTCCTGATGACTTGGTTGGATAGCCGGCGCGATATCAGGCCCAACACGCTCGCGGGCTATCGGAACCACCTGAAACCCGTCATCGAACATCTTGGTGAGATGACGCTGCAGCAGCTTCGTGCTGCCGACGTCGACGCACTGGTGATTCTGCGGCTGGAAGGCAAGCCAGTCGCGCAGCGGGACAAGCGGGGTCGGCGCGCAGCCGAGGTGCTGACGTTACTGCGCAGCCATCCCGATGGAGCGCAGTACTCGGACGTCTATGCCGCTCTGGGTAATTCGGGTATCAAAGCGCTGGATCGGCTGGTGGCGTCCGGTGAAGTGCTTCGGCCGGCGCGCGGTCGCTACGTCGCCGCACAGCCCGCGGACCCCGAGCGTCCGAAGGTCCCCGGCGGAGTCACGGCACGAACCGTGGTGAGCATGCTGGTGGTGTTGTCGGCAGCGCTCGATGACGCGATGAAGCAGGGTCTGGTGACCAGAAACGTCGCGCGGATGGTCAAGCGCCCAGCGATCAAGCACTACGAGATGGCCACGTGGACACCCGAGCAAGCCACGAAATTCCGAGATCACGTCCGCGATGATCGGCTGGCGGCGTGCTGGCTGCTCACCTTGGCCGGCCTGCGTCGATCGGAAATCCTCGGGCTGCGGTGGTCTGATGTGGACTTCGACGCGGGCACGGTGACGGTAGCTCAGGGCCGGGTGGTCGTCCCAGGCGTCGGGACAATCACCGGCGACCCGAAGTCCAAGCGATCGCGGCGCGCGCTACCGATGCCTGCCGACATCCTGGCCGCGCTGCGAACATTCAAAGCACAGCAGGCTAGCGAGCGCCTCGCATTCGGGAACTCTTACCGCGATAGCGGTCTGGTTGCCGTCAATGAAGACGGTTCGCCAATCCGGCCGGAAACATACTCCTCCGAGTTCGCCCGCCGCTCGAAAATTGCTGGGGTTCCGGCGATACGCCTGCACGATGTCCGCCACACTGCTGCGACGATGCTGCTGGACAGTGGAACTACGGCGATCGCAACCGCAAAGTGGCTGGGTCACGACCCTGCGATCACACTGCGGGTGTACGGGCACGTCTATGACGACGCGTTGGCCGCGGCCGGCGATGCGCTGTTGGCGCGGACTCGTGCTGGAGAGTTGCCATAGAAGGACAAGGAGACGTGTCGAGGACTCACACAGCACTGGTACGCGTATGAGTCGTTGCCTGCCAAGTGCGCTCGGCATCGGACGCTCCACGTTGTACGGGTGCTGTTGGACGAGAACGCTGCGCAGCAACCCAATGCCACGGCACACTGACCACCGAGTTACTGCCTCGAGAGGGAACCGTGAAGAAGGAACCGCACCATGCGCGACCCACGTCGCGTCCGATACCGCTACGCAATTTGCTGGGTGACCTGGACCCGAACACCTGCAAGCTGCACTGCGCAGTATCAGACGGCAACGTTGAACCCATCAACGAACTCGCGACCGACTGGGACGAATGGGTGGGTTGGAGCCGATGGCGCGGTGCACGCGACCACTTCAACCGAGTCTTCATCTTCACCATGGCTAGAGTGCCGAAAACCTCGAACCATTGGCTGTTCGGCGGAGTCTTCGAGGTCACGGGTAGGTCCCCTATCGCCAACGCACGCTCCTATGACCTCAAGCTCCGCGACGACATTATGGGCGAGTACATCAAGCGCCTAGTGATCGACTTCCGTCCAACAGGACGGTTCACACGAAGGAATATGGAAACCGACCTCGACCAGATGACCGTGGCGGCGATTCACGACAAGCCTTACGAGGGTGACGCCTTCCCGGGGCACGACCTCATTAACCACACCTTCCGAGACCTCCGCACAATCGTGCGCCAGAGCCGTCCCGACTGGCGCATCGCGCTGGAATCCATGAAGGGCGTGTATGTCATCCACGATCAGCTCACCGGTGAGCCGTATGGGGCGACTCGACAACGCGCTCGCGGACAGAGGCATCACTATCGAGCCCGATCAGAGCGAACTTGTTCGTCGCGGATACCCGTACACGGTTGACCTGACATGGGCGACCGGCGAAACGGAATGCCTAGGGATTCCCTACGCATCGGTCCAACACCACGTCAACACAGCAATCCACGAGTTCTCCGGGCTCGACTACGTGGTCGACTACGTAACTGCCATCCGTCGTCTACCCGAATCCATCAGCCGGGACGATTTCATCCAACAGAAGCACTGACTCAACCTGCACAACGCACACCGCCCTTGGTTCTTCATCGGACGAGTGCGGTTGCGAGATGGCCGGATCAGGCTGCGGATTCCGGCGTTTGGGCCTCACTGACGACAGCCGACTCGACTGCTTAGGATTGGTCATGCCTCCCTGCCGGGCTGTGATCGCCAGCCGTCGTCGGCATCAGTGAAACCATCCGTGAAACCGGCGGTGTCAGGGCCCGGGCTTAGTTTCGCTGGATGGATACCGGAGACGACAAAGACAACGCAGACCGACCGGATGCGCGGGCGCGCTTCACGATGACCGTGGGCGATCGGCTTCGCGCCTGTGACTTCGCGGTAGCGTTCGGCGAGTACATCCACGACGATGACTTTTCAAAAGTCTGGAAGATTGTGGTCGAGGCAGAGCTGTCCGGGGACACGATCGCGGACGGCCTCGCTCGAACACAGAATCTCTTGCTTTCCTACATCTATCTGTCTATCCCGTTCGACAAGGCATCAGTCGAGAAGATTCGTCAGCAGATTGTCGAGGACGAGCTACGCGGCATGGACCTCGGATGATCAGCGGAGATCAGGGGTCGCGACGGTCTAGCGTGGCATCCGGTAGTTGCCGCAGCTGCTCCCCCAGATGAGGTACTTCGGACAGGAGGGTGGCGCGCCCCGCCTGCCCTCCGAAGCCTCTGTGGGTTCTTAGTACCCATTCATACGTCGCGGCCGCAGGCTTGTTCGCATCGTCGATGAATGGAACTGCCACCTCAACCGACTTATGACCTGGCACTGCCGGAACGTTTATCGCCGGATGGCTGCTAACGATCTCACGGCTATCGTCGGAGTGCTTCACGGTCAGGACGAGCTCACTTGGTGCGGCACGACGCCGAAACCTGTTCGAGATAGTCAAAAGACTCTGCCGCGCTTCAAAATCTGCCGCGGTGAACTTGACGTAAGGATCGAGCATGGGCACCGGCTTGGACCAGGTGCGCCGCCAATCACGATACCGACGCCCGAACGTCACATGCTCTGGACGGTAAGTGCTGTCTCCTGGCGGATTCACATAGACGTAGGCGTGCTTCGGAGTGAGGTCGCGGCTGCCGCTACGGACTACCACTTGAACCTTTACCGGGTCGGTGCTGTGCATCTCCGTCCGGATGAGTTCGCCGAGCTGCTGACTCATACCTGAGTAATCAAAGACCCACGTCGAACTCCCACCACGGGCTGTCAGGTCCAGCGGCGTCGTCGGGCCTGTCAACAGCGATCCTGACAGCTGCCCGCCGCTAACCGAGACGCGGTTGATGCGAATGTCTGCGCCACCGTCGTTGGTGATCGTGGCAACGATGCCGGCTGCTACACCGCTGCGGTCCTCACCTAAGCCGTAGACGGTCGCAACCTTCGCGGTGATCCCGAGTCTTGGTCGATCGTGTCGGTATTTGATCACGTTAAGAACTAGGCCAGCGAGTGAGATCGCTATACCGATCAGACCGAACGCACGCGCCCACCAATCTGCCATGCCGACAGAATGACTCATTCGCGAGGCGAACGTTCCCGGCCGTCGATTACGCCAAAGCCACACCGCAACGGGACAAGGCGCACTTCACACCTAACAGACCACCAAAAACGTTGGCACACTCTCGGCACAACGGGGGTTTTTGAAGTCGCAACCAAGCGCGCTCGCAGGCCCCTGAACTGGAGTTTTAAGAGTGGGCGCGGACGGTATCGAACCGCCGACCGCTGGTGTGTAAAACCAGAGCTCTACCACTGAGCTACGCGCCCCGTCGCAGGCACGGTACACGCCCGCGAAGGCCAGTACTAAATCCGCAAAGCGGCCAGCGCGTCGCGCCACACGGCCGCGTCGCGCACCTCGCCGGGCTGCTTGCACTCGGCGAACCGGATGATCCCGGACCGGTCGATCGCGAAGGTGCCGCGGTCGGCGAAGCCGGACCCCGCATTGAACACCCCGTACTGCTGGGCGACGGCGCCGTGCGGCCAGAAATCCGACAGCAGGTCGAAGGTGAACCCGCTCTGCTTGGCCCACACCTTGTGCGTCGGCGGCGGCCCCACCGAGACCGCGAGCGTGACGGTGTCGGCGGTGTTGTACACCTCGGGATGGCTCTGAATCTCGCCCAGTTCACCGGCACAGATCGGGGTGAAGGCGAGCGGAAAGAACACCAGCAGGACGTCGCGGCCGCGAAAACCCGACAAGGTGACGGGCTGGCCGTGCTGGTTCTTGAGGGTGAAGTCGGGCGCGGCGAGGCCCGCAGTCAGCATCGGCGCACCGCGAGATTGCGGTTACCGCGACGACGTGCGAGTGGGGGCCGCAAAAACTGCAATCTCGGCGCCAACCGGGCTATCGGCTCTTCGCCTTGGACTTCGGCTGCACCAGCCGGCTGGCAATCCAATCGCCCAGGTTGGCCGACGACGTCTGCATCAGCCCGGCCGTGGGCGCCGACTCGGCGATCTCCGCGGGCTGCACGTGACCGGGCTTGCCCGTCTTCGGGGTGATGACCCAGATGACACCGTCATCGGCGAGCGGCGTGATGGCGTCCATCAGCCGATCTACCAGGTCACCGTCGTCATCGCGCCACCACAACAACACCACGTCGACGACCTCATCGGCCTCCTCGTCGAGGAGTTCGCCACCGGCGGCATCCTCGACATCGGCCCTAATATCGTCGTCGGTGTCTTCGTCCCACCCCAACTCCTGAACGACCTGATCCTTCTCGATGCCCAGTTTTCGGGCGTAATTCGGGTCAGAGTCCGTCCCCGCGACCACCGTCTGTCCTCCTTCAAGCTTTTAGCGTTTCCGAGTGCGCTCGGCCTATATTCGCACGCCGGGGCCCATCAACCGAGACTTGGCGGCAAGGTTTATCGATATGCCTTATCGCACATGTTCAGCGCGGCGTCCTTCGCATCGTTGAGTCGGCCGACTCCGTCGTTGAACGCATCCGGCCCGACATCGCCCGCAATCGACGACGCCAAGGCCCGAGCCGCACCCACCCACTCTGTCAGAGCGCTCTTCAGGTCCGGACCCAGCGGGTCGGAAATGCTGTGTTCAACCGCGTCGGCGCTGTGGTTGAGCGCGTCGATCGCCGGGCGCGCGGCGCCGGCGACGTCACCGTTCTCGTTGTACGCGCCGACGTAGTCGTTCACCGCGGAGATGGCGTCCACGCTGCTGGAGCTGAGCGCCTCGCACGAGCTGTGGATGGCACTGGTCGTGACCGACTTCTGTCGCTCGGATTCCTTCGAGCTGGAACTCTCCGCCGACTCGGCGGCCGAGGCCGACACCGACGCGCGGTAGACCGGCGCATCGGCCTTGTCCACCGTGGCGGTACCACTGGTCACGCTGGTGCACCCGACCACGATCATCGCCAGAGCGGCCAGACAACCCAGCACCAGGGCGCCGATTCGTATCCGGACCAGCACCGAAGACCCCCGCCAACTGTTGCGCATTGTTGCCAGACGTTACCGGTTCGGGCTGTCAATCGCCGGATCATTCGGTTACCGAGCAGTAGGCCACCCTGCCCGGTGATGTGGGGCACGATAGAGGCACGATGGTGACGCCACAAGCAACCAGCGCTACGAAGCACCGCCAACCAAGGAGCCCAAGTTGACCACCGAGTTCGCGCGCCAAGACCTGGCCCAAAACTCTGGTACCACAGGCGAACCCGATCGCGTCCGCGTGATCCGCGAAGGTGTCGCCTCCTACCTCCCCGATATCGACCCCGACGAGACCTCCGAATGGCTGGAATCGTTCGACGCGCTCCTGGAACGGTCCGGCCCGGCTCGCGCGCGCTACCTGATGTTGCGCCTGCTGGAACGATCGGGTGAGCAGCGTGTCGCCATCCCCGCGCTGACGTCCACCGACTACGTCAACACCATCCCCACCGAGCTGGAGCCGTGGTTCCCCGGTGACGAGGATGTCGAGCGGCGCTACCGGGCCTGGATCCGCTGGAATGCGGCCATCATGGTGCACCGCGCCCAGCGGCCGGGAGTCGGTGTCGGCGGCCATATTTCGACCTACGCCTCGTCGGCCTCGCTGTACGAGGTCGGCTTCAACCACTTCTTCCGGGGCAAGTCCCATCCCGGTGGCGGCGACCAGGTCTTCATCCAGGGCCACGCCTCCCCCGGCATGTACGCCCGCGCCTTCCTCGAGGGCCGGCTGACTGCCAACCAGTTGGACGGCTTCCGCCAGGAGCACAGCCACGCCGGCGGCGGCCTGCCGTCCTACCCGCACCCGCGCCTGATGCCCGACTTCTGGGAGTTCCCCACGGTGTCGATGGGCCTGGGCCCGATGAACGCCATCTACCAGGCGCGGTTCAACCACTACCTGCACGACCGGGGCCTCAAGGACACCTCGGATCAGCATGTGTGGGCGTTCCTGGGCGACGGCGAGATGGACGAGCCGGAGAGCCGCGGCCTGATCCAGGTGGCGGCCAACGAGGCGCTGGACAACCTGACCTTCGTCGTCAACTGCAACCTGCAGCGCCTGGACGGGCCGGTGCGCGGTAACGGCAAGATCATCCAGGAGCTGGAATCGTTCTTCCGCGGCGCGGGCTGGAACGTCATCAAGGTGGTGTGGGGCCGCGAGTGGGACGCGCTGCTGCACGCCGACCGTGACGGTGCCCTGGTGAACCTGATGAACACCACGCCCGACGGTGACTACCAGACCTACAAGGCCAACGACGGCGCCTACGTGCGGGACCACTTCTTCGGTCGCGACCCGCGCACCAAGGCGCTGGTCGATTCGATGACCGACAACGAGATCTGGAATCTCAAGCGCGGCGGCCACGACTACCGCAAGCTCTACGCCGCCTACCGGGCCGCGATGGAGCACAAGGGCCAGCCCACGATCATCCTGGCCAAGACCATCAAGGGCTACACGCTGGGGCACCACTTCGAGGGCCGCAACGCCACCCACCAGATGAAAAAGCTTGCCCTGGAAGACCTCAAGGCCTTCCGCGATGTCACCCGGGTGCCGGTCAGCGACGCCGCGCTGGAAGAGAACCCCTACCTGCCGCCGTACTACCACCCGGGACCGAACTCGCCCGAGATCCGGTACCTGCTGGACCGGCGGCGCACCCTGGGCGGTTTCCTGCCCGAGCGCCGCACCAAGACCAAGGCCCTGAAGCTGCCCGGCCGCGACGCCTACAAGCCGCTGAAGAAGGGGTCCGGCACCCAGGCCGTGGCCACCACCATGGCGACGGTGCGCACGCTCAAGGAACTGTTGCGGGACAAGGAAATCGGCCCGCGGATCGTCCCGATCATCCCGGACGAGGCCCGTACCTTCGGTATGGACTCGTGGTTCCCGAGCCTCAAGATCTACAACCGCAACGGGCAGCTCTACACGGCCGTGGATTCCGAATTGATGTTGGCCTACAAGGAATCCGAGGTCGGCCAGATCCTGCACGAGGGCATCAACGAGGCCGGCTCGACCGCCTCGTTCACCGCGGTGGGCACGTCGTACGCCACCCACAACACCACGATGATCCCGATCTACATCTTCTATTCGATGTTCGGGTTCCAGCGCACCGGTGACGGTCTGTGGGCGGCCGCCGATCAGATGGCCAAGGGATTCGTGCTGGGCGCCACCGCGGGCCGCACCACGCTGACCGGCGAGGGTCTGCAGCACGCCGACGGGCATTCACTGCTGCTCGCGTCGACCAACCCGGCGGCGGTGACCTATGACCCGGCCTTCGCCTACGAGATCGCCTACATCATCGAAAACGGTCTGCAGCGGATGTACGGGGAGAACCCGGAGAACATCTTCTACTACATCACCATCTACAACGAGCCGTACGTGCAGCCCGCCGAGCCGGAGAACTTCGATCCCGAAGGTCTGCTGCGCGGTATCTACCGCTACCGGGCGGCCGCCGAGAAACGCACCAGCACCGCCCAGATCCTGACCTCCGGCGTGACCATGCCGGAGGCGTTGCGGGCGGCCGACCTGCTGGCGGCCGAATGGGATGTGGCGGCCGATGTCTGGTCGGTGACCAGCTGGGGCGAGCTCAACCGGGACGGTGTGGCGGTGGAGAAGCAGCGGCTGCGGCACCCGGATCAGCCGGCCCCGACCGCCTATGTCACCCAGGTGCTCGGCGAGACGGCCGGCCCGGTGGTGGCGGTGTCGGACTGGATGCGGGCGGTCCCCGAGCAGATCCGGCCGTGGGTGCCCAACACCTACGTCACGCTCGGCACCGACGGGTTCGGTTTCTCCGACACCCGTCCGGCCGCGCGCCGGTACTTCAACACCGATGCCGAATCGGTGGTGGTGGCCGTGCTGGAGGCACTGGCCCGCGACGGGGAGATCGATCCGTCGGTGGCCGTCGCCGCGGCCAAGCAGTACCGCATCGATGACGTCTCCGCCGCCGAGGTGTCCTTCGCCGACACCGGGAGCGCCTAGCCCTCTCCGTTTGTGCGGTTTCATACGCCTCGCCCGGCGTGTCGCGTATGAAACCGCACAAACGCGGTGCATCTCTCACAAAAGAGAAGCGTAGATTTTATCCATGCCCGACAAACGGACCGTTCCGCCCGCCTCGACGCTGGACGTGCTGCAGAGCGTGCCCGAGTCCGCGCTGCGTCGGCTCAAACAGTATTCGGGCCGGCTGGCCACCGAGGCCGTACATGCCCTGGAAGAGCGGCTGCCGGGCTTCTCCGACCTGGAGGCTTCCCAGCGCGCCAGCGTGCAGCTGGTGGTCCAGACCGCGGTCATCAACTTCGTCGAGTGGATGCGCGACCCCAGCAGCGATATCAGCTACACCGCCCAGGCCTTCGAAGTCGTCCCCCAGGACCTGCGCAGACGGGTGGCGCTGCGCCAATCCGTCGAGATGGTGCGGGTCACCATGGAGTTCTTCGAGGAAGTGGTGCCGCTGCTGGCCCGCACCGACGAACAGCTGACCGCGCTGACCGCCGGCATCCTGCGCTACAGCCGCGATCTGGCCTTCGCCGCCGCAACGGCCTATGCCGATCAGGCCGAGGCGCGTGGTGCCTGGGACAGCCGGATGGAGGCCAATATCGTCGACGCCGTGGTCCGCGGGGACGCCGGCCCGGCCCTGCAGTCCCAGGCCGCCGCCCTGAACTGGGATGCCACCGCACCCGCCACCGTGATCGTGGGCTATCCGCAGCCGGACCGCCTGGACCTGGTCAGCGGCGATGTGCACGACGTGGCATTGCGCAACGGCCGTACCGCCCTGTCGGATGTGCACGGCACCTGGCTGGTCACCATCGTCTCCGGGCCGCTGTCCCAGACCGACCGCTTCCTCGCGGAGCTAATGAAGGTGTTCGGCAACGGCCCGGTGGTGATCGGCCCCACCGCGCCGAGCTTGCTGACGCTGCACCGAAGCGCCGCCGAGGCCATCTCGGGGATGCGTGCCGTCACCGGCTGGGGCGGTGCGCCGCGACCGGTGGCCGCCCGCGAGCTGCTTCCGGAACGGGCGCTGCTCGGCGACGCGATCGCGCTGGCCGCACTGGAGACCGAGGTGATGCGCCCCCTCGGCGATGCCGACCCCGCATTGACGCAGACCCTCGACGCGTATCTGGACTCCGGCGGCGCCATAGAAGCTTGCGCACGCAAATTGACGGTTCATCCAAACACCGTCCGCTACCGCCTGAAACGGATCACCGACTTCACCGGCCGTGATCCGACGGTCCCGCGCGACGCGTACGTGTTGCGGGTGGCCATCACGGTGGGTCGGCTTCGGCGTGATTCGGGCCACTTCAACGGGTCAAACGGCAGTGCGAACGGCACATTCTTAGGCCAATCGGCGAATACGGACAGCCAGATTCCGATGTGACAGATCGCAACCTGGTCTCGGCGCGGTCGCATCACGTGCACTTTTGTGGAAACTCCACAAAAGAATAAGACAAGGTTCATAATCTCTTACACGGCACAGACACGACTTCACAGTGTTTTCTTAGAGCCGTGCTTGCATTGCTTGCTCCCGGACAGGGATCCCAGACCCCCGGCATGCTCAGCCCATGGCTGGAGTTGCCCGGGGCTTCCGAGCGCCTGGCCGCGTGGTCGGCGATCAGCGGCCTGGACCTGGCCCGGCTGGGCACCACCGCCACCGCCGAGGAGATCACCGATACCGCGGTGACCCAGCCGCTGGTCGTGGCCGCCACCCTGCTGGCGCACGAGCACGTCACCAAGGCCGGACTGCTCGCCGGTGATGCGGCCATCGCCGGTCACTCGGTCGGCGAGATCGCGGCGTACGCCATCGCCGGTGTCATCTCCCCCGACGACGCCATCAAGCTGGCCGCCACCCGCGGCGCCGAGATGGCCAAGGCCTGCGCGCTGGAGCCCACCGGTATGGCCGCCGTGCTCGGCGGCGACGAGGCCGAAGTGCTAGCCCGCCTGGAGTCCCTGGATCTCATCCCCGCCAACCGCAACGCCGCCGGTCAGATCGTGGCCGCCGGCGCGGTCGCCGCGCTGGAGAAGCTCGCCGAGGATCCGCCGGCCAAGGCCCGGGTCCGGGTGCTGGCCACCGCCGGCGCCTTCCACACCCACTACATGGCGCCCGCCGCCGAGGGCTACGCCGCCGCGGCCGCGGAGGTGCCGACCGCCGAACCGACCAGGACGCTGCTGTCCAACGCCGACGGCAAGCCCGTCGCCGACGCTGCCGACGCGATGTCCAAGCTGGTCGCCCAGATGACCCGGCCGGTGCGCTGGGACCTGTGCAACGAGACCCTGCGGGGTCTGGCGGTCACGGCGATCGTCGAGTTCCCGCCCGCCGGGACGCTCGTCGGCATCGCCAAACGAGAACTGAAAGGCACACCGACCTACGCGGTGAAAGCCCCCTCAGACCTGGATGGGCTCGCCGAGCTCTGATCCCGGGTGTCATAACCGAAGACGTTCCACCAAACACTCCGACAGCCGGAGTGGAGCAACCGAAGAAACAGAAGGAGCCATCGTGGCCGCCAGTCAAGAAGAAATCATCGCCGGTCTTGCCGAGATCATCGAAGAGGTCACCGGTATCGAGCCGTCTGAGGTGACGCTGGAGAAGAGCTTCGTCGACGACCTGGACATCGACTCGCTGTCGATGGTCGAGATCGCGGTGCAGACCGAGGACAAGTACGGCGTGAAGATCCCGGACGAGGATCTGGCCGGCCTGCGCACCGTCGGTGACGTCGTCGGCTACATCCAGAAGCTCGAGGAAGAGAACCCCGAGGCCGCCGCCGCGCTGCGCGATAAGTTCTCGAAGTGACCCGACCTTCCACTGCTAACGGCGGTTTCCCCAGCGTTGTGGTGACCGCCGTTACGGCGACTACTTCCCTCGCTGCGGACATCGAGGGCACGTGGAAGGGCCTACTGGCCGGCGAGAGCGGAATCCGCGTCCTCGAGGACGATTTCGTCACCAAGTGGGACCTTCCGGTACGCATCGGCGGCCATCTCGTCGAGAACCTCGACGAAAAGATGACCCGGCTGGAGATGCGGCGTATGTCGTATGTCCAGCGGATGGCCAAGTACATCGGCAATCAGTTGTGGGACACCGCCGGTCGGCCGGAGGTCGATCCCGATCGTTTCTCGGTCGTGATCGGCACCGGCCTCGGTGGCGGCGAGAAGATCGTCGAGACCTACGACGCGATGAACGAGGGCGGCCCCCGCAAGGTGTCGCCGCTGGCCGTCCAGATGATCATGCCCAACGGCGCTGCCGCCGTCATCGGTCTCGAACTCGGGGCCCGTGCCGGCGTCATCACCCCGGTCTCGGCGTGTTCCTCCGGCTCCGAGGCCATCGCCCACGCCTGGCGTCAGATCGTCATGGGTGACGCCGACATCGCGGTGTGCGGTGGCGTCGAGGGCGGTATCGAGGCGCTGCCTATCGCGGCGTTCTCGATGATGCGCGCCATGTCCACCCGCAACGACGATCCGACCGGTGCGTCGCGTCCGTTCGACAAGGACCGCGACGGATTCGTGTTCGGTGAAGCCGGCGCGGTGCTGATCCTCGAAACCGAGGAACACGCCAAGGCTCGTGGCGCCAAGCCGCTGGCCCGGGTGCTCGGTGCGGGCATCACCTCGGACGCGTTCCACATGGTCGCTCCGGCACCGGATGGCCTGCGGGCCGGTGCCGCGATCAAGCGCGCACTGGAGACCGCCGGTCTGTCCGCCAAGGACATCGACCACGTCAACGCACACGCCACGGCCACCCCGATCGGTGACACCGCGGAGGCCAACGCACTGCGCGTCGCCGGGGTGGAACATGCCGCGGTATACGCACCCAAGGGCGCACTGGGTCACTCCATCGGCGCCGTCGGCGCCCTGGAATCCATCCTGACGGTGCTGGCTCTGCGCGACGGTGTCATCCCGCCGACGCTCAACTATGAGACGCCCGACCCCGAGATCGATCTCGATGTCGTTGCGGGCGAGCCTCGATACGGCGAATACCAGTACGCCATCAACAACTCATTCGGGTTCGGTGGCCACAATGTGGCACTGGCCTTCGGGCGGTACTGAGTAGATAGGAAAGGAAAACTCAGTTCATGGCGGGAGTCTCGACGGGGAACGGTCTGCCCAACGTGGTGGTCACTGGCATTGCCATGTCGACCGCGTTGGCGACCGATGCCGAGAACACCTGGAAGAAGCTGCTCAACGGGGAGAGCGGTATCCGGAAGCTCGAAGATCCTTTCGTCGAGCAGTACGACCTTCCGGTCCGCATCGGCGGGCATCTCCTGGAGGATTTCGAGGACGACCTGACGCGCGTCGAGAAGCGCCGGCTGTCCTACCTCCAGAAGATGTCGACGGTGCTGGGGCGTCGGGTCTGGGAGAACGCCGGGTCTCCCGACGTCGACCCGCGCCGGTTGATGGTGTCGGTCGGCACCGGACTGGGCTCCGCCGAGGAACTGGTGTTCGCGTACGACGGGATGCGGGAACGCGGTCTTCGGGCCGTGTCCCCGCTCGTCGTGCAGATGTACATGCCCAACGGGGCTGCGGCCGCCATCGGTCTCGAGCGCAAGGCCAAGGCCGGGGTGAGCACCCTGATCTCGGCCTGCGCCTCGGGTTCGGAAGCCATCGCCAACGCCTGGCGCAACATCGTGCTCGGCGAGGCCGATATGGCCATCTGTGGTGGGGTGGAAACCCAGATCGAGGCGGTGCCGATCGCCGGCTTCGCCCAGATGCGCATCGTGCTGTCCAACAGCAACGACGATCCCGAAGGGGCCTGTCGCCCGTTCGACAAGGACCGCAACGGCTTCGTCTTCGGTGAGGCCGGCGCCATGCTCGTCATCGAGACCGAGGAGCATGCCAAGGCCCGCGGCGCGAACATCCTGGCCCGCATCATGGGCGCCAGCGTCACCTCCGACGGCTACCACATCGTCGCGCCGGACCCCAACGGCGAGCAGGCCGGCTACGCCATGAGCCGGGCGGTGCAGCTGGCCGGGCTGCAGCCCTCCGATATCGATCACATCAACGCGCACGCGACCGGCACCAGCGTCGGTGACGTGGCCGAGGGCGTGGCGATCAACAAGGCGATGGGCGGCCACCGCCCCGCGGTCTACGCACCCAAGTCGGCGCTGGGGCATTCGGTCGGCGCGGTCGGGGCGGTCGAGTCGATCCTGACCGTGCTCGCCTTGCGTGACGGCGTCATACCGCCCACGCTGAACCTGAAGAACCTGGATCCGGAGATCGACCTCGACGTGGTGGCCGGGGAGCCGCGGCAGGGCAACTACCAGTACGCCATCAACAATTCGTTCGGTTTCGGCGGGCACAACGTCGCCCTCGCCTTCGGCCGATACTGACGACGCGCTCACCGCGAGACCAAGGAGAACCCAGATGACGACCATGGCCCCAGAGACGGCTGCCGAATCCCTTGATCCTCGCGATCCGCTGCTGCGGTTGTCGACGTTCTTCGACGACGGCACCGTGGAGCTGCTGCACGAGCGCGACAAGTCCGGTGTGCTGGCCGCCTCCGGTGCCGTGAACGGGGTGAAGACCGTCGCGTTCTGCACCGACGGCACCGTCATGGGCGGCGCGATGGGCATCGAGGGTTGCGCCCATATCGTCAACGCCTACGACATCGCCATCGAGGAGCAGAGCCCGATCGTCGGTATCTGGCACTCCGGCGGCGCCCGGCTGGCCGAGGGCGTCAAGGCGCTGCACGCGGTCGGCCTGGTGTTCGAGGCGATGATCCGCGCGTCGGGTTACATCCCGCAGATCTCGGTGGTCGTCGGCTTCGCCGCCGGTGGCGCCGCCTACGGCCCCGCGCTGACCGATGTCATCGTTATGGCGCCGGACAGCAAGGTGTTCGTCACCGGCCCGGACGTGGTGCGCAGCGTGACCGGCGAGGACGTCGACATGGTGTCCCTCGGCGGCCCGGAAGCCCACCACAAGAAGTCCGGCGTGTGCCATATCGTCGCCGACGACGAGCTCGACGCCTACGAGCGTGGCCGTCGCCTGGTGGGGCTGTTCTCCCAGCAGGGCCATTTCGACCGCAGCAAGGCCGAGGCCGGCGATACCGACCTCAAGGCGCTGATGCCCGAGTCGGCGCGGCGCGCCTACGACGTGCATCCGATCATCGAGGCCCTGCTCGACGACGACGCCCCGTTCGAGGAGTTCCAGTCCCGGTGGGCTCCGTCCATCGTGGTCGGCCTGGGCCGGCTGGCCGGGCGCTCCGTCGGCGTCATCGCCAACAACCCGCTGCGCCTGGGTGGCTGCCTGAACTCCGAGAGCGCCGAGAAGTCGGCCCGTTTCGTGCGGCTGTGCGACGCGTTCGGCATCCCGCTGGTGGTCGTGGTGGACGTGCCCGGCTACCTGCCCGGTGTGGACCAGGAATGGGGTGGCGTGGTGCGCCGCGGCGCCAAGCTGCTGCACGCATTCGGTGAGGCCACCGTGCCCCGGGTCACCCTGGTGACCCGCAAGATCTACGGCGGCGCATACATCGCGATGAACTCCCGTTCGCTGAACGCCACCAAGGTGTTCGCCTGGCCGGAGGCCGAGGTCGCCGTGATGGGCGCCAAGGCCGCCGTCGGCATCCTGCACAAGCGCAAGCTGGCAGCCGCCGCTCCCGAAGACCGCGAGGCCCTGCACGAGGAACTCGCGCTGGAGCACGAGCGGATCGCCGGCGGCGTCGACTCCGCGATCGAGATCGGCGTGGTGGACGCCAAGATCGATCCGGCGCACACCCGCAGCGTGATCACCCAGGCTCTGGCCGAGGCCCCGCACCGGCGCGGCCGGCACAAGAACATCCCGCTGTAACCACTCGACAACGAATGGCCTGGGAGAATCTCCCGGGCCATTCGTCGTTTCGATGAGTTTTGACGGCGCACCGGGTCTACTGGTCATGGTGCAGCTGCTGAAAGTCCAGAACTTCAACGTCTCCCAGGACGGCTTCGGTGCCGGCGAGGGACAGAGCTTCGAACGGCCGTTCGGCCACGCCGACCCGGGCACCATGTTCGCGTGGGCCGGTGCGACGGCCAGCTGGCCCAACCGCACCGACCCCGGGGGTACCCGGGGCCTCGACGACTACCTCACCCGAGATTTCGCGAACAACATCGGCGCGGAGATCATGGGGCGCAACAAGTTCAGTCCCCATCGCGGCCCGTGGGCGGATCATGACTGGCTGGGCTGGTGGGGTGACGAACCGCCGTTCCACACCCCGGTGTTCGTGCTGACCCACCACGAACGCCCGTCATTCACCCTGTCGGACACCACCTTCCACTTCGTCGACGGCGAGCCGGCGGCCGTGCTGGCGACGGCCCGCGAGGCCGCCGGGGGCAAGGATGTGCGGCTGGGCGGCGGGGCGACCACCATCAGGGAGTTCCTCGACGCCGATCTGGTCGACACCCTGCACGTCGCGGTGTCACCGTTCACCCTCGGTCGCGGATCCCGGCTGTGGGACTCCCCCGACGAACTGCTGGACAGATTCCATTGCGATGTGGTGCCCAGCCCCAGCGGTGTCACCCATCACCTGTTCTGGCGGCGCTGAGCGTCCGGTACCCGCGCTTCAGTCGACGAAGAACTCCGCCGCGACGGCGGCCGCACGTTCGCGATCGGCCGCCACCAGTCCGATCCGGGTTCGGCGGTCCAGGATGTCCTCGGCCGTCAGGGCGCCCTCGTGGGTCACCGCGAACTCGAACTCCGCGCGCAGCACGTCGATGCCGTCGGCGACCGGTTCGGCGGGCTGGGCGCAGGTCGCACCGGCGAGCACCTCCACCGCTTCGGCGCCGAACCGGGCGACCAGTGAAGGTGGCAGTCCGGCAACGGCTTCCCGGGTGGCGCCGACCAGCGGCAGGTTCCTGGTCCGGCACGGTGCGGCCGTGAGGCCGCGCAGCGCGACGGCCCGGTCCAGCACGTCTTCGGCCATGTAGCGGTATTCGGTGAGCTTGCCGCCGATCACGCTGATCACCCCCGCCGACGATTCGGTGACGGCGTGTTCGCGGGAGACGTCGGCGGTCCGGCCTTCTCCGGTATCGATCAGTGGGCGCAGTCCGGCGTAGGCACCGAGCACATCCCCGGGCCCCAAGGCGGTCTGCAGCGCGGTGTTCACCGTGTCGAGCAGGAAGGTCATCTCCTGCGGGGTCGCCTGCGGGACATCGGGAATCGGCCCGGGTGCCTCCTCGTCGGTGAGTCCGAGGTACACCCGACCGAGTTGTTCGGGCATCGCGAAGACGAATCGGTTCAGCTCACCGGGAATCGGAATGGTCAGGGCGGCAGTGGGATTACCGAACGCCGCGGCGTCGAACACCAGGTGGGTGCCCCGGCTGGGCCGCAGCCGCAGGGACGGATCCACCTCGCCCGCCCAGACCCCGGCCGCATTGATGACGGCGCGTGCGCTGAGCCCGAGGGTTTCGCCGGTGAGTTCATCGGTCAGCGTGACCGAGGTCCCGGTCGCCGCCGACGCCGACACCCGGGTCAGGATGACCGCACCATGTCCGGCGGCGGTGCGAGCGACCGCGGTGACCAGCCGGGCGTCGTCGATCAGCTGCCCGTCGAAGGCCAGGAAACCGCCGTCGAGGCCGTCGCGGCGCACCGTCGGGGCGAGTTGTACCGTGCGGGCGGCATCCACCCGGCGCGACCGCGGCAGGATCGAGGCCGACGTACCGGCCAGCTTGCGCAGTCCGTCCCCCGCCACGAATCCGGCGCGCACCAGCGCGCGGGAGGCCCGGCTCATCGACGGCAACAGCGGCACCAGCTGCGGCATCGCCTTCACCAGATGAGGAGCGTTGTGCGACATCAGGATTCCACGTTCGACGGCGCTGCGCCGGGCGATCCCCACATTGCCGGTCGCCAGGTAGCGCAGGCCGCCGTGCACCAATTTGGAACTCCACCTGCTGGTGCCGAAGGCCAGATCGTGTTTCTCCACCAGCACCACGGACAGGCCACGGCTGGCCGCATCGAGTGCGATACCGGCACCGGTGATACCGCCGCCGATCACGACGATGTCGATCAGTGCGGTGTCGGCGAGCGCAGCGAGTTCGGCGCGGCGGCGCGCGGCGTTCAGTGCGGTACTCATGGCTTGAGGTATCCGTTCAGGGCGTGTTGGAGTTCGACGGCCAGCGCCTCGGCGTCCAGGATCGGGGCGACCATCTGCGCGGACTGGACCGCCGACTGGGTGATCAGCAGGCACATGGCGGCCAGCTGCCGGGGATCACCGGCACGCACACTGCCGTGCTCCTGGGCCAGCTTGAGCTGACCGGCGAGCGCGTCGATCAGGATCTGCTGGCTGGTGCCCAGGCGCTCGGCGATGTACACCATGGCCAGCTCGGGTGCGGTGTGCAGCACCGACATCACGATCTCGTCCTGGCGCAGCCGCTGCGCCACCGCCACCATCCGCGCCACCAGGTCGGTGCGCCCCACCCCGCGCTCACCCACGTCCACCAGCACCCGGGTGACCCGGGCGGTCAGCAACGCGGCCAGGATCGACTGGGTGTCGGGCCAGCGCCGGTAGACGGTCGGCCGGCTCACGCCGGCCCGGCGGGCGATCTCGGCAAGAGTCACCCGTTCGATGCCGAACGCCAGCACACAACTGGCGGCGGCATCCAGGATCCGGTCGGCCAGCGATTCACCGCCATCGTCGTTACTGATTGACATCATGTGTAATACTGTAACGCATGATGAAGTGGAATGCCTGGGGCGATCCCGCAGCGGCCAAACCGTTGTCCGACGGGATCCGGGCCCTGCTCAAGCAGGCGCTGGGCATCGAGGAATCGGACACTGCCGACATCACCGCCGAGCAGGTGAAGCTCAGCCCGTCCCGGCTGACGCCCGGCGACTGCGCATCGCTGGAAGCCATCGTCGGCGCCGGCCACTGCCGCGTGGACGACCAGGACCGGCTCCTGCGGGCCGGCGGCAAATCCACTCTGGACCTGTTGCGGCGCAAGGACACCGGCGTTCAAGATGCCCCCGACGCGGTGCTGCTGCCAGGTTCCGAAGAGGAGATCGCGGCGATCCTGGAGTACTGCGCGAGGCAGCGCATCGCCGTCGTCCCGTTCGGCGGCGGCACCAGCGTGGTGGGCGGCCTCGACCCGGAGCGCGGCGACCTGGCCGCGGTGGTGTCGCTGGATCTGCGCCGGTTGGACCGGCTGCTCAGCGTCGACGAGATCTCCGGCGAGGCGGTGCTGCAGGCCGGGGTCACCGGACCCGACGCCGAACGGCTGCTCGCCGAGCACGGCTTCTCCCTCGGCCACTTCCCGCAGAGTTTCCAATTCGCCACCATCGGCGGGTTCGCCGCCACCCGGTCCTCGGGCCAGGACTCGGCCGGCTACGGCCGCTTCGACGATATGGTCCGCGGTCTGCGCGCCGTCACGCCGGCCGGTGTGCTCGACCTCGGCCGGGCCCCGGCCTCGGCGGCCGGCCCCGATCTGCGCCAGCTCATCGTCGGTTCCGAAGGCGTCTTCGGGATCATCACCGCCGTCCGGGTCCGGGTGCACCCGGTGCCCGAGACCACCCGCTACGAAGCGTGGTCGTTCCCGGATTTCGCCACCGGCGCCGCCGCGTTGCGCGCGGTGACCCAGACCGGAACCGGCCCGACGGTGATCCGGCTGTCCGATGAGGTGGAGACCGGGGTCAACCTGGCCACCACCGAGAGCATCGGGGAGCAGCGCGTGACCGGCGGATGCCTGGCGATCACGGTGTTCGAAGGCTCGGCGGCGCACACCGAGAGCCGGCACGACGAGACCCGGGCGGTGCTGGCCGCCCTCGGTGGCACCTCGCTGGGCGAAGCCCCGGCCCGGGCCTGGGAGCACGGCCGCTTCGGCGCCCCCTACCTGCGGGATTCCCTGCTGGCGGCCGGTGCGCTGTGCGAGACGCTGGAGACCGCCACCTCGTGGTCGAACATCCCCGCGCTGAAGGCCGCGGTCACCGACGCCTTGAGCGGCGCACTGGCCGAATCCGGCACGCCGGCGCTGGTGATGTGTCACATTTCGCACGTGTACCCCACCGGAGCCTCGCTGTACTTCACCGTCGTGGCCGCCCAGCGCGGCAACCCGATCGCACAGTGGAACAAGGCCAAGACCGCCGCGTCGGAGGCGATGGTCCGCACCGGCGCGACCATCACCCATCACCACGCGGTCGGCGCCGACCACCGCCCGTGGATGCGCGACGAGATCGGCGATCTGGGCGTGGAGGTGCTGCGTGCGGTGAAGGCGGTGCTCGACCCCGCGGGAATCCTCAACCCCGGCAAGCTGATTCCGTGAACAGGATCACCGTTCTGACCAACCCCGCGTCGGGACACGGCAACGCACCACATGCCGCCGAGCGCGCGATCGCACGATTCCAGCAGCGCGGGATCAACGTGTGCGAGATCGTCGGCACCGACGCCACGCACGCCCGCCGGCTCGTCGACGACGAACTCGCCCGCGGCACCGACGCGCTCGTCGTGGTCGGCGGCGACGGCATCATCTCGGTGGCGCTGCAGGCACTGGCCCTCGGTGACGTCCCGCTGGGAATCATCCCGGCGGGTACCGGCAACGACCATGCCCGCGAATTCCGCATCCCCACAGGCGATCCCGAGGCGGCTGCCGACGTGGTGGCCGACGGAAAGACGCAGACCATCGATCTGGGCCGCATCGTCGATGCCGCGGGTGCGGTCAAGTGGTTCGGAACGGTGATGGCGGCGGGCTTCGATTCGCTGGTGAGCGACCGCACGAACCGGATGAGCTGGCCGCACGGCCGGATGCGCTACAACGTCGCCATGGTCGCGGAGCTGTCCCGGCTGCGGCTGCTGCCGTTCCGGCTCACCTTCGACGACGGGCCGGAGGTCGTCACCGAACTCACCCTGGCCGCTTTCGGCAACACCCGCAGCTACGGCGGCGGCATGCTGATCTGCCCGGGGGCCGACCCGACCGACGGCTTGCTCGACATCACGATGGTGCACTCCGCGTCGCGCACCAAACTGATCCGGCTGTTCCCCACCGTCTTCAAGGGTACCCACGTCAATCTCCCCGAGGTCACCACCAAGCGGGCGGCCGCCGTGGTGGTCGACTCCCCCGGCATCAACGCCTATGCCGATGGCGACTTCGCCTGCCCACTGCCGGTAACGGTGTCCGCGGTGCCGGATGCACTGAAGCTGCTCCGCAGCTAACTTCCCGGTGGTTGCCAGCCACGCATGCAACGATCTCCTGCCAGGACAGGAGGATGTCGTGAACTCAGCCACGCAACGGCGGCGCGCCGACTACGACGAGGCCCCATACGGTTCCTCGGTCCGCCCGGTGCCCTCACCCGACCACCTCGCGGCCGTGGCACACCTCTTCGGGGTCGATCCGCCGGCGGTCGACACGGCCCGCGTCCTCGAGATCGGTTGCGCCTCCGGGGCAAACCTGCTGCCGTTCGCGTCGGCATACCCGGAAGCCACCGTCGTCGGGATCGATCTGTCCGGCGTCCAGATCGCGGCGGGCCGCCACACGGCCGCGGCCAAGGGTCTGCGCAATGTCACCCTGCTACATGGCGATATCGCCGAGTTCGATCTGAACCCCTTGGGGCCGTTCGATTTCATCGTCTGCCATGGCGTGTACAGCTGGGTGCCCGACCATGTGCGCGAGGCCGTCCTCGACACCATCCGTACCGCACTGGCGCCACAGGGCGTGGCCTATGTCAGCTACGACGTCTATCCGGGCTGGAAAACCAAGGAGGTGCTGCGCGACTTCCCCACCCGGTTCGACCATCCCGGCGGTATGCCGGCCGAACGGGCCCGGCGGGCCAGGACCCTCATCGATTTCCTCGGTGACGTGGCCCCGGCCGGCAGCGAACTGGAACGGCTGGTGCTGACCTATCTGTCCACCAGCGGTCAGATCGGGGACAACTACCTGCTGCACGAAGAACTCGAAAGATTCAATTCACCTTGTTATTTCGTGGACTTCGTGGAGCGCCTGGATGCGCATGAGCTGGTGTACCTCGCCGATGCCCGGCCCGACACGATGTATGCCGCGAACTACGCGGAGGAGACAGCGCAGCGCTTGATCGAGGAGTGCGAGAGCCAACTCGAACTGGAGCAGCGCCTGGATTTCGTGGGCAACCGCGCGTTCCGCCAGTCACTGGTGGTACCTGCGTGCCGCGCCGGGCAGATCCGCTACGACGTCGGTCCCGCCCGTTTTCCCCTGCTGCACTTCGCCTCGCGCCTGCCCGCCGCGGACGGCTTCACCCGGTTCGACCACTCAAGCCAGTACTACGGGGAGCCGGGCACCCGGCAGATCTATACCAACGACCACGGTGTGAAGGCCGCACTGGACGTGCTCACCGCATGCTGGCCGCACACGGTGTCCTGGCACCGGCTCACCCGGGCGGTGCGGGAGCGGCTCACGGGCGCGGGGCTGGAGCCGCCGGCGGACCTGCAGACCCGCATCGACATGCTGCTGCAGATGCTGATCGTGCGCGGACTGGTCTGCTACCGACTCGATCCCGTTGCGCCCATCGATGATCCGACCGCGCCGAGCATGTTCACCAGATAGCGGATCGCCTCCGTCGCGGGACGCGCCGGAACGGACGGGTCGATGGCGCGCTGGATACCCAGCCCGATACCCGCGCTCAGCAGAAGATTGCCCAGATCGTCCAAACCCGCCGCAAGGGAACTGGATTCGTCGATCCCCAGATCGGCCGACAGCGCGCGCAACACACCGGCCACCGATTGTGCGGCCTCCTCGCGCAGCGCGGTGATCATCTCGGTGAGTTCGGGGTTGTTCCGCGAGAGCACCACGAACTCGAGCTCGAGCATGGTCCAGCCGACGTCGCCCACCGTGCCCTCGAACCAGGCATTGACGGCCGCGATCCGGCTGTCCAGGTCGGCGTCCGCCATCGCCAGCTCGGCGATCTCACCGAACTTCTCCCGGTGGATGAGTTCGAGGACGGCGCGGCACAGGTTCGGCTTGCTGCCGAAGTTGGAGTAGACCGCCCCCTTGGAATAGCCGGCGTCCTCGGCGACATCGTCGAGGCTGGTGGCCGCATACCCGTGCACCATGAAGCGCCTCCTGGCGGCCCGCACCAACTCGGCGCGGGTCTGCTCCTGGCGTTGCGCCCTGGTCAGCCGCGGCATGTGCAGATCATAAACCGCGGGTATTGATTTGACTCTGAGTATTCAGATACCGTCAGTATCTCGATATGGAAGGGGTCGGCAATGTTCGGTTCGAGGAAGCCGACGGTGGACGGGGCGGTGGTCGTCGTCACCGGGGGCGCGCGCGGCATCGGCGCCACCACCGCGGAACTGTTCGCCGCACGCGGTGCCACGGTGTGGATCGGCGATGTCGACGCCGAGGTCGGCGCCGGTACCGCCGGCCGAGTGGGCTGCCGCAGCGCGCCCCTGGACGTCACCGACCGCGCATCCTGGGCCCGCTTCCTCGGCGAGGTGCAGGCGTCCTCGGGTCCGGTGGACGTCCTGGTGAACAACGCCGGCGTCATGCCGCTGGGACCGTTCGACGCCGAAAGCGAGCAGACCACCGACCTGATCCTGGATGTCAATGTCCGCGGTCTGCTCAACGGTATGCGGGCGGTGCTGCCGGCGATGGCGGCCAGGCGCCGCGGCCATATCGTCAACATCGCGTCGATGGCCGGGATGATCCCCATACCCGGCATGGTCACCTACAACGCCAGCAAGTTCGCCGCCCTCGGTGCGTCGCTGGCCGCCCGGCGCGAGTACGCCGGCACCGGCGTCACGGTGTCCGCGGTGTTGCCCGCGGCGGTCCGCACCGAACTCGCGTCCGGCGCGCCCCTGGGCCGCGGCCTGCCCGCCGTGGATCCGGATGCGGTGGCACGCGCGGTGTTCCGGACGCTGCGCACCCGCGCGGCGCGCACCTCGGTGCCCGGATGGGTCGCGCCCGGATGGGCGCTGGTCGACGCGTTCGTGCCGGAGTCAGTCGAGCGGGCGCTGCGGACCCGCATCGACGACCGGCGTGCGCTCACCGGTATCGACCCGAGCGCGCGGATGGCCTACCAACAGCGACTGGACCGGCAGGCCGACGATCATGCGGGCGTGGTCTCATGACGCGCTCGGTCCGCATCGTCATCATCGGTGCCGGGATGGCCGGGATCGCCGCCGCGCATACGTTCCGCCAGGCCGGTTTCACCGATTTCACCCTGGTGGAGAAGGGCTCCGACGTCGGGGGCGTTTGGCACTGGAATCGCTATCCGGGCCTCACCTGCGATGTGCCCTCGCAGATCTACCAATTCGGTTTCGCGCCGAATCCGGCGTGGAGCCATCTGTGGGCCACCGGTCCCGATATCCAGCGCTATCACCGCGAGATCGTCGACCGCTTCGGGCTGGCCCCACACCTGCGGCTGAACACCGAGATCACCGCGGCGCGTTACCAGGACGGCACTTGGCAGCTCACCACCTCCGGCGGCGACACCATGACCGCCGATTTCGTGGTGTGCGCCACCGGGGTGCTGCACCACCCGTTCATCCCCGACATCCCCGGCATGGACCGGTTCGGCGGCCCGGTGGTGCACACCGCGCGATGGGATCCCGACGTCCAGACCAGCGGCAAGCGTGTCGCCGTGATCGGCACCGGTTCGACCGGGGTGCAGGTGGTCTCGGCGCTGCAACCCGAGGCCGCCGCGGTACTGCACTTCGCCCGTTCACCGCAGTGGATCCTGTGGGCGCCGATGTGGCTGCGCCAACCCC
Organism: Mycobacterium hackensackense; assembly: GCF_025822555.1. NCBI lineage: Bacteria > Bacillati > Actinomycetota > Actinomycetes > Mycobacteriales > Mycobacteriaceae > Mycobacterium > Mycobacterium hackensackense. The sequence goes on from NZ_JACKUC010000031.1 coordinate 220,193, forward strand.
GGGCACTGACGGCGGCACTGCGGCGCTGGCCGGCGTTGCACGCCTTCACCTTCGACCGCCTGCAGTGGATGTCCAACATCCTCGCCGATGTCGTGACCACGCCGTCGTGGCGTCGTCGCGCCGTGCAGGCCTATGCCCGGCTGAGCCTGCGGGCCCAGATCCGCGATCCACACCTGCGGGCCACGTTGACCCCCGACTACCAACCGCTGTGCAAACGCCAGGTGGTGTCGGGCAGCTATTACCGCGCGATCACCCGGCCCAACGCCCTGCTGGTGAGCGACCCGATCACCGAGATGACCCCGACCGGTATCCGCACCGCCGACGGCGCGCACCACGAGGTCGATGTGGTGGTGCTGGCCACCGGGTTTCACGCGCACAACTACATGCGGCCGATGTCGATCGTGGGGCGCGACGGGATCACCCTCGACGAGGCCTGGGTGAAAGGTCCTCGTGCCTACCGGATGACGGCGATCCCCGGGTTCCCGAACCTGTTCACGGTGCTGGGCCCGAACTCACCGACCGGATCGATTCCCCTGCAGTACTCCGCGGAGACCACGGCCCGCTACATCGTGGCCTGGCTCACGCGGTTCCGCGACGGCGAGATCACCGAGGTGGAAGTCACCGAGGAGGCCACCGAAGAGTTCAATGCCGCGGTCGCCGACGCGATCGGCCCCACCGTGTGGAACACCGGATGCAATTCCTGGTATCGCACCGAGGCGGGCACCATCGACCTGTGGCCGTTCGACCGCGCCACGCTCACCCGGATGTTGACCGAACCCGACCCGGCGCACTACCGGGTCAGTTAGCCGACGCCCCTGTTGAGCCAGGTCATCTCGCCGGTGTCGCCACCACCGCGGTAGGGCTCCAGCGATTCGTCCCATGCGGTGCCCAGCACGGTGTCCAGTTCGGCGGCCAGCGTGTCGGCGCCGGAGGCCATCAGCGTGCGCAGACGCTGCTCGCCGACGATGACGTCGCCGTTGGCGCTCATCGCACCGCTCCACAGGCCGAGTTGCGGGGTGTGGCACCAACGGTGTCCGTCGACGCCCTCACTGGGATCCTCGGTGACCTCGAAGCGCAGCACCGACCACGACCGCAGGGCGTTGGCCAGCTGCGCGCCGGTACCGACCGGCCCGATCCAGTTCGTGACAGCACGAAGCTGCCCCGGCATGGCCGGTTGGGGCGTCCATTTCAGGTTCGCCCGCGCCGACAGGGTCGACGAAAGGGCCCACTCCACGTGTGGGCATACCGCCGCGGGCGAGGCGTGAACGTAAACCACGCCAGTCGTCGCATCGGCGAACTGGTTCGACGCACGCATCATCTGCTCCTTCGGCTTCCACTAGGGACGTCTTCCCCAACGACCTGGTGTTACCAAAGCGATGCAGTTGTTTCGTGCGTGTCTATTGTGCCTTGTGGGGCCACAGTTGCGCTAGTGTGCTGCGAATTCTCTCAGGACCTCATCAGAGATTGCCGGCCACAGCGGGTAGGTCCAGTCGCCGAAATCGCGGTCGGTCAGCACCACGAGCGCGAGGTCAACGTCGGGATCGACCCAGAGGAACGTGCCCGACTGCCCGAAATGCCCGAAGGTGCGCACCGAATTGCGGGCTCCGGTCCAGTGCGGAGACTTGCCGTCCCGGATCTCGAACCCCAGCCCCCAGTCGTTGGGCCGCTGTGACCCGAACCCGGGAAGCACCCCGGCCAGGCCGGGGAACTGCACCGTCACCGCGGCCTCGTGCATGGACGCGGACACCAGCGCGGGCCGCAGCAGCTCCCGGGCGAACACCGCCAGGTCTGCCACCGTGGACCGCCCGCCGTACCCGGCGGCCTCGGCCCCGCCGTCCAGCTCGGAATCCGCCATGCCCAGCGGCGCGAACACCGCCTCGCGCAGGTAGGCGTCGAACTCGATGTCCGCGGCATCCTGCAGCGCGCCGGCCAGCAGCGCGAAGCCGTAGTTGGAGTAGATGCGCCGGGCACCTGGCTTGGCCAGCACCTGATCCGACTGCATCGCCACCCCCGACGCATGCGCCAGCAGATGCCGCACCGTCGCCCCGGGCGGGCCGGCCGGGGTGTCGAGTTCGACGGCGCCCTCCTCGACGGCGACCTGCGCCGCGCGTGCGACGAGCAGCTTGGTCACCGATGCCAGCCGGAAGGAATGGCGGACGTCACCGTGGACGGCGAGGATGCCGGACAGTCCCACCACCGCGGCGGCAGCGTTGGGCACCGGCCAGTCGGACAAGGCATCGAGGGCGCTCACGGCTCGAATGGTACGTGCGTGCCCGCGGCCGAACAGCAAGGCGAGTACCGCACTACGCGTATCCGACGGCTCAGCGCCGGGAATGATCGAGGGCGAATCCTCGCCCAACCAAGGGAGCTACATGTTCTCGACACCATTGCTGTTGGTCCGCGAGCCACGTAAGGCGATAGCGCGACTCGGCCTGAAGCCGCCGAACCTACCCGAACCGGTGACCCGCCATCTGCCGAAGATCGTCGAACTGATCAGCGCGGTCGGGCCTCTGCGGGAGACCGCCAGCAGGTTGGTCATCAACTACTACGGCTATGCCACTCCACCTCGCCCCCGCGCACTTTCGCTCGCGAGCGACTACACGAGCTGGCTGAGCCTGACCGACCGCACGTACAGCGGACGCCACCTGCCGCCGTCGACCACACCGCCGGAAGCACTACCCGCAGCCGCCGATGTGACCGGGCTCTACCGCCGCGAGCAGGAGATCAAATCCACCGACACCAGCGCCATGTTCATGTTCTTCGCGCAGTGGTTCACCGACAGTTTCCTGCGGACCAGCCGCGCCGACACGATGGGCAGGAAGAACACGTCCAACCACGAGATCGACCTATGCCAGATCTACGGGCTCAGCGCGGAGAAGACCGCCATGCTGCGCGCGCACGATGGCGGACGACTCAAGAGTCAGCTGATCGACGGTGAGGAGTTCCCGCCGTTCCTCTTCGAACCGCGTGATCCGGGCGGGCCACTCACATTCAAGGCCGAGTTCCGAGGTCTCCACGAGGAAGAATTCTTCATCGAGACGATCCTCGGTGACGTTCCCGACGTCCGGAAGGACTCCGTCTTCGCGGTCGGTCTCGAACACGGCAACTCCACCATCGGCCACACGGTGCTCGACACCGTTTTCCTGCGTGAACACAACCGGATCGCACGTCTGCTCCACCACCAGCACCCGGACTGGGATGACGACCGGCTGTTCGAAACCGCGCGCAACGTCATGATCGTGCTCTTGCTGAAACTCGTCGTCGAGGAATACATCAAACACATCGGCCCGTTCGACTTTCCCCTCCAAGTGGTCCCGTTCATCGCCGACGGCGAGCGCTGGAACAGGCCGAACTGGTGCTCGATCGAATTCAATCTGCTCTACCGCTGGCACATGCTGGTGCCCGACAGTATCGGCGAGGGACCAGACCGGTTGAGCCCAAAAGACTTTCGAAACAACAATCCGTTGGTGATGACCCGCGGAATCGAGTCCCTGGTAACACAGTTCTCCGCGGAACGCGCCGGAAAGATCGGACTTCTCAACACCCCGTACTTCCTGGTGGACCGGGCCCATCCGAACTATCCGTCGGTCGAGGAACGGACCATCACATTGATGCGCCAGGCGCGGTTGAGCTCGTACAACGACTACCGCGAGGCTTTCAGCCTCAAGCGGCTGAACAGCTTCCGCGACCTCACATCCGACGCGGACGTTCGAGCACGCCTGGAGGCGCTCTACGGGCACATCGACAATCTCGAGTGGTACGTCGGCGTATTCGCCGAGGACTACCCCGATTACGCGATGATGGGCGAGCTTTTGACGACGATGGTGGCCTACGACGCCTTCACTCAGGCACTCACCAATCCGCTGCTTGCCCGCAACGTGTTCAACGAACGGACCTTCTCGAAGACGGGCATGGCGATCATCGGAGAAACACGGTCCCTGGAGCAGTTGATCGCGCGGAACTGCACCACACCCGACGCCGTGCACGCGAGCTTTTCCTGCGGGCTCGCAGGCTGATCGTTCAGCGCACCCGAACCAGCAGATCCTCCAGCAGACCGGCCACCGCGGCATCGACCTCCGCGATCACCCGGCGCAGGTCCATGACCCGGCTCGCGGGCGGCTCGGCGTTCAGGCCGGCGCGCAGCACGTTGCAGATGGCGCGGTAGGCGGCGGCATCGGTGGCCTCACTCCAGCGCTGCATCGACTCCGACCAGGCCCGCAGCCGGGCGGCGTCGGCGTGCCCCCGGGCAAGGAGCAGCGCGCGCCGGTACACGTCGCCCGCCCATTCCATCGGCAGCCGCTCGTCCAGCACCGGCAGCAGCGCCTCGTCGAGGAGGGCGTATCCCTCGGCGTGACGCCACTGGTCCAGAGCCGCGATACCTTCGGCGGCACCCGCCAGCGCGGACAACGCCGGGTCGGCGGCGCGACCGGCGATCGCGTGCAAGGCCGCGACGGCGTCGTCGTCGGACGCCAGCACGACGGTGAGATAGGCGACATAACCGTGGGCGGCGCTCTCCGGAGTTCCGGCGAGCAGAAGGGCGGCGCGGTCGGCCCAGTCTTCGGCGACGGCGACGTGCCCGCGAGCCAGCCAGGCCAATCCCAGCTCGGCGGCCTTGACCGCGGCCTGCACCGGATCGGTGCGCACCAGCAGGGCGTGCACCCGCTCGTTGATCCGGACGGCTTCCCGGCCGTGACCCTGCCGCCATGCGGCGCAGGCGTAGGCCGCCAGGTCGTCGACCGCCAGGGTCTGCACGCCCTCGACACGCGCGAAGGTCTCGTAACTCGTATGCCAATCGCTGCGCCGGAACGCCGCGCGGGCAATGACGAGGAGGTCGGCTCCGTGACCGGCCGACAACGAGTGTGACGCCATGTCCCACGGTAACGCGCCGAGCTGGGCCGCGGTGTCGCCTTGACGCTTCCCGCCGGCAACCGGACATTTGTTTGGACACCATTCCATTTTTTGGCGGAGGCATTAGGTTATACGCATGCCTCAGACAGTGCGCGGTGTGATTTCCCGGTCCAAGAAGCAGCCCGTCGAGTTGGTCGACATCATCATCCCCGACCCGGGACCCGGCGAAGTGGTGGTCGACATCATCGCCTGCGGCGTCTGCCACACCGACCTGACCTACCGCGAAGGCGGCATCAACGACTCCTATCCCTTCCTGCTCGGGCACGAAGCCGCCGGCACCGTCGAAGCCATCGGCCCGGGCGTCACCCACGTCGCCGTCGGCGACTTCGTCATCCTCAACTGGCGCGCAGTCTGCGGGGAATGCCGGGCCTGCAAACGCGGCCGCCCGCAGCTGTGCTTCGACACCTTCAACGCCACCCAGAAAATGACGCTGACCGACGGCACCGAACTGACCCCCGCCCTCGGTATCGGCGCCTTCGCCGACAAAACCCTCGTCCACCAAGGCCAATGCACCAAAGTCGACCCCGAAGCCGACCCCGCCGTCGCCGGACTACTCGGCTGCGGCGTGATGGCCGGCCTCGGCGCAGCCATCAACACCGGCAACATCGGACGCGATGACACCGTCGCGGTCATCGGCTGCGGCGGCGTCGGGGACGCCGCCATCGCCGGAGCCGCCCTGGTCGGAGCTCGCACCATCATCGCCGTCGACACCGACAACCGGAAACTGGACTGGGCCAGAACCTTCGGCGCCACCCACACCATCAACGCCAAAGAACTCGACCCCGTCGCGACCATCCAGGATTTGACCGACGGGTTCGGCGCCGACGTCGTCATCGACGCCGTCGGACGCCCCGAAACCTGGAAACAAGCCTTCTACGCCCGCGACCTGGCCGGCACCGTGGTCCTGGTCGGCGTGCCCACCCCGGATATGACCTTGGAGATGCCGCTGGTGGATTTCTTCTCCCGCGGCGGGTCGCTGAAGTCGTCCTGGTACGGCGACTGCCTACCCGAACGCGACTTCCCCACCCTCATCTCGCTGTACCGCCAGGGCCGGCTGCCGTTGGAGAAGTTCGTCTCCGAACGCATCGGGCTCGACGCCATCGAAGACGCCTTCCACAAGATGCACGCCGGCGAGGTACTCCGATCGGTCGTCATCCTGTGAGCGTGCAACGGGTCGTGACCAGCGGCACCTTCAGCCTGGACGGCGGCACCTGGGACGTCGACAACAACATCTGGCTCGTCGGTGACGATTCAGACGTGATCGTCTTCGACGCCGCCCACACCGCCGCGCCGATCGTGGAGGCCGTGGGCGGCCGCAACGTCGTCGCCGTCATCTGCACCCACGGCCACAACGACCACATCACCGTGGCCCCCGAACTGGGCAAGACCCTGGACGCCCCGGTGTTCCTGCACCCGGCCGACGAGATGCTGTGGCGGGAGATCCACCCGGACAAGGATTTTCACAGCGTGCAAGACGGCCTGGCGCTGAGCGCCGGCGGCATCGAGCTGCACGCCCTGCACACCCCCGGGCACTCCCCCGGCTCGGTGTGCTGGTCAGCACCGGCCCTCAATGCCGTCATCTCCGGAGACACCCTGTTCCAGGGCGGCCCCGGCGCCACCGGACGCTCCTACTCCAGCTTCCCCACCATCCTGGAATCCATCAGCAAGAAGCTGGGCACCCTGCCGGATGAGACCGTCGTCTACACCGGGCACGGCGACACCACCACCATCGGTGGCGAACTGGTGCACTACGACGAATGGGTGGCGCGGGGGCACTAGCGATGCACACCGTTGACGCGGTGGCGACGATCCTGTTGTTCGTCATCCTGCTCGGCTGGGTGGGCCTGTCGGTATATGCCGGCGCCATGAGCGTCACACTCAGCGACAGCGGGGCGCCCGGTGTCGCGGCGCTCGGCGTGCTCCTGGCCGTCGTCGGTATACCGGCGTCGGTGGTCACCGCCTATGCGGCGGCGATCGTATATGCCTGGCGGGCAGACGGTTACACGTTCTACTACCCACTGATCGCCCTCGCCGGTGGCACGGCACTGGCGGCATCGGTGGCCGCTGCGGCCTTCGGGCTGGTTCGGCTGGGGCTGCGCATGCACGGCACCGACGCGGACGGCCGCCCGCCCGCGGTGACCGCACCCGCGGTCTACACCTTCGAGCGGGTGCGCGAATACCGGGACGGCAACCTTTTCACCGAGCTCGGCGTCGAACGCTCGACCGGCCGCCGCTACCTGCGGACCCCGATGCCGCAACGCGACGGCGAGTACCGCGAGTACCACGGCATCGACCTCGGGATGTACGAGCTGTTCTGCGCTGATCGTGGGGCGGCGCTTGCCTTCGCCGGGCAGTGCCGCTCCGGGGAGCACGAGGATCGTTGGATGCCACCGCCCGGGGCGCCGGCGGCCACACCACCGTCCGCCGACCGCAAACATCTGGCCGGGAAACGGGCGGTGCTACGGACCGATCACCCCACCGATGCGTCGGGTGTCCCCGTACTCGGCCTGCCGGTGGGTACCGCGTTCGTCCGGATCGTCGGGAACCGCGTCGACCCGGACGGCAGCCTCGCGGTCCGGCTTCCGAAAGACGGCTCCGCGGTCGTCTCCGTCGACGCCGACCAGTTGGGTCTGCACTGACCCTTTGCGATCACGCTGAGCGAGTCCCTACCGACACGCCGACGGTCCACCGATAGTCATGCCATGACGACATCGAGTGGACGCTCCGCGGCGATCATCGGCGCCGGGCAGACCGGCGTGAGCGCGGCGCTGGGACTGCTGGACAAGGGCTTTGACGTCACCGTGTACAGCAATCTGGACCAGCAACAGTTGCGGGACGGCATCCCGGCCAGTGGCACCGCGCTGATCCTCGGCGCGGCCCAGCGCGCCGAGGAGAGCCTGGGGCTCAACACGTATCTGGCCACCGCGCCGCTGTCGACGGGCGAAAGTGTGCGGGTGGTCGACGCGGGTGCCGAGGCGATCGCCTTCGACGGCTGGTTCGACGGCTTCCGCGGGATCGCCGTGGACACCCGGCTCAAGACCGACGACCGGCTGACCCTGTTCCAGCAGCGCGGCGGCCGGTTCGTGGTGCAGCCGGTCGACCCGGAAGGCCTCGATACCATTGCCGCCAAGGCCGACCTGACGCTGGTGGCCACCGGCCGTGGCGGGCTGTCGTCACTGTTTCCCGTCAACCCCGCCCGCACCGCGTACGACAAGCCCCAGCGCAGTCTGCTGGCCTTCACGGTCACCGGGTTGCCGCACGGCCCGGAGGTCTTCGCTCATCGCAGCACGGCCGGCGGAGCACACAACGCACTCACCGTGGTCGCCGATCAGGGCGAGGTGTTCTGGGGTCCGTATCTGCACAAGGACGCCGGACCGACGTGGGCGTTTCTCGGCTGGGCTCGCCCAGGCAGCGACTGGGAACGCCGGTTCGCCACGGTGACCAGCGCCGAATCCGCGCTCACCGTCGCCACCGATCTGCACCGCGACTACATCGACTGGGACCTGCCGGAGGTGACCGAATTGCGGGTCATCGACGAGGACCCGCATTCCTGGCTGACCGGCGCCGTCACCCAGCTGGTGCGGTCAGGGGTGGGCCACACCGCGGGTGGCCATCCGGTGGCCGCGCTCGGTGACACCGCGGTGGCGTTCGACCCGATCGCCGGACAAGGCGCCCAGGGCGGCCTGATCCAGGCGGCCGCCCTGGTGCACAGGGCCGGCGCGCATGACGGTCCCTTCGACACCGCCTGGCTGACAGCGGCTTTCGCAGAGTTCTACGACCACCGCGCCCGGGCCGCCCAGCAGGTGACCCGGCTGTTCCTGGCCGATCCGGAGCTGGCCGCATACGGCAGCCTGTTCTTCGCCGCGGCCAGCGGGAGCAGCCGATTCGCCTCGAAACTGCTTGGCCTGCTGGATGATCCACGCCCGTTCGAGAGCGTGACCTCCGAGGCCACGGCCAAGCAGCTGATCGCCGACTTCGCGGGTGAGCCCGCCGACGAACTGCTGGCCCGTTTCGTGCCGGCAGGGAGGTTCCAGCGCTCCGGGCTGGCCTTGAGCGCGGTCTAAGAGCCCAACAGCCGGCGTTTCTCGGATTCAAATTCTTCCTTCGTCAGTGCGCCGGAATCACGGAGCGCGGCAAGCGTTTTGAGCTGCTGAATACGGACGCCGTCATCGGTGGGGGTAAAGGTCGCGCCGGAATCGGGCACGGCGTCGATGGTGAAGGAGGGCGCCGGGCCGATCGGTACCGGGCGGCGGCGCACCTTGGCGGCCCACACCCGCGCGACGATCAGGTCCACCACGGCCACGCCGAACACCGCGGCGGCCCACCAGGGCAGGTGGGGCACCGGACTGCCGTGCCCGAAGGCCAGCCGCGGGCTGATGAACGCGCTGACATTGCCCTCGGTGGTGATGCGGTAGTCGCCTTCCTCGGCGATCTTGGCCACCCACACCCGCACCCGCGCATCGTTGTTGACCGTGGTGGTCGCGCCGATGTTCTCGGTCACCACGGGCTCGGGCACGCCGGCCGGCGGGTCGGCACGCAACCGCAGGTTCGGGATCGGCAGTCCACCGCCGCTGGTGCTACCGATGATCTGGGTGTGGAAGCTGATGTTGACCTCACCCGCCGGAAGGTGCAGCGTGCTGCGCCCCGGGATCGGCACCTCGCCATAGGCGTCGTACTTGTCCAGTACGAACGCGTTGAGCACCAGCGCCACGACGAACGCGATACCCGACACGATCATGGTCACCACCGCGATCGCGGTGAGGAGTTTGGGCACAGTCGCGGCACTCATGGGCGAAGTGTGTCATGTCCGCTGTCCGGAGGTGCGTACCGCGACGGCGTACTACCGTCATCAAGGTGTCCAGTTCGAGCCGCGAGTCCAGTGTGGTGGTGCGACCGATCCCACCGGGAAGTGCGTTCTATACAGCCGGTTCCCGGCTGCAGGCGGCCGGCCTGAAACGGGCCATCACCCTGTTCGAGCAAGCCGCCCAGGTGGTACCCATCCCCGCTGCCCCTCGGCCCATCGTGCTGGCCGATTACGGCGCGGCCAACGGGCACAACTCGCTGCTGCCGATCTCGGCCGCCATCGCGGTGCTGCGTCAGCGGACCCGAACCGAGCACTCGATCATGGTGACGCACACCGACGTCCCCGACAACGACTTCAGTGCGCTGTTCCGCATTCTCGCCGAGGATCCGGACAGCTACCTGAAGAAGGACCATGCCGCGTACGCCTCGGCGGTCGGGCGGTCGTACTACGCCCAGATCATCCCGTCCAACAGTGTCAACCTGGGCTGGTCGGCCTGGTCGGTGCTGTGGCTGGGCCGGGTGCCCGCCCCGGTACCCGATCACATCCACGCGTCCTTCAGCGCCGATGCGGAGGTGCGCGCGGCACACCAGAAGCAGGCGGCCTTCGACTGGCACGAGTTCGTGGCGTTCCGCGGCCGTGAGCTGTGTCCGGGCGGGCGTGCGGTGGTGCTCACCATGGCCGTCTCCGAGGACGGCGAGTTCGGTTACCGGCCGGTGCTGCAGGCGTTGATGGCCGAACTGACCGAGCTGGCGGCCCGCGGCGTGATCACCGATGCCGAGCTGAGCCGGATGAACATCCCCATCGCCGGCCGGCGCGCCGCCGATTTCCACTCGCCGTTCGCCCCGTCCGGGCGCCTGGAACAACTCGCGATCGAGCACCTCGAAGTGTTCGACGCCGAGGACCGGTTCTGGCATCAGTATCAGATCGACGGCGATGCACGGCATTTCGGCGCGGAATGGGCCGCGTTCATGCGAGCGGCGGTGTTCCCGGCGCTGACCGGGGTGCTACCGGCGGACCGCCGGTTGGTCTTCGCCGACGCGCTGGAGGCCGGCGTCGCGGCCCGGCTGGCGGCGGCACCCGAGCAGATCCGGATCCCGCTGGCCGTGGTGGTGCTGCACAAGCGGCCGAAGACGTACTAGCCCCAGGCGGGAATCGCCGCATCGATGAGATGCGGTCCGGGTTCGGCCACCGCGGCCCGGAACTGGTCGGCCAGTTCCTCGGCGGTGCTCGCGCGGCTGGCGGGTACGCCAAATCCTGTTGCGAGGGCGACGAAGTCGATATCCGGATTGCCCAGATCCAGTAGCGACCGTGACTGCGGCCCGGTGGCCGCCGACCCCACTCGCGCCAGCTCCAGCTGCAGGATCGCGTAGGCATGGTTGTTCAGGATCACCACGGTGATGTCGAGCCGTTCACGCGCCATCGTCCACAGCGCCGAAATCGTATACAGCGCACTGCCATCGGCTTGCAGCGCGACGACCGGCCGGTCCGGGGCGGCGACCGCAGCCCCGACCGCCACCGGCAGTCCCTGCCCGATCGCGCCGCCGGTCAACGTGAGCACGTCGTGACGCGGGGACGCCGCGGTCGCCGCGGGCAGCAGCACCCCACTGGTGTTCGCCTCGTCGACGATGACGGCGTTGTCGGGGAGCAGCGCCCCGATGACCTGGGCCCAGTTGGCGACATTGAGCGGGCCGCTGGGCAACGCCGGTGGCTCCTGCACGGCGGGCGGGAGCGCGGGTGCGGCGAGCGCGTCGGCGAGCCGGTCCAGGTCGGCCGGCTCCAGCGTCTGGATCTGCGTGCCGCGGGGTACCAGTCCGCTCGCCTTACCCGGATAGGCGAAGAACGCGACCGGGGAACGGGCACCCACCAGGATCAGATGGGTGATCCCGGAGAGCTGTTGCTCGGCTTGCTCAGCCAGGTAGGCCAGCCGCTCGATCGGTGGGACACCGGCCCCGCGGGTCAGTCTCGCCGGGAATGTCTCGACCAGTGCCCTGGCCCCGACCGCGGCCGAAATACGCGCCGCCGCAACGAGTCCGGCCTCCGTGGTCGCCGCGCCCCCGAGCAGCAACGCCGCGCCGGGACCGCTGGTCCGCAGCAGTTCGGCCACGGGCTCGATATCGGCGGCGACGTCGTCGCCGGTGGGCGCCTCGGGTGTCGTGACCACCGGGACCTCGGCGGTACTCCAGGAATAGTCGGCGGGCAGGATCACGGTGGCCACCCGCCCGGGCGGCCCCGCCGCGGCCGTGATCGCCTCATCCACCGATACCGCCAGGGCGTCCGCGGCGGCGGGCCGGAACACCAGACCTTCCGGCCACCGGGCGAGCGCCTCGATATCGGATTCCAACGGTGCGTCGAACTCCTTGTGATACGTGGCGTGATCCCCGACGATGTTGACCACCGGGCTGTGCGCGCGCCGTGCGTTGTGCAGATTCGCCAGGCCGTTGGCCAATCCTGGCCCCAGGTGCAGCAACGTGGCCGCCGGTGTGCCGGTGATCCGGGCATAACCGTCGGCGGCACCGGTGGCCACCCCCTCGAACAGGCACAGCACCGCGCGCATCGCGGGAGTGTGATCGAGCGCCGCCACGAAATGCATCTCCGAGGTCCCGGGATTGGCGAAACAGACCTCGACTCCGCCGGCCAGCAATCGGCCGATCACCACATCGGCACCGGTGTTCACCGGCTCCACCCTAGTGCGGAAGCGCTTGCCCCGGTTGCGGAATGAACGGCGGCAGGCCGGGGATCGTGGGGATCGGTGGAATGGTCGGGATCGTCGGGATGACCGGCGGCTGCGTCACCGGCGCCTCGGTGGTCGGCTCGGGTGACGGTGCCGGCGGCGGGGCCGCACTGGTGGTCTCCGGTGCCGGCGTCTCGGTGCTGGGCTGCGACGGCTCCTGCGTCACCGGTGCCTGCCGGGTGACGGTCCGGGTCTGCGCCGGCGCCTCGGTTGCCGGCGCGGGCACCTCCGCGGGCGTCGGCTCCGACGGGGCCGCCGACTGCGTGGCCGGGTTCGCCGTCGCCGTGGCCGTCGTGGTCTGGGGGGCGGGCGTCTGCGCCTGATCGGTGCGCATCACGAAGACGACCGCGGCCACACACACCGCCAGCACGACGGCGGCCCCGGTGCCCAGCAGCAGCGCGGGCCGCCGGTACCAGGGATCCGGTTCGGCGGCCGGTTCCTCATGGTCGGTGAAATGCACCTCGGGCCTGGGCGGGATCGGGTTGTCGACGACGAACGGCTCCGGGTCGGGAATTTCGTCGGTGTCCTGGGACCAGGCCAAGGCGCGGAACGTACTCGACATCGCCGGGTCCCCCACCGGCGGCGGCGCCATCGCCGCCAGGGGTGCCACCGCGGTCGCGCCGTCATCGGCGGGTCCGCGGGCGGCCCGGATACCGGCCCCGATCGCGGCCGCCAACTCGGGTTGTGGCATCGTCACCACCGGCGCCCGGAACCGTTCGGACAGGGCCGCCGTGACCGCGGGAATGCGCGCACCACCGCCCACCGAGGCCACGGCCACCAACTCTGCCGGCCGGATCCCGCTGCGTTGCAACGTGTCCTGCAGGACGGCGAGAAAGTCGGCCAACGGTGCGCGCAGCACCGCGTCCAGCTCGTCCCTGGTGATCCGCACCTGGGTGCGATGGCCGGGCAGATCCACCGCGACCGAGGCCGCTGCGGCACCGGAGAGTTGTTCCTTGGCCGCCCGGCATGCCATCCGCAGCTTGGTCAACGAGCCGATCGCCGACGTTCCGGCGGCATCGACCGCGCCGGGCACGCCGGCGAGCACCTGGGTGAGCAACATCTGGTCGATCAGCGCACCGGACAACTCGGAGTGGCGGACCGTCGGGGCGATCGGCTGATAACCATGGGCGGCGTCGGCCACCGTGATGCTGGTGCCCGTGCCGCCGAAGTCGCAGAGCACCACCACCCCGCGCGCCGGCAACCCCGGATTGTCGGCCAACGCGGTCAGTGCCGTGCCGGCATCGGAGAACAGCGGTGCCGTCCGCAGTTCAGGGGCAGCGGCCAGCGCGGCCCGCAGCGCGTCGACCTGTCGGTCCTGCCAGTGCGCCGGGTGACTGATACCGGTGTGCCCGCCGGCGGGGACCGCCGCACGCAGGGCGCGCAGGGCCTCGGTGAGCACCGCCTCCGCGCGGTGGGTGGATCCGTCGGCGGCCACCAATCCCACCGGATCGCCGACCCGGTCCACGAAATCGGTGAACACCGGACCCCGCTCGCGCGTCAGCACGGCCGGCCGCGTCACCGCGGCCCGACCCACCGCCACCGCCGCCAGATTGGTGGCACCAACCGACAGCCCAACCGACTCCGTCATCACACCTACCTTCGGCAAACCCTATCGGGTTGTCCATCCGGATTTGCCGGGACAGCGTTACTCGGTGCTGGTCAGCGGATGGTGCCGGCCCCTGGAATCAGCGGAAGGTCCAGCGCCGTGACCCAACCCGGCGGCAGCGCGTTCACCGCGGGAACGGCGTTGAGCGCGCGCAGACCGGTTGCCAGACAACCCGCGGCCGCCGCATCGCGACCGGAGCCGTCGGTGAACCGGAACGCGGTCTCCTGCGAGATGCTGGGCGTGCCCTCGATGTCCACCCGGTAGACGTCGTTGTCGTTACCCGTCGGCCAGTCCGGTGCCGCGTCCAGGCCGATCCGGTTGACGTGCTCGAGCTGGATACGAGTGTCACCGCGGTATCGGCCGTTGATGGTGAATCGGACCGCCGCGACGTTGCCGGCCTGGATGATCGCCTTGGCGGACTTGCGGTCCTCGGGGGTCACCCACTTCTCCCAGGTGGTGGTGATCTCGTCCAAGGTGATGCCCGCCGCATGGGCGATCATCGGCACCGTGGCACCCCAGGACATGACGAGGATGTCGCGGTGTTCCAGCAGCGGTGTGTAGTCCGGTGACTTGCCGATACCCATCTCGAATTCGTAGTCACCGGTGTAGTTGGTGTAGTCGAGCAGTTCGGAGGCCCGCACCGTGCGCACCTCCGAACACAGGCCCATCAGGGTCATCGGGAACAGGTCGTTGGCGAATCCGGGATCGATCCCGGTGGTGAAACACGATGCCGCGCCGGCCGCGCACGCCTCGTCGATCGGTGTGATCCACGACGGCGGGTTGAGCCGCATGTGCGGCCACACCCACGGTGTCATCGCCGTCGAGCACACGTCGATACCGGCCCGCAGGAAACGGGTGATGAGGTCGATATTGGCGTCGGCCTGCGCGGCGGTCGGCCCGTAGTGCACCAGTGCGTCGGGTGCCAGTGCGATCAGCGCATCGACATCGTCGGTGGCGGTCAGCCCGATCGGGGTGCCCAGCCCGCAGATCTCACCGACATCGCGGCCCACTTTTTCCGGGTTGCTCACCCCGACCCCGACGAGTTCGAACAACGGGTGCTTGACGATCTCCGCGATCACCATGCTGCCGACGAAACCGGTACCCCACACCACGATTCGCTTCATCGCGTCCTCTCTATTTCCCGTCGCTTCGCTCGCCCCGGTCCCTATTCCCCGTCGCTTCGCTCGCCCCGGTCCCTATTCCCCGTCGCTTCGCTCGCCCCGGTCCCTATTCCCCGTCAATCACCGTCGCTGCGCATCGCGTCCCGCATCTTGCGGATCTCCTCCCGGAGCTCCTCGATATGCGCGGCGGTCGCCGCCTGGTTGGCGGTGTCCTCCTCGGCCACCTTCTCCACGATCCACGACGCGAGCGTCGCGGTGACGACACCGAGCAGGCTGATCCCGGCGATCATCAGCGCGACGGCGATCAACCGCCCACTCAAGGTCACCGGCGTCAGGTCGCCGTAGCCGACGGTGGTCACCGTACTGACCGCCCACCACACCGCGTCGCCGAATGAGGTGATCTGGGCGTGCGGCGCATGACGTTCCACGTCGAGGACGGCCAAGGACGCGGCGTAGACGATCATCACCACCCCGCCCGCGGTGTACGCCGCGACGCGGCCCCGGATGCTGTGGCCCACGGCGCGCTGCAACACCTCCAGCACCACCGCCAGGCTCAGCAGGCGCAGTGGGCGGAACATCGGCAGCACGACGATCGCGAGGTCGACGAGATTGCGCAGGAACCACCGACCGCGTGGCTCGGCAAGGTAGAAGCGCGCCAGATAATCGGCGACGAAAACCAGGTACAGACCGGCCATCACGGCCCGCATCGCCATGTCGGAGAAGCCGTGCGGCTCGGCGAGCACCTGCACCGAATAGCAGCCGAGGAACATCAGCGCCACGGCGGCCATCAGCCATTCGGTCCGCTGTTCGAAGCGCTCCAGCCGGGTTTGATCAGACATCGTGCCGGTGAGCGTAGTCCCGCAGGTCAGAAGCAGCGGCGCAAGCCACCCGGCTCACAGATCAGCGGGTACTGCTCGATCGGGATCGGTAGCGGGCCCTGGTACGTCAAAGTGAACGGCTTCTTGTCCAGGGTCGCGGGCAGTCCGCAGATCTGGTTGTGCGAAATGATGCGCGTCCCGGTCAGCGTGTTGCTGTCGAACCGGAACGTCTCCATCAGCGCTTGCTGGCTGCCGTCCGGACACGTCAATCCGTCCACGGAGCTGATGTTGTAGGCCCACAGCCCATCGGTGAGCACCGCATCGCCACCCTTGGCCACCACGTTCGGGGACGAGCTGACGTGCAGGCGGCACGCGACCGGGTCGTGGATCTCGGCGCGGAGATCGCCGACCACCGGCACGCAGGACGGATAGATCGACCATTGCGCGTCCGGCAGGCCTTCCTGATGGAAGGTGTAGACACCCTGCATCACCTGCTGGTCCGCCCGCGCCGGGCCGGCAAATCCCACCAGCGCCGCGCAGAGCAGAACTGCACCGACCAATCCGGAAAAGTACTTGCTCACCGACGCAGTATTACAGGGCGCTTATGGCACGTCTCGGGTTTGTCCCGTGAGAGAGTGCCGGGCATGAGTCAGCTGAGCGGCAAAGTGGCGTTGGTGACCGGAGCGTCGTCCGGTCTGGGTGCGGCGACGGCGAAGGTGTTCGCCGAGCGCGGCGCGACGGTGTTCGGTATCGCGCGCGACACCGACCGGCTCGCCGAGGTGTTCACCGAGGTGCCCGGTGGCCGGTACGCATCGGTGGACATCGCCTCCCCACAGGAGTGCCGGCAGGCGGTCGCGGATTGCGTCGCCGCGTTCGGCCGGCTGGATGTGCTGGCCAACGTGGCCGGGTTCCACCAGATGCGCCGCACCGTCACGCTGACCGACGAGGAGTGGGACCACGATCTCGCAGTCAACCTGAACGGCCCGTTCTTTCTCTGCCGCGCCGCGCTGCCGCATCTACTGGAAACCGGCGGCAATATCGTCAACGTCGCCTCCGTCGCGGGCGTCGAGGGTGAGGTCTACTCGGCGGGCTACTGCGCGGCCAAGCACGGGCTGGTCGGCCTCACCCGGGCGCTGGCAGTCGAATTCACCAAGGAGAAGCTGCGCGTCAACGCGGTCTGTCCGGGCGGAATGCTCACCCCGCAGGTGACCGAGTTCGCCGCCCCCGAGGATGCGGACTGGGATCTGATCATGCGGATCGCCGCCCCGCGCGGTTTCATGGACCCGGTGGACGTCGCCAAGACCATCGCCTTCCTGGCCAGTGATGACGCGGCGGCCATCCACGGCGGGGTGTACCGCGTGGACAACGGAAAGGGTGCGGACTAGTGAAGACCCCGGCGAACGTATCTCCTGACGGCAACGCCGTCGTCGAGGATTCCCTCGGCACCGTCGGCAGTGTCGCGGTGGACGCCTCCATCGGCACCGTCGGCAGCGCCGCCGTGGCCGGATCCATCGCAACGCTCGGCAGCGCGGCCGTGGCGGGCTCGATCGCCACCGTCAACAGCGCGGGCGTCGCCGGATCGATCGCCACCGGCGCAAGTGCCGGTGTGGCAGGCAGTTTCGCCGTGTTCGGCAGTGCCTTCACCATCCTGTGCGTGGCGCTCATCGGCTGCGCGGCGTGCCTGGGCTGCGTCGCGTGCCGGCGATGCCGGGCCTGCGTGGGGTGCGTGGCATGTGCCGACTGCGTCGGCTGCATCGGATGCGTGAACTGCTCGGGCCTGCGCGGCGCCGTCGGTCTGCGCGACGTGCACGCCTGAGCGGGCGCTACATTCCGCGCCGGCGGCCCATCAGAACCACCAGCCCGACCGCACCCAGGCTCAGCACCGAGCACGCCACCGCGGCCGCGATCAGGTAGACCTGGTTGCGATCCAGAGCGCTCTCGGCCGCACTGGCGGTGTCGGCGGTACTCCCCGAGACGAGCTGCATCCGGTAGTCACCCGGCAGCGGCGCCTCCCGCGGATCGTCGAGCCCGGGGAACTGCTGGGTGCGGTGCACCTCGAATTGGCGCTCCCCACTACCGGACTGGGTCCACACACCCCAGGCGGGTGTCACGCCGTCGAGCAGGACCTTGCGCTCGCCGTAGCGGGTGTCGTCGCCGACGTCGACGACGCGCTGCACCCGGAACGGCTCGTACACCGCCGATGAGTACCGCACCTGGACGGGCACGTTGTCATACCGCAGCACCGGTGGCGGAGGCGGCGGGGGCGCCAGCCCGACCGCGGGAATGTATCCGCCCCCGAGGAAGCTGCCGACCGCGACATTGACCGCCGTGTTCAGCGCGTTGACCACCACCGCGGTGAAGCTGTATGCGGCCAGGTCTGCGGCGTACATGATGACCCGCTGCAAAGGGTTGATCTGCACGATCCGCGGCGAGTTCTGGTAGATGTACACGACGCGTACCGGATCCCGGTAGGGGTTGAAGATCATCGGACGGTAGTACTCGTCGTACTGCACCCAGTCCGGCCGCCATTGCCGCACCTTGCGGTCCCATTTCAGCCCGTCGTCGTGGCGACTGTCGCCCCGTGGCTGGAAATCCGGGCGATTCCAGTCCCGGTTGTCCACCCTGCTGTCGTCCCGATCGGTCACCTTCAGCGCCACCGCGAGTGCGGCGACATCGTGCTGCGGGGCGGGTGCCGGCTTCTCCTCGACGGGCGTGGCGTGACGCGCCAACTCGACATCGGACTCGGGGGCATCCAGCGTCTGCGGGCGCAGGGTCTCGATGGGTCGGGCGACCTTGGCGACGGTCGACGACGTCTCGGTTTCGGTGGGCTTGCCGGTCGCGGTCGGGGTGGCCTCCACCGCGGCGGGCAGCGTGGTCTCGGGCGCCGGAACCTGCGCGGTCGGCGTGACGGCGTCGGGCGTGGGCGGCTCGGTCACCCGATCGACCGGCGCCGGGCGGTCCTCCGTGCGCGACACCGGGGGTACGGAGGTGGGCTCGACCGCCGTCTCGCTCGCCGTCGGCGTCGGGGTGCGCGTCGGCTTTGAGGTCGAGGTCGAGGTCGAGGTCGAGGTCGGGGTGGGTTCGGCGACCGTGGTGGTGCTGGGCTTGGGCGCGACGGTGGTCTGCGGAGTCGGAGCCACGGTGACGGGGGCCGGCGCGACGGTCGGCGACGGCTCCTGGACCGGCGTCTGCACGACGGGGGCGGGCGGGGTGGTCGTCACCTCGGGAGTCCGCGCCGGCTTGGGTGCCGGTTGTGTTGCGGCCGTGGGCACTTCGGCCTCGACCGTGGGTTGCTGCGAGGGGGTGTCCCGAGGCACGGGTACCTCGGCGACCGTGGTCGTCGGCGCCGACGGGTCTGCCACCGCGGGCGCCAGTCCCGAGGTCAATGCGGTCAGCGATATGACCACGGTCGAAGCCACTCCGGCGACCACGTGCCGTCGGGGCAGAAATTCGCGCGTTGCACCCACCGTGCATCCACTCCTCTGAAGGTCCAGGGAGCGTGGCATTCCAGCCACAGCTGCCATGTTGCAGCCATCTCCCCCGACACTGGCCCGGGGCCAGCAGCTGTCTCGCATGGTTCATCGCCGCGCACGAGGATGCGTTACACCGGCTACGTCACAGTGCCGACTCGACCCGGCGGGAACAAACGCACAATGCAGACTGTTGGCGCGCGGGCGCATAAACTCAGGCTGTGCGGACAGGCAGACTACCTGCGCCAGTGACGATTTCCGCTGCGATTCTGCTGGCGAGCTGTGGCGCGCACCCCACCGCGGCACCACCGGCCCCGACCACCGCCGATACGCCGACATCGCACTCCGCGCCGGTGCCGGCGCCGGCACCACGCACGCTGCCGTGGTTCAACCTCCAGGTCGGCGACTGTGTGGACCAGATCCCCGCCGTGGACGAAGGCGCGGTCGAGGTGACGCTGGTGGACTGCGCGGCACCGCATCGAGCCGAGGTGTACCAGCGCGCGCCCATCCCGGTCGACGCTGCTGTCACCGAGGTGGCGAATCAACGCTGTAACGACGCCCTCACCGCGTACACCGGGGCGTCCGGCGGCTATACCGTCAGTTACCTCATCGACTCGAATCAGGACCGTACCGCCGACAATCCCCTGCCGAGCATCGTCATCTGCCTGCTGCAGGATGCCGGCGGCGGCGCGCTGACCCGATCGGCACACGGCCGCTGAGCGTCACTCCTTACCGATCTTCTTCTTGACCACCAGCAGCGGCAACAGCAGCGTGGCGACGGCCGTCACCAACCACACCACCACCGTCGCGGCGACCCACGAGCCGGCACCACGGATGCTCAGACCGTGGGTCAGCACCGAGGCCAGCAACAACGCGACAAATGTTGACACCAGGCCGATTCCGCCGAGAAACGCCGAGGCGTACCGGGATGCCATCTTGGCGATGAACGGCGACAGCACCGCCTGCGCCAAGGCGAAGACCACCACCGCGACGACGAATCCACGCCACGACACCGATACCCCGGACACCAGCCGGTCCGCGGCCAGCAAACCGATCGCCGCCGAACCCAGGAAGACCAGCGTGTTCAGCAGTAGTCGCACCATGTCGACGATGGTAAGGGGCCCCGCGGCTTTCGGAGTGAAGATAGGTCCCCGTTCCGGTAATTGACGCCTATGCTGCCCGACATGGCCGACTTCGCCCCCTCCCTCGCCCCGGATCTGGACCAGATTCCCTCCGCCGAGGGACCGCTGCCCAGCGCGGACGATCTGGCGGGACGGCCGTACGCGCTACCCGTCGATATCCTCGGTGAACTGCACGGGCCGCTGTTCTACGCCGACTACAGCGGCTTCCGAAAGCTGTACGCGTGCTCGACGGCGTTGGTCGAGGAACTCTGCGATGAGGGACGGTTCGCCAAGAATCTGACCCCGTCACTGGCCCGGGTCCGTCCACTGGCCGGCGACGGTCTGTTCACCGCGTTCTACGCCGAGCCGAATTGGCAGAAGGCACATGACGTTCTGCTACCCGGGTTCAGCTACGCCGGACTACGCAACTACCACGAGGCGATGCTCGACATCAACCGCCGGATGATCACCGGTTGGGACGCGCAGGCCGGGCGGCAATCGGTGAACGTCTCCGATGACCTGCAGAAGCTCGCGATGGACACGGTGGCGCTCGCCGGCTTCGGAGCCCGTTTCGATTCCTTCGACCACGACGGCCTGGCGCCCATCCCGCAGAGTTTCACCGCTGCGCTCGGCGAACTCGGAAAGGGCGGAGACACACCGCGATTCGAGGCCGAGCTGACCACCCTGCACACCTACTTCGACGAGTTGATCGAGGCGCACCGCAACGGCGGTGAAGACGCCGCCGACGATCTGCTCTACCTGATGCTCGGCCGCGGACCCGGCAGCGAACCCGTGCTGGACCAACAGAACATCCGAAACCAGATCATGACGTTTCTCATCGCCGGACAGTTGACGACATCGGAACTGATGCCCAACACGCTCTACAACCTGGTGCACCACCCGGCGGTGCTCGGCCGGGTCCAGGCCGAGGTCGATGCGGTGTTCGGTCCCGACGACGACTACCTGCCGACCTACGACGATATCGGCAGGTTCGGCTATCTCCGGCAGGTCATCAACGAGACACTGCGGTTGTCGCCGCCGGTGCTCAGCTTCGATCGGATGGCGCTGGCCGACACCGTCATCGGCGGCAGGTATCCGATCAAGAAGGGCGAAGCCGTCAGCGTGCTCACCGGGGCGTTGCACCGGCAACCGCAATGGGGCGACAACGTCGAACTGTTCGACCCCGACCGGTTCGAATCCGACCGTGCCGCCGCGCGTCCGGCCGCGCTGTTCAAACCGTTCGGCACCGGAGCCCGGTCGTGCATCGGGCGCCAGTTCGCGCTGCACGAGGCCACCATGACCATCGCGCGGATCGTGCACCGCTACCGGCTCATCGATTCCGCGCACTATGTGCTGCGCTGGGACGGCCCGCTGAGCCGCCGGCCGGCCGGTTTCCGGCTCGACCTGGTGCGACGCACCCCCGCCGACCGCAAGCCCGCCACCGCGGCTGACGTCCAGGACACCGTCCAGCGCACGACGACCGGTTCGGTATCGGCCCTCAAAGCCGGTACCACCGTGGCCGTGCTGCACGGCTCCAATCTCGGCACCTGCCGCGCACTGGCCAAACAGCTGGCCGAGGAGGGCACCGATATCGGTTGTGCCACAACGTTCGGCCCACTCGATGATGCCACCGGCGGGCTGCCCGAAGCCGACGCGGTGGTGATCGTCGCCTCGTCGTACAACGGTCAGCCGACCGACGACGCACGCGAGTTCCTTGCCTGGCTCACCGGGCCGGACGCCGCGATCGACGGCGCCCCCTACTTCGCGGTGCTCGGCGTCGGCGATCACAACTGGGCCGACACCTATCAGGCCGTGCCGAAACGGATCAACGAACGCCTGACCGAACTGGGCGGCACGTCCCTGGTGCCGTTCGCAGCGGCGGACACCTCCGGTGACCTCAACGGCACGCTGGAAGAGTTCTCGACTGCGCTGTGGTCGTCCATGTCCGCGCTGTTCGGGGACCCGGATGCGGTGGCGGTGACCGACAGCGAGGAACCGCTCTACGATCTGCACCTCATCGTCGGCCCGGTCACCGCCGCCATCGACACCCGCTTCGGCGTGTGCCCCATGACCGTCTTGGAGAACACCGAACTGGTCAGCGACGAGACCGCACAGGGGCACGCCAAACACTTTGTCCGCGTTGCCCTGCCCGAGGACGTCGAATACCACACCGGCGACCACCTGACGGTGCTGGCGGACAATCCACCCGAACTGGTCGACACCGTGCTGGACCAACTGGATATCGACCCGGGGTTACGCCTCTCCATCAACCCGCGCCGGACCTCGCGGCGGCTCATCGCCCTCGACCGTGAGGTGAGCGTGCGTGAACTACTCACCCACTTCGTCGAACTGCGCAAGCCGGCGACGCGCAGCCAGTTGCGCCGGCTCGCGGCCGCCAACCCGTGCGTCCCCGAACGCCGGCGTCTCGAAGAACTCGCCGAGGCGACCGAACCGTGCGCCCTGAGCCCGATCGAATGCCTCCTGGAATTCCCGGCCTGCACGCTGACCGGTGCCGACCTGCTGGAACTGCTGGAGCCGATGACACCGCGGCACTACTCCATCGCCTCGTCGTCGCGGCTCTCCCCGAAAGTCGTGGCGCTGGTGGTCAGCGTCCTCGACGCCCCGGCTCGATCCGGGCGTGGACTGTTCAAAGGCGTCGCGTCGAACCACCTGGCCACGCTGGGTTCGGGGGCACAGATCCGCGCCCGCGTCGATCAGGCCCGGCAGGCCTTCCGGGCCGGTGCCGACCCGGCCAAGAACGTCATCCTGGTGAGTGCGGGGACCGGCGTCGCACCGTTTCGCGGGTTCCTGGGCGATCGGCTGGCCGCCCGTCAGGTCGGCGACCCGTATGCACCGGCTTTGTGCTTCTTCGGAGTTCGCGATCCTGACGTGGACTACATCTTCCGCGAGCAGTTCGACATCGCCGAAGACCTGGGAATCGTGCGGATGCGCCCGGCCTTCTCCCGGGCACCGGAGAACGGCGTCCGCTATGTCCAGGACCGGATCGCCGCCGACGCCGACGAGGTGTGGGACCTGCTCGGCGATCCCGCCAAGGACACCCACGTCTACATCTGCGGCGACGGTGCCCGGATGGCCCCGGCCGTACGGCAGGCGTTTCTCGACATCTATTGCGCGCGTACCGGTGCCGACGAGAGCGCGGCGCGCGACTGGCTCATCGGCCTCGTCGAGTCCGACCGCTACGTCGAGGATGTCTGGGCGGGCTGAGCATCACAGCCGGCGCATCTCACGTCGCATGCAGGCATCGTTCATGTACGCCGGCCGCGCGCAAGGATAGCTCCGACGGCTGCGCGCCGGGCCCTGACCGGGCAACTTCGCCCGCGTCAGCCACCCGACGGCGTGCTGGATGTATCTGCGCCACAGCAACTTCAGACTGACAGCGCCGGATGCCCCGTCGGCGGTCATCGACAGATCCGACATGGCGGTCCCCAAACGTCGTGGTGGACGTGTAGTGAAGTGTTGCCCACCTTGATGTTCCGAACGTATGGGGAAGTCGCCGTGCGGTGACGCGTAGACGACTACTTGATCGACGCGATCAGGCGGTGAGCTCCGTCACAACGCCGCTTCGGCGCCACAGCCCGGCGACGCAGCCCGGCGACGCAGCCGGAGCAGGATCAGTCAGGGGGGTGCGCCCGCACCGGGGCCGGGCCGGCCGTGCTGCGCCCCGACGGATGATGTGGCGTGGTCCGGTTCCTCGGCGGACCGGCAGGGTTGGCAGGCCTGCCTGACCGGCTGGGCCGCCAGTTGGTCGTAGCTCACCATTGCCTGACCGTATCTGGTACGAAAGAAACGACCTCTACGCCATCAGGAGAGTGCCAGCACGTGCCCGCCCCTACTTCGGTGACGGACACGTCCCCGCCCCAACACCAGCACAGCGGTATCCCGAAATGGATCCGCACCTTCGCCATCCCGATCATCATCGGCTGGATCGCCCTGGTCGCCTTGCTCAGCGTCGTGGTGCCGCCACTGGAAGTGGTCGGACAGATGCGCTCGGTATCGATGAGCGCGCAGACCGCGCCATCGGTGATCGCGATGAAGCAGGTCGGCAAGGTGTTCGACGAGTTCAAGTCGGACAGCGCGGTGATGATCGTCCTGGAGGGCGAGCAGAAGCTGGGCGCCGATGCCCACCTCTTCTACAACGATATGGTTGCCCGGCTGGAGGCCGATACCAAGCACGTCGAGCACGTGCAGGACTTCTGGGGTGACACGCTCACCGAGGCGGGGGCGCAGAGCCCCGACGGTAAGGCCGCCTATGTGCAGGTTTACCTCGCCGGCAACATGGGCGAGGCGCTGGCCAACGAATCGGTGGAGGCGGCCCAGAAGCTGGTCACGGCGGTGCCACCGCCGCCCGGCGTCAAGGTCTTCGTGACCGGGCCCTCCGCGCTGGCCGCCGATCAGCAGATCGCCGGTGACCGCAGTGTCCGGATGATCGAGATGGTCACGTTCGTCGTCATCATCACCATGCTGCTGCTGGTCTACCGCTCCATCACGACGGTGCTCATCGTCCTGCTGATGGTGGTGCTCGAACTCTCGGCCGCCCGGGGTGTGGTGGCCTTTCTGGGCTACCACGATCTGATCGGGCTCTCCACCTTCGCCACGCAGCTCTTGGTGACGCTCGCGATCGCCGCATCCACCGACTACGCCATCTTCTTGATCGGCCGATACCAGGAAGCCCGAACCCTGGGTGAGGACAAGGAGTCGGCCTACTACACGATGTTCCACGGCACCGCGCACGTGGTGCTGGCGTCGGGCCTGACCATCGCCGGGGCCATGTTGTGCCTGCATTTCACGAAGCTGCCCTACTTCCAGACCCTGGGTATCCCCATGGCGGTCGGTATGACGGTGGCCGTCGTCGCGGCGCTGACCCTCGGCCCCGCGGTGGTCACCGTCGCGAGCCGGTTCCGCAAGCTGCTGGAACCCAAGCGCGCCATGCGCATCCGCGGCTGGCGCAAGATCGGGGCCCTGGTGGTGCGCTGGCCCGGGCCGGTGCTGATGGCCACCATCGCGCTGTCGCTCGTCGGCCTGCTCACGCTGCCCGGCTACCGCACCAACTACAACGATCGCAACTACCTGCCCGCCGATCTGCCGGCCAACGAGGGCTATGCGGCCGCCGAACGGCATTTCTCCGTCGCGCGGATGAATCCCGAATTACTGCTCATCGAATCCGACCACGATCTGCGCAATTCGGCCGATTTCCTGGTGATCGACAAGATCGCGAAGGCGATCTTCCGGGTGCCCGGGATCGGCAGCGTGCAGGCCATCACGCGTCCCGACGGTAAGCCGCTGAAGTTCAGCACCATTCCGGCCCAGATGAGTATGGGCGGTACGGCGCAGCAGATGAACGAGAAGTACATGGAGGACATGTTCGCCACCATGCTGAAACAGGCCGGCGATATGGACACCACCATCGGCACCATGAACCGGATGATCACGCTGATGACGGAGATGAGCGCCACCACGCACAGCATGGTGGGCAAAAGCACCGACATGGCCGTCGACATCGCCGAGTTGCGGGACCACATCGCCGATTTCGACGACTTCCTGCGCCCCATCCGCAACTATCTGTACTGGGAACCGCATTGCTATGACATCCCGGTGTGCTTCGCCATGCGCTCGGTGTTCGACGCCCTGGACGGTATCGACGCCACGACCGATCAGTTCCAGAACCTGCTGCCCGATCTGCAGCGGCTCGATCAGTTGATGCCGCAGATGCTGGCGACCCTGCCTGCGCAGATCTCCACCATGCAATCCTCCCGGGACATGATGCTGCGGATGTACCAGACGCAGAAGGGCATCCAGGATCAATCCAACGAGATGCAGGCGAACCAGTCCGCCATGGGCGACGCCTTCAACAACTCGAAGAACGACGACACGTTCTACCTGCCGCCGGACACCTTCAACAACGCCGATTTCAAGCGCGGTATGAAGAGCTTCATCTCCCCCGACGGAAAGTCGGTGCGGTTCATCATCTCCCACGCCGGGGACCCGTTGACCGCGGACGGCATCAAACTCGTCGACGATATCAAGGCGGCCGCCAAGGAAGCCGTCAAGGGCACCCCGCTGGAGGGTTCGCGGATCTACCTCGGTGGTATCGCGGCGGCCTTCAAGGATATGCAGGAAGGTAACAACTACGACCTGATGATCGCCGGAATCGCGGCGTTGACACTGATTTTCGCGATCATGCTGATCATCACACGCAGCCTCGTCGCCGCGGCCGTCATCGTCGGCACCGTGGTGGTGTCTCTGGGGACCTCGTTCGGCCTGTCGATTCTGTTGTGGCAGCACATCCTGGGCATCGAGCTGCACTTCATGGTCATGGCGATGACCGTCATCGTGCTGCTGGCCGTCGGCGCCGACTACAACCTGCTGCTGGTGGCTCGTATGAAGGAGGAGCTGCACGGCGGTATCAAGACCGGGATCATCCGCGCCATGGGCGGCAGCGGGTCGGTGGTGACGGCGGCGGGCCTGGTGTTCGCGTTCACCATGATGTCGATGGCGGCCAGCGAGATGACGGTCGTGGCGCAGGTCGGTTCGACGATCGGCTTGGGTCTGCTGTTCGACACGCTGGTCATCCGGTCGTTCATGACCCCGTCGATCGCCGCGCTGATGGGTAAGTGGTTCTGGTGGCCGCAGGTGGTGCGGCAGCGTCCGGCCCGCAGCATCCCGGCCTGGAAGAAGCGCGAGACACCTGTCGACGTCTCCTAGCACCTGGTCACACCGAGAACCCCGCGCAGGCACGGCGTGCCTGCGCGGGGTTCTCGATCAGCGTCTTGTCGTCAGCGCGGCGGGCACGGCGCCAACGGCGGGCAGGGAACCGGACCAGGTCCGCCAGGACCCGGACCGGGGCCACCGGGACCAGGGCCGGGGCCACCGGGACCGGGACCGGGGCCACCCGGGCCCAGACACGGCGCGTTGGGCGGGCAGGGCGGCGGCGGGCCTGCGCTGGCCGCACCCAGGCCGAACACGCCGGACAATGCCAGGCCGCTGGAAAGCACCGCGACGCCAAGCATCTTCCGTGATCGATTCACGTTGATATCTCCTTCGGATCGGTAATCATCGTGCGACTACCGATCCTGACGCCCCGACATGGGCACAGGCTTAGGTTTCCTTGGTGGCAGGTATGGATCCGCGGCCGGTGTTCACACAAGGTAGATGACGAACGCCGCCCCGAACAGCACGACGAGCCAGGCATCGGTGGCCGATCTCAACCACCAGGGGGCGGTTCGCACCTCCATGAAGTACCGGATGATCAAGCGGGACTTGACCAGCGCCAGCGTGAGGACCACCGCGGTGATCGGCACGCTGGGTGCGGCGGTCCCCGAATGGGCCGGGGCGAGCCACCAGGACCCGAGGGTGATGGCCACCAGGGCCACCCAGGCCCAGGTGATCATCCGTGCGGCTGCGGTCATCATCACCTCATCACGTAGAACAGGGCGAAGATGATCACCCAGAGCAGATCGACCATATGCCAATAGATTGCGCCCGCTTCCACCATCGACGCTCGTCGCCGGCCGGGGTTGCGCAACTCGCGTACCAGCACGCCCAGCACGATGAGCCCGATCAGTACGTGTACCAGGTGCACACCGGTGATCACGTAGTAGAAGGAGAAGAACATCTCCGAATTGGTATGCCCCGCAGAGAGCTTGAGGAACCATTCATAGCCCTTCAGCGCCATGAAGAGCACGCCGCCGGCACCACCGGCATAGATCAGCCTGACCGCGTGCTCATGGCGGCCCGCGCGGGTCTCGAGTACCGCCCGGGCCACCAACCACGAACTCGTCAGCAGGATCACGGTGTTGGCCACGCCGAGGGTGATGTCGAGATGCTGGGCGGCGGCCAGGAATTCGCCCTCGTTCATGGTCCGATAGACCAGGAAGACAACGAAGTAGCCGGCGAAGATGACCATATCGCCCAGGACCATCACCCACATGTCCCCGTCACCGGGCAGCCGGCGCTGCACCGGGGACGGTTCGGTCCGGGTCATGAGTTCGCCTCTCGCGCCGCGGCCTGACGCAGGAGCGCGATCAGCGCGACCAGCCACACCGAGAAGACCACCACCGCCCACCAGAAGGCGATCGACCCGTTCCAAGCGAACGGACCGGACCTGAACACGAACATCTGGGTGGCGATGATCTCGGTGATGATCTGCCAGATGCTCACGTAGGCAAACCATTTCGGGAAGATGTTGTTTCGGTCGTACAAGATGGCCACGGCCAGCACCAGGTAAGCCACCGAGAAGCAGCCCAAAGATCCGTTGTACGAAAGCATTCCGAGGTCGTAGAGCAGGCTGATGAGCTCCGGGTCGCGGTCGGGGCGAAACGCAGCGGTCAGGAAGCACACCGTCACGAGCAGGAAGCCGGGCACCGCACCTACGCCCATCCCGCCGATGTAGCCATAGGCGAAGACCGATCCCACCGACATCCGCTTCATCTGGTAGGCCACCAGCCCGTTGGTCATCGCCGCACCGCCGAGCAGAACCAGCAGCACGGTGAACCCGATCTGGATGGTCAGGTGGTGCGCGGTGAAGAAGGCGACCTTCTCGGCCGCGGTGACGTCGGGCCGCGGTGGCGGGGTCACGCGTGTCAGGACACAGATGATGACCCCGAACAGCCCATACCAGGCCGGGAAGAACCAGGTCATCAGCCAGACATCGCGGTTCCCGCCGCCGGCGCGAACCGGTGCGGTCAGCACACTCATGGTGCGATCACGCCGTCGGCGACCGCCTGTCGGTGCAGCGCGGCCCGCAGGACGAAGAACATCACCAGGACGAATGCCGCGAAGGCGCCGTTGCGAAGCCAGAATGACAGCAGCCCATCCCAGGCCAGCGGCCCGGTGCGGAAGACGGCGGCGCCCGCGGCCGGGACCATCGCGACGGCGGTGGCCAGCGCGTAGTGACCCACCCAGCGCGGGAACACCGGATCCGCACGATCATCGAAGTACACCGCCAGTGCCAGGAGGACGAACTGGCTGACCACCATGCCGACGGGGGCGATGAACACGATCCATGCCAGGTCGTTGAGCAGCATGATCAGGTCCGGGTTGCGTTCCGGCCGAAAAGCCGCCACCAGGAAGAAGATGTTGGACAGCGCGAAGATGGTGGCGCCGCTGACCACCGCCGTCAGGTAGCAGTACGCGAAGACGTGGCTCTGCCCTTTCATCCGTTTCATCTGCGCGACGATCACCATGAAGAACGGCAGCACCATAATCCCGCAGAGATTGAAGGCGGCCTGGCTGAACCGGATCAGGGCGGTGTGGTCGGCGTAGAACGCGGCAACGTCGCCGGCCGTCATCGTCGGCGACATCGGCGGCCAGAATCCGGGAAACGCCAGCGCCGCGATCAGCAGCACCGCCCCGACCGCCGGCCCGGTCCACAGGCTCACCCACTGCGCCTTGATATTCCCGGCTTTCGGCAGGTCTTGGGCCTGCTCGAGGATCTGCATCACGCCTCCACTGACTTGACTCAGGGCTTTTCTTGTCGGATCGGCACACCGGTGATCACCGAGTCATGTTCATATGCACGGTATCCGGCAAACTCCGCGATGGGAAGAACTTTCTGAGTAGAGTCAGTTTAATGCTGAAGCAGAAGGGTTTGCAGACCCGCGAGCGACTGCTGGGCGCCGCGCTCGCCGAGTTCAAGCGCGCGGGGATGGCCGGGGCGGATACCACGGCGATCGTCGCCGCCGCCGGCGTCGCGCACGGCACCTTCTTCTTCCACTTCCCCACCAAGGAACACGTCCTGCTGGAACTGGAGAAGCGCGAGCAGGACCGGATGGCCGCCGAACTGACCCGATTCTTCGGCACCGCGCACAGCGTGCACGACACGCTGGCCGAAGTCGTCCGGGCATTGGAGACGATAGAACGACGGCTGGGCCGCCGGTTGTTCAAAGACTTTCTGGCCCTGCATTTCTCCACCACGCGGCCACCATCGGAGGAGTGGACCAACTATCCGATGGCGGTGGCCGTCGTCGAAGAACTCGACCGTGCCCGCCGCCGCGGGGAGATACCCACCGACGTCGACGTGCTGCACAACGGGGTGTCGTTTCTCCTCGGCCTCTATGCGTTGCTGCTCACCCTCCCCGAAGCCGCCGAGGTCCGCCAACCTGCGATCGACGAATACCTCACCACCTACGGGCACGGGTTGCGCGTGATCTCCGGGACCCGGTAAACAGACCGGCGAATAGACGTTGTCGTCAAAACCGAGCGGCGACGGGCGCCGCACCTGACAATGAGCACTGCCAACACCACGCGCAGGCGGGGCTGCCCCAGATCGAAGGAGAACGTCATGAGCCGACGTACCACCGCAGCGTTGTTCGCGGCGGGGTTCGCCACCGCCGCGGCATTGATGCCACTGGTCAGCGCGCCCGTCGCCGGTGCCGATGTGTGCGCAGGCGCCGACGGCAGGCACTTCGCCGCCGGGGGTTGCACCAACATCGCAGGTGACGCCGTCGCAGGCGCGGCGATCGCCGCGGCGCACGTCCCGTACGTGCCCGGCGAGGTGCCCTGTTACACCGTCGAGGGTGTGCCGTACTTCACCCCTCCCGGGGACCCCTGCTGAGCCGAACCACGCTGCGCGAACAGTTGTTTGGTGAGGCTAGGTTTGCTGGCGACCGGCGGCCGGACTGCTTAGTCTGACGCTGTGTCACATCCCGCCGAACCGCACATCGGGTCCGTTTCGTCGAAGCTGAACTGGCTGCGCGCCGGCGTGCTCGGTGCCAATGACGGCATCGTCTCGACGGCGGGCATCGTGGTGGGCGTGGCCGCGGCCACGGTGGAACGCGGCCCGATCTTCACCGCCGGTATCGCCGGCCTCGCCGCGGGCGCGGTGTCCATGGCCCTCGGTGAGTACGTGTCCGTGAGCAGTCAGCGCGATACGGAGCGCGCCCTCCTGAGAAAGGAGCGCGTCGAACTGCGCGACGATCCCGAAGCAGAACTCGAAGAGCTCAAGGCCATCTACGCCGCAAAAGGCCTGTCCGAGGCCACCGCCCAAGCGGTCGCCGCCGAGCTCACCGAACATGATGCGTTCGCCGCACATGCCGAGGCCGAACTCGGCATCGATCCGGACGAACTCACCAGCCCCTGGCAGGCAGCCCTCTCCTCGGCCGCGTCCTTCATCACCGGTGCCCTGCTGCCGCTCCTGGCGATTCTGCTGCCACCGCCGAGCCTGCGGATCCCGATCACCGTCGTCGCCGTGCTGATCGCGCTCGCCCTCACCGGATCCGTCGCGGCGCGCCTCGGCGGCGCCGGCCGACAACGCGCCATCCTGCGCAATGTCGTGGGCGGCGGCCTGGCACTTGCCATCACCTATGGCATCGGTCTGCTGGTGGGCACCGCCGTGGCGTGAGCTGGCGACTCCTTCGCCACCGAGCCTGACTACTACAAGATATGTAGTATGTCGTCCGGATGATCCGGTCCTACGGAAGGCCTACTGTTGTCGACATTTCAAGGGCTGCCCGCCCATGTTCTGCTGGTGCATTTCGTCGTGGTGTTGGCGCCACTGACGGCCGTGCTCGCGATCACCTGCGCCCTGTGGCCCGCGGCCCGACGGCGCCTCACCTGGCTGGTGGTCATTCTGGCCGTGGTGACCACGGTCCTCACGCCACTGACCACCGAGGCCGGCGAGTGGCTGGAGCATCAGACCGAACGCACCCCGCTCTTGCACGAGCACGCCGAACTCGGCGACACCATGGTCTATTTCGCGATTGCACTGCTCATCGGCGCGGCCCTGCTGGCCGTCGTGCACGTAGGGGAATCCCGCGAGCGCCCGTTCACCCCGGCCCTCACCTGGGCCATCGCGACGCTGGTCGTCATTGCCAGTGTCGCCACCACCGTTCAGGTGGTGCGGATCGGCGACTCAGGTGCCAGGTCAGCCTGGGGAGACAAGGCCACGGCCGACGCAGGCGAGTGAAAGCTGCTGCGGTTCAGCCGATCACGGTGGACAGCGGCTCGCCGCGCTCAGGTGCCACGTGGTCCTGGGCGATATCGGCAGCCAGATAGGTTTGCACGCTGATCAATACGGCGATGACCGCGGCGAGCGCCAGCAGGTACCGGCGCTGACGAGGCGGTGCCTCATGTGTCAGCGCGAGGACTCTCGCCCGGACATCGCTCGGACGGCCGGTGATACGGCACCCGGGCGCCGGCTGAGCATGCGCACACAGCAGCGCCGCGCGGGCGATCGCCCGTGCGGCGTTGCCTCGGCCACCCCGTGCGGCGTGCTCGTCGGCGCTGCGCTCGACCGCCAACCGCACCACCCGGGTCCACGGTCGCAGTAGCGGATTGATGCACGCCGCGAGTTCGACTGCCTGGACGTGGAAGTGGTGGCGCTGTCGCAGGTGCGCTCGCTCGTGGTCGATCACCGCACGCCGCTCCGCCGCTGTCATCACCGCGGTCAAGCCCGTGGTGAGCACGATCAAACCCCCGGCCCGCCCGGGCACGGCGAACGCGTCCGGGCGGTCGTCCTCGACGATCACCACCGCGCCGTCCTTATCGGCGGCGCCACATCGGATGGCCCGTCCCGCCCGCACCGACATCCGTACCCGCAGCAGGTGGCGGAGCGCCAAAAACAGGAGACCCGAGCAGATCCCGGCCAGCGCCAGACCCCCGGTCCGGCCGATGACGTCGGGTTGGCGGAGCAGAATCGAGGCACCGGCGATCATCGAGGTCCAGGTACTGATCGCCAGCATCAGCGCCAGAGTCGCCGCTACGGGTGCTCGCCAATACGGATGAAATCTGTCGGCGAGGGCGGGCAACACTGCGGTGAGTGCGATCGCCAGGGCCCACGGCGCCCCGAGCAGGATCCAGATGGTCACCGGCCCTCACCGTCGATCTCGTGACGTGACAGCACTTCTCGAAGCAGCGCCTCGTCCTCGGATGACAAGCTTGCGACGAAGCTGCTCAGCACGTCTGCCCGGGCATGCCCGCCGTCGAGCTCACGACGCATCCGCAAGGCAGCCTGCAACGCCGGAAGGTCGCCCGGCGCGGCGGCGAGCGTGTACCGGTGCGAGCGGCCGTCACGGTCCCGGGTGACGGTGCCCTTGCCGGCCAGTCTCGTCAGCACCGTCATGACCGTGGTGTACGCCAGACGCGCCCCCAGCTCGGCGCGCACCTCGGCCACCGTCATGGCGTCGCCGCCGGCGAGTACGGCGATGACAGCGTCTTCTAAGTCACCCGGGTCTCTGCGCACCTGTCGCTCCCTTCCGGACCAGCATAGGGAGGCTGCGGCAAGGACACGAAGTAGGCGTCCAGCACGCGCCGGCGACCTGCGGCCGCGGCGGTCTTTCGGGAAGCGAGGTTGAGGCGGTCGATGGTGCCGATCAACAGCACGTCCGGGTCTCGACCGGGTTCGGCCGCCCACGCCGCCTGTCCCGCGGCGGCGTAGCCGTGGCCACCGTGCTCGACGGTGACCACTTCTTCGTTGATCACGTCGCCGTCGATCCAGTCGATCACTCCCGGCACCACCGCCAGCAGACCGACGATGCCCTCGGTGGTGCGGATGGCGCGTAGTTGATCCTGGGTGTGCCAGCCATCGAGCTCTGCGGCAGTCGCGGCCGAGATATTTTGAGCCAGAGCGGAATCCAGCTGTCGGTACCGGTCCGCGACGATCGCCATGGCGGTCTCGGCGCTGCCGAAGGGCGCCAGCCACACGTTCGGGGACGGCGAGGTCATCTCGCGGTAGGCCGCCACGTAGACGCTTTCGTCAAGCACGACCCCCGCTCCGCCCAGCCGCCCCGGGGCGGTCCGCACCCTCAGGCACAGGGGTGCGAACATCGCCCATTCCTGACTGACGCACACCCGCATCCGGTTCAGGTCGTCGAAGCTGTGCGCGATGATCTCGACGAAGGGCCGGGTGATATCGCGGCCGTAGAAACGGATTCCACCCAGCAGCGTTCCGGCTGAGGTGACGATGTGGCGGTGTAGATAGTCGGTGGTTCGCACCCCGGGCAGGTCGACGTGATCGGAGAACTCCCGGGCGAAGGCGAGGTCGTGTGTGCGGGCCACCTGGCGGGCGAGCCATTCCTCGAGCAGCGTCCGGCCGCGCCGCCCGTAGAGAGCGTCGGCGATATCGACTTCGTCGCGAAGAGAGGGCCAGGCCGCAGACATCACATTCAGTGAAGCCCAGCAGGCCCGGCCCCCTCAACCGAATTTCGGCGCAGCGGGGTGTCAGAACCGGGTGACGAAACTCAGTGCCGCGTCGGCCACGTCGCGCCAGCCATTGTCGACCACCAAGGAATGTCCGCGACCGGCGAATTCGACGAATTCGGTCACGTTGGGGTTCTTCTTGTACTGCTTGTAGGAGGCCTTCGCGACCGCCGACGGAACGGTGTGATCCAACTCGCCGGAGATGACCAACAGCGGCCCCCGCTCAGGGTTCTTGGTGTTCACCTTGGTGGCCGAGGCCGGGTTGAAATTGGCGACGGCCGCCTGGAACAGGGGTCGACCCGGACCGGCGACCGAATACCGGTCATACAGCCGCTGCGACTCCTCCTCGGATACTGCGTTGCCGAAGCCGTACCGGAACTGCTTGGGCGTCAGCGCCACCGCCCGGCCGTAGTTCAGCGGGTTACCCAGCACGGGGAACGCCGAGCGCAACGCCGACAACGGCAGGGGAAGGACCCCGCGGAACGGCGCAGGATCGATGGCCACGGCAGCCTTGGCCAGGCCGAGGCCGGCGAGCTTCTGGGTGATCAGGCCGCCGAAGGAGTGCCCGATGACGATGGGCTTGCGATCCAGGGCGCGGATCACGTCGGCATAGTGATCGGTGATCTCGGCGACCCCCTTCCCGACGAACACCGACGGATCGCGGCGCGCGTCGGCGGTGGTGGCC
Organism: Mycobacterium hackensackense; assembly: GCF_025822555.1. Lineage (NCBI taxonomy): Bacteria > Bacillati > Actinomycetota > Actinomycetes > Mycobacteriales > Mycobacteriaceae > Mycobacterium > Mycobacterium hackensackense. Next base: position 255,611 of record NZ_JACKUC010000031.1, read on the forward strand.
GGGTCGTCAGGCCAGCCCGGGGCCAGCGTCACGAAACCCTGCTCTTCGAAGAGGGTGCGCCAGTTGTCCCAGCTGTCGGGCAGCAGCCACAGGCCGTGGACGAACACGACGGGCTGCGCACCCGAGCGGTTCGCGCGGTCGATCTCGTTCTGTTCGCGTGCGGTGATGGTGGTCATCGACTTCTCCTCTAGTAGAAAGAACGGTCGTTCTTCCTACCTGAACCGTCCCGGCTCGGCGGGTATTCCCCGAAAGAGAAAGAACGTTCTGCCTCGGGCGTACCGTGTGGTCATGGAATCCAGTGCGCCGGTGTCGGAGGCCCGTGAGCGGCTTCTGCGCACCGCAACCGACCTCTTCTACCGCGAGGGCATCCATTCCGTCGGCGTCGACCGCATCCTGGCCGAGGCCGGTGTCACCCGCGCCACCATGTACCGGCATTTCACAGGCAAAGAAGACCTCGTCGAGGCGTATCTGGCGGCCGAGGACCAGACCATTCGCGGTTATTTCGCCGCCGCCGAGTCGGCCGGTGGCGATACCGACATGCTCGAGCTGGTCATCGACGGTATCGCCGAGGACATCGCTCGGTATCACACCCGCGGATGCCCGTTCATCAACGCGGCGGCGGAGTACCCCGATCCGGACAGCCGTATCCGGCGGCTCATCGCCGAACACCGCGGCTGGTTTCGCGGCGCCCTCGAGGACGCCGCCGCCGGGCACGACAACCCTGCGGAGATCGCCTCGTCGCTGGCCTTGCTGCGAGACGCCGCACTGGTCGGGGGCTATCTGGACGGAGTCGCGCACACAAAACCCGCGTTCACGCGTGCTGCCAGGCAGGCGGCGGGGCTACCACCGGAACCCCGGTCATCTCAGGTGTAGATGCGCACGAAGCGGGTATACGATCCGTTGTCCACTGCCACAACATGATTGAGTGTCGTGATGGGTTACCCGTTCTCCCCCGATGAGCCGCGCACCAGCGGAAGCCGGGACATGCCGCCGGTACCCAGGCTGTGGATCGCTTTGGCGGTCACCGCAGCGACCGTGCTCGCGCTGGTGCTTGTCGTGCTGACATGACGTCGCCGTCGCCCATACTGGTCGGGTGACGTCAACCGCCGTAGCCTGGGTCGTCGTCGGGCTGGCCTTCGCCGGCCTGATCACCCTCACCGTGCTGCTGATCGTGACGCACAGCAAGCTGAAGAGCACGCGAAGCGAACTCGAGCGCGTTCGGCGCGAGAGTCCCCGTCGGCGCCGGCCTCGCGGACTGGCACCCGTCGCGATCAAGACCGTCTGGCAGGCAGCGGACTCACTGATCAACAAGGGCGTCCGCGCCACCGTCCGAAATTCGATCGAGGATCTGGCGGGCTGGGCCCGGGTGGAACGTCCCGACCTGGCCCGCCTGACCGCCGACGGCCAGGCCGTCATCGTGTTCTCCGATATCGAGGGCTCGACCGAACTGAACGACACGCTGGGCGACCGCGAATGGGTGAAACTCCTTGAGCGCCACAATAAACTCTTCTACAAGCAGGTCGAGAAGTTCGGCGGACACGTGGTCAAGACCCAGGGCGACGGGTTCATGATCGTCTTCGCAGATCCGCGTCAGGCCGTCCGCTGCGGCCTCGGCGTCCAGCAGGCGCTGAATGCCGATCCGCAACGCTGGGACGATATTCGCGTGCGGATCGGCATCCACATGGGTACCTCGGTGCGCCGTGGCGACGACCTGTTCGGACGCAACGTCGCCATGGCGGCGCGGGTAGCCGCGCTGGCCGAGGGCGGTGAGGTGCTCATCAGTGAGCCGGTGCGCGAAGCGGTCGGCAAGCTGCCGGGTGCCGAGTTCGGGCTGCCGCGCGAGGTCGAGCTGAAGGGCCTGCAGGGCAGCCACACCGTGTACGCGGTGTCCGCGAGCGACTCCCCTGCGCTGGAGAGCGCCGAGGACCGATCGGGACGGGCGTAGCGTCGCGCTACATCCGAAGCGTCACACCGAGCAGGGCGATGAGGCCGAGACCGGCGATCAGGGCGGCGACGACCGAGGCGATCGAGTAGCGCATCGGACCGAAATCCGAAGAGAGTGCTCGCATTTCCTGTCGATGCTGAACCCAGCCCAGGATCAGCGCGGTCAGCCCCACCAAGATCATGGCCACCCCGACGACCTGGGGGCTGACGAAGGGTTCGCGCAGCCGGCCGCTGTCGGCGGCACTCCGTCCTTGCGCGGCGTCGATCGAGTTCACCGGAACATACGGTCGAGGGTGAGCAGACCTCGACACATTGGAACTGCGCTCGGAGTCAGCGGCCGAATAGGCGGCGGTCGGTGCAGTGCAGGTTGTCGGTGTTGAAGCACTTGTCGGTCCAGCCGTCCGTCGTGGACAGGTACCAGCCGGCCGCAACCGCGGCGGCCTGCTTGTTGGCCGGGGCGATCGCGGGTGTGACCTTCGCCTTCTTGGCCAGCCTGTCGAGGAAGTCGTAGTGGTCGACCAGGAGCAGGGTTTCGATGACAAACGCGGTGGCCACATCGGCATCGCGGATGGCGAGCAGGTTGTCGCCGTTGTCACGTTCGCCGCCTTCGGCCAGGTTCGACGACCCGCAGTAGACCGTGGGGGCGTTGCCGTTGAAGCCGCACACCACGTATTTGTGATGGATCTCGTGGAACCTGATACCGGGCACCTGATGAAACGGCGCCGGCAGTGCGGTCTCGCCCGGTTTCCCCGTGACCAGCACTCCACCTTGTTCACCCACGCCGTAGAGCGTGACGCCCTTGGGAGCGTCCGAGATCCCGAAGCTGAAGATGCCACGGTTGACATGGAGCTCGTTGAGCGCGTCATAGACGCGGTGGCTCCCACGACCACTGATCTGCATCACCGCGAAGAACACCGACCCGATCGTCGGCGCGGCGACTGCCGCCTCGGCGTCGATGCGGTCGACGATGCCCTGCAGGATCTCATCGGCGAAAGGCCCGGCGTGCGGGGAGAACGTCGCCGTCGTCACCGGGACCGGGCCTGCCGCGTCGCCCCAGACGAATGGCTGCTTGCCCCAAGTGGATTCGGCGAATGCCTTCCGATCCGTGTCCGTATCCCAGGATTGCTTGAACACACCGGAGTAGATGTCGGCGACGTTGCGGTCGTCGAACACCAGCACATGGTTGGCGTTGACGTAGACACCGGTGATGGAGAAGTTCGTCGACCCAGTCAGCACTGTGCGCGCACCCTGCTCGTCGGAGACGATGAACACCTTGTCGTGGGCGTAGCGCTTGAACTTCTTTCGCTTGATGGTGTCGGGGTCTTCGGCGCGGGCTCGGAACGCCGTGGCGAAGGCGTCCTCTGGCGAAGGTTTCTCGGCGGTGCCGGTGTGCAGGGCCGCGTTGTCCAGGATGATGCGCACGCGGTTCTGCTCGCCCAGCGTCAACAACGCCGCCACGACGGACGGTTCGTCGAGGTCGTAGGCGAACACGTCCAACGTCAGGGTCGGATCGGCAACCACCTGGTCGAGCAGGGCACGTCGGGCGGTGAAGCCGAGCCAGTCGTATTCCTGCGCGTAGGTGTAGGTGTGGCCATCGTTGTTGGTTCCGGCAGTCTGTGAGATGTCGAAGGTCAGCGGCGCACCGGGAGGCGCAATGTGGACGTCGTCGCCGAAGTGCCGGACGAACGCCTGCAACTGGACGTAACCGCGGGTGAATGCCACCGTGAGGCCGCCCTTGACGAAGGGGCCGACAGGTACCTGCAGAGAGAGGCTGGCATCGGGGTCCAGCGCGGTCAGCGCACCGGCGTCGGTGAAATAGCGCGGGGTCACCACGTAGGTGTACGTGCCGAAGGCAGGCTGACCGCCCTGATGTACCAAGCCGGGGACATGGACCCAGCGGAACTTGTGGATCGGGGCGTTGGCACTGGAGAACTGATCCTCACCGGGAACTTGGGCGTGAGCGGGCGATTCGCGCAGCCGCAGATTGTTGGTCACGTAATACGGATGCGCAGCGCCGGGCGGATCTACCTGGATGCTGAAGCCGCCCAGGTTCTTTCGGGCTTCCTCGGTTTTCACGTTGAACGCCAGCAGAGATTTCGCGTCGCCCGTGTACGCGGTAAACGTCATCTGATCGTCTTCAGCATGGACTGTGGCCATGGCTCCCCCACATCTCGGCAAGACGGGCGCAGCACCGCCCTCGTGGGCAACACCCGCGGCCCGATAGACCGCAGACATCGTCGCGCCGAGCGGTCAGCGGCAACAGAGTAGTGGCCTATCAATCTGGGGGCAGTCAACGGTCCCAGGGCGCGGACTCGTCCATCTTCGCGTAGTACTTGGCCAGGTGGCTCTTCACCCGGTCCACATCTTCGCTGGGAAGATCCACGCCGCCACGCGAACCCTGCATCACCGCACCGGCAGCCATCACGGCGCGAGGCACCGCCGTCAACCGCCCGTCGACGACGTCGGCAATGAGAAGTTTGTACGCACCGAAGTCCTGCTTGCGATCCTTGTCGTACCAGACGTGCGCATCGCGGTACTTCTCGTTCGGTTCGTCCTCGGCGTCAGCCCACCTGCGAATACGTTTCTCGGCGGCGTCCCCGTCCCACTTACGCTCTCGATTCCCCAGAGGAAGATCTCCAAAAGCTGTCACTGACATCGCTTCTCCCTTCGAACGTGCCATCCTGGCTCCGCGGCCACGCGGTGTCCTTATCGCTGTGCCCGTCGGGCCGAGGCGCCAAACGTGCGGCCTGCGCCAGGTGCTGCTATCCCTGTTATCGCAGGCCAGGTTTGCCTTCGGCGCTCACGGGTATTCGGCCATGGTGGTTCGTGCGAGCCTTCGTGGCGTGCGTTCGAGCGCCGACGGTTCACCCGCGGGGCGATCAAGCCGCGCTTGGCTGACCGCCGCAGTTCTTCTCGTGGCGCTGGGGCTGTTGTTGACCCGCTGTCCGGCCAACCGCGACGGACCGGCCGGCCAACTACACCAGGCCATGCAGGACGGTGCCGCCGGTGCACGCAGCAGCGCACTGGCACTCGACCTCTACGAACGACGCAGGTCGACCAAGCAGCTGACGAGCGTCCAGATCAGCGATGCACGAGATGACGCAATCAAGTCCTATAAGACGGTGGCCGAACTGCGCCCTACCGATTCCACGGACTTGGCGCGGCAGAAGCACCTGCTGGACGGCATCAACACGCTCGTCGTGGAACTCGACTCCGCTTCTGCGGTGGTGCGCGGCATCGACAACGACGCATCCCTGCCCGCCGCGCGCGACGGGCTGTTGGCCGCCGCGGAATCCCTTGAAAAGGGCTATCGCTGATGAAGAAGATCTTCGCGGTAGCCCTGGGTGTCCTGACTGCGATCGGCGGATTCCTCGATATCGGCGATCTGGTGACCAATGCCGTGGTGGGTTCACGCTTTGGCCTCGCCCTGGTCTGGGTGGTGGTGGTCGGCGTGGTGGGCATCTGTGTGTTCGCGCAGATGGCCGGTCGGGTCGCCGCCGTCAGCGGTCGCGCCACCTTCGAGATCATCCGTGAGCGGCTTGGCCCACGCACAGCCGCAGCCAATCTGAGCGCCTCCCTGTTGATCAACCTGATGACCCTGACCGCTGAAATCGGTGGTATTGCACTGGCATTGCAGTTGGCCACCGATGTCGGGCGGATGATGTGGATCCCCGTGGCCGCCTTCGCCGTCTGGCTGGTGGTGTGGCGGGTGAAGTTCAGCATCATGGAGAACGTCACCGGTCTGACCGGGCTGTGTCTGATCGTCTTCGCCGTCAGCGTGTTCGCGCTGATGCCCGACTGGGGCGCGCTGGGTCATGCGGTCACCCATCCCGTCATCCCCACCTCTGAGTCGTCGGCGACCTACTGGTACTGCGCAATCGCCCTGTTCGGGGCCGCAATGACCCCGTACGAGGTGTTCTTCTTCTCCTCCGGAGCGGTCGAAGAGCGTTGGACGACCAAAGATCTCGGAACCTCCCGGTTGAACGTCATGGTCGGGTTCCCGCTCGGCGGCCTGCTTTCGGTGGCCATCGCGGCGTGCGCCACCCTCGTGCTGATGCCCGCCGGCATCGAAGTGACGTCGCTATCACAGATCGTGCTGCCGCTGCTGGAGGCGGGCGGCAAGCTCGCTTTGGCTTTTGCGATCGTCGGTATCGTCGCAGCCACCTTCGGAGCGGCGTTGGAAACCACGCTGTCCAGTGGCTACACCCTGGCCCAGTTCCTGGGGTGGCGGTGGGGCAAGTTCCGTAAACCGGCCGAGGCAGCCCGCTTTCACACCGTCATGTTCGTCTCGCTGGTCTTGGCGATTGCGGTCCTCTACACCGGTGTCGACCCGATCATGGTGACCGAATACTCGGTGGTGTTCTCGGCGATCGCGCTTCCCTTGACCTACCTGCCGATCCTGATCGTCGCCAACGACAAGCAGTACATGGGTGAACATGTCAACGGAAGGGCCACCAACGTGCTGGGCTCGGTGTATCTGGTAATCATCGTGGTCGCCGCGCTGGCAGCGATCCCCTTGATGATCGTGACGGAGGCAGGGCAATGACCATTCTGGATGCGCGCCTGCATCTGCTCGACCGACAGCTCGTCGACGCCGACGGCGATCCGGTGGGCATCGTCGACGACCTCGAAGTCGACGGAATCGAACCCGGGACGCCCATCGCGGCAGGTGCGCGGCCACCCCGAGTGACCGGCGTGTTGTCCGGCCATGTCTTGGCGACCAGGATCTTCGGTGGGACACCACCGCGATCGCGGCTCCTGATGATCAACTGGGACAAGGTCGTTCGCGTCGGCGTCACTGTCGAGATCGCCCCCACAGACTCCCTGACCCAGTTGCACTGGGTGGAACACTGGCTACGCGACCACATCATCGCGCGCATCCCAGGAGGCCGGCATGCAGCTCAGTGAACTGCTCGGTGCGACAGCGGTGGATGCACAAGGGGATCGAGTGGGCACCGTGATCGACGTCCGGCTACAACTTCCCGACAATCATCGCGCCGTCCCGGAGTTGCTCGGCCTGATCATCAGCCCCCATACCGCGTCCTCCTACCTGGGCTACGAACGCACCGGGGCCCGCGCGCCATGGATGCTCTCTGCTCTGGCACGGTGGCGGCACCGCGGCACCTTCCTTGCTGAGTGGCCCGATATCGGTCAGGTCGACCATCACCGCATCACCCTGCGTCCCGACTACATCCGCCATGACCCCGCGTTCGGCTGAGGACCAGGGCAGTTCTGCCCCAGTGAGTAGAACGGCGTTGCTGGTCATCGACATGCTCAACGACTATCGGCACCCCGACGGGGAGGACCTGGCCCGCTCCGTCGCCGGGATGGTCGACCCGTTGGTCGCCCTGGCGCGAGAAGCAGACAAGCGTGAGGACGTCGACGTCATCTACGTCAATGACAACCGGGGTGATTTCACCGCTGATCACAACGCCATCGTTCGCGCCGCGCTCGACGGAGCTCATCCTGAGCTGGTGCGCCCGGTGATACCTGCGGAGGGAGAACTCATACTCACCAAGGTGCGCCATAGCGTGTTCTATTCGACGGCATTGGATTACCTTCTCGGGCGACTCGGCACGCAACGGCTCATCCTGACAGGTCAGGTGACCGAGCAGTGCATTCTCTACAGCGCGCTCGACGGGTACATCCGGCACTTCGACGTCGTCGTCCCGCCCGACGCGGTCGCCTGCATCGATACCCGACTCGGTGCGGCGGCCCTGCAGATGATGCAGCGCAACATGGACGCCGACCTCGCGCCGAGCGACCGCTGCCTCCCCTGAACTGTCACCGTAGTTGCTGGTCCCAGCCGCCGTCGGTGGGGTGAGCCAGGTTGGTTCGAGGCTGGAATCAGGTTGCGGCTTGATGTACGTCGGTGATCAGGTGAGTCAGTAGCGATGAGGCAAGCTTCCATTCGTCTGCCTGGCGGATCCAGCGTTGGGTGTAGTGCCCGTAGCCGGTGACCGATATTCCGTTGTCGAACACGGCTCGGTCTTGCACGGCCCAGATCACCCGCGCTTCGTCGGCGTCAAGGTCGATTTCTGGGGTGTGGACCTGATGTACGGTCTTCGCTCCGGCCACCAAAGACTGCAGCAGCGCCAGCGTCTCGTCGCGGCCCACGGTAATGACTGGTTCGGAAGCGCCGTCACTCATGCCGAATTCGATGTCGGGAGTCATCAACACCGCCAGGGCGTTCCAGTCCCGCGTATCGAGTGTGCGGCAGTATGCCGCCTTGGCCTGGGTCAGTTCGTAGTAGGCGATTAGCTCCTCGTGCGCGGTCATGCGACAGCCAGTTCGAGATGATCAAGCCGACGCACGAGGAGGCTAGGCAACCAGCGCCCCGTGTGGGCTGCATCAATATGCTTCGTGCGTTGCAGCAGTTGACCGATCACGACGGTCGCTTCCAGCCTGGCCAGGGCTGCACCCACGCAGAAGTGCGCTCCCTTGCCGAAGGTGAGGTGAGTCTTGCCGACTGTCCGATCGAGCCGGAATTGGTTGGGGTCTGTGAAGTGGGCGGGGTCACGGTTGGCTGCTCCCCACATCAGCAGCAGTCGTGAACCGGCTTGCAGGTCAACGCCACCCAGTTCGGTGTCGGTGACGACGTGGCGATAGTGACCCCGAAACGGTGGTTCGAAGCGCAGCACCTCTTCCAGGAATACGCCGAGCAAGTCTGGTTGCTCGCGAATTTGATGCTGGATCGTAGGGTGCGTCGCCAAGATCCAGGCCGCCGAGCCGATGAGCGAGGCCGTGGACTCGCCTCCGGCGCTGAACAGGGTGATCATCATTGCCAGCGCGGTGAATTGGTCCAGGTCGCCTGTAGCGGATGCCGTGGCGAGGTCGCCGAGCAGGTTGTCTTGTGGGTTCGTGGCGGCCTCTTGGAATAGTTCGGCGATGTATCCGCTGAGTTCCATAACTGAGATGCCGGCAGCGGTCAGCTGTTCTTGGGTGACCAGCCCTTCCACGAATTGAGTGGCAGCATATCCCCACCGAATGAGCTTGTCGGTGTCCTCGTCAGGGACACCGATGATGCGTCCGACGATCATCATCGGCAGACGGTTGGCCATCGCGCCCATCCATTCGATGCGACCGCCCTGTACTCGGGTGCCCCATATCTGCGTCGAGGTATCGGCGACAAAGGACTCGATGGCACGTATGCGCTTGGCTGCCAGATGCGGTAGCAACGCTTTGCGGTGCAGGGCATGAGCGGGATCATCGGCGGTGGCCAGCGCCTGGGTGGCGCCACCGAGTTCACCCATCGGGAAGGTCCCCACCGTGCCATCGACGTTGCGCATCATGGTGGCGGTGAGATTTGAGGAAAAGTCAGTGCACCGCGCTACGGCCTCATTGACGGCCTCCCACCCGCTCACCGCGTAGAAACCCGAGTCACCGATGCGGTGGACGGGCCCCTCTGTGTGCATGCGCTCATAGAGCGGATACGGATCCTGGATGAACTGATCATCGAACAGCGCCAGCCCCAGTGTCCCCGCCAGTGGTGTCATCGGTTCAGGCTGAGGATCTCAGCCCAAGTGGTCAACAGATCGCGACGAAGTCGATACGGGCAGTCACCAAGGTCAGTGGTCGGCGTCTCAGCTGTGCACGCTGAGCTGGCCAGATAGCAGATAATCGGTAGCTTTCCGTCTCAGACCTGAGATTATGGCTCCGAGGCGATACAAGGAGAGCGGCTGGGTGGCGAGACAGGATTGGGTCGTCGGTGGAGATCGCCGGGCCGCGGCGGCCGAACGCATCTACACCGCCGCTGCCGAGCTCATACTCCGAGACGGACTGGACGCCTTGGACGTCGATTCGTTGGCCGAGCAGGTGCACTGTTCGAGGGCAACCATCTACCGCTACGCCGGCGGTAAGGCACACATTCGAGACGTCGTGCTGCTGCGAATCGCCTCCGGCATCACCGACACCGTCCGCGCCGAGGTCAAAGGCCTGACCGGGTCGCAACGGGTCGTCACCGCGATCAGCTCGGCGCTGAAGCAGATCAGGTCCGACGCGATACGACGATTGATGATGACGTCGAGCAAGGCGCCCGCGCTGAGCGACCTGCATTCCTCGCCGATGCTCGGTGCCTTGGCCGCCGAACTCACCGGGATCACCGATGATGACCCAGCAGCAGCGTTGTGGATCGTTCACGTAGTGCTGTCGATGGCCTACCTGCCGGTCGGGGACGAACAAATCGAGGCCGAAATTCTGCACCGGTTCATTGCCCCGGCGTTCGAGGCCCCGGCGTTCGAGCTCCAACCGGCCCGCGCATCATCAGCCAATGTTGCACCCGGTGCGGGGTCGGTGGGTCGCGCTCCACTAACAGGGCGAACTCGATCACGTTGAGTATCGACATGGTGCAACCACCAGCAGTGGTGTCGAAACACCCACTGAAATGGGGCTGTTGAAGTGGGGCGGGCGGGGCTCGAACCCGCGACCAAGGGATTACGAAACGGCGTTGCTGGTTACATCCGGAAGTATCCGGTCTTTCCCTGCAGTGCTTGCGATTTCGTTGCAAGCGCCCTAAGTCGGTTCCGGTCCGTTCCAGACGATTCTGAGACATTGCCGCTGAATAAACGATGAGCTAGAAGCCACAACACCGTAGACGCGCGGCGATTTCACGAGCACGTTGAGGACTTCAGAAGATGAAGAGCAACCTCTCACCTGGCGTTTTCGGTTGTTGACGGGAACGGGCGGTTTCCGATAGATCGGCCTTGAACAGGCCTGATACATAACAGTCCAGCCTGCTCCATCAGCGCCAACTGCGGACCCACGCTGCCAACATGATCACCACCGATCTTTGACGTGCATCGCCAGGACGCAGCTGCTCACCATCTGCTGTACCCCACGGGATACCCCGAAAGACGACATGACGGCCACAAGCAACATTCGGGGGAAACGGTAAGCAGGCGGACCACACTGGTTACGGCCAGGAAACCGCTGATTCAAAGATGCTTCGCCACTTCGCCCTCCAGGGAGAAGTGTCCCCTTTCGCCAAGCTGATTCATGAAAACCACTGCGTCTTGCCGCAAGCGCTCATCATCAGACGAAACGGCCCGCGCGATAACGACAGCAACCGCCTCCCGCGTGAGTTCAAAAAACACTATGTCCGACTCTTCACGGCCATCGAGCACAGACCTCAGGATCTCGAAGGTGGCGCGCGGATCAAGAGCGGCCGCTGAAGCAAGCTCCTTACCAATCATGTGAGTTTCGGAGCTGACTTCAGGACACAGCTCCAGAGCTTGTTTCAAACGTGGAAGCCACCACTCCACCGGGAACTTGCCGCTCTTCACAAACCAACAGAAGCCCGAGAGCTCATCTCGATCACTGGGTTCAACCTCAACGTGAGCAACTCGCGAGTCCCACAGTCCCGCCATGCGGTCGCGGATTGGCTCATCGACGGTCTGCGCATGCATGAACGCCCATCCGAGGTGCCCCATGGCGTCACCGCGCACCTTTGGCGGAACCGCGGAGAAGAATTCCTGAGCAAGGGGGGCATCTTCGGTGCTGTGTCCCCGAATAACTGCGTTAATCACCCAATCACCGATCCGCCCGAGCGGTTCGGTTTGCGTGCGCCACCCGGCAACTACCGGTTCCTTGGCGCGGATTGCACCGATCATCGGTGACGAGAGCAGCCCATACATAGCTGCGTTGTAGTGATGGGCAGTAATCGCCGTCGTGAGTGCGATTTGCTGCTGCACTGACAACTCCACGTCGGAACCGAATACCTCAGGCACGATCGTCTCTACCCACTCTGGGTCGGCCAATAAGAGCCTTCCTAGACCTTCTCCAACGACCGCGTGCGCAGCGCCGTGCATATCGTCTCGTGCCAGTTCGTCAGTAAGGGTCGACTTCGCCGATTGGTACCAACTGGCGTCCTTGCCGTGCGCCATCAAATAGATTAGCCCGCGTATACCGATCGGCCACTGCCAATTGAGCGAGGTCGTAAACGCATCCATGTCGCCGCCAGCGGTCCCGATGTACTCATGCCATGCAACCTCATCCGAGAACGACCCGATCAGCAGTTCCGCCAACTGCCGCATCGTGTCGTCCGGCGGGGTAAGTCTGGCGTTCGGCTTGACCAGTTGTTCAAGAAGTCGAACGGCACCCTGTTTGGCGTAGCGAAAATCTGGGTCGTCGTCACCGCGCCCCCCTTCGGTCGGGAAAGGTGATTCCTCACCGTGCGCCAGCACGGCCCCGAGGACCTCGAGGAGCTGGGGCCAATCTGGCTCAACACCAGCCTTCGCGGCGTCCTGCCAGCCATTCAAGATCGCTCTCAGGTATGTAGGGCGCAACCGTCCGACAAGGTCGCCCACTCCGGCGAGTGCTTTCGGCCTCGATGCCAGAAGCGCCGTCAGCTCGCGCCCCTGCCCCTCATGTGAGGGCTCGGGCCCCCAGCCGTGCCCTGAATCGTGCCAACTTTCGAGATGGTTGACCAACTCAACCGGAGACATCGCGGCCATCTCATCCAAGGTGAGAGGGCTGTTGGGCCCATACCAGCTAGTGACGATCGGTGTCGGCTCTAACGGAGCGTCTATAACGCCGTACCTTGCATCCAGATCCGCCAACGTCGTTTGCATCGAAGGCGGCAGTGCCACGGCGCCGATGGACGACAACCAAAGATGCTTCCAACGGTCTACGGATTCCTTGACCTGCTCACTAGCCTCCGCAGTTTCTACGCCGTCCTCAACCAGGCGTGCCCAATTCCTGTCGCCCTCCGCCATAGATCGTTCGTCGAAGAATTCAGGCAACTCCGAAAGCATTTCTTCGGACACAGTCGCGACCGCACGCGCCAGTTCCGCGTAGTCAATCCGGCACGAGTAATGAAATGAATCTGCATCGAACAGAAGTCCCCGCGCAACGCCCACCAGTCGTTCCATTTGCTGGTCAGATATGTCGAGTTGCCGAATTGCCTCTGCCAGCGAGAACAGCGCAATCTTCCGACCGAGGATCATATTCCTTTTTAAGAGCGAGTCCCTGGTCCCCTCCGCGTCAACAAGCATCGCCTTGATTGCCAAGTCTCTAACTGCATCAATCAGTGCCTGCTCGATGTCTCCGTGCTCATCGTCCCGCTTGCGAATAGATTCACGCGAGAAGTAAGTGATGTCCCGACTCTTCGTCAGCTTTCCACTAATGCGCTCGTAAGTAGTAAGCCAACGCAGAACAATCGCGCAATGCTCAGCCTCGAGCACTGCAACCAGTCGCGATAACCCAGATTCGTACCAGTATTCCTCCAGCATCGCTCTGGGCCTGCGCCCATCCTTCCCCGCAACCGGCTCAAATACTAGGCGCGCCAGCCATTTCCCAAAATCAGTCTGCCTACCTTCAAACAGGTTCACCGCGAAGCCCACGATGTCCCTTGGGTCCGTTCTCCATCCCAAGCCAGTCGATTTCCACTCCTTAATGAGCGGCTGAAGACGAGCGGCCTGATCGGGTGGGATCGTCGCGCCGATAGCAATCGCACCCCGCCTAACCCAGGCGTTATTGCTTTTGCCGAGCTTGAGTAGCACATCGACTACAGCCTCCGGCACGTCCTTCGCTACACGAACTAGGTATTCGATCTCTGGCCAGTAGACATCTCGAATCAGACCGTCGTCCGCAACTTCCGGTTCGGGAGGGTTACTGAAAACTCCTTGTTTTGCGAGTGGTTCCACCCACAGAGGGTTCTTGAGCCCTTCAAAGAATGCGCGCCTCAACTGCAGAGTGGGGATTTTTCGCACCACCTCTCTGACCTGCTCTTCGGTGGGCGCCTTAAAACGTGGGGTCACTCATCCTCCTCGACCAAAGCGTTAATATCATCCAGCAATGGGCCCAGTGACCTTAGATTGTCGAAGAAAGCGGCTGTTCGGACTCGAATGACGTCTGCCACAACTTCAATATTGGCGAGCACCTGAGCGTCTGATGGTAAGGGTTTACCCGCATCGTGATTGCGGTCGATATGCGTCCACCCAAGGAAAAAACGATAGGTCTCCATCCACTGATTTACAGCTGGATGCTTCCCATTTTTTCCACCAGTAACTAGCGAAGCTGTGTTAAGCCGATTTCGGCTCTCTTCTTTGGCCGCGGTCGATATTATCGAGTCAATTGCGCGGGATACCTCCTTCGGCACAGGCACCATGTCCAGGTCTTCGTTAAGGTCTACCCCTGGATATTTCCGTAGCAATTCTGGCAATTTCTTTGTAAGACCACTAGACGTCGGATTTTGCCGCGGGATCGAGTCTACCGCAAGCGCCGAAGGTAAACCCGCCATCAACTCGCGCATACAATGGCAAACCAATGAAATGCGCGCCGCCTCACACCCCTCCTCCGCATCGCTCTCCAAGATTCGCAGCGCAGTCCGATACATGCCAGCAAGGCGCGGACTACGCTCCCGCAAAATATCAACAATGCCCCACTGGCGTTCAGCCAGTTGCGCACTTACAGGTTCCACCATCCGCCCTTAGTCCCACTATCACTCACACATTCGCCATTGAGGCCCCAAGGAATGATCGCGCATGAATCACGGATTCGCCGGGATTTCACTCCCAGTGCTCGTAGCCCAGCCGGTGTCGCCACACGCCAGGGTCAACACCCACATCTCAGAACTTTAGATTCGGACACTGCACGGGGTTCTGTCATCGCTTACAAGAATGCCCAGGTAACCTCGTCTCAAAAGAAGTTTCAAAAGTCGTGTCTCAAATCTAGCGTTTTTGATACTTATGCGACATGATCTACCCATGACAACTACCGCTGTTGGCGCACAGCTTGGATACGCCCGAGTGAGCACCGGGCATCAGTCGCTCGATCAGCAACTCGATGCTCTCGTTTCGACCGGAGTCGATCCCGCACGGATTTACACCGACAAGTTGTCCGGCACCTCTACGCACGAGAAACGTCCAGGCTTGGCCGCACTGTTGGACTATGCACGACCTGGAGACGCAATAGTGGTGGTCGGGATTGACCGACTGGGACGCAATGCAGCGGAGGTAATGACCACGATTCGAGAATTGGGTGAACGCAGCATCATCCTGCGCTCGCTGCGAGAGGGTATCGATACCTCCAATGCCACCGGTCGAATGGTCGCCGGTGTGCTCGCCAGCCTTGCGGAACTGGAGTTAGAACTCGGCCGCGAGCGGCGTGCGGCAGCACGAGACGCCCGTAGGGCACGCGGGCAGCACATTGGACGGCCCAAGGCGCTGGACTCGACTAAAGCTGCGTTGGCGCGACGAATGCACGCCGCAGGCGAATCTGCAACCACGATCGCAGCCGCTCTGGGCGTTTCACGGGCTACCGTGTACCGCGTGCTGGCCGACCAGGAACCTGACACCACCCAATGACGAATGATGGCGTACCGGAAGTCATCGATTCCGAAACATCTGCCCTCCGTAGCCTATTGATCGCCCAATATGGACCCGAACTCGATTTCATTGGCCTGGCCGCCATTGGACTGACCCGGCTCGCATGGCGTAGTGACGAGCACGGCCTGATCGAAGAAGCGCACCACCGTATAACCGACGGCGAGATGTTCGCCGCGAATGTGGCGACCACAAGGCTCTTTCGCCAGCACCTCGAGTCATACCCTCACGTCAACTGGCAGCTCCTAGCCAACGAAGTCACGCAGGAGGAGCGGCTCGCCGCCGGTCGCACTCTTGCAGACCTACTAGGCAAGACGCGATACAGACGATGGGCAAGATGGGCAAGCAAGTTCATTGCCGCGATTGAACGGGTGATCGAACACGATAGCCCTGAGTCTGTTCTGGTGGGACTGGCGGTTGCAGGGAAGGCGTACGACCGGTGGTGGTCCGGTCCCCAATGGCCTTTGGTTGTCGATACGTTCATTGCGCAAATAACGTCCGTGCCCCCGCAGGTATCAACTTCCGAGCTTCGGGCGGACCTTCTTACTGCGCCTGATTTGATCGCCCCCTCCGTGCTGGAGTGGTGCGTCGACGTTCAGCAGATTGGCGCTACCCAAATGCCTGACTAGCACCAGAAACCGAACACCTGCGGGGGCCCGAGCGTTAGCACGTGTATGCCGTCCCGACTGCCTGGGGGACACCCCTACCCGCGTCCTAACCGGACACTTCGCGCATATCAAAGCTTCTCTCCGCAGCCCTCGCGCCCACCGAACTTACAATTACAATTCAGAATCACGATGCGCCGCAATGCATCGCGCTGCTATGGATACTGATTCGGCTCCGCAGTTCCCCGCAACTCACTTGCAGTAGGCCCGTAATCATAGCTGCTTCTACCTGCGAAAACGCAGAGGTCCTCTTGACTCTGCTTTACGCTTCGCCGCTCATTAAGCGTTAGCCATGTACCGTGCACGTCTTCCCGACGGCACCCAGACCTCCCTGCCACGCGTGGGAAGGAAGCACCAGGCACCGTGCGTTTGAGGAAGGATCCAGTAACCCCTTTTGTTTCGCCAACCGGATTGCCTGGGACACACCAGTCGGTGCTTTGGGGAGCCACCCTCCGTCAATTCCGGGTGCGCCGAGTGACTTGGCGATTTCACCTGGCGGGAAGACTGCGTGGCCGTTGGCGACCGAACGAGCAACAGCAAGTGCCCACACACGGAACCAGTCAGGATGGTTCTTGTGATCCAAAGCATGCTCATCCCAGGGAGACTGGTAGCTCTTCTTCCAGGAATTGATCCCTCGCTTGGGCAGTGTCGGCATCAGCACCATCTGCTCTTTGTCTCCTTCGCTGTTGTTGTGGCTCAACCATTGTCGGCTGGACTTGCTGTATCTAAGCAAGGGTTCAGCGTGGATTACGTGGAAGGAAAATCGCTTTGACCTGTGTTTGCGTGGACGGTGTTGAATATTTTCTATGACTCATACGAACGACAAGATCTGGCTCAGCAGGGTGGAACTCGCTGAGCGCCTGGGCATCCCGGCAAAGACCCCAGCAGAGTGGGCCTGTAAGAAGATAGGTCCGCGCTACGCACGATTTGGCAAGCACGTTCGCTACCGTCTCGCTGATGTCCTCGAGTGGGAAGACTCGGTGATGTCGGCCCCGCCAGCGACAATCACCGCTGACTAAGTGCTCGAAGCTAAGGAGATGAAGTTGTCAGGTCGGCCTCCGTTACGAATCGGGCAGCACGGCAAAGTCAGCCGGACGCAACTCGGCGGCGGCGTCTGGGTGGCACGGTGCCGAATCCGCGATGCGGACGGCGTAACCCGACTGATTGAGCGTCGGGGTCCTGCTGACGACTACGACAAGTACGGCAAGCTTGCCGAGGACGCGCTACTTGAGGCTCTGAAGGAACGACGAGCACCAAGCATGTCCGACACAGTGGGGCCGGAAACGTTAGTCATGACCCTGGTGGACCGCCATCTAGAGCGGTTATCCGAGGATGGGCGCTCCCCCGTCACCATCGACACCTATCGGTTCGCTGCCGACAAGCTACGGAAGTTCCTTGGTGGCGTTCGGGTCCGTGAGGCCCACACCGCGCGGATGGACGCGGCCCTGCGATCAATGCGGACGGCACATGGCGCGACTATGGCCAAGCAGTCCAAAACCATCCTGAGGGGTGGTCTCCAACTCGCAGTAATGGCCGCTGTCCTCACTGCTAACCCGGTGCGCGACGTCGACTCCATCCGCCCCAAGGCCCGCCCCAAGGGTGCGACAGCCCTGACCCCCGAACAGCTACGGCGCGTATTGACCGGGGTACAAACGTCCTCCTACAGCCGTGAGAACGACCTGGCAGACCCGATCACCTTGTTTGTGGCGACGGGCCTGCGCCGGTCCGAACTGTTGGCTCTGCGGTGGGAGGACTTCGACGAGTCAGCAAGCACCCTGTCGGTAACGGGCAAGCTTGTCCGCGCCAAAGGTCACGGACTCGCCCGAGTCGAAGACACCAAGACAGCGTCGGGCAAGCGCACCGTCGCACTGCCGATGTTCGCAGTGGAGATGCTCACAGTCCGTCGGGTTCGGGACTACCTCGGTGAGCAACCCATGATCTTTCCGTCCACGGCGGGCACCTGGCGCGACCCGAATAACTTCGGCAAGCAATGGCGTCGGGTCCGCGAGGAGCTTGGTGTACCCGAGGTCACCACCCATTCATTCCGCAGGACGGTCGCCACCCTGATAGACGACGGTGGCCTGTCCGCGCGGATTGGGGCGGACCAACTTGGGCACTCCAAGGTGTCCATGACGCAGGACCACTACATGGCGCGAGGCCGGGTCCACACCGAGGTAGCCGACCTGTTGGACCGTGCCATAAGCGATGAATAAACGATGGATTGCTTCCAAAAATCTCCAAAACAACCTCTGAAGTGGGGCGGGCGGGGCTCGAACCCGCGACCAAGGGATTATGAGTCCCCGGCTCTAACCAACTGAGCTACCGCCCCAACCGCGCATCGCGCGACAGGCATCTTCCCACGAACCGCTTCGCCACCTGAAGTGCGGGGTGCGGAGCCCACGTGAAGATCGTCAGCCGAACACCGGCATCCCGTCGGCGCCGAGCCGGTAATGCTCGACGCCGTCGGCCACCCGTGGCGCGTCGCCACCCAGGGCCACCGCGATCTTGTTGGTGGCGTTGCGCATGACGTCGAGGGTGATCTCGACGGCCTGCTCCACCGACCAGTGCGCCAACACCCCGGCGGCCGCGTCATCAAGTGATGACGGTGTCCAGACGAGTGCATCGACGTAGCGCAGCGCGGCCTTGTGCGCCGCCGACAGTTCCGAGGACCCCTCATACTGCGCGATCTCGGCGTACAGCGGCTCCGATCCGCCGGCCTCCAGTGCGCCGGTCTCACGCAGTGACGTGCACAGCCGGCAGTTGTGCTGGGTCGCACCGCGCAGCCGGATGATCTCGGTGGTCAACGGATCCAGCCCGCGCAGCGCGCCGACGGCCGAGGTGAAGCGGTTCAGTAACGCGTCCGCGGGATGCGTCTGGTTGTCCCAGGCCTCCGGCTCGCGCACCGGTACCCCCAGGGCCGTCAACCCCGCCGCCACCCGCGGCCCGAAGTCCGCGACGAACATCAGCGCGGCGATCCCGAGAACCTCGGCGCCGAACGTCGTCGTCAGGGCCGACCGCTGCTCCGGCGTCACGGCTGCGACGTCGGCACTGAACTGCTCGGCGAACTCGACGAGCAGCCCTTCGGTCTCCGACTCCGGCTCCGTCGGCGCCTCGTACGGCAACGGCGTCAGACCCATGGTCTTTGCGCAGGTCTCGCGGGTGACTGAGTTCACACGCAGCAAGGACGGCGGGGACAGCGCGATCAGTGGCGTCAAAAGATCCTGCACAACCGCGATTATCACGTCCCACATGCCGGGCAGGGGTGAAAGTCCGGAATCAATGCCAGCTCACCTCAGCACACTCTTGGCCGGCTCCCAGAAACCAGCGGTATACAGTTTTTATAGTTCGTATCCAAGGAGTACCTATGGGAACCGAGAATGCGGCCACGCGAGTGGCATCGGCGCTGCGCACGGACATCCTGCAGGGCGATATCTCCCCGGGCGCCAGGCTCTCCCAGCAGGACACCGCGGCGCGATTCGGCGTCAGCCGCATCCCGGTGCGCGACGCCCTTCAGATCCTCGCCGGCGAGGGACTTGTCCGGCCGAGCACGAATGCCACCGCCGTGGTGGCTGGACTGTCGGTCGCGGAGCTACAGGAACTCTACGAACTGCGCGAAGCCATCGAGCCCTTGGCCACCCGACTGGCTGTCCCGAATGTCGGTCGCGCCGAACTTCTTTCGATGCGAAAACAGCTCGACATCATGGACTCCCAGGTCGACGCCCGGGTCTGGTTGAGCGCGAATGCGGCCTTTCACGCGGCCGTCTACCGGCAGGCGAATCGTCCCCGCATGATCGAACTCGTCGAACAGCTGCGCTGCCAGACCGATCGCTACATGTACATCCATCTGGAGACCATCGGCCAGACGGAGCATCTCAGTGTCGAACATCGCGACATCCTCGCCGCAGTGGAACGCGGTGACGCCGCACTGGCCGCCGACCTCACGCGCGAGCATCTGGCGACCTCACACGATTTCATCCTGACCTACCTGTTGAAAGAGCAATCGGAGGTCAACGGATCTGGCGGGCGATCATCATTTCCCTCTTCGACCTAGCTGCCAACGCAGGTGACGCCATGTCGGCAGACCGGGCGGCGGTCCTCAACGCCCTGAAGTCATTGCAGCCCGCGCATCGCGACCTGATCCGTCGAGCCCACCATCTGGGCTCGACGACCGAGCACATCGCCGCCGAACTGGGTATCGACGAGGCCACCGTCAAGCGCGAGTTGCACTGCGCACTACGGGCGATGCGCGACCTCCTGCCGAATCGTCACTGCGCCTGACTGACCGATGACATGTGGAAGTCCGGGATCCGTAGCGACGGCATGGTTGCCCGGGTGGCCCAGTCACCCCACTCGCGCGGCAGGGTCGGCTCGGCGATCCCGGCCTCGGTGGCGCGGCGCAGCAGATCCAGCGGACTCTCGTTGAACCGGAAATTGTTGACCGCAGCACGCACTTCGCCATCCTCGATCAGGTACACGCCGTCCCGGGTCAGTCCGGTCAGCAGCAGCACCGCCGGATCAACGGTCCGGATGTACCACAACGTGGTCAGCAGCAGACCCCGCTCGGTACCCGCGATCATCTCCGCCAGCGACGCGCTGCCGCCCGTCATCAACAGATTATCCGCCGGGACCGACACGGGCACACCGAATTCCGCAGCGGCCGACCGTGGATAGGCCAGCGCGTTGATCACCCCGTCACGCAGCCAGTCGACCCGGCCGATGTCGAGACCGTTGTCGAAGACCGACACCCGCTCAGAGGAACTCGGCACCGCCACGAACGGCTGGCACTCCTGGCCCGGCGCCCGCGGATCGGAGTAGAGCGTCAGCCCCAGGTCGGTGAGCTTCTCCCCCACCCGGGTACCGCCGGGCGCCGACAGCGCGGTGCGCCCCTCCTGCGCCCCGCGGCCGTCCATGCTCCACCCGAGGTAGATCAGCATGTCGGCCACCGTGGACGGCGGCATCAGCGTCTCGTACCGGCCCGCGGGCAGCTCCACCGTGCGCGCTGCCCAGTCCAGACGCGTCGAAAGTTCTTCCAGCAGTGCATCGGTGGGTACGTCGAGGTAGTCGGGAGTGCCGACCCCGGCCCAGGCGCTGGCGCCGTGTCGCTTGGCGTTGATCTCCACCGAGCCCGTCGGCTGGGTGTAGCGCCGGCGCCGGCCGGTCGAGGTCGCGACCAAGGTCGTCTCCAGCACGTGCCGCGCGTACCCGTACAGCGTGTCGGCCCCATGGAAGCCGCGCGCCAAACTTGTTGCCACATCGGCGAACACGTCGGCACCGGTGACGGGCACCGGGGCATCCCAGTCCTCGGGGGCACCGTCGCCGGGCAGCGTCGGCGCGGCGTCGCTGGCTGCGGGCGCCGATGCGGCCGCGTCCTGCGAGGCGGCGACCAGCCCGGCGATCGCGGACTGGTCGACCTCGGAAGAGGTCACCGAACCGACATGGGCCGCGTCACCGCGGCGCACCACCGAGATCACCGTGGTGGTGCGCCCACGGGATTCCCCGTTGGTCGTCATGGAATTGCCGGCCCACCGCAGGGCGGCGTCGGAACGGTCGGTCACGATGACGGTGGTCTCGTCGGCCTTGCCGCGCTGGGCCGCTTCGGCCAGCGCCGCGTCGACGACGTGCTGCGGGCTGATCATGCGCGGCCGCCTTCCGCTTGGGTGTTCAACACATTCACGCCGCGGAACAGGGCCGACGGGCATCCGTGACTCACCGCCGCCACCTGACCGGGTTGCGCCTTACCGCAGTTGAACGCCCCACCCAGACGCCAGGTCGACGGCCCACCCACGGCCTCCATCGAGCCCCAGAAGTCCGTGGTGGTGGCCTGATAGGCGACATCGCGCAGCTGGCCGTCCAGCCGGCCGTCGGTGATCTTGAAGAAACGCTGACCGGTGAACTGGAAGTTGTAGCGCTGCATATCGATCGACCACGATTTGTCGCCGACGATGTAGATGCCGTTGCGCACCCGGGCGATCAGGTCCGCGGTGCTGAGGTCCTCGGTGCCGGGCTGCAGCGACACGTTGGCCATCCGCTGGATCGGCACATGGTGCGGTGAATCGGCGTAGGAGCAGCCGTTGGACCGCGCCACTCCGAGCCGGGGCGCGAACACCCGGTCCAACTGGTAGCCCACGAAGATGCCGTCACGCACCAGATCCCAGCTCTGTGCCCGCACGCCCTCGTCGTCGAAACCGATGGTGGCCAAACCGTGTTCGACGGTCCGGTCCGCGGTCACATTCATCACCGGCGAGCCGTAGGTCATGGTGCCCAGCTTGTCCGGGGTCGCGAACGAGGTGCCCGCATACGCCGCCTCATACCCGATGGCCCGGTCGTACTCGGTCGCGTGCCCGATCGACTCATGGATGGTCAACCACAGGTTGGACGGGTCGATCACCAGATCCGTCGGGCCGGCGACGACGCTGGGCGCCTTCACCTTTTCGGCCAGCAGCGCCGGCAGCTCGGCCAGCTCCGTGGTCCAGTCCCACACGCTGTCGTCGGTCACGGCTTCCCACCCGCGCGCCGTCGGTGGCGCCAGCGTCCGCATGGTCTCGAATGTGCCCGCCGCGGAGTCGACGGTGACGGCCTCCAGCTGAGGCTGCACGCGCACCCGCTGCTGGGTGGTCGAGGTACCGAACGTATCGGCGTAGAAACTCTGCTCCTTGACCGCCTGCAGGTGCGCCGAGGCATGGTCCACGCCGTCGGCGGCCAGCAGTCGCTGCGAATACTCGGCCAGCCGCGCGATCTTGTCCGCAGCCGACACCGTGAACGGGTCGATCGCGTAGGCCGACACCCACTGCAGATCCGGGTACACCGGCTCGGCCGCGAGCTCGATGCGCTCGGCGTTCAGCGGCGCCAGGGTGGTGGCGACGCGGACCGCGCGGCGCGCGGTGTCGGCCGCGGTGCCGGGGTCCAATTCGGCGTGGGAGGCGAAACCCCACGTACCGTCCACGATGACCCGCACCGCCAGCCCGACCTCCCGGGTCACCACCGAGGATTCCAGCTCGCCGTCGCGCAGCGCGATCTCCTCGGTGGTGATCCGGTGTATCCGCAGGTCGGCGTAGCTGGCACCGGCCGCGCGGGCGGCAGTCAGGGCGGCGTCAGCCAGCACCTGGCGGGGCAACGCGAGGAAGTCGGGATCGACGCTTCGAGCAGTCACGGCTTCCTACCGTAGTGCCAGGATCCTCAGCGCATGTGTAACCCGTAGGGCACCGCCGAGACGAGTGTCACGACTTGGGTGCGACCGGTAGGCAGCTGATACTCGCGCCGGTCACCCGGGCGCGCGCCGCTGATGGCTTCTCCCAAAGGGGATTTCGCGGAGTAGACCTCGATGTCGCCGTAGTAGGCGCCCCGGACCCCGAGCAGGAAGGTGTCGGTTTCGCCGGTGTCCTCGAACCTGACGGTGAGCACCATGCCCAGCTCGGCGACCCCGTCATTGGGTGGATCCACCCCGACGACGGCGCTGGCGAGCATGTCGTGGATCTGCTGGATGCGGCCCTGCTGCGCACGACGGATGGCGACAGCATTGCTGTCGGGCTCAGCACTGTCGTCGTCCTCGGCCCCCACCGCACCCCATCCCCGCAGCACCGCCAGTTCGCGGATCAGGCGGTCGTGGGCCTCCGGGGTCAGCCATACCGGCGTGATGGTCGTCATGCGGACCACTCCTTCTGGGTTCGGTGGTTTGTCGTCAGGGGCGGGCCCTTGCACTCCGCCCCTGACGACGGGAAATAGTCGATGTCAGCACTGCTGATACCGCCATCATGGGGTGCGCGGGAAGGGCGTGCGCTGCGAGATCCGACAAATACCGAGACTCAGATTGTCGAGAATCGACAATCAACCGCGTTCAAGGGCCGCCAGTTCGATCATCATGGCCAACCGCTTGCCCGAATCGTCGACCTCGACGGTGGTCACCTCGGCCATCTTGCGCAGCCGGTAGCGCACGGTGTTCTCGTGCACCCCGAGTTCGGCTCCGGCCCGGGCGGGATCGCCCTGCGCTGCCAGCCACACCCGCAACGTCGTCACGTACGGGGTGCCGTGCACCGCGTCGTGGCGGAGCAGTTCGGCGACCGGACCACGACTGGGGCCACGTCCCGCGCCGGCCGCAGCACGTAACCGGCGCAGCACCAGGGCATCCCATGCCTCGTCATAGGCGGGTGGCTCGGCGTCCGCGGCGTCCGTCTCGTGCAGCGCGAGGCATTCGTCGGCCTCCCGGCGTGCCGCCGCCAACTCGGCCGCCTCCGCGGGTCCGCTGATCCCGGCCAGCACCGTCGTGCGCTCGGGAAGCGCGGCGCTCAGTGCGGCCAGCCACTGCCGGGCCGCATCCACCTGCTCGCCCGGCAGCACGGTGTACAGCGTGTTGTCCGCGAGCGCGCTGCGGCCCGGTCGCGACCAGCCGAAGCCTGCCGTCGCCTGCTCGAAGGCCACCAACAGGGCGGTGTGGCGGTCCGGCTCCAGCCGCGCGCGCATCGCGATGACGCGCAACGGTCCCGGTGGCAGCCCGACCCGGCTGGCGACCGTCGCGGCTTCGGCGCTGCCGTCCAGTAACCGCAACACCGAGTCCGATTCCACCTGCCGCTCCAGGTCGGCACTCGCCCGCGACCGCAGCAGGTGCAGCGCGACCACCCGCGCGCCGTCGGTCAGCGCGGCCCGCGCCGCACCCGGTAATTCCGCCGGGCAGCTCACCCACACCGATCCGAGCAGCTCGCGGCCCACCCGTGCCGCGACCACCATGCGACCGGTCATGCCGAGCTCCGGATCCGGTGCGAGGAACAGTGGCTCGCCTGACTCGGCGAGATGGGCGAACACACCACGTCCGGCCAGCGCCGCCTGCAACTCGGTGGGCTGCTGCCTGCGCAGGATGGTCTGCACCCGCGCGTCGTCGGCGTCCTGTTGCATGCGTGAGTAGGCCAAGGTCTGCGAGTGCCGGTCCTCGATCACCACCGCCCCGCCGATCGCCGCCGCCAGGCTGTCGGCGAGGGCGAACAGATCCGTTGGGCCACGCCCTGATTCGGTTTCGCGTCCCTCCAGTACCAGCCCGTACACCACCGCGGCCAGCTCGCTCCACGGCAACGCGGGATCCACCAGCAGGACCGCGATCCCGTCGGGCAGCGCGGTATCGGCATCGGGTGGATCGCACCGTGCCAGCACCACCGTCGCGTGGGCGTCCGCGGCCCAGCGCAGCGCCTCCGCCAACGACGAGGCGCCGAGGGCCAGCAGCACATCGCCGGTCACCGCTTCGGGCACCACCACACTGCGCAGCTCGGTCGAGCGCGACACCTCGCCCAGCCGGGCCGCCACGCCGTACCCGCCGACCACGTTCACCAGGCGATCCAAGGTGATCACGACCGAAGCTTAGCCAGCGTGCCACCGCATCGGTCGCACCGACCACCGGCTTTAATGAGGACATGTCCGGGCGCCGTTCCACCGTGCTGGGGTACGCGCTGCTGGCACCCAGCCTCTTCGGCGTGGTGACCTTTCTGCTGCTGCCCATGCTGGTGGTGGCGTGGCTGAGCGTGTATCGCTGGGATCTGCTGGGTCCGATTCGGTTTGTCGGACTGGATAATTGGCAGTCGGTGCTGACCGATCCGACCTTCGCGATGTCGTTGTTGGTGACGGTGGCGTTCATCGCGATGGTGGTGCCGGTGCAGACGCTGCTGGGCCTGGCCGCGGGCGCGATGCTCGCCAGGGGGTTACCCGGCACCGGGTTTCTGCGGACGCTGTATGTGCTGCCGTGGATCTGCTCGCCGCTGGCGATCGGCGTGCTGTGGCGCTGGATCCTGTCCCCCACCGACGGCGCGCTGAGCGCCGTCGCGGGGCGGCATATCGAATGGCTGACCGATCCCGGCCTGGCGCTGCCGGTGGTCTCGGCGGTGACGGTGTGGACCAACGTCGGCTACGTGTCGCTGTTCTTCTTGGCCGGCATTCTGGCCATCCCACGGGCCGTGCATGACGCGGCCCGCACCGACGGGGCCGGCAGTTGGCAACGCTTCCGGTACATCACGCTGCCGATGCTGCGACCCACGATGTACTTCGTCTCGGTGACCGGTGTGGTGAGCGCCGCCCAGGTGTTCGACACCGTGTACGCCCTCACCGGCGGCGGTCCGCAGGGCCGCACCGACCTTGTGGCGCATCGCATCTACGCCGAGGCGTTCGGCGCGGCGAGTGTGGGGCGGGCCGCAGTGATGGCGGTCGTGTTGTTCGTGCTGCTGGTCGGTGTCACCCTGGTGCAGCACGTCTACTTCCGGCGGCGGGTCAGCTATGACCTCACGTAACGCCCTGATCTACGCGGGACTAGGGGCGGGCGCGTTGGTGACGCTGATCCCGTTCCTGCTCGGGTTGATGACCTCGTTCACCTCACCGCAGCAGTTCAATACCGGCTCCGCACTGGCCTTTCCGGCTCCGCCCACCCTGGCCAACTACGCGACGCTCGGCGATGCGGGTTTCGGCCGCGCCCTGGTGGTCACCGCACTGGTGACCGCCACCGTGCTGCTGGGACAGCTGGTCTTCTCGGTGCTGGCCGCCTACGCGTTCGCCCGGCTGAGTTTCCCGGGACGGGACGCGGTGTTCTGGGTGTACCTGGCCACCCTCATGGTGCCCGCCACGGTGACGGTGGTGCCGCTGTACCTGATGATGGCCGAGGCCGGGCTGCGCAACACGTTCTGGGCGCTGGTGCTGCCCTTCCTGTTCGGCTCCCCGTACGCGATCTTCCTTCTGCGCGAGCACTTCCGGGGCATCCCCGCCGACCTGATCCACGCCGCGCGCCTCGACGGCGCCAACACCCTGGATGTGCTGGTGCATGTGGTACTCCCGGCGAGCCGGCCAATTCTGGCGACGCTGGCCATGATCACCGTGGTGTCGCAGTGGAACAACTTCATGTGGCCGCTGGTGATCACCAGCGGCCCGCGCTGGCAGGTGCTCACCGTCGCCACCGCCGGTCTGCAGTCCCGCTTCGACGCGCAGTGGACGGTGGTGATGGCCGCGACAACGGTGGCGATCGTGCCGCTGTTGGTGCTTTTCGTGGTGTTGGGCCGGCACCTGATCCGCTCCATCGTGGTGACGGGGCTCAAATGAGGCCGCGCTTCTCCAGCTTGTTGGCCACCGGTATCGCCGTCACCGGCGTGCTGCTGCTTGTCGCCGCCCTGCTGTTGGGCCGCACCTCCGAGTCCGGGAAGACGGTCGTCACCGTGCGGTTGTGGGACGACCAGGTCGCCGCGGCGTACCGGCAGTCGTTCGCCGAGTTCAACCGCACCCACCCCGATATCGAGGTGCACGTCAACGTCGTCGCCTACGCGAACTACTTCACCACCCTGCGCACCGAGATCGCCGGCGGCGGTGCCGACGACATCGTCTGGATGTCCAATGCCTACGTCGCCGAGTACGCCGACAACGACCGACTGCTCCCGGTGGCCCCCTCCACCGACTGGGATCCGTCGACCGTCGCGCAATTCACCCGCAACGGAACACTCTGGGCGGTACCGCAACTCACCGATGCCGGCATCGCGCTGTATTTCAACGCCGACCTGCTGGCAGCCGCCGGGGTGGACCCGGCCGAGCTCGCCGACCTGCGCTGGGACCCCGGTCAGCGGGACACCTTGCGGCCGCTCCTGGCCCGGCTCACCGTCGACGAAAGCGGGAACCGGGCCAACGCACCGGCTTTCGATCCGCAGCGGATCAGACAGTGGGGTTACAACGCCGCCAACGATATGCAGGGCATCTACCTCAACTACATCGGATCGGCCGGCGGCATCTTCGCCGACGGTGACCGGTTCGCCTTCTCCAACACGCAGGCCGCCCAAGCCTTTGAGTACCTGGTCCACCTGATCAACACCGACCATGTCGCGCCGTCGGCCGCGGACACCAACAACAACGGCGACTTCTCCCGCAACCAGTTCCTGGCCGGGCGGATGGCCCTGTTTCAGTCCGGCACCTACAACCTGGCGGCCATCGCCAGACAGGCGACCTTCCGGTGGGGTGTGGCGATGCTGCCGCTCGGGCCCGCCGGACGGGTCAGTGTCACCAACGGGATTGCCGCGGCGGCGAACTCCGCGACCCGCCATCCCGAGGCGGTACGTGCGGTGCTGGCGTGGATGGGCAGCCGCGACGGCAATGCCTTCCTGGGCGCCGACGGCTCGGCGATCCCCGCTGTGCTGGATGCCCAGCCGGGCTACTTCGCGCACTGGCGGCGCCAGGGTGTCGACGTCGCCCCGTTCTTCTCGGTGCTGCGCGGCCCGCGCATACCGGCCCCCGGTGGCCTCGGTTTCGCCGCGGGCTATCAGGCGCTGCAGCCCTATTTCGACGAGATGTTCCTGGGGCGGCTGGCCGTGCCGGAAGCGCTCGCCCGCGCCGAACGGGCCGCGAACGCCGCCGCCGCACGGTGATTCGCTAGAGGCTGGTGGCCAGGAAGGTGCAGGCCTCCAGATACCCGGCGACGCCGCACACCACCGCGATCGTCACCAGCGCCACATAGTCGGCCGCGTGCGGCCGGGAGGGATACGCCGAGATCTGACCCACCCCACCGCGCGCGACAATCGCATCACCCATCTCATCGGCGCGGCGCAGGGAGACCGTCACCGCGGCCGACATCAGGTCGACCAGTTCGGCGGACCACTGTTTGCGGCGGGCCCGGCGTGACTCCGGCCGTGTCCGGGGCCGCAACCTGCGGGCCGCGTAGAGGACGCTGAACTCGTCGATCAGCATGGGAAACGCGCGCAACGCCAGCGCGAGTGTGACCGCCCAGTCGTCGACCGGCATCCGGAGAAACCGCAGCGGCCGGCCCAGCGTCGAGACCGCCGGGGCGACCTCGGCGACGTTGGTGGTCCACGACACCAGTGCACCCAGCCCCAGCAGCACCAGCGATACCGCGGTGATCCGCAGGAAGTTCAGCACCCCGCCCAGGCCGAATTCGACTCCGGCAAGGTGGATATACGGCGAGCCCCCGGCGAAGGACGCGGTCACCCCGCCCAACAGCAGGATCAGCCACAGCCAGCTGGGGATCGACGGCAGCGCACCGCGCGGAATACGGGCCAGCACCGCCGTCACCAGGACCACGACCGCGACGCACGCGATCGGCAACCAGCCGGGATAGAAGGTCAGCAGCACCCCGAGTGCGGCGACGGCGATCAGTTTCGTTCCCGCCCAGAGGCGATGGATCGCCGTGTCGCCGGGCACCGGACGCAACAGCACCACCGGTCTGCGTGACCCGCTCATGCGACACCACCGGAAGCACTCGAGACGGCCGGCACCAGTTGGCCGTCGCGCAGATGCAAGGTGCGCGGGCAGAGCTCTTCGAGACCGTCGAAATCGTGGGAGATGACCACCACGGTGAGACCGTCGCGGCGCAGCTGCTCCAACAGCCGCAGCAGGCCGCGGGCACTGGCGGCGTCCAGCCCGGCCAGCGGCTCATCGAGGATGACGGCCCGCGGCGACCGGGCCAGCAAGCCGGCCAGCACCACGCGACGCATCTGCCCGCCGGAGAGCTGATCGATGGGACGCGAGGCCAGGGCGGGTTCCAGCCCGACGGTGGCCAGCGCGGCCAGCACCCGGGTGTGGTCGCGCGAGGAGAACCCCGCTGCCGCGGCGATCTCACGGTCCACCCGGCCGCGGATCAGTTGCAACCGGGCCGCCTGGAAGGACAGCGCCACCGCGCCGACCTGTTCGGACACCGGACGGCCGTCGAGCAGGCAGCTGCCGACGGTGGGAAGGGTCAAACCGGCCATGATCCAGGCCAGGGTCGACTTGCCGGACCCGTTGAGACCGTGGATCAGGACACCGTCGCCCTCGTTGACCACCAGGTCGATATCCCGCAGAGCGCTTTTCTCCCAGGGGGTTCCGGCAGCGTAACGATGGCCCACCCCGCGCAGCTCCAGCACCGGTTTGTCGCTGCGTGCCACCGTGCCGCCGGCGGGGACCGACGCCGTCTGCACCATCTCCGACCCGCCGGCCAGGTTGATGGCACGGTCGGCCGCCTCGGCTTCCCCGTTGTAGTGGGTGATGTGCACCAGTGACATCTGGTGGTGGCGGGTCAAGCCGGCCAGCACCGTCATCAACCCGTCGCGGCCGACCTGGTCCACCATGCTGGTGATCTCGTCGGCGATCATCAGCGCGGGTTCGCGGGCCAGCGCGGCGGCCACCGCCAGTCGCTGTAGTTCGCCACCGGACAGTCCGCCGGTCTCCCGTTCGGCCAGACCGTCCAGACCGACCTCGGCGAGCAACCGCGGCACATCGATCTCGGTGCCGACCGGCAGTCCCCACACCACATCGTCGGCCACCCGGGTGCCCAGCACCTGACTCTCGGGGTGCTGCATGATCACCGCGGTGCCGCCCGGCGCGCCGAGCCCGACCGCACCCGGCCGTTCGACCGTGCCGCCGGTGGGCTCGCGACCCGCCAGCACGAGCATGAGCGTGGTCTTGCCCGATCCGTTGGCGCCGGTGATCGCGACGTGCTCGCCCAACTCCACCGTCAACGACACCGGGCCCAGGGCATCACGACCGGTACCCGGGTACCGGAACACCACATCGCGCAGCCGCAGCGGCACCGGAGCCACGGACCCGGTCTCGGTGGGCACGTCGAGTTTGTGCACATCGGGCACGCCCGCCAGCCTGCTCAGCACCCCGGACAAGGCCCACCAACCGATGAGGCTGACGATGACGATCGCGAACACGCCGTAGGCGCCGATCAACAACGGCCAGTACCGCAGTGCGGTGGCGAAGATGTCGACCATCTGCGGGGCGAGGTCCTGCAGCCCGGGGATGCGGCCGAGGATCTTGGCGGTGCCTTCGACGTTGGCGGTCATCGCGTCGAACACCAGCTGGCGCAGCCGCGACGCGACGGCCAGCGCGCCGACGACGAACGCGCCGAACACCACCCCGGCGACGACCGACACCAGCATGGCCGTGGTCAGGCCACGTCCGCGCCGCTTCACCGCGCCGGTCAGACCGCCGATGTAGGCGCAGTTGAGCACCGTCATCAACCCGCCCATCCCGGCGATGAGGAAGGCGATGGTCGCCCCGGCGACGGCCGCGGCGATGAGCACCTTGATCCGGTATCGGTACGCGAGCAGTCCCATCGGCACCGTGCCCAGGACGGACAGGCCGGCGGCGAACGGAACGACCACCGCGATGATCGCGATGGCCGCGCACAGTGCCGCCATCACAGCGGCTTGGGCAAGCTCGTTGGGGTGCAACGATCCCGCCCGCCGACGGGTGTGGGTAGCGGGCATTTCTCGATTCTGCCAGGCGCAACGAGCACGTCGCCGCGGTGCACTGTGACGGTCCGCACGAACACCGGCGCTATCTACATAGTGATTCTATGCAACCATGGAGCCATGCCGACTACCACCGCGTTGGGTGCCGACCTGCTGTCCGTGGTCGCGCGTGTGAACCGGCTGGCCAATCAGCGGGCCCGCTTCCCGCTGCCCTTCGCCCAAGCGCGACTGCTGTCGACGATCGAGGACCAGGGGGCCGCCCGCATCTCGGACCTGGCCGCACTGGACCACTGCTCGCAGCCGACGATGACCACCCAGGTGCGCCGGCTGGAAGACGCCGGGTTGGTGTCCCGCATCGCCGACCCCGGTGATGCGCGCGCGGTGCTCATCAGCATCACCGAGGACGGCAGGGCCACGCTGGCGCGGGTACGAGCCGACCGCGCCGCGGCCATCGACCCCTTCCTGGAACGCCTGGACAGCAAGCAGCGCACCACCCTCACCGACGCCGTCACCGTGCTGCGCGACCTGCTCGAGGTCGCGCAGTCCCGTGCAGGTGTGGCTGAATCCGACTGACAAAGGTCACCTCACCGTTGTGCCGGTCCTCGATGGCAGGGCAATCACGGCCGCCGGTGGTCCGTGTCCACCATTCGGAGGACAACCCTTGCCTCACAGCAGATTCGGCCAGTGTCCGTCGTTCGGCGGATTATTCGTGCGCAACAGCGGATTCGGACTGACTCGCAGCGCCATCACAGCTGCCGCGCCGTACGCTCCCTTCATCCCGCGCAACCGCATTGGACAGGTGAGGGCGCATTCCAGGGTCCGAGTCCGTAGTGCCAGCAAAGCCCTGAACGGTTGAGAAAGGGATCGAAAGTGCTCAAGAAACTTCGTCACTGGTGGACCACACCTCTCATTCGTCCGACGCCTGCCATGTTGGAGGACCGGTTGGCCCCGCAGGAGTTCAAGCGAGCGAGCGCGGGTCACCACCTGGGCGATGCGGTCGAAGAGAGCGAACCCTCGGGAAACCCAGTTCCGATCCCGTGAGCTGGCCGTTTGGGCAAGGCACCCGGCGGCGGCGAATCGTCGGGGCCGGGTCAGCGCGCCAGCCGGGCCGCCTCCCGTTCCGCGCCGGGATTCAGCACCCGGCTGCGTGAACCGGCGAGCTTCGCGCGCAGGTGCTCACCGACAGTCACCGGCTCGTAGCGGGCCGGCCGCCCAGGGCCGACGCAGGTCGACAACGGGGCGATCACGGCGTCGATATTGCCGTCGTGGAAGTACGCGGCAGACCGGCGCGGCACCAGGACTCCGCCGATCCGCGGAGCGGCGACCCGGTGCATCGTCGATATCCACTCGTCATTGGTCCATCTGGCCAGTGCGTCACCGAGATTCACCAACAACGCGCCGGGCGCCGGCTGGACCGGATGCCAACGGCCGCCGTCGCCGAGCACTTCCAGACCGGGCACCGCGTCGGCCCACAGCACGGTGACGATGCCATAGTCGGTATGCGCCCCCATCCCGACCTGATCGGGCTCGAGCACCGTCTCCGGTGAGGGCAGCCGATAGTTGATCATCCGCAGCACGTCCAAGGAGTGGTCGGTGACGGAGACGAGACCGTCGTCCCCGAGCCCGAGCGCGCGTCCGAAGATCCGGACCATGGTGCGGGCGACAGCGCCCGCCGCGGAAAACCAATCACTCACGGCCCCAGTGAATCCCGGCACTTCGGCGGGCCAGATGTTGGGGGCGTAATCGGTGGCGGACAGCTCGAGTGCGGGATACTCAGCGGCTTCGGTGCCGATGTTGAAGGCCTCGAACAGGTCGGCCGCGCTCACCAGCCCCAGACTTGCGGCCAGGGCTTCGGACTTCGGCGGGGTGTAGCCGCGGTTGACCGACGGCGGACACCGGTAGGCCGCTTTGACGACGGAATCGAGGGCGAAGAAGGCATCGGTGGCGGCCGTGAAGGCGTGCAAGGTGGAGGCCGGGATGCCGTGACCCACGATCTGCATGAAGCCGACGGTGCGGGCTGCGCGGTCGACCTGGGCGGCAACCTCATCGCGGTGACGTTCGGCAGCCTCGGGATCGTTGAAGGCCCCGATATCGATGGTGGGGATGTCGAATTCGGGCATGTTCATGGGTGATTCACTTCCTGGAGATGGTTGACGGGTATCAGCTGACGGTGGCTGCCGCGGCCCGTTCGTCGAGGTACTCACCCGCGACGACGTCGGGATGGGTGACCGAGCCGACCGGGGCGGGCAATGTCCTGATGACGGCGTCGGCGTCCGCTTCGAGGAACATGATCAGTGAGATCAACTCCTCCCCCGGCGCGTCGGCGGCCGGTGGCAGCACCCGGTGCCGGGTGGAGCGCCAGCGGTCCCCCGTCCACCGCGCCATCAGATCACCGATGTTCACCGTGAAGGCGCCGGGCACGTAGGGAGCGGGCAGCCAGCTGCCGTCGGTGTGCTGCACCTCCAGGCCGCCGTACCCCGCCTGCCGGTCCAGGATGGTCAGCACACCCCAATCGGTATGCGGGGCAATGCGATATTGCCCCGGCGCGGGCGCCCCGGTCTCAACCAACGGCGGATACCGGTTGATGTTGAACGTGTGTGGCGAGTTGCGGGTCTGGGCGGCGAACCAGTCCGGCTCCAGGCCCACCGCCGAGGCGAGTAATCGCAAGGTGTCGCCATAGACCTCGCGAACCGCGGCCGCGTATCGGTCACACAGGTTGCGCAACTCCGGAACTTCGGCCGGCCAGACATTGTCGGCGAACCACATCTGGTCGATGCGGGGGTCGCCGGTGCGGAAATCGCGGCCCATGGTGTAGCTCTCCTTGAGGTCCGGCCGGGTGCCGTCGACATCCTCACCGTAGAACCCGTTGGCCTCGCGGCCTGGCCCCACCCAGCCACGACCCCCCACCGCTGCGGCGTACCGGGCCTTGACGTCCTGAGGAAGGGCGAAGAAGCGGCGCGCTGCCGACCGGATGTTCTCGCGCAGAACGGCACTCACACCGTGGCCGGCGAGCATCAGGAAGCCCGAGTCCTGCAGCGCCTCGTCCACTTGCCGGGCGAGTGCCGCGCGTTCCGATGCGGATCCGGTGCGCCAGATCTGCAGATCGATGAGGGGAATGGTCATGGGATACGTTCCTTTCAACTCAACGGGTGGCGTCGCGCCGGGCGAGCAGGAGGTAGGTCAGGGCCGCCACACCGAAGCCGGCCGGCGCACTCAGGTCCGCACCACCACCGGCGGCGCTCGCGAGCGGCCCGACGAAGACGGTGGTGTTGATCCACAGCAGGGCGGCGATCATGCCCGCGGCCTGCGCCGCGATTCCCGCCGGGGCGAATGCCCGTCCGCCACCCCCGAGGACGACGGGGTCATAGCGTCCCTTGCGCAGCAGGTGGTCGACGACGAACACGCCGGCCCACGGCGCCAACCACACGATCATGAAGAGCAGGAAATTGCTCACGAAGGCCATGAACGATCCGGACAGCACGACCAACAGACCCACGACGGCACAGATGACCCCGTCGAGTGCCACCGCCTGCCACCGGCTGACACGAATCCCGATGGCCTGCAGCGTAACTCCGGAGGAGTAGAGGTCCACCGCGTTGAGCGCGATCATCTGAACGACGAGCAGGACCAGGTACGGGATCACGAACCAGACGGGGTACGCGGTGGGCAGGCCGCCGACCGGATCGGTGGCCGAGGGAACGACACTGGCGACCGCGACCCCGAGCAGCATCAACAGGGATTGCGGTACCCCACCGCCGACCAGAACCCACCCGACCAGCCCACGCCGGGACACCGCGGCGGGCAGGTACCGCGAGTAGTCCGCGGCGTTGGGCGACCAGCCCAGACCGGAACCGCTGGCCGCCAGCGCGATACCGCCGAGGAAGACAGCCCAGTCCGCGGGCGGTGTGACCTGCAGGTGGAGCCTGCCGGCGGTGAGCCAGGCCAGCATGAGGAAGAGCGCACCGAACGGGACGATCAGCGTGCGCAGCACGCGGGTGATCGCGGCGTGCCCGACGATCGGCAGCACACTCTGAATCACCGCCAGTACCAATACGATCGTGACGGTTGCCGAATTCGACAGGGTGATGCCGCCCAGGCCGAACAACGCGGTCACCGCGAGGGTCATCAGCACGAGGTCGAGCACTTCGTATCCGAGTTGCATGACCCAGTTGAAGAAGGCCAGCGGACGGTTGCCGAGCCGCCCGAAGGGAACCCGATTGACGGTGAAGGTGGTGGTTCCGGCCGCCGGCCCGGCCAGGCTGCACAGTCCGGCGACGATCCAGGTCAGGTTGCCGATCACGATCGCGGCGACGCACTGCCAGATGTTGAGGCCGAAGGTGACCAGCAGCGCGCCGTAGACCACCACCTGGACGTTGAGTACGACACCGCTCCACATCAGGCCGACCTGGCGCGGTGTGCCCCGGCGTTCGTCATCCGGGATCCGGTCGATACCGCGCTGCTCGATCACACGACTGCCTTTACCAATCACACCCACCCCGGCCTGGGATACAGTCCGTTCCAGGTCGATAGCCATCGACACACTCCTGAGGTCTGGGAGTGCACTCGAGCTTCGACCCTGCGCACGCCATATTGATTGTTGCTAGCGATCAATATGGCGATTTTGAATGTCATAGACGTTCAGCTGAGGTTACGAACATGTGAGGAATCCGCGGATGACACAGCCTGACGAAGGCGCGCTCAATGCCATGATCGGCGCCACCGTGAAAAGCCTGCGCGAGAAGTCAGGCTTATCAATGCGCGAGCTCGCCCGCCGCTCGGGCGTCAGCCAACCTTTCCTGAGCCAGATCGAGCGCGGCGTCAGCGCACCGTCGATGATCACCACCTATCGGCTCGCGGATGCCCTCGACGTCCTGCCGGGAGCTCTACTGCCCGCGCCGCCCGCGTCCCGCGTCTCGGTGATCCGGGCCGGTGAGGGCCGATCGATCCCGGTGGCCAACCGGGCCGACGCGGCCGCAGGCAGGGCGCTGGTCATGCAGCCGGGTAACCCGTTGGAGGTCATCGACTACCGCATCGAACCCGGCCAATACATCTCCGAATGGTTCGAGCTTCCCGGTGAGCTGGCCGTCTATCTCATCAGCGGTGTGCTGGACGTCGAGATCTCCGGGCATCCGACCGTTCGACTCCAACCCGGAGATCTGGTGAGCCACCCTGCCGACCTGCCCCACCGCTGGCTGCTGGTCGACGACGAACCCGCCCACGCCCTGCTCGCCATCGCCCACCCCGGTGAAGGTGCGGCACATCGCGCGCCGTCGCACAGCTGACGCTCAGAGCGCGAACGCCAGCAGCTGCGTCACCTGATCGGGCGAGAAGTTGTCATCGGTGACCATGATCACCGACTGACGACCGTCGGACAGCTTGGGCCCCAAGGTGATTCCCTCTACGTTGTCCACCGAATGCACCGTCGCAGACAGGTCTGCCACCAGGGTCTTGCGCATGGGTGCCGCCCCCGCCGACGACGGCCGGCCCAGAATGTCGTCCGCCCCGGCGATGCTCGCCCGGTAGATGTGCACCGAGGTCCTGGTGCCGTGCCCACGCTCGATGACCAGGAAGTCCTCGGCGTTGAGCGCCACCAGATCGGACAATCCGTTACCGCCGCCGGCACCGGAGCTGACCGGATCCAGCGGATAGGCGTACTGCGCCGTCGCCTCCCGCGTCTCGGGATCCAGCCGGGTGATCCGGGTCAACGCACCGTGCTCGGCGGTAGGCAGCGGTCCGTCGTCGAAACCGGGCTCCTCCATACCCGCCCACAGTGCGGTCCCGTCGGGCGCCAGCGTGAGTCCCTCCAGTGCCTGATTCTTCCGCGGCCCCGCATCGGCAGCGGACATGTGCAATTCCGGCGGCAGGGCGAACTGGCCGCGGAATGCGCCGTCGAGCCCCGCCGTCCGTACCCAGGGATCGAGCAGCACCGGCGGAGCATCCGGTTTCACGATCCGCTCCCCCTCGCTGGACCAGTACAACTGCTGGCGGCGGGAATCGAAGGCGATGCCCTCGGGATCCGGGGGCACGGTGGTGGCCGACTTCGGCGCGAACCGCTGACCGTCGGTGTTCAGCAGTGGCGTGGCACCCCGCAGGTCGACGCGGGCCAGATTGCTGCCCGAGAGGGCGATGCTCATGGTGTAGAACCGGGCCGGGCTCTTCGCGGACCGATCGTCGCTGATCACGTAATACTGGTCGCGGCCGGCGTCGTAGGTGATGCCGGAAAGACCGCCCACCGTCGTATCGGCGAACAGCAGACCGTGCGCCAATTCGACCTTGCCGAGAAACTCCAGCTGGGAGGTGGGTGCCGGCGCGGCCGCACAACCCGCCACCACCAGAACCGCCGACAGCACCCACGCCGATCGCTTCACGCCAACAGATAACCACAGGCGCCACGAGCCCCCGTCGCACCGAATGTTGCTGCCCGCGGCCGGCCGCAGCTCACGTCGGCGTGGGTGTGGTCGCCGTCGTGCGGCAATTCGACCTCGGCGTTGCCAGAGTCACGTTTGCGGACCGCTTTCACGGGCTAAGTTCGGGTATGACCTCCACCGCGGAACATCTGCGCAACACCCTCGACGGACGCTGGCGCGACGTGAAGAACGCCGTGCGGACCGAACTGTCCGGTGAGATCTTCAAGCCGCACTACACCCCGAACACCGTCATCGCCCGCACCAAGGTCGGCGAACAGCTCAAGATCATGGCCGCCGCGGGCGCCGCGGAGGACGGCTTCCGCAAGGAGCACGGCGGCACGGGAGATGTCGGCGCGGCCGTCACCCGGATCGAGATGCTCGCCATGAGCGACCTGTCGCTGATGGTCAAAGCGGGTGTGCAGTGGGGGCTGTTCGGCGGCGCGATCGAGAACCTGGGCACCGAACGCCATCACAAGGCGTATGTCCGCGACATCATCAGCCTGAACCTGCTCGGCTGTTTCGCCATGACCGAGACCGGCCACGGCAGCG
This sequence comes from Mycobacterium hackensackense, assembly GCF_025822555.1. Lineage (NCBI taxonomy): Bacteria > Bacillati > Actinomycetota > Actinomycetes > Mycobacteriales > Mycobacteriaceae > Mycobacterium > Mycobacterium hackensackense. The sequence goes on from NZ_JACKUC010000031.1 coordinate 293,692, forward strand.
ATGTGCAGTCGCTGGAGACGACAGCCACCTATGACCCGGCGACCAAAGAGTTCGTCATCGACTCCCCCACCCCGAGCGCCCGCAAGGACTACATCGGCGGTGCGGCCCAAACCGCGCGGGTGGCCGCGGTTTTCGCGCAGTTGATCACCCAGGGCGAAGGCCACGGTGTGCACTGCTTCGTGGTGCCGCTGCGCGATGAGGAGGGTAACGATCTGCCCGGCGTCACCACCTCGGACTGTCACTACAAGGGCGGCCTGCCCGGAGTGGACAACGGTCGCATCCAGTTCGACCACGTCCGCGTCCCGCGGGAGAACCTGCTCAACAAGTACGCCGACGTCGCCGAGGACGGTACCTACTCCTCACCCATCGAGAACCCCGGGCGGCGGTTCTTCACCATGCTGGGCACCCTGATCCGCGGCCGGGTCACCGTCGGCGGCAGCGCCGCCGCGGCAGGCCGGGTGGCGCTGGACATCGCGACCCGGTATGCGTTGCAGCGCAAGCAGTTCAGCGCACCCGATGCCGATGACGAAGTGCTCATCATGGATTACCTGGTGCACCAGCGCCGGCTGTTCCCCCTGATCGCGCGGTCCTACGCCCTGCAGTTCGCGCAGAACGAGCTGGTGGCCAAGCTGCACGAGATCCAGTCCTCGGACTTCCCCGACGCCGAGGACCAGCGCGAGGTGGAAGCACGGGCGGCGGGGCTGAAGGCCGCGAACACCTGGCATGCCAGCCGGGCCATCCAGGAGGCGCGCGAAGCCTGCGGCGGCGCGGGCTACCTGGCCGAGAACCGGTTGATCGCGCTGCGCGGTGACATCGACGTGTTCACGACGTTCGAGGGTGACAACCACGTGCTCACCCAGTTGGTGGCCAAGGAGCTGCTGACCGCCTACGCCGACGACATCAAGGGCATGAGTCCGGTGGAGTGGGTGCGCTTCGCCGCCAACTTCGCCGGCGAGCGGGTGCTCAAGCGCACCGCGGCCGAGACCATCATGCAGACCATCCTCGACACCCGGCAGGACAACGAGGAGGAAGGCAGCCTCTTCAACCGCGGCACCCAGGTCAAGATGTTCGAGGACCGCGAGGAGTACATCCTGTCCACCGTCGCGCGCCGGCTGCAGGGCAAGGCCAAGGAGATGAGCGCGTTCGAGGCGTTCAACTCGGTGCAGGATCACGTGCTGCACGCCGCCATCGCGCATATCGACCGGGTCGTGCTGGAGGCCTTCGTCGCCGGCGTCGACGCCTGCGAGGATGACGAGGCACGCGAGATCCTCAACCTGGTCTGCGACCTGTATGCCCTGAGCATCATCGAGGACGACAAGGCATGGTTCGTCGAGCACCGGTTCCTGTCCACCGAACGCGCCAAGGCCGTCACCCGCGCCATCAACGACCGCTGCCGCAAGCTGCGTCCGCATGCCGAACTGCTGGTGGACGGTTTCGGGATTCCCGAGCAGCTGCGGTACGCCGAGATGCTGCATCCGGAGAACATCCCGGACGCCGACGAGCATCAGGAGAAGGACGCCGTCAGCTCCGGCACCATCGAGCCGAAGTAATCACCCCCGCCGGGGCTTACTCGGCCACCAGATACGGTCGCCGATCAGGGACATGGCGGCCGGCACCAGGATGGTGCGTACCAGGGTGATATCGATGAGCAGACCGACGCCCACGGTGAACCCGATCTGCAGCAGGTTGATCACCCGGCCGCTCATCAACGCGAACATGGTGAGCGCGAAGACGATTCCGGCGGTGGTGATGACGCTGCCGGTGCTGCCGAAGCTGCGCATGATGCCGCGGACCATGCCGTCGCCGGACTCCTCGCGGATGCGCGCGGCAAACAGCATGCTGTAGTCGGCACCGACGGCGATCAGCGCCATGAACGACACCGGGAACACCGACCAGTCGACGTCCACCCCGATCAGGTGCTGCCACACCAGCACGCTGATACCCGAGGCCGCACCGAACGACAGCACCACGACGGCGACCATGAACACCGGTGCGGCGATGCTGCGCAACAACACCATCAGAACCAGCAGCACACCCAGGATGGCGACCACGCCGTAGACGGCGAAGTCCCGCCACACCTGGTCACGCATATCCGCCGACAACGAGGCCAACCCGGTGGTGGCGAAATGTGCGCCCTGCAGCGAGGTCCCGTCCGCGGCTTCGGTCGCCGCCGGGCTCAGTTCGCGGGTGGCGTTCAGCGCCGCATCGCTGTAGGGATTGATCCGCCACACCACGAGCATCCGCGCGGTCCGGCCGTCGGGGGCGAACAGCAGGCGTTGGCCCTCCTGAAATGCCTTGTCGGCGAAGCCTTGTGCGGGTAGGTAGAACCCGGCCCCGGCCCCGGCCGAGGTGTGCGCGGCCAGCGCGGCCAGATAGTCCGAGGCCTGGGTGAGTCCGTCGGTGAGCTGACCGGTCAGCCCCACCACCTGGTCGACGCCCCCCTTCACCTGATTCAGACCGGCGGCCAACCGGCTCATGCCCTCGTCGAGGCGATCCGCACCGCGGACCAGTTCGGCGAGCTGGGCATTGGCCCGCTCGGGTGAACCGCCGGGCACCATGGCCACCATGGCCTGCAGCCGGGCCAGGGCGTTCTTGATGCCCGGTTGGGCGGCGCGCACCTTGTCGACGGTCACCTGCGGTACCGCGGCCAACAACTGGGCCTGACGCAGCGTGCGGGTGACGGCACCGTCGGACACGGCATCCAGATCGGCGAGACTGGACCGGGCCCGCATGCACACCGGGTTGAGCAGACAGTCCGGTCCGGGCTGCGGGGTCAGCGCCGCGCCCAGTGCCGAACTGACCACCCGGCCGCCGTCGGCGATCTGGGCATTGTCCGGTATCGCCTGCAGGGCCACGTCGAGCAGGCCCACCGACGCGTTCAGATCGGCCAGCACCGCGGGGACGTCGACCCGGCCGTCGGTGACGGTGCGCAGCGCGGAGTCGGCTTCCTGATATCCGCCGAGTACCTGGTGCGCCAGTGCGGTGACGGACTTGATCCCCGAAACCAGTTGCGGGAGCTGCGCATCGGCACTGGCGGCGCCGTCGCGAAGGGTCGCGGTGCCCGCGGCCAGCCGCTGCAGGTCGGGGGTCGCCGTGCCGATGCGGTCCCTGGCGTCGCCGAGCCGGTGGGCGACGATACCGGCCTGATAGCCCACCGTCGTCTGTTCCAGCTGGCTGCCCGTCGGCCGCGTCATGGCACGGACGTACGCCACCTGCGGCATGCCGGCGATGCGGGCGGCGACCCGGTCCAACGCCGCCAGATCGTTGGTGTTGCGCATGTCGTGGTCGGCCGAGACGATCAGGTATTCGGGCGCCACCTCGTTGACTCCCCAATGGGCATAAGCCTTTTCATAACCCGTGGCGCTCTCGGTGCGGTCGAGTTGCATGGCGTTCTCGTCGAAGTTCACCCGGAAGGTGAGCAGCACCGAGGCGGCGGCGAGCAGCAATACCAGCGACGCCGCGGACAGCGCGCCCGAACGCCGGATCATCGTCGTGCCGATCCGGCGCCACCGGCGTTCGTTGAGCGGCCGCGGTTCGGCGAAGCCCCGGCGGCCCAGGAGGGACAGCAGCGCATACGGCAACGTCATCGAGATGGCCAGGGCGATCACGATGGCGATGGCGATCGGCGGCCCCGCGGCCCGGAACATGCCGAGCTGGGTGAAGGCCATCGCGGTCGCGGCCGCGGCGATGGTGAGCATGGAGGCGATCAGGATCCCGGAAACCTTCTGCCCGGCTTGCCCCAACGCGTCCGGCACGGCCAGCCCGTTGCGTCTGCCCTCGTGGTAGCCCGCCAGGATGAAGATCGCGTAATCGGTTGCCGCGCCGAGCAACATCGCGGTCATCAGCGCGATGGTGAAGTTGGAGACGGTCAGCACGCCGGCTCCGCCCAGCAGCGACACCACCGGCCGTGCCACACCGAGGCCGATGCCGATGGTGAGCAGCGGGATGAGCGCGGTGACCATCGAGCGGTACACCGCCAGCAGTACCAGGGTGATCAGCAGCACCGAGACCCCGGTGATGATCAGCAGCGAGAAGTCCATGGCGCTGAACAGATCGGCCAGCGTGGGCGACGGCCCGGTGTAGTACATCTGCAGACCCGTCGGCTTGGCCAGGGCGTCGATGGTGTTGCGGATGTTGACGGTGTTCTGATGCGCCTTGGTCGATCCGACGTCTCCGGTGCCGGCGACCACCAGGTTGATCGCCTTGCCATCCGGGCTCAGCGCGATGCTGCGCAAGGTGTCGCTGCTGTAGCCGTCCAGGACGTAGGCCACGTCATCGGTATCGGCCCGCAGCGCGGCCACCAGGTCGCGGTAAACCTTCTCGTCGGCGGCGCCGATACCGCTCTCGTTGACCAGCAGCACGCTGCCGATGGCCGATGAGGCCGGCACGCCGAACTCCTTGGACATATGCCGAAGTGTTTGCGCCGCTTCGATATTGCTGGGGATGAACGGTGCCGAATGCTCGGCGACGGTGCGTTCCAGCTGCGGGATGGCGAGGTTCAGCGCGCCGACCAGGACCACCCAGAACACGATGACCCACCACGCGTAGCGCGCACAGAACCGGCTGAACCGGCCGAACACCCTGCTCTCCCCATGAGCCACTTCGTCCCCCTCGCGCACCCCATGTAGACCAAACGGTCTACGCGTGGCGACAGACGTTAGTAGACTGATCGGTACACCGCAATCACCCTCAGGTAGGAAAAACGCGCATGCAGGCTCGAGACCGGCTCATCTCCTGTGCCGTCGACCTCATCCGGCGCAACGGCGTCGCAGGTACCGGGCTTGCACTGCTGCTGGAACTGAGCGGGACGGCCCGGCGCTCGCTGTACCTGAATTTCCCCGGCGGCAAGGCCGAACTCATCGCCGACGCCACCGCGGTGGCGGGCAAGGTGACCGGTGCCGCGATCGACCGGTTGGCCCGCGACGGCGATCCGGTGGCGGTGATCCAGCGCTTCATCGCCGGCTGGACCGACGCGCTGCGGGCCACCGATTTCACCGCGGGCTGCCCGATCGTGGCCGCCGCCCTCGGCCGCTCGGAGGCTTCCGTGGCCGCCGATACCGCCGGCGAGGTGTTCACCGACTGGGAACGACGCCTCACCGGCCATCTGCACGAGGCCGACCTGTCACCCGCGGATGCCGCCCAACTGGCCACGATGACCGTCGCCGCCGTCGAGGGCGCGATCATCATGTGCCAGGCCACCAAGTCCGATGAGCCGCTGCGCCGCGTCGAGGCGGGGCTGATCGAGCTGTACCAGCAGAAGGCGCGCTAGGGGTTCGGGATCGGGTCCAGCGCCTTGAGCTTGTCGTCGTCGCCGATCTGGAAGCGCACCTGGGCGATCCCGGTCGGGCAGCACGGTTTATCCGCGCCCTGCAGCCACTGATACTGCACCGTCGCGATCTTGTCCCCCAGCGGCACGACCGTGGTGTACGGGCGCGGGCGCGGGGTGGGCGGGCCCAGCGGCGAGTTGCGGTCGAAGAACAGCACCTGCACGGCCGCGTCCAGGGCCTTGTCACCCGTGCCGACGACCACCCAGTGCAACCGGCAGTCGCCGGTGTGCCCGTGCGAGGTCTCATGCCAGCGGTCGCCGAGTTGTTGCACCGCGGCGGCCACCGTCTCCGCGGTCGGGGTGTCCTCGGGCTTGCAGTCGGTCGACGTGGTGGAGCCGGAGTTCGGTGGGCTCCAGCCGCAGGACGCGGCGAGAAGCGTGACCGTGGTGACGAGCGGGATCATCCGCGAGAGCCGCATGGGTACGAGCTTACGGAGCACTGACATGCTCGCCCGGTCGCGGCGGGCCACCTGTCGCGCCGGTCTGCGCAGCGAACGCTGCGAGTAGCATCGGCCACATGGGTTTTCGTCATTTGCGCCGGTTGGTCGGCCCGTTGGTCGTTGTCGGCACGTTGGGCGCTGCGACGCTGGCAACCGGTGCCGCCCCGATGGCCTCCGCCGACCCGTGCCCCGATGCCGAGGTGGTGTTCGCCCGCGGCAGCGATGAGCCGCCCGGCGTCGGCACCGTGGGCCAGGCGTTCATCGACACGTTGCGCGGTCAACTCCCGGGCAAATCCATCGGCGTCTACCCGGTGAACTATGCGGCCACCGGCGATTTCGGCAATAAAGCGGTCTTCCCGTCCACGATGTTCGACGGTGTCCACGACACCACCTCACATCTTCAGGCGATGGCCGCGAACTGCCCGAACACCAAGCTCCTGCTCGGCGGGTACTCGCAGGGCGCGGCGGTGGCCGCCTATGCCACCACCGCGGACATCCCCGCCGAGGTGCACAACCACGTCGCCGGGATCGTGCTGTTCGGTAAGCCGACGGCCGAGCTGCTGGGCGGGTTCGGGGCCCCGCCCGCGAACATCTCACCGCTGTACAACGGCAAGTCACTGGATCTGTGCGCACCCGGGGACAGCATCTGCGACGGCTCGCCGGGTTCGTTCCTCTCGTCGCTGGCCCATGCCCTCTACCCGCTCAACGGCTTGGTCGCCACGGCAGCGTCGAAGGCTGCGGGCCGGCTGGTGTAGGTGGGTCGACCGACCCCTCCAAAGCACGAAGGCCAGCGCATTCGCGCTGGCCTTGCTGGCTCCCCCGGATGGACTCGAACCATCAACCGTCCGATTAACAGTCGGAAGCTCTGCCAATTGAGCTACAGGGGAATGAACCGAAGACAGACTCTAGCGCATATGGGCCGCGCGACCCGAATCGCCATGTCAGAGCCGTTTCCTCACGCCCGTCGACCAACTCTCAGCTGCGTGAGGCAGGATGGTGAGCGTTCTGCTGTGACCCGGGGAGGGAGTGCGCGTGTTCCGGATCGTGTTCGTGTTGGGGGTCGGCTACGTATTGGGTGCCAAGGCTGGTCGACGCCGCTACGAACAGATCGCCGGCACCTACCGGGCCGTCACCGAGAATCCGGCCACCAAGGCCGTGCTGGACGCCGGACGGCGAAAATTGGCCGACCGGGTATCCCCCGATCCGGCGTTGGTGAAGCTGACGGCGATCGACGCGGAGACCACCGTGCTGGAACCTCTCGAAGACGAGACCGCCGAGAGGCGTTAGCCCATCGGGACGTTCCAGGTCTGACCCGGGAGCAGCGGCCCGGAATTGATGCCGTTGCTGCCCACGGAGATGCCCGGGCTGCCGAAACCGAGGCCCCCGCCGCTGCCACCGGAGTTCGAGTAGGACAGGCACTTGCCGTCCTCTTTGTTCCCGAACCACGCCAGGCACGCAGGCTGGGCCTGCACCGAACTCTGGGATCCGGCGGCCGAGAATGCCACCAGCGGTGCCGCGGCGGCGGCCACCGCAAACGCGCCCACCAGGACCACACGCCTAGCTGAAGTGTTCACCGGGATGCCTTTCTCGTGGCGCCATCGCACGCCTCACCATAGCGTGCGACGCCTGTTCACGCAGTCATGTCGTCACCGCTGGCCTGCTCCAACAGGCTGCGGCGATAGGTCTCCATGGCCACCAGGTCACCGAACAGGGCGTGGTATTCGTCGCTGTGGTCCACCGGCGACATCCGCTGCAGCTTGGACTTGACCTCGGCGATCTGCCGCCCCACCGACACCTCCTGCAGGCGGGCGAGCACCCCGGAGACATAGCGGACCAACTTCTCGTCGTCCTCGAACCGGATGGCCTCCACACCGAGTTCATTCACCAGGTTCGCGCCCTCGGGGGAATCCTGCAGATCCCGCACCGTCTCGATCCACTGGGCGCCGGACAAGCCGGCCGACATGCCGCCCGCGTCCGCGATGGCCTTGCGCACGGCGGCATAGCCGGGATGGGTGAAACTCTCTGCGGTGAGCGTGTCGAAGACCGGACCGGCCAGCCCCGGATACTGCAGCGCCGCCTTGAGCGCCTCCCGCTGCGGGCGCAGGGTCGGATCCCGCGGATCGGGACGGGTGACGGTGACCATGGGCCGCTGTCGGACCGGTTCGGCCGACCCCCGCGACCGGCCGGCGTCGCGCCCCTTGGCGGGTCCCTTGCGCCCGGCCTCCTCGCGTACCCGGGAGAGGACCTGGGCGACGTTGTCCCAGCCCACCCAGCCGGCCAGCTGGCGGGCGTACTCGTCACGCAGGGTCGGGTCCTTGATCCCGGCCACCATCGGCACGCAGCGCCGCAGCGCCGCCACCCGGCCCTCGGCGCTGTCGAGGTTGTGGTCGGCGAGCGCGGTGCGGATGGCGAATTCGAACAGCGGGGCCCGGCGGGCCACCAGGTCGCGCAACGCCCCGTCACCGGAGCGCAGCCGCAGATCGCACGGATCCATCCCGTCGGCAGCCACCGCCACGAACGACTGGCCGGCCAGGTTCTGCTCCCCCTCGAACGCCTTCACCGCGGCGGCCCGGCCGGCCGCATCGCCGTCGAAGACATAGATGAGCTCACCGCGAAAGAAGTTGTCGTCCATCATGAGTCGGCGCAACATGGACAGGTGGTCGTCGCCGAAAGCGGTGCCGCACGCGGCCACCGCGGTGGTCACCCCGGCCAAGTGCATCGCCATCACGTCGGTGTAACCCTCGACCACGACGGCCTGGTGGCCCTTGGCGATATCCCGCTTGGCCAGATCCAGCCCGAACAAGACATTCGACTTCTTGTACAGCACCGTCTCGGAGGTGTTGACGTACTTGGCTTCGATATGGTCGTCGTCGAACAGCCGGCGGGCACCGAAGCCGATGGTCTCCCCCGACGACACCCGGATGGGCCACAGCAACCGCCGGTGAAAACGGTCCATCGGACCGCGCCGGCCCTCGCGAGACAGCCCGGCGGCTTCCAGCTCCTTGAATTCGAATCCCTTGCGCAGCAAGTGCTTTGTCAAGGTGTCCCAGCCCGACGGCGCGAAACCGCAGCCGAACCGTTTGGCCGCGTCGGCATCGAAGTTGCGCTCGATCAGATACCGGCGCGCCGGTTCCGCTTCCGCGGACTGCAGCGCCTCGGCGTAGAACTCCTGCGCGGCGGCGTTGGCGGCGATCAGCCGGCTGCGGCTGCCGCGGTCACGCTGCACATTGGTGGTCGACGAACCTGTGTAGGTGACGGTGTAGCCGACCTTGTCGGCGAGGAGTTCGACGGCCTCGACGAAGCTGACGTGCTCGATCTTCTGCAGGAAGGCGTAGACGTCGCCGCCCTCACCGCAGCCGAAGCAGTGGAAGTGGCCGTGGTTGGGGCGCACGTGAAACGACGGTGACTTCTCGTCGTGGAAGGGGCACAACCCCTTGAGCGAATCCACCCCGGCGCGGCGCAACTGGACATAGTCGCCGACGATTTCCTCGATGCGCACGCGGTCGCGGATGGCCGCGATATCGCGATCGGGGATACGCGCACCTTTACCCCGGGTCGCTTCGCTCCTGCCCACCGGACCAGCCATCGCGTCAGTCTAGAGGGCGGGGCGAACGTGCCTCATGCACTCGCTCCAGCCGACTCTCGGTGTAGGACGCGATCTGGTCGATCACCACCCGCAGCCGTGCCCCGTCGTCGGCGGCGGCGGCGAACTCGGGCGCGAACTGCGGGTCCAGGCTGCTGGGTGCCTGTGCCCACAGCACCAGGGCGACCTCTTCGACCAGGGTGCGCTGGTCGGCCTGGACCTGCAGGTGCCGGTGATCGGACATGATGAACTGCAGGGCCAGCATCTTGAGCACCGCGACCTCGGCGCGCACCAGCGCCGGCACCGCGAGATCGGTGTCGTAGCGGCGCAGCGGGCCGTCACCGGCTATTGCCCGGGTTTCGGTGATCGCCGCGTTGGCGAACCGTCCCACCAGCTCGCTGGTCATGTTCTTGAGCCCAACTGACGCTGCCAAGGTGCCGTCGAACTTGCCCACCGCGGCCACCACCGGCATCTCCGAGAGCCGCTGCGCGGCGGCCAGCAGGTCGTCGTGGGTCACCGTCGGGAAGGCGTCCGCGCCCAGGCGGGCCAGCGCGTCGGCCGCGTCGTCGTCGGCGAGCACCCGAAGGTCGATGCGGCCCGAGATGACCCCGTCTTCGACATCGTGCACGGAGTAGGCGACATCGTCGGCCCAGTCCATCACCTGGGCTTCCAGGCAGGTCCGCTCGGCGGGCGCACCGGCGCGCATCCAGGTCGCGGCCTCGGCGTCGTCGTCGTAGAAACCGAACTTCTTGCGCCCGCCGGCGCGGTACCACGGGTACTTCATCACCGCGTCCAGTGCGGCGCGGGTCAGGTTCAAACCAGCCGAATGGCCGCCCGCGTCAAGAATTTTGGGCTCCAGCCGGGTGAGGATGCGGAAGTTCTGGGCATTGCCCTCGAACCCGCCGAACGCCTTGGCGATCTCGTTGAGTGCCCGCTCGCCGTTATGCCCGTAGGGCGGGTGGCCGATGTCATGAGCCAGCCCGGCCAGGTCCACCAGGTCGGGGTCGCAGCCCAGTCCGACGGCCATCCCGCGGCCGATCTGCGCGACCTCCAGCGAATGGGTCAGCCGGGTGCGCGGGGTGTCACCCTGCCGCGGTCCGACCACCTGGGTCTTGTCGGCCAGGCGGCGCAGCGCGGCGCAGTGCAGCACCCGGGCCCGGTCCCTGGCGAAGTCGGTGCGGTGTTCGGAGCCGGTCCCGGGCAGCGCGGCAGCCTTGGGCGCCTCGATCACCAGGCGCTGCCTGTCGAGGTCGGTATAGGTATCGGTCGCGGTGCCCACTAACGGACAGTCTGCCAGCTAGATTTGCGGACATGCGCCTCCCCCGCCTGTTCAGCATGATCTTCGCGGTGTTGTCCGTCGGCCTGCTGGTGGCTCCACATGCGGGAGCCGAGCCGCCGTTCCGGCTGTCCACCCAAATCGTGGACAACGCACACGCGCTCAGCGGCCAGGACCTCGATCGGGTGACCCAGGCCATCGACAAGCTCTACGCCGATCGGCATGTCCGGCTGTGGGTGGTGTACGTGGACACCTTCTCCGGCCAGGACGCCGAGCCGTGGGCCCGGGCCACCCTGGCGGCCAGCGACCTGGGCACCTACGACGCACTGCTGGCGGTCGCCACCACCGACCGGGCGTACGCGTTCCTGGCCGGCGGTGTGGCTGCCAGCAACGCCGAGGCGAACAGTTTACGGCGCAACAAGATTGAGCCCGCGCTGCGCGACGGCGACTGGGCCCAGGCGGCCGTCAGCGCGGCCGAGGGGCTCGACACGAACGCCTCCGCAGCTCCGTCTTCATCCTCGAATGCGGAGATGAACTGGGTGGGCCTGCTGGCCATCCTCGCGGTGATCGCGTTGGCGGTGGTGATCCTGGTGCTGTGGCAACGCCACCGTCGGCGCAAGCGCCGTGCCGCGGATCTGGCGGCCGCCCAACGCGCCGACCCGACCGATCCGAATGCCCTGGCCGCCATGCCGCTGGAGACTCTGGACGACCTGTCCCGCTCGATCGTCGTGGAAGTCGACAACGCGGTACGCACCAGCGACAACGAATTGACGCTGGCAATCGAGGAGTTCGGCGAGAAGGACACCGCCCCGTTCGTCACCGCGGTCGAAGCGGCGAAAACGACGCTGGCGCAGGCCTTCAACGTACGACAGATCCTCGACGACACGGTGCCCGAGACGCCCGCGCAGCGCCGCGATCTGCTGACCCGGGTGGTGGTGGCCGCCGCGAAGGCCGACCGGGAACTGGAAACCCAGCGCGAAGCCTTCTCTGCGCTGCGTGATCTGGTGATCAACGCGCCCGAACGGTTGGACGCCCTGACCCAGCAGGTGGTCGACCTCACCGCGCGCCTCACGCCGTCGGAGCAGACCCTGGCCGGCCTGCACCAGCAGTTCGCCGATGCGGCTCTGGCCTCGGTCGCCGGCAACGTCGAAACCGCCAAGCAGCGGGTGGCTTTCGCCGACCAGAACATCACCAACGCACGCAGTCTGGTGGCGCGGCCGGTGGGTAGCCAGGCCGGGCTGGTGGATTCGGTACGGGCCGCCGAGTCCGCACTGGGCCAGGCACGCACCCTGCTCGACGCCGTCGACAGCGCCGCCACCGATATCAACCGCGCCACCGCGGCACTGCCCGCCGCGATCGCCGATATCCAGAACGGCATCAACGCCGCCGGCACCCAGCTGGCTCAGGGCAATCTGAGCCAGGCCACCGCTCTGAGCGCTGCGCGCGACGCCGCCGTCAAGGCGGTGGCGGCCGCGCAGGGCACGGGCAGCACCGACCCGCTGGGTGCCTTCACCGATCTCAGTGCCGCCGACGCCGATCTGGACCGGCTGCTGGACGCGGTGACCGAGGAACGCGAAACCGCCGAACGGTTGCGCCGCGCCTACGACCAAGCTCTGTTCAGTGCGCAGTCGCGGGTACGCGGTGTCTCGGATTTCATCGACACCCGCCGCGGCAGCATCGGCCCCGAGGCACGCACCAAACTCGCCGAGGCGGTGCGCCAGCTGCAGGCCGCCCAGGACAAGCAGGCCGAGAACATCGCCGGGAGTCTTTCGGTGGCCATCCAATACGCCAACGGCGCGGCGACGCTGGCCGGGCAGGCCCAGTCGCTGGCCAACCAGGATGTCGCCGCCGCGCAGCGGCACTACAGCGGATACGGCGGCGGCAGCTCGAATTCCGGTGCCGTGCTGGGCGGCATCATCATCGGCAACATCCTGTCCGGGGCCCTGCGCGGCGGGATCGGCGGCAGCGTCGGCGGGGGCTGGAGCTCGACGTCGTTCGGCGGGTCCGGCAGCTCGGGCGGTTCGTTCGGCGGGGGCGGCGGCCGCTTCTAAGCGCCGGGCGCCACCAGCGACACCGCGTCCGTGGGCACCTTGCTCCCGTCGCGGCGGCGGAATCCGATGGCCACGGACTCGCCGGTATCGGCTTCGACGAAGCGGTACGCGCTGCTGTGCTCGCGGGTCAGATGACGGTGACCCCACTGGCCGATGGCGGCCAGGACGGGGATCAGATCATGCCCGGCCTCGGTGAGCAGGTATCGGCTGCGGGTGCGGTCGCCCGGTTCCTGATAGTCGACCACCTGGAGGATTCCGGCGTCGACCAGTTCGGACAACCGGGTGCTGAGGACATCCGAGGCGATCCCCAGGCGCTCCTTGAACTCGGAGAATCGTGACCGGCCCAGCAGCGCCTCACGGATGATCAGCACCGCCCACCGCTGCCCCAGGACGGACATGGTGCGGGCGATCGGGCAGGGATTGTCGATCCACGAATCAGTGCGCATCGTCACATTCTACCTAAGTTGGAAATTCCAACTCAGCACTGCTACGTTGACGAGGGCACAAGCGAAGGAGAAGACCATGACAGGAACTCAGGTAGCCGGCGCGACCGCTCTGGTGACCGGCGGGCAACAAGGCTTGGGCAAGGCGATCGTCGCCGCCCTGTTGGAGGCCGGGGCCGCCAAGGTGTACTCCACCAGCCGGCGCCCGGGCACGTCCGACGATCCGCGCGTGGTGGTCATTCAGGCCGACGTCACCGACGCCGAGTCGGTCGCCCAGCTGGCGCGCGACGCCGCCGATGCCACCATCGTGGTCAACAACGCCGGCGTACTCGGGGGCACATCGCTGCTGCAGGACGATCTCGACGACGTCCGTTCGGTGCTGGACACCAACCTCTATGGCGCACTGCGGGTCACGCGAGCTTTTGCCCCCCTGCTCGCCGGCCGCCATGGCACCATCGTCAACATCGCCTCCGTGCTGTCCTGGCTGCCCGGTTACGGCTCCTACGGCGTCTCCAAGGCGGCGCTGTGGTCGGCGACGAACTCGCTGCGACTGGAGTTGCAGGAGCAGGGCACCACCGTCATCGGCGCCTACCTGGCTTATACCGACACCGATATGACGGCAGATCTCGATGTGCCGAAGAACGACCCGGCCGACGTGGCCCGGCAGATCGTCGAGGGCATCGTCGCCGGCGCGCCGGAAGTGCTCGCCGACGACCTGACCCGCCAGGTGCACGCGCCGCTCTTCCCGGCCGCGTAAGAGAATCCGAAACATGGCTACCTACAAAGCCTTCCAGGTCACCGGGCAGCGCGAGTTCGCACTCGTCGAGCGCGAGGTGGTCGAACCCACCGCCGGCGAGGTCCGGGTTCGGGTGCTCAGCTGCGGGGTCTGCCACAGCGACGTGCTGGCCGTCGAGGGCCAACGACCCGACCCGCGGCAGCCGGTGGTGCCCGGCCACGAGATCGTCGGTGTGGTGGACGCCGTCGGCGACGGGGTGCATGCCTGGACCCCCGGCGACCGGGTCGGCATCGGCTTCCTCGGCGGGCAATGCAACGAATGCGAATTCTGCCGCCGGGGTGATTTCGTCAACTGTCTCGATCAGCCGACGCCGGGCACCAGCACCGACGGCGGGTATGCCGAGGTGGTCCATGCCCGCGCCACCGGACTGGTGCGCATCCCCGACGGGCTCGACACCCACCTCGCCGCTCCCCTGCTCTGCGCCGGAGTGACGACCTTCAACGCGCTGCGTGGCACGTCCGCCGCACCCGGCGCCCTGGTCGGAGTGCAAGGCATCGGCGGCCTGGGCCATTTGGGTGTGCAGTACGCGCACAAACTCGGCTACCGGGTGGCCGCCATCGCCCGCGGGCCCGAAAAGGCCGATCTGGCAAAGACACTGGGCGCAGACTTCTATATCGACAGTGCCGCCGAGGATCCCGGGGTGGCACTGACGGCGCTGGGCGGAGCGGCCGCCGTCATCGCCACCGCCGCGAGTGGCGCGTCGATGGGACCTCTGATCAGTGGCCTGCGCCCGCGTGGGCAACTGGTCGTCGTCGGCGCCGCATTCGACCCCATCGAGGTCAACACCGTCGATCTGATCTTCGGCGGCCGCAGCGTGGTCGGCAGCCTGACGGGATCGTCGATCGAGAACGAGGACAACCTGGCGTTCAGCGCCGCCAACGATATCGCCCCGATGATCGAGGTCATGCCGTTCGAACAGGCCCCACAGGCCTACGAGCGGATGATGTCCGGGCAGGCCCGGTTCCGCGTGGTACTGGACATCGCGGGGGCCGACCGGTGAGCACCTCCGTCGAACATGTGAACCGGCGGCTGCTGATCAGCCTGCCGGGCAGCTATGAGGACGCCCGCACGCACTACGAGACCCTGGTCCCGGTGATCGACCACGAAGGCTTCGCGCGAGCGGACACCTGGGACGAGGTGGTCGCCGAAGCGAAATCCCAGGCGCCGCACGGCTTCCTGCGATACACACAGATCGACGTGACGCCCACCATGACCGCGTCCGGATCGACGGGGCGTGCCACCGAATACCTGATGGGCAATCACACCATCGCCGAACGCATGTACCGCCACGATCCCGGCGTCATGCTGCACGCGCCCCTGCGCACGCTGCTCTATGCCGGGCCCGGGAGCACCGTGCTGGCCGTCGACCAGCCCAGCCTGCTGTTCGGCAGTTACGGGAACGCGGCGATCACCGCGGTGGGTGTCGAACTCGACGGCCTGCTGGCGACACTCGTCGATCTGCTCGGCGGGGATGTCCCTGCGGCGCTGCGCGATCAGGTGGTGTAGAGCGAGAGGTGCACGTACACCTCGTCGGGCGCCCGCTGGTCGACGATGATCTCCCGGGTGATCGTGCCGTGATCGCTGGTGATGATCTGATCCTGGGTGTAGAGCGGATCAGGAGCCGAACTCAGCGCCGGCCCGGCGATCACCGGCGTGGATTTCGGGATCTCGGACTTCTCGGGTGTCTCGGGGAACTGCGCGACGAATTCACGCAGCTGCGCGTCGGTCATCCGTAACGCCAACCGGTAGCGGGTGTCTCGGCCCGAATCGGTGTCGGTGCCCAGCACCTGTACGCCTTGCGGCAACGTCACCTCACCGAATTTCGCGGCCGTCTCTGCCGGAACAGGCATCTTCTGATCTCCTCCGTCGCGAATCGCGTCATGCGTCGCGCATGCCGACAACGCACCCAGCATCATCAACAAGGCGGCCAGAATCATTGGCAATCGTGGCCGGTCCGCCACGGTCACCCGCGCCCCTCGCGGCCGGTGAGCGCCTGATAACCGGTGCCGATATCGCGGATCCGCGCGGCGATACCGCTCATATCGCTGTTCGACCGCTGCACGATATCGGCGACGTCGGCGACACCTTTGGACACCACCGGCATCAGGGCGCGCTCACCCGCGGCGTTCGGTGGCACGCTGGCAGCGGCACTGAGCACCCACTGCTTGACCGCATCCAGGTCCCGGCGACCGGCCGCCACCACCTGCGCGGACCGATCGACTTCGGCGCCGAGACGCCGATCGAGTTCGGCGAGCCGGGCCAAGGTGGCGGCCAGCTGGTGGTTGCGGTCGGTGTACGCCTCTGCCGACGAACCCGTCCACACGGACCCGGGCGTCGCCGCCGCGACCGTGCGGTGCAACTCGTCGAGCCGACCGCCCATGTCGAACCGGGACCCGTCCACCGGTGTTCCGGCGCCGAGTGTCGCGCGAGCGTCATCCCACGTCGAAAGAAATGCCCCCAGAACGCTGATCATCGCCCCCTTCACTCCCGTGCCTCACAATGCTAGGCGAGCCGGGAGTGCCTCTGGAGCAGCAATTCCGAACCGAGGCGCTAGGCGCCCTTGAGCCGGACCGCCAGGTAGTTCGACACCTCGGAGATGGCCACCCGCTCCTGCGTCATGGTGTCGCGCTCGCGGATGGTGACGGCCTGATCCTCCAGCGAGTCGAAGTCCAGCGTGATGCAGAACGGCGTGCCGATCTCGTCCTGACGGCGGTAGCGCCGGCCGATCGCACCCGCGTCGTCGAACTCGATGTTCCAGGACTGTCGCAGCTCGGCCGCCAGGTCGCGGGCCTTCGGCGACAGATCAGCGTTGCGCGACAACGGAAGTACGGCCGCCTTGACCGGGGCCAGCCGCGGATCGAGCTTGAGCACGGTGCGCTTGTCCACCCCGCCCTTGGCATTGGGGGCCTCGTCCTCGTGGTACGCGTCGACCAGGAAAGCCATCAGCGAACGGGTCAGGCCGGCTGCCGGTTCGATGACGTAGGGCACGTAGCGGGTGTCGGTGCCCTGGTCGTAATACGACAGGTCGACACCGGATGCCTTTGCGTGGCTGGACAAGTCGTGGTTGGTGCGGTTGGCGATACCTTCCAGCTCACCCCACGGACTACCGGCGAAGCCGAACTTGTACTCGATATCGGTGGTGCCGGCGCTGTAGTGCGACAGCTTCTCCAGCGGGTGCTCGTAGAGCCGCAGATTCTCCGGAGCGATACCCAGGTCGGTGTACCACTTCAGCCGGGTCTCGATCCAGTACTTGTGCCACTCCGGGGCGGTGGACGGCTCGACGAAGAACTCCATCTCCATCTGCTCGAACTCCCGGGTCCGGAAGATGAAGTTGCCGGGGGTGATCTCGTTGCGGAAGCTCTTGCCGATCTGGCCGATGCCGAACGGCGGCTTCTTGCGCGCGGTGGTCACCACATTGGCGAAGTTGACGAAGATGCCCTGCGCGGTTTCGGGCCGCAGGTAGTGCAGCCCCTCCTCGGACTCGATGGGGCCGAGGTAGGTCTTGAGCATCATGTTGAAGTCACGCGGCTCGGTCCACTGCCCCTTGGTGCCGCAGTCCGGGCAGACGATCTCGGTCATCGGGACCGCATCGGGGTCATCGAGATTCTTCTTGGCCGCGTACGCCTCCTGCAGGTGGTCCTGCCGGTGCCGCTTATGGCAGTTCAGGCATTCCACCAGCGGGTCGTTGAACACCGCGACGTGGCCGGAGGCCACCCACACCTGGCGCGGCAGGATGATCGCGCTGTCCAGGCCGACGACATCGTCGCGACCGGTGACCACGGACCGCCACCACTGCTTCTTGATGTTCTCCTTGAGCTCCACCCCGAGTGGCCCGTAGTCCCACGCCGACTTCGTACCGCCGTAGATCTCGCCGGATTGGAAGACCAGGCCACGGCGTTTCGCCAGGTTCGCGACGGTGTCGATGATGGATGCCACGGGTTGACAGGGTACCGATGAGCGTTGGCGCGCCACGCCGCGGGAGTCCCCGGAAAGCGTTGACATGCGCAGACATGCATGTAATCTGACTCCATAATGAAAACCGTTTCCACTACCGGTCACGAGCACGAACACCCCGCGACGCCGTCTCCCGAGCTGCCACCCCGGGAGATCCTGGACACCGCGGGCGACCTGCTGCGGGCGCTGGCCGCGCCGGTGCGCATCGCCCTGGTGCTTCAGCTCCGCGAATCCGCGCGCTGCGTGCACGAACTGGTCGACGCCCTGGAGGTGCCACAGCCCCTGGTCAGCCAGCATCTGCGCATCCTCAAAGCCGCCGGAGTGGTCGCCGGCGAGCGCAGCGGCCGGGAGGTGATGTACCGCCTGGTCGACCAGCACCTCGCGGAGATCGTGCTGGCCGCCGTCACCCACGCCGGAGAGGACGTCGCATGAGTACACCCGTGCGGGCCACCCGGCAGCGGGCCGCCATCTCCGCGCTGCTGGAGAACATCGACGACTTCCGCTCGGCCCAGGAGCTGCACGACGAACTCCGGCAACGCGGCGAGAACATCGGGCTGACCACCGTGTACCGGACCCTGCAGTCGATGGCCACGTCAGGGGTGGTCGACACGCTGCGCACCGACACCGGTGAATCGGTGTACCGACGCTGCTCCGATCACCATCACCACCACCTGGTGTGCCGGGCCTGCGGGTCCACCGTGGAGGTCGAGGGTGGGGCGGCCGAAGTGTGGGCCGAGCAGGTCGCGGCCCAACACGGCTTCACCGATGTCAGCCACACCATCGAGATCTTCGGGGTGTGCGGTTCCTGCGCCGTCAGCTGACCCGCGCGAACTCCAGGACCGCACCGAGCGTCAGCGGGGCCAGCTCGAGGTCCCCCGGCGCGTGCGGGTCCACCCACGCCATCTCGACGATCTCGGCGCCCGGCTGCGGTGGCCCGTCGAGGCCGACGACGAACAGGTCTGCGGCCACCCGGTGACCCGGTTCGTTGGCCGCGGCCGCGTCGTGATGTCCCAGCGAGGTGATTGATGCCTCGACGATGCCGGCATTGAGTTCCTCGCGGACCTCGCGGCGCAGCGCCTCGACCGGCGTCTCCCCCGGTTCGATCTTGCCGCCGGGCTGCATGAACGCCGTCGTGCCGCGTTTGCGGACCACCAGCACATGGTTGCGGTCGTCGAGCACGACGGCCGCCACGATCCGGATGACGGCGCTCATCCTACGAGCGCCCGCCGGACGTCGGCCCCGGTGGACAGCACCATGAGGATCAGGGTGCCGAGCGCCTCATCGGTCAAGCCCGCCGCCGGAAAGTTGTAGCGCAGCAACACATCCGCCTGCTTGCGGGAGTTACCGCCCGTCGCGGCGCCCTTCTCGGTCAGCGATATCGTGCCCAGCAGCGTGTGGTGCGCGTGCTCGCCGACCGTCGCCCGAAGTTTCGCGTCCAGGGGCAGATCCCAGGCCAGCATCTGGGTGAGCGCCACCATGTCCAGCCCCTCGGCGATGGTCACCACCCGCAGCGACGAGAACGTGCCGTCATGCTGCACGGTGAGCGAACCGTCGTCCTCATGGGTGGTGGGCAGGATCGCCTCGGCGACGGCGGCCAACCGCTGCTGCAACGACATCCCCGAGTCGCTGCGTTCCTGCCCACCGGAAAGCGACACCATCAGGCCCGGCCGAAACGCCGGTTGCGGTTGACGTACTCCTCGCAGGCCGCCCACAGGTCGCGCCGGTCGTAGTCGGGCCACAACTTGTCCTGGAAGACGTACTCGGCGTAGGCCGCCTGCCAGATCATGAAGTTGCTGGCCCGCTGTTCTCCCGAGGTCCGGATGAACAGGTCGACATCCGGGATGTCGGGACGGTGCAGATGCTTGGCCAGGGTGGCCTCGGAGATACGCGAGGGATTCAGCTTGCCCGCGACGGCCTCCTCGGCGATGGCCTTCGCGGCCTCGACGATCTCGGTGCGCCCGCCGTAGTTCACGCAGTAGTTGACGGTGATGACGTCGTTGCCGACCGTCATCTGCTCGGCGATGTCGAACTCCTTGATCACGCTGCTCCACATCCGCGGGCGCGAACCCACCCAGCGCATGTTCACCCCCATGGCGTCCAGATTCTCCCGGCGCCGCCGCACCACCTCCCGGTTGAAGCCCATCAGGAAGCGCACCTCTTCGGTGCTGCGTTTCCAGTTCTCTGTGGAGAAGGCATAGACGGACAGATGTTTGATACCGAGTTCGATCGCACCGCAGGTGATGTCGATGAGCACGGCCTCACCCATCTTGTGGCCTTCGGTACGGCCCAGCCCACGCTGGGTGGCCCACCGGCCGTTACCGTCCATCACCACCGCGACGTGGTTGGGCACCTGGTCGGCCGGGATCTTCGGGGCGGCGGCCTTCGACGGGTGCTGCGGCGGACGGGAGAACTTGCCGTTGGTGTGGGGCGGCAACTCCGGGAACACCACGGGCCAGGTCGACGTGTCCGGGAAGACCGGATAGTCGTCAGGCGCCGGGGCGAGCTGTGGGTACGGAGATTTGCCCCGCTTGCCTTCCCTGTTCAATGCCATGCGCCATATCCTGCCCGAACACCTCTGCCCGGCGTTCGAGGCCCGCGCTATCGATTCGATAATGTGCCTTCTGCTCTTCGCGCCAGCGCTCATCACCCCGTTCGACCAGCGGCAATGTCCGCAGCTGACGCTCCAAGTGCCACTGCAGATGCGCGGCGACCAGCCCGCTGGCCTGGCTGCGGTGTGACGAGGTGGAGGCCTCCGCGAACTCCCAGTCACCGTCGTGCAGCGCAACCATCAGATCCAGCACCGCCTGCGCCGGTGTCGCCGAACCCGACGGCCGGCAGTGCACGCACACACTGCCACCCGCGCCGATGTGGAACGCCCGGTGCGGGCCGGGCGTCGCGCACCGCGCACATTCGGCCAGCGCCGGGGCCCAGCCCGCGATACCCATGGCCCGCAGCAGATAGGAGTCCAGGACCAGCTCCCGCGGCCGCCTGCCCGCCGCGACCGCCCGCAGCGCCGCCACCGTCAGGCTGTGCAACTCCGGCACCGGAGCGTGCTCCTCGCCGGCCAGCCGTTCGGCGGTCTCCAGCACCGCGCAGGCACACGTGTAGCGGCCGTAATCGTTGACGATGTCGACGGCGAACGCGTCGATGGACTGCACCTGGGTGACGATGTCGAGGTTGCGGCCGGGATGCAGTTGAACGTCGATGTGCGCGAACGGTTCCAGCCGGGCCCCGAACTTGCTGCGGGTCCGGCGTACCCCTTTGGCGACGGCACGGACCACACCGTTCTCACGGGTGAGCAGGGTGACGATGCGGTCGGCCTCGCCGAGCTTGTGCTGACGCAGCACGACAGCTCGATCCCGGTACAACCGCATCGGGCCAGTCTTCCATCGCGTGCCGACACCGGCCGGGACGCAACGCCGGATATCCTCAAATTCAGCATGGCTCCCACCGAAGAACCACCCACCCGTATGGCACCCACCCCCAAGTTGCCCACCCTTACCCAACAGCTCTACCGCCTCGCCAGCGGCGCCACCACCTCGGAACAACTGGTACGCCAGTCCCTGGACGCGATCGAGGCCAGCCAGCCCGCGCTCAATGCGTTCCGCGTGGTACTGACCGACACCGCAATATCCGAGGCCATCGCCGCGGATCGTAAACGCGCTGCGGGACAACACCTTCCACTCCTCGGGGTACCCATCGCCGTGAAGGACGATGTGGACGTCGCCGGCGTCCCGACCCGCTTCGGCACCCGCGGCGAGGTACCGGTGGCCACCGCGGACGCCGAGGTGGTGCGCCGCCTGCGGGCAGCGGGCGCGATCATCGTCGGCAAGACCAACACCTGCGAGCTCGGCCAGTGGCCGTTCACCAGTGGCCCCGGCTTCGGGCACACCAGAAACCCATGGTCACGCGAACACAGCCCCGGCGGCTCCTCGGGCGGCAGTGCCGCGGCCGTGGCCGCTGGGCTGGTGACCGCGGCCATCGGCTCCGACGGTGCGGGCAGTGTGCGGATCCCGGCCGCGTGGACCCATCTGGTGGGCATCAAACCGCAGCGTGGCCGCATCTCCACCTGGCCCCTGCCCGAGGCGTTCAACGGCATCACCGTCAACGGCGTCCTGGCCCGCACCGTCACCGACGCCGCGATCGTGCTCGACGCCGCATCCGGCAATGCCGACGGCGACCTGCACAAACCCGAACCCATCCGAGCCTCCGAGCACATCGGCCAGGCCCCCGGCTCCCTGCGGATCGCGCTGTCCACCAAGTTCCCGTTCACCTTCTTCCGCGCCCAGCTCCATCCGGAGATCGATGCCGCGCTGCGTGAGGTGGCGACCCACCTGGAGCAACTCGGACACCGTGTCGATGAAGCCGACCCGAACTACGGACTGAAGATGTCCTGGAACTTCCTGTCCCGGTCCACCTCCGGCCTACTGGATTGGGGCCACCGCCTCGGGCCCGGTGTCCAGTGGGATAAGCGCACCGTGAGCAATATGCGCACGGGCCGACTGCTGTCCGAACATGTGTTGCGTAAGGCCCGGGCCGCGGAGGCCGAGGCACAGCAGCGGGTGGGCTGGATCTTCAACATCGCCGACGTGGTGCTCGCCCCCACCACCGCGCTGCCGCCACCGCGCATCCACGACTACGACGAACGCGGCAGCCTGGCCACCGACCGGGCGATGATCGCCGCCTGCCCGGTGACCTGGCCATGGAACCTGCTGGGCTGGCCGTCGATCAACGTGCCGGCGGGGTTCACCACCGACGGACTGCCGATCGGCGTGCAGCTGATGGGCCCCGAGGGCAGCGAACCGTTGCTCATTTCGCTGGCCGCGGAGCTGGAAGCCATCAGTGGCTGGATGACCAAGCAGCCCGAACCGTGGTGGGCGACTCCCACGCTGCAGTAATCTCTGTGACCATGTCCGCAATCAGTGTCGGTGCCCGCACCCTGCCCGTACTGGCCCTCGTTGCCGGCGCGGTGCTCACGGCACCGACCGCCAACGCCGACAACATCCGGCTCAACAACAGCGTGATCGCCAACGTCTACACCATTCAGCATCAGGCCGGCTGCACCAACAACGTCACCAAGAACCCGCAATTGCAGCTGGCGGCGGAATGGCACGCCAATGATGTGCTCAACAACCGGGCACTGGACGGCGATCTGGGCTCGGACGGCTCCACCCCGCAGTCCCGTGCCGCCGCGGCCGGCTACAAGGGCACCGTCGCGCAGACCGTCGCGATCAACCCGGCGCTGGCCATCAACGGCATCGAGATCATGAACCAGTGGTACTACCGTCCCGATTACATGGCGATCATGAGCAACTGCGCCAACACCCAGATGGGCGTCTGGTCGCTCAACAGCCTGGACCGAAGCGTCGTCGTCGCCGTCTACGGCATCCCGGGATAGCTAAAAGCCCAAGCGCCCCAGCTGTTTCGGGTCGCGCTGCCAGTTCTTGGCGATCTTGACCCGCAGATCCAGATACACCTTGGTGCCCAGCAGCTTCTCAATCTGAATGCGCGCCGCGGTGCCGACCTCGCGCAGCCGGGCGCCGCCCTTACCGATCACGATGCCCTTCTGGCTGTCGCGCTCCACGTAGAGGATGGCGCGTACGTCGATGAGGGCGTTGCCGTCTTCCCGCCCCGGCCTTTCCTCGATGTCCTCGATGACCACGGCCAACGAGTGCGGCAGCTCGTCACGCACCCCTTCCAGCGCGGCCTCCCGGATGAGCTCGGCCATCAAGGTCTCTTCGGGCTCATCGGTGAGTTCGCCATCGGGATAGTAGGCGGGGCCGGGCGGCAGATGCGCGACGAAGACGTTGGTCAGCACGTCGAGCTGCTCACCGGCGGTGGCCGACACCGGCACGATCTCGGCGTCCGGACCGACCAGCTCGCTGACGGCCATCAGCTGTGCGGCCACCCGCTCCTTGGCGACCTTGTCGATCTTGGTGACGATGGCGACGAGTTTGGTTCTGGGTGCCACGGCGCGGATCTGTTCGTAGATCCACCGGTCGCCCGGGCCGATGTTCTCATCGGCGGGGATGCACAGCCCGATCACGTCGACCTCGGAGTAGGTGTCCTTCACCAGGTCGTTGAGCCGCTGACCGAGCAGGGTCCGGGGCCGGTGCAGACCCGGGGTGTCGACCAGGATGATCTGGAAGTTCTCCCGGTGCACGATGCCGCGGATGGTGTGCCGGGTGGTCTGCGGGCGGTTCGAGGTGATGGCCACCTTCTGGCCGACCAGGGCGTTGGTCAGCGTCGACTTGCCGGTGTTGGGACGGCCGACGAAACAGACGAAGCCGGACCGGAATTCGTCACTCATAGCGGGTTACCGGCACGGTCGGTGACGATGACGGACGCGTCCGGCGACAGCTCGCGTACCGCGGCGACACCGGCGTCCTGCGCCGAACCACCCACCAGTACCGCAGCCTCCAGGCCGGCCGCACCACTGGACACCGCCGCGGCCACGGCGGCCTGCAGGGCGGTCAGCGGCAGCGCGGCCAGACCGACAGGGGCACCGGCGTAGGTCCGACCGTCCAGGTCGCGCACCGCCGCACCTTCGGCGGCTTCGGAGCGGCCCATCGCCCCGCGGGCCAGCACCACCAACTTGTTGTCCTCAGCGTCAAGACTCATGTGCGGAATGCTCCTCTGTCTTCACGGGGCTGATCAGCACGGTGCCGATCCGAACCCGGCCACGATGATCGGCCCCGCCCTCGGCCCGCAGGCGCAGGCCGTCCCAGGTGACCTCGGCGCCGGGCAACGGTACGCGGCCCAGTTCGTGCGCCAACAGACCACCGACGGTGTCGACCTCAAGGTCCTCGTCGATTTCCAGGTCCTCGTACAACTCGGTGAGATCCTCGATGGGCAGCCGGGTCGACACCCGGAACTGCTTGTCGCCCACCTCTTCCCAGGGTGCGACCTCATCCGCGTCGTACTCGTCGTTGATCTCGCCGACGATCTCCTCGAGCACATCTTCGATGGTGACCAAACCGGCGATCGCACCGTACTCGTCGACCAGGAGCGCCATGTGATTGCGGTCGCGTTGCATCTCGCGCAGCAGGGTGTCCAGCGGTTTGGAATCGGGCACGAACACCGCGGGGCGCATCAGATCGCCGACCCGAGTGTCCAGCTCCTCGCCCGCCGAATACGAGTGTTGCACCAGGTCTTTGAGATAGACGACACCCACCACGTCATCGACGTTCTCGCCGATCACGGGCAGCCGGGAGTGCCCGCTGCGCACCGCCAGCGAGGTGGCCTGCGACGTGGTCTTGTCTCCCTCGATCCACACCATCTCGGTGCGCGGGACCATCACCTCGCGGGCCGGGGTGTCGCCCAGCTCGAAGACGGACTGGATCATCTTGCGCTCGTCGTCGGCCACCACACCGCGCTGCTGGGCCAGGTCGACCACCTCGCGCAGCTCGATCTCGGAGGCGAACGGCCCGTTGCGGAAGCCTCGGCCCGGTGTCAGAGCGTTGCCGATCAACACCAGCACCCGGCTGATCGGGGTGAGCAACACCGAAATCGCTTGCAGGGGAAGCGCCGCGGCCAGCGCGATGCTGTAGGCGTTCTGCCGCCCGACGGTGCGGGGTCCGACACCGATGACGACGAAGCTGACCACCACCATGATGCCGGCGGCGGCCACCAGCCCCCAGCCGACACCGAGGTAGCCATCCAGATAGGAGACCAGCAGGACGGTCGCGCTCACCTCGCAGGCGATCCGCAACAACACCACGAGATTGATGTACCGGGGCCGGTCGTCGATCACCCGAGCCAGACGGGTGGCCCCCGGGCGCTCCTCGCGGACCATCTCGTCGACACGCGCGATGGACACCGTGCTGACCGCCGCATCGACCGCGGCGAAAAGCCCGCCCACGCCGACCAGGACGATCGCCCCGAACAGCGCCGCAAGACCGGTCACGGTGTGTCGAAGTATCGCGACTTGTCGAGCAGCCGGCGATCCTTCTCGGTCTGTACGTCCTGGCGGTAGGTCTGCACCTGGTCGGCCACCCACTCTTCGAGCAGGCGCCGCTGCAGGGCGAACATCTCTTTCTCCTCATCGGGCTCGGCGTGGTCGTAGCCGAGCAGATGAAGCACACCGTGCACCGTCAGCAGCGCGAGCTCCTGCCCCAGCGAATGCCCCGCCTGTTCGGCCTGTTTGGCCGCGAACTCGGGGCACAGCACGATATCGCCCAGCATGGACGGACCGGGTTCGGCGGCATCGGGCCGCCCACCCGGTTCGAGCTCATCCATCGGGAAGCTCATCACGTCGGTGGGACCGGGCAGATCCATCCAGCGCATGTGGAGATCGGCCATGGCCGCGGTGTCCAGCAGCACCATCGACAGTTCGGCCGCCGGGTTGACGTCCATCTGACCGATGACGAAGCGGGCGACGCTGATGAGTTCTTCCTCGGACACGTCGTACCCGGATTCGTTGGAGACCTCGATACTCATGCTGTTCCCTCGCAGGCTCGGGTCCCGCATGCCGCCCGTTGATTCGCTCCGCACGCGTCGCTCATCGCCGCGACCGCCCGTTCGACGAGCGGCGTTGCGCACGGTTCAGCATGCCCGGATCGTCATGGCGCGCATAGGCATCCACGATCTCCGATACCAGCCGGTGCCGAACGACATCGGCACTGGTGAGCTCCGCGAAGTGGATATCGTCGATGTCATCGAGGATGTGCATCGCCGCGCGCAGACCCGAGGACTGGCCACCGCCCAGGTCGACCTGCGTGATATCGCCGGTGACAACCATTTTCGAGTTGAAGCCGAGCCGGGTGAGGAACATCTTCATCTGCTCGGCCGTGGTGTTCTGTGCCTCATCGAGGATGATGTAGGCGTCGTTGAGGCTGCGGCCGCGCATGAACGCCAGCGGCGCGACCTCGATGACACCCGAGGCGAGCAGGTTGGTGATGACCTCCGGGTCCATCATGTCGTGCAGCGCGTCCAGCAGCGGGCGCAGGTAGGGGTCGATCTTCTCGCTCAGCGTGCCCGGCAGGAAGCCCAGGCGCTCACCGGCTTCGACCGCGGGGCGGGTCAGGATGATCCGGTTGACCTGTTTGGCATGCAGCGCCGCGACCGCTTTGGCCATCGCCAGATATGTCTTGCCGGTGCCCGCGGGACCGATACCGAACACGATGGTGTGGGCGTCGATCGCGTCCACATAGCGCTTCTGATTGAGGGTCTTGGGCCTGATGGTCTTGCCGCGCCGGGACAAGATGTCCAGCGTCAGCACCTCGGCGGGCGAGGCGTCCGATTCACCGGTCATCATCAAGACGCTGCGGCGCACCGCATCGGGATTGAGCGGCTGACCGGCGGCCAGCACGGCGACCAGCTCGCCGACCACCCGTTCGGCCAGCGCGATATCGGCGGGGTCCCCCGAGAGCGTGACGGCATTGCCACGCACGTGGATATCAGCGGTGAGCAGCGATTCGAGGGCGCGCAGGTTCTCGTCGGCGGAACCGAGCAGGCCCACGACAGCGTCGGGCGGAACTGTGATGCTGCTGCGCACCTGCCGGGAGGGCGTGTCAGCGGTCGTCTCGCGGGGCGTCACGTGGTGTTTCGTGCCTGCTTCCTGTGCTCTGGAGTCGGTGCTCCCAGTTTAGCGCCGGCCATGACCTCACCCAACGGTTGAGGGCCACCCCGCTACCGGGGTGGCCCTCAACGACAGTTGTGGTGTCAGTGCCTAG
The DNA here is from genome assembly GCF_025822555.1 of Mycobacterium hackensackense. NCBI lineage: Bacteria > Bacillati > Actinomycetota > Actinomycetes > Mycobacteriales > Mycobacteriaceae > Mycobacterium > Mycobacterium hackensackense. The sequence goes on from NZ_JACKUC010000031.1 coordinate 321,235, forward strand.
TCAGTGGCTCTGATGCACCGTGGTGTCCACCTGCGGAGCGGTGGCGTTCTGGCCGTTCTGATGTACCCAGTCGTTGTGCGCGACGTCGGCCTGCGCCGGGCCCGCAAGACCCAGGACGGCGGTGGCCATACCGGCGGCGATCACACTGGCAAAACCGAACTTCTTCATCTCTGTACTTCTTTCCTCTTCGTCCACCGGCATCCCCGTGCCGGTACGTAGGGAAGAACGGGAAAGGTGGGATGTTTCATTCCGGTTAATTCAAAAGATTGACCAGGAGTGACATGATTCACGCATGAGCGCAATCGAGCTCCGCATCACTGGGGCCGAGGCCCTGGACCTGCTCGAACCCCTCTGGCTGACGCTGCACCACCACCATATGAAGGTGGCTGCGCCCGCCGCGTTCCAGGACGACGCGACGTCCTGGGCAGCCCGTCGGGCGGCCTATGCGAGATGGCTGTCGGAGGACGGCTCGTTCGTCGTGTTGGCCGAACGCGACGGCGCGGCCGTCGGCTATGCAGTGGTCGAGATGCTGCCCGGACCGGACGACACCTGGGTGACGGGGGCGCGAATGGCCGAGGTGCAGACACTCGCGGTCGCACCGGCCGAACGCGGACGCGGAATCGGGACCATGCTGCTCGACGCCGTCGACGCCCGGCTGGCCGAACTGGGTATCGGCGATGTCTTCATCGCGGTACTCACCGGAAATGCCGACGCACTCCGGTTCTACGAACGGCGCGGCCTGCGGCCGGTGATGACGCACCTCGCCCGGTTCGCGGCCGAGGGCTAGTCCCTCGGCCCGGCGGCCAGTGCCTCCTGTTCGGGGGCGTCCTCCAGTGGTTCGACGTCCTCGCCCGCCAACACCCTGCGCATGCGGTCCTTGTCGAGCTGGCCCTCCCAGTTGGCGACGACGAACGTCGCCACACAGTTGCCCAGCAGGTTCACCGAGACGCGCATCGAGTCCATGATGCGGTCGGCCCCCAGCAGCAGCGCGACTGCCGCCACCGGAATCGCCCCGTGCCCGATGGCCGCAACCGTCGCCGACAAGGCCAGGAAGGACGAGCCGGGCACCCCCGCCATTCCCTTCGAGGTGAGCATGAGCACGAGCACCGCGGTGATCTGCTCACCCAGGCTCAGATCGACGCCGAGCGCTTGCGCCAGGAACAGCACACAGATCGACAGGTACAGCGTGGCGCCGTCGAGGTTGAACGAATACCCGGTCGGCACAACCAGACCCGTCGTGGTGCGGGAGCAGCCGGCGTTGGCCAGTTTGGTCATGATGCGCGGCAGCACCACCTCGGTGGACGCCGTGCCCAGCGCCAGGAACAGCTCGTCCTTGATGTAGACGACGAACTTCCACAGGTTCACCCCGGCGAAGATCTTTGCGATCGCCGCGAGGATGAGGATGAACAGCAGCGCGGCCAGATAGCAGGCGGCGATCAGCTTCCCGTAACTGGCCAGTGAGCCGATGCCGTACTGCCCGATGATGTAGGCCATCGCGCCGAACGCACCGAGTGGGGCCAACCGCATCACCCAGCCGATGATGGTGAAGAAAATGTGGCTCATGTGGTCGACGAACTCCAGGATCACCGGTGGCCCGGTCTCGCCGAACTTCGCCAACGCCAGGCCGAACAGCACCGCGAAGAACAACACCTGCAGCAGGGCGTTCTCCGCGAAGGCCGATACCACCGACGTCGGGATGATGTTGAGGAGGAACTGGACGGTGTGCGGCAGTTCGCCGTTGCTGGTCTTCTTGGCCACCGCCTCGGCGCCGGTGGCCAACGTCTGCGCATCGATGGCGAACCCGGCACCGGGCTTCACCAGATTGCCGACCACCAAACCGAAGATGAGCGCGAAGGTCGTCACCGCCTCGAAATAGATGAGTGCCTTGACCCCGATCCGGCCCACCGACTTCAGGTCGCCGACGTGAGCGATACCGAGCACCACCGTGCAGAAGATGATCGGGGCGATGAGCATCTTGATGAGCTTGATGAACCCGTCGGCCAGCGGTTTGAGTGCACCACCGACCTCGGGCCACAGCCAGCCGATCAGGATGCCCGCGACGATCGCGACCAGCAGTTGGACGAACAGGGAGGTGTACCACGGCGGCTTGTTGGCCAGCCGGACCATTTCGCTCTGTGGGGGGTCGATGGTGGTTGCCATGCAGCGACGCTACGAACGCGACATCACAGCCACGTGTGCCTGATGTTTCCCCGGGGAAACGTCCGGAATATATCCGCTACACGTCCCACCGGCGGGTCAGTACTCCGATCGCGCCGAGGGCCACCGCGGCCGCGCTCGACGTGCGCAGCACGGTCGGTCCCAGCCGGACCGCGACGGCACCCGCCTCGGTCAGCGTGGCGACCTCCTCATCGGTGATCCCGCCTTCCGGACCCACGATGAGCGTCACCGAGTCCGCTTGTGCGACACCCAGATCGGCGAGCGGCACGGTCGCCGACTCGTGCAGGACCAGGGTCAGGCCACCGATCCGGCCGGCCAGCTGCGCCGTGCTCAGCACACCGTCGACGGTCGGGATGAAGGCCCGCCGGGACTGCCGCGCTGCCGAGCGGGCGACCGCGGCCCACCGGCGCAGGCCCTTGTCGACCTTGGCGGCGCCGTCCCATCGAGCCACGCACCGCTGCGACTGCCACGCCACGAACGCGTCCGCACCCGCCTCGGTGGCCAGTTCGATCGCCAGTTCGGAGCGTTCGGATTTCGGCAGTGCCTGCACGACGGTGACCGGCGGCACCGGTGCCGGTACCCGCGTGGTGGTCAGCACCCGGGCCGACAACATGCCCTTGGTGGCCTCCTCGACGACACAATGGGCCGTCGTTCCGGCGCCGTCGCCGAGATCGAGTTCCTCGCCCGGACGGAACCGGCGCACCGTGGCGGCGTGGTGGCCCTCGTCACCGTCGACCACGGCGATCGCCCCCGGCTCAGGCAGCACGTCGACGTAGAAGAGCGCTCTACTCACGCGCGGCTCCACTCATGCGCGATCTGCTCAGCGCCCGGAGAAGGTTTCCCGCAGCCGGCTGAACAGGCCGCCGTTCGAGTTGGCATTGCCGTGAGCGGACCGCACCTCGGCCACATCGCGGGCCCGGTGCGCTTTGAGTTTGCCCAGCAGGTCGGTGTCGGTGCTGTCCAGACGCGTCGGGATGAGCACCTCGATGTGCGCGTGCAGATTTCCGCGCACCCCGGAGCGCAGGTGCGGCATGCCGTGGCCGCGCAGCGTGGTGACCGACCCGGGCTGGGTGCCCGGGGCGATGGTGATCTCCGTCGCCCCGCCCAGAATGTCCTCGACGGTGACCGCGGTGCCCAGCGCCGCGTCGAACATCGGGACCGACACCGTGCAGTGCAGATCGTCACCGTCGCGGACGAAGATGTCGTGCTGCTGCTCGTGCACCTCGACATAGAGGTCACCGGCCGGGCCGCCACCGGGGCCGACCTCGCCCTGAGCCGCCAGCCGCACCCGCATACCGTCGCCGACCCCCGCCGGGATCTTGACACTGACCTCGCGTCGGGCCTGAACGCGGCCGTCACCGGCGCAGCGGTGACACGGGTCGGGGATCACCTCGCCGACACCGCCGCACACCGGGCACGGCCGCGACGTCATCACCTGACCGAGCAGTGAGCGCTGCACCGTCTGCACCTCGCCGTGGCCGTGGCAGGTGTCGCAGGTGACCGGGGTGGAGTTGCCATTGGTGCCCTTGCCCTGGCACAGGTCGCACAGCACGGCGGTGTCGACGGTGACCTGCTTGGTCACCCCCGTGGCGCATTCGGCGAGGTCCAGGCGCATCCGCAGCAACGAATCCGAGCCGGGGCGCACCCGGCCGATCGGGCCGCGGGAACCGCCACCGCCGCCGAAGAACGCCTCGAACACGTCGCCGAGGCCCCCGAAACCGCCGAAGCCACCCGCACCCGCACCGGCGGCGCCGTTCTCCATCGGGTCCCCGCCCAGATCGACGATGCGGCGCTTCTCCGGATCCGACAACACCTCGTAGGCGATGCTGATCTCCTTGAACCGCGCCTGCGCCGCCTCATCGGGGTTGACGTCAGGGTGTAGCTCGCGCGCCAGCTTGCGGTAGGCGCGCTTCAGCTCCGAATCGCTGGCGCCTTTGCTCACGCCGAGCAGACCGTAATAATCGCGTGCCACGTACAACCTCTTTCATGCCGCCCGTTTGCGGCCGTCCTCTACCGGGTGCCCAAAACCTCGCCGATGTAGAGAGCAACTGCGGCGACATTCGCAATGGTTCCCGGATAGTCCATCCGAGTGGGACCGACCACACCCATGCCGCCGAACACCTTGCCCGAACTGCCGTACGCCGTGCTCACCACCGACGTCCCGGCCATCTGTTCGGCCTCGGTCTCGTGCCCGATACGCACCGTGACCTTACCGGCTTCCTGTTGCGCGGCGAGCAGCCGCAGCACCACCACCTGCTCTTCCAGCGCCTCCAGCACCGAGCGCAGTGATCCACCGAAGTCCGCGGTATTGCGGGTGAGGTTGGCGGTGCCGCCGAGCAGCAGCCGTTCCTCGGTGTGCTCGACCAGCGTCTCGACCAGCACCGTGGCAGCTCGCCCGATGGCGTCGCCCAGCCCGCCGTGACCGTCCAGGGTGCCGGCCAGGTCGGCCACCGCGATCGACGCCGTGGCCAGCGGTTTGCCCTCCAGAGCGCCGCCGAGGCGCTCGCGCAGCTGCGACAGTTCGTGTTCGTCGATGGCGTCACCCAGTTCGACCACCCGCTGGTCGACGCGGCCGCTGTCGGTGATCACCACCAGCAGCAACTTCGCCGGGGTCAGGGCGACCACCTCGAGGTGGCGCACCGTGGACGCGGACAGCATCGGGTACTGCACGATGGCGACCTGCCGGGTCAGCTGCGCCAGCAGCCGCACCGCGCGGCGCAGCACGTCATCGAGGTCCACCCCGGATTCCAGGAACTGCAGGATGGCGCGCCGCTCGCTGCCCGACAGTGGTTTCACGTCGTCGAGGCGGTCCACGAACTCGCGGTAGCCCTTCTCGGTGGGAACCCGGCCGGAACTCGTGTGCGGCTGGGCGATGTACCCCTCGGACTCCAGCACCGCCATGTCGTTGCGGACGGTCGCGCTGGACACCCCGAGATTGTGGCGCTCGACAAGCGACTTGGAACCGATGGGTTCCTTGGTGGTCACGAAGTCGGCGACGATGGCACGGAGCACCTCGAAGCGGCGGTCGTCGGCACTACCCACTGTTCACCTGCCCTTCGGTAACGGTCTTCATCCCATTTTACGGCGACCAACAGCGGGTATTCACGTTGGCAAGGACATCGCGCGCCGGGTGGCACTAACCTCAGTCGCATGGGAGCCCGCCGGTGATCTTCAAAGGAGTTCGCGACGGCAAGCCGTATCCCGAGCATGGCCTGTCGTATCGGCAGTGGTCCCAGATCCCGCCCCGCCAGATCCGGCTGGACGAATTGGTCACCACCACCACCGTGCTGGCGCTGGACCGCCTGCTCTCCGAGGACTCGACGTTCTACGGCGACCTGTTCCCGCATGCGGTCCGGTGGCAGGGCGTGATCTACCTGGAGGACGGGTTACACCGCGCGGTGCGGGCCGCGCTGCGCAACCGGACGGTGCTGCACGCCCGGGTGTATGACATGGACGCCGAGTCGGTGCCCCAGTCCTGACCCTTCGCGGTCAGTCCGGTGTGCCGGTCCCCATTCTCTCCAGATCAGGCGCGAAGGTGCGGACCTGGTCGGTGACGGCACGGATCGTCGACCACAGCCCCGGTGCGGCCTGCGTCAGCGGCCACAACACCGCGGCGATGGTCGTCGCACACAGCGTCTGCGCCAGGGAGGCGGGCACGTGGTCGGGATCCATGAGGTCGTTCTCGGCGAACGGTCCAGCATCCGCGGCCACCATGTATTCGGTGAACTTGCGCAATGAGCGGCCGGTTCCGCGTAGCGCCTCGACCGCACCCACGGTCGACTGCCGCCGTGCCGCCGCGGAACGTACGGCATCCACCGACACACCGAGGTGTTCGGCCAGCAGGTCGTCGCGCATGTGCTCGATGTGGCGGCGAATGTCGTCGCGGTCGGCAGCCCAGGCTTCCAGCGCGAGATCGCATTCGCTGTCGAATCCCAGCGACCTGTTGTTCAGGTTGGACGAGCCGATGCGCAGGAAGCGATCGTCGACGATCATCACTTTGGAGTGCACATACACCGGGACGCCACCCTTGGTCACCGGCCAGTAGATGCCCAGCCGACCATGCTCATCGGCATCCCACAGCAGGCGGACCAGACGTTCGCGGGCGCTGTCCATCGACCCCTGTTCCAGCCGGCTCTCGGAGCTGCGGGGCAGCACGATGATGACCTCGGGCCCGTCCGGCTCGCGTAGACGCGTCGCCAGGGCTTGCGCCAGGCCCCGGGCGGCGAGGTATTGGTTCTCCAGGTAGATGACGTGCCGGGCGGTCGCGATCGCGGCGAGGTTCAATGCCTCGACCTCACGGACCTCGTCGCTGCCGGGCAGAGCCGGCAGCGTGCGTGCCACCCCGACCTCGACAGCGCGCAAGGCGGGTGCGCACCCCCGCGGCCACGCCGACGTTCGGGCCGACAGCGCAGGCAGTTCTCGACCTGTGGCCGCCTGCCAGCGGTCACGGGCTTGCCGGGCCAGGACCCGCGCTGCGGGGCCGTCGACCACCGCGGCAACCTCGTGGCGCGGTCCGTAGGGTTCGCCGGACGCCCGCCGGCCCGGGGCGTCCGGTTCGTGATCGCGGGTGTCCCATCGCCCCAGCGTGAGATCGATACCGCCGCAGAAGGCCACCGCGTCGTCGACCACGATGATCTTCTGGTGGTGGACCGCTCCGAGGGGATGGGCGCCGTCGACGGCGAAATGCAGCCTCGACGAGGTGAGGCGATTGAGCCACGAGGTGGGGATGGGCCCGAACCAGTAAGGGTCGAACGCGCGCAGCAGACGCAGATTCGATTTCAGCAAGTACACCTGCAGTTCCGGCCGCTGCCACAGCAGGGCATGCAGAAACGTCATCAGGTGGTTCGGGCCGGGCAGCGTCGGGTCCTGGGCCTCGAACGACGTTCGGGAATCCACGTCCCACCCGACCAGGATGATCCGGTGGCGGGCGCGCAGCATCGCCGCCTTCACGTGCCGTAGATAGTCGGCTCCGTCGACTATCGGCGCGTACCGATCAGCGCGTGCGATATGCCAGCAGGTAAATCCAGGACGGAGTATCCGATCCGCAGATACCTGTGGCTCGCGGCTCTCGGGCAGAGCGAACCCCCGCATCGCTCAACTCCTCTACATGCTCGCTCTGCCGGGAATTACCCGGCCGACGGCTGTTCCAAACGGCAACTCCCGCAGTGTGATGCAGAACTCACCGAAGCCATCCGGAGCGAGCGGTCAAGGTGCGTGGCCCACGCCACCCTGGAAGACGTTGCCCGATCAGGGTTTCGCGGCGGCCCGGTCGCGGCGCTGGACGAACCACCACAGCAGCACGCCGCCGGCCAGGATCGAGACGGCGATACCCAGCTCGAGGATGCCGCCATAACCGGTGATGGAGAATCCGGTCGCGCCCACCACCAGCATGATGGCCAACAGCACCGCCAGACCGATCGACAGCGGGACGAACGCGCGCGGCAACAGGATGGGCCGCAAGGCATTCGGGCGGTCCTTGCGGAGTACGGCGAATCCGGCGACCGCGAGCACGTGGGCCAGGATGTAGCCCAGGTTTCCGGTGACGATGATGGCCAGCGGCTGTTGAAGAACCACCAGCAGAACGATGTTCAGCACCAGCATGACGTTGAGGGCGCGAATCGGCACACCGCGTCGGTTCAGCTTGCCGACGGCCCGCACGGTGACCCCCTCCTTGCCCATGTTGAACAGCACACGTGAGGCGTCGGCGACCGAGGTCAGCATGACCAGCACCAGAGAGGCGATGAGGCAGAGCACCATGACGCTCGCCCCGGCGCCGGTCAGCTTGGAGAAGCTGCCGACGAAGAAGGTGGCCGGGTCGGCCTCGACGGCCGACTCCCCGGCGAACCCGCCCAGGGTCAGCGGCACCAGGAAGAACACGCCCAGGCAGAACAACGCCGAGGCGCGGATCGCCCGCGAGGTGTCCTTGACCGGATCGCGGTATTCGGAGGCGAAGGTCGCGCAGACCTCCACACCCAGCGTCGTCCATGCCATCACGTACAACCACACGATGGCCGTGTGCAGGCCTTCCAGCCCATGCAGTTTCCAGGTGAGATCCATGGGGGCCCAGCCGGAGTTGAACAGCGGGAAGATGATGAAGACCGCCAGCGGGATCATCAGGATCGCGGCGGTGACATAGACGAACGCCATGGTGACGCGCACCCCGATGACGTTGATGCCGTACAGGATGAAGATGACGGCCAGCCCGACCAGGATCGGGAAGTTCAGGTGCAGCGGGCCGGCGTCGAAACTCCACTGCTGGTCGGGGAACCACTGTGACTGCACCAGCAGGCCGGTGAAGGCGCCGTAGGTGGCCAGGTTCGATCCCCACGGCAGCCAGTAGCCGACGCCGGCCAGCGGTGCGAGCCAGGGCGCGCGACTCTTCCAGGCCTCGGCCGCGTAGCCGGCGATACCACCGGACGCCTCGGGGAACATGGCGGCCAGCTCCGTGTAGATCCAGTTGACGCCGAGCGAGATGATCATCGAGATGGCCCACAGCACCGCCGCGCCCCACCCGCCGAGGCCGGCGATCGACGCACCGAGGGTGGCCACCAGCGCGGCGGGCATGGTCATGGCCATGGCGAATCCGTCGAACCAGCGCATCTTGCGCGGTAGCACCTCGGCGGCCGCCGGAGCGGCAACCGCGTTGTCGTTTGTCGTCATGTGACTGGTCCTCCGGTGAGTGACGTGAATGTTGTTGACTGTCTATCGATTACGTCCAGATCAGGCGGGGCGGAACGAGTCGTTCGCCGAGCGTGGTGCGTGCTTGACCATGACATGGCGAGCCACCGTGTACTCGGCCACCGCTGCGTGGCTCATGTCCTTGCCGAAGCCACTGGCCTTGACCCCGCCGTGTGGGGCCTCGGAGGCGATGGGCAGGTGATCGTTGACCCACGTCACCCCCGCCTCCATCGCGTGCGCCACCCGGAGTCCGCGGGCCCCGTCGACTGTCCAGACCGAGGAAGCCAGTCCGTAGGCCGAGTCGTTGGCCAGGGCGATCGCCTCCTCTTCGGTATGGAACGGCAGCGCCACCAACACCGGCCCGAAGACCTCGTCCTGGACGATCTCCGACGATTGGGCCGCGCCGGTGACGAGCGTCGGTGGGTAGTAGGCCCCTGCGCCGTCGGGAATCTCGCCACCGGCGCGCACCGTCGCACCGGCGGCCACTGCGCGATCGACGAATCCGTGCACCCGGTCACGGTGCTCGACACTGATCAGCGGACCGATATCGGTGTCCGCGCCGCGCGGGTCACCCACTCGAATACTGTTGAACTGCAGTGCTATCCGGTCGACCAATTCATCGAAGACGGATTCGTGCGCATACACTCGGGTAGCCGCCGTGCAGTCCTGACCCGAGTTGTAGGTCGCCCCCATGGCGATACCGTGCGCCGCCGCCGCAAGGTCGGCATCCTCGAACACCAGACAGGGCGCCTTCCCGCCGAGTTCCAGGTGCACCCGCGCGCCGCGGGCGGCCGCGGTCGCCATCACGTGCCGGCCCGCCCGGGTCGAGCCGGTGATCGAGATCAGCTGTACGCGCTCGTCGGCGACCAGCGCCGCACCCACCTGGTCATCGCCGGTCACCACCTCCAGGACACCGGCCGGGATGCCGGCCTGTACGGCCAATTCCGCGATCCGCAGCGTGCTGCTCGGTGTCGTCGGCGCGGGCTTGACCACGATCGTGTTACCCGCGGCGATCGCCGGTCCGATCTTCCACAGCCCCATGATCATCGGGAAGTTCCACGGCGCGATACCCACCACCGGCCCGACAGGACGGCGGACGATCATCGACGTATAGCCCTCGCTCAGCAGACCGGCTCCGGTCTCCTCCAGCGATCGGGCCGATCCGGCGAAGAACCGCAGATTGTCGGTGCCGAAGGGAAGTTCGCCGTCCCGGAAGACCGCGGCGGGTTTACCCGTCTCGGCGACCTCGAGATCGGTGAGTTCGTCGACGTGGGCGTCGATCAGGTCCGCCCACCGCAGGATCAGCCGCGCCCGCTCCCCTGCGGTACGTCGGGACCACTCCGGAAAGGCCTCGGCCGCAGCCGAAACCGCCAGCGCCGCCTCGTCGACGGTCGCCTCGGAGACGATCGCCGTCGACTCCCCCGTCGCCGGGTTGTACAGGGTCCGGCCTCCGCCGGACCCCTCGACCCGTAGGCCTCGGTGGAATCGTCCCGCGCTCATTCGCACACCCCTCTGCTTGCGGAAGGCAGATACCGAGCCGCGATGTATGCGTGCTCAATGGTGATCATCGGCGCCCTCATGGTGCTGTTCCAGATCTGGAGAATCGGCCTCGACCGGGGCCGCAGAAAGATAGTTGCATCGCAATTCAGGTTTCGCAACAGGTAAAAATCCAGTTCATAGCCTGCACGTCATCAAAACTTGATGCACAATTCAGAAAACACGACCAGATCCGGCGCGGTCTGGCAGAGTGACCCGAAACGTATGCCGAGGAGGTGTGCAGACATGGTGAGCCGCACGGAGCGACGCCTGAAGCTGCTCCACGCCGCCCAGCGTGCGGTGATGAAGCATGGGGCCGATGTCCAGTTGAAACAGGTCGCGGCGGAAGCCGGACTGACTTCGGGTGCCGTGCTGTACCACTTCCCGGATGTCCAGACGTTGTTGGTGGAGGCCAATCGTGCCGGCATGGAACGCTTTTACGACGAGCGCCTGCGCGCCATCGAGGGTATCGCCGAGCCGGACCGGCGCCTGGTCCTGACGATCGAATCAGGACTGCCGGTCGATTCCGACGATCCCGCCGTCAAACTCCTCTGCGAACTGGGTGGTGCCGCGGCCCGCTACCCGTCGTACGCGGTGCTGCTCACCGCGCTGTACGACCGGCAGGTGGCGATGTATCAGGTGATCCTGGAATCCGGTGCCGCACAGGGCACATTCACGCTGGCGTCACCGTCGCTGACGGTTGCCCGCAACATCGTCGCGCTCGAGGACGCCTACGGCTACCGCATGGTGGCCCGTCATCCCAGCATCGACGCCGTGGCCGCGACCGAACTGATCCTCGACTACGCACGGGTGGCCACCGGCCATCCTCTTCCGCGCGCGCAGGCTTGAGCACTCCCGAAAGGAATGACCGATGACCGCTCCGTTGACCGTCATGTTCTGGCCCGAATCGGCGTACGGGCCCACCAACCAGTGCATCGGCGTCGCGGCCAAACTCCGCGATCGCGGACACACCATCGTGTTCGCGGCCGAATCCTCATGGGCCGGAAAGATCGAACGCTTCGGGTTCATCGAGGAACTCGTGGACCTGGCCGAGCCCGCCCAGGACGGCGGTGGTGACGACGCCGGTCAGTTCTGGACCGACTTCATCGCCGAAACCTCCCCCGAGTTCGCGAAGCCGACCATCGAGCAGCTCGAGACCTTCATCCTGCCCACCTACCAGGCCCTCATCGACGGGGCGAAATACTGCGAGCCGCGGTTGCGCGAGATCATCGCCAAGCATCGGCCGGATGTGATCGTGGAAGACAACGTGGTGATCTTCCCGGCCCTGGTGACCGCCGGTAAACCGTTCGTGCGGATCGTGTCGTGCAGCCCTCTCGAAGTGCCGGGAGCCGATGTGCCGCCGCCCTTCTCGGGCCTGCCCAGCGACGACCGCTCGCAGTGGGGTCCCTACCGCGCGGAGTTCGACCGGGTGCTGCGCCCGCTGTGGGCGGATTTCAACGCCTGGGTGCAGGCCCAGGGCGCCGGCGCGCTGCCCGACTTGGAGTTCATGCCCCGCGACAACGCCGGAAATCTGTACGTCTACCCCGCCGAGGCCGACTACACCGACCGCCGACCCCTCGACGGGTCCTGGACCCGGTTGGATTCCAGCGTCCGCGAAACCGACGAGGACTACGAGTTGCCCGCCGCCATCGCGGACCGGCCGGACGGCAGTTCCCTGATCTTCCTGTCCCTGGGTTCCCTTGGCTCAGCTGATGTCTCGTTGATGCAGCGGCTCATCGACGTGCTGGCCCGGACTCCGCACCGGTTCATCGTCAGCAAGGGGCCGCAGGCGGACAAGATCGTGCTCGCCGACAATATGGTCGGGGCGCAGATGCTGCCGCAGACCAGGATCATCCCACTGGTGGATGCCGTGATCTCGCACGGCGGCAACAACACCACCACCGAAGCGCTCCATTTCGGCAAGCCGCTCGTCGTGCTGCCGCTGTTCTGGGATCAGTACGAGAACGCCCAGCGCATCGACGAACTCGCGCTGGGCATCCGGGTGGACACCTACCACTTCCGCGACGACGAACTGATCACGGCACTCGAGCGGGTTCTGGCCGACACCGAGATGCGCGAGCGGGTGGCCGCCATCGGGGACGCCGTACGCGGCCGGGACGGTCTGAGCGTGGCAGCCGATGTCATCGAGCGCATCGGACGGGCGCAGACCGCGGCGGCGCCCTGACCGTGGACCTCAACGTAGAGCTGACCCCGACGGATCTGCTCGACCTCGGTGCCGGTCGCGCCCTGGCCGTGATCTGGCACGACGCCGGGGCGTCTGCCGTGCCCGTGGTCACCGATCACGGCGGATGGCGGCGCGCGACCGCCGGCGACGGCGTGGCCGAAGCGCTGATCACGCTGCTCACCGCCACCGAAGGCCGGTCCGAGCGGGGGCGCTTCACCGTCATCTCCTGGGCCGCAGGACAGCAACCGCACGGCGAACGCCCCATCACCGTCGACCAGACCAACGAATCGGTCATCGTGGGCGACGCGGCCGTCGTGAAATGGTCGACGCACCTGGAACCCGGCCCCCACCCCGCTGTACCCCGGTTGTCCGCGCTGACCGCCGCCGGCTTCCCCTCGATGCCGCCAGCGTGGGGCCTGGTCACCTGGCGGCCCGACGGCGGCGGTCAGACCCTCGTCGCCACCGTGACCGGCTACCTGCCCGGCGCTGTCGACGGCTGGACCTGGGCCGTGGACCTGTTCGTCGCCGGAGCACGCGCCGACGATGCCACCGACGTCGCGACCGCGTGCGCCACCGTCGGCGCGGCGGTGGGCGACCTGCACCTGGCGCTGGCAGCGACGGCGACCACGTCCACCGCCGACGATGCTCGCCGATGGCGCGAAGGCGCCTTCGACACTCTGCGCACGGCAACGCTATTGGCCGACGACACCGGTGCTGCGGTGTTGGCCGAGCACGGCACCGAGGTCGCCGGCCTGCTGGAGCGTATCGGCGATCTCGTCGGGGTCCCGATTTTCGACGCGCACGGCGACCTTCATGTCGGCCAGGTCCTGCGCAGCGACGACCAGCGCTTCGTCATCACCGATTTCGACGGGAACCCGGTACTGCCGCCGTGGCAACGGGTACTTCCGGTGCCTGCGGCCGTGGACGTCGCCGGTATGCTGCAGTCCTTCGCCCACGTGGCGATCGTGGCCGCCCGACACCATGACCTCGATCCGGCACGTCTGCACCGTATCGACGCAGCAGCGCAGGCGGCCTTCCTCGACGCGTACACCACCAGGCTCGCCGCGGCCGGCCAGCAACAGCTGTTCTCCGCCGGAGCGGTCCCGGCCTTTCGTCTGCAACAGGTCCTACGTGAAATCATCTATGCCGCAAAGCATCTTCCGCGCTGGATGTACGTCCCCGATGCCGCACTGCCGGCACTGTTGAAAGGTGACCCGCTGTGAAACCCCACGAGTTCGCCGCCGACCTGGCCCGCAAGCCGGAGGTGCTCGACGCGCTCGCGGACACCCTGGCCGCGAGCAACCCGTGGTCTGAGGTGGTGCCGGCCGGCACGGAGCGTGTCGTGTTCCTCGGCATGGGCTCCTCGGCCTACGCCGGTGGTGTCGCCGCCGCCCGGCTGCGCGCCCGCGGGGTGGTCGCCGTCTCCGATATCGCCTCGAATGCGCTGCTGCCCGCCTGGGGATCCGGCGCCGTGGTGGTCGCCACCTCCGCCTCGGGCGCGTCGGTGGAAACCCTTGACGCGCTGACCCGTATCGATCCCACGGCCACAGTGGTGGCGGTGACCAACACCGCCGGATCCCCCATCACCGAGGCCTGCGGCGCGACGGTGGACCTGCTGGCGGAACGGGAGGCCGGTGGGGTCGCCTGCCGCAGTTTCCAGCACACGCTGGCGATGTTCCTGGCCCTGGAGTGTCACCTGACCGGGACCTCGACCGCAGCCCTGGTGGATACCGTGCGCGCGGCGGCGCGTGCCAGCGAGTGGTTGTTGTCCACCGAGGCGGACTGGCGCCCCGAGGTCGCCGACCTGCTGCTGGGACCGGACGAGACCCATCTGTGTGCGCCCGCGCACCGGCTCTCGTCAGCCCAGCAGGGCGCCTTGATGTTCCGCGAGGGTCCCCGTCGCGCCGCTACCGGCTGTGAGACGGGCGACTGGAGCCACGTCGACGTGTACCGGACGAAGAACACCGATCTGCGGATGCTCGTCTTCGCGGGCTCGCCGTGGGAGCACCAGATGGCGGAGTGGGCCGGGCCGCGGGACACCAAGTTGGTCGGCGTCGGCGGCGTGGTCCCAGCCGCCACCACGACGGTGCGCTATCCCGGCGACGACGACGATGACGTCCGTCTCCTCACCGAGACGCTCATCCCCGAACTCGTCGCGGCCCGCGCGTGGCAAGAAGCCGAGGGCACCCGATGAACCAACGATCCGAGCGAGTGAGTGGAGTGATGTCGTGACCGTCAATGGTGGAGTTTCCTTCTGGTGGCAGCAGATCGGGCTGCCCGCGCCGCGCCCAACGCTGCCCGGCTCGATCGATGTCGACGTCGCCATCGTCGGGGCCGGATACACCGGGTTGTGGACCGCGTACTACCTCAAGAAAGCCGAACCGAGTCTGCGCATCGCGGTCCTGGAGGCACGGTTCGCCGGTTTCGGGGCGTCCGGCCGCAACGGCGGCTGGCTCACCAACGACATCACCGGCGGCCGCGAGCGGATGGCGAAAACCTATGGCCGGCAGCCGACGATCGACCACCAGAACGCGCTGAACGCGACGATCGACGAAGTGCTCACCATCGCAGCCGACGAGGGTATCGACGCCGATATCCGCAAGGGCGGCGAATTGACCGTCGCCTACACCCCGGCCCAGTTCGGGCGCCTGCAAGCGGCGGCGGAGGCCTTGGCGGCGTGGCCCGGCACCGACGGCACGCTGCTGTCCGCATCCGACACAGCGAACAGGGTGAACGTGGCCGAAACCCTGGGCGGTATCTGGCACCCGCACTGCGCCAAGGTCCATCCCGCCAAACTGGCCCGCGGGCTGACCGAAGCCGTCGAACGCCTCGGTGTCGACATCTACGAGAACACGCCCGTCCACGAGATCGAACCGGGCCGTGCCAGAACGGATTTCGGCACCGTGCGGGCAACACACATCCTGCGCGCCACCGAGGGGTTCACCGCGAACCTGGCGGGCGAGCACCGCACCTGGCTACCGATGAACTCCTCGATGATCGTCACCGAACCGCTGCCGGAGACCACCTGGGAGTCGATCAACTGGCAGGGCTACGACACCCTCGGCGATATGGCGCATGTGTACATGTACGCCCAGCGGACCGCCGACGGGCGCATCGCACTGGGTGGTCGCGGCGTGCCGTACCGCTACGGCTCGGCCGTGGACACCGACGGCAGCACCCAGCCGGCGACCATCGACAGTCTCACCGCGTTGCTGCGGCGGTTCTTCCCGGCCCTGCACTCGGCCGCGATCGACCATGCCTGGTCGGGTGTGCTGGGGGTACCGCGGGATTGGTCCGCGTCGGTGACCTACGACCCCCGGACCGGCCTCGGCTTCGCCGGCGGGTACGTCGGAACCGGAGTGACCGCCACCAACCTCGCCGGCCGCACCTTGCGCGATCTGGTCCTGGGGCACACCACCGATCTCACCCGGGCGCCGTGGGTGGGCCACCGCGCGCGCCGCTGGGAGTTCGAGCCACTGCGTTACCTCGCCGTGCACGGCATCTATGCCGCCTATCGGGCGGCGGACACGTCCGAAGCGCGTGGCCGGACGACGAGTTCACCGATCGCCCGCCTCGCCGATCTGGTGGCCGGGCGCTGACGGCTCAGGACATCGCGTCGCGCAGGCTCTTCGGTCGCAGGTCGGTCCAGGTCTGCTCGACGTAGGCCACGCAGTCGGCCCGGGTGCTCTCACCGAACACCACCCGCCAGCCGGCCGGCACATCCACGAACGCCGGCCAGAGGCTGTACTGCTCCTCGTCGTTGCGCAGGACGTAGAACGTACCGTCCTCGTCATCGAACGGATTGCTGCTCATGACTTCTCCTTGCGAGGGTGGCGAAAGCGGGGGAACCCAGAACGCGGTCGGACAACCGGCCCAGGCAACTGAGGTTGGGGAAACCCGGCCCCTGGGTGAGGCCGGCGAGCCCCGGCAGGAACAGCTTCGGCTCGACATCGTCGACGGCCAGGTCGTGGCCGATGGCCTCCTGGAGACGGTCACCGGTCAGCGGTCCGCCGAGGCCGAGTTCGAGCGTGTCGAGCGCCTCCTGGCGCAGCAGCGGCTGGAACCACATCGCGTTGGCACCGGACCCGTCGATCACCAGGTCGAAACCGTGCACCGTCTCCAGCCGCTCGCCGCCGCGCTCGGTCTGCAGGGTCAGCCGGATCCGCTCATCGCGGGCCACCGCGTGGGCCACCCGGCCGCGCAGATGCCGGATCCGGTCGTCGGCCAGCAGCGCCTCCTGCACCCGCACCGAGAACACCCCGCGGTCGGTGCGGTTCATCGCATCCCGCTTCTCCGCCGGCGTCAGACCGTCCCAGTGAGTGGGGTCGGAGTACAGCGTGTTCTCGAAGAAGCCCTCGCCGCGGGTGAACAGCGTCACCTGCGGTGAGATCACGGTGATGGTCGACACGCGGTGGCGGAAGAGTTCGTCGAGCATGGTGCCGGCGGTCTCGCCACCGCCGATGACGGCCACCCGGTCGGCGGCGATCAGCTCCTGCGCCGCGGCGCGGTGCCAGAACTGCGCAATGGACAGCACTCTCGGGTTGCCCGGCAGGATCGAGCGCTCCGCCTGGCCGGGACCAGTGATCATCAGCGCGTCGGCCGCCACGGTGCTCTCGTGGGTCTTCAGTTCCCAGCCGGCCCCGGCATCGCCTTGCTGCAAGCCGATCTCGGTGACCTCGCCCAGGATCACCGACATGCCGACGCGTTCCGCCACCCACTGCAGGTACTGGCTCCACCGCCGGTGCGGCGGGGCGGGCCTGCCGCGGTCCACCCATTCGGCGAACTGACCGGTCCCCACCAGATAGGACTGCCAGCTGTGCCGCATCATCCGCTCGTCGAGTTCGGCGTTGCGGCGCGGCACCAACGCGGACTGGTACGGAAAACCGATGTCCTTCTCCGGGCCGGTACCCAGCCGGTGCGCACCGTCGGTCCAGCCGCCCGCGGCCTGCCAGTTGGCGCCGATCGCGGTGCGCTCCACCGCGATCACCTCCGGTGCGTCGACGCCCATGGCGCGCAGTTCGGCGGCCTTGGCCGCGACGGCCACCGCCTTGGCTCCCGCGCCGATGATGGCCAGTTTCTGTGTCATGAGACGACCTCTCGTAATGCGTCCTGCCACATCGCCTGCAGGGTGGCGACGTCGGCGGCGGACAGAATGTCGGGCAGGGTGCGCCACTGGCTGCCCAGCACCGGCACCCCGTTCCGCTCGATGAGTGCCACATTGAGCGTGAGCTCGTGGCGGACAGCCAGATTCGGTTCGGGCGTCGGGGACAGTGCGGCCAGCAGGGCGCGGTCAGGTAAGAGGGCCTGTGCGCCACCGGCATGGTGGATCCGGCCCAGATAGTTCAGCAGTACCTGCGGATCACGATGGGCACCGAGTCGCTCGGCGGTGTCTGCGCGCAGGTGACGCAGCAGCGCGTAGTCGATACCGTCGCCGGGGATCACCGGCAGGACACCGTCGACGAGCCGGACCGGGTAGATCGCGCTGAGCAGCCCGACGGTGTCACCGGTGTCGATCAGGTGTGCATCGTCGGCCAGCCCCGCCGAGACGACGGCATCGGCACGGCCGTGGGTTTCCAGCGCCAGCAACGGCGCCGGGGTCCGCTGTCCGCGCGCCCGCCGCCAGGCGGTGACGGTCCGTGCGGTGGCCGCCGCGAGTAACTCCGGCGCCGGTCCCGTCATGACGCGGGCCGAGACGTCGGGGTCGGTGAAGGACATGCTGACCACCACGTCCCGCACCCGGTCGGTCTCCGGGCAGACCCGGCGGGTGCCCAGCTCCGGGTCGTCGCCGGCGAGCTGCGCCTCCCAGAACTCGCAGGTATCGAGCTTGAGGGCCCGCTCGGCCAGGATTGCGGACCACTGCCGCAACGAGGTGTGCTCCCGCACCGGCGCCGGCGCACGACCGGAATTCACCGCATGCCAACCGGTTTCCAGCTCACCGAGAACGATCCGCCACGAGGCCGGATCCATCGCGAGCACGTGCGCGGTCAGCACCAGCACATCTGCGCCACTGTCGTGGTGGAGCAGCGCCGCCCGGAACATCACCCCCTGTTCGGGGTCCAGCCGCCGAAGGGATTCGTCGGTGCGGGCGCCGACGGCCGCGGCGAGGTCGCCGGTGACGTCCGCCTCGTCGAGGATATCGGTGACCTGATGTGCGACCAGCGTCATGGTGTCGCGGTCCAGCCTGCTGCGCAGCGCGACGTGGCCGTCGACCACCGTGCGCAGCAGCGTCTCCAGTTGTGCGCGGGTGACACCGCGGGGCAGGCGGATCGCCTCGGTCTGCGCCAGCCGGCGCGAATCGCCATGCGCCAGCAGCCAATGGCCGGCGGGCAGCAGCGGGATCGGGCCGGTGTCCTCGTGGTCGACCGTCTCTGCCTGCGTGTCCGCGTCCAGCGCCGCGGCCAGTTCGCGAATGCTGGCGCATTCCAGCATCAGCCGGGCCCGCAACGGGATTCCGCGCCGTCGTACCGCCTGCACCACCGAAAGGGCCACGATGCTGTCCAGCCCCAGGTCCAGGAAGTCAGCGGTGACGTCGACGCGTTCGAGGTCCAGTAGCCCGCGGAAGACTCCGGCCAGCACCGTCTCGGTGTCGGTGGCGGGGCCGGTCACCGCCGCGGTGTCGTGCCGGCCGTCGAGGGCCGCGAGCGCGGCGTCGTCGACCTTGCCGTGCCCGGTCAGGGGTATCTCGTCGACGACGATGATCTGCTGCGGGACCAGGTATCTCGGTAATGTCGCGGCGAGGTCCCGGCGGAGCGCCGTGGGAAGGACGCGCGTCACCACATAGGCCGTCAACCGCGGGCCGGTGCGATGCCTGCGCACCGCGACATGCGCGTGTGACACCTCGGGGTGACGGTGCAGGACGGCGGCCACCTCGCCGGGCTCGACCCGGAAGCCGCGGATCTTCACCTGGTCGTCGCTGCGGCCGATGAACTGCAGTTCCCCGGACACCCGTCGGCGCACCACATCACCGGTGCGATACATCCGGCCCGACGGATTGAACGGGTCGGCGACGAACCGGCCCGCGGTCTCCCCCATGCGGCCCAGGTAGCCGCGGGCGAGCTGCCCGCCGGTCAGGTACAGCTCCCCCGCCACGCCGTCGGGCACCGGGCGCAGCCAACGGTCCAGGACGCGCGCGGTGGTCGCGTCGGTGGGATAGCCGATACAGGGCTGCGGGTGGTCGGCGATCCGTGCCACGACCGCTTCCACCGTCGTTTCGGTGGGCCCATAGCAGTTGTGGGCGCGCACACCGGTGCGCGCACAATCGGCTTGGATGCCCTGCCATGCCGCCGGGTCGATCGCCTCGCCGCCGAGGGCCAGCACGGTCAACGGGACCGTCGAGAGCAGGCCCGCCGCCCGCAGCTGGCCGAACATCGACGGGGTGGTGTCGATCATGTCCAGGCCGAACCGGCCGATCTCGGCCACCAGCGCCTCTGCATCGCGCTGGACGGCATCTCCGATGATGTGGTTGCTGTGGCCGTACAGCAGTGCCACCAGCGGCTGCCAAGCCGCGTCGAACGTGAACGACCAGGCATGTGCGATACGCAGCCGGCGACCGGCCGGCTGCAGCACGTTTCGGGCATGGTCGGCCGCGTAGGCGAGCAGGGCGTCATGAGTTCCGATGACACCCTTGGGTTTTCCGGTGGTCCCCGAGGTGAAGACGATGTAGGCGCCCTGTCCAGGCCGGACCGGTGCGGGCGCGAACTCGGGTATCGGCAGGTCGGCCACCGCATCGGTGACCGTCTCATCGACGATCACCGTGGCACCGGTCTGGCCGATGATCTCGCGGATGCGTGCGGCGGGCATGCCGGGATCCAGCGGCACGATCAGACCGCCGGCCTTGAGCACGGCCAGCATGGCCACCACGTAATCGGGCCCGCGGCGCAGCAGGATCGGTACCGGTGTCTCGGCGCACACCCCGCGGGCCACCAGTTCGGCGGCGAGCCGGTCGGCGGATTCGTCGAGTTCGCGGAAGGTGAGCTCGCCACCCGCCCAGCTCAGGGCGACCGATCCCAGCCGGTCAGCGGCGGCTTCGGTGAACGCGGTGTGAAAACCTCCGCGATGAAACCCGGTGTCCTTGGCCGGCGACGCGTCGACCTCGTCGTCGAACGTGACGGCCACCTCGCGCATCGGGCGCTCCCAATGCTGCAGCAGACCACGCACCACGGCCAGCACCCGGCGCCCGAGTGTCTCGGGATCGATCAGTCCCAGTGCCCCGTCCAGGGTTTCGACCAGGACGGTGAGCCGGCCGTGGGTGGGATGGGCGGCGATGGTGATCGGGAAGTGCGACAGGCTTTCCAGCGCCGACGGGCGGATCACCGCGCCGCCGAGATCGAAATCCCCGCTGCCGACGAGCCCGCCGGGTGGGAAGTTCTCGTAGACCAGCAGGGTGTCGTACAGTTCGCCGATGCCGCCGGCCGCCCGCAGCTCGGCGTGGCTGAGGTAGCCGTGGTCACGCAGGTCGGCGGCCTCGCGTTGCAGGGCAAGGCATTGCCGGCCGACGCGCTGTGCCGGGTCGAGCCGGATCCGCAGCGGCACGGTGTTGATGAACAGCCCGACCATGGATTCGACGCCGGCGAGGTCGTCGGGCCGGCCGGACACCGTGACCCCGAACACCACGTCGGTACGGTCGGTGAAGACGGACAGGATTGCTGCCCAAGCCATGTGGAATAAGGTGCTGACGGTGACGCCGTGGGCGCGCGCCGAGTCCAGCAGCTCGGCGGTGCTCGCCTCATCGAGGGTCACCTCGGTGCGCCGGGGCAGCCCGGCCGCAGCTTCCCGGCCGGACAGTGCGGGAGCCAGCATGGTCGGTCCGTCCAGCCCGGCCAGGTGCGTGGCCCAGCGTTCCCGGCTGACCTGGGGGTCCCGGGCGGCCAGCCAGCCGATGTAGTCGCGGTAGGGCCGTGGCTGCGGTGGCAGCGCGGCGAGGTTCCCGCCGGCCCGGTACAGGCCGATCAACTCGCTGACGAACACGGGCAACGACCACCCGTCGATGACGATGTGATGGGCGACCACCACCAGCCGCCACCGGGAATGCGGAAGCTCGGCGAGCAGGAACCGGATCGCCGGGCCACGAGTCAGGTCGAACGGCCGGCGCCGGACCTCGTCCTCCAGCGCGGCCACCTCGTCGTCGGTATCGACGATCACGTGCTGCCAGGGCAATTCGAAGGTGGCGGGTACCACCGCGACCGGCTTGCTCAGCGCGCCCTGGAAGAAGCTCACCCGGACATTGGGGTGGCGGTCCAGCATCGCTTCGGCGCAGGCCCGCAGCCGCGCCGCGTCGAGGCTGCCCTCGACATCCGCGGCCATCGCGATGAAGTACGGATCGGCTCCGCCGTCGGTCAGACCGGCCAGCGAGTACAGCCCCTGCTGCAGCGGGCTGAGGGCCATCACATCCAGGATGGCCGGTGCGTCGGTCACGGTCCCTGCCACCCCGCTGTGAGCTCGGCCAGTTCGTCGGCGGACAGGCCGGACGCGGCCATCGGCGCGTGATGGGTGTCCTGCGCACGAACCTGCCCGGCCTTGGCATCGAGGGCCGCGGCCAGTTCGGCGAGCACCGGATGCTCGAACACCATCCGCGCCGTCAGCGCCATCCCGTTGTCGCGGGCGCGGGCGGCCAGCTGCACGGCGAGGATGCTGTCACCGCCGAGGGTGAAGAAGTCGTCGTGCCTGCCGAACTCCTCGACACCCAGCAGCGCGGTGAGCAGCGCGGCCAGCGTGCGTTCGGTATCGGTGGCGGCCGGCTCGAACGGGCCCGACGCGGTCAGCACGGGACGCGGCAGGGTCGCGCCGTCGAGGGTGTCGAGCACCGTGATCCGCAGTCCCGCCAGCTCTTCGGGCAGTGCGGCGCGGACGGTGTCGGCGAACGCCACGGTGTCGGCCTGCGGGTCTGCCGGCACCACATAGCCGGCCAGCACCGATCCCGCGCGGGTGGTCCAGTTTCGGGTCAGCGCCGCGGCCACCCCGTCGATCGCTTCCAGCGCCGCCTGTACCCGGTGGTCACCTCGCTCGACGTACTCCAGCGTGCCGTCCTCGGTCCAACGCGCCCGGTCTCCGGTGCGGTAGAGCCGGGTGCCCGGTGCGAACGGGTTCACCGGATACCGGAATTGCGCTGCAGGCGCGGCATTTCGCTGCGCCTCGTCGATGGCGCCGCCGGCGTGGTACACGTCGCCGATCACCCCGACGCCGACGGGGGCGAGCCAGTCGTCGAGCACGAACACCTGGTCCGCCCCCGCGGTCTGGGGCAGCCCGACCTCCGGCGTCGCGGCGGCACTCCACTGGGCGACGGCCTCGGAGCCCCCGATCGCGATATCGCGCAGGGTGTGGTCGGGATGGTGGGCGAACGCGTCGATGACCCGCAGCAGCCAGTCGACCAGCCGCTGCGCGGTGACGGGCTGGTACAGCTCGGTACGGTAGATGACGGTGCCCTGGTAGCCGTTGCTCGCGGTGGCGAAGAAGTTCAGCGACAGGTCGGCGTGGGCGACATCGAAGGTGGGCTCCAGTGCGGTGAAACGGGTCTCCCAGTGCTGATCCCCCGAATCGCTTGAGTCGATCACCCGGTCGGCCGGCAGCTCCTCGCGCACGTGCACGACGACACCGAACAGCGGGTTGCGCGACAGCGAACGCACCGGGCTCACCGCGTCGACCACCCGGTCGAACGGTAGGTCCTGGTGGGCGTAGGCGCCCAGGGCCATCTCGCGGGTCTGCCGCAGCACGTCGCGCACCGTCGGGTTGCCCGACAGGTCGTTACGCAGCACGACGATGTTGATGAAGAACCCGATGAGCTGATCCAACTCGGGTTCGGTGCGGCCGGCCACCGGGGTGCCCAGCGGGATGTCGGTGCCCACCCCTGCCTTGTGCAGGGCGACGGCGACGGCGGCCTGCAGCAGCATGAACTCGGTGATGCCGAGTTCGCGGGTCAGCTCGGCCAGCCGAATCCGGGTGTCCTCGTCGATGGTGAAGCTCAACGCCTCACCCTCGCCGGTCGGTACCGGCGGGCGCGGGAAGTCCGGGCGCAGCCCGTTCTCCTCGGGCAGCCCGGCGAGCTGGTCCACCCAGTAATCACGTTGTGCGGCAAGCTCGTCACCGGCCAGCAGCTCGGCCTGCCACGCCGCGTAGTCGGCGTACTGCACCGGCAGGGGCTCGAATTCCGGTGCGGCCCCGCCACGGCGGGCGCGGTAGGCGGTCAGCACATCGGTGAACAGCACCCCGGCCGACCAGTGGTCGGCGGCGATGTGATGCACCACCAGGGACAGCACGTGATATTCGGGCGTGCTCAGCACGGCAGCCCGGATGGGCCAGTCGTGTTCCAGGTCGAAGCAGTAGCGGCGCTCGGAATCGAGTTCGCGCTGCAGCCACTGTTCGTCCTCGCCGCGGGCGCGGCGCACCGGCACCGGCGCACTCGGGTTCACGACCTGGTATGGCGCGCCGTCGATCTCGCGGTAGGTGGTGCGCAGGATCTCGTGCCGGCCGACGACGTCACCGATCGCGGCGACGAACGCTTCGACGTCGCTGGGCCCGGTCAGCCGTGCGGCGAACGGAATGTTGTTGACCGGGTTGGGGCCGTCGATGCGGAACTGGAACCACTGGCGCAGCTGCGCAGCGGACATCTGCAGCGGTCCGTCGCGCTCGATCGGCACCATGGCCGGGCGGTCACTGCCCTCTCCGGTGGCGCGCACGGTGTCGATGTGGGCGGCCAGGCCGGCGACGGTGGCCAGCTCGAAGACCTGCTGCACGCCGATGTCGACACGGCACCGCGACCGTACGGCGGCCACCAGTTTGGTGGCCAACAGCGAATGCCCACCCAGGTCGAAGAACGAGTCATCGGCGCCGACGGACTCGCGGCCCAGCAGTTCGGCGAACAGGCCGGCGATGACGCGTTCGGTATCCGTGCCCGGCTCGCGGTACTGCACGCCCGCCGAGATCTCGGGTTCGGGCAACGCCTTCCGGTCGATCTTGCCGTGCGCGGTGATCGGGATCTCGCCGATCTCGACATAGGCGGCCGGGATCATGTACTCCGGTAGCGCCGCGGCCACCCGCGCGCGGATCCGGTCGATCTGCACCGCCTCGGTCTCTTGCGCCGGTGTCACATACGCGACCAGGCTGCGGCCCAGGGTCGGCAGATCGCTCATCACCACGACGGCCTGACCGACCGACGGATCCACCGAGACGGCAGCGGCCACCTCGCCGAGTTCGATGCGGAAGCCGCGGATCTTGACCTGTTCGTCGGCGCGGCCGACGAATTCGATATCGCCGTCGGCGTTGCGGCGGGCCAGGTCGCCGGACCGGTACATCCGACCGCCGGGGTTGAACGGGTCGGCGACGAAGCGTTCGGCGGTCAGGCCGTGCCTGCGGTGGTAACCGTGTGCGACATGCGTGCCGCCGATGTAGATCTCGCCGATCACGCCGACCGGGACCGGCTGCAGCGCGTCGTCGAGCAGATGGATGGTGGTGTTGATCTTGGGTGTGCCGATCGGCACGATCCGGGCGCCCTGTTTGCCCTCCACCTTGAAACGGGTGCAGTTGAGCACCGTCTCGGTGGGGCCGTAAAAGTTGTGCAGCAGGGCATCGAAGGTGGCGTGGAACTTGTCGGCGACCTCCCCGGGCAGCGCCTCGCCGCCGATGGGCACCCGCTGCAGGCTGCGCCATTCACTGACACCGGGCAGCGACAGGAACAGCCCCAGCAAGGACGGGACGAAGTGCATCGAGGTGATGCCCTCGTCGCGCAGCAGCGCGGTGAGATACCCGATATCGCTGAGGCCACCGGGTTTCGGGATGACCAGGCGCGCCCCGGCGGCGAGCATGCCGAACAGTTCACCGATCGATACGTCGAAACCCTGGGAGGCCACCTGCAGCAGCCGGTCCGCCTCGGAGACCTGGTATTCGGCACCGAACCAGACGAAGTACTCGGCGATGGGCCGGTGCGGCACCGGCACGCCCTTGGGCAGACCGGTCGAGCCCGACGTGTAGATCAGGTAGGCGGTGTTGTCGGGCAGCAGCGGGCGGACCCGGTCGTCGTCGGTCGGGTCGTCGGCGCGATAGGCCTGCAGGTCGGTGACCGGTTCGCGGATCACGACTTTCGGATCCGAATCGGACAGGATGTAGGTCAGCCGGTCCTCGGGGTAGCCGGGGTCGATCGGCAGGTACACCGCACCCGCCTTGACGATGCCCAGCGCGGTCATCACCAGCTCGGGTGATTTCTCCAGCAGCACGGCCACCCGGTCCTCGGTACCGACACCTTGGGCGATCAGCCAGTGCGCGATCCGGTTGGCCTCCGCGTTCAGCTCGCGGTAGCTGTAGTGGCGGCCCTCGTAGACGACGGCGGTGGCATCGGGAGTGCGGGCGACCTGATCGCCGACGAGTGCGGTCAATGTGGTTGCGGCAGTGTCGAACTGCTCGCCGTGGGAGACGGCGTGCAGCCAGGCTTCGTCGTCGGCGGAGAACAACATGAGGCGCTGCAGTGCCACGTCGGGCTGGTCCAGCGCGTTGTCCAGCAGGACGGCGAAGTGGGCGAGCATATTCGCGGCGAGGTCGGCATCGATGATCTCGGTGAGGTACTCGGCCTCGATGGTGACGCCGTCGGCGTTCCACTCGACCATGAAGCCCAAGGGCAGCTGGCTGACGTGGCTGCGCAGCTCGGCACGGGCGCAGGTGATGCCGGCGGCCCGGAAGCCGCCGCCGTCGGGTTCGCGGAAGCCGAAGCTGACCCGTGTCATCCGCTCGGCGCCGTGGCGCCGGTCCGGGTTGAGTTCGGCGACCACCCGATCGAGGTTGATCCGCTGGTGGGCGAACGCCGCCACCGCGGTGTCCCGGGTGGCGGTGACGAGGTCGCGGAAGCCCTGGGTGCCCTTCGGACGCAGCCGCATCGCGACGGTGTTGCCGTAGTAGCCGATCGCATCGTCGGTACCGCGGTTGACGACCGGGCTGGCGACCAGGAAGTCATCGGTGTGCGTGTAGCGGTGGATGAGTGCGCCGAACGCGGCCAGCAGCACCATGTAGGGGGTGGCGCCGGTCTCGCGGGCCAGTGCCGTCACCTTCGCCACGGTGCCGGCGGGCAGAGCCGACGTGATGAGCTGCGAGCGGAATCCGGTCGGCACGGCCGATCCGGACGGGCCCGGCAGTTCCAGGGGCTCGGGCGGGTCCGCCAACACCGCACGCCAATGCGCCAGGTCTTCGGCGGTGGTGTCGGCGGCCGGCACGGGCGTACGCGGCGTGGGGCCGAGGTCGGCGCCTGTGTAGGCGCGGGTCAGGTCGTCGAAGAACACCCGCCACGAACCGTCGTCCCAGGCGATGTGATGGGCCACCAGCAGCATGACGAACTCGTCGGCACCGAGGCGCACCAACGTGATCCGCAGCGGCGAGTCGGCAGCGAGATCGAACGGGGCGCCGAATTCCCGCTGTGCCAGCACCTCCAGCCGCAGCGCGCGGGCCCGTTCGGATTTGTCGGACACGTCGTGGAAGGCCCAGCCGGGCCGCAGGTCGTCGTGCAGCACCGGCTGCGGCGTCCCGGTCTCGTCGGCGGTATAGGTGGTGCGCAGGATCGGGTGCCGGCGGCCCACGGCATCGACGGCGCCGTGCAGGCGCTCGGGATCCAGCGCACCGGTGAGCCGGTAGGAGACGCAGACGTTGAGCAGCACGCCGGTGGGGTCCACGTTGTGCACGAACCACATGCGCAGCTGTCCGTCGGACAACCCGGCCGGCGGTGCGGCGTCGACGGCTTCTGCCGAGGCCAGCCCGCGTTCGGCGAGCTTGCGCCG
Source organism: Mycobacterium hackensackense (assembly GCF_025822555.1). Taxonomy (NCBI): domain Bacteria; kingdom Bacillati; phylum Actinomycetota; class Actinomycetes; order Mycobacteriales; family Mycobacteriaceae; genus Mycobacterium; species Mycobacterium hackensackense. Next base: position 348,562 of record NZ_JACKUC010000031.1, read on the forward strand.
CATCAGCTCCAGACGGGCGTCCCGGCCGGCGGCGGTGGTGGTGGCATCTGCGATATCAGTCACGCGTGGGTGCTTTCTTTGTCAGTCTTCTCGAGGTGCTCGATCAGCTCGGCTCCGGTGATACCGCCGAGGATCTTGGCCAGCGGCACCTTGTGCCCGGTGGCCGCGGTGAGCTTCTTGCGGAGGTCCAGGGCCAGCAGGGAATCCACGCCCAGGTCCAGGAGGGACTCGGCCAGATCCAGGGATGCGGTGTCGCCCACCTTCAGCACCGCTGCGAGCGCACTGCGAACGGCACCGGCGGGCTCTCCTGGCGCGCCGGCCACGGGGACCTCCGGGATGGCGGCCGTGGCGGCAGGTTCGTCCGCGTCGCCGAGGAAGGTGCGCAACCGGTCCCGGTCGGCGGTGAACACCAGCGGGTCACCTGCCCAGTCCCGGAGACAGACCTCGGCGGCCCGGTCCGGGCACATCGGTTGCAGGCCCGACCGCTGCACCCGGGCGCTCTCGGACTCGTCGATGATCCCGTTGCCGGGCCACAGTCCCCAGCGCACGGCCGTGCACCGGCGGCCCTGTGCCCGGTGCTGGGCGGCCGCCACGTCGAGCAGCCGGTTGGCGGCGGCGTACGCGATGTGCCCGATGCCGCCCCACATCCCGGATACCGAGGAACACAACAGGATTCGAGCATCCGACCGCAGGGGCCAGGTCGCGGCGAGACGGTCGAATCCGTTGACCTTCGCCGACATGGTATCCGCGAACGCCGCCCCGCTGAGCCGGCCGTGTTCGGCGATGGTGGCCGAGCCCGCGGCGTGGATCACCAAGGATGCTGCGGTCGAGCCCGTTTCGACGATCGCGGCGGCCAGGGTGGCCGGGTCGGTGATGTCACAGCGGGGCGCGATCACCTCTGCGTCCAGCTCGGCGAGGTGCGCGGGATCGACCCCGCCGCGGCTCAGCAGCACGATCCGGCGCGCGCCCTGCGCGGCGAGACGGCGGGCCAGGTGCAGCCCGACGACCCCGCTGCCACCGGTGATGACCACTTCGTCCAGCACCCCGGAATCCGCGGTCCACGCCGGTGTGTCGAGCTGCTCGTCGCGGGTGGTGCGCCGGTAGACCGCGCCGTCCCGGATGGCGAATTCGCCTGTCGATCCTGCGAGTACGGCCACCGCGGCCGCATCCAGCGTGCGCGCTTGCAGATCGAGATGCCCGAACCGGTGCTCGGGGAATTCCAGTCCCAGGCTGCGGTGCATGGCGCCGAGCGCGGCCTGTGCGGGCAGGGGTGCCGGGTCGGTGGGCCGCACCTGCTCCCCGCCCACGGTGACCAGCCAGACGTCGCGATCGGTATCGCCGGGCGTATCGGCGTAGCCCAGCAGACCGGACTCGATCTGTGCGGCCAGCGCCTCGGCGGCGGTGACCACGTCCGGGCTGTCCAGGGCGGGGGCGACCACGATGAGCAGGTCGGCGTCTGCGGGGGCCACCACGTCGAACCGGTCCGCCACGGCCGCACCGAGACCGCTGCCGAGGTCGATCACCGCGGCCCGCCGGGTGCCGGCGGAGACGGCAGGGAGGTGCGGCTGCCAGTGTTCGACGGCCACGCTGATCCCCGCCACGGGCGGCAGGGGTGCCGGCGCGGCCCAGAGGTGTTGGGACCGCATCGGGGCGAACGGGAAGTTCCGTAGTGGTGCGGGTGCCGCGTCGATGAGGTCGGCCCAGCGGTAGCCCGGGTCGGTGACGGCCACCGCGGCGATATTGGCGGCCAGCCGATCGGCGATCGGTTCGTCGCGGCACCCGGAGCCGACGGCGAGCACCTCGGCCGGCTCGACAGCTCCGTCCTCGTCATCGAGCGTATCCCCGAGCGCGTACAGCAGCGCCGGATGGGCGGAGAGTTCGACGAAGACGCGGGCGCCGTGCTCGACGGCGGCCGCGACGGCGCGGTCGAAGCGAACGGTGCTGCGCAGGTTGGTGTACCAGTAGTCGGCGAAGTCGGTACCGGCCGCGACCGCCGAGGCGGTGGCCGATCCGATGAACCGCACGGGTGACTCGGTGAACTCGCCTGCGGGTAACAGTGATTCGAGCTCGGTGCGCAGCGGGTCGAGTTTGGTGGTGTGCGCGGGGAACCACATCTCGATCTCGCGGGCGAAGACGCCGCGGTCTGCGGTGGCACGCACCAGCGCGGCGATCGTCTCGGTGTCCCCGGACACCGCGACCGAGGATCTCGAGTTGACGACCGACACCTCGGCCCAACCGTGGACGCCGGCGATGGCCTCGTGCGCCGCGTCCGGGCCGAGCCCGAGGACCGCGACCCGGTACGGCCCGGTCAGTCCGTCCAGCAGGGTGGCGCGGGCCGCGACGATACCGACGGCTTCGGTGAGGGTGATGGTGCCGGCGATGTAGGCCGCGCCGATCTCGCCGAGACTGTGCCCGACGGTGATATCGGGCAGCACTCCGCACGACCGCCACACCCGGGCCAATGCCACCCCGTGCACGAACTGCGCGCCCTGGATCTGCACCTGGGTGAAATCGTTGGTCGGCACACCGGGTTCGGCCATCAGGTAGTCCAGTGGGGATGCGTGCCCGGCGGCAGTGAACACCGCGGCGCAGCGGTCGACCTCGGCGCGGTACTCGGGCAGACGGTCGTAGGCCTCGCTCCCCATCGACGGCCACTGGCTGCCCTGACCGGGGAAGACGAAGGCGATACGGCTCGCCGATCGTGACGAGCCCACCGCCAGCGGGTGCTCCTCCCCCGCGGCGACGGCACGCAGCGCGTCTTTCAGCTCGCCGAGTGCAGCGGCCCGGATCACCACCCGGTGCTTGCGTATCCGGCGGGTGCGCAGTGTCGCCGCGGCCACCGCGGAGACGTCGGTGTGGGTGGGCCGGCGCTCCAGGTAGTGCAGGATCGCGGCGGCGTCCTGCGCGATCAGGTCCTCGGCGTGCGCGGTCAGCAGCACGGGCACGCGTCCGTCAGGCAGGTACATCACGGGTCTCCCCGGCGTCCGGGACGGCCACGATGACGTGGGTGTTGGTCCCGCTCATACCGAACGCCGACACCGCACCGACCCGTTCGCCGCGCTTGGCGGGCCAGTGCGTCAGTTTGGTGGCCAACCGCAGACCTTGGGACTCCCAGTCGATTTCCCGGCTGGGCTCGTCGGCGTGCAGGCTGGCCGGCACCGAGCCGTGCTCGGCCGAGATGATCACCTTGGCCAGTCCGAGCGCCCCGGCGGCCGCCTGGCTGTGACCGAGGTTGGATTTGACCGACCCGAGCAGTGCACCGGCGCCAGGCGCGGTGGCGCCATAGGTCTGCGCCAACGCCTGTAGTTCGGTGCGGTCACCGAGGCGGGTGGCGGTGCCGTGGCCTTCGATCATGCCGACGTCTTCGGGGGTCACCCCGGCCGCGGCGAGGGCGCGTCGGAACAACTTCTGCTGGGCGGTGCCGCTGGGCGCGGTGAGTCCGACGGTGCGGCCGTCGGAGTTGACGGCGGTGGCGCGCACCTCCGCCAGTACCTGCCTGCCGTCGCGGATCGCGGCGGATTTGTTCTGCAAAAGGAATATCGCCGCGCCTTCGGCCCACACCGTGCCGCTCGCGTGGGCACTGTAGGGCCGGCAGTGCCCGTCGTCGGACAGTGCGTGTTGTTTGGAGAATTCGACGAAGTAGCCCGGGGTGCCCATCACGCAGACCCCGCCGGCCAGGGCCATATCGCAATCGCCGGCGCGCAGGGCCGCCACGGCGGTGTGGAAGGCGGCCAGGGCCGACGAGCAGGAGGTGTCGACGGTCAGCGCCGGACCGGCCAGGTCGAGGGTGTAGGCGATCCGCCCGGAGATCACCCCCAGTGACGTTCCGGTGATGAGATGGCCACTGTGCGAGGAGAATTCGGACAGTGCAGGTCCGTACTCGAGCGCCGAAGCGCCGAGGTAACAACCCACGTCGTGGCCGGCGAGATCGTCGGGGTTGATCCCGGCGTCTTCGATCGCACGCCAGGCCAGTCGCAGCGCGACGCGTTGCTGCGGGTCCATCGCCACGGCTTCGCGCGGTGAGATGCCGAAGAAGGCCGGGTCGAAACTGCCTGCGCCGGCGAGAAACCCGCCGAGATCGTGGATGGTTTTGAACCCGTCGCGCCGGGACCCGTCCAGAAGTTCGGAGATCGCCCAGTCGCGGTCGGTGGGAAAGTGCCCCAGCGCTTCCCGCTGCTCGGCCAGCAGATCCCAGAAGCCCTCGGCGGTGTCCACACCACCCGGAGCCTCGACCGCCATTCCGACGATCACCACCGGGTCGGCGGGATCGGGAGGTGAATCAGAGCTCATTGATCAGCTCCGCCACATCCGCGGTGTGCTCGTTGAGGTAGAAATGCCCGCCGTCGAAGATCGAGCAGGTGAAGGCGCCGGTGGTGTGAGACTTCCAGCGGCGCAACATGTTCTCGCTGATCCGATGGTCCCGGTTGCCACCGAGGGTGTGAATGTCCGCACCGATGCGCACCTCGTCGGCGCAGCTGTACCGGTTGAACGCCGCATAGTCGGCGCGTACCGCCATGAGCAGCAGCTCCACGAAATCCTCGTCCTCGAGCAGCTGCGGGTCGGTGCCGCCGAGGTCGACCATCTCGGCGATGATCTCCGCTTGCGCCATCGGCAGCGAAGGAGAGGCCGCGACTGCCGACGGCGCCTCGCTGGCCGAGACCCACAACGCGCTCACCTGCACCCCGCACTGCTGGGCCACCCTGGCGAATTCGAAGGCCACCACCGCACCCATGCAATGCCCGAACAGCCGCAGCGGTGCGAGCCGGTCCCAGCTGCCGCCGTCGAAAAGGTCCGCGGCGAGCTCGGCCACGGTGGCCGGTGCCGGATGGGTGAGCCGGTCACCGCGCTGCGGGTACTGCATGACGTAGGCGTCGGCACCGGCCTCGGCCAGCGCGGTGCCCATGGTGCGGTAGGCCAGCGCGGCACCCCCGGCGTGCGGGAACACCAGAACGGGCGCCCCTGGTGCCGAGTATCGCTTGACCCACGGCGCGAACGTGAGATCCGCGGCGGTCACGAGGTTGCGGCAGCGTCGAGGGCGTTCACCACATCCGCGTCGTCCATGTCCGCCACCTCCAGGTAGAGCTCGGCGACCTGGTCGAGCCGGTCACTGCCGGCCTCCCGGCCGGCCAGCCGTGCTGCCAGCGCTTCGACGGTGCGGGTGGCGAAGATGTCGGGCACCATCACCGTCGGGGTGTCCAGCCAGTCCCTGATCCGCGCGACGGCGGTGGTGGCCAGCACCGAATCCCCACCGAGGGCGAAGAAGTCGTCGTCGACACCGAGGTCAGGGGCGCCGAGCAGGTCCCCGATGATGGCCGCCAGTGCCCGCTGCACGGGCGTGGACGGCATTCGGCGGTCCGCGTCGGGCCCGTCGCCGAACACCTCGGTCAGCGTGCGGGCCACGGCCCGCCGGTCGGTCTTACCGGCGAGGGTGAACGGAATACGGTCGATCAGCTCGATGTGACGCGGGATCATGTGCGGCGGAACGAGTTCGGCGACAGCCTCGGTGATCTGGCGCACGTCGATCCCGGAATCCTCGGTGCTCACCAGCGCGGCCAGCACGTCGTGGTGGCGGGCACCGGCCGCGGGCACGATACCGGCGACCGCGGCGCGCACCCCGGGGATCCGCTGCAGCGCCGCCTCCACATCACCGAGTTCGATGCGGTAGCCGCTGATCTTCACCCGGTGATCGGCGCGGCCGACGAACTCCAGGGTGCCGTCGGGCCAGTAGCGCGCCAGGTCCCCGGTGCGGTACCAGCGCCGGCCGTCATGCTCGACGAAGCGTTCCGCGGTCAGCTCCGGCATGCCGCGGTACCCGGTCGCGATACCGCGCCCGCCGATCCACAGCTCGCCGGGCACCCAGTCCGGGCAGTCGGCGCCGAACGAATTCACCACGCGGGCAGCATTGTTGGTGAACGGCACGCCATAGGGCAACGCCGCCCAGTGCGCGGGCAGGTCCGCCGCGGCCTCGTGGATGGTGGCGTGGATCGCGGTCTCGGTGGCTCCGCCCAGTCCCGCCACCCGGACACCGGGGGCCAGGGCCTGCAACCGGCGCACCATGGCGGTGCGTACCCAGTCCCCGCCGGTCAGGACGACCCTGACCGAGGAAAGCCGGTGCTCGCCCACCTCGACGAGCATCTCCAGGCTGCCGGGCAGGAAGTTCAGCACGGTCACCCGATGCTCGTGGATCAACCGGGCCCAGGTGTCGGGGTTACGGCGATCATCCTCGTCGATGGCGACGATCGCGCCGCCGGTGGCCAGGGTGGCGAACACGTCGAGCACCGACAGATCGCACTCCAGTGTCATCAGCGCCAGACAGCGGTCGTCCGGGCCGATCTCGAAGTGCCCGTAGAGGAATTCGGCGGTATTCATCGCCGCGTCGTGGGTGACCTCGACGCCCTTGGGTTCGCCGGTCGAGCCGGAGGTGAACAGCACGTAGGCCAGCTCATGCGGGTCGGTGAGCACCGGGGTGAAGTCCGGGACACGCCGGCCGACCCGCAATGCCTCGGCGATGGTCAGGGCGGGCAGCCAGCTGGGCTCCTGATCACCGCACACCAAGGCCATCCGCACACCGCCGGCGCGCAGGATGCGTTCGGCCCGTTCGGCCGGCTGGTCCGCGCCGATGGGCAGATAGATCGCGCCGGCGGCCAGGATGCCGAGCAGCGCGGTGATCTGGTCGGCGCCTTTGGGGCCGAGCACGGCGACGGTGTCGCCCGGCGTGATCCCCGCGGTGTGCAGGGCGGCGGCGACGGCGAGCACCTGCTCGCGCAACTCGGAGTAGGTCAGCTCGCCGGCCGAGCCGATGACGGCGGTCGCATCCGGGCGGGCGGCTGCCGAGGCGAAGAAACCGGCGTGCAGCGGCTGCCCACCGGGATCGGCGGTGGTGGCGCCCCGCCGGTCACGCACCGCACGCTGCTCGTCGGTGATCATCGGGGCGCGCCCGGTCTCCCAGGCGGTGTCCTCGGCGGCCAGCCGCAGCAGTTCGGCGATGTGCCGGTCGAACATCGCGTCGATCACCCCGGCCGGGAAGGCGTCCTCCCGGACGTCCCAGTTCACCAGGACACCACCGTCGAATTCGGTGACCTGAGCGTCGAGCAGCACCTGCGGTCCCTGCGAGTTGATCCACACCGGTGTGCCGAACGTGTCGGTGACCTCGGCGGCGAACAGTTCCCCCAGCCCGAGCGCGCTGGTGTACACCACCGGGGCCAGCACCTGGGTGCCGCGGTGCCGGCTGAGGTCGCGCAGAACGGACAGGCCCGGGTAGGCGGCGTGCGCGGCCGCGTGGCGGAACACGTCCTGAACCGCGCGAGCGCGGGCGGTGGCGGTGGCGGCACCGGTCAGGTCGATGTCCAGCAGCAGCGACGAGGTGAAATCGCCGACCAGTGAATCCACGTCGGGGTGGTGCTGTTCGCGGCCGAACATCGGGACGTTGAGCAGGAAGCGCGGTTCGGCCGACCAGCCGGCCAGCGCATCGGAGAACGAGGCGGCCAGGGCCATCGCCGGCGTGACGCCGCGGCGGCGGGCGGCCCCGAAGAGGGCGTCGCGGGTCTGCGGGTCCAGCCAACGATGGCGGCGCGTGGTGTGGCGCGGGTCGGCCTGCTCTGCCGCCGGGACCAGCGGCAGGCGCGGCGGATCGGGCAACTCCGGGATCCGCTCGGCCCACCACTGCCGGTCGGCTTCGGCGACCGGCTGCTGCGCCGCGGCGAGCCGGTACTGCCGGTAGGTGTAGCCGAGCGGGGAGAGATCGGCGCCGTGGTAGAGCCGGGTCAGATCGGCCATCAGGGTGCGGTAGCTCATCGCGTCGGCGGCCTGCATGTCCAGATCCACGTGCAGGCGGCAACGGCCGCCGGGTAGCAGGGTCAGCGCGAGTTCGAAGACCCCGTGCTCGAGCTGCTGGTGCGATTTGGCGCGCCGGATGTCCGCCAGCCGAACCTGCACCTCGGCCTCGTCGGCGGTGCGCAGGTCGACCAGGCCCACCGGAAAGGGCTGCGGCACTTCACCGATGCGCTGGGTGCCATCGGGCAGGAAGTGGACACGCAGCATCGGATGACGCTCCGCGAGCTTGGTGGCCGCACCGCGCAGCTGATCGTAATTCACTGCTGCACCGTCGAATTCGACGTAGAGGTGACCGGCGACGCCGCCGAGTTGCTGATCGTCCTCCCTGCCGATCCACATGGCGTGCTGCATGGAGGCCAGCGGGAACGGTTCACCGGCGTGCGAATCATCCTGGACCTCAGGCTGTTCGGCTTTCGCTGCGATATCGCCGCCGCCCAGCAGTTCCGCCCAGGCCCGCACCGAAGGCTCTGCAGCCAGGGACGCGAAATCGATGTCCAGGCCCTTTTTCCGCCATCTTCCGGCGAGTGACATCATCCGGATCGAGTCCAGGCCCTGGCTGACGAGATCGAGATCGGGGTCGATATCGCCTGCGGTGATACCGAGCAGATCGGCGACCTCTTGCCGGATGGTTTCTGACCTAGCCGAGGCATTCACAGCAACACTCACCACGCCTCCCAACGCCGTCCAATCGCTAAGCACAGGCTGCCCTAATTTTGAGAAGGCTACCCTATATTCGGACTACCGAACACGCCTACCCCGAAGGGCAGACCCGTGACCCTGACCACGCCGCAACCGGCGGAATCCGCAGCACAGACCGCCCTCCAGGCCGGTTTCGTCCCGTTCCCGGCCGACCGCGCGGCGCACTACCGAGAGACCGGTCTGTGGACCGGCCGGACCCTCGGCGAGATCCTGCGCACCGCGGCACAGACCTGGCCCGGAAATATCGCCGTCGCCGACGCGCACTCCTCGCACACCTTCGCCGATCTGGACGCGCGGGCCGACCGGGCGGCCGCCGGCTTCGCCGCGCTGGGTATCGCGCCCGGTGACCGGGTACTTCTGCAACTGCCGAACTCGTCGCATTTCGCCGTCGCCCTCTTCGGGTTGCTGCGAGCAGGTGCCGTCCCGGTGATGTGCCTGCCCGGACACCGGCTGGCCGAACTGACCCACTTCGCGTCCGTCAGCGGCGCCGTCGCGCTCGTCATCGCCGACAGCGCAGCCGGATTCGACTACCGCGCGATGGCCGAAGAACTCGTCGCCGCGCACCCGGCAGTGCGCCACGTCGTCGTGCACGGCGACCCGGGTCCGTTCCTGCCGTGGTCGGTCCTCGATTCGGATGCACCCCCGCCGGTCGTGCGGCCGGCGACCGACTCCCCCGCGCTGCTGCTGGTATCGGGCGGCACCACCGGCGCGCCCAAGCTGATCCCGCGCACCCACGAGGACTACGTCTACAACGTCACCGCGAGCGCGCAGCTGTGCGCGCTGACCCCGTCGGACGTCTATCTGGTGGTATTGCCTGCCGCACACAACTTTCCGCTGGCCTGTCCCGGTCTGCTGGGTGCCCTGAGCTCGGGTGCGACCACGGTGTTCACCACTGACCCGTCCCCGGAGGCCGCGTTCGCCGTGATCGACCGGCACCGGGTCACCGTCACCGCGCTGGTCCCCGCCCTGGCCAAACTGTGGGCGCAGGCCTGCGAGTGGGAGCCGCAGGCCCCCAAGGGGCTGCGGCTGCTGCAGGTCGGTGGCGCGAAACTGGCCTCCGACGACGCCGCCGCCGTGCGCTCGGCGTTGACGCCGGGTCTGCAGCAGGTCTTCGGCATGGCGGAGGGACTACTCAATTACACCCGACTCGGTGACGCTGCGGATCTGCTCGACCACACCCAGGGCCGTCCGCTGTCCGAATACGACGAACTGCGGATCGTCGACGAGGCCGGACATGAGGTGGAGCACGGCGCAGAAGGTGAGCTGCTGGTCCGCGGGCCGTACACCATCAACGGGTATTTCAATGCCCCGCAGGACAATGCGCGGTCGTTCAGCCCGGACGGCTTCTACCGCAGCGGAGATCGGGTCAGGCGGTACGCGAACGGCTATCTGGAGGTCACCGGTCGCGTCAAAGACGTCATCACCAGGGGCGGCGAAACGGTGGCGGCCCTGGACCTGGAGGAGCATCTGATCACCCATCCCGCGATCTGGGCGGCCGCCGCGGTGCCTCTACCCGACGAGTTCCTCGGGGAGAAGATCTGCGCCGTGGTGGTGTTCAGCGGCCCCCCGGTGAGCCTGGCCGACCTCAACGCCCACCTGGACGGCCGCGGGGTGGCCGCGCACTCGCGGCCGGACACCCTGGTCGCGTGGGAGTCGCTGCCGACCACGGCGGTCGGCAAGACCGACAAGAAGGCGATCGTCGCGCGGCTGACCCGTTAGTCGCGGGGCACCAGATACGGCGCCAGCGTGGTGAGCTTCTCGCAGGTCTCCTCGAACTCCCGGTCCGGGTTGGACGCCGCGATGATGCCGGCGCCGGCGCGCAACCAGGTCACGCCGTCCTGTTCGTAGACCGCGCGCAGGGTCAGCGCCGCATCCATCTCGCCACCGGCGGTGAACATCACCACCGCCCCCGAGTACAGACCGCGCGGGGTCTGGTCCAGCCGCAGGATGGCATCGACGCTCTCCGCCTTGGGGATACCCGATGCCGTCACCGCCGGGAACAGCGCCGCTAGCGCGTCCATCCGGTCCAGCGACGAGCTCAGCCGGCCACCGACCGTCGAGCCCAGATGCTGCACACTGCCGCGTTCCCGGATCGTCATGAAGTCGTAGACCATCGCGGTGCCCGGTTCGGCCACCTCGGCGATCTCCTGCATCGAGGTGCGCACCGAGATGGCGTGCTCGACGATCTCCTTGGAATCGGACTCCAGCTCGTCGCGGGCGGCGCGGTCCTCGTCGGCGCCCCGGCCCAGCGCGCGGGTACCGGCCAGCGGCTCGGTCAGCACGGTGCCGTCCTCGTGCACCGCGGCAACCAGTTCGGGACTGTAGCCCAGCGCGCGAATTCCGCCGAACCGCAACAGGAATGACCTGACCGGGGTGTTGTGACGCCGACCCACCCGGTAGGTGGCCGGGAAGTCCAGGGCGAACGGCACATCGAATCGCCGGGACAGGATCACCTTCTGGTAGCGACCGGAGACGATCTCCTCGATCGCCGCGGCGACGCGCCGGCGGTAGTGCGCGGTGTCGGCATCGACGTCGAGCGGTCGCGCGGCCGGCGTCGGCGCCAGGCCACGGGCGAGCAGACGGTCGATCGCGGCCGCATAGCCGGTGTCGCCGTCGACCACGGTGACCTCGGTATCGGTGACGATGACTTGACTGCCGGGCAGGAACAGCCGGGCCAGCGGCGTCCCCGCGGGGAGCCGGTCGGCCAGATCGAAGCGGTACGCCCCGAATTCGAAGGCGACCCAACCGAACAGCCGCTGCCCCTCCAGCAGCAGCCGGTCCACCGCCTCGCCGAGGACCATTTCGGGGCGCCCCGTCCAGGACTGCCGCGTCACCACACCGTCGGTGATGAGCCGGAGTTCATCGGAGTCCAGTTCGATGGACGTCCGTACGTCACTCGCCAGAATCCACTGGCCGCGCTGTTCGTAGACGAGGTACTCGTGGCCGGAGTCTTCGGACATCCGGGCCAACTCGGCCACCACGTCGGCAGGAGTGATGCCCGACGGCAACGTCAGCGGAAGCACCACAACGTTTTCCGCTCTGGTCTCCACGGTCACCTTTGCTTCACCTCGGTCCTCAACGTAAGCACCAGGTAAATTTAGCCTAACCTAGCTTATCGGTGGCGGGGTACGTGAATGTGAGTTAGCCGACCCCCATCGACCACCCGGACGCGGCGACCCGCTGCGCCCAGAAGTCCGCGTATTGGCCGCCGCGCGCCATCAACTCGGCGTGCGACCCGGTGTCTGCCACCTCGCCGGTGCCCGAGAGCACGACGATGTTGTCCGCGGCGGTGACGGTGGACAGTTTGTGCGCGATGACGATCACCGTGCTGCGCTGCGCCAGGGTCCGGATCGATTCGGCCACATGCCGCTCGTTCTCCGGGTCCAGCGCGCTGGTCGCCTCGTCGAACAACACGATCGGGGCGTCTTTGAGCAGCGCACGTGCAATCGAAACCCGTTGCCGTTCACCACCGGACAGCGCCGAACCGCCTTCGCCGACCCGGGTCTGCCAGCCGTCGGGCAGCCGTTGCAGCACCGAGGCCAGCCCGGCGGTCTCCGCCGCAGCCGCGATCTCGGCGTCGGTGGCCCCCGGCCTGCCGATCCGGACGTTCTCCCAGAGCGTGTCGTCGAACAGGTAGACGTCCTGGAACACCAGGGACAACTGCGCCATCAGATCGGTGGTCCGCTGATCACGGACATCGACGCCGCCCACCCGCACGGTGCCGGTGTCGGTGTCGTAGAACCGGGCGATCAGCCGGGTCAGCGTCGTCTTACCGGAACCGGACGGGCCGACCAGCGCCGTCATGGTGCCCGGTTCGGCGACGAAGCTGATATCGGTGGCCACTACCCGGCCAACTCCCCCGGTCGCTTCGCTCCGGCCCGGATAGCTGAATGCGACGCGGTCCAGCTCGACTCGACCCGGGACCGAAACCGACTGAGGGGACTGAGGTTCCGGTAAGGCGGGAGTGTCGAGGATATCGGTGATCCGGTCCAGTTCGGTGCGTGCCATGCGCATCGCCGAGCCGTATTCGGCCAGTGCGGCCAGCGGGGAGGCGAACCGGGCGGCCAGGCCCAGGATCGCCACCGCGGTGAGCGGATCCAGCTCGCCACGAACCGCCAGCCACGCGCCCGCCCCGATGAGCGCCGAGAACACCGCCTGCACGGCCACCCCGTTGAGCATCAGGCCCGCCACCGACCGCCACAGCGCCCGTCGTCCGACCCGGTGCTGCGCGTCCAGCGCCGCACTGAGCGGCGTGAAGTCCGACCCGGTACGACCGAACGCCCGCAGCACCGGCTGGCAGCGGGCGAACTCCACCACCCGGGTGTTCACCTCGACCTCGGCATCGTGGTTGAGCATCTCGGCCCCGGCGATCAGCCGGGCCGCCAGCGCACCGCAGGCCATCAGGATCAGCCCGCCCACCAGGGCCACCGCGGCGATCCGCCAGTCGAACAACGCCAGACCGATCACCACGGTCGCCGCGCTCACCGTGTTGAGCACGATCGGCGTGATCAGATGTGCGCCGCTGGTTCCCACGAATGTCGTTCCCTTGACCGCGATCTGGGAGACCGAACCGACGGTGTCACGGCTGAACCAGCCCAGCGGCAGGGTCACCATGTGGTCGCCGAGCCTGCGGTGCAGCAGCCTCATGGTGGCCAGCGCCATCCGCATCGCCCGGGACGACTGCACGTACTGGGCCACTGCCGCGGCCACCACCACGGCGGCCAGCACCGCAAGCCACCGCTCGGCATCGGCGTAGCGCCCGTCGAACAAGGCCTGCGAGATGGGCACCAACAGCACCATCGCGACACCGTGCAGCACGCCGTAGGCGCCCACCCACGCGAGATAGCTGAACATCAGGCCGCGCCGCGGCCCGAGAATGCGCAGGAAGCCGCGAATCATCGTGCGCCCTCCATGTTCTGCTCGGGCGCGCGAAGCAACGGGACAGGTTCAGGGTTGCCATCGCTGTACACCTGCCACATCGCGGCGTACCGACCGCCGCGGGCGAGCAGCTCGTCATGCCGGCCCTGTTCGACGACGCGGCCGGCATCGAGGACGACGATGTTGTCCGCGCCGACGATCGAGCCCAGCCGGTGGGCGATCACCAGGACCGTGCGGCCGGCGATCAGCCGCGACAGCGCCGCCTGGATCTGCGCCTCGGAGTCCGGATCCGCCGAGGCCGTCGCCTCGTCGAGCACCAGCACCGGGGTGTCGGCCAGCAGGGCACGGGCGATGCTGACCCGCTGCGCCTCCCCGCCGGAGAAGTGTGCGTCCTCGCCCACCACCGAGTCGTAACCCCGGGGCAGCGCCAGGATCCGGTCGTGCACATGGGCGGCCTCGGCCGCCTGATAGACCTCCTCGTTGGTGGCGCCGGGACGGCCCAACCGGATGTTGTCGGCCACGCTGACCCCGAGCAGCTGCACGTCCTGCAGCACGAAGCCGACGTGCCGGTACAGCACGGCGGGATCGATCTCACGCACATCGACACCGCCGACGCGGACGGTGCCCGCGGTCGCGTCGTGGAACCGCGGTACCAGGGTGGCCAGGGTGGACTTGCCGCTGCCCGAGGCGCCGACCAGCGCGGTCATGGTGGCGGGCTCCAGTGTCAGATCCACCTCGTGCAGCACCGTGCTCGTTCCGTCATAGCTGAAGCTGACGCCGTCGAAATCAACCGAGTTACCCTGCGGCAGTTGCGGATTGGAGGAAACCTTCAACTTCGGCTGATCGAGCAGCCGGACCAGCCGGCCGGCGGCGGCCTGGGCCTGTTTGCGGATACCGGCGGAGTAGCCGACGGCCAGCACCGCGGCGGGAATGGTCATCGCCACCAGTGTCGAGCCGAGCACGTCGATCGGCGCGACCCAGCCACTGCGCACCAACCAGTACCCGCCGGCCAGGTTGACCAGCAGCACCGTGGGCGCCTCGATGAAGATCGACGACGCCGCCTTGACCCGGACCATGGGGCCCATCCACTCGGCGAATCCGTCGTTGAATTCCTCGGCCGCATCGGCGAACCGCTGGTGCGCCCGACCCGTCTCCCCGAACGTCTTGACCACGGCGACACCGGCGATGAACTCGACGATGGTGGCGCTGATCCGCGCGACGCCCGCGTTCATCCGCTCCATCTGCACCCGGACATCGCGACCCAGCCACAGGTAGACCAACAGATAGACCGGTGCGGTGCCGATGGCCAGCAGCCCCAGCCGCCAGTCCAGCGAGAAGCAGTAGGCCAGCCCGAATGCCGGGGTGGCCAGCGCCCCGGTGTTCTCCACCGCCGCGTGCGCGACCAGGAAGTGCAGTTCCCCGACGTCCTGCTGGACGGCCTTGCGGACCTCGCCCGAGGAGGTGCCGTTGAACCAGCCCAGCGGCAACCGGCCCAAGGTGTCCACGATGCGCCGGCGCAGGGAGCGCTGCAGGTCACCGTCGGCGAGATGGGTGAGTGTCAGGGCGGTGCCGCTGGCCCAGGTCCGGACGAGCAGGGCGCCGATCACGACGGCGACGATGGTCCAGATCCGCGAGGTGTCCGCCGCGTTGCCGGCCACCAGGGTGCGGCCGATCTCGACGATGCCGATGAACGGCACGACGGTGGCGGCCGAGGCGATCAGGGTCAGCACCTGGGCGACGCGGGTGCGCCCGGTCACCGGCGCGAGCAGCGCCTTGAGCGCCAGCGCGTCGGCGCGGGCCGCCTGCCGCGCGGCGAGTCGGGTGTACGTCGCGGTCACCCGGGGCGGCTGCGGTGGCATCGTTCCGGCGCCGTCGAGCACCGGCTGCAGTGTGGTCATCCACGCTCCATAGGTAAGGGTTGCCTAACACCCTAACCTGACCGCGATCGGTACCCGACCGCTCAGTCCAGCAGCGTGCGCACCACGGCGTCGGCCAGCAGCCGACCCGGGTCGGTGAGGACCAGCCGGTCGGCGGCACGGACCACCAGCCCGTCCCCGATGGCCACCTCGGCGCGGTGGCGTTCGTCCGGGGACAGCACCGCGACCGGCAGACCGCTGCGCAGGCGCAGGCGCAGCATCACGTCCTCGGTGTGCCGCGCCGCCTCGTCGAGATCCTCCGAATCGGCGACGGGCAGCCGGTGTTCAGTCAGCGCCTGCGCATAAGCGTTGGGGTGCTTGATATTCCACCACCGCGTCGAGCC
Source organism: Mycobacterium hackensackense (assembly GCF_025822555.1). Taxonomy (NCBI): domain Bacteria; kingdom Bacillati; phylum Actinomycetota; class Actinomycetes; order Mycobacteriales; family Mycobacteriaceae; genus Mycobacterium; species Mycobacterium hackensackense. The sequence goes on from NZ_JACKUC010000031.1 coordinate 364,232, forward strand.
GACGAAACCGTGCGCGCCCGGGCCTGCACCCCACCACTCGCCGCCATCCCAGTAGCCCAGATTGTGCCGGCACTCCCCGCCCGGCGCGCTCCAGTTGGACACCTCGTACCACTGCAGCCCGGCGGCCGACAGCTGCGTGTCGAGCAGCTCGTAGCGCTCGGCCAGGACGTCGTTGTCCGGGGCGGGCAACTCGCCGCGGCGTACCCGCCGGGCCAGCGCGGTGCCCTCCTCCACGACCAGCGCATAGGCCGAGACATGGTCGACCCCGGCGGACAGCGCCACCTCCACCGAGCGGCGCAGGTCGTCGTCGGTCTCCCCCGGCGTGCCGTAGATCAGATCGAGATTCACGTGCTCGAACCCCTCGGCCCGCGCCTCCACGGCCGCGGCGGGCGCCCGGCCGGCCGAGTGCACCCGGTCCAGCACCGCCAGCACGTGCGGGGCTGCCGACTGCATGCCCAGCGAGATCCGGGTGTAGCCGGCGGCCCGCAGCCGGGCGAACAGCGCCGGCGAACTGGATTCCGGGTTGGCCTCGGTGGTCACCTCGGCGCCGGGCGCCAGCGTGAAATGCTCCCGGACGGCGTCGAGCACCGCGGCCAGACCGCCGGCACCGAGCATGGTGGGTGTGCCGCCGCCCACGAACACGGTGTCCACCGGGCGCGGTCCGACCTGCTGCGCCGCCAGTTCGAGCTCGATTCGTACCGCCGCCAGCCAGCCCTGCGGGTTCGACCCGCCCAGCTCGGCGGGGGTGTAGGTGTTGAAATCGCAGTATCCGCAGCGGCTCGCGCAGAACGGCACGTGGATGTAGATGCCGAACGGCCCGGGCTGTGTCACCTCACCAGTGTCCCAGAACGGGTTTTGCGCACCGTGATCGCAAATCTGGCCCGGTTAGGGCTGATGGCGCGGGTCGTGGCAGAATGTCGGGCGTGACCGCCGCCCGCAACAGCACCACCGGAATCGCTCTGGTGGCACGGCGGCATGTCGACTTCAAGCGCACCTGTAGCTGTTGCTGTCTGCCTTGAGGCTGTAGACCTGTCCACCTGTACCCCCAGCTGGCCGACGGATCTGCGCCGCCGGACAGCCACCGGTGGTCACGCGCTATCCCTCCGCCGGCTCCTCCACTAAGGAGCCCGTTCATGACGACTGCGAAGCCGGTGAAGCGACCGCGCGGCGAAGGCCAGTGGGCGCTCGGTTACCGCGAACCGCTGAACGCCAACGAACAAGCCAAGAAGGACGACAACCCGCTCAACGTGCGGGCGCGGATCGAGAACATCTACGCCCCCGGCGGCTTCGAGAGCATCGACAAGGGTGACCTGCGCGGCCGTTTCCGCTGGTGGGGCCTCTACACCCAGCGCAAGCCCGGGTTCGACGGGACCTGGACCGGCGATGAGAACACCGACATGCTCGAGGACTCGTACTTCATGCTGCGGGTCCGCAGCGACGGCGGCGCGCTGACCGCCGCCGCACTGCGCGCCCTCGGTGGCATCTCCACCGAATTCGCCAGGGACACCGCCGACATCTCCGACCGCGAGAACATCCAGTACCACTGGATCGAGGTCGAGAACATGCCGGAGATCTGGCGGCGTCTGGATGCGGTCGGCCTGCAGACCACCGAGGCGTGCGGCGACTGCCCGCGCGTGGTGCTCGGTTCGCCGTTGGCCGGCGAGTCCCTCGACGAGGTCATCGACGGCACCCCGGCCATCCATGAGATCGTCAAGCGCTATATCGGCAAGCCGGAGTACTCCAACCTGCCGCGCAAGTTCAAGACCGCGATCTCCGGCCTGCAGGACGTGGTGCACGAGGTCAACGACGTCGCGTTCATCGGCGTCAACCATCCCGAACACGGCCCCGGCTTCGACCTGTGGGTCGGCGGTGGGCTGTCGACCAATCCGATGTTGGCCCAGCGCCTCGGGGTGTGGGTGCCGTTGGACGAGGTGCCCGATGTCTGGGAGGGCGTGGTCAGCGTCTTCCGCGATTACGGCTACCGCCGCCTGCGGGCCAAGGCCCGGCTGAAGTTCCTGGTCAAGGACTGGGGTGTGGAAAAGTTCAGGGAAGTTCTCGAGCAGGAATACCTCAAGCGCCCGCTGCTCGACGGGCCCGCCCCCGAGCCGGTGACCCGCCCCATCGACCACGTCGGAGTCCAGCGCCTCAAGAACGGCCTCAATGCCGTCGGCGTCGCCCCCGTCGCGGGCCGCGTCTCGGGCACCATCCTGACCAAGGTCGCCGACCTGGCCGAGTCGGTCGGTTCGGACCGGATCCGCTTCACGCCGTACCAGAAGCTGATCATCCTCGACGTCCCCGACGACAAACTCGACGAACTGCGGGCCGGCCTGGACGCCCTCGGGCTGCCCTCGACCCCGTCACACTGGCGGCGGAACCTGATGGCCTGCACCGGCATCGAGTTCTGCAAGCTGTCCTTCGCCGAGACCCGGGTCCGGGCCCAGAGCCTGGTGCCGGATCTGGAGCAGCGCCTCGAGGACATCAACGCCGAGCTGGACGTCCCGATCACGGTCAACATCAACGGCTGCCCCAACTCGTGCGCCCGCATCCAGATCGCCGATATCGGGTTCAAGGGACAGATGGTCGACGACGGGAACGGACCCGAGGAAGGCTTCCAGGTGCATCTGGGCGGCAGCCTGGGTCTGGACAGCGGTTTCGGGCGCAAACTGCGCCAGCACAAGGTGCTGTCCTCCGAACTCGGCGAGTACATCGAACGTGTCGCGCGCAACTTCGTGAAACAACGCGAGCCCGGTGAGCGTTTCGCCCAGTGGGCGGTACGAGCCGACGAAGCGGATTTGAGGTAGGCATGGGCAACGACGCGCAGATGACGGCGGAGAACCTGCGAGGGATCGCCGAACGCGGCGCCCGAGAACTCGAGGGCGCGGGCGCGATGGACCTGCTGCGCTGGACCGATCGGAATTTCCGCGGTGACTACATCGTGGCGTCCAATATGCAGGACGCGGTGCTCATCGCGCTGGCCGCCAAGGTGCGCCCCGGCGTCGACGTGATGTTTCTCGACACGGGTTACCACTTCGTGGAGACCATCGGGACCCGCGACGCCGTCGAGGCGGTCTACGACGTCAAGGTGCACAATGTCACCCCCGAACGCACCGTAGCCGAGCAGGACGCCCTGCTGGGCAAGGACCTGTTCTCCCGCGACCCCGGTGAATGCTGCCGGCTCCGCAAGGTCGAGCCGCTCAGCAAGGCGCTGAAAGGATTCTCGGCATGGGTGACGGGTATCCGCCGCGTCGAGGCGCCGACACGTGCGAACGCGCCACTGATCAGCTTTGACGAGGCCTTTGGCCTCGTGAAGATCAACCCGCTCGCGGCGTGGACCGACGACGAGATGCAGAACTACATCGACGACCAAGGCATCCTGGTCAATCCCCTTGTCTTCGAAGGGTATCCGTCGATCGGGTGCGCGCCGTGCACCAGCAAGCCCGTCGAGGGCGCCGACCCGCGCAGCGGTCGCTGGGCCGGGCAGGCCAAGACCGAATGTGGTCTGCACGCCTCCTGAAGAGGACTTAGGTGAGCATCCTCGTCCTGACCGCCCACGGTAGCGCCGACCCGCGCTCCGCGGCGACGACGCACGCGGTGGCCGACACCATTCGCCGGATCCGGCCCGGTATCGATGTCAGACCTGCGTTCTGCGAACAGAATTCACCCAGTCTGACCGACGTGCTGCGCACGGCCGGCGACGGCGCGGTGGTCACCCCGCTGCTCCTCGCGGACGCCTACCATGCGCGCCAGGACATCCCCGCGATGATCGCCGAGTCCGGGGTCGCCGCCCGCCAGGCCGATGTCCTCGGCGAGGACGACCAGCTGGTGGCGGTGCTCCGGCGACGGATCGCCGAAGTAGGCGTGTCCCGGCTCGACGGCGTCGGGGTCATGGTCACGGCGGTGGGTTCTTCACGCGCTGAAGCGAATTCGCGCACCGAGACGGTTGCCGAACAGTTGGTGGCCCACACCCGGTGGACGGCGGCCACCGCATTCGCAGCCGGACCGCACCCGAACCTGGCCGAGATCGCCGGCCGGCTGCGGGCTCGCGGTGCCACCCGGCTCGTCATCGCACCGTGGTTCTTGGCCCACGGCCGGATCACCGACCGGGTGGCGGCATTCGCCGCCGCACGGGGCATCCCGATGGCGTCGCCGCTCGGGCCGCACCGGCTGGTCGCCGACACGGTGCTGGACCGCTTCGACGCCGCCTGCAGCACCCGCGCCGCGGCCTGACCCGACCGCGCATTCCGCTCTCAGATAGTGGCGCAAATTCGAATAATGGCTACTATCTGAATATGACCTCCGATGCCACACCGCGCCGGCTCACCCGGGCCGAGAGCAGAGAACGTACCCGCAGGCAGCTGCTCGAGGCCGCCGCCGACATCTTCGCGCGGCGCGGATACGCCGCAGCGTCGGTCGAGGAGATCGCCGAGTCGGCGGGGTTCTCCGTCGGTGCGGTCTACTCCAACTTCGCGAACAAGGATGAGCTGTTTGCCGCGCTGATGACCGACCGCGCCGTCAACCATATGGACGAAGTCGCCGATATCTTCGATTCCGCCGAGGCCTTGTCGCAGGATCCCCTGCAGGGCTTGGGCCGCATGCTCATCGCGATTGCCGACAAAGACCTGCACGTGGCGGTGTTGAAGACCGAATTCTGGCTGCACGCGGTGCGCAACCCGGAATTGATGCGCATCGAGGCCGACGCCTCGGCACGCACCCTGACTGCGGTTCGCGAGATCCTCACCGGTGTGCTGGACCGCAATGACGTCGACCAGAGCGTGGTGTCGGTCGACGATTTCGCGACCGTGACGCTGGCGTTGTTCGGTGGATTGATCCGGCAGCGCCGTACCGACCCCAGCCGGGTCTCCGATGACATGTTCGGCCAGGCCATCCGATGGCTGATCGCCGGCATGCCCAAGAACTCCGACCGGAGGCAGTGACTCGTGGAATGGATCGGAAACATCGGGCTCTACGCGATCCCGGCCTTCTTGTTCCTGCTCGGTGTCGAGCTGGCCGGCGACCGACTTGAGCGTCGACGGGAACACGGTGCGGACCCGAAAACCCCACCGCGACAACGGGTCGGGTTCTCACTGCGCGACACACTGACCAGTCTGTCGGTATACGGACTCGGCCGGATCGCGCGGTTGGTCGAGCATTTCATCACCTTGCCGATCGTGGTACTCACCGCGGCGCTGGCGCCGATCAGTCTGTCCGCTTCGCAGTGGTGGGTCTGGGTGCTGGCCATCGTCGGTGCCGACCTCGCCTACTACGCCGAACACCGCATGCACCATCGCATTCGACTGTTCTGGACGGCGCACAGCGTGCACCACTCCAGTCAGCATTTCAACGTCTCCACCGCCGTGCGGCTGCCGTGGCTGATCCCCGGACGATTCATGACATCCGCGGTCTACATCCCGATGGCGCTGGCCGGCATTCCCGTCTGGCTGATTTTCCTGAGTCAGGCGATCGTTCTGCTCTATCAGTACCCGTTGCACACCGAGCTGATCGACAAACTGCCCGCAGCGGTCGAGTACGTGTTCAACACCCCGTCGCACCATCGCGTGCACCACGGCGCCAACAATCCCTACCTGGACAAGAACTACGGGGGCATCCTGATCATCTGGGACCGGCTGTTTCGCAGCTACGCCGAAGAAACCGAGCAGGTCCGTTACGGATTGACCAAGAACATCGACACCTTCAACCCGGTCAAGGTGAACTTCCACGAGTTCACGTCGATGGTGGCCGACATCTGGCGGGCCCGGACGTGGCGAGGGCGCCTCGGTTATCTGCTGGCGCCGCCGGGCTGGACCGAACCGCAGGACGCCCCGTCCAGCCGGGATCGGCTCCGGCCGCAGGAGACGATGGCCCGATAACGCACGACTGCCCGACCCCACCGGGATCGGGCAGTTCGGAGCCGAGGTTCACACCCCCGACAGCGCCACTGACTGTGGGGTGTCGCCCGCCAGATTCGGCACGCGGGTAGCCCGCACGTACACGGTGTCACCCTGCTTGAGACCCAGCGCCTCCGCGTCCCCACGGGTGATCTGCGCGGTGAACGGCGTGTTGTCGGTCGCGCTGGTCAGCTCGACCCGCACCTCGAAGCCCAGCACCACGATCCGGTCGATGACCGCCCGGATCACCCCGGTGGCGGCGACATTCGGGTCATCACTGGCGATGGCCAGCTCCGGATTGCGTCCCACCCGGATGTCATGCGGGCGCACCAATGAACCGTTGACCGAGGACACCGCCCCGAGGAAGGACATCACGAATCCGTTGGCCGGTTCGTCGTAGACCTCGGTGGGCGAGCCGACCTGCTCGATGCGGCCCTTGTTGAGCACGGCGATCCGGTCGGCCACGTCCAGTGCCTCGGCCTGGTCGTGGGTCACCAGCACCGTGGTGACATGGACTTCGTCGTGCAGCCGGCGCAACCAGGCCCGCAGATCCTCGCGCACCTTCGCGTCCAGTGCACCGAAGGGCTCGTCGAGCAACAGCACCTGCGGATCCACCGCGAGCGCGCGGGCCAGGGCCATCCGCTGGCGCTGACCGCCGGAGAGCTGATTCGGGTATCGGGTCTGGAAGCCGGCCAGACCGACCACCTCCAGCAGGTTGTCGACCTTGTCCTTGATCTCGGCCTTCGGCCGCTTGCGGATCTTGAGGCCGAACGCCACGTTGTCCCGCACCGTGAGGTGTTTGAACGCGGCGTAGTGCTGGAACACGAAGCCGATGCCACGCCGCTGCGGCGGCACACCGGTGACATCTTCGCCCTTGATGGTGATGGCGCCGCTGTCCGGAACGTCGAGGCCGGCGATCGCCCTCAGCAGCGTGGACTTACCCGAACCGCTGGGTCCCAACAGGGCGGTCAGCGACCCGTCCGGGACGACGAAATCGATGTTGTCGAGGGCGACGAAGTCGCCATAGCGCTTGTTGGCGCCCTTGACGGTGATGGCGTTTGTTGTCTCTTTGGAAGTCACTGTGCCTCTCCTAGGGGCCCTATTTTGCCGCCCGGGCACGCCGGGCGTCGAGAATCACCTGAACGACGAGCACGATGACTGCGACGGTCATCAAGAGAGTCGAGACCGCATAGGCGCCGTACTCCTGGCCGCGGCTGTATCGATCGGCCACCAGCAGGGTCAGGGTCTGCGAGGTCCCCGGCAGATTGGACGACACCATGATCACGGCGCCGAACTCGCCGAGGGTGCGCGCAATGGTGAGCACGATGCCGTAAGTCAGACCCCACCGGATGGACGGCAGGGTGATCCGCCAGAACGTCTGCCACCACTGCGAGCCCAGGGTCGAGGCCGCCTCTTCCTGGTCGGTGCCCAGTTCGTGCAGCACCGGTTCGACCTCACGGATGACGAACGGAACGGTGACGAAGATGCTGGCGAGCACGATACCGGGCAGACCGAAGATGATCTTGAAGCCGAGGTTGTTCTCGACGAAACCGAGCAGGCCGGCACTGCCCCACAGCAGGATCAGGGCCACGCCGACCACGACCGGTGATACCGCGAAAGGCAGATCGATCACCGCCTGCAACGCGCTCTTGCCCCGGAATCTGTTGCGGGCCAACACCAGTGCGGTGGGCACCCCGAACAGCACGTTGAGCGGTACCACGATCGCCACCACCAACAGCGACAGCTGCAGAGCGGAGATGGCGGCCGGGGTGGTGATCGAGGCGATGAACGTGCCGATCCCCGGCTCGAACGTACGCCACAGAATCAGCCCCACCGGGACGATCACCAGGACGGTGACGTAGGCCAGCGCCAAGAATCGGACGAGGTAGCGCACTGGGGACGACAGCGTCATTTCGCCAGTTCCTCACGCTTGGCCGCCCGGGACCCCACCGCCCGCAGGATGAACAGTACGACGAACGAAACCAGCAGCAGCACAATGGAGATCGCTGCCGCACCGGTGCGGTCGTCATTCTCGATCAGGGTGCGAATCCACTGCGAGGACACCTCGGTCTCCCCGGGCACCGCACCACCGATGAGCACCACCGAGCCGAATTCGCCGATGGCACGGGAGAAGGCCAGTCCCGCCCCGGACAGCAAGGACGGCAGCAGTGCGGGCAGGATGATCCTGGTCAGGATGATGAAGCTGTTGGCGCCCAGCGAGGCCGCCGCCTCCTCGACCTCGCGGTCCAGTTCGAGCAGCACGGGTTGCACCGAGCGCACCACGAAGGGCAGTGTGACGAACAGCAGCGCCACCCCGACACCCCACTTGGTGTGCTGCAGGTGCAAATCCACCGGGCTGTTGGGACCGTAGAGCGCCAGCATCACCAGGCTGGCGACGATGGTCGGCAAGGCGAACGGCAGGTCGATGACGGCATCGACCAGGCGCTTGCCGGGGAAGGTGTCGCGGGTCAGTGTCCAGGCCACCAGCAGGCCGAACACCAGGTTCACCAGCGTGACGCCGATCGAGATCGTCACGGTCACCTTGAACGATTCCAGCGCCGCATTGGACGTCACGGCCTGCCAGAACGCGGTCCATCCGCCTCCGGCGGATTGCCAGAGGATGGCCGCCAACGGGAGCAGCACGATCACGGACAGCCAGATCGAGGCGGCCCCCACCCGCAACGAGGTGGTGCCGAACTGCCGGGCCCTCGGGTCCCGAGGCGCCCCGGGAGCCGAAGCTCCCGGAGCGCCGTCAGTGACAGCAGAGGTCATCCGGTGGCCTGCTTGTAGATCTTGGTGATGCTGCCGTTGTCCTTGTCGAACAGCGCCGGGTCGACGTCCTTCCAACCGCCCAGGTCCGCGATCGTCCACAGCTTCTCCGGGGTCGGGAAGTCCTTGGCGAAGTCGGCGGCCACGGCGGGGTCGACAGGGCGGAAGCCCGCCTCGGCCCACAGCTTCTGGCCGTCGGCGGTGTAGAGGAAGTTCTTCAGTGCGGTGGCCTGCTGCAGATGGGCGCTGGTGCTCACCACGGCGACCGGGTTCTCGATCTTGAAGGTCTGCGGCGGGTTGACGTGCTCGACATCCTTACCCTGCCGCTCGACGTTGATCGCTTCGTTCTCATAGCTGATCAGCACGTCACCGGTGCCCTGCAGGAATACATCGGTGGCTTCGCGACCGGAGCCCGGGCGGGTCTTGACGTGCTCGGTGACCAGCTTGTTGACGAAGTCCAGGCCTGCGGCGGAGTCCTTGCCGCCGTTGCTCTTGGCGGCGTACGGGGCCAGCAGGTTCCATTTGGCCGAACCCGAGCTCAGCGGGCTGGGGGTGACGACCTCGATACCCGGCTTGAGCAGATCGTCCCAATCCTTGATTCCCTTGGGGTTGCCCTTGCGGACGACCAGCGACACCACCGATCCGAACGGGATGCCCTTGGTGGCGTCGGCGTTCCAGTCCTTGGCCACCTTGTCGGCCTTCACCAGACGGGTGACGTCGGGCTCCACGGAGAAGTTCACGATATCGGCCGGCTTACCGTCGACCACACCGCGCGACTGGTCACCGGAGGCCCCGTAGGACGTCGTCACGGCGACGCCCTTGCCCTCGGGGGTGGCAGCGAACGCCGGGATGATCTTGCTCCAGCCGGGCTCCGGCACCGCGTAAGCCACCAGGGTCAGCGTGGTGTCGGCCTTCGCGCCTCCGGTGTCACCGGCCACGTCGCTGGATCCCCCACCGCCGCACGCGGCAAGCAGGGTCGCCGACACGGCCAGCGCTGCAGCCGCACTCCAGCGCGACTTGATTCTCTCGGACATTAACGGCCTTTCCTTCGATTCTGACGGGATGGGGCGGAGATGAGCCCGTCACGACGGAGGAGATGGCCGGGGAACGATGGCTGGATGACAGCCACAACCGACGCCAAACCGCGAGACGGGTTGGGGTCAGCGACAACAGTGCACAGTGATGCCAGCGCAAAGATCAACGGCAGACAGAGCCAGGACATGGCTCGTCATGCTGCCGGACACTGCGTGCATGGCGCGAAGCCTAACAGAATCGACTCAGTCCGCTATACGGGTGTGTCCCACACCGCATTAACGGGTGAAGTACCAGGTCACGAGGACGAGCGCGATCAGAATGAGCAGGATTAGGGTGACGCGTGACCGGGGCATCTGGTTCATCGCGAATCCTCGTCCTCATGGTTGGCCCGGCTCAGCAGTTTGATGCCGTTACCCAGGGCACCGTCGAGCACCACCGCGATGCCATAGGCCAGCGCCAGCACCACGGGCATCACCACCGCGGTCTGCGCGACGAAGCCCAGGCCGGACAGCCACAGTTCGACGCCGTCCCACCAGCTGAGGATCCCACCCATGCGGTTCACAGTAGTGCCACGATGAGGCCATGCCGACAACCCCCGATGCCACCGGATGCCTGATCGCCGGCGGCGGCCCGGCCGGAATGATGCTGGGCCTGCTGCTGGCCCGGGCCGGCGTGGACGTCACCGTCATGGAGAAGCACGCCGACTTCCTCCGCGACTTCCGCGGTGACACGGTGCACGCGAGTACCTTGCGCGACCTGGACGAACTGGGTCTGGGGCCCGCGTTCGCGGACGTGCCGCACCGGCTGATCGACACGATCAGCATGTCCGTGCAGGACACCCCGGTGGACATCGACCTGCGGCATCTTCCGGGCCGGCACCAGCACATCGCGCTGGTGCCGCAGTGGGATTTCCTGGAATTGCTGGCCGCGGCGGCCGAGCGGGAGCCGTCGTTCAGGCTGTTGCGCAGCACCGAAGTGTTGGGTCCGTTGCGGTCCGGTGGTGCGGTGGTCGGGGTGCGCTACCGCGACGCCGACGGCGAGCACGAGATGCGCGCCGATCTGACGGTCGCCTGCGACGGTCGCGGATCGACACTGCGGGACGGAATGGGCTTGGTGCCCAAGAGCTTTGGGGCGCCGATGGATGTCTGGTGGTTCCGGCTGCCCCGCACCGAGGGAGATCCGCACGGTCTGGCCGGGGTGCTCGGTGCCGGGCACGCGATGATCGTCATCGATCGCGGTGACTACTACCAGTGCGCCTACATCATCCCGAAGGGCAGCGATGCCCGGCTGCGCGCCGAGGGCATCGAGGCCCTGCACCGCGGTGTGGTGGACCTGGTGCCCTGGCTCGGCGACCGGATCGGCACCCTCACCGATTTCGATGACGTCAAATTGCTCGACGTCCAGCTCAACCGGCTGCGGCGCTGGTACACCGACGGGCTGCTGCTGATCGGCGATGCGGCCCACGCGATGTCCCCGGTCGGCGGTGTCGGCATCAACTTGGCGGTGGCCGATGCCGTGGCGGCGGGGCGCATTCTGGCCGATCCGTTACGGGCCGGCCGGGTGAGCACGCGGGATCTCGCCAGGGTGCAGGCCAGACGCTGGGTGCCGACCGCGTTGATCCAGGGTGTGCAGCGTGCCATCCATGCCAAGGTGATCGCAGCTTCCGTGCAGGGTGCGGCCACGACGGTACCGGCTCCGGTCCGGATGTTCACCCGGATCCCGTTGCTGCGCAAGATCGCCGGGTACGGCGTGGCCATCGGGCCACTTCCGGAACACATCCCGGCGTTCGCCAGGCGATGACCCGGCAGAACGCCCGGTAGCTGCTACCGGTGGACGGCGGACCGCTCGGCAGTCGATGATGTCGGGCATGGTCCTGGAACACACCGATCACGAGGCGCCGCTCTCCGTCACCGCCCCCGTCCCGTACGCGAGTGCGAGCGGGACGTTACGGAACCCGTTCCCGCCGATCGCGGACTACGCGTTCCTGTCCGATTGCGAGAACACCTGCCTGATCTCCGCCGCCGGTTCGGTGGAATGGCTGTGCGTGCCGCGCCCGGACTCCCCCAGCGTGTTCGGCGCCATCCTGGATCGCAGCGCCGGGCATTTCCGGCTGGCCCCCTACGGCGTCACCGTCCCCTCGGCGCGGCGCTACCTGCCCGGCTCCCTGATCATGGAAACCACCTGGCAGACCCATACCGGCTGGATGATCGTGCGTGATGCCCTGGTGATGGGCCCCTGGCACGACATCGACACCCGCTCCCGGACCCACCGGCGCACCCCGATGGACTGGGATGCCGAACACATCCTGCTGCGCACCGTGCGCTGCGTGTCCGGCGTCGTCGAATTGGTGATGAACTGCGAACCGTCCTTCGACTACGGCCGTCAGTCCGCCACCTGGGAGTACTCGGCGGCCGCCTACGGCGAAGCGATCGCCCGCTCGCACAAGGACCCGGAGGCGCACCCCACCCTGCGGCTGACCACCAACCTGCGGATCGGTCTGGAGGGCCACGAGGCGCGCGCCCGCACCCGGCTGACCGAAGGGGACAACGTCTTCGTCGCGTTGTCGTGGTCCAAGCATCCGGCACCGCAGACCTTCGAAGAGGCCTCGGAGAAGATGTGGAAGACCAGCGAGTCCTGGCGGCAGTGGATCAACATCGGCGACTTCCCCGATCACCCCTGGCGGTCGTACCTGCAGCGCTCGGCGTTGACGCTGAAGGGGTTGACCTATTCGCCCACCGGCGCCCTGCTGGCTGCTCCCACCACCTCGTTACCCGAAACCCCGCAGGGCGAACGCAACTGGGACTACCGCTACTCCTGGATCCGGGACTCCACCTTCGCCCTGTGGGGCCTGTACACCCTGGGTCTGGATCGCGAGGCCGATGACTTCTTCTCCTTCATCGCCGATGTCTCCGGCGCCAACAATGGCGAACACCACCCACTTCAGGTGATGTACGGCGTCGGCGGGGAACGCAGCCTCGTCGAGGACGAGCTGCACCATCTGTCCGGGTACGACAACGCCCGCCCGGTGCGCATCGGCAACGGCGCTTACAACCAGATGCAGCACGACATCTGGGGCACCATGCTCGATTCGGTGTACCTGCACGCAAAGTCCCGCGAGCAGATCCCCGAGGCGCTGTGGCCCGTCCTCAAGCAACAGGTCGAGGAAGCCATCAAGCACTGGAAGGAACCGGACCGCGGAATCTGGGAGGTCCGCGGCGAACCGCAGCACTTCACCTCCAGCAAGATCATGTGCTGGGTGGCCTTGGACCGCGGCTCCAAACTCGCCGAGCTGCAGGGCGAGAAGTCCTATGCGCAGCAGTGGCGCGTCGTCGCCGAGGAGATCAAGGCCGACATCCTGGCCCACGGCGTGGACTCGCGCGGGGTGCTCACGCAGCGCTACGGCGACGATGCGCTGGACGCCTCGCTGCTGCTGGCCGTGCTGACCCGTTTCCTGCCGTCCGACGATCCGCGGATCCGGGCCACCGTGCTGGCCATCGCCGATGAACTCACCGACGAGGGCCTGGTGCTGCGCTACCGCGTCGAGGAGACCGACGACGGGCTGTCCGGTGAGGAGGGCACCTTCACCATCTGTTCGTTCTGGCTGGTGTCGGCCCTGGTGGAGATCGGTGAGGTGAGCCGCGCCAAGCATCTGTGCGAGCGGCTGCTGTCCTTCGCCAGCCCCCTGCACCTCTACGCCGAGGAGATCGAACCCCGCACCGGGCGCCACCTGGGCAACTTCCCGCAGGCGTTCACCCACCTCGCTTTGATCAACGCGGTCGTCCACGTGATCCGTGCCGAGGAGGAAGCCGACAGCACCGGGGTGTTCCAGCCGGCCAACGCACCGGGATGAGCGGCTAGAAGGTGATCTCGAAGTCGATCACCGTCGGCGTCGGCACAGCCAGCGCGACAGGTGTCAGCCGGTGGTCGTCATAGGCGACCCCGGTGATGACCCGGCCGCCGAATCCATTGGATGCTGCGGGCACGCTGGCGGTCACCACGATCTGGCGGCTCTGACCGGCGGGACGTAGGTAGATCTCGCGGCCGGGCGCCACCGGACCTTCGATCGGGGCTCCATCGCGCTCGACCAACGTGCCGCCGATGGCTGACAGGGCCGCCGTATCGGTGGCGTCGAATCGGAACGGACCGAGAATCCGGTCGGCGTCGATGACGGCACGGTCCGCGGTGAGTCGCGGCACCACCGTCAGCCGCCGGGCGGTGTCGGCACCGGCCAACAGGTAGTCGTACAGCGCGACGACGCGGTCGGCGTTGCGGTAGTTGCCGGATCCGTGCAGCGAGAAGGTCACGTCGTCGATGTCGACGGAGACGGTCCGGTCGGCGATCACCTGTAACCGGTAGAAGCGATAGCCGCGGTGCCGGCGTCCCGGGCGGGTTTCCGAGGTCGTCGCACCCACACCGAGGGTGGTCCGATGCCGGCCAGCGCCCGCGGCCACGTTCAATTCCGAGCCGGCGACGTCACGCCACCGATGGCCGTCCACCGATTTCTGCAGCACCAGCGAGGCTGCCCCATCTGCGCCGAGTTCGACTGTGTAGCCGCCCAATTGGGGCTCACCTTCGAATTCGAAGGTCATCGACTCCGGCTCGCTGAGGACATTGACGGGGACGTTGAGTGGTCGATTGTCCAGCTTCAGACCATTGGTGAAATGCCAGATCGCCGCCTGCGTGGCCGCAATCGCCTCGTGCTCGGCCAGGTGCGAACCGCCCAGCAAGTAGCCGGCCGCACGCAACCGACGGCTGAGCTCCACGGTGCCCAGCGTCGGGAACGAGTTGCGGATGATCCAATCCACCTCGGCTTCGACGGCCCGCGCCGACACATTGGGCACGGCGGACCAGTTGGCCGGCCGATAACGCGAAGGGACAGTCGGGGCCACCCCCATGAAGTCCAGCGAGTACGCGTCGATATTGGGGTTGAGCCTGATCAGGTCGGTGCGCGCGGTGGTCCCGTCGGAGAACACGATGGTGTCGACCGTTGGCGAGAAGGTGCCGCCGCGGTAGCGGGTCATCCGGGCGATCTCGGGGTCGCGGCGAACGACACGGCGCACCGCGACGGCGGTACGGGTTACGGCAAGCAGAGGTAGAGCAGACATCGAACGTTGCTTTCTGGTGGCTGTGAGAACGCGTATCCACACACCGCCAGAGATGGGCGGGCAGACACGCAGGGGGCCGGCGTCAGAAAATCAACAACAACAACACTGCACGACGACGGGGCACGCGAAAGCGCGGCGCATCCGGGCGTCGTGAGACATGGGCCCCACGATACGGCATACGCGCGAGAAAACCACCCCTGCCGAGTGCTGGGTACTTTCCCTCTCGTTGCGTCCTAACCATGTGACGGCGTCCGATAGGCCGTATCGTGGCCGCCGCATCACACAACAGAACCCCGTCGGAGGTAGCACCATGACGTCTGCCCAGAACGAGTCGCAGGCTCTCGGCGATCTCGCCGCCCGGCAGCTTGCGAACGCGACCAAGACAGTTCCCCAGCTGTCGACCATCACCCCCCGTTTCCTGCTGCACCTGTTGTCCTGGGTGCCGGTGGAGGCGGGCATCTACCGGGTCAATCGGGTCGTCAATCCCGACCGCGTCGCGATTCACGCCGACGAGGGCACCGGCAGCGACGATCCGCTGCCCGAGACCTATGTCGATTACGAGACGAGCCCGCGCGAGTACACGCTGCGCTCCATCTCGACGCTGCTCGATGTGCACACCCGGGTGTCGGACCTGTATTCCAGCCCGCACGACCAGGTCGCCCAGCAGCTGCGGCTGACGATCGAGACCATCAAGGAACGCCAGGAGTACGAACTGGTCAACAACCCGGAGTACGGCCTGCTGTCGCAGGTCACCCCGGAGCAGACCATCTCCACCCGGCGCGGCACGCCCACTCCTGATGATCTGGATTCGCTGATCACCAAGGTCTGGAAGACGCCCGCGTTCTTCCTCACCAATCCGCTCGGGGTGGCCGCGTTCGGTCGGGAAGCGACCCGCCGCGGAGTGCCGCCACCAGTGGTGAGCCTGTTCGGCGCGCAGTTCATCACGTGGCGCGGTATCCCGATCGTGCCCAGTGACAAGGTGCCGGTCGAGGATTCCAAGACCAAGTTCATCCTGGTCCGCACCGGCGAGGAGCGCCAGGGTGTGGTCGGGCTGTTCCAGCCGGGCCTGGTCGGCGAGCAGGCGCCGGGTCTGTCGGTGCGGTTCACCGGTATCAACCGGTCGGCGATCGCGTCGTATCTGGTCACCCTGTACTCGTCGTTGGCGGTGCTCACCGACGATGCGCTCGCGGTACTGGACGACGTCGCAGTGGACCAGTTCCATGAGTACAAGTGAATACCGATCCCTTGATGCCGAAGGCGAGCTGCCGATAAGCGAAGCCGAGCTGTCGGCACTGGCCACCCAGTTGTTCGCGACGAGCATCCGGCCCGGTCCGGACAGTCCACCCGCGGCCACCCAGGTGGCCCCTCGAGGGGTGGCACCGGATGTCACGACGGCGACGTCGGCGGGCTCTACCGCCGCCGGCGCCGCCCATCCGGGCACCCCGGCCGAGTTCGTCTCGGTGCCCGAGGTGAACGTTCCGGCCCCGACGTCGCCCGGGCCGGAAGGGATTCCGCCAGGCGCCGCGCCGGTGGCGCCACGTGGTGGCGCGGCCAGCCCGGTGGTGCCGTTCAGCGGGCTGGAGGCGTTCGCGGTGCCGGATCTGTCTGCGCTGCTTCGCTCGCCCCTGACGGGTCTGGTGCCGACGGCACCCGGTGTGCCGGCTGCCCCGCCGTCGGCTCCCCCGGCGCCCCGCGGTAACGCGCCGGTCTGGCCAGGTGCGGTGCCGGACGTGCCCGATCTCGGCTGGACCGGATCGGCACCGGCGTCTCGGGATGCGGAAAGCTACTATTTCCTGAAACCGCCAGCGCCCGAACCGGTTCCGTTGATCCGCGACGACCACGAGATCTTCGATGTCAACGCGATCCGCGCCGACTTCCCGATCCTGCGCGAAACCGTCAACGGCAAACCGCTGATCTGGTTCGACAACGCGGCGACCACTCAGAAGCCGCAGTCGGTGATCGACCGGCTGGCCTACTTCTACGCGCACGAGAACTCCAACATCCATCGTGCGGCGCACGAGTTGGCGGCCCGGGCGACCGATGCGTACGAGGATGCCCGCGAAGCGGTGCGCCGGTTCATCGGGGCACCGCGGTCCGAGCAGATCATCTTCGTGCGCGGTACCACCGAGGCGATCAACCTGGTGGCCTATTCGTGGGGCGGCAAACATCTGGGCCCCGGCGACGAGATCGTCATCACCCACCTTGAGCACCACGCCAATATTGTTCCCTGGCAGCTCATTTCGCAGCGGACCGGTGCGGTGCTGAAGGTGGCCCCGGTGGACGACGCGGGCAACCTGCTGCTGGGCGAGTTCGAGAAGCTGCTGGGACCGAAGACCAAGCTGGTCGCGGCCACGCATGTCTCGAACGCACTGGGCACGGTGACCCCGGTGGACAAGATCGTCGAACTCGGGCATCGCTACGGCGCGCGGGTGCTCATCGACGGTGCACAGTCCATCCCGCACGTCCCGATCGACGTGCAGTCCCTCGGCGCGGACTTCTTCGTGTTCTCCGGGCACAAGATCTTCGGCCCCACCGGGATCGGCGTGCTCTACGGCACCGAGGACGCGCTCGCGGAAACCCCACCCTGGCAGGGTGGTGGCAACATGATCGCCGACGTCACGCTGGATCGCGCTATCTACCAAGGCATCCCGAACAAGTTCGAGGCCGGTACCGGCAATATCGCCGACGCGGTGGGTCTCGGCGAGGCGATCCGGTACGTGGAGCGAATCGGCATCGAGCGCATCGCCGCCTATGAGCACGCGCTGCTGGACTACGCCACCCCGCGACTGGCCGACATCCCAGGGGTGCGTCTGGTCGGCACGGCCGAAGAGAAGGCCAGCGTGCTGTCCTTCGTGCTGGCAGGGCACGAGCCATTGGAGGTCGGGAAGGCATTGAACTCCGAAGGCATCGCGGTGCGGGCAGGTCATCACTGCGCACAACCAATCCTGCGCAGGCTCGGCCTGGAAGCCACCGTGCGTCCATCCTTCGCGTTCTACAACACCTTCGACGAGATCGACGTGTTCCTGCGCGCGGTGCGCCGGATCGCGGAAGGCTCCGCTTAGCCTCGCGAGCCGACGCACGCCACCGAGGTCACCGCGCGCGGGCGAGCAACCAAGCCTGCCCGTCGCCCTCCCCCGCCGCGACGGTCTCCAACTCGGCGAAGGCGTCGCTCAGCTCACCGGCGACGGCCCGGAACGGCCCCGGCGACCCACCGACCTCGCTGAGCACACAGATGGCCAGCAGCCCACCGGGTCTGAGCCGTTCGCTCATCGCCGAGTACCTCCGCGGATCCCGAAAGCGGTGACACAGCAGGACATCCACGGGTGGCCCGGGAGGCAGGCCGTCATCGAGGTCGGCGACCTCGAATCGGCAGTTGTCCGCCACGCCTGCGGTATTCGCGAGCGCACGGGCCCGTTCGACCGCAACACCCGAGACGTCGACACCGAGCACGTCGAGTCCGCGGCGCGCGAGCCAGACCGCGGCCGAACCCTGGCCGCACGCAAGGTCCAAGGCTCTGCCCGCGGCGGGGAACGCCGACTCGTGCGCGGCGAACACCACGGGCAGCCCGGCTTCAGATGCAGGCTCCCGGTCGGCGTATGCCGCGTCCCAGCGGCTGCGGTCCTGCGTGCTCACAGCCGCCACCCTAGGAGACTGCCGGGAATAGCGGTGTCCATGTGGTTGTTGCGCGAGAGCATGCGCGCCATCGTCTACGACCCGCAAGCCCCTGCCAAAGTCCGTTTCGGCGAGACCGCCGAACCCGCGCCGGGTGACAGTCAGGCCGTGATCCAGGTGCACGCCATTGCGCTGAACTTCGGGGAACTGCACTTCATCGACCACATGCGTAAGCCTGGCGAGGTACCGGGGTGGGACAGTGCCGGCGAGGTGGTGCGAGCCGCCGCCGACGGCACCGGGCCCCAGCTCGGCGCCCGCGTGGTCGGTTTCGGCGGCGAAGCCGGCTGGGCCGAACGCCGCGCGGTGGACACTTCGAATCTGGCCGAGCTGCCCGAGTTCGTGGAGTTCGAGGAGGCCGCGGCCCTTCCGGTCGCCGGAGTGACGGCCTTGCAGGCGGTGCGGGCGCTCGGTCCGGTGGTCGGACGTCGGGTCCTCATCACCGGGGCATCCGGCGGCGTGGGGCGGTTCGCCGTCCAACTGACGGCGAGAGCCGGCGCCCACGTGGTCGCCGCCGTCGGCAGCCCGGCCCGGGGCGAGGGCCTGACCGAACTGGGTGCCGCCGAGGTGGTCGTCGGCTTGGACGGGGTGACCGAACCGGTGTTCGGCGTGCTCGACAACGTGGGCGGCGGGCTGCTGGCGCAGGCCTTCACGCTGGTCTCCGACGGCGGTTCGGTGCAGTCGATCGGGATGGCGTCCAACGAACCCACCACCATCGACTTCGAAGCGCACCGCCGGCTCGGGAAACGGAAACGGCTGGAGCCCTTCACCGTTCGCGCACCGTTCGATGCGGACCTGCGGTATCTGCTGGAGTTGCTCGCCGACGGCGAACTCGATCCGCAGATCGGGCTACGCGACTCCTGGGACAATATCGCCGACGCGGCGCAAGCCCTGTTGAACCGGCAGGTCCCCGGCAAGGCCGTGCTGCGGGTCGGCCAGTCGGGATCCTCGGCGAACCCGAGCTAGTTGCCCTGTCCCCCGCGCCCGAGCGCGGCGAGATTGGACACCGGGTCCTTCCCGTTGATCAGGTAGTCGCCCAGGATGCGTGCCTTGTAGACCCTCGGGTTGTGCGAGGCCAGGGTGCGGGCATTGCGCCAGTGGCGGTCCAGCCCACGCTGCTCGGACACCCCCGACGCACCGAGAGCGTCGAACACCGTCGTGGTGGCGCGCAGCGCGGCGGCGATGATCACCAGCTGTGCCTGGGTCACCGCGACCTCGGCAGCGATCAGGCGCCGTTTGGCGTCCTCGGCGGTGGCGTCGATGCGGTCCAGCGCCGTCCCTGCCCGGGCCAGGGCGGACTCGGCCGCGAACGCGTCGGCCGACACCTCACCGATGACCGCCAGCAGTTGCGCGTCGTCCGAAGGCACCTCGGTGAGTCCCTGCGGATAGTTGCGCTTGCGGCCGGTGAGCGCCGCCGACCCGTCCCGCAGTGCCGCCCTGGTGATTCCGGTCAGCACCGACAACATCGCCGTCTGATAGAAGTGCCCCTGGTAGGCAAACCGGTCGGCAGCAGGGAACACATCGCCGCGTTCGGCCCGCACCTCCTCGTAGCGAGCCGTGCCGCTGGCCGTGGTGCGCTGACCGAACCCGTCCCAGTCGTCGATCAGGGTGACACCGGGATCCGCGGCCCGCACCAGCGCGGTCAGCAGCTCACCGTCGTCGCCGCGGCCGAGCACATCGAGCCATTCGGCGTAGAGGCTGCCGGTGGCATAGAACTTCGCGCCCGTCACCAGGTAGTGGTCGTCCTCGACGGACACCGTGGTGACCAGGTTGGCCAGCGTGACGTTGTTGGCCTCGGTCCAGCCGCCGCCGACGAACTGACCGTCCCGCAACCGTTGGATCCAGACGTCATTGGTATCCGACACCGGGGCGTTCAGCCGGTCTTCGACGAATGCCAGGTGGTTACGCCAGATGTGCGCGACATTGGCATCGGCCTCGCCGAGGTCGGCCAACAGCAGGAACACCTGCTGCAGCGACGCCCCGAAACCGCCACGGGCCACCGGAATCCGCAACGTGCCGAAGCCTGCCTCGTTGAGCAGCCGTACCTGTTCGTGTGGGAAGGTGCGCGTGCGTTCACGTTCCAGATTCGCCTCGGCGATCTTCTGGAAGGCCGGGGCGAACTGAGCTTGCAGTTCGTCGAGATCTGCCGTGGGTGTCTGCAGATATGTTGCGGCGGAGCTCATCTGGTAGGCCCTTCGGAATCGATGCGGTAAGCGGATTGGCGCTCGACGGCGACATAACCCAGCCGTTGGTAGAGCAGATGCGCCCTGCTCGCGTTGTTGATATCGGTGCCCAGTGACGCGATGGTGAACCCGCGCCGCAGCGCCGCCAGCCAGACTTTGCGCAGCAGGAATTCGCCGATCCCCGCCTTGCGTTGGTCTCGGCGCACGCCGATGTAGTCGGTGTGCGCACTCCGCTCCTCCACCGCGCTCGGGGTCAGATAGCTGTACGTGGAGCCGAGCACATAGCCCACCACCGCGCCCTCGGCGTCGATCACCGCATTGCTGAAATCCGGTGTGAAAGAACGGCTCTGGATATGGTGTGCGAAGATCTCCGGCGTCTTGGACATATTGCCGAAATGTTCCAGGAAAGTGTCGTATTGGAGCCGGCGCACCTGTTCCTCCAGGCCGCGGTCGATGACCTCCGACCAGCTCAAGTAGGTGAATCCGGGGAGCGTCAGTGCCTGCAACGTCTCGATCTTCTCCTGGTCGAGCGGCTTGCGCGTTCGGATGAACCGGCCTTCCTCCGTGGCACCGTGGCGGATCAGGGCATCGACTGCGACCTGCTGCTCCGCGCCGATGAAGCTGCGCAGAAAGGCGCCCGGGATGGTCGCCGACTCACGAGTGAACCGCGCGATGGTGGCGTCCACGGCGTCGTCGATCACGGATGCGGGCGTGGCGGGGTCGAAGACGAACTCGGCCAGGATCTCTGGTTGCAGCCCGTGCGGTTGGTGCAGCACGGCGTAGCCGCGGACCCGTTGCGATTCGTCACGCACCGCGATCGCCCCGCCGGGGAAGGCGCCCCCGAGTTGTTCGGCGATATCACGCGAGTCCGCCGCGAACTTCCGCCCCGCGATACCCGCGGTGGTGGCCAGGAAGTCGGCGATCGGTGGGTGGTCGAGTGCCGTCACGGGTGCGGCGGTCCAGCTGCCGACGGCGCGTTCGTGCACGAGCGTCACGGCGTCACCGTTTCCTTGTTCCCGGACGAAGGGTGATCCAGGACGTCGAGAATGCCCTCGTCGACCAACCGCTGCTGCTCTGCCTCGGACAGGGTCTGGATGGTGCCGACGCGACGCGCCACGTCGGGGTTGGTGCGCTTGAGGTACCAGTACCAGATCAGGCCGGCCAGCAGGATGCCCGCGAAGATCAGCGGCAGGATGTTGAACGGGAACTCCGGCACCGGGTAGAAGTTGCTGAAGAAGACGTAGCCGAGCGCCAGCGTCGCAGCAGCGGACACGGTGAATCGCAGCGGGGTCAGTGCCTTGATCTTGTACAGCCAGATCGGCGTGGCGATCACGACCAGCAGATAGCTGGTCAGGAAGCCCCAGTTGGCGACGTACCCGCCGTACACCTCGAACACCACGCGACCGGCCGAGCTGACGGTGGCCACCGTCGAGAAGATGAGGCCCAACACCCCGATGAACGCGATACCCACCCACGGTGTCTTGTACTTGGCGTGCACCTTCGTCAGCGCTGACGGCAGCGCACCTTCGTGAGCGAAGGTGAACAACGATCGCGCGGCGGCGGTGGTGACCGCGGTGACGAACACGATGAAGGCGACTGCCACCGCGCCGCTGACCACGTAATTGGCCCAGGACACCCCGGTCGAATCAGCGAGCTGCGGCAGGATCGCCTTGTCCCCGTCGATGGAGCCGAAGAACAGGATCTGCGGGTACGTGGCGACGATGTAGAGCACGCCGAGCAGCAGCACCACCCGCAGCAGCGAGCGCGCGATGCTGCGGTGCGCATCTTTTGCTTCCGCCCCGAGCGAGGCGACACTCTCGAACCCGGCGTAGGAGCCGACCGCGGACACTGCGGCGATGAACGTGGCGCTGTTGCCCAGGTGCGACGGGTTCCACTGCTCCCAGTCGATGCGGAAACCGTAGGCGACATAGGCCGCGACGATGATCACCAGGATCGACGCGATGGCGATGAGTTCAAAGACCAGTTCGTACTTGGCGGCAATGGAGACCCCGCGGAACGGCAGGTAGGTGGCCACGCCGACGATGACGACGACCAGCAGCAGTCGGAACCACGTTGCCTGCGAACCCAATCCGATGGACTCCAGGAACGAGTCCAGGTAGACCACACCACCCAGGGTGCCGGTGGTGGCGAAACCGATGTAGCCGACCAGCAAGCTGAAACCGGCCGCGTAGGCGAAGCCGGGACCCAGCCCGTTGCCGGTGTAGGTGCCCAGCGAGCCGGATGACACGGTGCGCTTGGCCTGGAAGCTGATGGTGGCTGCAATCAGGGCGGTGATCACCAACCCCACGATCACCGCCCAGGCCGCTCCGGTGCCGGCGGCGAGGAAGAGCGAAAACGGCACCGAGGCGACCGCGACACTGGGGGCGGCCGCGGCCAACCCTTGCGCGAAGACGCCCCAGAATCCCAGCGCGTCCCGTTCCAGCCCATGCCCTTCCGCGGAGGACAGGGCGCGACCGCCCAGCTCCACACGAGTCGGTGTCGACATGATGCCCGCCTTCCTACCCTGAGCGTCACGTAATCTGTTGACGCACAGTCATTTAACGAAGTGTTGATGTGGATGTCACGATGCCGCAGGATTCGCTGCGGCATCAGTGATCAAATCGACGGGATTTTTTGCCGCCGGAACGCGGTACCCGGATGATCGGTCGGCAACAGTGCGGATTCTGTGCCGAAAATGCGCTGCCGCAACGTGACTGCCTCGCCCGCACCACCGGCCTCACGCGCACGTCCACGCCGGCGCAGCTCGGGGATCAGGTACTCCACGACGTCGGCGAAGCTACCCGGAGTGACGTGGTAGACGATGTTGAAACCGTCGACCCCGGTGCGTTCGGCGTACCGTTCGAGCGCGTCGGCCACGGTCGGCCCCGATCCGACGAACAGCTCGCCACCGAAACCTCCCAGCCCGCCGACGTAATCCCGCAGCGTGATGCGCTGGCGGGCATCGGGATCGGCCACCGCGGCGAGAATGGACCGGCTGGCGTCGGTATCGAACTGTTCGATCGGCCGGTCCACGCCGTACTCGGACCAGTCGACACCGGACAGCGCCGACAGCAGTACCAGGCCCGCCTCCAGGTCGTGAAAGCGGGACAGGTCGGTGACCTTCGCCTGGGCCGCCGCGTCCGTGCTGTCCACCACGATCTCGACCGAGGTGAGGAACTTGATGGCATCGGGCCGCCGACCGTAGCCCGCCGCGCGACGACGGATATCGTCGATGTTGGCCCGCAACACGTCGGGCCGGGGATCGCTGGCAAACACCAGTTCGGCGTTACGGGCGGCGAATTCCCTTCCGGCGGGCGAAGTCCCGGCCTGGAACAGCACCGGGGTGCGCTGCGGGGACGGCTCGACCAGATGGGCACCCGGCACACTGAAGTAGGGGCCCTCGTGCCGGATCGGGTGCACCTTGGTGGCATCGGTGTAGACGCCGCGTGCGCGGTCCCGGAGCACCGCCCCGGGTTCCCACGAGCCCTCCCACAGTTTGTAGGTGACCTCCAGGAATTCACCGGCGATGGCGTAGCGCTCGTCGTGCGGGATCTGACGGTCCCGGCCGATGATGTTGCGGGCGGCGCTGTCCAGCAGCGAGGTGACGATGTTCCAGCCGATCCGGCCACCGGTGAGGTGGTCGAGCGTGCTGAACTTGCGGGCGAGCAGATACGGACTCTCGTAGGTGGTGGACACCGTGATACCGAACCCAAGATGTTCGGTGGCCGCGGCCATGGCCGATACCGCCAGGAGTGGATCGGTCACGGGGGTCTGCACCGCGCGGGTCAGCGCGGTATTCGCGTTGCCGCCGAATACATCCAGTTGGCCGACGGCATCGGCGATGAACAACGCGTCGAATCCGCCGCTGTCGAGCAGTTGCGCCAGTTCTACCCAGTACCGCAGGTCGGTATAGCGGGAGGTCTGGTCCTCGGGGTGACGCCACAGACCGAAATTGCCGTGCGACACCGTCGACATGGTGAAGCCGGCCAGGACGAACGGTTCTGTCATGACCGAACCGGTGCTTCCAGCCCGAGATGCGCGCGCAGGGTGGTACCCGCGTACTCGTGCCGGAACAACCCGCGCTTACGCAGCACGGGCACCACCTGTTCGACGAAAAGCTCGGCCTGCCCGGGCAGTCCGGAGTCACGCAGCACGAAGCCGTCGGCCGCGCCTTCGGTGAACCACTCCTCGATCTCGTCGGCGATCCGCTCCGGTGTGCCGACCACTCCCGCGCCCCAACCGTTGACCGTGCGGTACAGGAACTCCCGCACCGTCGGACTCTCGGCCGCCAGCGCACGGTAGCCCGCGAGCGCGGTCTGATGTGTCTCGGTGGAGTCCGGGAAAGCCGACGCGGGAACGGGTCCGTCCAGGTCCGCCCCGGTGACGTCGACTTCGACCTCCAACAACCAGCCGGCCTGGTACTCGGGGCTGAAGTACTCGTATTCGTCCTGCTGCGCCCGGCGCGCCTCGTCCTCGGTGGATCCGATGACATAGCGGAAGGACGGGGTGATCAGCGGCGGCCGGGTACGCCCGAAAGTGGCTGACTCCTGGTGGATCTGCCGGTAGAACTCCTGCGCGCGGGCCCTGTTGCCGTGGCTGGTGAAGATGACCTCGGCATGCTTCGACGCGAAAGACCTTCCGGTGGGCGAGGAGCCGGCCTGGAACAGGACCGGTTGTCCCTGCGCCGAGCGCGAGGCACCCAGCGGACCTTTGACGTCGAAGTACCTGCCGTGATGCTCGGTAGGGCGGATCTTGCTGACATCGTGGAAGACTCCCGCCGCGCGGTCTTCGACGACGGTGTCCTCACCCCAACCGTCCCAGAGCTTGCGCACGACTTCGAGGGCTTCCTCGGCGATCGCGTAACGCTCGTCGTGACCGACCACCCCGTGCGCGCTGAAATTGTCCGCGGCGGCCTGGGCGAAGCTGGTGACCAGGTTCCAGCCGGCCCGGCCCCCACTGAGGTGATCGAGTGAGAGTAGTTGGCGGGCAAGGTGATAAGGCTGCTGCAGGGTGGCCGATCCGGTGACGACCAGGCCGATGCGCTCGGTGACCGAGGACAGTGCGGCAGTCGCCGTCAGCGGCTCGAAGTCCTCCGGAGTCTTGTACGCCCAGGTGGCCGGTGGCCCGTAGTTCAGTCCGTCGGCGAAGAACAATGCGTCGAAGGTGCCCGCTTCGGCGGTCTGTGCGTGCTGGATGAGGCGCCGCCGCACCCCGGCGGTGCTGTTGTCGGCGGCCGGATGACGCCACGGTCCTGCGGATCGCGTGTTTCCGAAGGCAAGGAGGTGCAGTTCTTTCGCCACGGCCGACAGGCTACGACCGGCCCGGCGAAATCCTCAGGGTTGCACTCAGCAGGATGGAATCGGAATAACAGGTGGATGCACCACACCGTCGCAGTCCTCGCGAGTCCGCAGTGCTCTCGGAAAGCCTTGCCGCCCTTGCCGACCCACTACTTCTTCTTGCTGGCGTTGTCCACCATCTTGGCCACGATGGTCGCCGCCTCGTCGTTGATGCCGTACGAGCACGCCCACGCTTCGAGGGTGACATTGGAGACGTAGGACATGGCGTGCTCACACTCCCAGCCGCCGGCATCTTCTTGCGTGGTGCGCTGGCTGATCACCTGGTCCTTGGCGTCCAGATCCTCCAGTTGCCAAGTGTAGGACGACTGACCGTCGTCGACCGTCACCGCCGACCCACCGCATTTCTTCCACGTCGACTTGGATTTCTCCCAGAAGCGCTGGGCTTTGTCCGCGTTGGGATACAGCACCACCGTCTGCTCGACCCAGTGCTGATTGTCGTCTTCGGGTTCCCGCGCCACCTGGTCGCGCACCGACGTCCAGCCACTGCCGTCATAGACCGGTTGCTCGGCGCCGTAGATGGCACCCAGGCAGTCCGGGTCGGAGATCGAGCGGGAATGGTCGGTCATCTGGTCCAGCTCGCTGGTGATCTCCATATCGGTCGACCCCATGACCGCATTGATGTCGTGGACCGTCAACAGCACCTTGGCGAGCTGGGCGTCCTTGAGCGGCGGCACGTCGGCGGGAGCCGCGCTGCGGTCGCGTACCGCCACGCCCGAGACTGTGCTGACGCAGCCGGTCATCAGCATGCACCCCGCTAGGACTGCCAGCAGAGCACGAGCAGATTTTGCGGCACTGTTCACCGCGCCATTGTGACCGATGGCGCGGCCTGAGTCACTTCTTCGGCTTGTCCGCCGCGGCATCGGAGGACAGCGCCGCCACGAAGGCTTCCTGCGGGACCTCGACCCGGCCGATGGTCTTCATCCGCTTCTTGCCTTCCTTCTGCTTTTCCAGCAGTTTGCGCTTACGCGTGATGTCACCGCCGTAGCACTTGCTCAGCACGTCCTTGCGGATGGCGCGGATGTTCTCGCGAGCGATGATTCGCGACCCGATCGCCGCCTGCACCGGCACCTCGAACTGCTGGCGCGGGATCAGCTCCTTGAGCTTGGTGGTCATCTTGTTGCCGTACGCCGCCGCGCCGTCCTTGTGCACGATGGCGCTGAACGCGTCGACGGCCTCCCCCTGCAGCAGGATGTCGACCTTCACCAGGTCGGCCTCCTGCTCGCCGGCCTCCTCGTAGTCGAGGCTGGCGTACCCGCGGGTGCGCGATTTCAACGAGTCGAAGAAATCGAAGATGATCTCGCCGAGCGGCATCGTGTAGCGGAGTTCGACGCGCTCCGGGGACAGGTAGTCCATCCCACCCAGCTCACCGCGCCGCTGTTGGCACAACTCCATGATGGTGCCGATGAACTCGCTGGGTGCGATCACCGTGGTCTTGACCACCGGTTCGTACACGGCGCGCACCTTGCCCTCGGGCCAGATGGACGGGTTGGTCACGATGAGCTCGCTGTTGTCCTCTTTCACCACGCGGTACACCACGTTGGGCGCGGTCGAGATGAGGTCGAGATTGAACTCCCGCTCGAGGCGCTCACGGGTGATCTCCATGTGCAGCAGACCCAGGAATCCGCATCGGAAGCCGAAGCCCAGCGCCACCGACGTCTCCGGCTCGTAGGTCAGCGCGGCATCGTTGAGCTGCAGCTTGTCCAGGGCCTCGCGCAGCACCGGATAATCCGAGCCGTCCACCGGGTACAGGCCGGAATACACCATCGGCCGGGGTTCGCGGTATCCGGTCAGCGCCTCGGTGGCGCCGTGCCGGGCCGAGGTGACGGTGTCACCCACCTTCGACTGGCGGACGTCCTTCACCCCGGTGATCAGATAACCGACCTCACCGACGCCCAGTCCGTCGGAGGCCTTCGGTTCCGGCGAGACGATGCCGACCTCGAGCAACTCGTGCGTCGCCCCGGTCGACATCATCTTGATCTTCTCGCGCGGGTAGAGCTTGCCGTCGACCACACGCACGTAGGTGACCACGCCGCGGTAGATGTCGTAGACCGAGTCGAAGATCATGGCCCGCGCCGGTGCGTCGGCGTCACCGACGGGCGCCGGGACCAATCGCACCACCTCGTCGAGAAGTTCGCGGACCCCCTCACCCGTCTTGCCGGAGACGCGCAGCACATCGCTCGGTTCGCAGCCGATGATGTGGGCGATCTCACCGGCGTAGCGGTCCGGGTCGGCGGCGGGCAGGTCGATCTTGTTGAGTACCGGGATGATCGTCAGATCCCGGTCCAGCGCCAGGTACAGGTTCGCCAGCGTCTGCGCCTCGATGCCCTGAGCGGCATCCACCAGCAGCACCGCGCCCTCGCAGGCCTCCAGCGCCCGGGACACCTCATAGGTGAAGTCGACGTGCCCGGGGGTGTCGATGAGGTGCAGCACGAAGTCCTCGCCGTTCACCGACCAGGGCAGCCGGACGTTCTGCGCCTTGATGGTGATACCGCGTTCCCGCTCGATATCCATCCGGTCCAGATACTGGGCGCGCATATCTCGGTCGGCGACGACGCCGGTGATCCCCAGCATCCGGTCGGCCAGCGTCGACTTGCCGTGGTCGATGTGGGCGATGATGCAGAAGTTCCGGATCTGCGCCGGCGCAGTGAACGTCTTGTCGGCGAAACTGCTGATGGGAATCTCCTGGTCCAAGCTCGATAGGTTGCTCCAGCGTATCGAGCATGGACCGTCGCGACACAATCGGAGGACCTATCCTCGTCGGTATGGCGTCGCAGTGGAAGAACTTCCAACGCTTCGCGGAGCATCTTGTCTTCAACGAAGCGCCCAAGCTGATCCGGCAGTTGCCGACTCCCGAGCGGGTCCTGCAGCAAGGGATCAAGATCGGCTTGGACGTACTCGCCGGCACCCCGGCACAGCAGCAGCCTCCGGCCATCACCGCCGGACGGCCGGTGACCAGCGAGAGCGTGCCCACCGCCCACCGGGCCCGCCGGGTCAGCTACGCCCCGGACCTGGACGGGCAGGCGGATCCCGGAGAGATCGTGTGGACCTGGGTGGTCTACGAGGACGACCCGACCCGGGGCAAGGACCGGCCCGTGCTGGTGGTGGGACGTGACCGCAGTGTGCTGCTCGGGTTGATGCTGTCCAGCCAGGAGCACCACGCCGGCGACCGCGAGTGGGTCTCGATCGGGGCCGGCAGCTGGGACTACGAGGGACGCCCCAGCTGGGTGCGGCTGGACCGGGTGCTCGACGTCCCCGAGGACGGCATCCGCCGGGAGGGCGCCGTGCTCGATCGCGAGAAGTTCGAGATCGTCGCCACCCGGTTGCGCGCCGAGTACTCATGGTCCTGAATACCGCGGCGTCCTGAATCCGCCGAACTGATCAAACGGGCGGGATTGTGCGAGTGGATTCCGCAATTTCGTCGATCTCGGCGCGCGTCCAGTGCGCTCAGGCCGGAACCCGCACGCCCAACCGAGAGGCCGCCACGTACCGCGGTGCGTTCGCGAACAACTCGCTGGCCGATCAGGTGGAGCAGGTCGCCACCGCCTGACCGGGCTTGCAGGGTGCGGTGTAGCGGACGCTGGGCCTGCCGTCCTCGACGGTGATGCGGCAGTCGACCCGGTAGACATCGGCCACCAGGCGTTCGGTCAGTACCTGCGCCGGCGTGCCCGCGGCCACCACTCGTCCCGACGACAGCACCACCAGGCGATCACAGAACATCGCCGCCAGGTTGAGGTCGTGCAGTGCGACCACCGCCGTGATGTCGAGATCGCGGATCAAGGTCAGTATTTCGAGTTGATGCGCGATATCGAGATGGTTGGTCGGCTCGTCGAGAAGCAGTTCACCGGGCTGCTGCGCCAGAGCGCGGGCAATCTGCACCCGTTGACGCTCCCCTCCGGACAGCGTGTGCCAATGACGGGTTGCCATATCCGTCAGTCCGGTCGCCACCAGCGCATCGGCCACCGCGCGATCGGTGTCACCGTCCCCACCGATCAGGCCGGCATGGGGGATGCGGCCCAGCCGCACCACCTCTCGCACCGTGATGTGCAGATCGGTATCAGCGTGCTGGCTGACCATCGCCACCCGGCGCGCCACGGCCCGGCGCGACAACCGGGCAAGCACCGTGCCGTCGAGTTCGACCACCCCGGAATCCGGGCGGTCCACCCCGGCCAACAGGCGCAACAGCGACGACTTTCCCGATCCGTTCGGCCCCAGCAGACCGAGAGTGCTCCCAGGTTCCGGATCCACGGTGACACCATCGAGTATCAGCCGACCCGACCTGGACCAGGCCACGTCCAACGCGCGCAGGCTCATCGGGTGACACCCCTGCGGCGCAACAGGATCACCGCGAATGCCGGCACCCCCAGCAACGCCGTGACCACCCCGGTGGGCAGTTCCTGCGGCGCGAATGCGGTGCGGGCCAGGGTGTCCACCCACACCATGAAGATCGCGCCGAGCAGTGTCACCGTCGGTAGCAGCCGGAGGTGACTCGGTCCAACGAAGAAGCGCGCGGCATGCGGTAACACCAGGCCGACGAAACCGATTGCGCCGGTGGCACTGACCAGCGCCGCGGTGATCAACGCCGTCACCACCAGCAGGATCATCCGCGCTCGGCGGACCGGGACGCCGAGTGTGGCGGCGGCGTCGTCACCGAAGGCGAAGGCGTCGAGCGTGCGACCGAATCCCACACAGCACGCCAGCCCGACGGCCACCACCAGGCCACAGGTCAACACGTCAGACCAGTTCACGCCGGCCAACGAACCGAGCAGCCAGAACAACACGCCGCGCGTCTGCTCGGCGTCGGCGGAGGACAGCACGATGAAAGAGGTGAGCGCCGAGAACAATTGGGTCGCCGCGACCCCGGCCAGCACCACCCGGTCCGTTCCCCCACCGGCCGCATACGCCAGCATCAGCACCACCGCGAAGGCCAGCAGGGCACCGGCGAATGCGCCCCCGGACAAGGACACCACGCCGGCCCCGGCGCCCAACACCACGATCAGCACCGCCCCCGTCGAGGCTCCCGAGGAGACGCCGAGCACGAACGGATCAGCCAGCGGGTTGCGCAGCAGCGACTGCATGATCGCACCGCACAGGGCCAGACCGGCACCGCAGATCGCCGCCAACGCCACCCGGGGCAGTCGCAACTGCCACACGATACCGTCCTGCAGGCGCGTCGCCCCCGACGGACCTGCGCCCAGATGTTCGGCGACGATCCGGTACACGTCGGTGACCGACAGCGCGGCGGGACCGATCGTGATGGCCACCGCGGCCGAGGCCAGCAACAGTAGGAGGCCGCACATCCACAGCGTGACCAATGCCGGCGTGCGCACGGTCAATTGCCTGCCACGAGACCCAGTTCACGCAACCGGTGCGCCACCTTCTCGGTCCCGTCGACGGTGCGGATGGACGGGTTGAGATCGGCGCCGTTGACCACGATGTAGCGCTTCTCCCGAACGGCGGTCAATTGTGCGGTCACCGGATTCGATTCCAGGAACCTGATTTTGGTATCGAGCGCATCACCGTCGATGGTGCGCCGGCTCAGATCGGCCAGCACCAGCGCGTCGGGGTCGAGGTCGGCGATCGCCTCCCAGCTGACCTGCGGCCACTCATCAGCGGTGTCGGCCAGAACATTGCGGGCACCGACCGTGCTCGCGATGATTCCGGGTGCGCCGCAGCAACCGGCCAGGTACGGCGCGCGGATGTCGGAGAACCAGAAGGCCAGATCGACATCGGCGGTGACAGCGGTATCCGTCATGCGTCGCTGCAGCTCGCCGATCAGCTTCTCGCCACGGTCGGTGACATCGAAGATCTTGGCCAGGTCCCGGATTTCGTCATAGACCAGGGCCATCGTCAGCGGCGCGGTACGGGCGCCGTCCTCGCTGCCCGCCACCTTGCCCACACAGTCGCTGGGCGCGAGATAGGTCGGCACACCCAGCCTGTCGAACTCAGCGCGATCGGCAACGCCGCCGGGGCCGAGGGTTCCTGCGAAAGATGCGGACACGAAATCGGGTTCGGCATCCAGCACCGCTTCCATCGAGGGTTTGTTCGCCGACAGTTGCGGGACGCGCGCGTTGGCGGATGCGAGGTCGGGGCGGATCGGGTCGGTCCACGTGGCGGTGCCCACCATCCGGTCGGCAAGGCCGAGCGACAGCAGAATCTCCGTCGAGCTCTGGTTCACCGAGACCGCCCGCGCCGGCGGCGCATCGATCACCACATCGTGACCGCAGTTGCGCACCGTCAGCGGAAATCCACTGACTGCACCGGGTTTGCTCGTCTGCGCCACCTCGCCACACCCGGCGAGGACGAACGCCGCACAGACGACGACCAGCCTGCCGATCATTTCGCCGGCCCGATCGAGGCGAACCCGGCGGCGAGCCGTTCGACCGCCTGGACCTGCCGGATGCCGGGATCCAGTTCGGATCCGGTCAGCACCACATAGCGCTTGTGACGCACCGCCGTCAGGTTCCTGGTGACCGGATTGGATTCCAGGAACGCGATTTTGGTGTCCAGCGCGTCACCGTCCACCCGCCGGCGACTGAGATCGGCCAAAACCAGGACATCCGGATCTCGGTCGGCCAGCGCCTCCCAGCTGACCTCGGGCCAGTCCTCCCGTGCGTCGGCGAACACGTTGGCGGCACCCAGTTCGCGCGCATAGAGCCCGGGCGCCGAGCAGCATCCCGCGAAGTACGGTGCCCGCAGACCGGAGAACCAGAACGCGACGGTCGGGTGGGGCATGGACGGCACGGGGGCGACGGACAGTCGCCGCTTGAGCTGGGCGACCAGTTCCCGGCCGCGGTCCTGCACATCGAAAATTGCCGCCAATTCTGCTATCTCGCGAAACAGAGTGTCCATCTGCAACGGAGCTGAGCGGGTGACGTCGGCACCGTGGACGTCGGCACCTGTGCACACCGACGGCGATTGATAAGTGGGAATGCCCAATTGAGCGAACCGGGTCCGGTCGGCCACCACCGCCGGGGTGAAGGTATGTGCGCTGGCCGAGGTCACCAGATCCGGCTCGACACTCAGCACCGTCTCCAGGGAAGGGTCATTGTCGGCGAGCCGGGGCACCTTGGCACTGTCGGGGGCCAGCTCAGGAAGCACCGGATCGAACCATGTCGACGTTCCCACCATCCGGTCGGCCAATCCGAGCGACAGCAGGATCTCCGTCGAGGCCTGGTACAGCGAGACCGCGCGTTGCGGCGGCCTGTCGAACGTGACTCGGACACCACAGTTGTCCAACGTCAACGGATAGCTCGTACGGCCGGCGGTGAGAGCCGCCGTCGGGGCGCGTTCGGCGGATGTCGCGGGACTGCATGCGGTGACGACAGTGAGGACGGATACGAGCATGGCGAAAGCGCGCACGGCAGGGGCTTCCTTCGATACGGGGCCCGGTCGCGGGGCCGTCGACGTTCGGTACCGGCGGCAGGCAGTCGGACTCGAGGCGTTCGCCTCACACCGTTGCGCGTCAGCTCCGGATTCTCACCGGATTCCCCTGCTGGTCGGCATCCGCACTCTACCGGAGCAGCTGTCTCACCGTGGCTGCCGCCACATCCGTCTCACCGTGGCTGCCGCCACATCGGCCACAGCGACGGGCCGTCCGGAAGCGCGATCTCCCCGGTCACCTCGAAGCCGAACCGTTGGTAATAGCCGATATTCGCGGGATTGCTCGACTCCAGATATGCCGGGGCGTGCTCGGCATCGCAGCGGTCCAGCCGGGACCGCATCAACGCCTGGCCCTGACCGCTGCCCCGCACGGACGGATCGCTGCCGATCACCGCGAGGTACCAGTGCGGCTCCTCCGGGTGATGGCGCTGCATCAGTTCCTCGGCCTGCTGCCCGCGGCGCAGGGCTGCGCCGAATGCCAGCAGCAACCCCGGAGCGGCGCGCACCTGCTCGCCGACGGTGTGCCGCCACTGACCCGGCGGGTCCCACAGCGCTGCTGCGCCGAGCACCGAACCCGCGGCCGCCACCTCGACCCCACCGCGCGAGAGGTGGTGGTGACGGGTCAGGGCCGCGAACACCCGATGCAGTTTGCGTCGCCGGGCCACCGGATCGGGCAACATCCAGGCCATCACCGGGTCGTCGTAGAAGGCGCGGCCGAGCACCTGCGACAGTGCGGCGATATCGGCGCGGACAGCGGGACGGACGTCGACGGTGGTCACAACCCCAGGGTATTCAGCCCTGGGTGATGTAGGCCTGCAATTGTTCCTGCTGGGATTCCAGTTCCTGCATCCGGGTCTTCACGACATCACCGATGCTGACGATCCCGGCCAGCCGTCCGTCGTCGAGCACCGGAATATGCCGCACCCGGTTGTGGGTCATCGCCGCGCTCAGGCTGTCCACCGAATCACTGGATGAGCAGTAGACGAGGTGCTTGGTCATGATGTCCGCGACGGGGCGCTCCAGCAGATCCGCACCCAGCTCGTGGAGTTTGCGGACCACGTCCCGCTCGGACACGATGCCCACCGGACCATCCGGTCCGACCACCACCATCGCGCCGATGTTGCGCCTGACGAGGCCCGCCAGCAGCACGGCGACCGTGGTCTCCGGGGCGATCGTGGCGACCGCCGATCCCTTGTTCTTCAGCACGTCGGAGATGCGCACCGGACCTCCCTGGTGATGTGGGTCACACCAGAGTAGGTCGGTTCGGCGCCGGACGAAAGCCCCGGCGGCCGGGCCCCGCTCAGTCGAAAGCGTGCAGGCTGACCCGAAGTGCGATGGCGGCGTCGTCGAACTGCGCGGCCTGTGCGGTGATGCGGCCGATCTCGCTGGGGCGTTTGAGCAGTCCACGCACGGCGATGGTGGCGACCTGCTCGCCGACCCGGATCGCCTCCTCGGCGCGGTCACCATGGTCGGGATGCAGCCGGGTTCGCTTCTGAGCGCCCTCGTCGAAGTTCAGCAGCAGACCCGCGGTCTCGTCGCGGTCGCAATCGATGAACTTGCCCTCCCCCACCGCGGCGCCGATCAGATCGACCACCCACTGGCGCAGCCGCTCGTAATCGGCCCAGAACTGGTGGAACTCGGCGCGCTGTTCATGGGCGATCCGCTGGATCTCGTTGAAGTCGATAGGCGACATCGCCAGCTGCATGGTGTCGAAGCGCAGCAGCCGGTACAGCTTGACCGCGGGCGAGCCCGATCCCGCGCCCACCTCGGCGATGAATTTCAGCGGTGCGCGGTTGACGAGCAGCGTCTCCTGCAGGAGCTGCTCCTTGTTGCGGAACCAGTAGTACAGCGAGGACTGCTGCAGACCGGCGGCGCGCGCGATATCGCTCATCGTGGTCTGGGCGTAGCCCCGTTCCGAGAACAGCTTGGTGGCGGCATTGACGATCCCGGTGCGTGGCGACTCGGGCGGCCCGCCGCCGGTTTCCGGTCCCGCCTCAAGGCGCGGGCGTCCGATGGCACGGACCTGCGCCTTGCGCTCGGGTGGTGGCACGAGGCGCATTCTAGAACGGATCGCTACGCCAGCGGCGGTTGCTCGTCCCGGGCCGCCGCGACGACACCTCGGGCCGCGGTGACGATATCGCGCCACAGCGCGAGCCCGAGTTCCTTGGAGGCGCGTGACGGATATCCGGTCACCCCGTTGGCCGACACCTGGGCCACCGAGTACCGGAAGACCAGCCCGGCCGTCCGGTCGGGGTCGTCGGCCTCCGCGAAGCGGTCGGTGTGCACCAGTTCGGGCCGCAAGGCCAGCATGATCGACGTCTCCGCGGCATTGGCGTGCCAGTCGACCGCGTCGGCGGTGGCCCGGGCGGCGATCTCGGGGGTCAGATCCCACCACTGCAGGACACCGATCCGGCCCGCGGGATGCTCGCGGCGGAAGCGGTCGCAGGCCAGCCACAGCGGTGCCGCGTTGCCGACATGCCCGTTGACGAACAAGATGCGCCGCACTCCGGAGTCCAGGCAGGCCCGCGCCACCTGGTAGGCCCGGGCAGCGGTGTCCTCGCCGGAAAACGCCACCGTGCCCGCCAGCTCCGTGCCGTGAAACTGACTGGCACCGTAGGCGATCGCGGGCAGCACCACCGCCGGCGCGCCGTCACCACCGGCGGCCGCTTCGGCGACCGCGGTGGCGATGACGGTGTCGGTACCGACCGGCAGGTGCGGCCCGTGCTGTTCGGTGGCGCCGACCGGGACGAGGGCCACCAGGGCCGGGTCGGCCGCCACGGCCGCCGCCAGTTGCGTCGAGGACAGTTCCTCCCAGCGCATGGTCACCAGAACCGCAGGTAGCGCTCGGTCTCCCAGGACGAGACATGGGCGGTGAAGGAGTCCCACTCGGCACGCTTCTCGGCCACGAACGACTCGAACATCGCCTCGCCGAAGACCTTGCGCACCAGTGGATCCGCTTCGAGCGCATCGATGGCTTCACCGAGGGATCTCGGCAGCCAGCCGATTCCGCGGGCGGCCAGGTCCAGTTCGGAGACGTTGTAGAGGTTGTCGCGGTTGGGCTCGCCGGGATCCAGGCCCTCGCGGATACCCTCCAGTCCCGCCGCCAGCATCAGAGCGGCACCGAGATACGGGTTGTTGGCGCTGTCGGCCGCCCGGCACTCCACCCGTCCCCCACCCTTGGGGATACGCATCATGTTGGTCCGGTTGTTATCGCCGTAGCAGGCGAAGATCGGCGCCCACGTGAGCCCGGACATGCTGCCCTGCTTGACCAGTCGCTTGTAGCTGTTGACGGTCGGGGCGATCACCGCGCAGATCGCCGACGCGTGACGCAGCACCCCGGCGGTGAACTGGTAGCCCAGCGTCGACAGTCCACAGCCACGCGGGTCGTCGGCCTCTTCGAACAGGTTCACCCCGTCGACATCGGCCAGCGACATGTTGTAGTGCGCACCACTGCCGGTGCGATCGGCGAACGGTTTGGGCATCCAGGACGCGAACAGGCCGTGCTTGCGGGCGATCTCACCGACCATCATCCGGAAGAACACCAGCCGGTCGGACATGGTCACCGCATCGGTGTAGGTGAAGTCGGTCTCGAACTGGCCGTTGCCGTCCTCGTGGTCGAACGAGTAGACGTCCCAGCCGAGATCGTTCATCGCCGTGACGATCTCGTCGACGACGGGATAGTTGTGCAACAGGCCCCGCAGGTCGTAGCAGGGCTTGTCCAGAGTGTCGTCGAGGCTGGCCGGCGCCGGCGTCCCGACCCGGTCGTCGGTGAGGAGGAAGAACTCGGTCTCGATGCCGAGGTTGAACGTGTAGCCCAGTGTCGCCGCGTCCGCGGTGACGCGCTTGAGGATCTGTCTGCTGCAGGCCTCGAAGGGGACGTCACCGATCCAGAGGTCGCCGGGGAACCACGCCACTTCCGTGTTGAAGGGCGCGATGATCGCCCCACCCAGGTCCGGATGTGGCGCGACCTCGTCGTCGTTGACGTCCTGTGGGACGCCGTCCAGCGCCGCCCCGGTGAACATCTCCGACCCGCGCGCAGCCTGCCCGAGGTGGTTGAGCGGCACCATCTTGGCTTTCGGTTTGCCGTGCATGTCGACGAAGCTGATCGCGGCGTACTTGACCCCGGCGGCACCGAGTCGCTCGGCGACCTCCGTTGCGGCAGTGCGTTGTACGTGTCCGTTCAGGGTGCTGGTCATATCTTGTCCTTTCAGCCGGCGGAGGCGAGGTCGGCGGTGTGGGAGACGATTCCGAGTTCACGTCCGAGGTAGCGGTAGAACTCCCACAGCGGTTGTTCCAGGTGTGACAGCCGCCCGGTCGAGGTCACGCCGGCCCGGACCGACTTCTGCACGGCGGCGCAGACGTCGAGGTCTTCGCGGTGGATATCGCAGATGGACTTCACGAGCTGGCTGCGCCGAGCGTCGAGGTCGGGCGCCGCGAGCGCGGCGGGCGACATCGCGATGTCGAGGTGGATCTCCACCTTCCCCGCGCCGACGGGCAAGGTCTTGAGCCAGTACATGAAACCCGGGCCCAGCGAGATCTGCAGCAGCGGATAGGCGATGAAGATCAGCAGCTTGTGGCTGTGCTCGGGGGTCAGCGTGTCGGCGCCGGGCGCCAGAAAGGGCTCTTCGGCCGGGTAGCCGTCCGCTTGGCGGGACCACATGGTGGTGAAGTAGGGGCCGCCCTCACCTGCGCCGCTGAGTTTGGCGGGGAACTCGTCCTCGAGGGTGCCGCGATGGGGGCCCATATGGTGGTAGCACTCCATGAAGTTGTCCACCATGATCTTCCAGTCCCAGTCGCAGACCCCCCAGTCGGTGTGTTCGACGATCTGGTAGTTCTCGAAGTCGTACGGATCGACCATCGGGGCGAGTCCGGCGAGCTGTTCGGCGACGGGTGCCGCCTGTCCGTCGAAGTTGACGAAGACGAAACCTTTCCACACCTCGTGCCGGAACTGTTTGAGGCCCCAGTCTTTTCGGTCGAATCCTGCGGACTGCTTCATCTCGGGGGCGCCTGCCAGGTGACCGTCCAGGCCGAAGGACCACAGGTGGTACGGGCATTGCAACACGCCGGCCTCACCGGCACCGCTGCACACCTCCATCCAACGATGGGTGCAGTTGCGCGACATCACCCGGATGTCGTCCTTGCGGTCGCGCGTCACCACCAGCGGGGTGCCGAGGATGTCGATGCTGTAGTAGCTGCCCGGTGACGGTAGTTGTTCGATGCGACACAACGGTATCCAGCCACGTTTGAAGATCCGATCCACCTCGGCGGCATACAGTTCGTCGCTGCCGTAGGCCTCCGGGGGCAGAGTGATGGCGTTCTCCGGTGAGTCCACCGCACAGGTGGCGGTGAGCCGGGAGTAGTCGAATGCCATGGGTGACTCCTTTGCGGGATCAGGCGGTCACCGCGGCGGCCGCGGTGATCGGGGCGACGGGGAGGTCGGCGTCTTGCGCAGCCGCGGACCTGTTCAGGACGTAGTGCAGACCACCGGCGACGACCAGCCCGACGATCCAGGCGATGTCGACGCCGCCGAGTGCGCTGGCGGCGGGCCCGACGAACAGGGCACAACTCATGAAGGGGATCTGGACGATGACGGCCACGGCGTAGGTGGCGATGGCTTTCCAGTTCACCAGGCCGTAGCGACCACGCATGGAGACGATCTCCGCCACGTCGTACCGGCCCCGGTGGATGAGGTAGAAGTCGACCAGGTTGATGGCCGTCCACGGCACCAGCATGTAGAGCAGCAACATGATCAGGTTCTGCAGATTGGTCAGGAAGTCGCCGGACAGGAAGATGCCGATGGCGGTGCCCAGCAAAGCGAATCCACCTGTGACGGCGGCCCGCACCAGTCGGGACACGTGTGGCGGCCCACCGGCTTGGGTGACCGTGGACAGCCCTGCCATATACGGGCCGTACAGGTTGTCGCAGTTCGCCCCGATCATGCCCAATACCAGGATGATCGCGATGACAGGTGCCGCCACCGGCGACAGGCTCGACAGGTAGACGATGGCGTCGCCGCTGAGGCTGTCCAGCGCGTAGACACCGACGATGGCGCCCAGCGCCATGAAGGTGATGGCCCCGGCGCAGCTGCCGATCAGGGTGTACCAGAACGTTTTTGCCCCGCCCTGACTGGTGGGCAGGTACCGCGAATAGTCCGAGACATAGGGCGCGAAGGTGATCTGCCAGCTCGCGGCGATCGACAGGATGAGGAAGAAGTTGGCGAAGTTCGGGTGACTCTCGACCGGCGGCGCCGAGCCGAAGTGCGCGATGGCAGCGACGAAGAGCAACACCAGAACGATGACCGACACGGCGGCCATGGCGCGGTCGAAGGCGTGGATGACGCGGTACCCCGCAAAGGCGATGAACCAGGTGATCGCGTTGCAGATGATGATGCCGGTGGCGGTCGGAATGCCGAAGATGCTGGCGATCGCCTGGCCGCCGATCACGCCGGCTCCGGAGAAGTAGCCGACATACATGATGATGGCCAGGAGATTGGGAAGTATCGCTCCGAAGAATCCGAATTGCGCTCGGCTCTGGATCATTTGGGGCAGGCCGAGCTGCGGTCCTTGCGCCGAGTGGTAGGCCATGAAGACCGAACCGATGAGATTGCCGACGACGATCGCGATCAGGGTCGGCACCAGACCGGCGCCGACGGAGATGCCGATGGCGCCGGTGGTCGCCGCCATGACCGTCGCGTTCAGGGAGAACCACAGCGGGAGTAGATGCCAGGCACGCCCGTGCCGCTCGTCCTCCGGTATTGCGCCGATCGTCCGCTGTTCGATGAAAGTTGCCATGTGAATTCCTGTGACTCGGAAGGCAGTTGGGCCGCCACAGACGTCGTGACCACTTCAAGGTAGGCAGGCTCTGTTGCCGCACTGTTTCCGAGTAGTAAATGACTCATGGAAATATTCCCCGCCTACCCAGTCATGAACAGCCACTTCAGCACCATCTGTGTCGTGGATTATTCGATACTGTATTGAAACTGTGGGGTCGGCGTCCTATCTCACGATTCCGGTTCCCCTGCCGGCCGATATGGGGTTAGGTGTTCTCCATGATCGAGGTCACCCTGCTCGGAACCGGCAGCCCGATTCCCGACGCCGACCGTGCCGGACCGTCGACCCTGGTACGGGCGGGCTCCCAGACGTTCCTGGTGGACTGCGGGCGCGGCGTCCTGCAGCGCTTGGCCGCCGCGGGGTCGGGTGCCGGCGCACTCAGTGCCCTGCTGCTCACCCACCTACACAGCGATCACATCGCCGATCTGGGCGACGTCATCATCACCCGGTGGATCAGCACCTTCACTCCGGATCCCGCGCCGCTGCAGATCATCGGACCACCCGGTACCGCCGCGGTGGTGCAGGCCACGCTGGCCGCGTTCGGGGATGACATCGGGTACCGGATCGCCCACCATGCCGATATCACCGGCCCACCCGGCGTGCAGGTGCACCAGCACACCGAGGGCGTGGTCTGGGAGCAGGACGGGGTGCGAATCCTGGTGGGGCCGACCGACCACCGACCGGTGACCCCGACCATCGGGTTCAGGATCGAGCACGACGGCGCCTCGGTGGTATTGGCCGGCGACACCGTGCCGTGCGCCGGGCTGGATGCGCTGGCGCACGGGGCCGGGGCGCTGGTGCACACCGTGATCCGCAGGGACCTGGTGGAGCAGATGCCGATGCAGCGCATCCGCGATATCTGCGACTACCACTCCTCGGTCGAGCAGGCCGCCGACACCGCGGCCCGCGCGGGGGTCGGCATCCTGATCCTCACCCACTACGTGCCTGCCCTCGTCCGCGGGCAGGAAGACGACTGGAGGGCAAGGGCCGCAGCCCACTTCAGCCGCCAGATCGAGCTGGGCGACGACTTGCACCGGGTCGAGGTACATCCGGGCGTGTGCGCAGAGAGCTAGCCCCGCGCCGGCAACTCGGCTACGCCAGCCGGGTGATCTCCACGACGACGTCGAGGTCGGTCGAGCCTTCGCCGGAATAGATGCCCTTCAGTGGCGTCACGTCCGCGTAGTCCCGGCCCACACCGACCGTGACGTACTGCTCGTTGATCTCGTTGTCATTGGTCGGGTCGTAGTTCCACCAGCCGCCGGTCCACGCCTGGATCCACGCATGGCTCTGCCCGTCGATGGTGTCCCCGATGGCGGCCTTACGCTTGGGATGCAGGTAGCCCGAGACGTAGCGTGAGGGAATTCCCATGCTGCGCAACAGGATCAAGGTCAAGTGGGCGAAGTCCTGGCACACCCCTTTGCCTTCGCGCAGGGCATCCAGCCCGGAGGAGTGCACCCCGGTGGTACCCGGAACGTATTCCAGTTCGCTGTGCGCCCAGTTCGCCGCAGCGATCACCGCGTCCTGCGGTTCGTACTCCTTGGCAATGCGCTGCCCCACTCGTTGGACCCGCTTGCTGGCCGGCGTGTACCTGGTGGGGCTGAGCACCTCGTCGAACCGGTCGATCACCGCCTCGGAACGCAGTTCCTCCCAGGTGACCTTCTCCTCGGGCAGCTGGTCGGGCTCGGTCTCGACCACCGAGGAGGAGACGACCTCGAGCTCGGTGTGCGGGGCGTGCAGGTCGAATGACGTGACCGCGGTACCCCAGTAGTCGACATACCGGTAGGACCGGGTGGCCGGGGTGGTCTCAACCCGGTTGAGGATGACGTTCTGACGGGAATCCGATCGTGGCGTCAACCGGGCCTCGTTGAACGAGGCGGTGACCGGCGACTTGTAGGCGTAGCCCGTCGCATGGACCACCCGCATACGCCACATCAGATTTCTCCCTCTTCGATCGCCATCGCACCGTTACGCCCCGCATCGGTCCACGCCACCCATGGTGCCGAGTGGAAGAACTGCAAGGCCAACGCCTCCCCCACCTCGACGCAGGTCTTCTGCAGGCCGGCGAGGTGTTCCTCCAGCGATTCCAGGACCACCCCGGGTCGCAGGAATTCCAGTTCGCTGCGGGCCCGGCCGAGCAGGCGTTGCGCCTCGATGGTGGAACCCACCCGATTGTGCGGACGGTTGAGCAGCTCGTCGAGGCTGTGCTCGGCCAGCCGCAGCGAATAGAACACCGACCGCGGGAAAAGCCGGTCCAGCAACATGAATTCGACCACCCGCCCGGCGTCGAGGACGCCGCGGTAGGTGCGCAGATACGTGTCGTGGGCACCCGCCGAACGCAGCACCGTGACCCAGGCCGGTGACGACGCACTGTCGCCGACTCGGGACAGCAGCAGCCGCACCGTCATATCGACGCGTTCGATGGCCCGGCCCAGCAGCAGGAACCGGTAGCCGTCATCGCGGGACAGGGTGGAGTCGGCCAACCCGGCGAACATGGCGGCGCGCGCCTCGACGTAGGCGAGAAACTCGTGCGGGCCAAGGCGTTTGGCGGCGCGTTCGCGTTCGGCCAGTGCGTTGTAGGTGGTGTTCAGACACTCCCACATCTCGGTCGAGGTGACCTCGCGGGCGCCGCGGGCGTTCTCCCGGGCCCCCGAGATGGAGTCGACGATCGAGCAGCCGCCCTGGGTGTCGCGACTGAACGCCACCAGGTCGGTCAACGACCAGACATCCAGGGCGTGCTTGGGGGACTCGATTCCCAACACCCGCAACAGGGTTCGCGATTCCTGGTCGGGGTCCACACTGGAATCCTCCAGCAGCTGGTGCACCGTGACGTCGAGAATCCGTGCGGTGTCGTCGGCACGCTCGACGTAGCGGCCGATCCAGTAGAGGGACTCGGCGTTGCGGGCCAACATTATTCGCTCACCCCCTGTTGCTGTTGCTGAGCCTGTTGCTGCTGCTGGGTGGTCGGCGACTCCTCGGTCCGTTCGGGTTTAGCGGTTTTGCCGGCCCGCGCCGTCTTCGCCGGCGGCGCCTTCACCAGCACCTCGGCGGCCAGCTCGCGGTCGGCGGCCGAAGTGCGCGAGGCCAGCACCCAGGTGTCCTTGGAACCACCGCCCTGGCTGGAGTTCACCACCAGTGAACCCTCCGGCAGCGCCACCCGCGTCAGTCCGCCGGGCAGGACCCACACATCGTCACCGTCGTTGACCGCGAACGGTCTCAGGTCGACGTGCCGGGGCACCAGTTTGTCGCCGATGCGAGTCGGGACGGTCGACAGCTGTACGACCGGCTGAGCGATCCAGCCACGCGGGTCGGCGCGGATCTTCTTGGAGATCGTGGCGAGTTCCTTGGCCGAGGCGTCCGGGCCGAACACGATGCCGTACCCACCGGAACCCTCGACGGGTTTGATCACCAACTCGTCCACCCGGTCGAGCACCTCTTCGCGCTCGTCGTCGAGCCAGCACCGGAAGGTGTCCACGTTGGCGACCAACGGCTTCTCGCCGAGGTAGTACTCGATGATGGTCGGCACATAGGTGTAGACGAGTTTGTCGTCACCGACGCCGTTGCCGACCGCGCTGGAGATGACGACGTTCCCGGCCCGCGCGGCATTCAGGACGCCCGCGACACCGAGCATGGAGTCCGGCTTGAACACCATGGGGTCCAGAAAGTCGTCATCGATGCGGCGGTAGATGACATCGACCTGCCGCTCGCCCTCGGTGGTGCGCATGTAGACGGTGTTGTCCCGGCAGAACAGGTCGCGGCCCTCGACCAGCTCGACACCCATCTGGCGGGCCAGCAGCGAGTGCTCGAAGTACGCGGAGTTGTACACACCGGGGGTGAGCACCACGACGGTCGGGTCGGCCTCGTTGGAGGCCGCCGCCTTGCGCAGCGCCCGCAGCAGGTGCGAGGCGTAGTCGCCGACCGCACGCACCCGGTGGGTGGCGAACAGGTTCGGGAACACCCGTGCCATGGTGCGGCGGTTCTCCATGACGTAGGACACCCCGGACGGGGACCGGAGGTTGTCCTCCAGCACCCGGAAGGTGCCCTGGGCGTCGCGGACCAGGTCGATGCCGGCGACGTGGATGCGCACGCCGTTGGGCGGGTTGATACCCACCGCCTCCCGGTGGAAGTGCTCGCAGGAGGTGATGAGCCGGCGCGGGATCACCCCGTCGCGCAGGATCTCCTGGTCGCCGTAGATGTCGTCGAGGTACATCTCCAGGGCCTTCACCCGCTGGGTGATGCCCTTCTCCAACCGCGACCACTCGGCAGCCGAGATCACCCGCGGCACCAGATCCAGCGGGAACGGCCGCTCCTGCCCCGACAGCGAGAAGGTGATGCC
Source organism: Mycobacterium hackensackense (assembly GCF_025822555.1). Lineage (NCBI taxonomy): Bacteria > Bacillati > Actinomycetota > Actinomycetes > Mycobacteriales > Mycobacteriaceae > Mycobacterium > Mycobacterium hackensackense. The sequence goes on from NZ_JACKUC010000031.1 coordinate 408,778, forward strand.
CTGATCGACGAACGCCCGGCCGAGGGCCTCGGTGCGTGCCTCCAACTCGGAGGCGTCCGAAGGTGACAACTCGGCAAAGATGCCCTTGTACGGCCCGCGCACGTTGCCCTGCGCGTCGAACATCTCGTCGAACGCCTCGGAGTAACTACCCCGGCCGTTATAGCCACCGAAGATCCCCACCTGGCGTTTCGCGCCGCCGGAGGAGGTGCGCGACGTCCGCGCCGATTCGTTGGGCAGTGTTCGTAGGGTCACGGTTGTCAATGCTGCACCAGATGTGCAGTTTCGGCAGGCCAGTCGGTCTCGCTTTGGGAGATCGGGGCATGCGCTGGTAACCTGAACAACCGCTGCCCAGCTTGGTTCGCTCGGCTCGGGCAATCAGACTTCGTATTCCAACCGACGTTCAAGAAGGAACTACACGCGTGGCCAACATCAAGTCGCAGGAAAAGCGCATCAAGACCAACGAGCGCCGCCGTCTGCGCAACCAGTCCGTCAAGTCGTCGCTGCGCACGGCTGTCCGCGGACTGCGTGAGGCCATCGACACCGGTGACAAGGACAAGGCCGGTGCCCTCCTCGTCGAGACCAGCCGCAAGCTCGACCAGGCCGCCAGCAAGGGCGTGATCCACAAGAACCAGGCCGCGAACAAGAAGTCCGCCCTGGCGCTCGCCGTCAACAAGATCTGACGGCTCTTCTCCAACTCGACTGACGCGCGCGTGCGGCCCACCGGCCGGCGCGCGTTTCGTCGTCTCCGGAGTCAGCGGTCGGTGGCGAGTTCGGCGACCTTGCGCACCGCTCGCTCCAGCGCGTAGTCCGCGTCCGCGGCGACGCCCTTCACATCGGCGTTGAGCGCCGCCACCACCTGCATGGCCTGCGCGACCCGATCCCTCGACCAGCGCCGCGACTGCTTCTGCGCCTTCTGCACCCGCCACGGCGGCATCCCCAACTCGCCCGCGAGCCGGTACGGATCACCCGACAACGGGCCGACCCGGGCGATGGTGTGCACCGCCTCGGCGAGCGCGTCGGCCAGGACCACATGTGGTTCCCCGCTGAGCATGGCCCAGCGCAGCGCCTCGGCAGCACCTGCCACATCGCCGACCACCGCCTTGTCGGCGATGTCGAAGCCTTTCACCTCGGCCTTGCCGCTGTGGTAGCGGCGCACCGCCGCAACGTTGATCTGGCCGTCGGTGTCGGCGACCAGCTGCGAGCAGGCGGCAGCCAGCTCGCGCAGATCGGATCCGACGGCGTCGATCATCGCGGTGACCGTGTCGTCGTCGACCTTCACCTTCAGCGTGCGGAACTCGTGCCGCACGAAATCGGCACGCTCGCCCGCCTTGGTGATCTTGGCGCACAGATGTACTTCGGCGCCGATCTTCTTCAGCTGATCGGCCATCGCCTTGGCCCGCCCGCCGCCCGAATGCACGACGACGAGCATGGTGCCCGGCGGCAGATCCCCGGCCGCCGACACGATCAGCGCGACCGCGTCCTTACCGGCCTCGGCGGCCGCCTCCAGCACCACCACCCGTTCGTCGGCGAACAGCGACGGGCTGAGCAGCTCGGCCAGCTCACTGGTGCTGACCTCGCCGGCGCGCAACCGGTCCACCGGGACGTCGGCGGTGCCCGCGCGGGCCCGGGCACCGCGTAACACGTCCGCGATGGCGCGCTCCACGAGCAGCTCCTCCTCGCCAAGCACCAGGTGCAGTCCCGCGGTCTCATTGCTCACGCGACGATGGTGTCACGACGACCCGACAACGCCCGACACGGTCCACGCCAACAGAGCCACACCGCACGCCGCCACCGCCAGCCGGACCCACCGCCAGCGCCAACCGAGCACCAGGGCCAGGCTCGCCACCGCGACCACCGCCACACCGGCAACCCCGGAAGGCACCGGGACCGAGGCGCCCGGCACCGCCGCGACCCGGTGCGCCACCTGCAGCAGCCACCACAGTTCGGGTCCGGTGAACCGGATGAGCAGCCCGGCACCGGTCGGCCACCAGGACGCCAGCACGGCCGCCGCGGTACCAATCACCGTGATCGGCGGGATCACCGCAGCCACCATCAGGTTCGCCGCGACCGACAGCACGCTGAAGCGCCCGGAGATCCCGGCGACCAGTGGTGCGGTCACCAACTGGGCGGCCACCGCCACACTGACGGCGGCCGCCAGCGGCCGGGGCCAGCCCCGCTCGGTCAGCCTGGCTGACCACACCGGGGCGACGAGCACCAGCGCGGCAGTCGCCACCACCGACAACGCAAATCCGACGTCGACCGCAAGTTGTGGCGCACCGACCATCAGCGCGATGACGGTGCAGGACAGCACCGGGATGGCCTGCCTGCGCCGGTGGGACAGCATCGCGAGAAGTCCGATCCCGCCCATCACCGCGGCGCGCAGCACACTGGCCGACGGTTCGACCACGAGGACGAAGGCGATCAGCACGAGGAAGGCGAACACCGCGGCGATCCTGGGGCCGACGAGCATCGCCGACAACAGCGCCACTCCGCACACGATCGTCACATTGGCGCCGGACACCGCGGTGAGATGGGTCAGGCCGGCCGTCCGGAAATCCGAGGCGGCCGGGGCCGTCACCGCCGAGGTGTCACCCAGTACCAACGCCGGCAGCATCGCGGCTTGATCCGGGGGCAGGGTCAGACGGGCCGCGTCGGCGAAAGCCGACCGGATGTGGCCGGCCAACCGCTGCGCGGCCGGCGCCCTGCCGACCGTCGGGTCGCCGACCGCGGTCAGCACCGCGACGGTCAGATCTGACCGGGTGGGCCGCCCGACCCGGGCCCGGAACGTCGTGGGGCGGCCCGCGGTCACCTCGCCGGAGCGCCAGCCGGGCGCGAACACCGTCACCGCACCATCGGCCGGGGCCCCGGCCACCTGCCGGAGCGCGGCACGGAACAGCAACCGGCCGCCGCCCAGCACACGCGGGCTCTCCGTGGGTGTCACGGTGGCCGTGACGGTCGTGCCCACCCGTGCGGTGATCGGGTGGTGGCGCACATCGTGTGCCCGCAGTCCGATCGCCAGGGCGAAGCACCCACCGACCAACGCCACCGCGAGCACAGCGGCCGCACCGAACACCGGGCCGCCCCCGTCTCCGGCCGGTGCCCGCACGCTGTACCACCTCAGCAGTGCCGACGCCGCGATCGCCGCCACGACCACGGCGACGAGCGCACCCGCGGGCCACAGGATCCCTGCCGCGGTGACCGCCCAACTGGTCACGGCGGCAGGCACCAATCGGACGTCGAGCACAGGGCGGTCGGTGTTCACACATGGACCAGGTCGCGCAGCTTCTCCAGGCGGGCCGGCCCGATCCCGTCGACCTCGCCCAACTGGTCGACACTGCTGAAGCGGCCGTGCGCCGCACGCCACGCGAGGATGGCGGCGGCCGTCACCGGCCCCACACCGGGCAGTGCGTCGAGGTCCTCGGCGGTGGCGGTGTTGAGATCCACGGCGGCACCGGCCGGTCCGGCACCCGACGGGCCCGGGGCGGCAGTGGAACTGGAGCTGGAGCTGGAACTCACCGAGCTACCCATCGGCGACGGCGCGCCCGGCGGTGCGGTGATACCGACGATGATCTGCTCACCGTCGGTGATACGCCGCGCCATGTTCAGCCCGACCAGATCGGCTCCGTCCAGCGGGCCGCCGGCGGCCGCCAAGGCATCGGCGGTTCTGGCGCCCATGGTCAGCGTGACCAGTCCGGGCTTGTGCACCAGACCCACGACGCTGACCACCACCGGGCCTTCGACCGGGCCCGGTGGCGGTGCCGCCGACGAAATCATCTGCACCTCGGGCAGATTCGCCGAGGCCACCGGTGGCGTGCGATCACGCACCAGAGTGAAGACCGTGACCAGCACCGCCAGCAGGCCCACCACGATCAGTGCGATCACGCCGGCCCGACCCGGGTCCGCCCGTAGCGCGCCGATCCAGTCACCCGAGCGTCGCGTGGAATCGGGTAACCACCGTGACAGCGAGGTATCGCTCTCCTCGTCGGGATCGGCGTCCGGGGTGGTACCGATACGGCGGGTCAGCCGTTGCGCCGGTGATTCGGTGTCCATGATCCGACGGTAGGCAACCGCACCAACAGCATTGGGCCGCCAGGAACCGCAGGAGGGTGAGCTGTGGATGAATCCGGCACTGTGGATAACCGGTTCAGCCGCCGTGGGATGCGAGCACCGCGATCTGCAATCCGTCGGTGCCGTCTGCTATCAGGTAGGTGACCGCCAGGCGGCTGATCTCGCCGCCGTGGCGGTCGTGCCGGACGAACGCGCCCCGGTACAGCGCCGAACTGGCGTTGAGCACCGTCACGTCGGCACTGAGCAGCGAGGTGTGGCCATAGGCCTGGGCGCGCAATCCGTCGACCTGCCCTTGGATCACCGACGCCACCTGATCCGTAGTGGTGAGCGGCACCACCCCGTCGTCGGTGGTGACGAGCAGCGGCACCGCGTACCGGCTCAGCAGCGCCGAGAGCTCATGTTCACCGCGGACCGTCGAGGCGAAAACCTCAAGGTACTCCTCGAACCAGCGGCGCACCGCAGCGGAATCGATTGCCATACCGCGATATTAGGGCGAGCCCCATCCCCCGCTGCGCCATGCCACCCAGTCGATCTCGACGCGTGCGCCCACCGCCAGTCCGGTCACGCCCACGCAGGTACGCGACGGCAGACGGTCGGGAAACCATGCGGCGTATGCGGCGTTGAATGCCGGGTACTCGGACCAGTCCGTCAGGTACGCCCGCACGGACACCACGTCAGCCAGTCCCCCGCCGCACAATTCGGTGACCTTCAACAGATTGGCCAACACCTGGTCGGTCTGGGCTGCGATGTCCTGGCTCACCACCGCGCCGCTGGTATCGGTGGGCATCTGACCGGTGACATGCAAGGTCTGGCCGGCCGCGGTCGCGTGCGCGAACGGGGCCACCGACGGCGGAACCCCGTCGGCCGGGGTGAAGGTGAATGCGCGGATCGCGCCCCCTCCATCCCCCGTCGCTTCGCTCGCCCCGGTCATGCCAGGGCTCCCCACTCGCCCGCGAAGCATCTCTTGTCGATCCTGGCGTGCACGCCCTGGCGCTGATCGACGACCTGGGTCACGGTGAAGTCGACCGCCACCGACATGAACGAATAAGCGTCCGCAGCGGACAGCCCGAACAAGCGCTGCAACAGGTCCAGGGCCCGCACCGCTGCGGCGCGCATCGCGGCATCCAGATCGTCGCCGAATCCGTGGACGAGCAGTTCGGTCGCCGTCTCCAGCACGGGAACGGTGAACGGCAGATCCCGGCGCACCGTCAGGCGCAACAGGCCGTTCAACGAGGCCTCCAGTGCGGTACCACTGATCTCACCATCGCCTTGCGACACGTGCGGGTCACCGATCGACAGTAGAGCACCCGCGGTGTGCACCGGGTAGTACATCCGTCCGCCCGCACCGATCCGCCAGTTGTCGATATTGCCGCCGTGATCCCCAGGTGGCACCGACGACAGCCGCCCGTCGGCGGCGGGCGCCACGCCCATGGTGCCGAAGTGCGGCCGCAGCGGGACGGTGACGCCGGGTAACGCGGGCTCTCGCCGGGCGCTTCCGGGTTCGACGACGGTGCCGGGCTGATCGGCCAGTGGCGTGGTGTTCCAGTCGTAGCCGAACACGGCACGACCGCGCAGTGCGGAGGAGTCCAGTTCGTAGATCGTGACACGTTCGACGGCGGTGAGGTCGTACAGGTATCCCCAATGCGCGGCCAGGTTCGATCCATAAGGCAATCGCGGTGTCGCCTCCAGGATGTCGACCTGCAGCACGTCTCCGGGCTGGGCACCCTGCACCGCGATCGGCCCGGTCAACAGGTGCGGGCCCGGGCCGCGATCGGTTACCTGCTCGAACACGGCGCGGATCCCGCTGTCCATCAACAGATCCGGCGCATCGCCGGCGTGGTGCGTGAGGGCCTCGATTGCCACCAGATCGCCCGACGCCACGGTGAGTACCGGGGCCAGCGCACGATCGAAATAGCCCCAGTGAACGGTCGACGGGGTGGCCGGCAGGGCGTGGTACATCCGGCGATCATGCCAGCGCGGCCGGGAATCGGCGCGCCGAGCTTTCCTGCCGGACGTCACCAGGTGGTGCCGATCACGCTGTCATTCGGCGACTTTCGCCATGAGCGCGGACAACCGTCGGGCCAGCGGCGGGGCGATGCGCGAGAGCACGTACATGACGTGGGCCTCGGGTGCGATCGGTGCCACCGCCCGGTTGCGGTCGACCGCCTTCAGGATGTTGGCGGCCGCGCGTGCGGGGGTGTAGCCGCGCCTGGCGTAGGTCTTGGCCGTCTTCGCCTTGCGTGCGGCCGCATCTCCCCCGCGATAGGCGCTGTTGCGGGTGATCGCGGTGTCGATGATGCCGGGACAGACTGCCGTGACCCCGACACCGTGTGGTGCAAGCTCGATGCGCAGCGCTTCGGACAGCCCGACGACGGCGTGCTTGGTGGCGCTGTAGCCGCCCAACTGTGGGTTGGCCAGCAGTCCCGCCGCCGAGGCGACGTTGACCACGTGTCCGCCACCGCGTTCGGCCATGGCCGGCACGAACGCGTTGATCCCGTGCACCACGCCCATCACGTTGACCCCCAGTAGGCGTCCCCAGTCGGCGAGGGTGGTGTCCAGGATTCCGCCGATCACGGCGATCCCGGCGTTGTTGATCAGCAGGTCCGGTGCCCCGAACTGCTCGATGGTGGTCTTGCCGAACACCGCCATCTGTTCGGCGTCGGAGACGTCGACGACCTGGCCCTCGGCGTTGGCGCCGGAGCTGCGAACGAGGTCGAGGGTCTGCTCCAGTCCGGCTTCGTCGCGGTCGCACAACGACAATGTCGCGCCGCGACGGGCGGCATGGACGGCCAGTTCGCGACCGATTCCACTACCGGCGCCGGTGACGACGACGACCCGGCCGGTCAGATCCTTGGTCTTGAGGGTCATATCGCTCAGGTCCCGCTGCGAGACGTCACGCCGGCGGCGCCGCCGCCGATGTAGGTGATCGGGCCCAGTTGTTGGGCCTCGCCCAGCACCTCGACGAGGTGCGTACCGCTGACCGCGTCGAGGATCGAGTGGAAGCTGCCGTCCTCGTTGAAGTTGATATTGGCTCCCTCGACCCACGTGAGCAGAACCGTGTCCTCGGTGTTGGATTCCGGGCAGACGAAGGTGTGCACGGAGCCGCCCGGCTCGAACAGGTACGAGCCCGCCGTCTGGAGTTGGTCCGGGTACTCGAGGTAGTGCCAGGAGCCGGACAGCGTGTATCCCTCGGCGATACCGGTGTGATAGTGCAGGGGCACCCGGGAACCCGGCTCGAAGATCGCCAGGACGACCCAGCGGCCGGCCTCGAGGTCGAAGCGCAGCGGTTTGAAGTGGATGCCGGGACCCAGCGCGTTCTTGATCAGCGGGATGTCGTTGCTGTTGACCGTGAGCAGTTCGGCCTGCGGCAGCGCGACCAGCGGGAGTGGCGCGCCGGTGCTGGTCGTGGCCGGGCCGGGCGCAATGGTGAGGGTCATGATGGTGTCCTTTCCAGACGGTGTGGTGTGTCGAGGTGTTGTCGTAGGAACGGGAGGAGGATTTCGGTGACCCGCTCGGGCCGCTCGAGCCAGACCCAATGGCCGGCACCGTCGACGAGGTGGACATCGGCCGAGGGAAACGGTTCGAGTTGGCGGTGGGCCTGCGCGGTCGGGATGTAGACGTCGCCGGTACCCCAAATGACCTGACTGGGAATGTCTTTCGCGGCCAGGGGTGCGACCAGGCGGTCCATCATCTGCTGCGTGGTCGAGCGGTACAGGTCAAGGATCGCGCGCTTGGTTGCCCACGGGCGGGTCAGGCGGGCCAGATGCTCGACCCATCGCCGGTCCAGCCCCGGGTTGTCGTGCGCCAGTAGCTTTCGCACCGCCGCGGGTGCCGCGGCGGCCTGGAACACCTCGCCGATCACCGGCGTACGCCAGACGCGCGCCAGTCGGTGCCAGTCATAGTCGAGGAGAACTCCGGTGTTGAGCAGGCTGACGCTGGCGACGCGCTCGACGTTGGCGGCGGCCCATGTCAGCGACCAGGGTCCGCCGAAGTCATGGGCGACCAGGTGAACTCGCCGCACCCCCAGCGCGTCGACGATTCCGCCCAGGTGGCGGGCGTAACCCGCGACGGTGTAGTCCATATCGCGGCGCTTCTCCGCACCGCCGAAACCGGGCATGTCCGGGGCGATGACGGCCACATACGGGCGAACGGCCTCCAGCAGTGGCAGCCAGTCCGCTCCGGAGCCCGGGTTGCCGTGGACGAACACCACCGCTTCCCCGGTACCCGCGTCGGCGAGGCCGCCGACCAGAACCGGTGCGCGGACGTCACCGACTACGATCTGGTGTTGAATCATCTTGGCTACCATGTCAGTTCGTGTTCATCCACTGCTCGGTCGCGATCAAACCCGAGGTGTGCAGAGCCGCGGAGCGGTAGGTGGCGATCTTCTGGTATCCCGGATCGAGCACCATGTCCAGGAACTTCGCCCGGGACGGATACTGCACCAGCAGGATGGTGTCCCACCAGGGTGCGTCCTCGCCGCCGATGACGGTGTGGGTGGCATCGCCGACGTAGACGATGGACGCGCCAACCCGATCCAAATGCGGTTGCACCGCCTCGGCGTAGCGCAGATATGAGTCACGCCCACCCTCGTCGTTGAACGCCAGCAGGTTCACCATGACAATCGGAGCGTCATTGTGCTGAGCCGCCGTGACGAGGGTGCGCACCTGGGACTCGGTGGGGTCGATGTGGCGGTCTGCGCTTGACATTCAAATCTCCTTCGGACGAGGTGTCATACCTGTTGGGGGCATACTTGAACACTAGGTACCGGCCATCGATCCGCTCTTGGACAGCCACGACAGCATCTGCACCGGCTTTGTACTGTCAGTACAGAGCTGGTCGCCGAAACGGCCCCTCGACCCGCGAGGTTGGCGCTAGTGTCCGGATTCATGGGACAGGAGTGGGACCAGCTGGGCGACACCGGCAATCGGCGGTCCTGGCAGCAGGTCGTATGTCCGGTGGCTCGTGAGTTGCGGGCCGAAGCGCCGCAGTTGACCCGATCGATGGTCACGCGGATGCAAGCCGCCCTGCCTGCGGTGATGCCCGACGCTGCGACCGTGGCCGAGAACGCCGTCAGCACCGAGCAGACGATCGAGGCGCTGGCCGACGGGCTGAGCGAAGGCGCGGATCCCCGTCGGCTCGAACTTCCCGCAGCCACAGTGGCTTTCGCACAGGCCGGCGTCCATCGACAAGTGCCGCCGTCCCAATTGATCCGGGCCTACCGAATAGGCCATGAGTACATCTGGCAGTGGTGTTTCGAGCGGATCGCGTTGCGGTGCGACGACACCGCCGCCCTGCGCACCGCCACCGAACTGTTCACCAGCTGGACCTTCGCCTACGCCGATGCGGCGATCACGAGAGTCGAGGAGGCGGTCGAGGCCGAACGCGAACGGTGGTTACGCAGTGCGTTGGCCGCCCGAGGCGCGGCGATCACGGCCATCATCTCCGGCGAGGAACGAAACCAGGACCGGGCGAGCAGCCGGCTGCGCTACGCGCTGGGGCACAGCCACCTCGGCCTGGCCGCGGCCGTACTGAATCCTGTCGGCGATGACGACCCCCAGGAAGCGTTGTCGCAGGCCGTCTCCCGGCTTGCCGTCATCGTCGACGCCGCGACGCACCTGGCCCATCCGACCGGTGTGACGACATGCGCCGCGTGGATCAGCCGAGCACGAGCGTTCACCGAAGAGGACACCGTCGCGCTCGCCGACTGCCGGCTGCCCGGGCTGCGGATCGGGGTGGGCGAGCCCGGCCGGGGGCTCGAGGGCTTCCGTCGCTCCGCTGTGGAGGCCGGCCATGCCCGCCGCGTCGCGGCCGACGCGAAGCTCACCGGAGTGATGCTCTACCGGAACCTCGCGGTCCCCGCTCTGGCCAGCGTCGACTCCGAACTTGCCGCCACCTTCGTGCACCGCGCCCTCGGCGCACTCGCGGGTACCGACGACGTGGCCCGGCGCGCGGCCGAGGCGTTGACGCTCTATCTCGACGAAAACCGAAGCCGCACCAAGGCGGCGGCGCGCCTGCACGTTCATCCGAACACCATCACCTACCGCGTCCAGCAAGCCGAACAGATCCTCGGCCGACGGATCGACGCCGCCTCACTGGACCTGCGGGTCGCCCTCGCGCTCCTGCCGTCATTCCGCCCGTCGTGCGCCGAGTGACACACCCAAGGCGCCGGCCTGTGGGTCGCCGATATCCGCTAGCGTCGAACCGGTGAGAAGGTGCGTCGGCCGGATCTGCGCCACCCTGTTGCTCGTCGTCGCCGCGGCGCCTGCGTGCGCCCGGGTGACACCACCACCGCAGAGCATCGATATGGCGCCCAGCGTGGTTCCCGACGGTCCATTCGCACCCGTCATCCGCGTGGTGAACGACGCCATCGCGGCGCACCGAATGCCGGGCGCGGTGGTCCAGATCGGGCACGCGGGCACCGTCGTCTTCCAGCAGGCCTTCGGCTGGCGCAAGCTCCCCGGCGAGCCGGGACTGGATGGATCGCCCTCACCCGGCGAGCCGATGACCACGGACACGATCTTCGACCTGGCATCACTGACCAAGCCGCTGTCGACGACCGTGGCGTTTCTCCAGCTCTACGACCGGGGTCTGGTGAAGGTCGACGAACCGGTCGAGGAATACCTACCGGAGTTCAACCCGACCCACGATCCGCGACGCGCCCAGGTGACACTGCGCATGCTGCTCACCCACACCTCGGGTACGGGTGGCGACCTGAGCCGGCAGGGCCCCTGGGGCCTGACCGCCGCGGACAAAGCCGACGGCCTTCATCGCGCGTTGACCTCGCCGTTGGAGTTCGGCCCCGGTGAAGGTTTTCACTACTCCGATATCAATTTCCTGATCCTCGGCGCGCTCATCGAGAAGATCACCCGCGCACCGTTGGACACCTATGTGCAAGACCATGTCTTTGCCCCCCTTGAGTTGGCGGACACCCGTTACCTGCCCGCCACCAAGGCCTGCGGTCCGCACGAAATCCGCGGTACCGCAGTCGCTTTCGACCCGAAGGCGGCCAAACCCAGCGCCTGCCCGCCGGGCACGTGGAGCACCGATGTTCTGGCGCGAGTCGCGCCGACCGCCCACGACGACGACACGCCGGGGGTCAATCCCGACTTCGGCCACCTGCTCCGCGGCACGGTGCATGACCCGACGGCGCGGCGGATGGGCGGGGTGGCCGGCAGCGCAGGTGTGTTCACGACAGCGCACGACGTCGGCCGGTACGCCCAAGCCCTGATCGATCGCCTCGCCGGACGACCCAGCGATTTCCCGCTGAGCCGGCCGGCGGCGGAACTGATGACCACTCCTCAGCAGCCCGGCCACACCGACACCCAACTCGACGCGGCGCGCGAGGCCAGCCGGAAGGCCATCGAGGAGTCGCCCAACACCACCGATCCCCTACTCGCACCGCGCTACCCGGCGATCGCCGGACAGGATCTGCGCGGGTTCGGCTGGGATATCGACACGGAACTGTCCAAGCCGCGCGGCATGGTGTTCCCCATCGGTAGCTTCGGCCACGGTGGCTTCACCGGCGTGACATTGTGGATCGATCCGGGCTCGGACACCTACGTGGCGATCCTGGCGAATGTGATCCATCAGCCGGGCGGGCCGCCGATCGTGCGGCTCAGCGGTGACGTGGCCACACTGGCAGCGCGGGTTCTGCGCCTCTATGGCAGTTAAGTCTCGACCACGCGCGTGACGTACGGCGTCATCCCCGGCAGGCGCACGGCCGACACCTTCACCGGGACTCCGGTCTGCTGCGCCTCGATCATCTGCCCGTTGCCCAGATAGAGCGCGGTGTGCTGACTGCCGCCCGGTCCCCAGAACAGCAGGTCGCCGCGCCGCGCCTCGGACTTGGCCACATGCCGCCCGGCGTTGTACTGATCACCCGACCATCTCGGCAGCAGCACACCGACACCCGCGTAGGCAAACCGGGTCAGGCCTGAACAGTCGAAACCCACAGTGCCGGAACCGGAGTCGATTCCCTTGCTCGGACCCGTGAGGCTTCCCCCACCCCACGAGTACGGCACACCGATCTGCGAACCCGCGCGCCTGATCGTGTACTCGATCGCCTGCGGCCCCCGCACGCGGCCACCGACCGGCCCGTCGCTGGCCAGGCCGAGTGCGGCGAGGAACTTGTGCCCCAGATCGGCCGTGGTCTGCGCAGCGATGCGGGTGGCCCCCAGCGAGGCATTGGCCAACGCCAGCGGATCGCCCGGGGCACCGGCACTGACCCGTTGCGGCAGTGACGGATCGAAGAGACCGTCATCGGCGCGGGCGACCGGCGGCGTCACCGCAGCCAGAAACGCGGAAGCCAGAAGCAAACCGGTGACCTCAATTGCTTCTCGGCGGCGCACAAACCACCTCCACCACTCACATATTCACGTAGTACCCACGTATGTACTGACAAAGACCAACGTAAGGGCACGACCTTGGGGATGCCAGTGTCTGGGGGTCTCGCTTCGATAACCGATGGCTATCGATATCGACACTTCGCGTGATTCACCGAAAAAGACTCGCACTTGCGACTTCTCGTGAACATCGAGCTCTGTCGCGGTGATAGCGTGCAGGCAGATCCGGCTCCCGCGGAATCCGCGCAGACCCACGCCTATCGGGTAGAGGGCCCAGATTCATGCCGACCTCCGTCCGGGTTCGATACATCTTGGTCGCAGCGATCGCCACCGCGGGACCCCTTTGGGGATCGATCGCGCAACCCACCGCCACTCTCGGCGCGGTGGCTGTGGCGGTGGCAGAACCCTCCCGGCCTTCGGACATGCCGGCACCCACCCCGAGGCTCGCAAGCGTCGACAACTTCCGGGACGTCGCAGGTCCCGATGCCGGGTACCCGACGGCTTCGGGAACACACATGCGCAGAGGTGTGATCTACCGGTCCAGTGCGCTGCGGCCGGACGTCACCGACGCGCAGGTGCTGGACGGCTTGCATCTGACCCATGATTACGACCTTCGCACCACGGCCGAGATCGCCGACAGTCCGGACATCGTGCCGCCGGGTACGACATACGTCCACCTCAACATCATCGGCGACCAGAATCCGATCCCGACGATGGCCGACCTGTCCCCGGACAGCGCCCGCCAGTTGCTCATCGACCAGAACAAGGTCTTCGTCGACGACGCCGGCGAGCGTGAGCGGTTCGGTGAGCTGTTGCGATCCCTCGCCACCAACCCCGACCCGCAGGTGTTCCACTGCACCTCCGGAAAAGACCGCACCGGCTGGACCGCCGCCGTGCTCCAGACCCTGGCCGGCGTGTCCCCCGATGACGTGATGAACGACTACCTGCTGACCAATGAGTACTCACGGCAATCCATCGATGCCGGCGCCGAGGCCGCAACCCAGGCGTACGGAGCCGAAGCCGGCGCCGGAACCCGGGTGATACTCGGCGTCTTCCCGGAAGCGTTGCAGGCCGGGCTGGACCAGGTGCGCGCGCGGTACGGCACGATGGAACGCTATGTGGCAGAAGGCCTGGGCTTGGATCCCGCCACCATCGCAGCACTCAAGAATAAGCTGACCGTCTGACGAGACTGCGTGTCGTGGCGCGGCACGACACGCAGCCGAGCGCGTTGGCACACCTGGTCATGTGGTCACGGGGCGGTGAAGATGAACTCGGCCTCTTGGCGTTTGACGTGGAGATCCCAGTAGGCGGCGGCGATGTCTTGAGCCGGTGCGACTGGGAAGCCGGGTATGACCGACTCATTGTTTTCCGAGCCACCGATGACCACGTCGATGCCGACGTGGGCTGCGTAGACGCCGGTACCGGCGAGTTCCTTGTGGAGGTTGATCGCCCAGTTGCGCAGCGCAGCCGCGGCGGCGTTGACATTGCCCACCATGGGAACGGGATCGACCGAGCCCGCGCCGGTGGTGAACAACAGTGTGCCCGTGCCGGCGTCACGAAGTGCGGGTAGCACCGCCGCGGTGGCGGTGATGGCGCCGTAAAGCTGGAACTCGATCTGGGACTGGACGTCGTCGGGGCTCGACTGGGAGGGCATCACGAGTTTCGTGGTGGCCGCAGTGCCGCCCGGTGAGTATTCGAGGACGTCGATCCCGCCGAAGTGAAGGGCGGCATCGGTGAGCGCTTGGGTCAGCCGGGGTCGGTCATGGACGTCGGCGGTGAATGCCGCGGCAGTGATCCCTTCGGAGGCGAGTTGTTCGACCAGTGCGTCGAGTTTCTCCCGGTTGCGGGCGATCAGTGCGACCGTGAATCCACGGGAGCCGAAGGTGCGCGCAAGGGCGAGCCCGAGGCCCGATCCGGCTCCGACGATGGCAATGGTGGGCATGGGGGTGTGACCTTTCATGAGATGAGGGCAGCCGGTTTGCTGCCGCTTCGCGATAAGCGTTGAACTCCAACGCGTTCCGATCTTGGGTGGTGTCCGAATGTCGTCCGGTCAGCGGCCGGCGATCCGGTCAGACAAGGCGGCCAAGCGCTCGGCTTCCTCGGCGGACAAGTGCACGTTGAGGGCACCGGCGGAGTCTTTGGCATGGTGCGGTTTGGATGCTCCGGCGATGGGAATCACTGTGCCACCGTAGAAGTCGACCAACCATGCCAGTGCGATCTGGCCCACGGTGGCCCACGACCGCGCGATCGAACCCGTGCGCAAAGTCATCGCCCGCGGGATCGCCAACGGAGAGTTGCGCGGCGACCTGCCCGATACGGCACTGTTCGAGATGTACGACGCACTGATCGGCCGCGCTCTGGTGCTGGCCGTCACCGCCAAGCTGACGCCCGAACAAGCCGCCGACGCCGTCGTGGAAGTGTTCCTGCGCGGCGCGACGGCTATCGCGCGGTGACAGTCCCGACCACGACCGCTTCTTGGATCAGACCACCGACGCATCGTGTGACCCGGGTTACACCGGTGAACAACTAGCCAATAGTGTGCACTCATGAGCCCGTTACGAGTCATCCAGTGGACCACCGGCAACATCGGTAAACGCTCCCTGCACGCGATCATCGGTCGCTCCGATATGGAACTGGTCGGGGTCTACGCCCACGGCGCCGACAAGATCGGCGTCGACGCCGCCGAACTGGCCGGCTGGCCCGAGCCGACCGGGGTCACGGCCACCAATGACATCGACGCGCTGATCGCGCTGCAGCCCGACGCGTGTTGTTACAACCCGCTGTGGCCCGATATCGACGAACTCGTCCGACTGCTGGAAGCCGGGATCAACGTGTGCTCCAGCGCTGCCTGGATCACCGGCGGCAAGCAATCTCCGCACGATCTCGATCGCATTCGGAAGGCCTGCGCGACAGGACGATCCACCATCTTCGGCAGCGGCGCGCACCCGGGCATGACCAATATGGTCGGCATGGTGCTCTCGGGTTCCTGCGAGCGGGTCGACGAGATCCGGATCACCGAATCGGTGGACTGCTCCACCTACGAATCGGCGGGCACCCAATCGGCGATGGGCTTCGGCCAGGATCCGCAGACCCCGGGCCTGGCCGAGAGCGTGCGCGTGGAGAGCGAGGTGTTCGCCGAATCGGCCGCGATGATGGCCGACGCGATCGGCGCGCAGCTCGACCGGATGACCTTCGACGTCACCTTCACCGCGGCCACCGACGACACCGACCTCGGCTTCATGCAGATCCCGAAAGACACCGTCGGCAGCGTGTACGGCTATCACCGTGGCTGGGTCGGTGACCGCAATGTCGTCAGCGTCGGCTTCAACTGGACCATGGGCAACCATGTGACCCCGCCGAAACCCCTCGAGCACGGCCACGTCATCCAGGTGTTCGGGCTGCCCAACATGCGCACGGTGTTGCACTGCCTGCCGCCACGGGACTGGACCGAGCCCGGGTTCATGGGGCTGGGCATGATCTACACCGCGATGCCGGTGACCAATGCGGTGCCCGCCGTGGTCGCCGCCCCGCCGGGCATCGTCACGCTCAAAGACCTGCCGCCGATCACCGGCCGGTTCGCGCAGTAGGGCGCCCGGCGTGACGTCAGCGCACTGGGACGACACCGTCGACGTGGTCGTCGTCGGCTCCGGCGGCGGGATCGCGGGCGCCTACACGGCAGCGCGTGAGGGCCTCTCCGTCGCGCTGGTGGAGGCGACCGAGAAGTTCGGCGGCACAACGGCATATTCGGGTGGCGGCGGCATGTGGTTCCCGGCCAACCCCGTCCTGCGCCGGGCAGGCGCCGACGACACGATCGAGGACGCCCTCACCTACTTTCACGCCGTCGTCGGCGACCGCACCCTACGGGCACTGCAGGACACTTTCGTGCGCGGCGGTGCACCACTGATCGCCTACCTCGAAGAGGACGAGGCCTTCGCGTTCAAGGTGCTGCCCTGGCCCGACTACTTCGGCAGCGCCCCGGGTGCCCGGCTGGACGGTATGCGGCACATCGTCGCCAGAGCACTGCCCGACGACGCGCTGGGACCGTTCGCCGGGACGGTGCGCGGTCCGCTCGACCACGAACGCCTCGGCACGCCCGCACCCGAATTGCTCACCGGCGGAAGAGCATTGATCGGCAGATTCCTCGCCGCACTGCGCCGGTTCCCGCAGGCGTCGGCCCACCTCGACTCCCCACTGACCGAGATCGTCACCGAGAACGGCGCGGTGACCGGAGTGGTCGTGCAGCGCCACGGGGCACCGGTACGCATCGGTGCCCGTCGCGGCGTCCTGCTGGCCGCAGGCGGATTCGAGCAGAACGCCGCGATGCGCGCGGCCTACGGTGTGCCCGGACGACCCGCCGACACGATGGGCGCACCGGGTAACACCGGGTCCGCGCATAAGGCGGCCATCCGCATCGGCGCGGCCACCGACCTGATGGACCAGGCCTGGTGGTCGCCCGGCCTGACCCATCCCGACGGCCGGTCGACGTTCTCCCTCGGTATCACCCGCGGCATCCTCGTCGACTCCGCCGGCCGCCGGTTCGTCAACGAGAGCGCCCCCTACGACCGGCAGGGCCGGGTCATCATCGACCGGATGCGCTGTGGGGCAATGACCTTGCCGTTCTGGTTGGTGTACGACGATCGTGACCGGGACGCCCCGCCGGTGCTGTCGACCAGCGTGTCGCTGGTCGATACCGCGCGCTACCGCGACGCCGGGCTGTGGCACACCGCCGACACCCTGGACCAGCTCGCCGACGCCATCGGTGTGCCGGCCGCCGAGCTGAGCGCCACGGTGGCGCGCTTCAACGAGCTCGTCGCCGCCGGCGCGGATCCCGACTTCGGCCGTGGCGACGAGACCTATGACCGCACCTTCACCGGCGGTGCACTGCCCATGGCCCCGCTCGACCGGCCGCCCTACCACGCCGCCGCCTTCGGCCTCTCCGACCTGGGCACCAAGGGCGGGCTCGTCACCGATACCCAGGCCAGGGTGCTGGATACCGGCGGGCGCCCGATCCCCGGTCTCTACGCTGCGGGCAACACCATGGCAGCCGTCAGCGGCACCACCTACCCCGGCGGGGGCAACCCGATCGGCGCGTCGATGTTGTTCAGCCATCTCGCCGCACTACACATGGCCGCCGGATGATCCGGCGAACGCCGGACACCGGCACCCGGTAGCGGGCATCATCCGTCCCATGGGTACCCCTCGCTATACCGACCGTCGCGTCCTGATCACCGGAGGTGGCTCCGGAATCGGTCAGGCCACCGTGCTGCGCATCCTCGACGAGGGCGGTCGCGTGGTCGCCGCCGACATCAGTGACTCGGGCCTGGCGGACACCGTGGCCAAGGCAGCCGGGCACCTCGACCGGCTGGACACCGTGCGGATCGATGTCGCCGATGAGGAGTCCGTCCGCAGCGGGGTGGCTGCCGCCGTCGAGCGACTCGGTGGACTGGACAGCCTGATCAACGCGGCAGGCATCCTGCGGTCAGCGCACTTCACCGAAACGTCGCTGGCCGACTTCGAACAGGTGCTGCGGGTCAACCTGATCGGCACGTTCCTGGTCACCCGTGAGGCGATTCCGGCTCTGCGAGAAGGAAATGCGGCGGCCGTGGTGAATTTCAGCTCCACCTCCGCGAGCTTCGCCCACCCGTACATGGCCGCCTACGCCGCCTCCAAGGGCGGCGTCCAGGCGATGACACACGCGCTGGCGCTGGAGTTCAGCAAGGCCCGCATCCGATTCAACTGCGTGCAGCCGGGTTCGGTCTCGTCCGGGATGACCGATGGTGTCGGCGAGTCCCGACAGAGCGTCGGACCGGGACTGCCGGCCGACATGGACTTCGGGCTCCTCGGCAAGATCCGCTCCGTGCTGCCCACCGACGACGGCGCCATGTTCGCCAGGCCGGACGCGGTCGCCGCCGTGGTCGCGATGCTCGGTTCCCCCGAAGCCTGCTGGGTCACCGGCACCGAGGTGCGCGTCGACGGCGGCACCCACATGTAGCCGGGACAGCCCTCACTCGGTGAGGCTGACGCACGCCCCCACCGCACCGCCACCGACATGCACACCCAGCACGGGACCCATATCGGTCACGGTCAGCGACTCGATCTGCGGCAGCCGCGCGGTCAGCGCCGCACCGAGCTTGGCCGCGTCATCGTGATTGTCCACGTGGTGTACGGCGACCGACGCGCCGCGCTCCCCCACGATCTCGGCGATCGAATCCACCATCGCCGCATGCGCTTTCGACACGGTGCGGATCCGCTGGGCCAGCACCAGCCGACCGTCGACGTCCAGGCGCAGCAGCGGCTTCAGCGACAGGGCGGTGCCCAGCCACGACACCGCGGTACCGATCCGGCCCGAACGACGCAGGTTGTCCAGCCGGTGCACGACGATGAACACGTGCCCGCGTGGAACCGCGGCCCGAGCCGCCGCTTCCACCTCGTCCAGCTCCGCTCCGGCGGCCGCGGCCCGCGCGGCGGCCAGCGCGACGAACCCGATGCCCATCGCCGCCGATCGCGAATTCACCACGCGCACCGCGGAACCGAACTCACGTGCCACCCCGGCGGCGGTGCTGAAGGTGCCCGACAGCGCAGCCGAGATGTGCACGGCGACGACACCATCGCCGTCGCTGTCCACCAGCGCCTTGCGGTAGGCATCGGAGAGATCCGCCGGCGACGCGCCGGAGGTACTCACCTGGCTGCGGTCGTGGATGTCGTTGGGCATCGGGTCGACACCGTCGAGCAGATCGGTTCCGCCGACCAGCACATGCAAGGGCACCTGACGGATCGACCAGCGCTCCCGGTCCTCAGCGCTCAGCCGTGCCGACGAATCGGTCACCACCTGGACGGTCATGAGTCGGTGCGTGGATCCGACGATTTCCCCGTCGCTTCGCTCGCCCCGGGTCGGTAGGCACCGGCGTCGGCGAGCCCCTTGAGCATCAGGTCGGCGACCGCAGCATGAGCCTCGAAGTTCCAATGGATCCCGTCGGGGTTGCCCTGGCCGCTGAGCACGTACTCGCCCACGGCGGCCTTGAGGTCGACGATCGGGACCCCCTTTGTCTCGCCCCATCCGGTGATCGCGGCCGCGGTGGCGTCGCGCCAGCGGTGCGAGCGGCCGTAGGTGTCGGCGATGTGCACCGACGGCACGGTCGCCACGACCGGAATGCCGGGCCGATTGAAATCGATGGCGGCCCTGGTCTGTTCGAGGTACTCCACGCTCAAGTGCGGCGGCAGCGCCGGACGGGCCACCGGCGACAGCCGTGGCTGCAACCAGCCGTAGCCGTCGCGGGCCCAGCGCCGTAGCCAGGCCGGGCGCACATAGCGGATGAGCTCGCGCAGCGCGGTCGGCAGCGGTGACGGCAGTGAGTCCATCCCGGAGGTCGCGAAGATCACGGCACCCGCGTGTGGCAGCGCCGCCCATGAGCGCGGGTCCTGGGTCGCCGCCCACCACACGTCGCGACACGTCCAGCCGATCCGGCCGATCAGCTCCACATCCCAATCAAGTTGTTCGGCAACGATATTGGGCCAGATGCGCGGATCGTCGGCGGGCAGGCCACCGGTCGGTCCGTAGTAGGACAGGGAGTCGCAGAAAACCAGCAGCGTCTTTCGGCGGGCAGCAGCGGAGCGACCCGGGGAATTGTCCCGAAGACCCTCAGAGGACATCGTTGGCCACCTGCGCCGAGGCGTTCCACACGTCCAGACGCCACTTGATCGCGTCTTCGACGATATGCCCGGACAACTGCACCCAACTGGCGTTGCCCATTCCGCCCAGCACCGGCCAGTTGTCGACGGGCAGTCCGAGCAGGGCTGCGGCCAGCGCGGCGATCAACCCGCCGTGGGCGACCAGCACGACCGGGCGGTCGGAACCATCGGCACCCCACTCCGGTTGGGAGTCAAGCAGTTCGGTGACCACCGGCACGCTGCGCTCGGCGACGTCCACCCGGCTCTCCCCGCCGTGCGGGGCCCACCGGGCGTCGTCGCGCCACGCCACGCGGGCACCGGGCGCGACGGCGTCGACCTCAAGGTGCGTGAGCCCCTGCCAGTCACCGAGGTGCGTTTCGCGCAGCCGCTCGTCGATGTGCACCGGCAGCCCGGAACGGTCGCCCAGTGCGGTCGCGGTGTCCAGCGCGCGGCGCAGATCCGAGGACACGATCAGGAACGGTTGCCGCTTGGCCAGTACCTCTGCCGCGGCGACCGCCTGCTGCCGGCCCAGCTCGGTCAGGTCGGTGTCGAGCTGCCCCTGCATGCGGCTGCCGGCATTCCACTCCGTCTGCCCGTGCCGCAGCAGGACCAGCCGGCGAATGGTCATTCGCTGCGCTCCACACCCTCGAGGTCGACCGGCACCAGGGGGCAGTCCCGCCACAACCGGTCCAGCGCATAGAACTCGCGCTCCTCGACGTGCTGGATGTGCACCACGATGTCGATGTAGTCCAGCAGGGTCCAGCGTCCCTCGCGGGTGCCCTCCCGGCGGGCCGGCTTGTACCCGGCCTGGCGCATCTTCTCCTCGACCTCGTCCACGATCGCGTTGACCTGGCGCTCGTTGGAGGCGGAGGCGATCACGAAGAGATCGGTGATGACCAGCTGACCGGATACGTCGATGACGACGACGTTCTCGGCGAGCTTGGATGAGGCGGCCTGGGCCGCGACGGTGGCCGCGGTCACGGCTTCTTGGGTGGCGCTCACGGGCGGCCCTCCTGTTTCGGGGCACTGTAGAGCCCTCGTTTGGACACGTACTGCACTACTCCGTCGGGCACCAGGTACCAGATCGGGCGGGACTGTTGGGCGCGCAACCGGCAATCACTCGACGAGATCGCCAGCGCAGGCACCTCCACCAGGGTCAGGGCGTCTTCGGGCAGTTCCTTCATGGCCTCGGCGATGTGCTCGCCGTCGAGTTCGTAGCCGGGCCGACTGACCCCGACGAACCGGGCCAGGGAGAACAGCTCCTCCCAGTTCTGCCAGGACAGGATGGAGGCCAGCGCATCGGCACCGGTGATGAAGTACAGATCGCTATCGGGGTTCAACCCGGCCAGATCACGCAGGGTATCGGTGGTGTACGTGGCCCCGCCGCGGTCGATGTCCACCCGGCTCACCGAGAACCGCGGGTTCGCGGCGGTGGCGATGACCGTCATGAGGTAGCGGTCCTCCGCCGCGGTGACGCGCCGATCGCGTTTCTGCCAGGGCTGCCCGGTGGGGACGAACACCACCTCGTCGAGCTCGAACTGGTCGGCGACCTCGCTCGCCGCGACCAGGTGCCCGTGGTGGATGGGATCGAACGTCCCGCCCATCACCCCGAGCCTGCGTCTGGTCACGAAGAGCCAGCTTACTGGGCGTGCCGCAGGGCGCTCTCCCGCCGCCGAGATCGACGTTTGGGCCGGGCTCTGCTGGCACAAATCCGCCCGATTGATCAGATGGGCGGAAATCAGACGGGGAGGAGCCCGTCGATCACGGTGGCGAGCTGCTTGGCCGAGCGGCACTCGTGCATCGCGATGACGTCCTTGTAGCGCGGCACCGCGGAGTCGCCGCTGCCCCACAGGTGCTTGGGCTCCGGGTTGAGCCAGTACGCATGCCGGCTCGCGTTCACCATGCGGCTCAGCAGGTCGGCCTGCGGGTTGCGGTAGTTGTTGCGCCCGTCGCCGAGGATCAGCAGCGAGGACCGCGGGGACAGCACGTTGGGGAAATTGTCCATGAACGACACGAACGCGTGGCCGTAGTCGGAGTGCCCGTCGCGGGTGTAGACCCCGGCCTCGCGGGTGATGCGCTGCACCGCCACCGCCAGGTCGGCTTCCGGCCCGAACATCTCGGTGACCTCGTCGGTGGTGTCGATGAAAGCGAAGACCCGGACCCGGGAGAACTGCTGGCGCAGCGCGGCCACCAGCATCAGCGTGAAATGACTGAACCCGGCCACCGAACCCGACACATCGCAGAGCACCACCAGTTCGGGGCGCGCCGGGTGCGGTTTCTTGAGCACCACATCGATCGGTACCCCGCCGGTGGACATGGACTTGCGCAGGGTCTTGCGCATATCGATCTCACCGGCGCGGGCGCGCCGCCGCCGCGCGGCCAGCCTGGTGGCCAGCGTGCGGGCCAGCGGTTGCACCGTCTTGCGCATCTGGCGAAGCTGTTCGCCCGAGGCGCGCAGGAATTCGACGTTCTCGGCCAGCTGCGGCACGCCGTACATCTGGACGTGTTCGCGACCAAGCTGTTCGGCGGTGCGCCGCTTCGTCTCGGATTCGACCATCTTACGTAACTGAGAGATGCGCTGCGCAGCAACGGCTTTGGCGATCTCCTCCTGCGTCGGTGTGGGTTCTTCGCCGTACGGGGCCAACAGGCCCGCCAGGAGGCGGCCCTCCAGCTCATCCAGGGCCATCGCCTTGAGCGCTTGATACGACGAGTAGGACGGGCCGCGGCTGGAGTTGTACCGGCCGTAGGCCTCGACGATGCGGGCGATCATCGCCGCCAGCCGGTCATCGAGGCTCTCCAGATCCGCGTCCGGACCCAACATGTCCAGCAACGCCGTGCGCATCGCCTCGATATCCTCGGGCGGCAGGCCGTCAGGCTGACCGTCGCTCTCCTCGTCCGCCTCATCCTCGATGACGGTGCGGTCGCCCAGCGCGGCGGGCCACCACAGGTCGAACATCGCGTCATAGGTCTCGCGGTGATCGGCGCGCCGCAGCACCGCGCACGCCAGGCCTTCGCGCAGCGCGCCCCGGTCCCCCAGACCCAACTCGGCCAGCACCCGGCCCGCATCCACGGTCTCCGACGGACCCACCGAAATCCCGGCGCTGCGCAGCGCTTCCACAAACTCCACCAGGTGCCCGGGAATACCGTAGGGCGCCAACGGTTGTGGCGGGCGGGTGCGTCGGGATGTCATGGATGCGAACCTCTCAGTTCAGTTTCAGCTCTCCGGACGCCTTGATCTGGTCGGACTGATGCTTGAGCACCACACCGAGCGTGGCGGCGATGAGCTCGTCGTCGATCGTGTCCATGCCCAGCGCGAGCACGGTGCGGCCCCAGTCGATGGTCTCGGCGACCGAGGGCACCTTCTTGAGCTGCATGGCGCGCAACACCCCGATGATGCGCACCAGCTCTGCGGCGATCTTCTCCGGCAGTTCCGGAACCCGCGACAGCAGGATGCGCCGTTCCAGATCGGGATCCGGGAAGTCGATGTGCAGGAACAGACACCGCCGTTTGAGCGCCTCGGACAGCTCCCGGGTGGCATTGGAGGTCAGCAGCACGAACGGTGCGCGCTCGGCCTTGATGGTGCCGAGCTCGGGCACCGTCACCGCGAAATCGGACAGCACCTCCAGCAGCAGACCCTCGATCTCGATATCGGCCTTGTCGGTCTCATCGATGAGCAGGACCGTCGGGTCGGTACGCCGGATCGCGGTCAGCAGCGGGCGGCTGAGCAGGAACTCCTCGCTGAACACATCGGTCTTGGTCTGGTCCCAGTCACCGGTGCCCGCGGTCCCGGCCTGGATCCGCAGGATCTGCTTGGCGTGGTTCCACTCGTAGAGGGCACGGGCCTCGTCGACACCCTCGTAGCACTGCAGGCGCACCAGTTCGCTGCCGGTGGTCTGTGCCACGGCGCGGGCCAGCTCGGTCTTACCGACACCGGCGGGGCCTTCCACCAGCAGCGGCTTGCCGAGTCGGTCGGCGAGGAAAACCGCAGTGGCCGTGGCCTTGTCGGGCAGGTAGCCGGTTTCGGCGAGCCGCTTGGCGACATCGTCGATGTCGGTGAACAGCGGGGCCGGGCGGGCGGGCAGGCTCATGGGTGGGTGCTCTCCTAATCAGGCGGGGCGGACGTGGCCTTCAAGAGGCGAGCCCCACACGATCCATTTGGTCGAGGTCAGTTCGGGTAGTCCCATCGGGCCACGGGCATGCAGTTTCTGGGTGGAGATCCCGATCTCGGCACCGAACCCGAACTGCTCACCGTCGGTGAACGCCGTCGATGCGTTCACCATCACCGCGGCAGCATCGACCCCCTCGGTGAACCGTTGGGCCGCAGCCAGATCGGTGGTGACGATGGCCTCGGTATGCCCGGTGCCGTACTCGTTGATATGCGCGATGGCGCCGTCCACACCGTCGACGACCGCGACCGCCATGTCCAGCGACAGGAACTCGGCGCGCAGCTGCTCTTCGGTGGGATCCAGATGCACGGTCACCCCGGCGTCCTGCAGGGCGGTCACCAGGCGGGGCAGCACGGTGTCGGCCACGGTGCGATCCACCAGCAGCGACTCGGCCGAGTTGCACACGCTGGGCCGGCGGGTCTTGGAGTTCAGCAGGATCCGCTCGGCCACGTCGAGATCGGCGGCCCCGTCCACATAGACATGACAGTTGCCGACGCCGGTTTCGATGGTCGGCACGGTGGCGTCGCGGACCACGGCGTCGATCAGTCCGGCACCGCCGCGCGGGATGACGACGTCGACCAGACCGCGGGCCTGGATGAGGTGGGTGACGCTGGCGCGGTCCGCACTCGGCAACAGCTGCACCGCATCCATGGGCAGCCCGGCCTCGTACAGGGCTTCGCGTAGCGCGGTGACCAGGGCGGCGTTCGACCTGGCCGCCGAGGAGCTACCCCGCAGCAGCACGGCGTTGCCCGACTTGAGAGTCAGCCCGAACGCGTCCACGGTGACGTTGGGCCGGCCCTCGTAGACGATGCCGACCACACCGAGCGGCACCCGCTGCTGACGCAGCTGCAGACCGTTGGGCAGGGTCGAGCCGCGCAGTACCTCGCCGATCGGGTCGGGCAGGCCGGCGACCTGGCGCAACCCGGCGGCGATACCGTCGATGCGCTGGGGGTTGAGGGCGAGCCGGTCGAGCATGGCTTCGGGCGTGCCGGCATCGCGAGCGGCCTGCAGGTCCTCGGCGTTGGCGGCGAGGATGTCGTGGGTGTGCTCCAACACCGTGTCGGCGGCCAGATGCAGGGCGCGGTTCTTGGTCTCGGTGCTCAGTGCCGCCAGGGTGCGCGACGCGGTACGCGCGGCGGCGGCCGCGTCGTGAACCTGTTGACGCAGATCCGTGGTGGCTGGTGCTTGCACGCTCATCAAGCCAGGGTATCGGGCATCCCCAGGTCAGGCCCGGTGGGGCCACCGAAAGGCGGCGCACGCTCCCGAGCGTCACCTCACCGGTCGAACCACGACCCTGAGGTCGACCTCGCTGGAGCACTCACGCGATGACTACGGTGAAGCCGTGGCGCGGGTATGTGTGGTGGGCAGCGTGAACATGGACCTCGTCTTCGCCGTGGACACACTGCCGGTCCCCGGCGCGACGGTGCTGGCATCCTCGGTCACCCAGTCCCCCGGCGGTAAGGGCGGCAACCAGGCGATCGCCGCGGCCCGGGCCGGCGCCGACGTCACGCTGGTGGCGGCGGTCGGTGACGACGCGGCAGGGCTCGCGCTCAAAACCCATCTGAGCGACAACGGCGTGGACGTGGCGGGCGTGGTGATGTTGCCGGTACCGAGCGGGATGGCCAGCATCGTGGTCGACACGCATGCCGAAAACGTCATCGTGGTCGCCCCCGGCGCCAATGCCCATCTCACCCTGACGCCCGCCGAGCTGCGCGATATCGTCGCCGACTGCGAGGTGCTGTTGATGCAGCTGGAGATCCCGGTGGACACGGCGGTGACGGCAGCCAGAATTGCGCGCGCGGCCGGCGCGACGGTGATCCTCAACGCGTCGCCCACCGGTGCCGATCCGGCGGCGCTCGCCCAGCTGGCCGACGTCACCGATGTGGTGATCGTCAACGAATCCGAGGCAGCACAATGGGATCGGCCGGTACCGCATCTGGTCACCACCCTGGGTGCGCGCGGTGCCGACCATCGCACCGCCCACGGGCACACCCGGGTTCCGGCGTACCCGGTCGAGGCATTGGACACCACCGGCGCCGGCGATGTGTTCGCCGGCGTGCTCGCCGCGGGCTGGGCCACCGACCCCGGCTACGCACTGCGCCGGGCGTGCGCGGCCGGTGCGCTGGCCACCCTGGTGCCGGGCGCGGGCGACTGCGCCCCCTACGACGAGGCCATCGAGGACGCACTCGGCTGAAACGGTCCTCAACTGAACAGCCAACAGTTGTGGTTATAGTCGGCAGCCATGACAGCGCGACCGCCCGACGGTGACTGGCTCGGTACCCCGTTCCTGAAATTCGAGCGGCACGGCCCCTTCGGCGTGGTGCGTCTGGACCGGCCCGCGGCCCGTAACGCCATGACCCCGGCGATGTACTTCGGCATCCGCTACGCCGTCAGCCGTGTGGAGGCCGATCCGGAGCTGGCCGGCCTGCTCATCACCGGTACCGGAGACGTCTTCGCCCCGGGCGGGGACCTCGGCGGTGGCGACGGCAGTGACGACTGGATGACGTGGGGCTCGGCGCTGTCGATGGATGTCACCCCGTTCGAGACACTGCGCCAGTCGGTGAAGCCGGTGGTGTCCGCGGTGAACGGGCTGGCCCAGGGCGGCGGCCTCCAGATCGCCCTGTGCAGCGATATGGCGGTGGTCAGCGAACGCGCCACGTTCCGGGTCCCGGAGTTGTTCCGCGGGATCGCCGACACCTATTACAGCCAGATGCTGGCCCGCCTGATCGGCGCGGTCCGCACCCGCGACCTGATGTTCACCGGCCGCGTGCTCACCGCGCAGGAGGCGCTGGACTGGGGCATGGTGTCTCGGGTGGTGCCGCACGACACCCTGCTCGACGAGGCGCGTGAGGTGTTGGCGCAGGTCTGCCGGACCGCACCCCACGCCCGCTCGGTGGTGAAATCGAGCCTGGACAACTATCTCGGGCTGTTCGACCGGATCGGGATGAAGGCCAGCTACAGCGGAGACGAGGCCAGAGCGGGTTTCGTCGCGTTCAAGGAGCGCCGGTCCCCGGACTGGGTGCATCCGGATCTGCGCACCGAAGGCCGCCTCTGATTGACGGTCGAGCAAAATCCCGTGCGCCGGGCATATCGCCACTTAGAATCTGACATTCAAATGGACAACGACAAACGGGTGACGCTCTCACGCGGCCTTTTCCTCTTCACTGCGGTGGTGGGCGCCCTCTATCTGCCGCTCGCGCTGAACTACACCTGGCCGCTGTTCGGCACCGGAGTCCCGCGCTGGCAGGACGACGTGAACAGCGCGATCAACGGTCGCGGCTACGCGCTGGGCGACGGATCGGTCGACGCGGTCCGGCAGCAGGCCTACGCCGAGCACCGGGTGGTGCTGTTGGTGCACACCACGTTGGGCGCATTGGCGTTGACCCTGGCCATGTTCCAGTTCTCGGCGCGAATCCGGGAACGGTGGCCCGCGGTGCACCGGTGGAACGGTCGCAGCTACCTCGCCCTGATGACGGTCAGCATGCTGACCGCCCTGATCTTCCTCTACGTCACCCCGCCAGCCCGACACTTCATCGGACCCGCGTTCGAGACCCAACTACGCGGTCTGGCGGTGGGCACGCTCGCCAGCGCCTGGTACGCGCTCTACGCGATCCGCAAGCGCGATATGGTCTCCCACCGCGCCTGGATGACCTACAGCATCGCCTTCATGTTGACCGCACCGCTGCTGCGGTTCATCTGGATCGGAATCCAGCCGGTGATCCCGCAACACGACCTGCTCACCAATATCGGTGTGGGCTCCTTGATTCTGGGTGTCGTCGCACCCGGCGGCGCCGCGGTGGCCTTCATTGCCAGCCGGCAAGCCCCGTCCGATGAGGTGAACACCGCGGCGCCGGTCTGGAGATACGGCGCGGCGGTGGCCCTGGCGGTGCTCGGCTCGCTCACCTACACGGGTCTCACGTCGCGGTTGCCCGAGCCGATCCCGCACTCACTGGTCGCGTTCCACCTGGTGCCGGTCTGGATCAGCATCGCGATGGCGCTCATCGGTGTCGCCCGCGCCCGCGCGCGGGACAACTTCGCGCGGGAACGGCAATGGCGTTGGCTGCTGTGGGGTTTCGCGGCGGCCCCGCTGTCGGCCAGCTTGTACTCGCTGATCGTGCCACCCGACTTCACCGCCGCCGATGCGATCATCGCCGGCGGAATGGACGGCGCGGCCATCCCGATCACCATCTGCTTCGCCGTCATCGTCCGCGCCGCGGCCCGGGCGCGCGCCCAGGGTCGAAGCCCGCTCGCCGCAGCCGAAACCGCCTCGGCTGCCTGATCTTTGGGCTCCTGCGGAGGTTACTCGGCGGGGATCCCGCATTCGATCTCATCGAGCCAGATCCGCGCGGACATA
The DNA here is from genome assembly GCF_025822555.1 of Mycobacterium hackensackense. Taxonomy (NCBI): domain Bacteria; kingdom Bacillati; phylum Actinomycetota; class Actinomycetes; order Mycobacteriales; family Mycobacteriaceae; genus Mycobacterium; species Mycobacterium hackensackense. The sequence continues at coordinate 437,376 of NZ_JACKUC010000031.1, forward strand.
TCCGACGGGGCACGCCAGTCGCCGCGCGGTGACAGCGAACCGCCCGCGGACACCTTCGGGCCGTTGGGCAGCGCGGACCGCTTGAACTGGCTGAAAGAGTAGAACCGCTGCGCGAACACCGTCAGCCAGTGCCGGATCTCGGTCAGTGAATACTCCGGCCGCTTGTCCAGTGGGATCCCCGTCGGCCAGTCACCTCGGTGCGCATCACTCCACGCATGCCAGGCCAGGAAGGCGATCTTGGCCGGCCCGAATCCGTGACGAAGCGCCTGGAACAGTGAGAAGTCCTGCAGCGCATAGGGACCCACTTTGGCTTCGCTGCTCTGCACCTTGCCGTCCTCACCCACGGGCACCAATTCCGGGGTGATCTCGGTGTCCAGCACCGACGCCAGCACCTCGTTGACGTCATCGCCGAACTGACCCGACGAGATCACCCAACGGATCAGGTGCTGGATGAGAGTCTTCGGGACACCGCCGTTGACGTTGTAGTGCGACATCTGGTCACCGACGCCGTAGGTGGACCAGCCCAACCCGAGTTCGGACAGATCCCCGGTACCCAAGACGATGCCGCCGCGCTGATTGGCCAGCCGGAACAGGTAGTCGGTGCGCAACCCAGCCTGGACGTTTTCGAACGTGATGTCGTAGACCTTCTCGCCCTGGACCACCGGATGTCCCATCTCGGTGAGCATCAGGGTGGCCGTATCGCGGATGTCGATCTCCTCGAAGGTCACCCCCAACGCCTTGGACAACGCGATGGCATTGCCCTTGGTGTGATCGCCGGTAGCAAAGCCGGGCAGGGTGAACGCCAAGATGTCGCTGCGTGGGCGGCTTTCGCGGTCCATGGCCTTGGCCGCGACGATGAGGGCGTGGGTGGAGTCCAGGCCGCCGGAGACCCCGATGACCACCTTCGGATAGTTCAGCGCGCGCAACCGCTGCTCCAGCCCCGACACCTGGATGTTGTAGGCCTCGTAGCAATCCTGCTGCAGCCGTTGCGGATCCGACGGCACGAAGGGGAACCGCTCCACCGCTCGGCGCAGGCCGATGTCACCGTCCGGTGGGTCGAGGGTGAATTCGATCCGGCGCACGTGCTCGGCGGCGCCGTGATGGCGCGCATTGTCGTCGAAGGTGCCCTGGCGCAGTCGCTCCGCGCGCAGCAGTGCGGTGTCGACGTCGGCGACGCTGCGCCGCTCCCCTTTCGGGAAGCGATCGGATTCGGCCAGCAGCACCCCGTTCTCGTAGATCATGGTCTGCCCGTCCCAGGCCAGGTCGGTGGTCGACTCCCCTTCACCGGCGGCGGCGTAGACGTAGGCGGCCAGGCAGCGTGACGATGCCGAGCGGGCCAGCAGCTTGCGGTCCTCGGCACGGCCGATGGTGATGGGGCTGCCCGACAGGTTCGCCAGCACCGTGGCCCCCGCGAGCGCGGCCTGGGCGCTCGGTGGGATGGGTACCCACATGTCCTCGCAAATCTCCACGTGCAGGACGAAATCGGGCAGGTCGGCGGCCGTGAACAGCAGATCCGGCCCGAACGGCACGTCCGCGCCGTTGATCCGGATGGTGCCGCGGGCGTCGTCACCCGCAGCGATCTGACGGCGCTCGTAGAACTCCCGGTAGGTGGGCAGATACGACTTGGGCACCACCCCGAGGAGGGTGCCGCGGTGAATCACCAGCGCGGTGTTGTACACCCGGTTGCCGTGCCGCAGCGGGGCGCCGACCACCAGCACCGGCAGCAGGTCGGCCGACCCGGCCACCAGGGTGGCCACCGCCTCTTGCACGGCATTGAGCAGCGTGTCCTGCAACACGATGTCCTCGAGCGAGTACCCGGACAAGGTGAGCTCCGGGAACACCGCCAGCCCGACGGCGTCGTCATGACATTCGCGGGCCGAGCGCAGCACCGAATCCGCGTTGGCCGCGGGGTCGGCCAGCGTGGTGTGGTGCGTGCACGCGGCGACCCGCACGTATCCGTGCCGGTAGGCGGAATAGAAGTCCACGTCGCCATTATCCCTATCCTGGATGGGGTGGAAGCCCCCGAACTCGTATCTGCCCTGTCCGGACTGCGGCTGGCGGTCCTGACGGGGGCGGGGATGTCGACCGATTCGGGGATTCCGGACTACCGCGGTCCGGACTCTCCGCCGAGCAATCCGATGACGATCGCCCAGTTCACCTCCGATCCGGTGTTCCGTCAGCGCTACTGGGCCCGCAATCATGTCGGCTGGCGGCATATGGACGACACCCGACCCAATGCCGGGCATCGCGCGCTGGCCGCGATGGAGGAGGCCGGGGTGGTGACGGGCCTGATCACCCAGAACGTCGATCTGCTGCACACCAAGGCCGGTAGCCGCCAGGTGGTGAATCTGCACGGCACGTACGCCCAGGTGGTCTGCCTGGGATGTGGGTACACCATGAGCCGGGCCGCACTGGCCGGCGAATTGGAGGCGCTCAACCCCGGTTTCATCGAGCGTGCCGAGCAGGTCGGCGGTATTGCCGTGGCCCCCGATGCCGACGCGGTCGTCACCGACACCTCGACGTTCCGTTATCTGGACTGTCCGCGCTGCGGCGGGATGCTGAAACCGGATATCGTCTACTTCGGCGAAAGCGTGCCGAAAGAGCGCGTAGCACAGGCATTTTCATTGGTCGAAGCGGCCGAGGCCTTGCTGGTCGCCGGGTCGTCGCTGACCGTGTTCTCCGGTTACCGCTTCGTCCGGTACGCCGCCGCGGCGGGCATGCCGATCGCGATCATCAATCGCGGGCCGACCCGCGGTGATGCGCAGGCCACGGTCAAGGTCGAGGGCGGCTGTTCGGAGCTGCTGACCCTGCTGGCCGGCGAACTACCGGTGGCCGCCCCCTTGCCCTAGAACGTGCAGGGCATGGCCCGAACGGCGTGCACGAAGTTGCCTTCCAGATAGGCCGGTTCACCCGCCGCGAAATCGGGCAACTGGGTGAGCAGTTCGAAGAACAGCGCCCGCAGCTGCGTACGGGCCACGTGCGCACCGAGGCAGAAGTGCCGGCCGCCACCGCCGAAGCCCAGATGCGGGTTGGGTTTGCGGCTCAGATCGAAACGCTCCGGCCGGTCGAACACCTCGGTGTCCCAGTTGCCGGACGCGTAGAACATCACCACCTTCTCCCCCGCCGCGATCTGCTGACCGCCGAGTTCGACGTCGACGGCGGCGGTGCGCCGGAATGTCATCACCGGGCTTGCCCAGCGCACGAATTCCTCGACGGCGGAACCGATCCGGTCGTCGAAATCGTCGAGCAGCCAGGCCCGCTGGTCCGGGAAATCGGTGAGCGCCTTGACCGCATGGCTGGCCGTCTGGCGGGTGGTGTCATTACCGGCCACCGCGAGCAGGACGAAGAACGCGGACACTTCGAAGTCGGTGAGCCGATCCCCGTCGATCTCGGCGTGCACCAGGGCGCTGATCAGGTCGTTGCCCGGGTTCTCCCGGCGCTCGGCGGCCAACGCACCGGCCACCTGATGCAGGTACATCTGGTTCTCCAGCAGCACCTCGAGAGGATTACGGCCGGCCAGGAAGACCGGGTCCGCCCACGACACCAACGCATCCGCGGCGTGCGCCACCCGGCTGCGCTCGGACTCCGGGATGCCGACCATATCCGAGAGCGTGCGCACGGGCAGTTCCTTGGCACAGTGCTCGACAAAGTCCGCACCGCTGCCCGCCGCAGCCAGTTCTTCGACGATGCCTTTGGCGTTGTTCTTGATCGAGGATTCGATGCGCGCGACCTGGCGCGGCGTGAAGGCCGAATGAACGAGCTTGCGGATCAACGTGTGTCGCGGCGCGTCCATGGCCAGGAAGGACTGCGACGCCTCCAGCAGTTCCTCGGGCACGGTCTCGAACAGCACCCCCTTGCCGGACAGGAAGGTCTCGCTGTCACGGCTGACGGTGACGATATCGGCGTGCCGGGTGACCGCCCAGAAGCCTTTGTCGTTCGGATCCTCCATCAAGGCGTCCTCGACGGGCTTGTGCCAGCTGACCGGGCGCTGGGCGCGCAACTGCGCGAACGCGACCTCACGATCGGCCGCGGTGGTGGCCCAGAACGCGCGCGAGGAGAGGTCGATCGAGTCGTACGGACGGTCCGGCGCTGTCGATGTGATGGCTGACACAGTCATGTTCGTGACGATAGGTCTAGACACTGCGTCTAGTCAAGGCGTGCACTGGGCCGATATCCTGACGGGCATGCCATCGGTGACCCGTAGACCGCAGGCCAAACGCCAGGAACGCCGCCAGCAGATCGAACGCGACCTGCTGGACGCCACCGACCGGCTGATGGCCGACGGCGCCAGCTTCACCGAGCTCAGCGTCGACCGGCTGGCCACCGAGGCAGGTATCTCGCGAGCCAGCTTCTACATCTATTTCGAGGACAAGGGCCATCTGCTGCGCCGGCTGGCCACCCAGGTGTTCAGCGACCTGGCGGTGGCCGCCGATCAGTGGTGGAGTGTGTCCGGGCGCCGGGATCCGGCCGACGTACACGCCGCGATGTCGGGCATCATCGCCGGTTACCGCCGTCACCAACCCGTACTCGTCGCACTCAACGAGATGGCCGGCTACGACGCGGGCGTCCGCGACACCTACCGCGACCTGCTGACCGGAATCACCGACCAGGTCGCCGGCGTCATCGAGCGCGGCCAAGCCGCCGGTTCGATCCGGCGCTCACTGCCCGTCACGGCCACCGCGAGCTCGCTCACCTGGATGGTGGAACGCACCTGCCACCAGAACCTGCCGTTCCGGCCGATGTCCTTCGATACCGAGCTGGCCGCTTCACTCACCGAAATCGTCTGGGGCGCACTATATCTGGAGTCCGTCGACTAGCTCAGGAAAACCACTCCGGGTGCCAATAGACATCCTCGGCCGCACCGGTCAACGCGTGGTCGACGGCTTGCCTGCCCTGCATGTAGCCATAGTCCTGATTCGACGACTCGTACCGCCAGCCCCCGAACCTCCCCCTGCTGTAGATGCCATACCCCGTCAGCGTCTTGTCGGCGGCGCGCAGCACGTCATCGCGCCCCAGCGTGGGCACCGGATACCCGAACGGAATGGTCTGGGCGAACCGGCTCTGCACCAGGGCCGGGTCGGCACCCAGAACCGCCAGCGACGCCTGCACCGCGCCGATCGAATCCGCGGCAGAGGATGCCTGGCCGGGGAAGGACGGCACCTCGCAAAGGATGTTCCAGCGGCCCGGCCCCGCATTGCCGGGGTCGTAGTTGCTCAGCATCGTGGCGCGGTACCACGGCACACTCTCGTCGGGGCAGTACAGCCAGGTCTTGTCGGCCAGCCCCGGCGGCGGCTCACCGCGGTACCCGAGTCCGACGGCGTGCACCCGGCTCGCCCGCAGACCGGTCGCCTGGTGCCCCTGCCCGATCCAGCCCAGTGCCGTGGTGATCGGCGCCGTGCTGACGCAGTAGTCGTACGACACCGAGGACCCGTCATCGAGGGTGGCCACCCGCTTGTCCGGGTCCAGGCCGAGCACCCGGGTACCCAGCCGGGTCGAACCGGGTGTCATCAGCGTGTCCTGCACGGCCTGCCACAGGGCGCCCGTGCCACCGATCGGGTACGGAAACGCCCCGGCCGGGGCAGGTGCGGTGCTGCCCGCCAACCCCAACTGGGGAACATTGCGGGTGTGGCTGCCGCTGCGCAGCGACGTCCAGCCGTGGTCGACCTCGTGCAGCGGCGCCGTCCACATCTTGCGGTTGTAGGGCTCGAAGAACTGGTCGTAGAGCCGGCGGCCGAAGTGGTTGAGGTAGTAATCGGCGAGGTGGTGCGCGGGTGCATCGGGGCGCAGATCGGTGGGCAACTCGGTGAGCTGCTGCTGGATCGGAGTCGGGACCAGGCTCTGCGGGCCGTCACCGGTGAGCCACACCCAGCCGTTTCGGGTGACCTGGTTGATCCCGACCCCGCTGGCGCGCACCGCGTGGTCGAACTCGGGAAAGTGACTGTGCAGCACGTGCCCGCCGAGGTCCCAGGTGAATCCCTGCTCATCGGTGACCGAGGCGGACATCCCGCCGATTCGGTCACCCGCATCGACCACCAGGTGATCGATTCCGAGCTCGGTGAGTCGCGTCGCCGCGCCGATACCGGTAGTGCCTGCGCCTACCACCAGGAAGGTCGGTTGCCTATCCCGTCGCTGTGCTCGCCCCACCACTCCTCTAGAAGTCGAGGACCTGGCGAACGGGCTCGAACCCTTCGGCGAACGGACGGCGGCACAGGAATCCGTAGTGCTCGGCGGTGCTGCGCACCCAGGAGGCGCTGACCTTTTCACTGGCTTCGGCCTGCGAAACGTGGCACATCAACGCCTGAACCTTCTTGTCCAGCGCGTCCGAGATGTCGATGAACACCGTGGGGTTGAACCCCACGGCCGAGGGGCCGCCGTAGGCCATGATGGTCGACACCCAGCGCGCCGCGCCCATGGTGCAGCGCGACACGACGCGGTGGTCCTGATGACTGTCGTTGGCCGCGTGGGTGTAAACCACTGTCGCCGAGACCTTTTCGATGGCGTCCTCGATGAGGTGGACGAGCTCGAATTCCTGTAGCGAGACCCGGCAGTCGGCGAATCCCTCACCCCAGATCAGCGTGTCCACACCCAGGACCTGGACGGCACGATGCTGTTCGTGCACGCGCTGAGCCGTGTCACCGGGGCCTACCTCACCCCGGGTGACGACCAGCATGGCAACCTGGTCGCCGGCTGCCACATGCTTTGCCAGCGCACCGCCACACCCGAGCTCGATGTCATCGGGATGAGCCCCCACCGCAAGTACAGATCGCCCCGTCATGCCCCCTGGCCTTCGCTTTGCTGTCCCCTAGTTTTGAGCAGCATAACCTTATTTTTGGCATAGCGAGTGCTTACGTCGATCGATATGGCGCCACGCGTCGTCCCGCCCTGCGCTGCCGGCTCGATCGCACCGACACCAGCAGAAACGTCAATTTTGCGACAATCGCCCACCGCCGACGCGGTCAGGTGGCCACCAGATCGTCGGCGTGCACCGCCGGCCGGCGCAGATCAGCAGGCAGGTCAGGGGTCGATCGGCCGATCATCGTGGCCAGTTCACCCGCGTCATAGGCCACCACCCCGCGCGCGACCACCTGCCCGTCGGGTCCGTGCAACTCGACGACGTCACCGCCGTGAAATTTGCCCGTCACCGCCGTGATCCCGGCGGGCAGCAGCGACCGGCGCTGGGTGACCACCGCACGCACCGCGCCGTCGTCCAGAGTCAGCGCACCCGCGGCCTCGGCGGCATAGCGGACCCAGAACCTGCGCGCCGACATCCGTTCGGGACGAGGGGCGAACACCGTACCCACCGAGGCGTCGCCGAGTGCGGCCGCCGCGTCGGCTGCCGCAGCCAACAGCACCGGCACGCCGGCATCGGCGGCCAGCAGCGCCGAGGACAACTTGGAGGCCATCCCTCCGGTCCCCAGATTGCTCCCGCCGCCCGCGACCACCCCGTCAAGGTCTCCCGCAGCGGCGACCTCGGGGATGAACCGCGCGGGATTGTCACCGGACGCCTTGCGCGGATCACCGTCGTACAGGCCGTCGATATCGGAGAGCAGGATCAGCGCGTCCGCTCCGACCAGATGCGCCACCAGAGCCGAGAGCCGGTCGTTGTCCCCGAACCGGATCTCATTGGTGGCGACCGTGTCGTTCTCGTTGACGATGGCCACCGCGTGCAACGCCCGCAGCCGGTCCAGCGTGCGCTGGGCGTTGGTGTGCTGGACACGCATCGAGATGTCATGTGCGGTCAGCAGGACCTGGCCCACCGTGCGCTGATAGCGGCCGAACGCCGAACTCCAGGAATTGACCAGGGCGACCTGACCGACGCTCGCGGCGGCCTGTTTGGTGGCCAGGTCCTTCGGGCGTTTGGTCAGGCCGAGCGGTTCGATGCCGGCGGCGATGGCACCGGAGGACACGATCACCACATCGGAGCCGGCCTTCATCCGGCCTTCGATGGCATCGGCGAGGGTGGCCAGCCGGCCGGCGTCGAAGACACCGGCCGGGGTGGTCAGCGCTGTGGTGCCGATCTTGACGACGACGCTGCGTGCGGTACGGACGGCATCCCTATGCACGCTCCGATCATGATTCGCTCCGCAAGCGTCGCTCGAGTCATGATTCGCTCCGCAAGCGTCGCTCATGCGTCGTTCTCCCGGCGTGCCTTCCGTGCTGCCTTGCGCTCGTCGGCGCCCACCCGCTCGGTCTGCTCGAGGCGGATGTCGGTGCCTCGCCCGGACAGGTGGGTGTCGATACCGGCCGGGGTCTGCGGCTCCCAGTCGAAGGTCATATCGCCGATCGTCACCGCGCAGCCCGGCGTGGCGCCCTGCTTGAGCAGTTCGTCCTCGACGCCGAGACGGGCCAGGCGGTCGCCCAGATAGCCCACGGCTTCGTCGTTTTCGAAGTTGGTCTGCGCAATCCAGCGTTCCGGCCGGGTACCCCGCACGAGGAAACCGCCCTGCCCGTCCGGCGATACCGTGAAACCGGTCTCGTCGACGGCGATCGGGCGAATGACCGCGCGGCGCGGCGCCACCTCGGGCTGCGCCGCCCGGTACGCCGACACCAATTCCCACAGCGCGAAAATCAAGGGCCGCAGCCCTTCTCGGCTCACGGTGGAGATCTCGTAGACGGGCCAACCGTATTTCTCGGCGATCTCGTCACGCACGAAGTCGGCCAGCTCGCGCGCCTCGGGCACGTCGATCTTGTTGAGCACCACGGCACGGGGACGGTCCGCGAGATCGCCGAGAGTCGTATCGCCTTGCAGGGTCGGCTGATACGCGGCCAGTTCGGCTTCAAGGGCGTCGATATCGGAGATCGGGTCGCGGCCCGGCTCCAGCGTGGCGCAGTCCACGACATGCACCAGCACCGCACAACGCTCGATATGACGCAGGAAGTCCAGTCCCAGGCCCCGGCCTTCCGAGGCGCCGGGGATCAGGCCGGGCACGTCGGCGACCGTGTAGGAGTGGTCCCCTGCGGACACCACGCCGAGATTCGGCACCAGCGTCGTGAACGGATAGTCGGCGATCTTGGGTTTGGCCGCCGAAATCGTGGAAACCAGCGAGGATTTGCCGGCCGAGGGAAATCCGACGAGACCGACATCGGCCACCGTCTTGAGCTCCAGGGTCAGATCTCGGGTCTGCCCCTTCTCCCCCAGCAGCGCGAAGCCGGGCGCCTTGCGGGCCCGGGATGCCAGTGCCGCGTTGCCGAGTCCACCCCGGCCGCCGGCGGCCGCCTCGAAACGCGTGCCGGCGCCGACCAGATCGGCGAGCAGACGGCCCTGATCATCGAGCACCACGGTGCCGTCGGGCACCCGCACCTCGAGATCGGCTCCCGCCGCACCGTCGCGGTTACTGCCCGCGCCCTGCTTGCCCGAGGGCGCGTTGACGTGTGGATGGAAGTGGAAATCCAGCAGGGTGTGCACCTGCGGATCGACGACCAGGACGATGCTGCCGCCCTTACCGCCGTTCCCGCCGTCGGGACCACCCAACGGTTTGAACTTCTCCCGGTGCACCGAGGCGCAACCATGGCCGCCGTTACCGGCCTGCGCGTGTATGACCACGCGGTCGACGAACCGGGGCATATCAGGTCCTTCCACGGATCAATGAAAAAGGTGAAGCCGCTACAAGTTCTGACTGGAGAACTCGCAGCAGCTTCACCTTCGCGGAAAGTCCTCGGAAAACTAGGCCTCCTGGACCGACGGTCGCACGATGTTGACCGTCCGGCGGCCACGCTTGGCACCGAACTCGACAACGCCCGGGGCGGTGGCGAACAGCGTGTCGTCGCCGCCACGGCCGACGTTCACGCCCGGGTGGAAGTGGGTACCGCGCTGGCGGACGAGGATCTCGCCGGCCTTGACCAACTGGCCGCCGAATCGCTTGACACCGAGCCGCTGGGCGGCGGAGTCGCGACCGTTGCGTGAGCTGGATGCGCCCTTCTTATGTGCCATGTCTGGTATGCCCCTTACTTGATTCCGGTGACCTTGAGCACGGTCAGCTGCTGACGGTGACCCTGCCGCTTGTGGTAGCCGGTCTTGTTCTTGAACTTGTGAATGCGGATCTTGGGGCCCTTGGTGTGCTCGAGCACCTCACCGGTGACCGCGACCTTGGCCAGCTCGTCGGCCGCGGTGGTGACCTTCGCGCCATCGACGACGAGGGCGACGGGCAGCGAGACGGAGGAACCCGGTTCGGATTCGATCTTCTCGACCTTGACCACGTCACCGACGGCGACCTTGTACTGCTTGCCGCCGGTCTTGACGATTGCGTACGTGGCGTTATCGGCTGCCATCGTTAGTCTTCCTCTACTTCGTTCTTCTGGGCGCGCGCAAAGGGTGAGGATGCACGTGCAGGTCTTGTTTGCGAACTGAGCCAGCTTTCGCGGCTACGAGCCTCGCGACAACTGGTCAAGGGTACGTGAGCAGCGGGGACAGGGTCAAACCGCGTCCCTCGGGGGGCCTGCCGGCCGCGCCGCGGCGCGGCGCCGCGGACGTCGTCCACCTGCACCGTTCGCCTCGACCATCGGTTCGGGTGTCACGATCGCCTGGTCAGAGCCGTTGTCGTCGTCCTCGTCAGCGTCGTCGAAGTCCTCGTCGGCGTCCTCGTCATCGTCGGAGTCCTCCGAGTCCTCGTCTTCGTCGGAGTCCTCAGAATCCTCGAACTCGTCGTCCTCGTCATCGTCGGAGTCGTCATCGGAGTCCTCGTCGAACTCGTCCTCGTCATCATCTTCGGAGTCGTCGTCAGCGTCGTCGTCATCGATGACATCGACGTCGTCCTCGATCTCGTCCTCGACGTCGGCATCGACACCGTTGGTCTCCTCGGCGGCGTCGTCGTCGATATCGCCGACGGCGATCAGCTCCTCGTCGCCTTCGGCGAGCGTCTCGTCTTCGTCGTCGAGGGGCCGGCCGTCCTCATCCTCATGCTTGCCGTTGGCCGCAGCCATCGCCTTGAACATCGGATGCTCGCCCGCCGCGTGTGCGGGTACCTTCGCGACCTGCACCTCTTCGGGCTCGGCCTTGGCGCCCTTCTTACCGCGTTTGCCTCGGCGTCCACCGCCACCACCGGCTGCGCCAACGGCAGCACCGGCCGACTCGGCCTTACGCGCGACCGCCTGCGCGGTGTCCACGGGATCGACGTGCAGGACGATTCCCCTGCCGGCGCAGTGCGTGCAGGTGGTGGAGAACGCCTCGACCAGCCCGGTGCCCAGGCGCTTGCGGGTCAGCTGCACCAACCCGAGCGAGGTCACCTCCGACACCTGGTGCCGGGTGCGGTCGCGGGCCAGTGCCTCGGTGAGGCGCCGCAGCACCAGATCGCGGTTGGACTCCAGCACCATGTCGATGAAGTCGATCACTACGATGCCGCCGATATCGCGCAGCCTCAGCTGCCGCACCGTCTCCTCGGCGGCTTCCAGGTTGTTGCGGGTCACGGTCTGTTCGAGGTTGCCGCCCGAACCGGTGAACTTTCCGGTGTTGACGTCGATGACCGTCATCGCCTCGGTGCGGTCGATGACCAGGGTGCCGCCCGAGGGCAGCCACACCTTGCGGTCCAGAGCCTTGGCGAGCTGCTCGTCGATCCGGTGCACAGCGAACACGTCGGGGGCGTCGGGATTTGCCGGCTCGTACTTGGTCATGCGCGGAACAAGTTCGGGCGCAACCGAGTTCACGTAGTCGTTGATGGTCTTCCAGGCCTCGTCGCCGGAGACGATCAGACCGGAGAAGTCCTCGTTGAACAGGTCGCGGATCACCTTGACCAGTACATCGGGTTCTTCGTAGAGCGCGATCGCGGCACCGGCCTTCTTGCCGGTGGTCTCCGCGGCGGCGGCCTCGATCTGGGCCCAGCGTTCCTGCAACCGGTTCACGTCGGTGCGGATGTCGTCTTCCTTGACGCCCTCGGACGCGGTGCGAATGATCACACCGGCACCTGCGGGCACCACCTCTTTCAGGATCTCCTTGAGGCGCTGCCGCTCGGTGTCGGGCAGCTTCCGGCTGATCCCCGTGGACGAGGCCCCGGGCACATACACCAGGTAGCGGCCGGCCAGCGAGATCTGCGTGGTGAGCCGGGCGCCCTTGTGGCCGACGGGATCCTTGCTGACCTGCACGACGACGTAGTCGCCGGGCTTGAGTGCCTGCTCGATCTTGCGGTTGTTACCGCCCAGGCCGGCGGCCTCCCAGTTGACCTCACCGGCGTAGAGCACGCCGTTGCGGCCACGCCCGATATCGACGAACGCGGCCTCCATCGAGGGCAGCACGTTCTGCACGATGCCCAGGTAGATGTTGCCGACCAGGCTCGCCGACGCTGCTGAGGTCACGAAGTGTTCGACCACGACGCCGTCTTCGAGCACCGCGATCTGGGTGTACCGGGCGCCCTCATGCGGCGGCTCGGTGCGGACCTTGTCCCGCACGATCATCGTGCGTTCGACAGCCTCACGCCGGGCCAGGAACTCGGCCTCGCTCAGGATGGGCGGCCGGCGCCGGCCGGCGTCGCGACCGTCCCGGCGGCGCTGGCGCTTGGCCTCCAGCCGCGTCGACCCGCTGATGCCCTGGATCTCGTTATCGGGTTTGGCGCTCTTCTCCCGCGGCGCGCGCTCGTGCACGACGGTGTTCGGCGGATCGTCCGGCGATACCGACTCGTCGTCCCCGCCGTTGCCCGACTTACGCCGGCGCCGGCGGCGGCGGCGACGCGTGCCGCCCTCGGCGCCACCCGCTTCGTCACCGGAATCCTCGTCGGTGTCCTCGGCGTCCTCGGCGTCCTCGTCGGACTGCTCGCCCTCGGCCGTGCCGTCTTCGGCACCCTCGCCGACGTCGTCACCGGCTTCGTCGGCACTCTGCTCGCCGCGACCGCGGCCGCGGCCCCGACGGCCCCGGCGACGGCGGCGCGCGGCGGGACGATCCGACTGACCGTCCTCGGCGTCGGAATCGGTGTCGTCTGCGGTGTCGTCGGCGTCCTCGGCGGAGTCGTCGATGGCGTCGTCGTCCTCGGCCTCGTCACCCTGATCGGCCGCAGCCACCCGCGGTGCGAATTCGACCGGTTGCGGCGCGACGAACAGCGGGAGATACGGAGCAGGTTCGACCTCGCCGCGCGGGCTGAGCTCGCTCGCCACCTCCAGTTCGAAGGCGTGCGGGGTTTCCAGCAGCAACCGCGATTCGGGTTCGGCGTTGACCACCTCGACGGCTGCGGCCACCTCCGCCGGTTCGACGGACCCGGTCGCGTGGGGCGGCTCGGCTTCGGCCGCGTTGAGCAGGTCGCGGACGCGCTCGGCCTCGGCCTTGTCGACCGTGGAGTGCGGGCTGCGGGCCCTGCCGTCGAGCTCGGCGAGCACATCGACGATGCGCTTGCTGGTGGTGCCCAACAGGCGCGCCAGCGAGTGAACTCTCAGCTTCGCCGGCAGTTCCTCACTCTGCGCCGTTTGGGAAAGGTCTTGGGTATGGGCATCTTCGGCCACGTATTCTCCTCAAGCCCCCGGGCGCGTCAGATCGACGCGGCCACGCGAGGGCTTCCGCTATGGGTCCGGGACACTTACCCCGGACTTGTTATGGTCTCGCCCCGAGCAGTTCGGATGAACCCACTCGGTGCCTGGCTGAATGATGGCTGGACGGTCGGCGCCTCACCGCAAGATCGCGGTGGTCGCGCTCGTCGAAGTCTTCATCCGGGAGTCCGGACCCATTGTGGCGCCGATCTCCCAGGGCCAGTATCCCACACCGCGAGCCGGAATCTGACGAAGCGGGCCCAACCGCGAGCTAAGCGCCCGTCAGGCCGGGGAACCAGAGAGCGATTTCACGGGCCGCCGACTCGGGTGAATCGGAGCCGTGCACCAGGTTGTCCTGGGTGACCAGAGCCAGATCGCCACGGATGGTGCCCGGTGTGGCCTTCTCCACCGGGTCGGTGCCGCCCGCGATCTGACGGAACGCGGCGATCGCGCGCGGTCCCTCGACCACGGCCGCCACCACGGGACCGGAGGTGATGAACTCCAGCAACGACCCGAAGAACGGCTTGCCGTCGTGCTCGGCGTAATGCTGGCGGGCCAGGTCGTCGCTGACGACCTTGAGCTCAAGTGCCGCGAAGGTCAGGCCCTTGCGCTCGATCCGGCTGACGATCTCGCCGATCAGGTGGCGTGCGACGCCGTCGGGCTTGATCAAAACAAGGGTGCGCTCAGTCACGGCGGACAGCGTACCGGTCGGTAACCGGAGCCTGCGACACCAGGTTCAGCTCGGTCCCGGCGCACCCCGTCTGGCCAGCGATTCGGCCCGCTGTTTGATACCGCGCAGCATCCGCCGCTGCATGGCGAAGTCACCGAACTCCATCAGCAGCGCACCGAAGACGGTGAGCGAGGGGCGCCGCCAGTCGTAGCGGACGTGCACACGGGTCACCAGCCGGGTACCCGCCGGGGTCGCGGTCAGCTGCCAGACCCACGCGCTGTCCGGCTTCGTCCACACCATCAGTTCCGGTGGGCGCATCGACTCGACCCGGAAGGCGGTCTTCTCCGACGGAGTGCCGAACGGCGACATCGGCACCCAGTCTCCGGGTGCGAGGTGCTGCAGCGGCGCGATGATCTCGGTGGCGCTGGGCTCGCCGAGGTTGTCCAGCAGATCGTGGCTGTACCACCCGGCCCGGCCGGCACCCACTTGCACCAGCCACGGCCAGACGTCGGCGGGCGGGACGGCGATGTCGATGGCGCGGGTGGCCACGAACTGGGCGCCGGGCACCTGGTCATCCCCAGGCAGGCGCGCGGCCACTTCTGCGTGGGTGGCTCCCCACCGCAGATGGCGACCACGGATCGCGGGCGCGAACGCGAACAGCGGCAGATCCCGCAGCAGCGCCGCAAGTTGATGCGGCAGCTGCCGAAGGCCCCGACGCAGACTCAATCCGGCACATCCTGCTGGCCGGGCAGAAGTCCACGCTCCTGCCGGCGCTTGACCTCACCCCGCAGGACGATCAACAACGCCCAGACCAAGGCGAAGACCACCCCGATGAAGCCGATGCCCCAGTGGATGAAGGCGCCTGCGACGAGCACCAACTGCACCCCGAAGTTGATCCAGATGGCGCCCGGGCGGCCCTGCACTCCGGACAGCAGCACCAGCAGCACCGTCATCCCGATCAGGAAGCCGCCGGACACCCAGGTCAGACCCCCCTTGCCGAAGGACACCACCGGCAGGGCCAGCAGCACGACGATGGCCTCCAGAATCAGGGTTCCGGCCATCACCCCGCGGAAGCTCTTCCACGGATCGGGCGGTGTCGCCGGTGTCGTCATGCCGGGTCCCGTCCGAACAAGGTGCGGGCGGCGCCCGCCGTCACCACCGAGCCGGTGATGACGATGCCACTGCCCGACACCCCCTCCGCACCGGCGGACTCCTCCACCTGCGCGATGGCGGTCTCGATCGCGTCGGGCAGCGTGGCCGCGGTGAGCACCCGCTCCGCACCGAACCGCTGCTCGGCCAGTGTCGCCAATTCTTCGACGTCCAGGGCGCGCGGCGACCCGTTGTGGGTGACGACGATCTGATCGAACGCAGGCTCCAGCGCCGCGAGGATGCCGTCGACGTCCTTGTCGGCCATCACCGACACGACCCCGACCAGGAAGCGGAAATCGAACTCCTCGGCGAGCGCTTCGGCCAGCGCGGTGGCACCGGCCGGGTTGTGCGCGGCATCCACGAACACCGTCGGCGCGCTGCGCACCCGCTCCAGCCGCCCGGGACTGGCCGCGGCGGCGAAACCGGCCCGCACCGCGTCGATGTCGAGCTGGCGGTCTGCGCCGGCGCCGAAGAAGGCCTCGACCGCGGCCAGGGCGAGCACCGCGTTGTGCGCCTGGTGGGCCCCGTGCAGCGGCAGGAAGATGTCCTCGTACACCCCGCCGAGCCCCTGCAGCGACAACACCTGACCGCCGACGGCCACCTGACGGCTGCGGACCGCGAACTCCGAATCCTCGCGCGCCACCGCGGCATCGGCTGTCACCGCCTGCGCCAGCAGCACCTCCATGGCCTCCGGCGACTGGCGACCGATCACCGCGACGGTATCGGTGGGCACCAGGTCATCGTCCTGTTTGGTGATGATCCCGGCCTTCTCCCCCGCGATCTGCGCGATGGTGTCACCGAGATAGTCGGTGTGGTCCAGCCCGATCGGTGTGATGACGGTGACGGGCGCGTTGACCACGTTGGTGGCATCCCAGCGGCCCCCGAGGCCCGTCTCCACCACTGCGATATCGACGGGGGCATCGGCGAAGGCGGCGAAGGCCATCGCGGTGAGCACCTCGAACTTGCTCATCTTCGGTCCACCGGCCGCTTCGGATTGCGCGTCGACGAGTTCGATGAACGGTTCGATCTCACGGTAGACGGCGACGTATTGCGCTGGGGTGAGCGGCTTTCCGTCGATCGAGATGCGCTCGACGGCCGACTGGAGGTGCGGGCTGGTGGTCCGCCCGGTGCGGCGGTGCAGCGCGATCAGCAGGGCGTCGATGATGCGCGCCACCGACGTCTTGCCGTTGGTTCCGGCGATGTGGATGGACGGATAGCTGCGCTGCGGTGAGCCCAGCAGTTCCAGCAGCGCCTCGATACGCGCCGTGCTCGGTTCGATCTTCGTCTCCGGCCACCGCTGGTCGAGCAGATGCTCGACCTGCAGCAGCGCCGCGATCTCGTCCGGGGTGGGCTCCGGATTGGTCATGCGAGTGCGGCCAGGCGAGCCGTGATCCGCTCGACCTCTTCCTGGGCCAGCTGCTGGCGGCCCTTGATCTTGTCGACGACGGCTTCGGGAGCCTTGGCCAGGAATTCGGCGTTGCCGAGTTTGCCTGCGGTCTGGACCAATTCCTTCTGCGCGGCGGCCAGATCCTTCTCCAGACGGCGTCGTTCGGCGGCGACGTCGACGGTGCCGGAGGTGTCCAGCTCCACCACGACGGTGCCCTCGGACAGTCGCACCTCGACCGAGGCCGAGGCGGTGAAACCGTCGGCCGGTTCGGTGAGCCAGGCCAGCGCGGTCACCGCCGGCAGCTGGGACTGCACGTCGGCGACGTCGAGACCGCTCAGCCGGGCCGGGACCCGCTGCCGGTCGGCCAGACCCTGATCGCTGCGGAACCTGCGCACCTCGGTCACCAGCTTCTGCATATCCGCGACGCGCCGGGCGGCAACGGAATCCAGCGCGAAGCCCGACGCTGCCGGCCAGTCCGCGATCACCAGCGACTCACCGCCGGTGAGCGTCGTCCACAGCGTCTCGGTGACGAACGGCATCACCGGGTGCAGCAGCTTCAGCAGCGCGTCGAGCACCGCCGCCAGCACCGCGGTGGTGTGCATAACACCTTGCGAGAGCTGCACTTTGGCCAGCTCGACATACCAGTCGCAGAACTCGTCCCAGGCGAAGTGGTACAGCGCCTCACAGGCTCGGCTGAACTCGTAGGCCTCCAGCGCGGCATCGGCCTCGGCGCGCACCTCCTCGAGCCGGCCCAGGATCCACCGGTCGGCGTCGGTGAGTTCGCCCGCGTCGGGCAGCGGCGCGGGGGCCGCACCGTTCATCAGCGCGAACTTGGTGGCGTTGAACAACTTGGTGGCGAAGTTGCGCGAGGCGCGCGCAGCATCCTCACCGATCGACAGGTCGCCACCGGGGCTCGCACCGCGGGCCAGGGTGAAGCGCAGGGCGTCGGCGCCGAACTTCTCCACCCAATCGAGCGGGTCGATACCGTTGCCCTTGGACTTGCTCATCTTCCGGCCGAACTCATCGCGGATCAGGCCGTGCAGGAAGACGTTCCGGAACGGGACGGTGCCGGCAGCCACCACATCGTCACCGGCGACGAAGGTGCCGAACATCATCATCCGGGCCACCCAGAAGAACAGGATGTCGTAGCCGGTGACCAGCACGCTGGTCGGATAGAACTTCTCCAACTCGGGGGTCTTCTCCGGCCAGCCCATCGTGGAGAACGGCCACAGCGCCGACGAGAACCAGGTGTCGAGCACATCCGGGTCCTGCACCCAGCCCTCGGGCGCGGTCTCGTCGGGACCCAGACACACCTGCTGACCGTCGGGACCGTGCCAGATCGGGATGCGGTGGCCCCACCAGAGCTGGCGCGAGATGCACCAGTCGTGCATGTTGTCCACCCACGCGAACCAGCGCGGTTCCAGGCTGGCCGGGTGAATCACGGTGTCGCCGTTGCGCACCGCGTCCCCCGCCGCCTTGGCCAGCGACTCGACCTTGACCCACCACTGCAGGCTCAGCCGCGGCTCGATGGGCTCGCCGCTGCGCTCGGAGTGGCCGACACTGTGCAGATACGGACGCTTCTCGGCGACGATCCGGCCTTCAGCGGCCAGCGCCTCACGCACCGCGACCCGCGCCTCGAACCGGTCCATGCCGTCGAATTGTGTTCCGGTGCCGGTGATCGCGCCGGCCTTGTCCAGGATGGACGGCATGGCGAGGTTGTGCCGGACACCGATCTCGAAGTCGTTCGGGTCGTGTGCGGGGGTGACTTTGACTGCGCCGGTGCCGAATTCGGGATCGACGTGGGCGTCGGCGACGATGATGACGTCGCGGTCCAGGAACGGGTGCGGCAGCGTCGTGCCGACCAGCGCGCGATAGCGCTCGTCATCGGGATGCACCGCGATGGCGGTGTCGCCGAGCATGGTCTCCAGCCGGGTGGTGGCCACCACGATATGCGGTTGCGCGTCGTCGAGAGATCCGTACCGGAACGACACCAGCTCGCCCTCGACGTCCTCGTACTTCACCTCGAGGTCGCTGATCGCGGTCTGCAGCACCGGCGACCAGTTCACCAGGCGCTCGGCCTGGTAGATCAGCCCGGCGTCATAGAGCCGCTTGAAGATGGTGCGCACCGCACGGGACAGACCCTCGTCCATGGTGAACCGGTCGCGACTCCAGTCCACACCGTCGCCGAGCCGGCGCATCTGCCCGCCGATGGTGCCGCCGGATTCGCGCTTCCAGTCCCACACCTTGTCGACGAACAGTTCGCGGCCGAAGTCCTCTTTGGTCTTGCCGTCGACGGCAAGCTGCTTCTCCACCACCGACTGGGTGGCGATGCCGGCGTGATCCATGCCGGGCAGCCACAGCACCTCGAAACCCTGCATGCGCTTGCGCCGGGTCAGGGCGTCCATCAGCGTGTGGTCCAGCGCATGGCCCATGTGCAGGCTGCCGGTCACGTTCGGCGGCGGCAGGACGATCGAGTACGGCGGCTTGGTGCTCGACGGGTCGGCCGTGAAGTAGCCCGCGTCGACCCAACCCTGATAGAGCTCGCTCTCTACCGCACCCGGCTCCCATGACTTGGGAAGGGCATCGGCGCGCGAGGAAGGGCTGGCAGTCACCTGGTCATTCTAGAAAGGCCGCGCGGACCGACCGGGCGTCGCCCCGCCCTGATCGCCGAACGTCGACTTGATGGCGGCCGATCGCCCCTTCGCCGACGAGAAGTCGACGCTCGGCGGCGAAGGCTACTTCTTGCCGCCGAGGAGTCCACCGAGCACGCCGCCCAGGATGTTGCCCAGCGGGTTGTTACCCGCGCTGCCTCCACCGCCGGCGCCGGCGAGGACGCTGCCCAGGATGTCGCCCAAACCACCACCTCCGCCCGAAGCGGCCGGCGTCGCGTTGTTCTGCGCGAACTGCTTGCCGATATAGGCCAGCACGATGGGGGCCAGGATCGGCAGCAGCTGCTTGATCAGACTGCTTCCCCCGGCTCCGCTGTCTGCGAGGGCCGAGGCCACCTGGTTGGTGTCGTTACCGCCGAAGATGTGGGCGACGATGTTCTCGCCCTCGGCCTGATCCACCTGGTCGACGCTCACGCCGCCGTCGAGCAGACCGCTGGCCCCCTGTGCGGTGACCGCCGACTCCAGCGTGCTGGAGTCGATATCGCCGGACGTGACGTTGTGCTGCAGGCCGCCCACCAACGCCGGGACCAGGGTCCGGATGGCGTTGTTCACCTCGCCTTCGTCGGCCCCCAGCTTCGTCGCAATATCGTGTACCGGAATCTGTGCGAAGAGATCATCCAGACCGGCCATTTCATCCCCACCTTCATCGCTGGTTGACGTCCTACCCGCACTCGACCCTAGCCGGATCGGGCCCCCGCCCACAGGGGTTCGGCGCTCCCCGGTTTCAATCCAGCCGAGTGGTCTCCAATGTCACCCCGGCGGCCGGAAGCCGGGTGAGCAGTGCATCGCCCATCGCCGCGGCGGGCGTCAGTACGCCGCGCAGATCGGAGAGCCGGTCCCGGTCCAGTGCCAGCGCCAGCCCGCTCTCGCCGAGCAGCACCGCAGTCGCCTTGTAGCCGGGGTCGCCCTGCTGGGCGATGACGGCCCGGTAGCGCGCACCCGTGCTGGTCGTGGTGTACGTCTCGATGCGGTAGTGCCCGTTTTCCCTGGTTCGTTCGCTCGGCCCGGTGCCGGGTTTCGGCACGATCCGCTCCAGTAGGGCCGAGGGCACCTTGTTGAGGTATTTCATGCCGAGGCCGAAGGCCGCGGCGTTCACGGCGGTGTCCACCGCGGCGACGACCGGTGCCAGCACCGAGGAGCCCGTGCTCATGTGCTCGGCATAGCGGAACGTTCGGCCATATGCCCAGTCCAGAAGGGCGTTACTGCGCCGCACGATTCGCGAGTTCGGCGCCGCCATCGCAAACGCACCGGTCCACACGCCGGCCAGTTCGGGCGCGATCTGGACGCCGCGAATCCAGGGCGTATCCGATTGGTGTCCCAGATCGGGTTCGGCCGCACGGTCGGTGCTCAGCGTGTACGGGTCGAGCATCTCGCGCCGGATATCCGGATCACCGGCGGCCGTGCGGAAGAACTCCATCATCGATGCGACGGTGCCACCGGATACCCCGCCGGCAAAGGTGCGCAGCACCAGGTCGGTGTCGGTGAGGTCACCGGTCCCGTCGGTGCGGACCTTGTCGTAGAGGGCATAGACGGTGAGATCGGAAGGGACCGAGTCGAATCCGCAGGAATGCACGATCCGGACGCCGGTGTCGGCGGCCTGCTTGTGGAACTGGTCGACACTGTCGCGGATGAACGGTGTCTCACCGGTGAGATCGGCGTAGTCGGTGCCGGCTTCCACGCAGGCGGCCACCAGCGGCAGGCCGTAGCGGGTGTAGGGCCCGACGGTGGTGACGACCACCTGGGTGCGCGCGGCCATCGCCGCCAGCGTCGCCGGTGACCCCGCATCGGCTTCGATGATGGTCCATGAGGCGGCCGACTCCCCCAAGGCGTCGCGCACCGCACGCACTTTGTCGGCGGACCGCCCGGCCAGCGCGATCCGGGCCGGGCCACCCGCCTTGGCCAGGTACTCGGCGGTGAGTCTGCCGGCGAAGCCGGTGGCGCCGTACAGGACGAGGTCGAATTCCCGCTGCGAGGTCATGGACTGTGAAGCTACCCGAGCGTCTCGGGCACGGTGCCGTCCTCACCCAGAACGTGGCGGGCCAGGAACGCGAGGATGACCTGATACCAGATCTTGGTGTGCTGCGGCTGCGCGATCCAGTGCCCCTCGGCGGGGAAGTACAGGAATTGATGGGCGCTGGTGCCGTCATCCGGGTCGGCCGGCAGTGCCGACTCGGTGAGCAGCTCGTACCAGAGCCGCAGCGCCTCACCGACAGGGACGCGATAGTCCTTGTCGCCGTGGATCACCAGCATCGGGGTATTGATGGAGCCGACCTGCCGGTGTGGTGAATTGTGTTGTGTCATCTGCTCGGTCATCTCGCGCGCCCACCAGTACGCGCCGTCGGTGGTGTGGCCGAACTGGTCCAGCGCCCACAGGCTGGCGTGGGTGACGATGGCATCGAAGCGGTCGGTGTGTCCGGCGATCCAGTTGGCCATATAGCCGCCGAACGATCCGCCCATGGCGGCGGTCCGGCCGGCGTCGATCCTCGGATGGGCACAGGCAGCATCGGTGGCCGCCATCAGATCCGTATAGGGCGCCGCACCCCAGGCACCCCAACCGCGCTGGATGAAGTGCTGTCCGTAGCCGGTGGACAACGCGGGGTCGGGCATCAGCACGGCGTAGCCGGCGGCGGCCATCAGCCAGGGGTTCCAGCGCCAATGCCAGGCGTTCCAACTTCCCAGCGGTCCGCCGTGCACCCACAACAGCAGCGGTGCGGGTTCGTTCCCCTCCGGCAGCACCAGCCAGGACCGTACGGCCGAGCCGTCCTCGGCCGTGGCCGTCAGCTCTTCCAATGTTCCTGGCAGCGAAGGAATCTCGACGCACGGCAGCGTGACGACCCGCCCGTCCGCGTCGATCCGCACCGGATGAGGCGGCGCGGCATAAGAATGGCGCAGCGCGTAGAGGACACCGCCGGGCGCGGTGCGCACCTCCGCGTAACTGTGGTCATCGTGGGTCAGCCGCGTCACGGCACCGGTTTCCGGGTGCACCGAGAAGATCGGGCACCGGCCCCCGTCGTCGGCGGTGATCACCAGGGCGGTGCCGTCGGTCGTCCAGCTCACCGACGACGGCCACCGATCCCACTGCGCGCTCACCTCCACCCACGGTTCACCGAACCTCATGACGCACAACGTGATCCGCGGTGCCAGCTCGGGGGTGGACACCGTCTCACGCAGGAAAGCGAGCCGTCCACCATCCGGCGAGATCGCCGGATGGCCGAGATCGGCATCGGGGTCGTCGACGATCACCTGACGAACGCCGGTGGCGGTGTCGATGCGCATCAGCACGACGCGAATCGCGGCACCGGGACCGGCGGCCTGCCACGATGTCACCACGAACGTGCCGTCGGCGCTGACCGCGACACCGGCTTCGCGCAGCGCGGCTCCGGGCGCCGGAGTGAGGTCACGGGAGTCGGCCGCGTCGAGCAGGTGGGGCTGATCGGGCCCGAGGTCGTGATCCCAGTGCCGCACCGGGTAACGGGTGTGCAGGATTGCCGAGACCTTGTTGTCCTTGCGCAGCGCACGCAACCGGGCATCGTCGTCGACGGTGGCCGCCGACGGCAGCAGCGGCGCCGTGACGAGGACGCGGTCTGCTGCGGTCGCGGTGTGCACGGCGCTGACCCCGCCGGGGAGTGCGCGCAGTTCGACGGCCTCACCTCCGGCTGCGGGCAGCTGCCACAGCGCAGCGGGTGATGTGTCGTCACCGGGCGCGGGGCGGGTCGCGATGAACAGCAGATCTCCGGCGGCGGTGAAGGACGGCGCCGATTCACCTTTGACCCCACGGGTCAGACGCCGCGCGGGGAGCTGCCCTGCCGGATCCAATTCCCATATCGCCGTGACGAATTCGGTGCGATCGTGGTTGATCTCGCTGACGGTCGTGACCAGCCGGGCGCCGTCCGGTGAGACCGCCAGTCCGGCGACCCTGGGCAGTTCGAGATAGCGGTCGAGGTCACCGAATGCGTGGCGAGACGTCATACCCGCCACGCTAGCCGGGTCAGACGACGTCGGTGATGTGTCCCCCGGCGTCGGCGCGGACCTGCTTGTTGCTCCGGTCACCCTGGACGTTGATGAGAATGCGCAGGTTGTCATCGAAGGGCAGGTTGCGGTCGATGACGACGGACTGCACCGTGCCGTCGGCGATACCGCTGGCGGCAACGGCTCCGTCGACCGCGGCGATGATGGCCCTCGTGGGCACATCGGTGAGAACGAACAGGTTCTGTCGCAGGGCTTCCGCGTCGTCGTCGTAGTCGACCGGCCTGGAGGCGCCGACGTGTCCGGCGGTGTAGGTCCACTGGTTCAGTTCGGTCGGTGCGTTCGGGTCGATGGCCTGCACCGTCGCGGTGGTCGGGATCAGGGTCACTTCGACCACCTGCATCGGGGTGGCGCCGACCTTCTCCGCGATCGCGGAGAACGCCTTGTCCAGGCCGTCGGCGGTCAGCATGTCCCCGGTGGCACCGGGGACGTCCTGGATCTGCTGGACCGCGGAGGTCGCGGCCTCGGTGATCTTCTGGACGTCGGCGATGGTCGAGCATCCGCTGAGTGCGGAGATGGTCAGGGCCGCGGCGGCGAGGCCGAGGCCCAGTCGGGTGACAGTCATCGTTTGTTTCCCTGTTCTCGGTCGGTGGTGACATCAGCGTCGACGGGCGGGTCGG
The DNA here is from genome assembly GCF_025822555.1 of Mycobacterium hackensackense. Lineage (NCBI taxonomy): Bacteria > Bacillati > Actinomycetota > Actinomycetes > Mycobacteriales > Mycobacteriaceae > Mycobacterium > Mycobacterium hackensackense. Next base: position 461,340 of record NZ_JACKUC010000031.1, read on the forward strand.
CTACCGATCCCAACCTCCGCACCGGCACTGCGGACCGAACATGCAGAGACGCCCGCTTCCGGGGGCGCAAAGCGGGCGTCTCTGGCGACCGGGAGTGCTGACTAGCGCGGCTGGCCGAAGGAGGTCAGCACCGTGCACATCTTGCGGACGTCGAAGATCCCGAGGATGGCGCCGGGACGGATGGCCTGGCAGCCGCCGGCGGCAGGTGCCGAGGTGGCCGGCGCGGGGGTGTTCCACACCGCCGGGGTGGCGCCCTTGGCGCCGCAGGTGGGCCAGGCGTCCAGGCCCTGAGTGCGCAGTACGTTCTCGGCGACGCGGATCTGCTCGGCGCGGCTGGCCTGGTGCGGGGCACCCACGCCGCCGTTGGCGGTCCAGGTGGCCTGCTTGAACTGAAGTCCGCCGGAGGCACCGTTACCGGTATTGGTCGACCAGTTGCCACCGGACTCGCACTGGGCGACCGCGTCCCAGTTCACCCCGCTGTCGGCGCTGGCGGTGGCCGACAGGGCCAGCGGCGCGGCGGCGAGGGCGCCCACTGCGGCGGCTACCCAGAGGATCCGGGTGACTGTCTTCTTGATCGCGACGCAGAGGTTCTTCATTGTGCGGTCCTTCCCCGACCGGTGACACGAGTTCCGCATGCGTTGGATGGTGCGTTCTTACACTGCGGTTACCCGTGTTTCGGGTGGGGGAAATCTTCCGTTACGGAGGAGGCACAAGTTTTAGGGGTTTCTTATGGGACGAATGGATATTCCCGGTATTTGTGAGAAAACAATGGCGCCGAGCGGAAAGCCCGGCGCCATTGTCACGTCCTTTGGTATGGACGGCGCGTATATGCAGCGCGTCAGCCGCGACGCCCGCACACCGGCCAGGCACCGATGCCCTGCGAGCGCAGCACGTTGTTCGCGACCCGGATCTGCTCGTCCTTGCTGGCGGTGTGCGGCGAACCGCTGCCGCCGTTGGCACGCCAGGTGCCCATGGTGAACTGCAGGCCACCGTAGTAGCCGTTTCCGGTGTTGATGGCCCAGTTGCCGCCCGACTCGCAGGCAGCGACGGCATCCCAGTTCACACCAGTGTCCGCATTGGCGGTACCCGCCCCCAGGGCCACGGGCGCCACTGCGAGCGCTCCGGCGATGGCGGCCATACCGAACGTCGTGCGGATGTTCTTCAACTTCTGTCCTCTCGCCAAGCGCGCACCAAACAACACCCGCACATAGGCGGGCATGACATGCCTGAACGGAACAGGCGGATTTATTTGGGCGGTGCCTTCTCTGTCGGGCACAGCAGCGAGAGGCACGAGATCGCCTGACCGGGAAATCAGCCCCGGCCGCTTCCGCGGACCTTGCCGCAGAAGCCCCGCATACACGCAGGTTTTGAATGTGAAATTATTTGCTCCGTTGGGGAGTTGAGGAAAACGTACAAAACTGTTCACACGAAGTCACATCGCATCTAGAACGTGTCGCGAGAAGATCACGAGATGATCACGATGGTTCCTATGCATCAACTGTGCAGGTCAGCCATGCGTTTTGCCCGACTAGCCAAATTGCACGTCAGGAATCATTTCGTGACTCATATCACGGTGTTTTTGTGGGCTGGGTCACGCGGTCGCGCACGTGTCACGCCCACCTCGCTGCCGAATTCACGGTTGTTGACCCAAAACCCGTTGACCTGCAGGTTTATTCGTCGCAGTGTTCGCTGGACACAAGCGATTTCCGCGCCTAATCAACAGATCTCCAAAATCTCTGCGCAACAACGTGTTTGACCAATCGCGGTGCGTCATCGATTCGGTACGGACAATCTCGAACGATCCGGGTTGGGCATGGAAACGTGTTGTCCTGCAACATATCAACCAGATTCTCGGCCGATCGGCGCCGCAGTCAACCCGGGCTGCCCATGTCGAAGCCCGGCCGACTTCCCCTCCGCGGGCAGCACTCACACCGGTCGGCTAATTAGAGCGGCTTACAGCCTTGCGTCCCTGCATATTTCGTCGAGTCACTCCTGCCACACGACTCCCCGCCCCCTTGAAAGACACTGCCGCAGAGCGCGTTTCAGGAACACCTCAAGGAATTCGAGCGGAGGGCGTTTTCACGCCGCACCGAGACAGAACAATTTCCCGTTCGTTACCGGCCGGAGATAAAGACCAATAACGTCACTCCTGAGTAAATTCGACCCCGGGGGCGTTCTAATTCGCAATTTGCTACCCGAATGGGCGCAAATTCCGGCGGTCAGGTCAGGTCGGCGGCGGTGTTGACGTTGGTCAGCGCGCGTTGCTCGTCCAGCACGACACGGTGGGTGTCGACGCCGGCGGTGCCATCGACCAGGGCCCGCATGCTCCGCGCTCCCGCCGCCACCAGTTGGGCTGCCGTATCGGCCAGCCCGGTGCGGTACACCCCGGCCAGATAGTGGTCCCGACCGTCCCACGGCAGCACCACATCGGCGACCGTGGGCTGCGCGACCAGCGCATCGATCAGGTCGGTGGACAGGTAGGGCATATCCACCGCGCAGACGAAGGCCCGCTGCGCACCGGCGTCTGCGGCCGCCCGCAGCCCGCGGGCCGTCGCGAGCAGCGGGCCGACCCCGCGCACCTCGTCCCGAAGAATGTCGGCGGACAGCGCCGGCAGCGCCTGACCTGGCGCGGCGATCACGAACACCGGAGAACACCGCTGCAACACCACGGCGACGACACGTTCGACCAGCGTCTGGCCGCCGAACTCGAGCGTTGCCTTATCGCGGCCCATGCGGCGGGACGCCCCGCCTGCCAACACGACTGCTGCCAGTGGCGAAGGTGACGTCACCCAGACGACGTTAGAGGAGAGCGTGCCCGCGAAGGAGCAGAACAGCCTCTAGTCGACGGTCCAGGTGTCCTTGCCACGAAGCAGTGCCTGCAACGCGGCAGTGTCACCCGGCTTGGCCGCCCTGGCGTCAGCCACCTGCTGGCGGGCCGCGTCATCGTAGGTCGGCCTGCTGACCTGGCGGAAGATGCCGGTCACCATGTGCTCAAGGTTCTGCTCGCTCAGTCGTGACAGCGCGAAGGCGTAGGCCGGATCCTCGATCGTGGCGTCGTGCACCACGATCTGATCGGCGGCCACGTCGGCGGTCTTGGCGACCTCCAGGCCGTAGCCGGACTTGACCACGCAGTACTGCGCGTCGGCGCCGAAAGTGATCTGCTCGCCGTGGCTGAGGTTGATCAGCCGGTCCTCGGAGCCCTCCTTGCGCAGGGCATCGAAGGAGCCGTCATTGAAGATCGGGCAGTCCTGCATGATCTCGACCAGCGCGGCGCCGCGGTGGCTGGCCGCCGCCCGCAGTACCTCGGTCAAACCGGCGCGATCGGAGTCCAGCGCCCGGCCCACGAACGTGGCCTCGGCGCCCAGGGCCAGCGACACCGGGTTGAACGGGTAGTCGACCGAGCCCATCGGGGTGGACTTGGTGACCTTGCCGACCTCCGAGGTCGGCGAGTACTGCCCCTTGGTCAGGCCGTAGATCCGGTTGTTGAACAGCAGGATGGTGATGTTGATGTTGCGGCGCAGCGCGTGGATGAGGTGGTTGCCGCCGATAGACAGCGAGTCGCCGTCACCGGTCACCACCCACACCGACAGATCCGGACGGGCCAGCGCCAAGCCGGTGGCAATCGTCGGCGCGCGGCCGTGGATGGAGTGGAACCCGTAGGTCTCCAGGTAGTACGGGAACCGGCTGGAGCAGCCGATACCGCTGATGAAGGCGATGTTCTCGCGACGCAGTCCCAGCTCCGGCAGGAAGTTGCGGATGGTGTTGAGGATGACGTAGTCACCGCACCCGGGGCACCAGCGGACCTCCTGGTCGCTGGTGAAGTCCTTGCCCTTCTGCGGCTGGTCCGTCGTCGGCACCAGCGCCGTCTTGCTGAGGGCTTCGGTCAGGCCCAGGTCCGCGCCAATGAGGTCAGTCATGCGTTTGCTCCCACACCCGAATCCACGGTGGCAGCTGCCAGCCGCGCAAACTTTGCCTTGTCAGTTTCCTTCTCGCGCAACGACCCGTCCAGCGCCGCGCCGATGATGCCCTCGACCTCGTCGGCCAGGAACGCCATGCCCTCGACCTTGGTCACCGACTGCACGTCGACCAGGTACTTGCCACGCAGCAGCAGAGCGAGCTGGCCCAGGTTCATCTCCGGCACGACCACGTTCGGATAGCGCCGCAGCACCTCTTCGAGATTGGCCGGGAACGGGTTCAGGTACCGCAGCTGAGCGTGCGCCACCTTGATGCCGTTGCGCCGGGCACGCCGGCAGGCCTCGCCGATGGGGCCGTAACTGCTGCCCCAGCCGAGCAGCAGCAGCTCGGCGTCGCCGGTCGGGTCGTCGACCTCGAGGTCGGGCACCGTGATGCCGTCGATCTTGGCCTGCCGCAACCGGACCATGAGGTCGTGGTTCTTCGGCTCGTAGGAGATGTTGCCGGAACCGTTGGCCGATTCGAGGCCGCCGATCCGGTGCTCCAGACCGGGCGTCCCGGGAATCGCGAACTGGCGGGCCAGCGTCTCGGGGTCACGCGCATACGGCTGGAACGGCTTGCCCGCCTCGGCGAAGGTGTGCTCGATGGCCGGGTAGGTGCTGATGTCGGGGATCCGCCACGGCTCCGAGCCGTTGGCGATCGCGCCGTCGGACAAGATGATCACCGGCGTGTGATAGCCGATCGCGATGCGCACGGCCTCGACGGCGACGTCGAAGCAGTCCGACGGTGAGCACGGAGCCAGCACCGCGACCGGCGATTCGCCGTTGCGGCCGTAGAGCGCCTGCAGCAGGTCGGCCTGTTCGGTCTTGGTCGGCAGGCCGGTGGACGGGCCGCCGCGCTGCACGTCGATGACGAGCAGCGGCAACTCGGTCATCACGGCCAGGCCGATGGCCTCCGACTTGAGCGAGACGCCGGGTCCGGACGTGCTGGTGACGCCGAGGGCGCCACCGTAGGACGCCCCGATGGCCGCACCGATGCCGGCGATCTCGTCCTCGGCTTGGAAGGTGAGCACGTTGAAGTGCTTGTACTTCGACAGCTCGTGCAGGATGTCGCTGGCCGGGGTGATCGGGTAAGTGCCCAGCACCACCTGGATATCGCCCAGCTGACCGGCCGCCACGACACCGTAGGCCAGGGCGGTGTTACCGGAGATCTGCCGGTACTCACCGGTCTTGAGCTTGGCCGGGGCCACCTCGTAGGTGACGGCGAACGCCTCGGTGGTCTCGCCGTAGTTCCAGCCCGCCTTCAGCGCCAGCACATTGGCTTCGGCGATCTCGGGCTTGCGGGCGAACTTCTCGCGGATGAAGGCCTCGCTGGCTTCCAGCTCGCGGCCGTACATCCACGACAGCAGCCCGAGGGCGAACATGTTCTTGGCGCGCTGGCCGTCCTTCTTGGTGGCACCGATCGCCTCGACCGCACCCAAGGTGAGGGTCGTCATGGCGACGGACTGCACCACATAGTCGGACAGCTCGTCCGACTCCAGCGGGTTGCTGTCGTACCCGACCTTCGCCAGGTTGCGCTTGGTGAACTCGTCGGAGTTGGCGATGATCAGGCCGCCGCGCGGCAGGTCGGCAACGTTGGCCTTCAGCGCCGCGGGGTTCATCGCGACGAGCACGTCGGGACGATCTCCTGCGGTGAGGATGTCGTAATCGGCGATCTGGATCTGGAACGACGACACACCGGGCAGGGTGCCCTGTGGTGCCCGGATCTCGGCGGGGTAGTTCGGCTGTGTCGCAAGGTCATTGCCGAACAGCGCCGCTTCCGACGTGAAGCGGTCACCGGTCAGCTGCATGCCGTCGCCGGAGTCGCCCGCAAAGCGGATGACGACTTTCTCCAGCTTCTGCCGCGGGGCGGCTCCATTGCCGTTCTGGCCCACGACTCCCTGCCTTTCACGCCCCCTCAACTCTGGCTGTTTCGAGGAGAGGCGTTGCATCGAAGATTTTTGGTGTCACTACCGGTAACCATTATTGCACTTCTCTTAGGGTGGCTTTTGCCACACAATCCGGCGACACGCGGGTTACTTGCGGAAAAACTCGCTGTTCAGCGACGTGAACAGCAGCACCAATCTGCACATTTGTGGCGTTGATCACGTTTTGGAGAATGACATTCTCTAAGGAAGCCCTACTCATCGGTAGCTGACCGATAACGCTGTTCTCGACGAACTTGACACCCGTCAACTTTAGCAGGTGCGGTGCGGGGTCACACCCGGTCCGGCGAACCCACCTCGACGCGCTTCTGCAACTCCCTGGCCACCAGCTCGCTGGCCAGCTCGGCGGCCCGGCGCGGGTCGGCGCCGTCGGCCCGGTTGGCGACGTAGCAGGACGTGAACATGTCCCCGGCACCGGTGGTCTGGACGCCGAGCACCCGCCACGCGGCGGGCACCCGGACCACGGTGCCGTCCTTATAGATATCGCAGCCCTCCGAGCCGTAGGTCACCACGATCTCGGGAACCCCCAGCCGCTCGGCGGCCGCGGCGTCGAAATCACCGTCGGCGACGATGACCGCCTCATCTTCAGCCAGCTTGAGTACATCGAGGTGACCCAGCAGATCGGACGAGAAATTGCGGTCCAGCGTCAGCGGGCCGAGCCGGTCGGCGCGCACCAGCCCCTGTCCGTCGTAGGCGATCCGATGCCCGCGCGCGGCCAGATGGGCCAGCGTGCTCGCCGGGAAATCCGTCCGCATCAGCGGTGCCAGGTGGATCCACGTCGTGCGCGGGTCGTCGGTGTCGATATCCGCGGCCGTCCATACCGGTCCGATGGCATCAACCGACATCCGGCGGTGGTCGGTGTCGTCGTAATCGAGGCGGAAAGCGCTGGTCCGGTCCGACGGCAGGAACCGCACCATCGACCCGAAACGCTCGAGCACCGCGTCGAACAGCTCATGGTCGGCCGGGGCACCCATTCCCACGATGTGCGCCAGCACACTGACATCCTCGAGTGCGACCCCGGCGAACGAGGCGCAGCCACCGGGGCTCGGCGGGGCGCCGTCGATGATGTCGATCGCCAGGTTTCCCAGCACGGTCACGCCCGGGACCAACGTCGGCGTCATCGAACGGCTCTCCTTATGTCTTAACTTTCTCGCGAAATCGTAGTCGGGTCGGCCCGGGAAACAGATTCCAGCCGCTAGGCAGGCAGGTTGTAGGGCGTGATGACCTGTATCGGCGTCGGGCGCACGGGTTCGGCCGGCAACGCGCCGTGCTGCGCCAGGATCACCCGCATCGCCAGCCGCGCATCGGCCCGCAGGTCATTGTGCAGCACCACCGACATGCGGCCGTCCCGCAGCAGCCGCCGGTTGTCCGCATCCAGGTCATGGCCGACAAAGACACGGCAGACCCTTCCCAACCGGTCGAAGGCCGCCACCGTCGCGGTGTTACCGCCACCGGGCGAATACACCGCCTCCACGTGCGGGTGCCTCGCCAGCGCGTCGAGTACCAACCGTTCGTTGGTGGCGTCGATACCGTCGCTGTCACTGACCTCGACGATCTCCCGGCCGGTGCCTCGCAAACCGGACCGGAAGCCCACCTCGCGCTCCCCCTCACCGCGAAACACCGTGCGACTCAACGTGATCAACACCCCCGAGGGCACCGGTCCGAGCCACTGGTCCATCAGGTAGGCCGCCGTCATACCGGCGCCGTGATTGTCGATCCCGACATAGGCGCAGCGCGCACTGTTGGGCACATCGGTCGTGTACGTCACCACCGGCACCCCGGCGCCGACCAGACGGTCGATCGCCTCGGCCACCGCGGGCTCATCCTGCGCCTTGAGCACCACCCCGTGACTGCCCTTGATGCGACCGAGCTCCTCGGCCATCTGGTCGGTCGAACCCGATTCCCAGAGATGGAACCGGGCGCGCAGCATGGCCGGGGCAAAGGCCGGCAACTCGGCCTCGATCGCCGCGCGGAACGCGTCGGAGAACCGCTGCGGTGTCTGCATCACCACGTCGATGAGGTAACGACGACCGTTGAGCCGCAACTGGGCTCGCTGCTTGTCCAGATCGGCGATGGCCTGCATGACCTCGGCGCGGGTGTTCTCGCGCACGCCGGGTCGGTCATTGAGCACACGGTCGACGGTGGCCTCGCTGAGGCCGCACTGCTGGGCAATCTCGCGAACTTTGTAGCGATGCACTCGACATCCTCATGCTGAGGGTTTTTTGATGGCTTTTTGCCGTTGATTATGGCACAGAACACCACAAGACTGGCGGTCATGGCTGCACCACTGACCCGCTCCGAGCCGGAGTGGATCGCCGAATCCGACTGCTCGCTGCGGGATTTTCAGGCCCAGGTGGCACGCGCAACCGATCTGGCCGACTACCCGCACGCCGTCGACGTCCGCAGCAACGTGCTCGTCTACGCGGCGGACGCCGGCGCCGCCGCCGACCGCCGCGCACTGCAGTCCGAGCTGATCCGCGCCCTGACGCACGGCCCCGGCGTCGTCGTCTTCGAGGGCGCCTTCGACCATGGCGTGCTGGATCGGGCGAGCGCCGCATTCGACGACATCATCGCCGCGCAACACGCCGCAGGTGCCGCGGTCGGTGACCACTTCGGCAAGGCCGGCGCCAACGACCGAATCTGGAACGCCGCTCAGAAGCTGGCACTGCACGCTCCCGACGTGTTCGCGCAGTACTACAGCGCCGACACCCTCGCCCTGGTGTCACAAGCCTGGCTGGGACCGCGCTATCAAGTGACATCACAGGTCAACGTGGTCAATCCCGGTGGTGCAGCACAGGTTCCGCATCGCGACTATCACCTCGGCTTCGTCGACGCCGATCAGCTGGCCGACTATCCGGCCCATCTGCACCGACTGTCGCCCGCCCTGACCCTGCAAGGCGCCGTCGCACACTGCGATATGCCGCTGGAAAGCGGGCCGACCATGCTGCTGCCCTACTCCCAGGGGTTCGAGGCCGGCTATATCGCCTTCTACCGCCCGGACTTCATCGACTTCTTCGCCGCCCATCAGGTGCAGCTGCCGCTGCAGAAGGGGGACGCGGTGTTCTTCAACCCAGCGCTCTATCACGGTGCGGGCCGCAATGTCTCGGCCGATATCCGCCGGATGGCCAACCTGCTGCAGATCTCGTCCCCGTTCGGGCGGGCGATGGAAGCACTGGATCGGACCGCGATGGTGAAGGCCGTCTACCCGGCACTGCTGGCGATGAAGCGAGCCGGCCACACCGACCGCGAGTTGACCAATGCCGTGAACGCCACCGCCGAGGGCTACGCCTTCCCCACCAATCTCGACAGTGATCAGCCGATCGGCAGCCTCGCCCCGCCCAGCCAGGTCGACACCGTGCTGGCCGCGTTGGCCGCGGACCTGAACCCCGAAGAACTCGACATCATCCTCGATCAGCAGCAAGAACGGAGAATTCCATGACCACCCTCGGAGTGATCGGATTGGGCCGCATCGGCGCATTTCACACCGAAACCCTTTCCGCCCTAGAAGGTTTGGACGGTCTGGTGATCACCGATGAGCGGCCCGACGTGGCCGCCGCGGTTGCCGCCAAGCACGGCGCCAAGGCCGTCGACACCGTGGCAGAACTGCTGTCCTGCGGTGTGGACGGCGTGGTGGTGGCCGCGGCCACCCCGGCACATGCCGAGCTGACCCTGGCCGCCGTCGAGCGTGGCATCCCCACCTTCTGCGAGAAGCCGATCGCCTCCACCGCGGCGGAGAGCGCGCGGGTCGCCGAGGTCATCGCCGCGTCCGGTGTGCCCGTCCAGGTGGGTTACCAGCGCCGCTTCGATGCCGCCTTCGCCGCCGCCAAGCGGGCCGTCGACGACGGATCGCTCGGCCACATCCACACGGTGCGCAGCACCACGATGGATCCGGCTCCCCCGCCGCTGGACTACATCAAGGGCTCGGGCGGTATCTTCCGCGACTGCGCCGTACACGATTTCGACGTCATCCGGTGGATCACCGGCCAGAACGCGGTCGAGGTCTACGCCACCGGATCGGTCCAGGGTGACCCGTTGTTCGCCGAGTACGGCGATGTGGACACCGCCGCGGTGGTCGTACGGTTCGACGGCGGCGCGCTCGGCGTGGTCTCCAACGCCCGCTACAACGCTCGCGGGTACGACTGCCGCCTGGAGGTGCACGGGTTCGACGACAGCGTGGCCGCCGGCTGGGATCAGGGTGCGCCGCTGCGAAATATGGATCCGGCCAACACCTTCCCGACCGGTCCCGCCCACAACTTCTTCATGGACCGATTCACCGAGGCTTTCCGGACCGAGCTGGCGGGCTTCGTGGAGGTCGCCAAGGGTGGACCGGTCGCCGGCGCCACCGTGGCCGACGCCGTGGAGGTGGCCTGGCTGGCGGAGGCCGCCACCGAGTCCCTGCGCCGGGGTGTCCCGGTGCGCATCGAGGAGGTCCGTAACTCATGAAGATCGGAGGGCAGGAGCGAAGCGACCGGGGAATGAAGATCGGAGGGCAGGAGCGAAGCGACCGGGGAATGAAAATCGCAGGTGCACCCATTTCCTGGGGCGTGTGCGAGGTCCCCGGGTGGGGCTTCCAGCTCGAACCAGACCGTGTTCTGACCGAGATGCGCGGTGTCGGGCTGACCGCCACCGAACTCGGACCGGAGGGATTTCTGCCCGCCGATACCGACGAGCTGAAAACAGTTCTGGCGCAGCATGAGCTGGCCTGCGTCGGCGGTTTCGTCCCCGCCGTACTGCACAACGCCGACCACGATCCGGCCGATGACCTTGCCGGCCCCCTGGAGTCGCTGGTCGCAGCCGGCGCCGGGGTCGTGGTGTTGGCCGCCGCCACCGGATCCGACGGCTACGACTCGCGCCCCGTGCTCGACGAGAACCAGTGGGCGACACTGCTGTCCAACCTGGATCGGCTGGCCGGCATCGTCGCCGCACGGGGCCTGCTCGCGGTGCTGCATCCGCATGTGGGAACGATGGTCGAGACCCGCGACGATGTGGACCGCGTGCTGGCCGGTTCGGCGATCCCGCTGTGCCTGGATACCGGGCATCTGCTCATCGGTGGCACCGATCCGCTGGAACTGGCCAAGGCGGTGCCGAATCGCATCGCGCACACCCACCTCAAGGATGTCGATACGGCGCTGGCCGCCAAGGTGCAGTCCGGCGAGCTGAGCTACACCGATGCCGTCAAGGCCGGGATGTACACGCCGTTGGGGACGGGCGACGTCGATATTGCAGGCATTGTCTCGGTGTTGCAGGACAACGGTTTCGACGGCTGGTTCGTGATGGAGCAGGACACCATCCTCGACGGCGCTCCGGCCGGTGACGGCCCGGTCGCCGACGTGCGAGCCAGTGTCGCGTACCTGAACAGCCTGTGAGCCGGCAGCGCGGATGACCCTGCGCATCGGAGTGCTCGGCGCGTCCCGGATCGCCGAGGTGGCGATCGTCGGCCCCGCGGCCGAACTCGGTCACCGTCTGGTGGCCGTGGCGGCCCGGGACCGCGGCCGCGCCGACAACTTCGCCGACAAGTACGGGGTAGAACGGGTGGTCGAGTCCTATCAGGACGTCATCGACGACCCCGAGGTCGACGTGATCTACAACCCGTTGGCCAACGCCCTGCATGCCCCATGGAACCTGGCGGCGATCGCCGCGGGCAAGTCGGTGCTCAGCGAGAAGCCCTTCGCCCGCGATCGAACTGAGGCGCAGCGCGTCGCCGATGCCGCACAGGCCGCCGACGTCACCGTGCTGGAGGGCTTCCATTACGCCTTCCACCCGGTGACCCGACGTGCCTTCGGGTTGGCCGCCGACGGCACCCTGGGCGCGATCACCACCGTCGAGGTGCGGATGGCGATGCCCGCACCCGGTGCGGACGACCCGCGCTGGTCGCTGGAGCTGGCCGGCGGCGCCGTGATGGACCTGGGGTGCTACGGCCTGCACATCATGCGCACGCTGGGCAGGCTCGCCGTCCCCGGTCTGCAGGGCCACCCCGTGGTGGTGCGGGCCCATGCCGAGGAACGCTCCCCCGGCGTGGACGCCCGATGTGACATCGACCTCGCGTTCCCGGGCGGGGCCGGCGGGCTGTCCGCCAATTCGATGGTGGCCGAGGACTATTCGTTCACCCTCCGGATCGCCGGCACCGACGGTGAGGTGCTGGTGCACGATTTCATCCATCCCGCCGATGACGACCGGCTGACACTGACCACCGCGGCCGGCACCACCGTCGAACGTCTGGGCACCCGGCCCAGCTACAGCTACCAACTGGAGGCGTTCGCCGCGCATGTCAAGCACGGCGCACCACTGCCGTTCGGCCCGGACGATGCGGTGGCCAATATGGCACTGATCGATGCCGCGTACCACGCCGCGGGCCTGCCCACCCGCTAGTACCGGACGGCGCTGGCCAGCAGTGGCGGATAGACCGCCGAGGCCTGCCCATCGACCGTGGTGCCGGCGAACTGCAGAGTCGCCCGCATCTGCCCGTTGAGGTCGGCCGGGTAGTTCAGAGCTGGGGCCGACACCTGGTCCAGTCGGTGCAGGTGATCGGCGGTCAACGCGATATCGAGCCCGGCGAGGTTGGATTCCAGGTGCGCCAGGCGGCGCGCCCCGATGATCGGCACCACGGTCCCGGCGCGTGCCCGCAGCCATGCCAATGACACTGCTGCGGAGCTTGTTTCGAGCTCACCCGCGATATCGTCGACCGTCTCGATGACGGTGAATTCGTCCTCGCTCGGTCCGCCCACGTAGGCGGCGCGCGCGGAGTCCGAGACGTCGCTGCCCCGGCGGTACTTACCCGACAGGAAGCCGTTCTTGAGCGGGCTCCACGGCACCAGCGCCATCCCCTGATCGGCGGCCAACGGGGCCAACTCCCCTTCCACCGTGCGCGCCAGCAGTGAGTACTCGACCTGCAGGGCGATCAGCGGCGTCCAGCCCCGCAGCAATGCCATGGTCTGCGCCGAAGCGGTGACCCACGCGGGTGTGTTCGAGAACCCGATGTAACGCACGGTGCCGGCGCGGACCAGATCGTCGAGGGTGCGCATGGTCTCCTCGATCGGGGTGTGGCGATCCCAGTTGTGCAGCCAGTACACATCGAGATAGTCGGTCTGCATGCGGCGCAGCGTCTCGTGCAGCTGTGCGAGGATCGCCGAGCGGCCCGCACCACCGCCGTTGGGGTCACCCGGATGCAGGTTGGCGAAGAATTTCGAGGCGAGCACCACGCGCTGCCTGCGACCGGGACTGCGTGCGAAGAAGTCTCCGAGGATCTTCTCCGAGTGGCCGTTGGTGTAGAAGTTGGCGGTATCGACAAAGTTGCCGCCCCGGTCCAGATACGCCGCCAGAATCTGTTCGGACTCGGCAACGCTGGTTCCCGCGGCACCGGGATCCTCGCCGAACGTCATCGCGCCGAGGGCGAACGGGCTGACCCGCAGGCCGGAGCGGCCGAGGGTGACATAGCTGTCGAGTGACATGGAATTGCTCCTCAAGGACGGGAATTGGTCCTCTCCATTCCACCCGCCACCGCGTCGTACGGGTAGACAGATGCACGCGAGTTCTTGCACAATCCTGCTCAGTTGGCTCCGATCATGTGATTGACATGGTTGGCTTGAGGCATGCGCACCGCATCCGAGTCCCTCGCCGAGATACGGCGGCTGATCGACACGCACGCCCGCGCCGACCTGCGTACCCCGATCGACGGCTTGTTGTTGTCGAAAGTGGCCGGTGGCGGCAGTCCGGACTACTCGCTCACCGATCCGCTGCTGGTCGTGATGGCGCAGGGCGGCAAGCGATTGCTGATCGGTGACGAGGTGTTCGAATACCGGGCCGGACAGTGCCTGGTCGTCGCGGCGAGCCTGCCGGTGACCGGTCACTACCTCGACACCACCCCCGAACATCCCTCGCTGGCAATGGGACTGGTGCTGCGCCCGGAGGCGTTGTCGGCGTTGCTGTTGCGGGCCCCCGCGCTGCCCCGGACGCGTGCGGCGGCCGGTACGGCCGCGATCGCCACCGGTGACGCGAGTCCCGAACTACTCGACGCCGTCGCCAGATTGCTGCACCTACTGGCCAGTCCCGCCGATGCCGCCGTCCTCGGTCCGCTCGTCGAACAGGAGATCCTGTGGCGGCTGCTCACCGGTCCGCAGGGCGATATCGCCCGCCAGATCGGCCTCGCCGACAGCGCACTGGCACACGTCAACAGAGCGATCACCTGGATGCGGGACAACTACGCCGTCCCGGTCCGGATGGAGGATCTGGCGCAGATGTCGGGGATGAGCGTCTCGGCGTTCCACCGCCAGTTCCGGACCGTCACGGCGATGAGCCCGCTACAGTTCCAGAAGCGGATCCGGCTGCAGCAGGCCAGATCCCTGCTCGTCGCGCGGTCCGGTGACATCGCGGGCGTGGGACACCGGGTGGGCTACGACAGCCCGTCACAGTTCAACCGCGAATACCGCCGGCTGTTCGGAGCCCCGCCCGGTCAGGATGCGGCACGGCTGCGCGAGAGGGGTGAGCCGAGCTTCCCGTGAACGCGCGAAGCAGGCAGGACCCCGCCGACCTCACCGGCCGACGGGGTCCTGGGTTCGTGGGTGCGACTAGCGGCGGCCCAGCTCGTGGCTGAGCGCCTCGAGCTCGTTGCCGCCGGCCATCTCCTGCGTGAGGTGTTCCAGCGTGATCTCGTCATAGGTGCAGTCGAGCTTCTGCCGACCGCGGTTGAGGAGCACGAAGTGATCACCGACCATGTGCGCGTGGTGCGGGTTGTGGGTGATGAAGATGACCCCGAAACCCTGTTCCTTGGCTGCGGTGATGTAGCGCAGCACCATGCCGGACTGTTTGACACCCAGTGCGGCAGTGGGTTCGTCGAGGATCAGCACCCGGGCGCCGAAGAAGATGGCGCGGGCGATGGCCACGCACTGGCGCTGGCCACCCGAGAGCGAACCGATCGGCGCGTCCACGTCGGGCAGGTCGATGCCCATCTTGTGCAGTTCGGCGATCGTCGTCGCCCGCATCGCGGAGATGTCGAGTGACTTGAGGATGCCCTTCTTGCGCAACTCGTTGCCCAGGAAGAAGTTGCGCCACACCGGCATCAACGCGACCACGGCCAGATCCTGGTACACCGTCGCGATCCCGGCCTTCAGCGAATCCTTCGGCGAGTCGAACGTCGTCGGCTTGCCGTCGATCAGCAGTTCACCTTCGGTGGGCTTGTGCAGCCCGGCGATGATCTTGATCAGCGTGGACTTGCCCGCGCCGTTGTCACCGAGCACACCGGTCACCTCGCCGGCGCCCACCCGCAGGTTGATGTCCTTGAGCGCGATGATGTTTCCGTAGCTCTTGCCGACGTGCTTGAGCTCGACCAGTGGCGTCTCGCCGCCCGACGGAACCTCGGCAATCGGGGTTTGCGCTGCTGTGGTCATGTGTCTACCTCTTCGCTGCGTAGTTGCGGACGACGTTGTTGGCGATCACCGCGAACAGCAGCATGGCGCCCAGGAAGAACTTGAACCAGTCCGGGTTCCAGCCCGCGTAGACGATGCCCTGGTTGGTCATGCCGAAGATGAACGCACCGATCAGCGTGCCGATCGCGGTGCCGTAACCACCGGTGAGCAGGCAGCCACCGACCACCGCGGCGATGATGTAGAAGAACTCGTTGCCGATACCCTGGCCGGACTGCACGGTGTTGAACGCGAACAACAGGTGCATGCCGACGAACCAGGCGCAGAAGCTGACGACCATGAACAGGCCGATCTTGACCTTGGTCACCGGCACGCCGACCGCGCGGGCGCTGTCCTGGTTACCGCCGACGGCGAAGATCCAGTTACCCACCCGGGTCTTGAACAGCACGTAAGTGGCGATGGCCGCGAACAGAATCCACCACAGCACGGTGACGCGCACCGACACCCCGAGGACGTTGAACGACGACGCGAAGACCGCCTTGCCGGAATCGAAACCCTGCATATCCGACACACTGGCGGTGGCGACCTGGCCGGAGAGCAGTTTCGTCACGGCGAGGTTGATACCGGTGAGCATGAAGAAGGAGCTCAAGGTGATGAGGAACGACGGGATCTTCGTCTTCATCACCATGTAGCCGTTGAAGAAACCGACCGCCAGCGCGATGGCCAGCGCCAGAACCGCTCCCACCCAGAGGTTCAGGTGCAGGTTGTAGGACAGCATCGAGGCGGCCAGCGACGAGGTGGTGACCGCCACGCCCGAGGACAGGTCGAATTCGCCACCGATCATCAGCACGCCGACGCCGACGGCCATGATGCCGATCGTCGAGCTGGCGTACAGGATGGTGGCCATCGCCTCCGGGGTGCGGAACGGCGGAGCCACCACGAAGAACAGGACGAAGATGCCGACCGCCCCGACGAACGCGCCCACTTCGGGACGGATCAGCAAGCGCTGCAACCGGTTCTGCTCTTTGACCCGTTCATCGCGGACGACGGTATGGGTCTCCAGATCGAGATCTGCCTGAGTGCTCACTAGCGAGTCCCCGCTTTCGCATACTCGGCCACCGCGTCGATGTTCGTCTTGTCGATGAACGACGGTCCGGTCAGCGTCGGCTGGCCACCACCGAGCACGTTGCCGTTGTTGATGTAGAGCCACAGCGAGTCGACGGCGAGATAACCCTGCAGGAAGGGCTGCTGGTCGACCGCCCACTGGACGTCGCCGGCCTTGATCGCGTCCACGAGTGCGGCATTGGTGTCGAAGGTGCCGACCTTCGCCTTGCTCGCGGCATTCTTCACCGACTGCACGGCGGTCATCGCGAACGGCGCACCGAGCGTGACGACGTAGTCGACGCCGGGGTCCTGCTGAAGCTTGGCGGTGATGGTCGATTCGACGGAGGGCATGTCCTTGCCGTTGACGTTCAGCACCTCAGTGGCGGGGAAGGCGTTCTTCACACCGGCACAACGCGATTCGAGCCCTACATGGCCCTGCTCCTGGATGACGCAGATGGCCTTCTTGGCACCGTCGGCCGCCAGGCGCTTACCCGCGCCCTGGCCGGCGATGTACTCGTCCTGGCCGAAGAACTCCTTGACCCCCATCGACTGCCAGGCATCGGCACCGGCGTTGAACGCCACCACCGGGATGCCTTTGGCGGTGGCGGCCTCGATGGCAGCCTTCATGGCGTCGGGCTTGGCCAGCGTCACCGCGATGCCCTTGACGCCGCTGTCGACGGCGGTCTGCACCAGGTTTGCCTGGTTCGGGGCCTCCGGGTCATTGGAGTACCGCAGCTCGATGTTGTCCTTCTTGGCGGCGGTCTCGGCGCCCTTGCGCACCAGATCCCAGAACGAGTCGCCGGGAACTTCGTGAGTGATCATGGCAATGGTCGCACGCGCGGTATCGGCCGTTCCCGCACCCATGCCACCGCCGCTGCTGTCAGATTTCCCACCGGTGCTGGAACACGCGCTGGCACCCAGAACGAGTAGCCCCGTCCCGGCCACCGCCATCAGCCGACTGAACCTCATTGTTTCTCCTTGCTATCGACATCACCGCGGCGCTCGCACGCCCTGGACCACAGTGGCGACCGACACGGCCTCGTAGTTGATGTAATACCGCTCACACCCGAAAGTCAATACTTTGTTCTGACATTAGGACTGCATATCAAAGGTCGGACAAACGGCAGCAAACCCGCGGCGGGGGCGGACTGCCTGCGCGCGGGTTTGCGAAATACGTTGGGAAATAACGGCTAACGGTCGACCAGGGTGGTGTCGAAGTAATACCGGGACGCACGGTAGGCATGGCTGCCGTATTCGACGATCCGACCGGAATCGTCGAAGGCGGTGCGCTCCATGACCAACAGCGGAGCTTTGGGCCTCTCGTCGAGCAGGCGCGCCTCATCCCGGTCGGCGGCCTTCGCGCCGATGCGCTGCCTGGCCAGCCGGATGTGCACACCACGTGAGCGCAGGGCCTGGTAGAGCCCGAACCGTTCCAGCTCCTCCCGATCCGGGGCAATCGGCGAGGGCAGGTGATTGGTCATCAGCGCCAGCGGTTGCCCACCCGAGGTCCGCAGCCGGCGCATCATCACCACCTCCGCACCCGGCTCAAGGTTGAGGTGAGCGGCGATATCCGAGGACGCCGGACCGGTCACGTAGTCAAGCACTTTGGTGGCCGGCTCCTGGCCTGCCCGGGCGAGATCGTCGAACAGACTGGTGAGTTCCACCGGACGATGCACAGGAGTCTGCACCACCTGGGTTCCGACGCCGCGCTTGCGCACCAACAGACCCTTGTCGACGAGTTCCTGGATGGCGCGCCGCGTCGTGGGCCGGGACAGGCTGAGGCGACTGGCCAGCGCCAACTCGTTCTCGAAGCGGTCCCCCGGCTTGAGCTCGCCGTCGATGATGGCCTTCTCGAAAACCTGCGCCACCTGGAAATACAGGGGTATCGGACTCGAACGATCGAGTTCGACCGTCAACGTCGGGGTTGTCACTCGCGCTCCGATCTCGTCGGTTCCACACCGGTGCGGCAGGAAGCTGGTTTGCTGAATCTTACCTGCAAATGACCTCAAGTAAGAATGTCCGGACAAAGTCTTGACATGACGTAGTCCCACAGCGCACAGTCGATACCAGCACCGGGGCGCACTCGCGCCACCGGAAGTACGTACGCACATCGCATTCGGGAGTCAGCCGTGACCGCTACCGTCAACCAGGCCTTCGACGCCATCGCCATCGGGCGCAGCGGCGTCGACATCTACCCACTGCAGGTCGGACTGGGACTCGAGGATGTCACCTCGTTCGGCAAGTTCCTGGGCGGCAGCGCCGCCAATGTCGCCGTCGCCGCGGCCCGGCTGGGGAATCGCACCGCGCTGATCTCGGGCGTCGGCGACGATCCGTTCGGCCGCTACGTCCGCAGGGAACTGGACCGCCTCGGCGTCGACAACCGCTTCGTGGCCACCCACGGCGAATACCCCACCCCTGTCACGTTCTGTGAGATCTACCCGCCCGACGACTTCCCGCTGTACTTCTACCGCAAGCCCTCGGCACCGGATCTGCAGGTCGACCCCGCCGAGCTCGACCTGGACGCCATCCGCTCGGCCCGGCTGTACTGGTCGACCGTCACCGGACTGTCCGAAGAGCCCAGCCGCAGTGCCCATTTCGCGGCCTGGGAAGCGCGTTCAGGGGCGAGCGAAGCGACGGGGAACAAGCACGGCCGTCAACCTCTGACTGTGCTCGATCTCGACTACCGGCCGATGTTCTGGGCCGGCCCCGCCGCCGCCACCGAGCAGGTTCAACGCGCCCTGCAGCACGTCACCGTCGCGGTCGGCAACCGGGAGGAGTGCGAGATCGCCGTCGGCGAGACCAACCCGCACAAAGCCGCCGACGCGTTGCTGGACCTCGGGGTGGAACTGGCCATCGTGAAGCAGGGGCCGCGTGGGGTACTGGGCAAGACCCGGCACAGTTCGGTCACCGTCCCGCCCAACGACGTTGACGTGGTCAACGGTCTCGGCGCTGGAGATGCCTTCGGCGGCAGCCTGATTCATGGTCTGCTGCACGGCTGGCAGCTGGAGAAGACGCTGCGCTACGCCAACGCCGCCGGTGCCATCGTCGCCTCGCGACTGGAATGCTCGACCGCGATGCCCACCGCCGCCGAGGTGTCCGACCTCGCCGAGAAGACCGCCGTGGAGGCCGTCAATGTCTAGCCTTGGCACCGGACTGTGCCGCGACTACGCGGCGGTCACCGAACTGCGCGCAGCCGACCCGGGCGCCGTCGCCACAGCGTGGCAGCAGCGCACCACCCGCCCCACCGTCCGCGGCGACGGCCGGCTGATGATCGTCGCCGCCGACCACCCGGCCCGAGGTGCACTGTCCGTCGGAACACGCCCGACCGCGATGAACAACCGCATCGACCTGCTGGACCGGTTGCGCACCGCGCTCGCCGATCCCGGGGTGGACGGCGTGCTGGCCACCTCCGACATCCTCGACGACCTGCTGTTGCTGGGCGCCCTGGAGGACAAGGTGGTGTTCTCCTCGTTCAACCGCGGCGGGCTGGCCGGGTCGTCGTTCGAGCTCGATGACCGGATGACCGGCGCCACCGCCGCCTCCACCGCGGCGGCAAAGATGAACGGCGGAAAGATGCTGTGCCGCATCGATCTCGACGATCCCGGCACCGTCGCCACGCTGGCGTCGTGTGCCCAGGCTGTCGATGAGCTGGCCGCCCACGGCTTGATCGCCATGCTGGAGCCGTTCATGTCGTCGCGGGTCGACGGCAAGGTCCGCAACGATCTGTCCCCGGACGCCGTGATCAAGTCCGTACACATCAGCCAGGGCCTGGGCTCCACCTCGGCCTACACCTGGATGAAGTTGCCCGTCGTCGACGAGATGGACCGGGTCATGGAATCGACGACCATGCCGACGCTGCTGCTCGGCGGCGACCCCACCGACCCCGACGAAGCGTTCGCCTCCTGGGAGAAGGCACTCACGCTCCCTGCGGTGCGCGGCCTGATCGTCGGACGCACCCTGCTCTATCCCGCCGATGAGGATGTCGCGGCGGCGGTCGGCACGGCCGTGAAGTTGGTGCGCTGATGAATTCCGAGTTGTACATTCCGGCCAACAGCGCGCCCGCACCCTTCACCGTCGCAATCACCCCGGAGGATGCCGGCTGGGCCGAGTCGTCCTTGCACGTCGTCGACCTCGGTCACGGTGGCTCGGTGGCGCTGAATACCGGCGACACCGAGGTGATGATCCTGCCGCTGTCCGGCGGCGGGTCCGTCGAATCGAGAGGCGAGACATTCGAGTTGTCACCGCGCGGATCGGTGTTCGACGGGCCGGCCGACATGGTGTACGTCGGTATCGACCAGGGTTACACGATCACCGGTACCGGCCGGATCGCCATCTGCGGAGCGCGCGCCACGCGGTCGTTCCCGAACCGGCGCGTCGCCGCAGCCGACGTGTCGGTCGAACTGCGCGGGGCGGGCAACTGCAGCCGCCAGGTGCACAATTTCGGCACCGCCACCGCTTTCGAGGCCGACTCCCTGATCGCGTGCGAGGTCATCACGCCCGGCGGCAACTGGTCGAGCTACCCCGCGCACAAGCATGACGAGAACTCCGCGGTGGAGACCCAGCTGGAAGAGATCTACTACTTCGAGATCGACGACAGCCCGGCAGGCACACCGGGATTCGGCTACCACCGGGTGTACGGCACCCCGCAGCGACCCATCGAGGTCCTCGAGGAAGTGCGCAGTGGTGACGTCGTCCTGGTGCCGCACGGCTACCACGGACCGTCCATTGCCGCGCCCGGCCACCACATGTACTACCTGAACGTGATGGCCGGCTCCGGTCCCGACCGAGCCTGGCTCATCTGTGACGACCCGAACCACACCTGGCTGCGCGGCACTTGGGACGATCAGGCCATAGATCCGCGCCTCCCGTTCCGTACCTCTACCGCCTCTCGAGGAGCCTGACCGATGGTTTCCACCGCACCCAAGTCCACCGCCAAGTACGCCGATACCGAAGGCACGGTACGGCTCACGGTGGCGCAGGCCACGGTTCGCTTTCTGGCCAACCAGTACGTGGAGCGCGACGGCGAGCGGACGAAGTTCTTCGCGGGCTGTTTCGGTATCTTCGGCCACGGCAATGTCGCCGGCTTGGGCCAGGCCCTCTTGCAGGACGAGCTCGAATCGCGAGAGGCCGGCCTGCAGCCGGGCCTGAAGTACGTACTGGGGCGCAACGAGCAGGCCATGGTGCACAGCGCCGTCGCGTATGCCCGGCAGAAGGACCGGCTGCAGGCCTGGGCGGTGACCGCCAGCGTCGGGCCCGGTTCGACGAACATGCTGACCGGTGCCGCCCTGGCCACCGTCAACCGGCTTCCGGTGCTGCTGCTGCCCGCCGACACCTTCGCCACCAGGGTCAGCTCCCCCGTGCTCCAGGAGTTGGAACTGCCGGGCTCCGGCGATGTCACCGTCAACGACGCCTTCAAACCGCTGTCCCGGTACTTCGACCGGGTGTGGCGGCCCGAGCAACTGCCGGCGGCGCTGCTCGGCGCCATGCGGGTACTGACCGACCCGGTCGAGACGGGCGCCGCCACCGTGGCCATCCCGCAGGACGTACAGGCCGAGGCCCATGACTGGCCGGAATCGTTGTTCGCCGAACGCACCTGGCATGTGGCCCGGCCGCTACCGGAGCGTTCGGTGCTGGCCCGGGCGGCCGAGATCATCCGCTCCGCCACCAAGCCGCTGATCATCGCGGGGGGCGGTGTGCACTACTCCGGCGCCGAAGACGCCTTGGCCGCGCTGGCCGCCGGTACCGGTATCCCGGTCGGCGAGAGCCAGGCCGGTAAGGGATCGCTGCTGCACGACCATCCGCAGTCGGTGGGCGCCATCGGCTCGACCGGCACCACCGCCGCCAACGCGCTGGCCGCTGAGGCCGATGTGGTGATCGGTATCGGTACCCGCTACAGCGATTTCACCTCGGCCTCGCGCACCGCGTTCAACAACCCGGATGTGCGGTTCGTCAATATCAACGTGGCATCCCTGGACTCGGTCAAGCAGGGTGGCCTGAGCGTGGTCGCCGATGCGCGTGAGGCCATCGACGCGTTGGTCCAGGCACTGGAGGGCCACTCCGTCAGCGACGAGTACCGAACCCGCACTGCCGAGCTGGTGGCCGAGTGGAACGACACCGTATCCGCGGCATACGCATGCGAAGACGGCGTCGCGTTGAACCAGAACCAGGTGATCGGCCTGGTGAACACGCTGTCCGATCCACACGACGTGGTGGTGTGCGCCGCCGGCTCGATGCCGGGTGACCTGCACAAGCTGTGGCGGATGCGGGACCGCAAGGGCTACCACGTCGAGTACGGGTTCTCCTGTATGGGTTACGAGATCGCCGGCGGTATCGGTGTGCGGATGGCCGACGCCGACCGCGACGTGTTCATCATGGTCGGCGACGGGTCCTACCTGATGATGGCGACCGAGATCGTCACCGCCGTGCAGGAGGGCGTCAAGGTCATCCCGGTTCTGGTCCAGAACCACGGATTCGCCTCCATCGGTGGGCTTTCCGAGTCGGTGGGGTCGCAGCGCTTCGGCACCGACTACCGGTACCGCAGCGAGGACGGCCGCCTCGACGGCGCCGTGCTGCCCGTGGACCTGGCGGCCAACGCGGCCAGCCTGGGCGCCGACGTCATCAAGGCCGGTACGGCGGCGGAGTTCGCCGATGCGGTCAAGGTGGCCAAGGCGGCCGACCGGATCACGATGATCTACGTGGAGACCGATCCGCGGATCTACGCCCCGGACAGCCACTCATGGTGGGACGTCCCCGTCAGCCAGGAATCAAGCTTGGCCTCGACCCAGGAGGCCTACCAGCGCTACGCCGAGTGGAAACGCGTTCAGCGGCCACTGATCATGCCCTCCGACCGCTGACGTCGGCGCATCCTGTCCCGGTTCCCGGCTGGGAACGGTCACCAGCTGACGATGGCCGTGTCGATGAGAACGTAGGCGGCGACCGCGAACACCAGATAGGCGAACCAGTGCTGCAGTCGGCGGGTGTCGAGTCGCGTACCGAAGTGACCGGCGACCAAGGAGCCGATGATCGCGGTGCCGACGAACGCCGCGGTGATCGCCCAGTCGATATGGGTGCCCGTGATGTGGGAGAGGATCCCTGCCAGCGAGTTCGCCACGATGATCACCAGTGAGGTGCCGATGGCGATGGGCATCTCGACGCCCAGCATCAACACCAGTGCCGGGATGATCAGGAAGCCGCCACCGACGCCGAAGAGGCCGGTGAGCAGGCCGACGAGGAAGCCCGCCGGAATGGATCTCGGTGCGCACCGGCGCCAGTTGATACCGGAATCACCGACGGTGCAGGCGGTACCGGTGCTGCCGTTGTCTTGCAGCATGCGAACGCCCGCCAGCACCATCACGATGGCGAAGCCGACGAGAAGTGCCGACTGCGGCAGATGTCTGCCGATGGCGCTGCCGACGAAGGTGGCCGGGATGCCGGCCACCGCGAAGACTGCCGCCAGCCGCCATTGGACGTGCCCGGCACGGATCTTCGGCAGCGCTCCCACCGCCGAGGCCGTGCCGACCACCAACAGCGACATCGGAATCGCCTGTTCGATGCCCAGGCCCAGCACGTAGACCAAGGCCGGTACCGCCAGGATCGATCCGCCTCCCCCGAGCAACCCCAGCAGCACACCGATAACGGCGCCCAGGGCCAGGGCGAGAGCAATGTTCATCGGGTCTCACACCACCGCGACTGGGCGCGCAGACATTTCGGTCACGGCCTCGCCGCCGCGGCCTTGGCGCGGACATCGGCCATGTCCAGTGCCTTGACTCTGGTGATGAGATCTTCCAGGGCGGCAGCCGGCATCGCGCCGGGTTGCCGGTAGACCAGTATCCCGTCGCGAAACGCCATGATCGTCGGGATCGCCTGGATTTCCAGCGCCGCCGCAAGCTGCTGCTGCGCTTCCGTGTCGACCTTGGCGTGCAGCACATCGGGATGCGACTGCGCCGAGCGATCGAAGACGGGAGCGAATGCGCGACACGGACCGCACCACGACGCCCAGAAGTCGACGAGCACGATCGGGTTCTCGGCGATCGTCGCCTGGAAGTCGGCGGCGGTCAGGTTCTTGATGGTCATATCCATGTCCTTTCGTTGTGTCGCAGTCGAACTGCTAGGCCAGGCCCTTGAGCATGAGATTCCAGTACATGAACGGAAGTCCGTACTTCTTCAGGTACCAATACGCCCGGTGCGGTGTCGTCGGGTTGAGCAGCGGGAACGACGGTTCCAGCTTCAGGTCGTAGTCGAACTCGGCCAGCAGCATCGCGTGCGAGGAGGTGACGATCGGGCACGACGCGTAGCCGTCATACGACGCACGCAATGGCTGGTCCTTCAAGAACGCGTCGATGTTCTCGACCACCACGGGAGCCTGCTTGCGAATGGCGGCGCCGGTCTTGGAGTTCGGCGACGAACCGGCGTCACCCAGGCTGAACACGTTGGGGTACCGCACGTGCTGCATGGTGTGCTTGTCGATGTCGACGTAACCCATGGCGTCGCCGGTGGACAGCGGACTCGTTTTGATCCAGTCCGGTGCGGACTGCCTCGGCACGGCATGCAACACGTCGTAGGGCAGCATGGTGTCGGTGCCGCCGGGGGCGACGCTGGTGACGGCGACCTTGTGTGACGCCGCGTCGACGGATGTCACTTCGGAGTTGGTGTGCAAGGTGATCCCGTAGTCCGCGATCACCTTGTCGAGGCTGTCTGCGATGGCCGGGATCCCGAACGGTCGCGCGCCCGGCATGACCAGGTGGACATCGATGTCCTTGAGTACACCTTGGGACCGCCAGTAGTCCGACGCCAGGTAGGCGATCTTCTGCGGAGCTCCGGCGCACTTGATGGCGCCGGACGGAACGGTGAACACCGCAGTGCCCGACCGCAGGTTGCGGATGAAATCCCAGGTCCTCGGCGCCAGGTCGAACCGGTAGTTCGACGAGACCCCGTCCCGGCCCAAAGTGCCCTCAAGACCTTCCGTGCGGTTCCAGTCGAGCTGGATGCCAGGACAGACCACGAGGACGTCGTATTCATAGCTCGTGCCGTCGGTACAGGTGACGGTGTTGTTGTCGGGATCAAATGCGCTGGCGGCGTTCTTGATCCACGTCGCCCCCTTGGGCATCACCGAGGATTCCTCGCGTTCGGTCGTCGCGGCCTTCGCCTGCCCACCACCGACCAGTGTCCACAACGGCTGGTAGTAGTGCTTGCTCGACGGCTCGATGACCGCGACGTCGGTGTAGCCCTTGCGGAGCATCCGGGCCGCGACGGTGATGCCGGCGGTTCCGCCACCGACGATCAGGATCTGGTGCTTGGCGTTGCTGTTCATGATGATTGTTCTCCTGGTGCGTCGTCAGACGTTCTGGTGGGCTTCGTCCCAGGCGCCGTAACCGCCCAGGATGTCGCTGACGTCGGCGAAGCCGTTCTGCCGCAACAGGCTCGCAGCGACCGAGGACCGGTAGCCGCCGGCGCAGTACACGACCGTCGGTTTGGCGGCATCGAGTTCACCGAGCCGGGCGGGCAGCTGACCGACCGGGATCGGGATCGCGTGCGGGATGGCACCGGCTTCGACCTCGCCCGGGTTGCGGACGTCGACGATCTGCAGGTCCGCCATCCGCGCGGCCCGCTCGTCGAACGCCTTCGCCGTCAACCGCGACGCCATCTGGACGTCGTCCCGGTGGTCGAGCATCGCCTGATAGGGGTCTGCCAGATAGCCGATCACCCGGTCGAACCCGATACGGGCCAGCCGGTTCTTACCTTCGAGTTCCTGTCCGGGCTCGGTGAACAGCACGATATCGACGTCGGACTTCAGCACGGAGCCGGCGAACTCGGCGTAGCGGCCTTCCAGGCCGATGTTGATCGCGTCACGCAGGTGGCCCAGGGCGAACTCTTCGGGATTGCGCCCGTCAACCAGGACGGCACCACCGTCGATCGCGGCGCGGACCTGGCCATAGGTCATCGCCGCCGGCATCTTGGTCTCGTCCAGCAATCCGCGGTCCTTGCGGTTGAGGATCGCGTCGTAGACGAAGTAGCCGGGAGCGGGCGGCTGCCCCTCGGTGACAAGCTTCATGAAGGTGGCCTTGTCGGCGGCCCGCAGCGCGTAGTTGGTCGCCTTCTGGTCGCCGATCGTCGACCACAGATCGGTCGAAAGGTTCTTTCCGCACGCCGAGCCCGCGCCGTGAGCGGGATAGACCCGCGTCGCGTCGGGAAGCGTCATCAGCTTGTCGTGCAGCGAGTCATAGAGCTTGTCGGCCAACTCCTCGCGCGTGAAGCCGATGGAGGCCAACAGGTCTGGGCGGCCGACGTCGCCGATGAACAGGGTGTCGCCGGTCATCACTCCGTACGGAATCTCGTCGGCGGCGTGCTCATAGACCACCACGCTCATCGATTCCGGGGTGTGCCCGGGGGTGTGGCGGAACTCGAGCGTCACCTCGCCGAGGGAGTACCGCTGACCGTCGTCGACACCCATGGACTCGAATTCGGTCTGCGCGACCGAGGAGTAGACGATCTTCGCGCCGGTGGCCTTCGCCAGTTCCAGGTGGCCGGACAGGAAGTCGGCGTGGAAGTGTGTCTCGATGACCAGTTCGATGGTCAGGCCCTGTTCCAACGCGTCGGCCACATACTCGGCCACATCGCGCTGGGGGTCCACAACGACTGCGCGGCCGGTGGTTTCGTCGCCGATCAGGTATGACGCGTGGGAAAGGCAGTCCAGGTAGTACTGCTGCAGGATCATCGCCGTCTTCTTTCTCTTCGATTGGGGGATGCCATTCGGGCTAGGCTTCCATGAAGTGGAACATACCCCCTGGGGTATTTATTTCGTTCCCGAGAAATACCGGAGGGGGTATTGCTCATATAAGAACAATACCCCCTCCGGTATATGGCAACTAGAGGCTTTGGTCACCTGAACCACGACGGCCCGCCATGGGATCGCCGCGGAAGCGCCTCACTTACCCTGCCGAGCCTTGCGCCCGCCGAACCAGCTCCGACGGGTCGGCGCGGCAGCCTCGCCGGACGCATGACCAGCGCACCATTGCGCCGCAGGCACACCGCTGCGCACCGAATCGACATGCATCCCACACCCGGCCCAGGTGGTTTTCCCGCATACGCGGCATTTGACTGCGCGACACATCACAGACGCCCTTCTTCGATGGCCCGAACTCAGGCCAGGCTCAAGAAGAGCTTCTCCAGCTCCTCGATGGTGAGTGCATCCGCTTCCGCGCCAGGCTCATTGGCGGAATCGATGCAATTACGCAGACCGGACGCGATGATCGTGAAGCCGGCCCGGTCCAACGCGCGTGACGCGGCCGCAAGTTGAGTGACGACATCCTTGCAGCTTCGCCCCTGCTCGATCATGGAGATAACCCCGCCGAGTTGCCCCTGCACACGGCGCAGACGGTTGAGTACGGCGGTCATATCCGCCTCGTTCTTTGTGCTCATGCCGCCACCATACCATACCCCCTATGGTATTTCTCGGAGTTCTACGGTAGGCTCCCGGACATCACATATACCCCATGGGGTATTGCCCGGATGGGGTCTCCTCCTCGCGGGCACCGCACCTCAACACATCTGAGATAGGGATACGAGGAATGAAGCTGCCGTCGTTATTCGGTTTTTTACAACGGTTTTGGGTGGTCGCGCTGGTCGCGGTGACCCTCATGGCAGCGGGAGCGGTCGTCGGTCGGTTGCGGACGTTCTTCGACTCGGACCTACCCTTCGTGGCCGGATCGGAGCGGGTGGACGCCATCGTGCCCTTCAACACCAAACGCGTGACCTATGAGGTCGTCGGGCCTGCCACGGCGACCGGCCAGGTGAGCTATCTCGACGCCACGGGCACGACCCGGGAGGCGACCTTCAGCACATTGCCGTGGTCGGTGAGCGTCAGCACCACCGATCCCGGGGTCCTGGCCAACGTGGTGGCCCAGGGCGACAGCGGGTCCCTGGGCTGCCGCATCCTGGTCAATGACAAGGTGGTCGCCGAGCAGCACGCGCAGGGCCGTGACGCCCAGGCCTTCTGTCTGGACAAAGCCGCATGAGCGACAGTTCCACGCGTACGTTCCTTCCCCGGATGATCCGGGTGGGCGCCGTGCCCATCATCCTGGTCTGGGTCGCCGTCACCGCGGCCTTGAATCTGCTTCTCCCGCAGGTCGAATCGGTGAGCAAACACAACGCGGTGTCCATGTCACCGCAGGACGCGCCCTCGGTCATCGCGGCCAAGAAGATGGGAGCGAAATTCCAGGAGTCCAGCTCTGACAGCATCGCGATGGTAGTGCTCGCCGGCGACCAACCGCTGGGCGATAGTGCACACCAGTACTACGACTCGTTGATCGGCAAATTCGAACAGGACACCCGCCACGTCGAGCACGTCCAGAACTTCTGGGGTGATCTGATCACCGCGGCCGGGGTGCAGAGCAGCGACGGCAAGGCGGCCTACGTCCAGCTCAACCTCGCCGGCGATCAGGGCAGCACACTGGGCAACCAATCGGTGGAAGCGGTGCGCGACATCGTCGACCACACCCCTGCACCACCCGGCCTGCACGTCTATGTCACCGGCCCGGCACCATTGACCACGGACTCGTTGGAGACCGGCGACAAGAGCATGGTCAAGATGACCGTGGTCACCATGGCAGTCATCACGGTGATGTTGCTGATGGTCTACCGATCGATCAGCACCGTCCTGCTCATCCTGGCCATCGTCGGCATCGAGATGGGTTCCGCGCGTGGCGCGGTCGCTCTGCTCGGCCACTTCCGCATCATCGACTTCTCCACCTTCTCGGTTCCGTTGTTGACGGCGTTGGCGATCGCCGCGGGAACCGATTACGCGATCTTCCTCATCGGTCGGTACCAGGAGGCGCGCCAGAACGACCAAGAACCGGAATCCGCCTATTACAGCGCCTTTCACGGTGTCGCTCACGTCATCCTGGGCTCCGGGCTGACCATCGCGGGCGCCATGCTCTGCCTGCGGTTGACCCGCCTGGCCTATTTCAAGTCACTGGCGTATCCCTCGGCGATCGCCCTGGTCGTCGTGGTCGCGGCGTCACTCACCGTCGCCCCGGCGATTCTGGTGGTGGCCGGCCGGTTCGGCCTGTTCGACCCGAAACGCAAGATGAAGACCAAGGGCTGGCGGCGAATCGGGACCGCGACGGTCCGCTGGCCGAAACCGATCCTCGCCGTCGCGACCTCGATCGCCATTCTGGGCCTGCTCGCGACGATCGGCTACAAGACCAGCTACAACGATCGCTACTACATCCCCGCCGACGTCCCGGCCAATGTCGGCTACACCGCGGCCGAAAAGCACTTCAGCGCAGCACGACTCAACCCCGACATCATGATGATCGACTCCGATCACGATATGCGCAATCCCACCGACATGATCGTGCTCGACAGAATTGCCAAGGCGTTGTTCCGAGTCCGTGGCATCGCCATGGTGCAGAGCATCACCCGGCCGCTGGGCTCGCCGATCGCGCACAGTTCCATCCCCTACCAGGTCAGCATGCAGTCGGTACCCATCACCCAGAACCTGCAGTTCCTCAAGCAGCGCGTGAATGACATCGACACGATGTCCAACGATTTGGGCACGATGGTCACGTCCATGACGCGGATGTACGACGTGGTGCGCCAGTTCTCCGACGCCACCCACCGCACGGTGGACAGCACACACCGCACCGTCGACGAGGCGACCACGCTCAAGACATCGGTCGACACGATGCGCGACCATCTGGCCGATTTCGATGATGCGGTGCGTCCGGTTCGCAACTACTTCTACTGGGAACCGAACTGTGCCAACATCCCGGCGTGCTTCGGGGTTCGGTCGGCATTCGACGCCATCGACGGCGTCTCCACGCTGAGCGACAACATGGGCAAGCTGCTGACCGATATGCACGACGTGACCGGCGGCATGGACGAGATCGATGCTTTGACACCGCAAATGGTGGCTCAGTTCGCCCCGATCATCGCGACGGCGAGCACCATGCAGCAGACCCTGCAGACCATCCACAGCAGCTTCGCCGGACTCATCGACCAGATGCAGCAGATGACCGACACCGCTACTGCCATGGGCCAGGCCTTCGACGCCTCCAAGAGCGACGACTACTTCTACCTGCCGCCGGAAGTGTTCGCCAACCCCGACTTCCAGAAAGGACTGAAGCTCTTCCTGTCCCCCGACGGCAAGGCAGCCCGCCTCATCATCACCCATGACGTCGATCCGGCCACCGAACAAGGCATCTCGACCGTCGACGACGAACTCGTCGCGGCGCACGAAGCCGTCAAGGGCACCGCCCTGGCCACCGCGGACATCACGCTGACCGGCACCGCGGCGACCTACCGAGACATCCAGTCCGGCGCGAAGTACGACACCATGATCGCCGCGTTCGCGGCGCTGACGCTCATCTTCCTGGTCATGATCATCATCACCAGGGCCATCGTGGCGTCGCTGGTGATCGTCGGCACCATCGTGTTGTCGCTCGGCGCCGCATTCGGCTTGTCCGTACTGATCTGGGAACGCGTGGTGGGCATCGAACTGAACTGGATCGTGCTCGCCTTCGCCGTGATCATCCTGATGGCCGTCGGCAGCGACTACAACCTGCTGCTCGTCTCACGGTTCAAGGAGGAGATCGGCGCCGGCATCAAGACCGGCATCATCCGGTCCATGGGCAGCACCGGCAGCGTCGTGACTGCGGCAGGTCTGGTGTTCGCGTTCACGATGGGCTCGATGGTGTCCGGCGACCTGCTCAACGTGGGCCAGGGCGGCACCACCATCGGCATCGGCCTGCTGCTCGACACCCTGATCGTGCGGTCGCTGATGACACCGTCCATCGCGGCCCTGCTCGGCCCCTGGTTCTGGTGGCCGCTGCGGGTGCGCTCCCGTCCCGCCCGCCGGCCGGCAGGGGACGTCGCGCCGACAACGGATGCTCCATCCAGCCAGGACACCCTGGCCACATGAGGAATTCAGAGACGTTCGACATGACAGTGCGGACAACCGCGACCAAGGAAAGGAAAGCACGATGGACGTACCCGAGGTAGATCCGGTGGGAGCAAGGGCACTCGTCGACGAAGCCGGTGCCGTACTGCTCGACGTCCGCGAGGATGACGAGTGGGCGGCGGGACACGCTCCCGGTGCCGTGCACCTGCGGCTGGGCGACCTGGACGCGAGCTCTTTCGACACGGCCGCGCCGGTCGTCGCGGTGTGCCGGTCCGGCGGCAGATCCGGCGTTGCGGCAACCACACTCGCGGCCGCCGGGGTGCTCGTCTACAACCTGGTCGGTGGCATGCAGACCTGGCAAGCGACCGGGCAGCCCGTGATCCGCGAGGACGGCTCTGACGGCACCGTCATCTGAGGACCGCGTCCGAGCGGAGTAAATCGTTCGGGCTCAGCCGAAGACACTTTCGACGAATGCCTCCGAATCCGTCTTCCAGGCGACGACGAAGTTGCCGACGTCATCGCGGCTGATGGCCAGGCTGGGGCAGAACCAGCTCCCGCCGTCCTCGGTGAGGAAATGGGGCGAGCCGATCACGCCGCGGGCGCGTCCCTCGGCCCAGTCGGCCTCCACGGCCGCGGATGTGGCTTTCCCGTCGAGCGCCTTCAGGCCGAAACGGTCGGCAATCTGCGCGACGATCTCGGAACGTCCGATGTCGAGGCCCTCCTCGAACAACGCGTGGCGCACTGCCAGTCCGACCTCCTCCCCCAGTACGGGATCACCGGTGCGGTCGGCGGCGGCAGTCAGCGCATACGCGGCCATCGACGTCGTCGGGAAGGTCTCGACGGAGAAGCCCGTGAACAGGTCGGGGCGCACCGCCGCGCGCAGTGCCACGATCTCGGCGTCGACGTGGTGCGGGTCGAGCGGCTTGCCGTTGATCAGTTCCAGCGGCCAGGCCCGGATGCGCAGCCGTGGTTCGGTGCGCCCGCTGCGATTGCGCCGGTCGACCAATGTGCGCAGTCCGACATGGGTGAACGGACAAAGGACGTCTGCGAAGACCTCGATGGTGCGCATGTCGGTGAAGGTACCCGGCCGGCCGCCGAACCGCCGACGTCTTGGCCTCAGATGCACCCGCCGCTACGCCACCCGCGGCTAGACTGACCGCCGACCCAGACCGTACGACGTCACAGCAGGCTGGTGCGTCACCAAAGCGAAGGCGGAATGGCCGATGTGGAGGCGCAAGCCACCGTTGCAGACGGTCGGTTCGGACCCGGACTACCGCTTCACGCTGGCGAACGAGCGGACGTTCCTGGCGTGGGTGCGCACCGGGTTGGCCCTGCTTGCCGGCGCGGTGGCATTGGCCAGCCTGGTACACGATTTCGGTCCGCGGGCCATGCGGATCTCGATCACCGCATTTCTGTTGGTTCTCTCGCTGACCGTCACCGTCGGCGCCTACCTCAGATGGGATCGCACGGAGCGCGCCTTGCGTGAAAAACGTTCACTGCCAACCGATCAGCTCCCCAGGATCATGGTCGCAGGGGTGGCCATCGTCATCGCGGGGGCAGCGGCACTGATCTTCCTCGCCGAAACCGGGCGATGACGGACCCCGACCTGCTCGACATCGGGGCGCAGGCCGAGCGCACCGCACTCGCCTGGCAGCGCACCGGCATCGGCGCGATCGCCGTCGGCGCCCTGATGATGCGTGAGCATCTGGTTCGGCACGTCCTCCCGCCATGGCCGGGATTGCTGCTCGTCGCGGTCGCCGCGTTCGGCGTCGTGGTTCTCGTCCCGCAACGGTATCGACGGGTCCTGGGCAATGTCCGGGCCGGACACACACCGTTGTCCCGCATGATGGTGCCCGGGACGACGCTGGTGCTCGTGCTGGTCACGATAGCGATCGGCGTCGAGTTGCTGCGCGGTGGATCCGGCGGATAGACGCCACCGCCGGCACCCCGGAGGTCCGGGATGCCGGCGGTGGCAGAACAGCACGCGTCAGAGGATGTAGAGCATCTCCTGGTAGGTCGGCAGCGGCCAGAGGTCGTCGGCCACCACACCTTCCAGCGTGTCCGCGGCGGCGCGCACCGCGTCCATCAACGGGAGCAGGCTCTGCGCGTGGGCGGCGTGTTCGGCCGCCGACTCGCCACCGTGCTCGCCCATCGCCGTCTTGAGCGCTGCCAGTGCAGCGGTCAGCTCTGCGATCGGGGCCGAAACCGACTGCAGCAGCGTGAGATCGGGCTCGAGGCCGGCGGCCTTGAGCGTCGCGACGTTCGAGGCCAACTCCGTCTGGTACCGGATGGCGGCGGGCAGGACCACCGTCGAGCCGACCTCAAGCGTGAGCTTGGCCTCGACGTTGACGGTCAGCACATACATCTCGTACCGGACCTCGACACGGCTGTGCAGCTCGCGGTCGTTGAAGACGCCGTACTTCTCGAAGACCTCGATGGCTTCCGGCTTGATCAGTTCGGGGATGGCGTCGATCGTGGTCTTGAGGTTCGGCAGGCCACGCTCGGCCGCCTCGATCTGCCAGTTGTCCGAGTACCCGTCACCGTTGAACACCACTGCGCCGTGCTCTGTGATGATCTCGGTGAGCAGCGTCTGCACCGCGGTGTCGAACTCCTCGCCGGCGGCGACCGCGGTTTCCAGCTTCGTGGCCATGTAATCCAGCGAGTCGGCCATGATCGTGTTGAGGATGATCATCGGCACGTTGATGGTCTGGCCCGATCCCGGGGCCCGGAACTCGAAACGGTTGCCGGTGAAGGCGAACGGGCTGGTGCGGTTGCGGTCGCCCGGATCGGTCGGCAGCACCGGGAGGGTGTCGACGCCGATGATCATGCTGCCCTTGCCCTTCGACGATGTCGCCGCGCCCTTGGCGATCTGCTCGAACACGTCGGCCAGCTGATCGCCGAGGAAGATCGAGATGATCGCCGGCGGAGCCTCGTTGGCACCGAGCCGGTGGTCGTTGGTGGCCGAGGCCACCGACACCCGCAGCAGGCCGGAGAACTTGTGCACCGCACGGATCACCGCGGCGCAGAAGACCAGGAACTGTGCATTCTCGTGCGGGGTGTCGCCGGGCACCAGCAAGCTGCCGAACTGCGAGTTGCCGAGCGAGAAGTTCACGTGCTTGCCGGACCCGTTGACGCCGGCGAACGGCTTCTCGTGGAACAGGCACTCCATGCCGTGCTTCTTGGCGATGGTCTTGAACGTCGTCATCAACAGCTGCTGATGGTCGGCGGCGATGTTGGCCCGCTCGAACATCGGAGCGATCTCGAACTGGCCCGGCGCCACCTCGTTGTGCCGGGTCTTGGCCGGGATACCGAGCTTGAACAGCTCACGCTCGGTATCCATCATGAAGCCGAGCACCCGGTCGGGGATGGCCCCGAAGTAGTGGTCGTCGAACTCCTGGCCCTTGGGCGGCTTGGCGCCGAACAGCGTGCGGCCCGCGTTGATCAGGTCCGGACGGGCCAGGAAGAAGTGCCGGTCGACCAGGAAGTACTCCTGCTCTGGGCCACAGAACGACACGATATGGTCGAAATCCTTGTGCCCGAACAACTTCAGGATGCGCTCGGCTTGGGCGCCCATCGCCTGCTGGCTGCGCAGCAACGGCGTCTTGTAGTCCAGGGCCTCGCCGGTCATCGAGACGAAGACCGTCGGGATGCACAGCGTGTTGCCGTTCGGGTTCTCCAGGATGTAGGCCGGGCTGGTGACGTCCCAGCCGGTGTAGCCGCGCGCCTCGAAGGTGCTGCGCAGGCCGCCCGAGGGGAAGCTGGACGCGTCGGGCTCACCCTGGATCAGGGTCTTACCGGCGAACTCGGCCAGGGTCTGGCCGTCGGAAACCGGCTCCAGGAAGCTGTCGTGCTTCTCGGCGGTCAGCCCCGTCATCGGGTAGAAGACGTGCGCGTAGTGGGTGGCGCCCTTGGACAGCGCCCAGTCCTTCATCACCGAGGCGACGGCATCGGCCACCGCGGGATCCAGCTTGGCGCCCTTCTCGATGGTCGCCACCACGGACTTGTACACCGACTTGGGCAGCCGCAACCGCATCTCGGCCAGCGTGAAGACGTTGGAACCGAAGATCTCGCCGGGTTCTTCGGTGGGATCGAAGCTGAAGGCCGGGGGCTCGTAGGCCTCGACGCTGGTGATCGCCTTCAGGCGTGCCGCATTACCGCTCAATGGAGTTCCTATCGCCGCTCGTGCATGACCGACCCACGGTAGGAAGATTCGATGGCGGAATTGTTACGTGCGCGTCAAGGACGCGATTTAGATGTAACAGGTGGGCGGGCACTCTGCGCTCAACGTGCTCGCGCGTCACTCTGATCTACTGCTTCACTTCGGTTTCTTTTGCCACAAACTCGCGGGTTTTGTCGGTGTTCGCACATATGTTCTATATATGCAAAAGGGAGCGGTCGAGGCGGTGGCCGCGTTACATGCCGCCTACCAAGCCTTCGCCGCCAGCGACTTCGAGGCACTCACCCACGTCGAGTTGATGGCGGTCTTGGACGAGTACGAGACACTCACATGCCGGCTTCCCTCCCAGATGCATCGCATGCTGGCGCAATTGCAGGCCGACACCACCCCAGGAGAACTGGGCGCGGCGACGTGGAACTCTGTGTTGCGGATCCGCTGGCGCCTTTCCACCGCCGAGGCCGGCCGCCGGTTGGCAGCGGCCGCCGACCTGGGACCGCGCCGTTCGCTGACGGGTGAAACGCTGCAGCCGGCGTTGGCCGCCGTCGCGGCCGCTCAGGCCGCCGGGCTCATCAACGGCGGCCACGTCGACGTCCTACGGGATGTCATCGATCGCCTGCCGGGATTCGTCGACGCGACCACCCGGGAACAGTTCGAGATGGATTTGGTGCGCATAGCCGCCGGCGTGGGCCCCAAAGAACTCAAAGACACCGCCGAACTGCGCTTATTCCTGCTCGATCAGGACGGACCTCTACCAGACGACGCCGAACGCGAACGCAAGCGTGGGGTCGTGTTCGGCAAGCAGGGCCGCGACGCGATGAGGTCGGTGACGGGCGATTTGACTCCCGAGGCGTCGGTCGTATGGGAGGTGCTGTTCGCCAAATTCGCGGCGCCGGGGATGTGCAACCCCGCGGACGGCGAACCGTGCATCTCCGGCACCCCGACGCAGGCCCAGATCGACAACGACCACCGCACCCTGGCCCAGCGTCAGCACGACGCCATGATCGTCATCGGCCGGATCGCGTTGATGAGCGGTGATCTCGGCCAGCTCAACGGATTACCGGTGTCGGTGATCATCCGGACCACCTTGCAGGATCTGGAATCGCGCGCCGGGATCGGCGTCTCTGGTGGCGGCACAAAGATTCCGGTCAAGGACGTCATCCGGATGGCCTCACATGCCAACCATCACCTGGCCGTCTTCGACAAGGCCACCGGATCGGCCCTCGCCCTGTTCCGTGCCCGCCGGACCGCGTCACGGGCACAACGGATCATGCTCATCGCGCGTGACGGCGGCTGCACCAAACCGGGTTGCACCGTGGGCGCCTACGGCAGCGAAGCGCATCACGCGGTGACCGATTGGGCACACGGCGGCAACACCAACGTGGACGACATGGCGCTGGCGTGTGGGCCCGACAATCGCATGGTGCACCGCGACGGGGGCTACACCACCACCATCAACGGTCGCGGCGAGGTCGAATGGCAGGCGCCGCCGTGGCTCGACAACGGCCAACAGCGGATCAACTATGCGCATCGGCCCGAACTGCTCCTGAGACCCGTCGAGGAGGAACAGCAATCTCCGCGCGGACGGACGGCGGCGCCCACAACGGGCGGCAGCAAGCCAGGGCTCTCCGAGCACGACACCGACCACGCCGACGGCGGCACGGGAACGCGCGGACCCTGAGTCGCGGCCCGCCTGGCCCGCGGGCCGCGACTCAGAGCGATCGCGCCGCGGCGTCGATCCGCGCGCCGAGATCGATTCCCTCGGCCACGGCAACGAGGGCAGCCGCCACAATCGATGCCGGGGCGCGGTCGAGCACCACCAACCCGATCGCCGGACTCGGGCCGTGTTTGACCATCGGCCGCGCGGCGAAGTCCGGCGGCACGCCCAGCTGCGGCAGCCACGCGGTGGAGGCAATCGTGGCCCGCCGCGAGTGCGTCAGGTGCGCGTAGAGCGCATCCACGGAGTCCGCTTCGACCGCGGGCCGGTAACGGATGCCCTCGGCGGCCATGTTGGCATCGAGGATGCGGCGATTGCGCATCGTGGTCGTCAGCACGCACAGCTCAAGATCCGCCGCATCGGCCCAGGTCACCTCCGGTTCGGCCATCAGCCGATGATCGGCGGGGGCCACCAGCACGTACTGCTCCCGGTACATCGGCACCGACCGCGTGCCCGGCGGGGCCTCGTCATCGAGATAGGTGAGCCCGGCGTCGATCTCGAAATCGGCCAACCGCCGCGCGATCTCCCGCGACGACAGCGCCTCGATACGGACCGAAGCGGCCGGGTTGCGGCCCAGGAACTCCGCGGTGATGAACGGGCTGGCCGGCACCGCCGTCGGAATCGCGCCCAACCGCGCGGTGGCCGTCAGCCGCCCGTGCATCCGTTCCAGGTCGGCCAACATCTCATCGCGTTCGGCGATGATGCGCTGGGCCCAGGCCACCACACGCTTGCCCTCCTCGGTGAAGCCCTCGAAGCGACGGCCGCGTTGCACGATGACGATGCCCAGATCGCGTTCCAAGCGGCGGATGGCCACCGACAGCGTCGGCTGGCTGACGTGGCAGCGGGCGGCGGCCCTGCCGAAGTGGCGCTCGGCGGCGAGGGCCAGCAGGTAGTCCAGGTGTTGCAGCAACACATCACTCGCCATCGAAAAGACGATAGACGTTCTCTATCACCGCATGTCAAATACCGAATACCAACCCGCCTTCATTCGGCGCAGCGGCCGTTTTCGGGGATTAGATTGGAGATATGACCCTCGCCAAGGACGGCCGTGACGTCGATGCCACCTATGACGAACGGGATGTCAGGGTGACCGGCGCCGAACACGAGGCCGCCGGGGTCAAGGCCGTGCTGGTCAGCATGCAGCGCGGGCTGGAGCAGATGGGTCCACTGCGTACCGCCGCGGCACTGACCCGGCTGAATCAGCGGCACGGTTTCGACTGCCCGGGCTGTGCCTGGCCCGAGGAGCACGGCGGACGCAAGCTGGCCGAGTTCTGCGAGAACGGCGCCAAGGCCGTCGCCGAGGAGGCCACCAAGCGTCGCGTCACCGCGGAGTTCTTCGCCCGGCATTCGGTGGCCGACCTGTCCGAGAGGCCCGAGTACTGGCTGTCCCAGCAGGGCAGGCTCACCGAGCCGATGGTGCTGCGCCCCGGGGCCACCCATTACGAGCCGATCGACTGGGACAGCGCCTACCGGCTGATCGCCGCGGAGCTCAACGCGCTGGACTCCCCCGACGAGGCGCTGTTCTACACCTCGGGCCGCACCAGTAACGAGGCCGCGTTTCTCTACCAGCTGCTGGTCCGCAGCTTCGGCACCAACAACCTGCCGGATTGTTCGAACATGTGTCACGAATCCTCGGGCACCGCGCTGGTCGACTCGATCGGCATCGGCAAGGGCTCGGTGACCGTCGACGACCTCGAACACGCCGACCTGATCGTCATCGCCGGGCAGAACCCCGGCACCAATCATCCACGCATGCTTTCGGTACTGGAGAAGGCAAAGGCTAACGGCGCCAACATCATCGCCATCAATCCGCTGCCCGAGGCCGGGTTGATGCGCTTCAAGGACCCGCAGAAGATACGCGGGGTCGTCGGGCACGGTATCCCCATCGCCGACGAGTTCGTCCAGATCCGCATCGGCGGGGATATGGCGCTGTTCGCCGGTCTGGGCCGGTTACTGCTCGAAGCCGAGGACCGGGCGCCGGGCACCGTCGTCGACCGCGCGTTCGTCTCCGGTCACTGCGCCGGGTTCGACGAGTACGAACGCCAGACCCGCGAGGTCGACCTGCAGACGGTGCTGTCCGCCACCGGAATCGATGCCGACCAGTTGCACCGCATCGCCGACAGTTTCCGCCGCTCCCAGCGCACGGTCATCTGCTGGGCGATGGGTCTGACCCAGCAGCACCACGCGGTGGCCACCATCGGGGAAGCCACCAATCTGTTGCTGATGCGCGGCATGATCGGCAAACCAGGCGCCGGAGTGTGCCCGGTGCGCGGGCATTCCAACGTCCAGGGCGACCGCACCATGGGCATCTGGGAGCAGATGCCCGAGACGTTCCTGGCCGCACTCGATGCCCGGTTCGGTATCAGCAGTCCGCGTAAACACGGCCTCGACACCGTCGACGGTATCCGGGCCATGCGCGACGGGCACGCCAAAACCTTCATCGGAATGGGCGGCAACTTCGTCTCGGCCACCCCCGATACCGCGGTAACCGAGGCCGCATTACGCAATTGTGCGCTGACGGTGCAGATTTCGACCAAACTGAACCGCAGCCACCTGGTGCACGGCCGCACCGCGCTGATCCTGCCGACGCTGGGCCGCACCGACAAGGACTTCCAACGGGGCGGCAAGCAGCTGGTCTCGGTGGAAGACTCGATGTCGATGGTGCACCTGTCGCGCGGCAACCTGCACCCGCCCAGCGATCAGCTGCGCAGTGAGGTCGCCATCGTCTGCCAACTGGCGCGCGCCCTGCTGGGCCCCGGGCACCCCGTCGAGTGGGAGGCCTTCAACACCGACTACGACCTGATCCGGGACGCCATCGCCGAAGTGGTGCCCGGCTGCACCGACTACAACACCCGGGTGCGGCAACCGGACGGGTTCCAGCTGCCTCACCCACCCCGCGATTCACGCGAATTCCCCACCCACACAGGCAAGGCCAACTTCTCGGTATGTCCGCTGGAATGGGTGCCGGTGCCGCCGGGCCGGCTGGTGCTGCAGACCCTGCGCAGCCACGACCAGTACAACACCACCATCTACGGTCTCGATGACCGCTACCGTGGAGTCAAGGGCGGCCGCCGGGTGGTGTTCGTCAACCCCGCCGACATCGCCGCACTGGGCCTGCGCGACGGCGCCCGGGTGAACCTCATCTCCGAGTTCACCGACGGCGAAGGACGCCTTCAGGAGAGAAGGGCCGAGGACTTCCGCGTGGTCGGCTACTCCACCCCGGTCGGCAACGCCGCCGCCTACTATCCCGAGACCAATCCCCTGGTGCCTCTGGACCACACCGCCGCCAGATCCAATACCCCGGTGTCCAAGGCCGTGGTGATCAGGCTGGAACTCAGGTCAGAACCCGAGTCGAGTCCATGGGCCGAGTAACCACGCGGCGCCGGATCAGCCACCGCAACGCCGACGGGGTGGTGGCCAGGCCGGAGACCCTCGTCGTCGAGGAGCCGTTGGAGATCCGCGTCAACGGTGCGCCCCTGACCGTCACCATGCGCACTCCTGGCTCCGATATCGAACTCGCACAAGGGTTTCTGCTCACCGAGGGCCTCATCTCCGGCCGCGACGATATCGCCACCGTGCGGTACTGCCAGGGCGCTCGCACCACCCCCGAGTCGCTTCGCTCCAGCCCGCCGGAAGAGGACGGCGTGAACACCTACAACGTCCTCGATGTGACCCTGGCCGCCGGCGTACCCGCCCCCGACGTGGACCTGACGCGCAACTTCTACGCCACCTCCTCGTGCGGGGTGTGCGGGAAGGCGTCGCTGGAGGCGGTGCGTCTGGTCAGCCGGCACTCCCCCGGCGACGATCCGACCACCATCGCACCGAAGTTGCTCAGCGCGCTGCCCGCCAAACTGCGGAAGGCCCAGAAGGTGTTCGCCAGCACCGGCGGCCTGCACGGTGCCGCACTGTTCGGTGCCGACGGCACCGAACTGGCGGTCCGCGAGGACATCGGCCGGCATAATGCCGTCGACAAGGTCATCGGCTGGGCGCTGGAGAACCGGCGGATCCCGTTGTCGGGCAATGTCCTTCTGGTCAGCGGACGGGCCTCTTTCGAACTCACACAGAAGGCGGTGATGGCCGGTATCCCCATCCTGGCCGCCGTCTCGGCTCCGTCGTCGTTGGCGGTGGATCTGGCTGCGCAGGCGGGGTTGACCCTGGTGGCGTTCCTGCGCGGCGAATCGATGAACGTGTACACCCGGCCGGACCGCATCCACTAACCCCATCTCACTCGGTGATCTTCGCGCAAGCGGCTCATCTACCTGCAATCTCCACCCTTTCTCCACACAACCTCCAAGCACGCCGCCCCGCCCAACGGCGAACATCGACGGCATGCCAGAGATCCTCATTGCGTCCTGCCCACCCGTCGGTCATATCGGTCCGCTGCTCAACGTCGCCCGCGGACTCGTGGGCCGCGGAGACCGGGTGACCGTGCTGACCTCCGCGCGGCATGCCGACGCGATCCGCGCCGCGGGCGCCCGTCCGCTGCCGCTGCCCGTCGGCGCCGACTTCGACGACACCGCCTTGGACGCCGAACTACCGGGGCGCGCCGAGACGTCCGGGATCGCACGGGTGAACTTCGACGTCAAACATGTCTTCGTGCGCCCGCTGCCCTACCAGGCCGCAGCCCTGTCGGATGCCCTGGCCGGCAATACTTTCGACGTCATCCTGGCCGACGCGTTCTTCCTCGGCATCCTGCCGATCCTGCTGAAGCACCGCCCCGACCGGCCCCCGGTACTGGCCTACGTGACGTCCCCCTTGCTGCTCACCAGTCGCGACACCGCGCCGGGCGGTACCGGAATCTTGCCCGGAACCGGACGGTTGGGCCGTCTGCGCAACCGCGCCCTCAACGTGCTGGCCCAACGCATCCTGCTACGTCCCGCCCACCAGTCGCTCATCGCGATGCTGGATGCTCTCGGCCTGCCCGAACCCCCCGCATTCGTGCTCGATTCCGGCATACTCGCCGACCGTGTGATCGTGCCCACGATCCCCGAGTTCGAGTACCCCCGTAGCGACCTACCCGGACATGTGTGTTTCGTCGGCGCCGTCACGCCCGCTCCCGCCTCCGACTTCACCCCGCCCGCCTGGTGGCACCGCCTCGATCAGGGCCGCCCCGTCGTCCACGTCACCCAGGGCACCGTCGACAATGCCGATCTGTCCCGGCTCATCGAACCCACCATCGCCGCACTCGCCGACGAGAACGTCACCCTGGTGGTGAGCACCGGTGGACGACCGGTGGACCAGATCCGTACCCCACTGCCCGCCAATACCGTTGCCACCGAATTCGTTCCGCATGACATGCTGCTCCCCAGGGTCGACGTGATGGTCACCAACGGCGGCTACGGCGCCGTGCAGCGAGCCCTGATGGCCGGTGTTCCGCTGGTTGTGGCCGGCAACACCGAGGACAAGCCGGAAGTCGCGGCGCGGGTCGAATGGTTCGGCGCGGGCGTGAATCTCCGCTCCGGGACGCCCTCACCGACGTCGATCCACCGCGCGGTCCGCGAGGTGCTCTCCCAGCACGCCTACCGTCGGACAGCCGCGGAACTGCAGCAGGCGTATGCCCGCCGCGACGGCGTCGCGGCGATCGCCGATGTCATCGACGCCGTGATCGCCGAGTGGCAGGTGGTCAGCCGTCATGCCTGAACATCTGTTGTTCGCGGTCCTCGCGATCGCCGCCCTGGCCTGGTACCTGACATACGCGGCACGCGAGCAGCACCGCGATCGGGGCACCGAACCCACCTGGTTGTGGCGCCAGGCCTTGCCCGATGGCTGGTCCAACTGGGCTGACCTGCAAAATGTTTCGCCCACTGCGGACTACGAGACCGTGCTGGCCACGGTACGGCGGGCGGCACAGCCGAGCGCCATCGCGGTCCAGTTCGCCACCGTGGCGAGCACACCCGGTGCACCCGAGCACACACGGGTGGTGTTCACCTCTGCCGTACGCGACCTGGCGGGCCGACATGGCTGACATCCTCATCGCCGCCCTGTCCCCCGATGGACATATCGCCCCGATGCTCACGGTGGCCGCCGATCAGGTGAAACGCGGGAACACGGTCACAATGCTGACCGGTGCCACCCATACGGCCGCGGTGCGTGCCGTTGGGGCACGGGCGCACCCACTGCCTGTGCTCGCCGACTTCGACGACAACCCGTTCGACCCCACCCGGCGGCGCTGCACCTCCCCGATCAGGGCACTCAACCAGGCCATCATCCGACTTTTCCTCGAGCCGATGCCCCACCAGGCCGCCGAATTGGCAAAAGTGTTGGGCAACAAGCGCTTCGATGCGATCATTGCCGACTATGGATTCGTCGGGGTGCTGCCGCTGCTACTCGGCGACCCGGCACAACGGCCGCCGGTGCTGTACTACACGCCGACACCGTTGATGTTGTCCAGCCGCGACACCGCCCCCTATGGGCTGGGGCTGCCGCCGCGCCACCCGTGGTGCAACCGGGCACTCACCGTGTTCTCGCAGCGGGTGCTGCTGCGAGAAGCGCACCACACCACCAACACCATGCTGGCATCCCTCGGCAGCCGCGCGCTGCCGACCTTTCTGCTCGACGTCGGGGTGCTCGCCGACCGGCTGATCGTGCCGACCGTGCCCCTCTTCGAATATCCGCGCAGTGACCTACCGGCAAACGTTCGGTTCGTCGGTGCGGTGCATCCCCGTCCGACAGGCGGTTTCACCCCACCACCGTGGTGGTCCGAAATCGATACGCACCGCCCCGTCGTTCACGTCACCCAGGGCGACGATTTCCCCCGCCGCTTCGCTCGCCCCGACGTCGACGACACCGATATGTCCCGTCTCATCGAACCGACCATCGACGCGCTCCGGGATGCCGACGTCACCGTCATCGTCACCACCTGCGGGACTCCGCTGCGATCTCGGGTCCCGACGAACACATTCGT
Organism: Mycobacterium hackensackense; assembly: GCF_025822555.1. Taxonomy (NCBI): domain Bacteria; kingdom Bacillati; phylum Actinomycetota; class Actinomycetes; order Mycobacteriales; family Mycobacteriaceae; genus Mycobacterium; species Mycobacterium hackensackense. The sequence continues at coordinate 505,393 of NZ_JACKUC010000031.1, forward strand.
CGCCGACCATATCCCCTACGACGTGCTGCTGCCCAAGATCGACGTGATGGTGACCAACGGCGGCTACGGTGCGGTGCAGCGCGCCGTGGCCGCGGGAGTACCACTGGTGGTCGCGGGCGGTACCGAGGACAAGCCGGAGGTGGCCGCTCGGGTGGCCTGGTCGGGAACGGGGATCAATCTGCGCACCGGTACCCCGTCGGCGACCGCCGTCGCCGCCGCGGTGAACGACGTTCTGCGCGACGACCGCTATCGGCGCCGCGCCCGCGAATTGGAGGTGGCTTTCGCCCAGCGTGACGGAGTGGCCGAAATCGCCGCGCTCATCGACGAAGTCACGGCCCCAAGACGGCGAAATGGCTGCGTTCCGGTGTGGAACGCAGCCATTTCGTCGGATTCGAAGGGTGAAACCTGAGCGGCTCAGGCGCTCTTGTCGCGACGCTCGGCCCGCGGCGGCTTCCGCGGCACGATGGTCGGAAGGACGTTGTCCTGCACGGTCTCCCGGGTAACGACCACCTTGGCGACATCGTCGCGGCTGGGGATGTCGTACATGGCCGGCTGCAGCACCTCTTCCATGATGGCGCGCAACCCACGGGCGCCGGTGCCGCGGTGGATGGCCTGATCGGCGATGGCGTCCAGCGCTTCCGGCGTCATCTCCAGCTCGACACCGTCCATCTCGAACAGCCGGGTGTACTGCTTCACCAGGGCGTTCTTCGGCGTGGACAGGATCTGCACCAGCGATTCCTTGTCCAGGTTAGTCACCGAGGCGACCACCGGCAGACGGCCGATGAACTCCGGGATCAGACCGAACTTGATCAGATCCTCCGGCATGACCTCGGCGAAGTGGTCCTGGGTGTCGATCTCGGCCTTGGAGTGCACCTCGGCGCCGAAGCCCAGGCCGCGCTTGCCGACCCGGTCGGAGACGATCTTCTCCAGTCCGGCGAACGCTCCTGCGACGATGAACAGCACGTTGGTGGTGTCGATCTGGATGAACTCCTGGTGCGGGTGCTTACGGCCGCCCTGCGGGGGCACCGAGGCCTGCGTGCCTTCCAGGATCTTCAGCAGTGCCTGCTGCACGCCCTCGCCGGACACGTCGCGGGTGATCGACGGGTTCTCGCTCTTGCGGGCGATCTTGTCGACCTCGTCGATGTAGATGATGCCCGTCTCGGCGCGCTTCACGTCGTAGTCGGCCGCCTGGATCAGCTTGAGCAGGATGTTCTCGACATCCTCACCGACGTAGCCGGCCTCGGTCAGCGCGGTGGCGTCGGCGATGGCGAACGGGACGTTGAGCATCTTGGCCAGCGTCTGGGCCAGGTAGGTCTTACCGCAGCCGGTGGGCCCGAGCATCAAGATGTTGGACTTGGCGAGCTCAACCGGTTCGGCCCTGGAGTCCCGGGACTTCTCCTGCGCCTGGATGCGCTTGTAGTGGTTGTAGACCGCGACGGCGAGCGTCTTCTTGGCGGTGTCCTGGCCGATGACGTAGCCCTCGAGGAACTCGCGGATCTCCGCGGGCTTGGGCAGCTCGTCGAGTTTGACGTCGTCGGCGTCGGCCAGCTCCTCCTCGATGATCTCGTTGCACAGGTCGATGCACTCATCGCAGATGTACACGCCGGGACCCGCGATGAGCTTCTTCACCTGCTTTTGGCTCTTTCCACAGAACGAGCACTTCAGCAGGTCACCGCCGTCTCCAATGCGCGCCATCTGGGTGCGTCCTACTTCCTGTTGCCGTCGGTTGTCACACCGCTTGTCACACCGTTCGTTGGGTTACTCCGGGTGTTCACCCGACGCTACCCGTTCGCTGCGTCCCGTTGCGACCGATAGGACCGAATCGCGTGGGTGGTATTTGTTCGCGTGGAGGAGAACATATCCCTCCAGGCGGCTCCGCACCTGTCGGCGCGCGGACCGTGTCCCTGGCGTGTCGCCGGTGTAATGGAAACGCAGTCATCGCAGGTGTCATTGCCGCTCTCCACGATACCGTGCGCGTCCACCGGCACATGCGGATATTCACCCCGCCGGCGACGGCCCGAGCCTCATGTGCAGCACCTTTCCCATGCTCCACCGTGGCCCCACGGCCACCGGGCACACCCGGGGAGACGGACGGAGCGCACCGCGGTCGTCGACTGACTGCATAATCGGCGCATGGCTGCGCCGGCCGAGACACCGAGCCGTGCCGAGCTGCTCGCTGCCCTGTCGGTTGCGGTCGACCTGGGGCTGGGGCAGCCGGGCGAGCACATGCTGCGCTCCGCCCTGATCGCCACCAGGCTCTCCGACCGGTTGGGTCTGAGCCGCACCGAGCGTGACTGCATCTACTACACGACGCTGATCATGTGGATCGGTTGTCACGCCGACTCCCACGAGTACGCCCGCTGGTTCGGCGATGACATCGCCGTGCGGCGCGACACCTACCAGGTGGACAACGCCGGGCTCCCGTTCATGCGCTTCTTGATGGCCAACATCGCCCGTGGCGAGCCCTTGGTGCACCGCCTGAACGTGATGGCGACGCTGCTCATCAATGCGCGCGGACATCTGTCCGCGATGATCCACTCGCACTGCACCTCCGCGGCCCTGCTCGCCGACCGGCTGGGCCTGGGGCCCGATGTGCAGGCTGCGCTGACGTTCGCCTTCGAACGCTACGACGGCGGCGGGATGCCCGCGGGTGTGCGCGGCGACGGTATCCCGATCCAGATGCGGATCGCCCAGCTGGCCGACGTGATCGAGGTGCATCACCGCACCGGCGGGGTGGCGGGCGCCGTCGCCGTCGCCACCAAACGTCGCGGCGGCCAGTTCGACCCCGAGATCGTCGACGTGTTCACCCGCGACCCCGACGCGATCCTGGCCCCGCCGGTGGCCGGGGACGCGTGGCAGGCAGCGCTGCACGAGGCGCCCGACCGGCATGAGCGCCTCGACGACCGCGGCGTGGACACGCTGCTGACGGCTCTGGGCGACTTCGTCGACCTCAAGTGCCCGTTCACGCTCGGCCATTCCCGGGCGGTGGCGGCACTGGCCGGCGATGCGGCTGCGGCGGCCGGTCTGGACGCCGCCGCGGTGGCCCTCACCCGGCGCGCGGGACACGTCCACGACCTGGGGCGTATCGGGGTGTCCAACCAGATCTGGTCCAAAGCCGGCCCGCTGACCGCCGGCGAGTTCGAACGCGTGCGCCTGCACCCCTATCTCACGGTGCGGATCCTCAGCCAGGTGCGCGGGCTGGCGCAGGTCGCGCAACTGGCCGGCAATCACCACGAATGCCTGGACGGATCGGGGTATCCGCGTGGCCTGCCCGACTCCGCCCTGGGCCTGCCCGACCGGGTGCTGGCCGCGGCGGTCGCCTACCAGTCCGGCTGCGAACCCCGGCCGTACCGCGAAGCGTTCACCCCCGCGTCGGCGGCACGCCGGCTGCACGCACGGGTGCGCGCCGGCCACCTCGACCCGGTGGCCGTCGAGGCGGTGCTGCATGCGGCCGGCCACCACGCCGAACGACCCCGCGGCCGCCCCGACGGTCTCACCCCGCGCGAGGTCGATGTCCTGCGTCTGGTCGCGCGCGGTGCGTCGAACAAGGAGATCGCGGAAACGCTCGTGATCAGCGAGAAGACCGCGCGCAACCACGTCGAGCGCACCTACGCCAAGATCGGCGTGTCCAACCGCATCGGGGCCAGCATGTACGCGCTGCGCCATGGGCTGGCCAACCCCGGATAGGGAGGCACGAATGGGGCAAAAGCCCCATGTGCCCGGGCGCCGGATCGCGACACGATCTGCTTATGAATCACACGATGAACAAGGCCGCCATCAGCCTGACCACCGGTCTGGAGGATGCCGAACGCGTGACGGTGGCCTTCCTGGTCGCCGTCGGTGCCGCCGAATCAGGCCGGCCGACCATGATGTTCCTGACCAAGGAAGCGGTGCGGTTGGTGGTGCCCGGGGTGGCGGTGGGCACCGCCTGTGACGGGTGCCCGGCGTTGTCGGAGCTCATGGCGCGCTACGAGAAAGCGGGCGGACGCTACCTGGTGTGCCCGATCTGCATTCAGGCCAAGCATCTGGACCCACACACATTCGTCGACGGCGCCGATGCCGGCGGCACCGTGCAGTTGTGGGAGTGGATCGGCGAGGGTGCCACCACGTTCAGCTACTGACGCAACGCGCTGAAACGCGAGATTGCCGCTATGGCGCGTTCTACTCGAACTTCCGCGCCATAACGGCAATCTCGTGATGTCGTGCGTCAGGCGTTCTGTGCGGAGAGCTTCCGGTAGGCCAGAACGGTGTCGATGATGCCGTAATCCTTGGCCTCGGCGGCCGTCAGGATCTTGTCGCGGTCGGTGTCCTTGCGGATGACGGCCGGATCCTTTCCGGTGTGCCGCGCCAACGTGGCGTCCATCAGGGTGCGCATCCGCTCGATCTCGGCGGCCTGGATCTCCAGATCCGAGACCTGACCCTGGATGGCACCGCCGACGGCGGGCTGATGAATCAGCACGCGCGCGTTGGGCAGGGCCAGCCGCTTACCGGGGGTACCGGCGGCCAACAGCACCGCGGCGGCCGAGGCGGCCTGGCCCAGGCAGACGGTCTGGATATCGGCCCGGACGTACTGCATGGTGTCGTAGATCGCCATCAGCGAGGTGAACGAACCACCCGGCGAGTTGATGTACATGGTGATGTCGCGGTCGGGATCCAGCGACTCGAGCACCAGCAGCTGGGCCATGATGTCGTTGGCCGAGGCGTCGTCCACCTGCACCCCGAGGAAGATGATGCGTTCCTCGAACAGCTTGTTGTACGGGTTGGACTCTTTGACGCCGAAGCTCGAATGCTCGATGAACGACGGCAGGATGTACCGGGCGTGAGCCGGATTCACAACGCCACCGTGGGCAGGCTGCATATCGGGGGTCATCATTTGATACCTGCTCCTGGTCCGTCGCCGTTAACGCTGACGCTGGTGATGATGTGGTCGACGAAGCCGTATTCCAGGGCTTCGGACGCCGTGAACCAGCGATCGCGATCCGCGTCCGTCTCGACCCGCTCCAGGGTCTGGCCGGTGAACTCGGCGTTGAGCCGGTTCATCTCCTTCTTCGTCAACGCGAACTGCTCGGCCTGGATCGCGATATCGGCCGCGCTACCACCGATACCGGCGGACGGCTGGTGCATCATGATCCGCGCGTGCGGCAGGGCGTACCGCTTGCCCTTGGTGCCCGCGGCGAGCAGGAACTCACCCATCGAGGCGGCCAGACCCATCGCGTAGGTCGCCACATCACACGGCGCCAGCACCATGGTGTCGTAGATGGCCATACCCGCGGTCACCGAACCACCGGGCGAGTTGATGTACAGGTGGATGTCCTTGACGGGGTCTTCCGCGGCCAGCAGCAGAATCTGCGCGCACAGCCGGTTGGCGATGTCGTCATCGACCTGGGTGCCCAGGAAGATGATGCGCTCGGCGAGCAACCGCTCATACACCGAGTCGATGAGGTTGAGCCCCGACGCGCCAGAACGCATGTCAGTCACGGCTGGATACCTGCTTTCTCGAGTTTGTCGTACTCGTTCACCGACACTAACCAACGCGCAGCGAACCGCACGCCCAAGAAGGCGCGCGTTCGCTCACAGCGTCACTCAGCGGTGTCTTGATCCTTCTTGTCCTGCTTCTTATCGGCCTTCTTGGCAGCCTTCTTGGCCGCCTTCTTCTCGGCCTTCTCCGCCTTTTCGGCGTCGTCGTCCTCATCGGCCGTATCGGCTTCCGGGGCGTCTGCGGTCTCGTCCTCGGCCTCGCCCGCCTCGGCGCCACCTGCCGGACCGAAGAACTCGGCGGTGTCGACCACCGCGCCGTCGGTATCGGTGACGGTCGCCCCATGCACCACCGCGGCGATGGTCAGGCCGCGCCGCACATCGGCGAACATCGCCGGCAGCTGGTTGTTCTGCTGCAGGAAGCCCAGCAGCTGCTGCGGCTCGAGCCCGTACTGACGCGACATCAGGACGAGCCGCTCGGTGAGGTCGGCCTGGCCGACCTGGATGTCCAGCTTGTCGGCGATGGCATCCATCAGCAGCTGGGTCTTGACGGCCTTCTCGGCGTTGCTGCGATTGTCCGCGTCGAACTCTTCGCGGCTGCTGCCCTGTTCGGTCAGCGACTCCTCGAACTTCGCCTCATCGTGCTCAAGGCCGTGAATGGCGTTGTGCAGCGCGTCGTCGACCTGGGCCTGCACGATCGCCTCGGGCAGCGGCACCTCGATATCGGCGAGCAGGGTCTCCAGCGCCTTGTCACGGATCTGCTCGGCCTGCTGGATGCGCTTGGTCCGGCGCACCTGCTCGATCAGGCTCTCCTTGAGCTCGTCGATGGTGTCGAACTCGCTTGCCAGCTGGGCGAACTCATCATCGGCCTCGGGCAGCTCGCGCTCCTTGACCGAGTTCACCTTGACCGTCACCTCGGCTTCCCGACCGGCATGCGGACCGGCGACCAGGGTGGTGGTGAACGTCGTGCTCTCGCCGGTCTTGAGCCCGGTGATCGCCTCGTCCAGGCCCTCGATGAGCTGGCCGGAGCCGACCTCGTGGGACAGTCCCTCGGTCTTGGCCTCGGGCACGTCCTCGCCGTCGACGGTGGCCGACAGGTCGATGGAGACGAAGTCACCCTCGGCCGCCGCACGCTCCACGCCCGTCAGGGTGCCGAACCGGGCGCGCAGGTTCTGCAGCTCGGTGTCGACCTCTTCGTCGCTGACCTCGATCGGGTCGACGCTGAACTTCAGCGCGGACAGGTCGGGCAGATCGATCTCCGGGCGGATGTCCACCTCGGCGGTGAACACCAGCTCCTCGTTGTCCTCGAGCTTGGTGACCTCGATATCGGGCTGTCCGAGGGGCTGCACGTCGGCGGTGGTGACCGCCTCGCTGTAGCGGCTGGGGAGCGCGTCGTTGACGACCTGCTCCAGCACCGCGCCGCGACCGATACGGGCCTCCAGAAGCTTGCGCGGCGCCTTGCCGGGTCGGAACCCGGGCAGCCGGACCTGCTGAGCCAGCTGCTTGAAGGCCCGGTCGAAATCGGGCTCCAGCTCGGCGAAGGGAACCTCCACGTTGATCCGAACCCGAGTGGGGCTCAGCTTCTCGACCGTGCTTTTCACTGCGTTACTCCTGTATGCGTCTTCTGGTGGCATCGCGGCGTGCGAGGGGCTAAAGGTGTCGTCATCTGTCGCCTTCAGCAGCGCCGCGCGCTTCGCGAACAGGGTAGTTGACGAGCTTGGCCACCTGACACTTGGCGTCCCCGAGCAGCGCTCCCGAGGGTCGGCGATCCCGATTCCGACCAATCTGAACCGCTGGGTGTACCGAATACGTGAACGGGATGGCCAAACACCCTTACGGGTATGCAGCCATATGCCAAAGTCACCCCAAAAGGAGGTCCGTCGTGACTCAGCCGCGGCTCGGGTACCCGAGCCCTGTGGACGAATTCGCACCCGAGGAAGTGGCCCTGCGACCACGCGATGCGAAGTTCGGGTGGGACGAGACCCCGCTGCACTGGATGCCCGGCGACCCCTATGGCTCACACGCCACCACTGCGTTGAACCTGTTCCTGCCGGTCGCGGAGCGTTGGTTCGCCAACCTGCTCACCGAGGCGCTCGAGTACGTCCGCGACGAGCGGTTGCGCGAGCAGATCATCGGATTCATCGGCCAGGAAGCCATCCACGCCAGGACCCACGATGACGTGCTCGTCGAGTTCGTGCGTCGGCACGGCATCGACCCCACCCCGTTTCTGGACCAGCTGGAATGGGTCGCCGGTCAGTACGACCTTCGGATGGCACGGATTACCAGTCCCACCCGGCGCCGCAAGGCGCTGACCTCCGGGACCCATGCGCTCAGTGCGGCCGAGCATTTCACCGGAGTGCTGGGGCACTGGGCCTTGAACAACGAATGGGACAGCCTGGGCGTCGATCCGATGATGGCGGATCTGATGCGCTGGCACGGTGCCGAGGAAGTGGAGCACCGGCACGTGTCCTACAACGTGGCCAAGTACTTCGGCATGGACTACTTCGCGCAAGCGGCGGCCGGCCTCATGGTCAGCGTCGTGTTCTTCGCCCTCGTGCTGCGCGGCCTGAAGTTCCTGGTCCACGCCGATCCCCAACTACCCAACCTGGGATACGTCCGGCTGCTGTGGAAAATGCGCGCGTCAGGCAAGCGGGGCTCGCTGCCCACCATCGCCTACCTGTGCCGGACCGGCTCGCGGCTGCTGCGCCGCGACTACAACCCGGTCGACGAAGGCAGCACCGCCCAGGCCGTCGCGTACCTGGCCGCCTCCCCCGCCGCACGCGTCATGCACGGATGATGCGCCGCTCGCTACGTGCGCTCGTCAAGCCCTACGTCGGTGAACCGCCGCGCGGCCTGTACCGCGCCAAGACGCCCGATCTGCTGATTCGGATCGCGGGTGCCGCGGTGCCCCACTTCCTCTCGGTGGTGACGCGCCTGGGCGGTGACAGCGAACCGCCGGAGCTACCGGCCGCGGTGAACCGCACGACGATGCGCATCGCGGACCGGCGCAGGGTCACCGCCGACGGCCAGGTGCTGGCACTCACCCTGACCCCGCTCGACGACACGCCCCTGCCGCGATGGAACCCGGGCGCGCACCTCGATGTGCACCTGCCGTCCGGCCTGATCCGGCAGTATTCGCTGTGCGGCGATCCGGGGCGACGAGATGAGTACCGAATTGCGGTGCGGCACAGCCCAGAAGGCGCGGGCGGTTCGGTCGAGGTGCATGGCCTGAGCACCGGCCGCCTGGTCGAGGTGAGCGATCCGCGCAACGCGTTCATGATGCCGCTGCCGGGCTCGGCGTCGCGCGCGTCGAAATTGCATTTCATCGCCGGTGGCATCGGCATCACGCCGATTCTGTCGATGGTCCGGCTCGCCGAACAACAGGGCACGCCGTGGACGCTGCACTACACCGGCCGCCACCGGGACGCCCTGGCGTTCGTGGACGAGCTGGCGCCCTACGGCGAGAAGGTGCACGTGCGGACCGACGACGAACACGGGATGCCGAGCGCCGCGGCCCTGCTCGACGGGGTGGATCCGACAACAGCGGTGTATGTGTGCGGGCCGCCGCCGATGGTCGACGCGGTGCTGCGGGCGATTCCGCGGGATTCCGGTATCGAAGTGCACAGCGAGCGTTTCAGCGCCGCGCCGGTGGTCGATGGCCGACCGTTCGAACTGGAGTTGGCCCGCTGCGGCACCGTGGTGGGGGTCGGCGCTGATCGGAGTGCGCTCACCGCGCTGCGCAATGCCGTTCCCTCCGTGGCGTATTCGTGCCAGCAGGGCTATTGCGGTACATGTGTGCAGCGGGTGGTGTCCGGCGAGGTGGACCATCGTGACGACCTGCTCACCGAGGAGCAGCGCCGATGCGGACAGATGCTGGTGTGCGTGTCCAGGGCGAAATCGACCTGCGAGCGACTGGTACTGGACCTGTAGGACCGTTGGGTCGGGGTGACAGGATTTGAACCTGCGGCCTTCCGCTCCCAAAGCGGATGCGCTACCAAGCTGCGCTACACCCCGTGTTTCACTGCGGTCGGAATACTACGGGTTCGACACGCAGGACCGTCAATTGGCTTTGTCCACGTCCTCGCCGGTACAGTCTTCCGTTGCACGAACAAGCGGGCGTAGCTCAATGGTAGAGCCCTAGTCTTCCAAACTAGCTACGCGGGTTCGATTCCCGTCGCCCGCTCCACAGAACCGCCTGGCAACGGGCGGTTTTTGTGTTTGCTGACTGGTCGCGATACGGGGCCCTCCACCGGATGCCGACCAGCGTCACGCCCGTCCGGGACAGTCATTGACAACGGGCCGGTTGGCCAACCTGTCGAGCAGCCAACTGAGCGCAGGTGTCACGTCCAGATTGTCGTGGCCTCGCCCGTCCTGTGCTTCGAAGGCGATCGTGCCTCCGAGCGCGCAGGCCCGGGCGATGGCACCCGAGATCCACCCCGAATCGATGAGCAGATCCCCCGTCCCGTACACGATGAATATCGGGGCCGACATCCGGTGTTGCGGCAGCTTCCGACGTGCCAGCAAGTCGCGCAGTTTGTCCGCGGCCTCGGGAGTCGCCGGCACCAGGTCTGCCGCCGTGAGCTCCTTGAGCGCAGCCGACCGGGCCTCTGCCTCGGGGACGTCGCACGAGCTGAGGACCGCCCAGTTCTCCGCGGCGGATCCCCGGCGGAATTCGTCGACATCCAGGCCCACGTCTTCACGAGCAAGTGAGGCAAGAATCAGCTGTAGTACGCCGAGTTGATTCGGGGTGATGTCACCGCGGATGACCTTGTCCACGATGCCGGTCAAGTCCGCGGGCGGCGCCAAGGCCACGGCACCGATGAGTTGGAGTTCCGGCGCGTAGCTGTCGGATTGCTCGTCGGCAGACCAGGTGGCACCAGCGCCTTGGGACGTACCGATGGCGGCCCAGCGCGTCGAGACGCCCGGAAAGGCCGCCCGGAGTGCGCGCACGGAGTCGATCATGTTCAGACCGGCTGTGCGAAAGTCGATGTAGCGGTGGACACCTGGAGCGCCCAGTCCTTCGTAGTCCGGGAAGCTGACCGCGAAGCCCAGTTCGAGCAGCTTGGCGATAGGCGGCCCCACTGCGGAGGCCAGCCAGGTATTCGCCCCTTGAAGCAGGACAGACGGACCGCACTCTTGCTGGATGCCGGTCGTGCCATGCCCGAATGCGAACGCCGCCCAGCCGCCGGCCGGCGGATCGCCGGCGGGCGCGAAAACGGTTCCGGAAACGACTGTCGACGATCCGGTATCGCCCTGCGTTGATTGGTACGTCACGCGCGCTGCCCTCGCCCCGGCCGGCAATCCCAGCTCGACCGCAACGCCGGGAATGTCCTCGGTAGACAGCAACGTGCCGGCGCCGGGGCTGCTCACCGAAACCGAACCGCACCCGTTGGCGAGCGGCATTCCAGCGAATCTATTGGCAAGCCAGCCGATTTGGCTTGTTGCCGAGGCCGCGAGCGCATTGCCGTTCGTCTTCTGCGCCGCCGGGGCGGCATCGGTGCGCCAGGAGATGCTGTCGCCTCGCCTGCACGCCTTGGTGATTTCCTCGTTGTTCCACTGAGGATCGACAACGGCGTCATCGGAGTCGTTGACGACGGACAGGGGCGCGCTCAACGGTAGGTCGGGCAGGGCGCGAGCGTGCACCAGGTTGTCCAGTACCGCGGCAGCGGTGGGCGTCGAAGGCGCCAGGTCTTCGGTGTCCATCGCCGCGATCGCGAGTTCACCACGACCAACATCAGCCCCGAAGCACTTTGTCATCGCGTCCCAGTCGTTGGCGACCGCACCGCGTCGGTAGTCATCCAGATTCAGACCGGGATGCTGGCGGGACAACGAGGTCATCGACCAGAGCAGGACCTTGCGCTGGTCGATGGTGAGTGATCCGGTCCGGGCTCGTTCGAGGAGCGGCGCGAGATCACCCAATGGCGAACGGGCGGCCGCACCGACCAGGTTCATCTCGGCGGCGTAGCCGGCTGCCTGTTGATCGGCCGCCCAGACGGCCGCACCACCGAGTCGCGTGCCGAACGCAGCCCATCGATTCGAGATATCCGGAAACGCTGCGCGTAGGGCGCGGACAGAGTCGATCACGTTCCGACCGGCAGTGGTCACGTCGAGGTAGTCATTGGCCCGTCCGGGTTCTCCCAGGCCGGCGTAGTCGCTGACAGTGACGGCATAACCGCTTTTCAACAGCGTGGCGACAAGGGGTGCGTTCCCCAACAGGCTGCTGCTGCGCGACGGTGCGCACGGTTCGTCGGTTCCCTCGCCCTGATGAGCGACGGCCACGACCGGCCAACCGCCGGCGGGCGCAGTCCCGGTGGGAACGAAGAACGCCCCCGACACCTCGACGAGTTCGCCCGAAGGGGCATGCGTCGAGCGGTACACGATCCGGACGGACGCGGCACTGAGGGCTCTGATCTCTGGGGTGACGGCAGTCAGCGAAGTGGTGCCGACGATACTGCCGGGATCAGCCGAGCCGAGCTGGAGGCGTTGCGGCCACAAATTTGCTGAAACCGCGGGTACCGTGCACCAGTAGGCGAATGTGAGAGTCGCGACGCTAGCCAGCGCCACCACCGTCGCGAAGATCTGTCGATCTTTCACGTGGAGTCCGACCCTGCGGAAGGCCGCAGAAATCCGACGAATGAGCAGTTCGCTGGTCACGATCGCCTCCGTGCATGCGTCTGGGGTTGCGAGCCGACGGGCTCGCCCCCATCGACCACGACGCACGACCCCCGAGCAATTTCGGTTAAGTATGGAAGCCCATGACGAAGCCGTCAATTTTTGCCAAAACTTGAGTTATCCGTCACTTTTCGAGAGCAGAAGCGACATCCGTCACAGTTCGCGGGTGGGAGGCGGACCTATCCGCGTGACGTTCCCGTCGCCAGCCCCACCAAACAGGCCCTACCGACGACACCGCCGGTAGGGCTCGATTTTCCGCGCCCACGGTACCCAGCCCCGCCTCGCATCGAGCCGATTGGGTACGCCCGCCGATCAGCAACTCCAAGCGGCCCCGCACCTCCGAAGATTCGTCGCCTCGCTCCCATTTCGCTGGCGTGCCGACCACTCCGCGGACCCACCCTGGACCGAAATGCGGTTCACCGGCGGCCTGTGCATCCGAGGTGAGTTTGCTGCCGATTCCCTCCGGCTACCTCCTCGTAAAGTGCACGACGCATAGATTCCTCGAGATCAAAACTTGATTCCTATCCAAGGCCAGCAAGTGCACACCGTCGCCCTACCGCGTTTGTCGGACGCCGACAACACCGAGTTCCAGAGCTTCAAGCAGAAGAACTCGCCCTCATAATCCTGCTTCTACGTGCATCTTTATTGACTCGCGACATGCTCGGCGGCACGGAAGGACCATCAGGGCGAGCGCGTTCACGCCGACGGGCAGCTCCCGCTCGACGCCCCACCGGCAAACAATTAACCATGGAGTCAATACAATCCTCGGTCGCGAGATGGTCACGGCTATGGCCGCCCAGGCAACCGTTGTGGTAACCTCCAAGAGCCAACAAAGGCGTTTGCTATAGGGAGGAAAGTCATGGCTCGAATTCAGGGGACGCGGCGCAAGGCAATGACGGCCGTGGCAGTGGCAGGCAGCGGCTTCGCAGTAGCTTTGGGCATCGCCACTGCGGGAGCCGGCGCGGCGGCGGCCGATTCGCAGCAAAACATCATCACCCAGCTGGGCAACGGCGCCACCAACCTGCAGAACCAGCTCGGCACTGCGGGCACCAACCTGCAGAACCAGCTCGGCACCGGGGGTACCAACCTGCAGAACCAGCTCGGCACCGGGGGTACCAACCTGCAAAACCAGCTCGGCACCGCAGGCACCAACCTGCAGAACCAGGTAGGAACCGCGGGCACCAACGTGCAGAAGCGCACGGGTGCGGCCGTCAGCGGCGTGGCGAAGGCCATTGGCAAGGCTTTCGGGGGCTGAGTCCGGCCACCTGCGGACCGTCGCGGCACGGCGACCCACGCCGAACTCTCGATCGACGACCTGACGGTCAGGCCCGACACCGAGCCGGGGACTGAGTAATCGACACGCTCAGTCCCCGGTTGGTGCGGATTCCCTCCGCCCGCTCCACAGAACCGGCCCACCGAGGCCGGTTTTCTGGTTTCACGGCTCCGAAAACCGACATTGCAGCGACTTTGAAAAATTTGCCACTACACCCGACATGGTCACTTGAATCGATTTACCAGGAGCTATTCGACATTCTGGGAATATGCTGCAAATTGACTGACGCGATAATCTCAAGCACGGCCGCGGATGGCATCTCCCCAAACCTCGACATCCATCATATTGCCAGTTAGAGGCCAAGAATGAGACTTATCTCCACTCGGCGGCGGTGGCGATTGCATACGCAATTAGGTCACGGTATAAGTATCGGATGACCGTGTATCCGCCCCCTTCGACGGAGCGCGAGCAACCGAAGACGCACAGCCCTCACAAGATAGCTCTGGCGAACTGGCGAGATCCGAAGCGGTATCTCTGGCTCATGGTCCCGACAATCCCCGGGATGGTCGGACTGTCTTGGTTGCTGGTGTGGACCACCGGCTGGCCGGCGTTCTGGTGGACCGGCGCGGCCCTCACCTTCGTGGTGATACCGGCCATCGATCACTTGATCGGCCAGGAGGCGCGGAACCGCGCGCCGGACCATGCACTGTCCGCGCTGGAAGGTGACCGGTACTACCGCGCAGCCACTCACCTGTATCTGCCCGCGCAGTACCTCTCGTTGATCTTCGCGTGCTGGCTGTGGAGCGGTGGCGGTTGGCTCAGCATCTCCCCGCTCGGGAAGCTCGGATTGATGGTGACCACCGGCGTGGTGGGCGGCATCGCCAACAATGCCGCCCACGAATTGGGGCACAAACGCGCCCGCGCCGAACGATGGCTGAGCAAGCTGGCACTGGCGCAGACTTTCTACGGGCAGTTCTACGTCGAACACAATCGCGGACACCACGTGCGGGTGGCCACCGCCGAGGATCCGGCGAGCGCCCGGTTCGGGGAGAACGTCTACGCCTTCGCCATCCGCTCGGTGACCGGAGGTACCAGCTCGGCCCTGGGTCTGGAAGCCAAACGGCTCGCCCGCAAAGGACATTCACGCTGGTCGCTGCGAAACGATGTGCTCAACGCGTGGCTGATCAGCGCGGCCCTGTTCACCGGGCTGGCGTTGTGGTTCGGCGCCGTCGACCTGCCTTGGCTGGCGGGCCAGGCAGTGATCGGGATGTTCCTCCTCGAAGCGATGAACTACGTGTCCCACTACGGACTGCGCCGACGCCGACTGCCCTCCGGTCGGTACGAACGACTTCGCCCCGCGCACTGCTGGAACGGGAATGCCGTCCTGACCAACGTCTTCCTGCTGCATCTGCAGCGACATTCCGACCATCACCTGAACCCGGTGCGTCGCTACCAGGCAGTCCGCCTGGACGACCAAGCACCACAACTGCCGGGCGGATATGTGTCGATGCTGACCCTTGCACTGTGTCCGCCGTTGTGGCGCCGGGTGATGGATCCGCGCGTGCTGGAGATCTACGGCGGCGACGTCAGTCTGACCGCATTGCCCCCGGACAACGCCAAACGCACTGCACGGCAGTAGATGTAGCGGGCGAACGACCGACAGCGGCCGTACCGTCGCGGCGCACCTGAGTTCCGCTCTCAGCGGACAACCGCGCGGGGCAGGGAACAGCCGCTTCCTGTCGGTACGCTGAAAATCATGAACGGCCTGCTGCTCATGCTCATCGTCCTGGTCATCGCGGCCATCGGCTTCGCGATCTACACCTCGAAGAAGGCAACCGGGCAACGCACCGCTGCCTCGCTGGCCGACGCGAAGGCTGACGCCCGGCGGGTCATCGAGCGGCTCGGCGGCCAGGTGTTCAACCTGACCGGCACCGATGACGCCGCGAAGCAGGCGCTCGCGGACGCGTCCGAGCGTTACACCGCCGCGTCATCGCAGATCGACCAGGCCACCACCGCCAAGCAGGCGCTGCTGGCCAAGGAGAGCGCCATCGAAGGCCTGTATTACGTGCGGGCCGCGCGTACCGCGATGGGCATGGATCCCGGCCCGGAACTTGAGACCTTGGACGGTCAGCGCTCAGCCGGAGCGGTCATGGAGGATCGCCGAATCCAGTTCGAGGGCAAGGAGATCGAGGCCTCCCCCACGCCATCGCAGCGCACGCCCAACTACTACCCCGGCGGCCGGGTGGCCGGCCGTCCGGTCCCGGCCGGCTGGTACTCCGAACCGTGGTGGAAGCCCGCCCTGGTGGCCGGCGCCTGGGGTATCGGCTCGGTGCTGCTGTTCGATGCACTGTTCTCCGGTATGCACGGAGTGGACTACGGCGCACAGGGTTTCGAGAACGGCTACGGTGACGGCTTCCAGCAGGGCTTCGAACAAGGTGAGCTGTCCGCCGACGGCGGCCAGGACGTGGGCTCCGACGGTGGCTGGGGCGGCGACAGCTGGGGCGGCTCCGACGGGGGCGGTGACTTCGGCGGGTTCGACGGCGGCGGGGACTTCGGCGGATTCGACTTCTGACCTGACGACATAAAGGTGGGATCGGTAGCAGGTGCACAGCCTGCGCCATGGCTACGCTGAGCGCCATGAACGGCATTCTGCTGATCCTCATCCTGTTCGTGGTGGCAGGCATCGGGCTGCTGGTGTACGCCTCGTCGAAGGCAGCCGGAACCCGCAACGCCGCGGCGCTCGGCGACGCCAAAGCGGACGCTCGCCGGGTCATCGAGCGGCTCGGCGGCCAGGTGGTCAACCTGACCGGCACCGACGACGCCTCCAAACAGGCGCTGGCCGACGCCTCTGAGCGTTACAACGCCGCCGCATCCCAGATCGATCAGGCCACGACGGCGCGTCAAGCCGCGTTCGCCAAGGAGAGCGCGATCGAAGGGCTCTATTACGTCCGCGCCGCCCGGGCGGCGATGGGTCTGGATCCCGGGCCTGAACTGGAAACGCTGAGCGGCCAGCGTTCGGCCGGAGCGGTCACCGAGGATCGCAAGGTGACGGTGCAGGGCAGGCAGGTCGAAGCCTCCCCCACCCCGTCACAGCGCACGCCCAACTACTACCCCGGCGGCCGGGTGGCCGGCCGTCCGGTCCCGGCCGGCTGGTACTCCGAACCGTGGTGGAAACCGGCCCTGATGGCCGGCGCCTGGGGGGTGGGCTCGGTGTTGCTGTTCGACACGTTGTTCTCCGGTATGCACGGAGTCGATTACGGCGCACAGGGTTTCGAGAACGGGTACGGGGCCGGCTTCGATCAGGGCTTCCAGCAGGGGTTCGACCAGAGTTCCGGCTCCGACGGCGTGTGGGACACCGGCAGCGGAAGCGGGGACAGCGGCTCCGGATCGAGTTGCAGCGGTTCGAGCTGCGGCGGCGGAGGCTGTGGGGGCGGCGGAGGCTGCGGCGGTAGCTGACTTACAGGCGGCTCTCCAACCGGGACGACACACCGGCCTCCTGCAGGTCCAGCCGCTCCAGCATGGCCCGCACCGCTTCGTCTTCGATGCGCCCCTCGTCGCGTTCGGCGATCAGGGCGGCACGCTGGGCAGCCAGCACATCGCGGTAGAGCGCGGAGAACACTTTCGCCCGTTTGGTGGGCGCCTCCGGGTCGGGCATCTCGTCGACATCTTCTGAATGCCGGGCGACGGCAGCGCGAATCTCGGCGAGCATCCGGGGGTCCATATCCGCGGGCGGGTTGGCCCGGAACTCGGTCAGTACCTCGTCGGCCGCCGAGTGCACCACACGTTCGGCTTTCAGCTCCTCTTCGCGGTCGGCGGCGTGGTCGTCGTTGAACCGGGACAGCCGCAGACGGCGGATCAGCCATGGCAGCGACCAGCCCTGGATGAGCAAGGTGCCGACACTGACCACGAAGGCGATGGCCTGGATGGTCGCGCGCTCCGGGAACGGTTCGCCGTCCATCGTCGTGACGGGAATCGCGGCCGCGGCGGCGAGGGTGACCACCCCGCGCATCCCGGTCCACGACACCACCACGTTCTCCTGCCAACTCAAGGTGCGCCGGTCGATCCGGGAACGCCACTTGCCCGGAGGTTTCCGTCGCGTGCCGAGCGCACCGCGGCCGTGCTCGGGCGCGGGCACGCTCAGCCGGGTCTCGACATGGCGGAACAGCTTGTTGCGACCGAACATCGCGAACACCGACAACGGCCGGATGGCCAGCACGATCACCAGGACGATGGCCGATGCGACCGCCACTTCCACCAGGGATTCGTGGGCCTCGCGCAGGTCCTCCAGCACGAACCGCAGATGCAGGCCGATATAGGCGAAAACGAACGCCTCCAACAGCACGTCGACCGAATTCCATACGTAGCGCTCCTGCAACCTGGTCTGGTAGCCCGCGCCCAAAGTGCCGTTGCCGACCACGAATCCGGCGACCACGACCGCGAGCACACCCGAGGCGTGCATCTCCTCGGCGACGATGAACGCCGCGAACGGCACCAGCAGGCCCTGCACCGTCTCCAGTCCAGGATTGGCCAGCCGGCGGCGGATCCACAACGTCGCATACCCCAGCGCCACGCCCACCAGCGGCCCGACCACGGCGCTGTAACCGAAGAGCAGGAACGGGTTCTCGATGAAGGTGTGGCTGCCGGCCACCTGCGCGACCGCCACCGAGAACAGCGCCAGGGCCGCGGCGTCGTTGATCAGGCTCTCGCCGGTGAGGATGGCCATCACCCGTTTGGGCAGGCCCAGTTTGCGTCCCACCGCCACGGCCGTCACGGCATCCGGTGGCGCCACGATGGCACCGAGCACCAGCGCGGTGCCGAAGGTCAGCGGTACCAGCGCCAGCCAGGACGACACCGCGGCAACCGCGAACGCGCTGACCACGACCAGGCCGACACCCAGACCCAGAATCGGCCGGATATTGCGCAGGAACGTGGGGAATGAGAAGTCCAGCGCCGCCGAGTACAGCAGCGGCGGCAGCACCACCGTGAGCAGGATGTGCGAATCGAGCTCCGGCGCCTCGAATCCGGGCAGGAACGAGACCACGATGCCGACGACCACGATCATCAGCGCGGGTTCGAACCCGCGGCGGTGGGCGATGGCGGTGACCAGGATGGCGCCGACGACGACGAGGATCAATTCCACGGAGTCGATTGTCCCGTCAAAGTCGCCGGCGCGCCCGGCCTACCCCTCAGGACTGGCAGCTCGGACACCAGAAGACGTTGCGTGCCTCCAGTTCGGCGGTGCGTATGGTCGTGCCACACACCCGGCAGGGGTCGCCCGCGCGGCGGTACACGTAGGTGCGCGGCCGGCCCTCCCGATAGGACGGTGCGCCGTGGTCGTGCTCCGGACGGACGACGACGATCTTGCCCCGGCGGACCCCGACCTTCATCAGGGCCACCAGATCGGTCCACATCTCCCCGAATTCGCCCGCGTCGAGATGCGTGCCGGGACGGTACGGATCGATCCGGTGCCGGAACAGCAACTCACTGCGGTACACGTTGCCCACGCCGGCCATTACCGCCTGATCCATCAACAGCCCGCCGATGGTCCTGCGGGACTTGGTGATTCGTTTCCACGCCAACTCAGGGTCGGCATCGGCGCGCAGCGGGTCGGGGCCCAGCCGGGCCACCACGTCCTCGACGGCGGGTTCGTCGATCAGTTCGCACACCGTGGGCCCGCGCAGATCGGTGCCGTATTCGGCGCCGACCATCCGCATCCGCACCTGGCCGACCGGCAACGGCTGTGTCTGTTCCGGGGGCACCGGCCACTCGGTGAAGGTGCCGTACAGACCCAGGTGCACGTGCACCACCGCGCCGTCGTCGTAGTGGTGGAACAGGTGCTTGCCCCAGGCATCGGCCTTGCGCAGGACCAGACCGTTCACCGCGGCCGCGTCGCCGAACCGGCCCTGAGGGCTGGATACCGCCACCGGCGCGCGGCCGAACCGCTTCTGATGCAACCGGGCCAGCCGGTGCAGCGTGTGCCCTTCTGGCATGGATCAGGCCAAGGGTCAGGCGGGGGCGCCGGGCACCGGGGGCGCGATGTGGTCCTTCTCGTACTGCGCCAGGATGTCGATGCGGCGCTGGTGGCGCTCGGCCTCCGACCACGGGGTGGACAGGAACGCGTCGACGATGGCCAACGCCTCCTCGGTGGTGTGCATGCGACCGCCGATACCGATCAACTGGGCGTTGTTGTGCTGGCGGGCCAGTTGCGCGGTCTCCACGCTCCAGGCCAGGGCGCAGCGCGCGCCGGGCACCTTGTTGGCGGCGATCTGCTCGCCGTTGCCCGAACCGCCCAGCACGATGCCCAGGCTCTCCGGGTCGGCGACGGTCTTGAGCGCCGCGGAGATGCAGAACGCCGGGTAGTCGTCGTCGGCGTCGTAGGTGTAGGCACCGCAGTCGATCGGCTCGTGGCCGCTCTTGAGCAAATGCTCGATGATGGTCTGTTTGAATTCGAGTCCGGCGTGATCGGCACCGAGGTAGACGCGCATGGGGGTAACCCTAACGTGTCAGCGTTGTGCGACCAGACCGTCGACCAGCAGGTCGAGCAGCCGGCCGGCCTGCTCGGTGGATCTACTGGCCAGGAAGATGCCCAGCAGGCTGCTGACGACGTCGTCGGCGTCGATATCGGACCGCAGGCTGCCGTCCTGCGCACCCGCGGTGAGCAGCGTCGCCACCGCCCCCAGCACGGCCTCCCTGGTCTCGCTGGGCTGGACGGCACCGGAGCTGAACATGGCGTGCAGCGATTCGGCCATCCCCCGCTTGGCGGCGACGAACGATGCGTAGCGGTCCATCCAGCGGCGTAGCGCAGACACCGGTGGGTGCTCGCGCAGCAGGTCCCCGGCCGACGCCGCCACCTCCGCGAGTTCGGTGCAGAACACCGCCTCGACGAGGGCCTCCCGCGTCGGGAAGTGCCGATACAGCGTGCCGATGCCCACGCCGGCGTCACGGGCGATTGCCTCCAACGACACCGGTCCGGTGGCCGTGGTGAACGCCGCCGTCGCCGTGGCGAGCAACCGTTCCCGGTTGCGGCGTGCGTCGGCCCGTTCAGCCATAGCGGAGGCACCTCCGTTTTGCTACCGTAGAAAGCGGAGGTTCCTCCGCATCGCTTTCGAGTATGACATTCCAGGAGCACACCATGCCCACATCGCATCCCGGCGGCACCGGCACCCTCGGCACCCATCGCGTGGCCCGGATCGGGTACGGCGCCATGGGACTCGCCCGCGCAGTACCCGATGACGACGCCACCGCGGTACTGCGCCGCGCCGTCGAACTCGGCGTCAACCACATCGACACCGCCTCCTTCTACGACGACGGCGTGGTGAACCGCCGCATCCGCGACGCGCTGTCGCCCTACCCCGACGAACTCGTACTCGTCAGCAAGGTGGGAGCCCGGCCCGCCAGTGGGCCCCTCCCGCTGGCGCTGGCACAGAAACCCGCCGACCTGCGCGCCGCCGTCGAACTGGACCTGGCCGGACTCGGCGTCGAGCGGATCCCGGTGGTCAACCTGCGGCGCGCGGATATCGGGCTCGGCTTGATCGCCGAGGGCGACCAGATCGTCGACCTGGACGACCAGTTGGCCGAGATGATCGCGCTGCGCGACGAAGGCAAGATCGGCGCACTCGGGATCAGCAATGTCGATGTGGACACCCTGCGCCGGGCGCTGCCCGCCGGCATCGTCTGTGTACAGAACGCCTACAACCTGCTCAACCGGGTGCACGAGGACGAACTCGCGCTGTGCGCCGAGCACGGAATCGCCTGGGTGCCGTTCTTCCCGCTCGGCTCATCGTTTCCCGGCTTCCCGAAGGTCGCCGAAAACGCTGTGGTGCAACGGATCGCCGCCGAGATCGGGGCCACCGGCGCGCAGGTGGGGCTGGCCTGGCTGCTGGCGCATGCACCCAATGTCCTGCTGATCGCCGGGACGACATCGGTACACCACCTGCAGCAGAACCTGGCCGCCGGCGAGATCCGTTTCAGTGCAGCACAACTCGCCGCATTGGAGGCAGTGACGACCGAGCTACCCGATGGTGATGGCGTCGAGGCGTTCCTTGATGAAGTCCGATGACGTCACCGGCTCCAGACCGGACACCTTGCCGACCGGCGGCTGCAGCGGTGTGACGAGCGCGTCGTGGTTGGCCTCGTAGAAGTAGATCAACGACACCAAGTCCTCTTCGGGCGCATGCGGCTGCGGTGGCAGCACCCGGTGCCGGCCGGACGGCCAGCGCCGCCCGCTCCAATACTCCAGCAGGTCACCGATGTTCACCGTGAGCGCGCCGGGTTCCCACGGCGCGTCCTCCCAGCCCTCCGCTTCGGAGTACACCTGCAGCCCGCCGGCCCCGGGTTCGCGATCGAGCACCGTGACGGTGCCGAAATCCGTGTGCGGGCCGATGCGGAACTGGCCCGGCTCGGGTTCGCCCACCACACTGACCGGCGGGTAGTGATTGATGTTCATCGTCCAGGTGGGCTTATCAGCCAGGGCGACAAAGGGATTCACCGAAAGCCCGAGCGCGTGGGCGAACAGGGCCAGCAGGTCGTCGGACACCTTGCGCATCTGCTCGGTGTACTCGGTCACCAGGGTCTGCAGGGCGGGCACCTCGGCCGGCCACACATTGGGGGCGAACCAGATCCGGTCCACCTCGGGGTCCCCGGTCGCGGTCTCGGCACCCAGGCTGTAGCTCTCCTTGAGGTCCGGCGGTGTTTCGGTGCCCTCGGCGTACCCGTTGGCCTCCGCCCCCGGACCGATCCAGCCGTGCCCGCCGACCGGCACCGAATACCGCGCCTTGACCTCGGCGGGCAGTGCGAAGAACTCCCGACTGGCCGCGCGTACCCGCGCCGCCAGGTCGGTGTCCACGCCGTGGCCGGTGACCACGATGAACCCGGCGCGCTGCAGGCCCTCGTCGACCTCGGCTGCCAGCGCATCAGCCTCCGCACCTCCGGCGTACCAACGGGAAATATCCACCGTCGCAATGGCACTCATTCGCCGATATCCTCCGCCCACAATTCCGGCTTCGCGGCGATGAACTCTTCCATCATCGTCACGCAGCGCTCGTCGTCCAGCAGCGTCACCGCCACCCCGTGCTCGGCCAGCCAGTCATGGCCGCCGTGGAAGGTGCGGGACTCACCGATCACCACCGCACCGATGTTGAACTGCCGCACCAGCCCGCTGCAATACCAGCACGGGGACAGCGTGGTGACCATCACCGTGGATCGGTAGCCGCGCTGGCGGCCCGCCGCGCGGAAAGCGTCGGTCTCGGCGTGCACCGACGGGTCGTCGTTCTGCACGCGGCGGTTGTGCCCGGCCCCGAGCAGCTGCCCGTCGGCACCGAACAGGGCGGCGCCGATCGGGATTCCCCCCTCAGCCAGTCCTTTTCGGGCCTCCTCGACGGCGATGTCGAGCATCTGCTCCGGTGTCATGCCAGGGCACGCTCCGCGGCGATCTTGCTGCGGCACAGCACCAGATAGCTCCCCGCGGCGATCAGGAAGCCGACGAAGAAGGTGATGTCACCGAGCTGCGGCACGGCCTCGGCGATGACGCCGACGAACTTCACCTGATTGGAGAACAACACCACCGACACCACCAGACCGACCAGGAAGGACAACAGACCCGGCCAGTTCGCGTACGACCGGTCGTACAGGAATCCGGCGACCGACTGTCCGCGGCGCAGGTACTGATCGGCGAACACCACCCCCAGCCACGGCCCGATCCAGTACGCGATGATCAGCAGGAACGCCTCGTAGCTGGCCGCGGCGTCGCCCAGCGCCCACAAGGCGATGAGGAAGCCGGCCACCCCGAAGAACACCGTGACCAGGGCACGCGCCACATGGTGCGGCAGCTTGATCCCGATGGTGACGAAAGCCATGGCGCCCGAGTACACATTGATCGCGTTGGCGGCCACGGCGCCGATGGCGATCGCCAGCAGCGTCAACTTGGCCAACCAGGAGCTCAGCTCCGAGGTGAACGCCTCGGTCGGGTTCTCCGACAGCGCGGGCCCGATGGTGACCGAGGCCGCGCCGACGACCTCCAGCACCACGCATGACACGAAAAGACCCGCGGCGGCGAACCATCCCGTGCGTGCGGTGTTCACGCTCGACGGCAGGTAGCGGGTGTAGTCGGCGGCGTACGGCGTCCAGCCGGCGGCGTAGCCGAAAGCCGTGCCGACGGTGAGCAGGAAACCGCCCATCCCGCCCACGCCACCCTCCACTGCTGCTGCCCCCGGGTGCGACTTGGCCAGGATCGCCACCGAGGTGACCACGAAGATCACCGCGAGCACCGGGAACGCCCACCGCTCGAAGGCCTGCACCAGGTTGTGCCCGAAGAACGCCAGCGCGGTCTGCAGCACCACGATGATGACCAAGGCGAGCACCGGCCCGATGTGGAACAGCGTCGACAGGGCGAACGCCCCGCTGACGCTGTTGGTGGCGAACCAGCCGACCCCGGCGGTGACCGACATCAACACCGCGGGCACCACATTGCCCTTGAACCCGAACGGCAACCGCCCCAGCACCATCTGCGGCACACCGTGCAGCGGGCCCCGCGCGGACAGGAAGTAGTGCGCGACGGCGCCGAGCCCGGTGCCGAGCACGATCCCGGCGACGGCCTGCCAGAACGTCATACCGTAGTAGGCGACCGCGAGGACGCCGACGAAGATGGTGGCGAACTCCAGGTTGGGCGAGGTCCACGTCCAGAACAATTGACTGGGCTTACCGTGCCGGTCCGCTTCGGCGATGAACTCGTTCCCGCCGGGTTCGACGGCTGCGATCTTGTCTCGGTAAGACCCGTCGGTGGTGGGTTCGGCCGCTGTCATGACAGGTACTTTCTCATCTTGCACCGCGGCGCGCAGTGCGGATCGGCCGGTTACCTGCCAGGGGTGCCGGCGGAATCCTCGATGAACATCGAGGATCGCGACCGAATCCGCACGTCAGCTCCTAGTCGAACTCGGGTGACTCCGTCCGGGTCCGCTTGACCTCCCAGAAGTGCGGGTAGGCGGCGAAGATCACCGAGGCGTCCCACAGCTTGCCGGCCTCCTCGCCACGCGGGATACGGGAGAGCACCGGGCCGAAGAACGCGGTCTTGTTGACGTGGATGGTCGGCGTGCCGACATCGGGACCGACCGGGTCCATACCCTCGTGGTGGCTCTTGCGCAGCGCCTCGTCGAACTTGTCGCTGGTGGCGGCCTCGGCCAGCTCGGCCGGCAGGCCCAGCTCTTCCAGCGAGTCGCGGATCACGACCGTGAAGTCCTTGTTGCCCTCGTTGTGGATCCGGGTGCCCATGGCGGTGTAGAGCGGGGCGAGGATCTCCGGGCCCTTGGCCTGCTCGGCGGCCACCGCGACGCGTACCGGCGCCCATGCCTTCTTCATCATCTCGACGTACTCCTCGGGCAGGTCGCGACCCTCGTTGAGCACCGCCAGGCTCATGACGTGGAAGTTGACCTCGATATCCCGGACCTTCTCGACTTCCAGGATCCAGCGGGACGTGATCCAGGCCCACGGGCACAGCGGATCGAACCAGAAGTCTGCAACGTCTTTTTTCGCCATTGGGGTCAGTCCTCTCGACGTGGGCACAGCTGTCCGCCCAACACAACTTCGGGCGTGTGGTCGATGTTCCCGGACCACCGGCCATCCCCGGCACAGTCACCCCATCCGGCCTCCGATCACCGCTATCGTGGTAGGCGAACGCACAGGTCACCGGGATCGCGACGACTCGTCAAGGAGAGGCATGACCGCCAAGATCTCTCCCTCATTGGAAGAGCGGCTGAAGTCCGTCGCTTCCGACGAGCCGCTGGAAGTCATCGTGCAGCTCGAGCCCCCGCAGATTCCTGCCGAGGGATCGCGCGCTGAGCGCATCGACGCCACCAAGACGACTTTCGACCGCACGATGGCGGACCTGACGAGCCGGTTGTCCTCGGCGGGCGGCAAGGTACTCGACGGGGCCTGGATCAATTCCACGGCCCGAGTCCTCGCGACTCCCGATCAAATCAAGACCCTGGCTGACGATCAGGATGTGCAGTCCATCGACTCGCCGGTCGGCCTCCAGCCCGACTGATCCCCGGCTCGCTATGTCAGCTGCAGAAGTCCATGTCCTTGGTCGTTGGGCGCGAATCCGGGCAGCTTCCTCGCCGAGCGGAGCAGGTGCTTGCGGATGTCATCTGGTTTCATCTGCGGGTTCTGTTGCAGCAGGAGAGCAATGGCACCGGTGACCTGTGGCGCGGCATAGCTGGTTCCGTACCCGGCGTCACCGAAACCGCCCGCGGTCAAGCAGCAGCTCAGCCGGGCACCATCCGGCTCGCCGCCGGGTGCGATGAGATGCGGGCGCGTGCGCCGCAACGCCGGTCCCCTGCTGCTGTAATCGCCGACCAACATGCCACCGAGGTCGGTCGCACCGACCACGATGACGCCGTCGGCATCGGCCGGCGTGGTCATGGTCGAGCGCCGCGGTCCGTCGTTGCCGGCACTCTTGACCACCAACATGCCCAACGCCCATGCAGAGTCGACGGCGATCGCCTCGCGGCTCTTGGCCTTGGTGATGGCGCCGGCCCCCCACGAGCAGTTCGCCACGGCCGCGCCGTCTTCGAGGGCCTGCTGGATCGCCAGTGCCCCGGCGTGGTCATCGGCGTGCAAGAAACGATTTGTTGCCAGCACTTTGTAGTTGTAGACCGTGACCCCGGGTGCAATACCACCGTTGACCTGATCGTCAGCGGCAATGAGGCCGGCGACGGCGGTGCCGTGGGTCCCGGGATTGCCCCACGGCTCCGCCGTGTAGTTGCGCCGCTGCACGACGCGTCCGGCCAGCGCCGGATGCATGGCGGCCACTTCGGAGTCGATCACCGCGACGGTGACACCGTGGCCGGTCAGACCTGTCCGCTCGACGAAATCGGGCAGCTTGATCGCGACGTGATCGACGGAGGCAGCCTCAGGCTGAAGCAGCCGCGGAATGTCGATCGAGGTGACCGCACTGTCCGCCGTGACGTCGGCAAGCGCCTCCGGGCCCGCCCAGGTGCGGACACTGCGGTTGAGCCAGCACACCTGGGTGACCAGCGATTGAATCTGCGGCCAGCCCAGAAATTCCGGTGAGAGCCCCACCGTGGTGGTCGACAGTCGGTCGATCTCGGTGTAGACGGGCGACATCACCTGATAGTTGGCGGTCCGCACGCGCTGGATCGCCCCGGCGCGGTCCAGCGCCCGGTCTCCGCCCGTCGGCGGTTCCTCGGTGAGCGCCTGAAGTGCGGCACTCGGTTCGAATTCCAACACCGTCGGCATCGGCTGCGGGGACGCGCCCGCGACGCCCAGCGCCTCGGGCTGCAGCCCCCGCGCGACCGGCTGACCGAAGGTCCGTTGATACACGCTCAAACAAAAACTGTCAGAAGCCTTTTCGGCCATATCGCTGCCGTACACACGCTTGGTGTACGAGCGCGCGGCCCGGTACTGTTCCCTGTCGGTCTGCGTCGGTGTCATCAAGTCTCCTTTCACGGCCTCGGATCGTTGCTCGCGAAGGCGTCAGACCTCCTGGTAGTCACCGGGTTCGACCTTGATGAACCCGCCAGCGCCCAGCGCCTCCGGGGCCAGGGACTCCGGGGTTGCCCCCGGGCCGGCGAAGATCTGGTCTGGCGTCTTGAACGCGGTACCCCAGTCGGTGTCGAATACTGCCCCGAAGTACTGAGCGATGCCGGAGTGCGGCACCCACAATCCTGCCTCCCGATTCTTGGTCACCGCGAAATCCGACCAGTTCTGCGAGCTGACAAGAACCTTGGCGTCATCGACGACGATCATCTTGTTGTGACAGTGCACCAATCTGTCGGTGTTGATGTAGCGGATATGGGTGCCCAACTTGAGGGCGAAGTCGTCGGCGAGCAGCTTCAGATTCCTGTGCTCCGCGTCGAGGTCCGCGCGGCTGAACACCCTGCCCAAGATGATGCGCACCTTCAGACCGGGACGTGCGCTGCGAGCAGAGGCGATGGCCTCCAGCAGTGTGCGGACCTCCGGTTGGTGGGCCTTGATGTACTGCTGCTCGATGTCGATGGATGTGGTGGCTGCTGCGATCAGCGGCGGCACCACGCTCATGTAGTTGTCGGGACTGAGCACAGGTTGCACCCGCAGGCCGGCGTCAAGTTGAAAATGCTTACTGGGGAACAGCTTCGACGGTCGCTTGCTCGGGGCTCGTTCAAGCAGCACCTGCGTCGCTTGCGCCGCTTCGGCTTCCGGCTGCGCCACGGCGGGGGCATCGGTGCTGGCTTGCATGTCCGAACGCAAGACCCCGGTGAACAACTTGGCCAACGGCCTGGACCGAACCGCAAGTCCCGCGTCTCGATTACCGGTGCGGAATTGCGGTCCGGCGAGACCGTCGGCCTCGTTCAGCGGAATCGAGTTGGCGCTGTAGTTTCCACTCTGCACCAGGGTCCACTCGTCATCGATGACGATGACTTTCTCGTGTGAGGACGCGAACAGGTGGATGTTCTTGTTGGCGCACGAAGGCGCCGAGACCCCCTCGACCCCCACGTCGACAAGCTCATCGAAGAGCTTGTCCTCGTCGGCGCCATCGATGTCCAGCATGAGCGCGACCCGCACGCCGCGGGCCAGCGCATCGAGTACCAGCTGCTTCATATGTGGGGCGGTGAAGTCGTAGATGCCGATCAGTATCGATCTCTTCGCTTCATCGAACAGCTGCTTGGTCACCGCGTAAGTCGAGTCGGGAGACGCATAGGCGATGATGTCGCTGCGCACCACAACAGGGGAGATCTGCCGCGGTAGGTAGCCTGCGAGCCGGCACTGCCGGGGCACCATCTCCGGCTGCACCAGTCCCAGCGCCGGCGGGCTTGAGGTGTCACGTGCCTCGGCGGCGAGGCCGCCGTCGAGCAAGCTGGTCTTTGCGGTCCAGATCGGCATTGCAGAAGTCCTTTTCGGTCGAGTGCTGCGCGGTCGGTCAGTTCAGATGAGCAGTGCGATCGCGGCCATGACGACCAGACCGGCCGCTACCGGTCGCACGACACGATCGGGTCGCGAAGTGAATTTCTCCGTCATGATGAGGGCGCTCACGGGGAGCATCAGCCACGAGCGCGACTCGTGGCCGGCCGCGATCATTGCCGCCATCAGCGCCCAGCACGCGCCGATACATGTGCCTGCGTGGACCAGACCACGCGCGAGGCAGCCGGTATCAGCTCGCCAACCGTCGGGCGGCAGGGGTCGAAGCCGATGACATGCCCTCAGCAGCAGTACCTTCCAGCCCGTCAACTCCCATAACGCCGCCACGACGAGGGCCGCGGAGAAGAGTCGAGGTGGCGGTTGCCCGATCGCGGGCAGCGCAGTCGCAGTCACCACCCCCAGCGCAACCCAGGGAGCGAGGTATCCGAAGGTGAAGATCGCCTGGCCACGGTGGCGCCGACGCCAGCGACTGCCCAAAGCCACGGCGCGCGCGGCCGGCAGGATGGTGGGGAGCATCATCGCCAGCACCATCAAGATCCAGTGCGACATGGTCACATGCAGCGCGTCCACACTGGGCCCAGCGGGGTTGCCGACGGTGTGGGAGTGGACGACTGCTTGCGAAGGTTGCCCGTGGGGCGTGACGGCATCCAGGGCGAATATCGCCATCCACGCCGTGATGGCGATCGGCACCAGCGGCCATTCCGGGTATCGCCAGTGCGCGCGCCGCGTCGCTGCGAGCACGTCAGCGATGCCGCAGTGCAAAGGAGTCCCCGCGAAGGTCATGGGAGTCGGCCTCTTACTGGAAGTGCACGCTGACTTGACCGATGTCAACGGTGCCGGGTTGCTGTCGGGCACCGGCAACCCGTTGCTCGGCCTCCGGCTCCACCGCCGGCGGTCGCACATAGAGCGGCACGAACCGGACACTCACGCGGTCGCTCCATTCCCCTTTCGCCTTGAGGCTGCGATAGAGGTCAGTGATGTCGAAGACCAGTTGCATTCCCTCGGGGTGGTCGGCGCGCGGATCACCGATCCGTTCGATCCCGAACGTCGAAGCGGTTCCGACATAGTGGTCGTCGGGCGTCGCCGGGTCATCGTCGGGCACGTTCAGATAGACCGCGTACGGCACGCGCGGGACGTCGGGGCTGGTGAGGTCGTCGAGTTGCAGGTACACCCGGCTGGGCTCGGCCTCGGCCGCCAGCGGGCCCGCCGGCGTCCCGATCGGAAAGCGTACCGAGGCGGTGTTCCCGGTGAGTTGTACCGGTTTGTCAGTCGCCCCTACGAGCTGCGCGGGATGATCCGGTTCGGGCTCCATGGCCTCCCCCTCCAAGGGCGCGGAGGTGTCTTCATATGTATAGCCGAGCTGGGCAGCGGTGTTGAGGACCTGACCCGAAGTCATCGTCACCTCCGTGCCGGCGGAGTCGTGGAAGCGGAACCGCTGGCCGGTCAACCAATCAGGGTCGGTGGTGTTCGCGCGGCCGTGCCCGGTCCCCAGCCAAACCTGCCAGAGCCGGTCGATGTTGGCGTGGTGCAACCAGAAGATCGGATCCGCGGGAGCGGTGTCGAGTTGGCTCATGTTCACGCCGACCGAGTTGTGTACGGAACCGTGCGGAGCCGCTTCGAGGGGACCTCCCCCCTTGCGCTGATAGTGCATGAATCCGGTCTTCGAGCCGGCGAATCCCTGCGCGATATTGCTGGTTGCGAACCGGCGCGGCCGCAGCGCCGCGCCGATGAGAACAGCCCGCGGGTCGAGACTCTCACCGTTGTTCAGGAATCGGGTGCTGTCGAAGAGCGGGTTGCGCTCGCCGTCCAGCATCGGATCTGCGAAGGCGGGCGGCAGGAGGAGGGCTTGGGCGTCTTTGGAGTAGTTCCAGTACGGCAGAGCCCACGTGGCTTTGGTGTCATCGTCGATCGCCGCGTCCTGTTCGATGACCGCTCGCAGGATCGCCTCGAAGTGGAAGAGGTACATCCGGTGCCACGGTAGGAAGAACCACGTGCCGTGCTGGCACTTGTTGCGGAATTCATCGGCAGCCGGCGCGGTGTCGTCCCAGTGAATGGCGGTCTGATAGCTCCAGCTGGTGGGATCGACTCGATGTCCGGGAGCCCCATCCCGAGACTTGAGTACGCCGACGGCACGGGCGTAGGCGCGGATGACAGGGTGCCAGGTGGCCTCGCGCGACAGTGTCCAGATGTCCTGACGGATGCGGGAATTGGCCATGGTGGGATTTGCCGTTCTTCGACGAGGTGATACCGGTCTCGGATGCCGCCTGTGATGCCGCTCACGTCAACAATCGCAGCGACCCAGCCCCGTGTGCATGAGTAGTCGACTACTCGTTTCCCAACACACGGCCCTCATCGACCGACTCCCGCACACGCGCTCGGCCGACTAGGTTGGACGCGTGGCACTCCCCAATCTGACTCGCGACCAGGCCGCCGAGCGCGCCGCCCTGGTGACCGTTGACAACTACCGCATCGATCTCGACCTGACCTCCGGAGGGCAGGAGCGCAGCGACCCGGGAAGTAACGGAAGCGAGAAGACCTTCCACTCCGTCACCACCGTGACGTTCGACGCACTGCCCGGAGCCGAGACCTACATCGACATCGCCGCCGCCACGGTGCGCAGCGCGACCCTCAACGGTGCCTCGCTCGACGTGTCCGGCTATGACGAGTCCACCGGCATCGCACTCACCGGTCTGCAGGCCCACAACGTCCTGGTCGTCGACGCGGACTGCCGGTACTCCAACACCGGCGAGGGATTGCACCGCTTCGTCGACCCGGTCGACAACGAGGTGTACCTGTACTCGCAGTTCGAAACCGCCGATGCCAAGCGCATGTTCGCCTGCTTCGACCAGCCCGATCTCAAGGCCACCTTCGACGTCACCGTCAAGGCGCCGGTGCACTGGCAGGTGATCTCCAACGGCGCGACGGTGTCGGTACACGACGGTGTGCACACCTTCGCGACCACGCCGAAGATGAGCACCTACCTGGCCGCGCTGATCGCCGGCCCGTACGCGCGCTGGGACGACGTCTACACCGACGAGCACGGTGAGATCCCGCTGGGCATCTTCTGCCGCGCCTCGCTCGGCGAGTTCATGGACGCCGAACGGTTGTTCACCGAGACCAAGCAGGGCTTCGGCTTCTACCACCGCAACTTCGGCATCCCCTACGCGTTCGGCAAGTACGACCAGTTGTTCGTGCCGGAGTTCAACGCGGGCGCCATGGAGAACGCGGGTGCGGTGACCTTCCTGGAGGACTACGTCTTCCGGTCCAAGGTGACCCGGTACAGCTACGAGCGCCGCGCCGAGACCGTGCTGCACGAGATGGCGCACATGTGGTTCGGCGACCTGGTCACCATGCAGTGGTGGGATGACCTGTGGCTCAACGAGTCCTTCGCGACGTTCGCGTCGGTGCTGTGCCAGGCCGAGGCCACCGAATACGACCAAGCCTGGACGACGTTCGCCAACGTGGAGAAGTCGTGGGCCTACCGCCAGGACCAGCTGCCGTCGACCCATCCCGTCGCGGCCGACATCCCGGACCTGCACGCGGTCGAGGTGAACTTCGACGGCATCACCTACGCCAAGGGCGCCAGTGTGCTCAAGCAGCTGGTCGCCTACGTCGGCCTGGAAGCGTTCCTCGCCGGGTTGCGCGACTATTTCCGCGACCACGCCTTCGGCAATGCCACCTTCGGGGATCTGCTTGGCGCGCTGGAGAAATCCTCGGGCCGCGATCTGTCACAGTGGGGCCGGCAGTGGCTCAAGACCACCGGCCTGAACACGCTGCGCCCCGATTTCGACGTCGACGGTGACGGCCAGTTCACCCGATTCGCGATCAGCCAGTCCGGCGCCGCGCCAGGTGCCGGCGAGACCCGTGTGCACCGGCTGGCCATTGGCATCTACGACGACGATGCCAGCGGCAAGCTGGTGCGGGTCAACCGGATCGAACTGGATGTCGAAGGCCCCACCACCGAGGTACCCGAACTGGTCGGCGCCGCGCGCGGCAAGTTCATCCTCGTCAACGACGAGGACCTGACCTACTGCGCGGTGCGGTTGGACCCGGAGTCGCTGCAGACGGCGCTGTCCCGGATCGCCGATTTCGCCGATCCGCTCCCCCGCACACTGGCCTGGTCGGCGGCGTGGGAGATGACCCGTGAGGCCGAGCTGAAGGCCCGCGACTTCGTCGCCCTGGTGATCAGCGGCATCCACGCGGAGACCGAAGTGGGTGTGGCACAACGACTTCTGCTGCAGGCGCAGACGGCACTGAATGCTTACGCCGACCCGGTGTGGGCCAAGGAGAACGGCTGGCCGGCCTTCGGCGACGCGCTGCTGGACCGGGCCCGCGAGTCCGCGCCGGGTTCGGATCACCAACTGGCCTTCGTCAACGCCCTGTGCACCTCGGTGCTGTCGCCCAACCACATCGCCGTGCTGTCCACACTGCTGGACAACGAACCGGCTGCGGTGAACCTGGCCGGGCTGGTGATCGACACCGACCTGCGCTGGCGCATCGTCACCGCGCTGGCCGGGGCCGGGGCGATCGACGCCGACGGCCCGGAGACCCCGTTCATCGACGCCGAAGCGGCCAACGACCCGACCGCGGCAGGTAAGCGCAACGCGGCCGCAGCGGCCGCGGCCCGGCCCCAGAAGGCGGTCAAAGAGGCCGCCTGGCAACAGGTCATCGAAGACGACACGCTGGCCAACATCACCACCCGGGCCATCGTCGGCGGCATCGTCCAGCCCGGCCAGACCGCGCTGCTGACCCCGTTCCGCGATCTCTACTTCACCGCCATCGCCGGTGTGTGGGAGCGGCGCTCCAGCGAGGTGGCCCAGACCGTGGTGATCGGCCTGTACCCGTCCTGGGATGTCAGCCAGGGCGGCCTGGAAGCCGCCGACGCGTTCCTAGCCGACCCCGACCTGCCGCCCGCCCTGCGCCGCCTGGTGCTGGAGGGCCGGGCCGGCGTCGAACGGGCGCTGCGGGCCCGGACGTTTGATGTGAGCTGATCGGCGAGCGTGCGTGTCTGCCCACCGACACGCCGTGGCGGCTGTGCGGCTGCGCACGCTCGCGCTGGGAAGATCTGGCCATGGCGGCCCCCAACAGTCGGAGAGCCCGCGCGGCGCGCAGGCGCACCCGCCGGGTGAAAGCGGTCGTCAACGACCTCACCGAGGAGCAGTGGACTGCGCTGAAGGCGGCCTGGAACGGCTGCGCCTACTGCGGCGCGACGGGCAAACCCCTACAGCGGGACTGCGTCATGGCGATCTCGCGCGGCGGCAGATACACCGTCGAGAACGTGGTGCCCGCCTGCGCGGCCTGCAATGCCAGCAAGTGCAATGACGAGGTCACCAGCTGGATGCGGCGCAAGCGGCTCGACGAGCGCACCTTCCTGGAGCGCTACGTGGCGATCAGAAACGGCACCGCCCCGAACGCACACCGTCCCGGTACCGAACCTGCATAGGCCGGTACCGGGACGGTATGGACGTTGTCAGGCCGGCGACACCGCGGCCGACATCACGCGCACGGCGCTCACCAGTGCGTCGATCAGATTGCCCTGCTTGAGTGAGCCGATGGCGGCCGACACCCCGAGCGGTGCGGCGGTCTCGGCGCCACGGCCCTTCAGGTCGGCGCCGTAGACCACCTCGATGGCGTGCTGATCCGGCGACACCGCGATCAGCATGGCGTTGTCCGGTGTGGGCACCTTGCCGAGGATCTCCCGCGCGGTGGCGGCGGTGTCCTCACCCAGCGGGCCGATGTACACCGCGAAGCGGGCCTTGGCCGCGCGCGAGCCGTACTTCAGCGCGTCATCGAGGACGACGAGGTCCTTGGCCGGGAACGGGTAGTGCACCGACAGCTCGCCCGGCTCGGTGACACCCGAGATCCGGCCGCTGTAGGTCAGCGCGTAGCCGTAGGGAAGGTCGACGTCCTTGTCCGTCGTCGCCAGCTCACCACTTGCCACTTGCGGAACCTCCCACGTTCACATGCGAACCGTGGCCACCGTGGCCGTGGTCGGCGGGCTCGTCCGACGCCCACAGGATGGGGTCGTGCGTCCACTTGTCGGACAGTTTGTAGGTCGCCGGGTGCGGGCCCTTACGGGACAGAGTCACAACGGCCAGCAGCAGGAACACCACCAGCGGGACCCCACCGAGCAGGGAATGGGTCAGTGCAATGCTCACGACGCAAACCGTAGCGCAGCGTGTTTCACGCCGCGCCCTCACCCAGATATCTGACCCATGCCGGGTCCAGTTCCTTCACCGTGGACAGCAGCCGCCAGTGCTGTCCCTTGGGCGGCATCGGGGCCGACCGCAGCGTCCAGCCCAGCTCGCTGAGCAAGTGGTCGGCCTTGCGGTGGTTGCACGACGAGCAGGCCGCGACGCAGTTCTCCCAGGAGTGCTCGCCGCCGCGGCTGCGTGGGATGACGTGGTCGACGGTGTCGGCCTTCTGCCCGCAGTAGGCACACCGGAACCGGTCGCGGTGCATCAGCGCCGCCCGGGTCATCGGGATACGCGCGCGGTAGGGCACCCGCACGAAGGAACGCAGCCGGATCACCGAGGGCACCACGATGGTGCGGGTCGCGGAGTGGATGACCGGTCCGGACGGGTCGTCGTGGACGACGTCGGCCTTACCGCACATCAGCATGATGACGGCGCGCCGCATCGGCAGCGCGGTCAGTGGCTCGTAAGTGGAATTCAGCAGCAACACCCTGCGCCGACCCCACACGGAGGCCGAATGGGCGGCCGGTGAGGCCTCGGCGAACTGCGGGGCGAACTGCGGTGAATGGGCAGCGACAGGAGCAACCGCGGCCGTG
The DNA here is from genome assembly GCF_025822555.1 of Mycobacterium hackensackense. NCBI lineage: Bacteria > Bacillati > Actinomycetota > Actinomycetes > Mycobacteriales > Mycobacteriaceae > Mycobacterium > Mycobacterium hackensackense. Next base: position 540,513 of record NZ_JACKUC010000031.1, read on the forward strand.
GGGTACCGGTAGCCCGCTCGTCGAGCAGGGCTTTTCTTGCGCTGCGACATTCGTCCTCCGCTGCACAGTCCACCATGGATCAGCGGCGATCGCACGGCAATTCAGCGGGTGTTCGCTGGTCAGTCCGATGAACTTCAAGTGACAAACCTGTTAGGCGAACTAAGCGCACCGGCTGATGCCCTGCCCCGGCGCGCGGCGGCCGATCCTGGACAATGGAGGACGTGACCCAACCGGAGCGCTCGTTCTACGACGAAGTCGGCGGCCACGCCACGTTCGCCGCGATCGTGTCGAAGTTCTACGAGCTGGTACGCGAGGACGAGATCCTGCTGCCGCTGTACCCCGAGGACGATATCGACGGGGCCGAGGAGCGGCTGCGGATGTTCCTGGAGCAGTACTGGGGCGGCCCGCGAACGTACTCCGATCAGCGGGGCCATCCGCGGCTGCGCATGCGCCATGCGCCGTTCCGGATCGGGTTCCTGGAGCGCGACGCCTGGCTGCGCTGCATGCATACCGCGGTCGCCACGATCGACTCGACGACGCTGGACGATGCGCACCGCCAGCTGCTGCTGAACTACCTGAACATGGCCGCCGAGTCGATGGTGAACTCGGCGTTCTGATGAGCTGGTGGTCGCATGCGGTGTTCTATCAGCTCTACCCGCGCTCGTTCCGGGACAGCAACGGCGACGGTGTCGGCGATCTGGACGGCATCACCGAACGACTCGACTACCTGTCCGCCCTCGGCGTCAACGCCCTGTGGCTCAATCCGGTCATGGTGTCCCCGATGGCCGACCACGGCTACGACGTCGCCGACCCGCGCGATATCGACCCGCTGTTCGGTGACCTGACCGCACTGGACCGGCTGCTGGCCGCGGCGCACGCCCGCGACATCCGGGTGACCATGGACCTGGTGCCCAATCACGTCAGTTCGGCGCACCCGTGGTTCCTCGAGGCGCTGGCCGATCCGTCCCGGCGGGATCGGTTCATCTTCCGGGACGGCGTCGGGGACGCGCCGCCGAACAACTGGGTGTCGGTGTTCGGCGGGCCGGCCTGGACCCGGGTGCCCGACGGGCAGTGGTACCTGCACCTGTTCGACAGCGCCCAGCCCGACCTGAACTGGGACCAGCCCGAGGTGTTCTCCGATGTCGAGAAGACGTTGCGGTTCTGGCTGGACCGCGGGGTCGACGGGTTCCGCATCGATGTCGCGCACGGGATGGCGAAACCGCCCGGGCTGCCGGACATGTCGCTGGCCGACAACGAGCTGCTGCGCAATGCCGAAGACGATCCGCGCTTCGACAACGAGAGCGTGCACGAGATCCACCGCTTCATCCGGCAGGTGCTCGACGACTATCCCGAATCGGTGGCGGTCGGCGAGGTGTGGGTGCACGGCAACGAGCGGTTCGCCAAGTACCTGCGACCCGACGAACTGCACCTGGGCTTCAATTTCCGGTTGGTGCAGGCCGATTTCGACACCGCCGACGTGCGGGCGGCAATCGACAACTCACTGGCCGCGGCCGAGCTGGCCGGTGCGGTACCGACCTGGACACTGTCCAATCACGACGTGGAACGCGAGGTCTCCCGCTACGGCGGCGGCGCGCGGGGGTTGACCCGGGCCCGGGCCATGGCGCTGGTGATGCTGGCGCTGCCCGGCGTCGCGTTCGTCTACAACGGTGAGGAACTCGGGCTGCCCCAGGTGGACCTGCCCGACGAGGTGCTCCAAGATCCGGTGTGGGAGCGCTCCGGGCGCACCGAACGCGGCCGCGACGGCTGTCGGGTACCGCTGCCCTGGTCCGGACACACGCCCCCGTTCGGCTTCTCCACCAACCCGGACACCTGGTTGCCGATGCCCACCGACTGGGCGGCCGCGACGGTGCAGCACCAGCTCGCCGACCCCGGGTCGACTCTGACCCTATTCCAGCAGGCCATCCAATTACGTTCCGCGCGTTCCGAATTCGACGGCGGTTTGGCGTGGCTCGGTGACGGGGTGTTCCGGCGCGGGGGTGGGCTGGTCTGTGTGCTCAACACCGGCGATGCGGCGATGGCGCTGCCGCCCGGTGAGGTGTTGCTGACCAGCGGTCCGTTGACCGACGGCCTGTTGCCGCCCGATTCCGCGGCCTGGCTGGTCTAACGCAAGACCATGGCGGGGTCGCCGATACGCCGGTACACGGTGCCGAATCGGGCGTCGACCCGCAGCCACGCCGGGTGCACCCGAACCCGCACGATCTCCTCGGCACCGACCTCACTACCGCTCGGCGGCAGGAAACCCATGGCGGTGAGGGCGAACACGCAGCGCATCGGGATGCCCACCTCGGTGCTGCCGGAGCTCACCGCCAGCACCTCCTGATCGAGCAGGGAAGCCGGCGGGCCGTGTGCGCTGCTGTGTTCCTTGGCCAGGGCGGCGCCTCGTTCGGCCAGATCGAGCACGGCCCGTGCGGGCACATCGTCGAGGTGAACGAACCCGCTTTCCGGGGGCAGCACACCGCGCCAGGCCGAATCCATCGCGAAGCCGGGCTCGACGAACCCCGACACCGCCATCGCCGACAGCGCGCCGACCAGACTGTCGGCGCCCACGCACAGGTCTGTAGGCCGCACCGTTCCGCCGACCACCCGGCTGGCCAGCACATCGAAACCTGTGCCGACCCAGGCGACGATGTTGCCGTCCGGCCGTTGCCGCAGTCGGACCACTGCTGCGTCGTCGAGGCGCAGCGTGCGTTCGGCGAACGTGCTCAGGTCGTCGCGACTGGCCGCATCGTCGAGCCAGATGCCCCGCTCTGCGGCGGTCACGCCGATGGCCGCAGGTAGCGCTCGAGGTACTCGCGGTGGTGCGGCGCCAGGCGCACCAACTTCTGCTCTTCGATGTTGAAGGCCGCCAACTGCGTTTCCCCGATGACGGCCGGCCTGGAATCGGGATCGGCATGCACCGAGCGCACCTCGTAGCCGAGAGTGAAGTCCACCGCGCGCAGGCGGTTGACCCAGATGGTCACCTGCAACGGCGAATCCGTCAGGCGCACTTGGCCTTTGTAGGACACCTTGACCTCGGCTATCAGCAGGCCGGTGGTATCGATGTCGCCGGCGAACGGCTCGTGCAGGAACGGAACCCGGGCCTCCTCCAGGATCGTCACCATGGTCGCGTGGTTGACGTGCTGGTACATGTCGATATCCGACCAACGCACCGGCACCGGCGTGACGAACCCGTTAGGCACTTGTTCCCGTTCCACTCGTTCGTGTCATGCTGCGGATCTGACGGGCCGCCACCGACAGCGTGGCCAGGTCCCGCTCGCCTTCTGCATAGATCTCGTCGAGGGTGCGGCGAGCCCGGGCCATCCGGGAGGTGTTGGTGATCTCCCATTCCTCGATCTTCTGCTCACCGTTCTCGTCCGGTTCGCCGACGGCCATCACGTCGAAACAGAGGGAGCGCAACGATCCGTAGATATCGTCGCGAATGGCCAAGCGCGCCAACGAATGCCAGCGATCGTCGCGGGCCAGCCGGGAGATCGCGGTCAGCAGGCCGTCGGCGCCCAGGTGATCCATCAGCGCGAAGTAGGTGTCGGCCACCTCGGCGGCATCACGTTCCAGGATGTCGCTGATGTCGATGATGTCGAGCAGGCTGTACTGGTACAGACCGGTGGCCACCATATACGCCAGCTCCTCCGACACCCCCTGCGCCATGAACTCGCCGGCGTCCTTCTCCACGATCGCCTTGTCGTCACCGCGCAGCCAATCCGACATCCGCGGGGTGAGGGCGGCCACCTTCTCGGCGAACCGGTTGATCTCGGCGCCCACGGCCAGCGGCTGCGGCCGGTTGTTGAGCAGCCAGCGGCCGGCCCGATCGATGAGCCGGCGCAGGTCCAGCGTCATCCGGTCGGTCGCCGCGACCGGCACCCCGGCCTGCGCGGCCGCGCGGATCGCGTGCCACACCTCGCCGACCTTGAAGATCGCGTCGGTGGCGACGTAGCTGCGCACCGCGTCGACCGCGCCGACCCCGACGTCCTCGCTGATCCGGTAGGGGTAGGTGATACCGCTGGTGTCGACGAGGTCGTTGACCAGCATGGTGGTGACGATCTCGCGGCGCAGCTGATGATTGCGGATGTCAGTGCCGAACCGGTCCCGCAGCTCGGACGGGAAGTACGACGGCAGCCGGGCGGCGAACACTTCTTGGTCGGGGACGTCGCTGGCCAGCAGCTGGTCTTTGAGCGCCAGCTTCACGTGCGCCATCAAGGTGGCCAATTCCGGTGAGGTCAAACCCAATCCGAGGTCCGCGCGACGGTGGATCTCCTTCTCCGACGGCAGCGCCTCCAGCTCCCGGTTGAGGTCGTGCTCGTCGACCAGCTCCTTGATCTGGCGGGCATGCACCGACAGCAGGCTGGGCGCATTGGCCCGGCTGGTGCCCATCAGGTCGTTCTGATCCTTGTTGTCGGCCAGCACCAGTTCGCCGACCTCGTCGGTCATCGACATCAACAACTCGGTGCGCTCGGCGGCGCTCACCTTGCCGGTGGTGACCAAGGAGTCGACCAGGATCTTGATGTTCACCTCGTGGTCGGAGCAGTCGACCCCGGCCGAGTTGTCCATGGCGTCGGTGTTGACATGCCCACCCGCGAGGGCGAATTCGATCCGGCCGCGCTGGGTCACGCCCAGGTTGCCACCCTCGCCGATCACCTTGACCCGCAACTGATTTCCGTTCACGCGGACGGGGTCGTTGGCACGATCGCCGACCGCTGCATCGGATTCGGTCTCGGCCTTGATGTAGGTACCGATACCGCCGTTCCAGAACAGGTCGACGGGCGCCAGCAAGACCGCCTTCATCAGGGCCGGCGGGGTCATCTCGGTGACATCGTCGGCCAGGCCGAGCGCGGTGCGCACCTGGGGGCTGATCGGGATGGACTTCTGTTCCCGGCTGTAGATACCGCCGCCCTCGCTGATCAGCGATCGGTCATAGTCATCCCAGCTGGACCGTGGCAGCGCGAACATCCGCTCCCGTTCCACCCACGAGGTGGCCGCGTCCGGGTCGGGGTCCAGGAAGATGTGCCGGTGGTCGAACGCCGCCACCAGCCGAATGTGCTTGGACAGCAACATCCCGTTGCCGAACACGTCGCCGCTCATATCGCCGACACCGACCACCGTGAAATCCTGGGTCTGGGTGTCGACGCCCATTTCGCGGAAGTGCCGCTTCACCGATTCCCAGGCGCCCTTGGCGGTGATGCCCATCGCCTTGTGGTCATAACCCACCGAGCCACCGGAGGCGAACGCGTCGCCGAGCCAGAAACCGTACGACTGCGCGACATCGTTGGCGATATCGGAGAACGTCGCGGTGCCTTTGTCGGCCGCGACCACCAGGTAGGCGTCATCACCGTCGCGGCGCACCACCCCCGGCGGGGTGATCACGTTTCCGCTGCCCTTCTCGACATTGTCGGTGAGATCGAGCAGCCCCGAGATGAACAGCCGGTAGCAGGCCACCCCCTCGGCGCGCTGGGCGTCGCGGTCGGTCGCGGCGTCGCCGGTGGGCAGCGGAGGTTGCTTGACGACGAACCCACCCTTGGCGCCGACGGGCACGATGACGGCGTTCTTCACCGCCTGCGCCTTGACCAGTCCCAGGATCTCGGTGCGGAAGTCCTCGCGGCGATCCGACCATCGCAGTCCACCGCGGGCCACGAAACCGAAGCGCAGGTGCACGCCTTCCACTCGCGGCGAGTAGACGAAGATCTCGAATCGCGGCCGGGGCAACGGAAGCTCGCTGATCAGACCGGGGTTGAGCTTGAACGACACCACGTTCTGGGCGCGCGCGGAATCCGGGCTGGTGACGAAGTAGTTGGTCCGCAGGGTGGCCTGCACCAGGCCGGCGAAGGCCCGCAGCACCCGGTCGGTATCCAGGCTCACCAGGGCATCGATATCGGCAGCGACCGCTGCGGCGGCGGCTTGGGCGTCGCGCGGCGGGTCGGTCGCGGTCGGGTCGAAGAGCGCCTCGAACAGTTCCACCAGAGACCGCGCCGTGCCCGCGTTGTCGTTGAGCACCGTCTCGATATGGGACTGGCTGTACGGGAATCCGGCCTGGCGCAGGTATTTCGCGTAACCACGCAGGATGGTGACCTGCTGCCAGGTCAGCCCCGCACGCAGCACCAGTTCGTTGAACCGGTCGATCTCGGCCCGGCCCTGCCAGATCGCGGTGACCGCGTCGGCGAACAGGGTGGCCGTGGTGTCGGGATCCCCGTCTGCCGGGATGGACTGGTGCGGAGACACTTTGAACTGGTAAATCCACACCGGCAGGCCGTCGGCGCGGATCACCGTGAACGGCCGCTCCTCCAGCACCACCACACCCATGCATTGCAGCATGGGCAGCAGCTCCGACAGCGAGGCCGATCGGCCGCCCAGGTACCAGGTGAGCTTGGCTACCCGGTCGTCGCCGGTGCCCTCGGCGAACACCAACTTGACCGTGTTGTCCTGCAGCTCTTCGATGATCGCGATGTCACCGATGGCTTCGGCCGGGGTGAACGCCTGCTTGTAGACCTCGGGGAACGCCGCCGCGTAATGCTCGGCCAGGGTTTGGCCGATGGCGCCGGACTTGACCGACCCGATCAGCCGGTCGGCCCAGGTGCGGGAGGCCTCGGTGAGCAGCTGCTGGATCCGGTTCCCGTTCTCCGACGACGTGTCGATATCCGCGCGGCGCACTCCTTCGGGCATCTTGATGGTGAAATGCACGACAGCCCAGGGTGATTCACTGACCCGGGCGGCGTACTCGATGCTGACGCCGCCGAGTTCGCGAACCAGGATGTCCTGGATGGCCAGCCGCACCGCGGTGGTGTAGCGGTCCCGGGGCAGATACACCAGCGCCGAGACGAAGTGGCCGAGCTGATCGGCACGCAGGAACAGCAGGGCCCGTCGCAGCGAGCCGAGGTCGACCACCGCGCGTGCGGTGTCCAAGAGCTGCCCACTGCTCAGCGCGAACAACTCGGAGCGCGGGATGGTCTGGATGATGTCGAGCATCAGTTGGCTGGGATGGCTGGGATCGCCGTGCGTCCGCGCCAGCACCTCGTCGACGCGACGGGCGATCAGCGGGATCTCCAGCACGTTGGCGTTCATCGCCGCCACCGTGAACACCCCGACGAAGCGGTGCTCGACGCCCTGGGTGGCTGCCGGTCCACCCGGGTTCTCCCGGATCACCACCATGTACGGGTAGGCGCCGTAGCGCAGGAAGCTGGGCATGGTCGCCTGGGCCAGTACCAGCAGATCGCCGGGGGTGGTCAGTTCCGGGAAGACATCGGTGCGCGACCGCAACACACCCAGCCGGCTGGCCGGGTCCACCGTGGCCGTACCGCCGGCCACCGCGCAGCGCTGATAGCCCAGCAGCACGAAATGCCCGTCGGCCAGCCAGCGCAGCAGCGACGCGACGTCGCGGCGGTCGGGGCCGGCGAAATGGCCGGCGTGGTCGGCGTCCAGCGCGTTCGCCAGCCCGACCAGCGTGGCGTTGAGCGCCGAGGAGTCGGTGGCGACCTGCCGGGCGTCGGCAAGCACATGGGGCAGCATGGTGGCGGCCTCGTCGACCGCGGCCGGGTCGGCCGTCGGGGCGAGCCGCACGTGGATCCACGTCTCGTCGATACCGCGGGCCGGGGCGTCGGGTCCCACCGCCGGGGCGATATCGAGCAGCTCCCCGCCCGGCCCGCGCTGCACCCGCAGGATCGGGTTCATGATCGACACGTAGTTCACGCCCAGCCGGTGCAGCATGACGGTGACCGAATCCATCAGCATCGGGCTGTGATCGGTGACCACCTGCAGCGCCGGACCGAAGCCGCGTGGCGTTTCCCCCGTCGCTTCGCTCGCCCCCGGTGCATCCGCCGGGTACACGGCGACCAGGGTCTGTCCGGGCGCCCGGACCTCACCCAGCCGGGTGTGGGCGGCCAGGAGTTCCGGGGACATGACCTGGGCGGTGACGGCCCGGTCCACCGGCACGGTGACGGCGACGTCGGTGGAGGGGGCGTCGCCGTGCGGTCCGTGGTGGGTTGCCAGGTACGCCGTCGCGAGCCGCCCCACGGCATCCTCGCTCAGGCGCAACTTCTGGGGGGCTGCTGGATTCACCGTCATGGTGAAGGCTCCTCACTTACACCTGCGCGCCGCCGTCGTCGGCTGCACGCACGAGCGAGACTAGTCGCCCCGCCCGGCGCCGTGTCCCTGCCCCGCCGGATCAGTCGCGGGTGAGCCTGCGGTGGGTGACCCGGTGCGGCCGGGCCGCGTCGGCGCCGAGACGCTGGATCTTGTTCTCCTCGTAGGCACCGAAGTTGCCCTCGAACCAGAACCACTTCGCCTCGTTGTCGTCGTCGCCCTCCCACGCCAGGATGTGCGTGCAGGTGCGGTCCAGGAACCAGCGATCGTGGGAGATCACCACCGCGCAACCGGGGAACTGCTCCAGGGCGTTCTCCAGCGAGCTCAGCGTCTCCACGTCGAGGTCGTTGGTCGGCTCGTCGAGCAGGATCAGGTTGCCGCCCTCTTTGAGGGTCAGCGCCAGGTTCAGACGGTTGCGCTCACCACCGGAGAGCACCCCCGCGGGCTTCTGCTGATCGGGGCCCTTGAACCCGAATGCGGACACGTAGGCCCGCGACGGGATCTCGTTCTGGCCGACCTCGATGTAGTCGAGGCCGTCGGAGACGACCTGCCACACGTTCTTCTTCGGGTCGATACCGCCGCGGTTCTGGTCGACGTAACTGAGCTTGACCGTCTCGCCGACCTTGACCTCACCGCTGTCGGGCTGCTCGAGACCGACGATGGTCTTGAACAGGGTCGTCTTGCCGACGCCGTTGGGGCCGATCACGCCGACGATGCCGTTACGCGGCAAGGTGAAGGACAGGTCCTTGATGAGGACACGGCCGTCGAAGCCCTTGTCCAGATGGCTGACCTCGACCACGAGGTTGCCCAGCCGCGGCGGTGCCGGGATCTGGATCTCCTCGAAGTCGAGCTTGCGGGTCTTCTCCGCCTCGGCCGCCATCTCTTCGTAGCGTCCCAGCCGGGCCTTGCTCTTGGCCTGGCGGGCCTTGGCACCCGAGCGCACCCAGGCGAGCTCTTCCTTCAGCCGCCGCTGCAGCTTCTGGTCCTTCTTGCCCTGGACCTCCAGGCGCTCGGCCTTCTTCTCCAGGTAGGTGGAGTAGTTGCCCTCGTACGGGTAGGCGCGGCCGCGGTCGAGCTCGAGGATCCACTCGGCGACGTTGTCCAGGAAGTAACGGTCGTGGGTGACGGCCAGGATCGCGCCCTTGTAGTCGGCGAGATGCTGTTCCAGCCACAGCACGCTCTCGGCGTCGAGGTGGTTGGTGGGCTCATCGAGCAGCAGCAGGTCCGGCTTGGACAGCAGCAGCTTGCACAGGGCGACGCGGCGCTTCTCGCCACCGGACAGGTGGGTGACCGGCTCATCCGGCGGGGGGCAACGCAGCGCGTCCATGGCCTGCTCGAGCTGGGAGTCGATATCCCAGGCGTCGGCGGCGTCCAGCTCCTCCTGCAGCTGGCCCATCTCGTCCATGAGCTCATCGGTGTAGTCGGTGGCCATCAGTTCGGCGACCTCGTTGTACCGGTTGAGCTTGGCCTTGACGGCGACGCCCTCCTCGACGTTCTCGCGAACGGTCTTGGTCTCGTCGAGCTGCGGCTCCTGCATGAGGATGCCGACAGACGCGCCGGGAGCCAGGAAGGCGTCGCCGTTGTTGGGCTGGTCGATACCGGCCATGATCTTCAGGACACTCGACTTACCAGCCCCGTTGGGGCCGACGACGCCGATCTTCGCACCGGGAAGGAAGTTCAGGGTGACGTCGTCAAGGATGACCTTGTCGCCGTGCGCCTTGCGGACCTTCCGCATTGTGTAGATGAATTCGGCCATTGCCGTCGTCTTGCCTTTCGTTCGCCAAAGTCTCGCGACACCATCCTAGGCAAGGACGAATACCGCGCTACGCGGAGATCGGCAGCTCGCCCGAGTTGCGGGTGTGCTCATCGGCCTCCTCCGGGCCCTCATCGGCGCCGGACTCGGAGGCCGCCGCCGGTTCCGGGACCCGCCTGGACGGGTCGATCTTGATCCGGCACCGGGACAGGTCCGGTCCGACCGAGGTGGCGCGCACCTCGACGGAGGATCGGCGATTGCCCTCCTTGTCGTCGTATTCGTTGGTGTAGATGTGCCCGACGACCACCACCGGGTCCCCCTTGAACAGGGCGCCGGTCACCCCCTCGGCCACCCGGCCCCAGCAGTTCACGGTGAGGTAGAGCGAGTTACCCGGTTCCCAGGAGCCCTCCGCGGTGCGCCTGCGCGAGTTGCTGGCCACCCGGAACCGGGTGAAGTCCTGGTCGCCGACGCGACGCGGCACGGGGTCGGTGATGACGGTGCCGACCACGGAAAACGGTGTCTCGAACATGGCATTGCCTTTCGGTCATTTCATTCCGCGCCGGCAGTGATGTGCTCGCCGCCGGCCTGTGCATCCATTGACCCGCCGGGCACCGACAGACCGTCACCCGACGCCGCGATCGGGACCACCACCTGTGGATCAATCCGGCACTGTGGATAACCGGGCCCTAGGGTTTGGCGCATGACTGTGTGGATCAGCCGACGCCCGGATGCCGATATCGACGCCGATCTGGCCGCCAGCCGCGCGGCCGGCGGTGCGCTCGCCGGGGTGCGGCTGGCCGTGAAGGACAACGTCGACGCCGCAGGCCTGCCCACCACCGCGGCCTGCCCGCAGTTCTCGTATCAGCCCGAGTCCGACGCGCCGGCGGTGGCCGCCCTGCGCGCGGCCGGCGCGGTGGTCGTCGGCAAGACCAACCTCGATCAGTTCGCCACCGGCCTGGTCGGCACGCGCTCCCCGTACGGCGCGGTATCCGACACTCGCCGGCCCGCCTACATCAGCGGCGGCTCCAGTTCGGGTTCGGCGGCGGCGGTCGCCTCCGGGCAGGCCGATATCGCGATCGGCACCGACACCGCCGGGTCGGGCCGGGTCCCGGCCGGGTTGCAGGGCATCGTCGGCATCAAGCCGACGCTGGGCGTGATCAGCACCGACGGCGTCGTGCCCGCGTGCGAGTCCTATGACTGCGTGACGATCTTCGCCCGCGACCTGAACCAGGCCAACACGGCGATGGCGGCGATGGCCGCCGCCGGAGACCGCGCCTGGCCGGCCGACGTTCGCGTGGCGGCGCCACCGAATCCTGTTGTCGCCGTGCCCTCGACGCTGCCCGCTCTCGACGAGACCTGGCAGGCCGCCTTCGCCGCCGCGGTGCAGACCTTGGAGAAGGCAGGCGCGCAGATCGTCATCGTCGACATCGAACCGTTCCTGGCCGCCGCCCGGCTGCTCTACGACGGTGCACTGGTCTCCGAAAGATACGCCGCGGTGGGCGAATTCATCGACGGCCACCCCGACGCCGAGCTGGATCCGACGGTGGCGCGCATCGTCACCGGAGCCCGTGACATCCCGGCGCACCGGCTGATCGCCGACCGCCGCGAGGTGGCCCGGTTACGCGCCGTGGCGATGGCCTCCCTGCAGGGAGCAGACGCGTTGCTGGTGCCCACCGCGCCGCTGCACCCGACCCTGGACGAGGTGGCCGCCGACCCGGTCGGGGTGAATTCGACCATGGGCACCTACACCAACTTCTGCAATCTGTTCGATCTGTGCGGTGTCTCCGTGCCCACGGGCACCGCCGGCGACGCGCAGTTCGGTGTGACCGTGCTGGCGCGTGCCTTCGACGATGCCGTCGCCCTGGATATCGCTGCCCTTGCGGCGGATGTGGAAGCGCCGCAACAGGTGTGGCCACTGGCGGTGGCCGACCACACCGAGCTGGTGGTGTTCGGCGCGCATCTGCGCGGCGGACCGCTGGTGTGGCAGCTCACCGATCTGGGCGCCCGCTGGGCCGGCGAGCTGACGACGGCGCCGCGGTACCGGATGACGGTGCTGCCGACCACCCCGCCCAAGCCGGCCATCACCCGGGTTCCCGAGGGCAGTGCTGGTGCGGCCCTGCTGGGTCATCGGTGGCTGCTCTCCCCCGCCGCACTCGGTCGTTTCCTGGCCGCGCTGCCGGCACCCATGCAGTTGGGCAAGGTCGAATTCGGCGACGGCAGCTGGCGTACCGCCTTCGCCGCGGATGCCTCGGCCGCCACGGGGCCGGATATCAGCGAGTACGGCAGCTGGCCTTCGGCCATCGCGGCCGGAGCGGTCTAGCAGAGCCATCGCGGCCGGAGCGGTCTGACAGAGCCATCGCGGCCGGAGCGGTCTAGCAGCGCGGCTCAGAACCAGTCGGGCCGAGCGTCGACGGAGACGCGGTCCAGCGCAGCCAGCAGATCGAATTGCGGACCCACCTTGGGTAGTTCGTAGGTGAAGAAGTACTGCGCCGCAGCACGTTTCCCGTCGTAGAAGCTGCCCTGGTTGTCGCTGGCGGCGAGGAGTAGTTCCAACCACAGCCAGGCCATCACGACGTGGCCGGTGGCCTCCAGGTACACCGTCGAGTTCGCCAGGGTGGTGGCAAGGTCGTCCGCCGACCAGAGGATCGCGGTGACCTCCTGGAGACGCTGCACGGCACGCCGTAGGTCAGCTGCCTGCGCGGCGGCGTAGTCGGTGCTCTCGGCCTTGGCGATGGTCTCGTTGATCCGTTCGACCAACAGCGCCAGACCGGCCCCGTCCTGCATGACGACCTTGCGGCCGAGCAGGTCCAGCCCGTGGATGCCGTGGGTGCCTTCGTGAATGGCGTTCAGGCGGTTGTCGCGGTAGTACTGCTCGACATCGAATTCGGTGGTGTAGCCGTATCCGCCGTGGATCTGGATCGCCAGGCTGTTGGCCTCCAGGCACCATTGGGAAGGCCAGCTCTTGGCGATGGGCGTCAGGACTTCGAGCAGCAGGTTCGCCCGCTCGCGGTCGCCGTCGGCTCCGGTGCGCGCCTCGTCCACCAGGTTCGAGCAGTACAGGCCCAGCGCCAATCCGCCCTCGACATAGGACTTCTGCGCCAGCAACATTCGCTTGACGTCTGCGTGTTCGATGAGCGCCACGGGTCGCACCGCCGCATCCTTGTTGCCGACCGGCCGACCCTGGGTGCGCTGCTTGGCGTACTCCAGCGACGCCAGATAGCCGGCGTAGCCGGTGGCGGTCGCCTGCAGGCCCACTGCCATCCGGGCCTCGTTCATCATGTGGAACATGTACGCCAGACCCCGGTGCTCTTCGCCGACCAGATAGCCGACGGCACCCTCACCGTCACCGACCGGGTGGGAACCATCGCCGAAGTTGAGCAGCGCGTTCGTCGTGGCGTGGTTGCCCATCTTGTGGTTCAGGCTCACCAGCGCCACATCGTTGCGCGTACCGTCCGTCAGGAATTTCGGGACGATGAACAAGGAGATGCCTTTCACGCCCGGACCTCCCCCGGGCGCTTTGGCAAGCACCAGATGGACGATGTTCTCGGTCAACTCGTGATCGCCACCGGTGATCCACATCTTGGTGCCCGTCACCCGGTAGGTGCCGTCGGCCATGGGGAGGGCTTTGGTGGTGATGTCCGCCAACGAGGACCCGGCCTCGGGTTCCGATAGGCACATCGTGCCGAAGAAGCGGCCCTCCAGCATCGGGCGTACCCATGTGTCGATCTGCTCCGGTGAGCCGTACTCGGCCAGCAGATTGGCATTACCCATGGTCAAGAAGGCGTAGGCCGTCGTACTGGGATTGGCCGCCCGCTGGAATGCCAGCGCCGCCTGGGAGACGACCGTCGGCAATTGCATCCCGCCGATCGCCTCGTCGAACGGGCCCGCCATCAACCCCGCGGCGCTGAAGGCGTCCAGGGCGGTCTTGATCTCGTCGATCAGCGCGACCTTGCCGTCGGCCCCCACGACGGGCTGCGTCTGATCGCCCTTCTTGTTATGCGGGGCAAAGCATTTCGACGCAATATCGGCCGACAGGTCCAGCACGGCATCGAAGGTGTCCCTGGAGTGTTCGGCGAAATGGTCGCGCTTGGTCAACGCGGTGACATCCAGCCATTCGTGCAGCAGGAAGTCGACGTCACGCCGCGAGAGGAAGTCGGCCATGGGCAGCCTTTCGGATCGACCAGAAGTTAGCGATCGCTCATTAAATGAGCGCTCGCTAATATTGCGTCGTCATCGCCCTCGGTGTCAATTGTGTGTAAGATCACCCACCGTCATGGCCATCGACCGACCTGCGGATTCAGCTGCGGCAGAACGCATGCGACGGGCCGCGATCGAGGCGTTCGCAGAGTCGGGATATGGCGGTAGCTCCACCCGGCAGATCGCCAAACGCCTGAACATGAGCGCGACGGCCATGTACCCCCACTACCGGTCGAAAGAAGAGCTGCTCTTCGCCATCGCCCTGGAGGGCCACAGCAGCCTGCTGGCCGCCCTCAAGCACGCAGATCCGTCCACGCCGAACTTCACCGAGCGGCTCCGGGCGGTCGTCGCCGCGTTCGCGCGCTGGCATGCGGAGAACCACAAGCAGGCCCGCGTGGTGCAGTACGAATTGCACGGACTCACCGCGGCCCACTACCGCAAGATCGCACCCCTGCGACATGAGGCGACCGCAGTCTTGACCGACATCATCGCCGGCGGCATCCGCGCCGGCGAATTCGATGTCGACAGCGTCGAGGAGATCGTCATGGCGATCTCCTCCCTGTGCGTCGACGTCTGCCGATGGTTCCCCTCCAAGAAGCACTCCGACGCGAACAAGCTCGGCGAGCTGTACGCGGGCATCGCAGAGCGACTCGTGCGCTGACCCGCGGCGGCGGATTGCATCACGCACGGCATTGAATCGTCTCCACAACGCTTCGATATCCAGGAAACTCACAGGTCCGGGCGAAGTTTCGGCTATCAGTTAGATAAGCTTCGTGATATAGATACGTTGTGAAGCAACAGCCGCCCGGCGATCTTGCGCGCGAAAGCGTGGGCGAGCTGGTCGATCTGGCCACCGACCTGACGGCCCGATTCCTCTCCGACCGCGTCGACCTCAGCGTGTCGGCCGCGTTCGCGATCAACCGGCTCTCCCGGGAGGGACCGCTGCGGCTGACCAGCCTCGCGGCCAAAGAGGGCGTCAGCCAGCCGTCCATGACACAGCTGATGCAACGACTGGAACGCGCCGACCTCGTCACCCGGGTTCCCGACCCCGAGGACGGCAGAGCCTGCCTGATCGGGATCACCGACCAGGGCCGGGCAATGCTCGACGATCGCAGACGGCTGCGCCGGGAGCGTCTGGCCGGGTTTCTGGAGACGTTGTCGGCCGAGGAGTGCAGCGCACTGTTGCTGGCCGCCAACGTCGCCGTTCCGATCCTGGCCAGGCTGGTGGCAGCCGCGGATACGCCGTCGGAGCCGAACGACGCCGCGCGCCACTGACACAGGACTTCGCGGCAGCGGCGCCGCAATCAATTGACGGGGTGAAAGGTGTTGGGGTGAAATCAGTTCCAGTCGGCAACTGGCTGAAGAAGATCTGGATTCCGGTGGTCCTCATCGTGGTGTTGGCCATCTCCGGGCTGGTGGTCTCGCGACTGCACAAGATGTTCGGATCAGAGGACCTGAACGCCAACGCCGGAGCCGGTATCGAGATCGTCCAGTTCAACCCGAAGGTCGTGTTGTACGAGGTCTACGGGCCCCCCGGTAGCTCCGCCGAGATCAGCTATTTCGACCCGGACGCCAACGTGCACTCGGTCAGCGCTCCGCTGCCCTGGTCGGTCACCTTGTCCACCACGTTGCCGACGGTCAGCGCGAATCTGATGGCCCGCAGCGACAGTGAACGCAGCAGCGACCACATCGGTTGCCGCGTCACCGTCAACGGCACCGTCCGTGAGGAGCAATCAGCCGATGGCGTCAACGCCCAGACCTACTGCCTGGTGAAATCCGCATGACCACTGCCACCACCGCCGCACCCACCGGCACGCCGAAGCGGCCCGTCGTCCCGCACCTGATCCGCATCCTGGCGTGGCCGATCATCCTGTTCTGGATCGCGATCGCCGTCCTGGTGAACGTCATCGCACCCCAGCTCGAGGTGGTCGGCGAGCTGCACGCCGCACCGATGGCGCCCGAGGACGCCCCCTCGATGCAGGCGATGAAGTTGATGGGCTCCAACTTCAAGGAGTTCAACTCCAACAGCACCGTCATGGTCGTCGTCGAGGGCCAGCAGCCACTCGGTCCGGACGCGCACAAGTACTACGACGAGATCATCCACAAGCTGGAGCAGGACCCCGAGCACATCCAGCACATCCAGGACTTCTGGGGTGACACGCTGACCGCGGCCGGAGCGCAGAGCGCCGACGGCAAGGCCTCCTACGTGATGATCAACCTGGCCGGCGAGCAGGGCATGACGCTGGCCAACGAGGGCGTCGATGCGGTCCGCAAGGCCATCGAGGACACCCAGGCCCCGCCCGGGGTGCAGGCCTATGTCGCGGGTCCCGCCGCACTGACCGACGACATGCACGTCATCGGCAACGCGAGCCTGGCCGAGATCACGTTGATCACCCTCGTCGCGATCGCGGGCATGCTGTTGGTGGTCTACCGCTCGATCAGGACCACGCTGATCCAGTTGTTCCTGACCTTCCTCGGTCTGCTCACCGCGCGCGGCGTGGTGTCGGTACTGGCCACCCACAATGTGTTCGGGCTGACCACGTTCGCCGGCAACATCCTGACCATGCTGGCGATCGCCGCGGCCACCGACTACGGCATCTTCATCTTCGGCCGCTACCGCGAGGATCGCGGCCTGGGCCTGGACAAGGACGACTCCTACTACGCCACCTTCAAGTCGGTCGCACCGGTGATCGTCGGTTCCGGACTGACGATCGCGGGCGCGACCTACTGCCTGAGCTTCTGCCGGCTGCCCTACTTCGCCACGATGGGCGCACCGGTCGCGATCGGCATGATCGTGGTGGTCCTGATCGCGGTGACGCTCGGGCCCGCGGTGCTCTACCTCGGCAGCCGCGTCGGGCTCTACGAGTCCAAGCGGCCCCCGCAGAGCAAGTTCTGGCGGAAGGTCGGCACCGCGGTCGTGCGCTGGCCCGCACCGATTTTCGTGGCCAGCTTGTTCGTCGTGCTGATCGGCATCGTGGCCATCCCCGGCTACAAGCCGGCCTACAACGACCGGTACTACCTCCCCAAAGACGCCCCGGTCAATGTCGGCTTCGCCGCCGCCGACCGGCATTTCAGCCAGGCCCGGATGAACCCCGACATCCTCATGGTCGAATCCGACCATGACATGCGCAATCCCGCCGATATGCTTGTGCTGAACAAGATTTCGAGCAATGTGATGCACGCCGAGGGCATCGCGATGGTGCAGAACATCACCCGGCCGCTGGGAATCCCCATCCAGCACAGCTCGATTCCGTTCCAGACCAGTATCTCGGGTCAGACCAGCAACATGAATCTGCCGTTCCAGCGCAAGCAGCTGGACGACCAGCTCAAGATGATCGATGCGACCAACACCTCCATCGCCATCATGAAGGAGCAGTACCAGCTCTCCCTGCAACAGACGAAGCTCACCGTCGATTCGGATGCGAAGTCGCGGGAGTTGCTCGCGATCACCGAGAAGCTGCGGGACAACATCGCGAACTTCGATGATCAGTTCCGGCCCCTGCGCAACTATTTCTACTGGGAGCCGCACTGCTTCGACATCCCGATGTGTGCCGCCACCCGCTCGGTCTTCGATGCGCTCGATTCGGTCGACGAGGTGACCGACAAGACCGGCGACGTGCAGGTCAACACCGACCAGCTGGCGGAGTTGGCGCCGAAGCTGACCGCGCTGCTGCCGCAGACGATCGCGTCGATGGAGACCAGCAGGGATCTGTCACTGGCGTCGTACAACTCGCAGAAGGCGCTGATCGATCAGATGCAGGCGATGAACGACACCGCCTTGTCGATGGGCGCCGCCTTCGACACCGCCAAGAACGACGATCTGTTCTACCTGCCTCCGGAGGCCTTCCAGAACCCGGACTTCGAGCGCGGGTTGAAGATGTTCCTGTCCCCGGACGGTAAGTCCGCCCGCATGTTCATCACCCATCAGACCGACCCGGCGACCGTGGACGGCATCGCCCGGGTCGATTCGGAACGCAAGGCGGCGCAGGAAGCGCTGAAGATGTCCTCGCTGTCGGACGCCAAGATCTACCTCGGTGGTGTCGCGGCGACCTACAAGGACATGTCCGACGGCGCCCGCTACGACCTGATGATCGCGGTCGTGTCGGCGCTGACGCTGATCTTCATGATCATGCTCATCCTGACGCGCAGCGCGGTGGCCGCACTGACCATCGTCCTGACCGCGGGCAGTTCGATCGCCGCGTCCTTCGGCATCTCGGTGCTGCTGTGGCAGGACCTGTTCGGGATGCCGGTGCACTGGCTGGTGATGCTGATGTCGGTCATCATCCTGTTGGCGGTCGGCTCGGACTACAACCTGCTGCTGGTCTCCCGGTTCAAGGACGAGATCCACGCCGGCCTCAAGACCGGCATTATCCGGTCCATGGCGGGCACCGGCGGGGTGGTCACCTCGGCCGGGCTGGTGTTCGCCGCCACCATGGCCGGCATGATGGCGAGCAAGCTGATCGTGTTGGCCCAGATGGGGTCGACGATCGCCATCGGCCTGCTGATCGACACCTTCATCGTGCGGTCGCTGCTGATGCCGTCCATCGCCACGATGCTGGGCCGGTGGTTCTGGTGGCCCCAGGTGGTCTACCCGCGCGGGGACTACCAGTTCCTGCCGTACGTCCCCAAGCGGCGGTCCAGCGACGCCGATACCGAGGCGCTGCCCGCCCAGAGCTGACAAGTTCGCGCGGCGGGTCCGGTTGTCCCCTCGGCTAAGAAGGCTCGGCTAAGAAGGGGTGTCGGACCCGCCGTTTGCGTGTTGAGAGAAGATCAATGGTGTGGGATCTAAGGGAACTGCCGTGAGCGGGATGACGCGATGACCGTGCCGCAGCAGTTCACCGACCGCTACGAGCTGGGCGAGATCCTGGGCTTCGGTGGCATGTCGGAGGTGCACCGGGCCCGGGATATCCGCCTGCACCGCGACGTCGCGATCAAGATCCTGCGCGCCGACCTGGTCCGCGACCCAAGCTTCTACCAGCGGTTCCGGCGGGAGGCCAAGCACACCGCGGCGCTCAACCACCCCTCGATCGTGGCGATTCTGGACACCGGTGAGGCGCAGACGCCGAACGGGACGCTGCCGTTCCTGGTGATGGAATTCGTCGAGGGGCTCACCGTCGGCAAACTGATCGCGCGCCACGGTGCGATGGCACCGCAACGCGCGATCTCGATCATCGGCGAGGTGTGCACGGCGCTGGAGTTCAGCCACCGCCGTGGCATCGTGCACCGCGACATCAAACCGGCCAACATCATGATCACCCCGACCGGCGCGGTGAAGGTGATGGACTTCGGCATCGCGCACGCCATGAACGCCACCACCGGGGACCGGCTGACCGCGACCTCGGCGGTGGTGGGCACCGCGCAGTACTTCTCCCCCGAGCAGGCCCGCGGCCATGAGGTCGACGCCCGCACCGACGTGTACTCCTTGGGCTGCGTGCTCTACGAAATGCTGACCGGACAGGCACTCTTCAGCGGTGACACCCCGCTGGCAGTGGCCTATCAGCACGTCCGGGAGCGGCCGATCCCGCCGTCCCAGCGGCACCCGGGTATCTCCGCCGAAATCGACGCCGTGGTGCTCAAGGCGCTGGCCAAGAAACCGGAGAACCGGTATCAGAGCGCGGCCGCCTTCCATGCCGACCTGATGCGGGTCAGCCGCGGCAACGCTCCGGAGGCGCCGGCGACGTTGCCGGCGGACGACACCGACCGGTCCCCGGTGGATATCGACCCGCAGCCGCATACCTTGCAAATGCCCGTCCAGGAACGCCGTAGTGGGTCGCGGCGCTGGTTGATCGCCGGTGCAGTCGCGGCCGTGACCCTGCTGGTGATCGCCGGCGTCTTCGTCGTGGGCACCATGAACCGCGTATCGGTGCCCGATGTGCACGGTTTGACCCGCCAGGATGCCCTCACCCAGTTACAGGACCGCGGCCTGACCCCGCACGTGGACACCAAGCCGGACGGCTCGGTCGAGGCGGGTCGGGTGATCGGCACCGACCCGGCGGCCGGCGGCTCCGTCTCGTCGGGCAGCGATATCACCGTGAACGTCTCGACCGGACCGGAGCAGCGCCGCATCCCGGACGTCGCCACCCTGACCTATGACGATGCGGTGCAGAAACTGCACGATGCCGGCTTCGACAGCGTGCGGCGCATGACGCAGGCGTCCAAAGCCTCCGAGTTGGACAAGGTGGTCGGGACCATACCGGCCGCTCAGCAGGATTCGGCGACCAGCAACGAGATCGTCATCCTCGTCGGTTCCGGGCCGGCGACTCGGACCGTGCCCGACGTGACCGGGCAGACGGTCGATCAGGCCACCCAGAACCTCAACACCGCGGGTTTCACCACCATCCTCAAAGCGGACACCGACGGCACGCTGCCGGTGGGTCAGGTGGCGAGCACCGACCCGGCGGCGGGCGCATCGGTGGACGCGGACGCGCCGATCACGCTGAAAGTGTCACGAGGCAATCAATTCGAGATGCCGGATCTGCGGGGGCTGTTCTACGGTGACGCGCTGCAGTCGCTGCAGGCCCAAGGTTTCACCGGCGCCTTCCAGAAGGGACCCGATATCGACGCCGGCAGCGACAAACGCAACAAGGTGGTGCAGCAGGACCCGGCCCCGAAGACCGGGGTGAACCGGGACGGCACCATCACGGTGAACTACGGGTCCTGAGCGCGGCACGCCCGCGATACGGGCGGGTCTGCACCCGCCGCGCGGCACGGCGACCTAACCCTGGTGCTGCTCGCGTTCGGCCAGCTTGGACAGCATCGCGTTATAGGCGGCCAGATCGGCGTCGTCATCGCGGTCGGCGGCGCGGTCCAGCCGGGTGGCAGTGCGGTTGTCGCTGCGCCGCCACTGGATCAGCAGCGCGAGCATCACCAGCACCAGCGGCACCTCACCGGCCGACCAGGCGATACCGCCGCCCAGACGCTGATCGCCCAGGAGATCGGTATGCCAGTAGAGCTGCAGTGACTTGTAGAACCCCTCGGCCATCACCGTCTGCGTGCCCATCAACACCACACCGAAGAACGCATGCAGCGGCAGCGACCCGAACACCACACCGAGCTTGGCCAGCGGCGGGATGGGCCGTGGTGTCGGGTCGATCCCGATGACCACCCAGTAGAACAGATAGCCCGACAGCAGGAAATGCAGGTTCATCGCGACGTGCGCGGCGTGGATACCGGCGACGGCGTCGAAGATCCCGCCGAAGTACAGCCCGTAGAAACCCCCGACGAACAGCGCCGTGGCGACGAACGGGTTGGTTAGCACCAGCGACACCCGGCTGTGCAGCGCGGCCAACAGCCACTCACGCATGCCCGGCGGGGCGTCGCGTCCGGCGGCCGGCAGCGCACGCAGCGCCAAGGTCACCGGCGCCCCCAACACCAGCAGCACCGGCGAGAGCATCGACAGGAGCATGTGGGCGCCCATGTGCATGCTGAACATGGCCGGCATGTAGCGGCCCAGCCCCGACGACGTCGCGAACAGCAGCACCGCGCACCCGCACAACCAGGCGGCGGTCCGCCCCATCGGCCACGCATCGCCCCGCCGCCGCAGCCGGACGACACCCGCCACGTACACCGCGGCGAACAGGATCGCGGCGGTCCCGAAGATCAGGTCGAAGCGCCAGTCGAACAGAATCCGCGCCACCGTCGGCGGCCCGGCCAGGTCGTAACCGATCTGCACCGCGGTGACCGACGGGTTGAACACCGGCGGCGGCGGTGGCGGGGTGCGGCCCAGCGCGACGGCGATACCGAAGGTGAGACCGAATACCAGCGACTCGACCAGCGCCAGCTGGATCAGCGGGCGCCGGTTCTCCGGATCGGCGGCCAACGCGCCGACCGCGCGGCGGCGCTGCAGAAATCCGAGCACCCCGAGCACGAGCAGTGCCACCACTTTGCCGACGATCAGCCAGCCGTAGCTGCTGTGCAGCAGCTCAGCCGGCCGGACCCGGACAAAGGCGTTGATGACGCCCGAGAATCCCATGGCCACGAAGCACCACAGGGCGATCGCCGAGAACCTCCGTGCGGCCAGATCGGTGTGCGCCCCGCCGCGGAAGGCCAGCGCCCACACCGCCAGCAACCCGCCTGCCCACACCACCCCGGCGACCAGGTGGATGAACAGGCTGTTGGTGGCCAGGTCGTGCGAACCACCGGCCGACGAGTGCCCCGACAGCGCCAGCGGCACCAGGGTGAAGACCGACCCGGCGCACAGCAACGGGGTCCACGACCAGCGCAGCACCGGGATGCTCACGACGGTCACGATCGCGGCGAACAGGGCCGTCCAACGCCAGGTCCCCGCGGTCTCCACCAGGCCGGCCACCGACCAGATATCGGCCACGCTGAGTCTGCTGGCCAGCGGCTGACCGGTGATATCGGACACCGTCAGCGGCACCAGCAGCACGGCGGACACCGTCCAGATCCCGGAGGCCACGGTGCCGGTGCGCAGCGCGCGATAGCCCGCCACGTCCAGCACGCCACTGGACTGCGGCGGCACCAGGAACGCGGCCAGCAGGAACGAGCCGACGGCGACGGCGGCAGCGATCTCCCCTGCCGCGCGGACGAAGGGCAGCCCGTAGGTGGTGACCGGTCCCGGATCCGGGAGGCCGGTCGCGGTCAGGGCGTCGGCCAGCGACAGCCCGCCCAACCCGGCCGCCACGGCGCCGGCCAGCACCGCGACGCCGAACAGAACGGGCCATACGGTGCCCGTGTGCACCCGTGGCGCCGTGGTCGTCATCGGTCAAGCGTATGGGGTCGCCTTCAGGCGTTCGCTGCCTGTCGGGCTGCTCGCTCACGCTCGACGAACTGGGCAACGGATCCGGCCTCGACGGTGTCCATATCGGTGAGGATGTCCCGCAGCTCGGCGAGGAAGGCACTACGCCGCTGCGACAGGTCCGGCGCGCGACCCAGCAACTTCTGGTCGGCCACCACCTGCCGGGCGGTCGCGAACAGCAGTGCCGACACCGACTCGTTGCTGCGGACCTTGCCCTGGGCCACCTGCTGCGCGCCGACTCCGAGGGCCAGTTTGGTCAGTTCCTTCTCGGAGATCTCGGCGGGTGCGTCGCGCAGCACGTCCGCGACGATCTCGTAGGCCTCGACGAACGGGCGCAACATCGCCGAGCCGAGCAGCGGTCGCTTGGCCCGCAGCAGTGCCTCGATGCCTTCACGGCCCGAGACGATCTGCTCCTCCCAGTCCTGCGTCCACGACATCTCCTTGGTCAGGTTGTCCCGGAAGGTGGCCGAGTCGGCAAAGTAGAAGTCGAACTTCAGCAGATCGCGCAGGCGCGCCGTCTGCGCCCAGAACACGTCCAAATGGTCGGACTCGGCACGGGCCGCGTGCGCCAGCGCCAGTTCGATGATCGAGGTTTCCAGGAACGACGCGATCAGGGTGTTGCGGTAGAACGCCGCCTCGTGCTCGTTCTCCGGCGCGATCCGCCATACCGGCTCCCTCCCCCCGTCGATCCGGGTGACCGGATGCCCCCCGGACAACGCGTCGACGGCGGCCCGCACCCCGTCCACGGTGCGCAACCGCAGGGTGCTGTTGGTCATCGGAATTCCCTTGCGCTCCAGGTAATCAAGTGAGTCCTGGAACGTCCGGTGCAACTGGCCCAGCGTCAGTGCCACCCCGCGCGAGGTCAGCAGCAGCGCCGACACCAAGCCGGTGGCGTTGACCGGGGTGACCTGCTGGATACGCCAGGCCACCTCGAAGGCCATCTTTTGCATGGCCAACCGTTTGGCATTCGGGTCGGAACCGATAGGCCCGCCCGGCTCGCCGAGGTACTGGCGCATCGACACCGCCTCGGGGAAGCGGACGTAGATCTTGCCGTAATTGCGTTCGCCCTGGGCCTTGACGAAGTTGTAGAGCCAGCTCACCCCTTCGGGGGTCTTCTCGCCGCCGCGTGCGTAGGCCGCGTACTCCTGTGTCTCGTGCAACTGGTCGAAGCTGATGGACACCGGCTGCAGCAGGATGTCCTCGCTGCGACCGTCGAGATAGGCGTCGGCGACGTAGGACAGCAGACCGAGCTTGGGCGGCAACATCTTTCCGGTGCGCGACCGAGTGCCCTCGATGGACCAGTTGAGATTGAAGCGTTTCTCGACGATGTACCCGACGAACTGGCGCAGCACGTACTTGTACAGCGGATCGTCGAGCTTGCGGCGCAGGAAGATGACACCGGAATGCCGGAAGATCGGGCCCATGAATCCGAACGACAGGTTGATGCCCGCGAAGGTGTGCACCGGCGGTAACCGGTTCTCCTGCATGGCAACCGGCACGATCACCCCGTCCAGATAGGAGCGGTGCGAGAACAGCAGCACGGCCGGATGGATCTCCAGCGATCCCCGCATCGCCTCGATCTCTTCGCGGTCGTAGTCGATGTTGGGGTCGAACCCGCGGCTGAAGATGGCCCGGCCCAAGGTCGGGATGAGGTCGACGGAGAACCGACTCCACCCCGTGGACAGCTCATCCAGCATGGCGCCGGCGTCTTCGATCGTGGCACCGGGAATCTTGTCCAGTCCCTCGCGAAAGCGGGCCGAGGCCAGCATCTCCGGCTTCACCAGCCGCGGCGACTTGTACTCCGGACCCAACAGCCGCAGCTCGACCCGCTCGATGGCCAGGATGGCCCGGCGGATGACGAAACGGGCGAATTCGCGGGGGTTCTCGGCGGTGGTGTGGTCGTTCCAATGCTGGTGCAGCTCGGACACCTTCGCCGGTTCACCGGCCACCACCCGCGCGCGGGACGGGTCCTTGCGCAGGATGCGCCGCTGCAGCAGTTCGGGCGGGCGGTAGGTGTCGCGGCCGGAGATCAGCGAGACCACCTTGGACCGGGTGGGCAGCCCGCCGGGGATCCAGAACACCCGCACCGGAACCACCGACCGGTCCGGGTCGGCCGACAGCTTCTCGACCAGCTGGGCCAGCACCGTCGGGGGCGGATCGTCGGAGTCGGGCAGGTGCAGCACCTCGACGCGGGCGTCCGGGCGGTCCCGGCGCTGCTGCAGCAACCAGTCCTTGAGCAACTCCTGCTCGGCCGGCGAGCCGACGGAGGCGAGCACCAGGGTGTCGTCGGTCGGCTTGAAACTGTCGATATCGCCCGAGAGCCTGGTCATGAACGGTCCTCCGGGGCGGGCTTCGGCGTATCGGCACCCCGCTTGTACAGCGGAACCTCCGGGAGCTGGTCACGCGGCCAGGCTGCCAGCGTGTCGAGGTAGAGCTGGCGGACCTCGGCGATCCGCTCGGACAGATTGTCGTGGGTCCAGTCGTCGGTCGAGATCGGCGGGAACACCGCGACGTCGACGGTGCCCGCGTTGAAAGTGGCGGAGTCGCGGGCGGCGATGACCTCGGCGTTGCGGATCACGATCGGCACGATCGGGATGCCCGCGGCCATCGCAATACGGAACGGCCCCTTCTTGAACGGGCCGACCTCGGTGGTGTCCAGCCGGGTGCCCTCCGGCGCGATCATGATCGAAAGACCTTTCTTGGCAAGCTCTTCCACCTTGCGCAGGCCTTCCACCGCGGCCTGGGTGTCATCGCGGTCGATGAACGCTGCATCCATCACCTTGCCGATCGGCCCCATCACCGGGTTGCGTTCCAGCTCCTTCTTGCCCACGCTGGTGAAGTTCTCCCGCACCAACCGGCCGGCGATGAACGGGTCGGCCTGGTTGCGGTGGTTGAAGAGGAACACCGCGGGCCGCTGCGCGGTGAGGTTCTCCTCGCCCAGCACGTTGATCTCGATCCCGATGGTCAGCATCAGCAACTTGCTCCAGTTCGAGGTGAAGAAGTTCACCCCCGCGCGCTTGTTGCGGGTGAGCAGCCCCCGCCCGAGCGCACCCGCGGCGACCGTCGGGATGGTCGCCAGTCCGGCCAGGGTGCGCAGTTGCGCGACCGGGTTGCTGCCGCTGCGGCTGCTGAACTTCAGGACGGGCCAGCCGCGCTTTCGGGCGACCGCGGCCAGCTTGCCCGCGGGGTTGGTCGGGCGCGGGTTACCGACCACGTACATCAGCGCGACATCCTCGTCGCCGTCGGCGTAGAAGTAGCTCTGCGCCAGGTCGACCCCGTTCTCCGCGGAGAACCGCTGCACCGCATGGGCTTTCCCGGAACCCCAGATGATGGGCTGCTGCACCTCACCGGTGATCAGCCCCTCGTCGTCCACCTCGAACTTGTTGCACAGCACGTTGTCGATGCCCAGAAACCGGGCCACCGGCTCGACCTGCACGGTCAGCGCCGAGGAACTCAGCACCACGGTGTGTCCGCGGGCCATGTGAGCCCGCACCATCGCGCGCATCTCGGGGTACATCCGGTCGCGGACGTGCTGGACGAACAGCCGCTCCCCCAATTCGTCCAGATCCGACAACGAGTTGCCGTGCAGCATCCGGGCACCCTTGCCGATCAGGTCCTCGAACTCCGAGCGCCCCAGTTGATGGTTGAGCCCCGCCTGCACCATGCCGATGAACTCGCCGACACTCATCTGGCCGCGGCGCAGCCGGTCCTGGGTCATCAGCACACCGGTGAACCCGGCCACCAGCGTGCCGTCCAGATCGAAGAACGCGCCGACCTCGGGCCCGGGCGGGCTGGCCTCGATCTCGGCGACCGTGCCCGGCAGGCGCGCGTCGTTCGCCGAACTCATTGCGCGGCACCTCCATGTGATGAGGCGGTTTCAGGTGCTGTGAACGACGCCGCCACGGCGCGGCCCTCCCCGCCGAGGGCCAGGATCTCATCGAAGCCCCGGAGCAGGCAGTCGGCCCACAAGGCGTCGTCGACGACGGCGGCCCGGTCGTAACGGGTGGTGACGGTGACGAAGCCGCCGCGCGACACCAGCACCGTCATCATCGCGACTCCCGGCAGTGGGCCGAGTCCGTAGTGCCGCAGCACCTTTGCCCCGGCGATAAAGGTATCGCCGGGATACACCGGCACATTGCTGGCCTGCACATCGGAGTTCACCACCGAGCCGGCCGCCGATTCGAGGACGGCGTCGGGCAGAAAGCTGACGAACGGCGCCAAGGTGCCCACCATGTCCATGGCACGTTCCTCGCGCTTGGTGGTCATCTGTGAGCGGATCGCCGCGATCCGCCGTCCGGGATCGGCGATACCGACCGGTGCCGCGAGATTGATTCCGGCAAAACGATTTCCGCCGGCAGGATCGTCGTCGACGCGCAGGTTCACCGGGACCGCCATCGGCAGACTGTCGATCGGGATGCCCTTGGCCTCGTGATAATGCCGAAGCGCCCCGCACAACCCGGCCAGGTACGCGTCATTGATGGAACCGCCGGCAGCCTTGGCGGCCCGATGGAAGTCGGAGAAGACCATGTCGATGGCCTCGCTGCGCGAGGCCAGGCTGCGGCGGCGCAACAGCGGCGAATGATCGGCCACCGGTCGGGATACCCGGGCGGTCGACAACGCATAGTCCACGACGCCACTGACCGTGGCGGCCGGATCGCGTACGACGTTGGTCACCGCGTGCACCGCACCGCCGAGGAGGCCCAGCACACTGTTGGTGATCTTGAGGGGCAGCCGGTTGATGCCCATCTTCATCAGTTCGTTGGCGGAGAGATCCTGTGGAATAGGCAGGGGCGCAAGCTCGCCGATCGGGGTGTCGCGTTCCAGGTTGTAGATGTTGGCGAACATCTCGACGGTGCCGACCCCGTCGGCGACGGCGTGGCTCAGGTGCAGGATGGTGGCGGCCCGGCCGTCGGCCAAGCCCTCGACAAGGGTCGCGGTCCACAACGGCCGAGTGATGTCCATCGGTGTCTGCAGCGCGACCTCGGCCAGGTCGAGAACCTGACGCAGGGTGCCGGGTTCGGGGGCGCGCACCCGGCGCACATGGAAGTCCAAGTTGAAGTCGGGATCGACCACCCAGCGCGGGGACGCCGTCGGCAGCGTCGGCATCACCACTTTCTGACGCAACCGCAGAACCTTGCGCGACGCCTGCTCGAACACGGCGCGGAATTGCTCCCAATCAGGGGTGACGTCAAGCAGTTCGACGCCCATGATGCCCGACCGGGTACGTGGATTCGCCTCCCCGCGGTGCAGCAGTGTGTCGACGCCGTTCAATTTCTGGGGCAGCCCCGCCGCATCCAACGGCACGTTGCTCATCGCGCAAACTCCTCCTGCAGGGCACTCTCCTGGGCGGGCGCCGTGCAGCGTCCACGCTAGTCCGCGGCGCGGTGGCGCGACGGGGCTTTCGTAGCTGTAGCCGGCCCGGCGTCGAAGCTCACACAGACGTCACGCCGAGGCGCGATTCTCATCGAGCAGCGGGATCCGTCTGTCGGGCAGCTCGCGAAATGCCGAGGCCTCGAGGATTCGCTTCTTCTGACCGTTCTTGGCCGGGGTGATCCGGAGGGCGACAGACACACTGTGATCGGACGGCCGGACGTAGTAGCACTCATCGGTCTCCGGGCAGTAGATGCAGATCGCGTCTACGGCGTCTTTGTCCATCGGTGAACGGTGCACACCATGTCGATCGGACCAAGTCGAGGTCAACTTGACTACGACTACGCCCGCCCTCATGGACCTGTACTTCACCTGGACGCGGTGAAAGATCCCTGCCGCGTATGCGACGAGGTCGAACGGCGCATGCTCGGTGGCGGGAAACAGAACGTCGAACCCCTTCCCGACGAGGTCGGCATACGCCTTCGCAACGCCGAGATCGCCCTTGTCTTTGGTGTGATGTCGAGCCATCGACCGCCTATCCGCCGGTTTCCACGGGTCCCCGCATCGCGGGTGCCGGTTGTGAGCGAAGGCGCCGATGACGTGTAAATTACGACTGTCCGTGTATGCCCCCGTGGCGCAATGGATAGCGCATCCGGTTTCTACCCGGTCGGTTGCAGGTTCGAGTCCTGTCGGGGGTACCAATCTCGTTCAATATCCGTGCCTTCACGCGTGACTGCACGGTAGCTCAGGGGTCCGACAAACCCGTTTCGACGCTCGACGCACGCCGATATGCCACGCTGACCAGGTGACCGTCCGTGCATCGCTCGCTCGCCTGGCCGCCGTCGCCGCCCTTCCTGTCGCCATGCTCGCGGGAAGCCCGACCGCTGCTGCGGACGACTGCCCCAATGTCGAGCTCGTCTTCGCGCGCGGCACCGCCGAACCACCCGGGATGGGACGGGTGGGCGATGCGCTGTTCGGTGCCCTGCAGCCCCTGCTGGGCGGCCGCAGCCTGGGTGCGTACGCGGTGAATTACCCTGCCAGCTACAACTTCCTGACCACCGGCGCCGGTGCCGACGACGCCCGCGGGCACATCGCGTGGATGGCCGACCAGTGCCCGAACACCCGGATCGTGCTCGGCGGCTTCTCCCAGGGCGCGTCCGCGGTGTCGATGCTCGCCGGCGTCCAACCCGTCGGTGACCGGATCGGCAGCCTCGGGTCGGCCCCTCCGCTCGATCCCGCCCTGGCCGCCAATGTCGCGGCGGTCGCCGTGTTCGGCAATCCGGGTGCCCGCTTCGGCACCCCGCTGTCCAGCAACGGGTTGTTCGCCGGTCGCGCCATCGACCTGTGCAGCGGCGGGGACCCGATCTGCTCGACCGGGTCGTTCGACCGGGCCGCGCACAACAATTACGAGGCGCCGCCGTACCCGGGCCAAGCTGCCGGTTTCATCGCCGGCCGGGTGTAGCACCGCTGATTTGCCGGGGCTTCGCGCCACCTGGCACCCTTTCACGGTGACCGCGATCGATCCGGAGAAGCTCAGCGCCTGCCTCCAGGTGCTGTCCGAGGTCGAATCGTTGCCGCCCGAGCACCCCGACGCGGTGGCCGTGCGGCGTGCCACCGCCGGCATCTGGAAGTCGGTGCGCAAAGCCCGCCGGCACGCCAAACGTGACGCGGTGGCAGAAGCCGACAAGGCCGTCATCGCCGCGACGGCCACCGGAGCGCCGGGCCGCATCGACGACGAGACCGCCGGCCTGCCGTTGGTGTCGACCGCCTCCGGCGCCACCGCGGGCACCCTGTTGCGGTCCCGGGCCTGCTACATCTGCAAGAAGCACCACACCGTGGTCGATGCCTTCTACCACCAGCTTTGTCCGGAGTGTGCGGCGTTCAGCCATGCCAAGCGCGATGCCCGCACCGATCTCACCGGCCGCACCGCCCTGCTCACCGGCGGGCGCGCCAAGATCGGCATGTACATCGCGTTGCGCCTGCTGCGCGACGGCGCGCACACCACCATCACCACCCGCTTCCCCAACGACGCCGTGCGGCGTTTCGCGGCCATGGAAGACAGCGCCGACTGGTTGCACCGGCTGCGGATCATCGGTATCGACCTGCGTGACCCCGCGCAGGTGGTGGCGCTGGCCGACACGGTGGCCGCACAGGGTCCGCTGGACATCCTGATCAACAACGCCGCCCAGACGGTGCGCCGGGCCCCGGGCTCGTACGCCGCCCTCGTCGAAGCCGAGCGCACCCCGCCGCCCGAGCTGGCGCAGGTCGATGTGGTCAGCTTCGACCGGGTCAGTGACGCGCACCCGGCCGCGCTCGCGGGCAGCCTCGCCGAGCACCAGACCCCGCATGCGCTCGCAGAGCTTGCCTTGACGGCCCGCAGCGCCTCACCGGAGCGGATCGCCGCCGGCACCGCCATCGACGCCGGTGGGCTGCTGCCCGATACGGCCTCGATCAACAGCTGGACCCAGCGGGTGCACGAGGTCGACGCCATGGAGCTGCTTGAGGTGCAGCTGTGCAACCAGACCGCACCGTTCATCCTGGTGAGCCGGCTGCGCCCGGCGATGGCCGCCTCCCCCGCGCGCCGCAAGTACGTCGTCAACGTGTCGGCCATGGAGGGCCAGTTCGGCCGTCGCTACAAGGGGCCGGGCCATCCGCACACCAATATGGCCAAGGCCGCGCTGAACATGCTGACCCGGACCAGCTCCGCGGAGATGCTGGAACAGGACGGCATCCTGATGACCGCCGTGGACACCGGCTGGATCACCGACGAGCGTCCGCATCCGACCAAACTGCGCCTGGCCGAGGAGGGCTTCCACGCCCCGCTGGATCTGGTCGACGGCGCCGCGCGCGTCTACGACCCGATCGTGCGTGGGGAGGCCGGCGAGGATGTGCACGGCTGCTTCTTGAAGGACTACCGGCCCAGCGACTGGTGATTTCGCCGAATTCGCCTACCCGCCAACGAAATAGCGTCGAGAACTCAACTCTTGGCCGGCGCCAGCTCCTGGAGGGCGATATCGAGCGTCGGGCGGATCGTCAGGATGTCCGCCAGTCCCACCAGCTCCAGAGGACGACGCGTCGCGGGTCCGTCGGCGACCACCACCAGCGGCACCTCCGGCGGCAGTTGGGCCTGCGTGTCCACCAGCGTCGACATACCGCAGGAGGCGAAGAAAGTGGTCTCCGTCAGATCGATGATGACCGCGCTGGGCTGTTTGTCCAGCGCCGCGGCGATGAGTTGGTTGAGATCGGGCACGGTGAGCATGTCCACGACACCGGAGCAGGTGATCACCACAGTCGTGTCACGCCACGTGTGAGCGCACATCAGTGTGGATGGGCTGGACTCGAAATGGTCGGGCATCGAAAACCTCGCGAAAGCGTCGATTCGGGGCGCCATGTCTCGCGGGCTGCGGTCTGAACCAGAGAAGCTAGAACGCCGACTCCTACCGAGCCTAACCCACGGAGCCATGTCGGTGTGCTCGCAGACGTACCCGCCTGGCACTCTCGAGGGGGAGCTCGACACCACGACCTGGGGGTTTTGTCATTTCGCGTCCCAACGGCGATGACCACGCAGCGCAGCTGCTACCCGTCGGCACACCGATCGACCTGGACAACTGCGCACGCGAGCCGATCCACATCCCGGGCAGCGTCCAGCCGCGCGGGGTGCTCGCCGTCGTGCGCGAACCGGGTTTCCAGATCCGCCAGATCAGCGCGAATGTCACCGACCTGCTGGGCCGCGCGGTCGACGACGTCCTGGGCCGCCACCTGGCCGCCCTGATCGGCGCCGAACAGGCCGCCCAGATCGAGCAGGCGGCGGCGGTGTTCGGTGATCTGCGCCAGCGCAACCCGCTCGAGTTGGAGATCCAGGTCGCCGGCCGGTCGCGGGCGTTCGACGCCCTGCTGCACCGCGAGCCGGGCGGGGTGCTGCTGGTGGAACTCGAAATCGCTTACGGTGAACGGCCGTTCTCGTTTCCGAACACGTATCAGGCGGTGCGTAATTCGGTCGAGCAGCTCAACCGCGCCGAATCGACGACCGAGCTGTACGACACCACCGCGCGCGCGATTCGCGATCTCCTCGGATTCGACCGCGTCATGGTGTACCGCTACGACCAGGACTACAACGGCGAGGTGGTCGCCGAATGCAAGCGCGATGACCTCAACTCCTTCCTCGGCCTGCACTACCCGGACAGCGACATCCCGGCGCAGGCCCGCGCGATGTACGAGAAGAACTGGCTGCGGCTGATCTCCGACGTCGACTACACGCCCGCCCCGCTGGTACCTGCCATCGATCCGGACAGCGGCACACCGCTGGACCTGACCCATGCCACGCTGCGCAGCGTCTCGCCCATCCACATCGAATACCTACAGAACATGGGTGTGCGCGCGTCCATGTCGATATCGCTGCTGCGCCATGGCCGGTTGTGGGGACTGATCGCCTGCCATCATTACGCCGGCCCGCACCTGCCGCCCTATGGCGCGCGGGCGGCGGCCGAGTTCCTCGGTTCCACCCTCTCGCTTCGGCTCGTCGACCGCTTCGACGACGATCAGCTGCGTGAGCGGTTGGCCGCGCAATCGACACTGGCCGCGCTGACCAACGCCACCCGCAACGACAGCGAGCCGGTGGCGGCCGCGCTGCTGCGGGCACCCAGCCTGCTCGATCTGCTGCCCGCCACCGGTGTCGCCGTGCGCGTCGGCGGCAAGTACCGCGTGCTGGGCAGGGTCCCGCCGGCCGAGGCCGTGACCGCCGTGGCGGACTGGGCGCGCGACGCCGACGGCGAGGTCGTCGCGACGGACTGCTTGTCCGGTGAATTGCCCGCGCTGGATCTGGATCCGACAGTCGCCGCGGGTGCGCTGGCGCTGAACCTGCCCGACGGGCAGTACGTGATCTGGTTCCGGGAGGAGGCGCTGCGCTCGGTGGATTGGGGCGGCGATCCGCACAACAAGGCCATCGCCGTGCAGGAAGGGGACGGGGTTCGGCTCAGCCCGCGCAAATCCTTCGAGCGCTGGCGCGAGGTGGTCGACGGCTGCAGTCAACCGTGGACTCCCATCCACGTCGAGTCCGCGGAATCGTTGCGACGACACCTGGTCGAAGAGCTGTACCGGCGCACCCGAAGTGCGTTACAGGTGGCCGAGGTGCTGCAACGCAGCCTGCTGCCGTCGTCGATTCCGACCATCCCGGACTGGGAGCTGTCCGCCCACTACCAGCCCGCCGCGGGTGGCCGGGTGGGAGGCGATTGGTACGACGCGTTCGTGCTGCCGGACGGCCGGCTCGTCATGCTCGTCGGTGACGTCGCGGGCCATGGCCTGGCCGCCGCCGGCGCCATGGCGCAGTTGCGTAATGCCCTGCGTTCCCAGCTGTTTACCGGCGCCGCCCCCGGAGAAGCATTGAGCAGGCTCAATGACTTCAGCGTGCACCTGATGCCGCGTGCCTTCGCCACCGTGGTCGCCGCCCGGATCGCACTCGATACCGGATATGTCGAGGCGGCATCGGCGGGGCATCTGATGCCGTTCCGCATCGGCGCGGACGTCGCTGCGGCGCCGATCCGGCTGGCCCCACCGATCGGCGTCCGGGGCGCGCGCTACCCGGCCAGCAGCTTCACCGTCGCTCGCGGTGACGGGCTGGTGATGTTCTCCGATGGCTTGGTGGAACGCCGTGGCTCGACCCTCGACGAGGGCCTGGGGCTGCTGGCCGCGACATTGCGGCGCGGCGGGGAGGTGGCGGCGTCCCGGATCTCGGCCGCGTTGGCGCCCAGCGACACCGAGGACGATGTCACCGTCCTCACCCTGCGCCGCCTCTGAGGCATCGACAACGGAGGCCGACGGTATGTTGTGGTTCATGTCGGTCACCGTGATCCTCGAATTGAAGTTCAAGCCCGAGTCTGTGGCGACGGCGCGGGAGGTCTTCGGCCGCGCGCTGAAAGACACCAGGGCATTCCCCGGCAACATCCGCACCGACGTGCTGGTCGACGAGACCGACGAAGGCCATTGGCTGATCTACGAACTGTGGGAGTCCGTCGAGGCCGACGAGGCGTACCGCGCGTTCCGCGCCGGCGAGGGCAAGCTGACCGAGGTGCCGTCACTGGTGGCCGCTCCCCCGGTCAAGACCCGGTACACCACCAGCGACGTCTGAGCTAAATCTCCTCGCGCAGCGTACGTCGGTACGCCAGCGGCGTGGCGCCGAACCACCGTCGGCACGCCCTGGTCAGCACGCCCTGCTCGGCGTAGCCGAGGTGCCGGCTCAGGTGCAGCAGGCTCATCTCGGTGTCGCGCAGATACCGTTCGGCGGTCACCCGGCGAACCCCGTCCACGACGGCGGCGAAGGTGGTTCCCTCGGCGGCGAGACGCCGCTGTAATGCCTTGGGGTGCATACCGAAATGCTGTGCGATGAACTCCACCGTCACCACCCCCGACGGCAGCATCCGGCCGACGATATCGGCCACGGATCGGACCGCGGACACCTCACGCCCGGCCAAGGACTCGTCGAGGTAACCGGTGAGGTAGTGGTGCGCCAACGCGTCGCGGTGCACGGGACGGGCCAGGTCGGCGGGATCGATCCGAAAACCCGATGCGGCGGCCTCGTCGCGCAGTGCACAGCCGTAGTAGCGGCGGTAGTCGGCTTCGCTCGTCAGCCGGCGATGCGGGATGTGGATCTCCGCGGGCGCGTAATCGGCGCCGAGAAAGCGCCGCAGCACGCCGAGGATCAGTCCGAGTGACAACTCGACGGTCTGCGGATGAGCGGGAAGTGGATCGAGACGCAGCGTCCAGTCGACGAACCCGGGCCGGACGTCGATCGCGATACCGGGGCTGTACGCGGCGACGAACTTGTCGAAGATGCGGAAAACCTCCGCGACGGTCGCGGCGGTGCGCGCGGCAACCCCGACCGGCCCGAGCACGTCCATGCTCTGGCGCAGCGCCAACTGCCGCCCGAAATCCGCGGCACCGGTGGCCGATGCGGCCCGTTCGGCGGCGTTGACCGCGCTGCGCAGCGAGACGAACACGTCGGTGCGTCCGCTGTCCTCGGGGCGGATACCGCTGTCCCGCAACAGCGCGTCGCCGTCGCCCCCCAGTTCACCGACGAGTTCCCGGAAGCCCGTCAGCGCGGACGCCATGATCAACTCCATGTCGTCAAAGATCAAAAACATGTCCGCTGAAGTCAAGACGCACGGCGTCGTGTCGGGGCATAGTGGCGCGGTGAACAGGGTTGCGCGCGCATTGGCAGGGCTGACGGGGTTGGCAGTGATCATCGCGATGGTGGTCGCCTGCGGTGGGAAGAACGAATCCCCGGCACCGTCGACGTCGACGAGCGCCACGGCCACCGGCGGCGATCTCGCGGCCGCGGCACAGGACGCCTACACCTACGCCTATCCCCTCGTCACCATGGAGTACACCCGGCGGGTGCTGACGAATACCGTTGAACCCCAAGGCACCGCCGCACCCATGGGACAGTTCGTGCGGATGCGCGAATACCCCAACGCGCAGTTCCGCGCCGTCACCGCACCCAACGCGGACACCCTCTACACGCAGGCGTGGTTCGACGTCGCGAAGGAACCGTGGATCGTCAGCGTGCCCGATATGGGCGACCGGTACTTCCTGCTGCCGATGCTCGACGGGTGGACCGAGGTGTTCGCCTCCCCGGGAAAGCGCACCACCGGCGGAAAGGCCCAGACCTTCGCCATCACCGGTCCGGGTTGGTCCGGGACACTCCCGCCTGGCGTCACCGAATACAAGTCGGCGACGGCGATGGTCTGGCTGCTGGGCCGCATCTTCTGCACCGGGACACCGGAGGACTACGCGGCCGTGCACGCCCTGCAGGACCAGATCACCGCGGTACCGCTGTCGGCCTACGGCAAGCCGTACACCGCCGCACCCGGCGTGGTCGATCCCGCGGTGGACACCAAGATCGCGGTACGCGAGCAGGTCAACGCGCTGTCCGGTGCCGACTACTTCCGCACGTTCGCCGATCTGCTGAAGACCAATCCACCGACCGCCGCCGATGCGCCCACGGTGCAGACCCTGGCCAAACTCGGCATCGTGCCCGGACAGGCTTTCGACGCGACGAAACTGGATCCCGGTGTCGCCTCGGCGATCGCCGACGCGCCGAAAGCGGCCCAGGGCAAGATCATGGCCTGGGCCAAGGACGGGATCGCCGCCGGGGACAACACCTTCCAGAACGGCTGGTTGTTCACCACCAAGACCGGCACGTACGGCACCAATTACCTGCAGCGTGCCTACATCACCGCCATCGGCCTGGGCGCGAACCTGCCGCAGGACGCGGTGTACCCGACCTCGGAGGGACCGAGCCAGCAGGTCAAGTACAACGGGGCCAACAAGTACGTGATGCATTTCGACAAGGGACAGTTGCCCCCGGTGCAGGGGTTCTGGTCGCTGACGATGTACGACGCGGACTATTTCTTCGTGGACAACCCGCTCAACCGGTACACACTGAGCCAGCGGGACAACCTGACCACCAATCCCGACGGATCCGTGGACCTGCTCATCCAGGCCGACCCGCCGAGCGACACGGCGAACTGGCTGCCGGCGCCCAAGGGTGACTTCGTGCTGATGCTGCGCATGTACTGGCCGCAGGAGACCGCACCGTCGATCATCGACGGCACGTGGAAGGTTCCGCCGGTCACCCAGGCACCCTAACCGGAGTAGACATCCCGTCGCATCGCCCGCCCGGACGTTGAACCCGCGGCGCCCGCGCACCGTGTCCCCTACATCACCGTGCGACACACAGGGGGCCACCACCATGCAGCGATCCATCAGCCTGCGCACCGATATCGCCGCCACCGGATTGGCGGCCCTCACCGCGGCGGCGGTGGTGATCGCACCGATCGCCCCGGCCACGGCGCAGGCGTCCCTGCCGGCGGTCGTCCATGACGTACGGCTGGCTGCCTCATCGGTGCCGCCGGGCGGCCTGATCACCAGCTTCCTGCACAACCAGACCGTGTACTGCTCGATCATCTGTCCCCTGCTCGCCCAGACCGGGGTGACGGCCGTCTCCACCGCGTTGCGGGCACCGGAGACTTTTCTGGCCGCCCTGTCCGCGGGCGACGTGTTGAAGGCCATCGGTGCGGCGGCCGCGTCGGTGACCGGGCCGACCGAAGCCGCCGCGCTGAAGGCCATCGACGCGGACGCCGCGATTCCCGCCCAGCGGGCGCTCAACGCTTTCGAGGTCGGCGTCGTCGGGCTGCTCAACGTGCTGCCTGCCGTGCGGGATGGGCTGCCCGGGATCGCGACCGCGCTGCAGAAAGCCCGGCAGGACACCTTCGATGCGCTCAATCTGCCGTTCGTACCGAACCCGACCCCGACGGTGCAGCCACACGGTGTCTTCCAGGTCGCGGTGGTGGGCGGCATCAATGTGGTTGCCGCCGTGATCTTCCCGGCCTTCAACGACGTCCTGGCCGGTATCTTCGAGGTGCCCGACGCGATGGCTCAGGAGCTCGCGAAAACCGGCAATCCGGTGCGGGCACTTGCGGCCGGGATCAGGACCGCCGCCGGCGTGGTGGCCGCGGCGGGCAAGGTCATCACCCAGGCGGTCGTCACGGCGGTCCACGACGTGCGGGACGCTGCCGGCGCGCAGGCGGCCGGCACCAGCCGGGTGACGCCGACCACCGCTACTGCGATCACCACCCACCCGACGACACCGACGACACCGACGACCAAAGCCCCCAAGACCACGGCGGCCCTCAC
Source organism: Mycobacterium hackensackense (assembly GCF_025822555.1). Taxonomy (NCBI): domain Bacteria; kingdom Bacillati; phylum Actinomycetota; class Actinomycetes; order Mycobacteriales; family Mycobacteriaceae; genus Mycobacterium; species Mycobacterium hackensackense. The sequence goes on from NZ_JACKUC010000031.1 coordinate 578,369, forward strand.
GACCACCGCCGCACTGCACGGAGACAGCGGGCCGGCGGTCACCTCCGTTCCCAAGACCACCACGCACGCGCAGCCGAATCCGGTGCGCGACGCGGCGTCGAATCTGCGGCGCGCCGTGCACAATCTGGTCGAGAAGGTCACCCCCAAGCCGTCCGGCAAGCCCGACAAGACCGCCGGCGAGGGCACCGACAAGACCGCCGACAAGACCACTGACAAGGGCACGACCCACGAGGCCGGCTCACACGGCAAGTGAGGCGCCTCAGGTGGCGACGGGCTCTTCGGCGGTCTCGGATTCGATGACCGTCTGGGCCGGGGCGTTGCGTTGCCACAGCACCGCGCCGACGCACGCGGTCAGCACCCATCCGGTGCCGATCACCCCGCACCAGGTCAGAAGCGCCATGGCGATACCGATCGGGCCGAACTCGTCCCAGCCTTCGAGCAAGCGCGGGAAGAACATCCGCGCCGCGAGCGGCACCACGGTGCCGTCGATGACCACCCCGGCCAGTCCCGCCAGGACGAGGTAGCGGCGCCCGCGCCATCCGTCCCGCACCAGCAATGCGGGCGTGACGGTCCAGAAGATCCACACCGGAACCAGTGAGGCGACGAACCGCAGCGTGCGCAAGCCCATGTGGTGGTGGCCGCCGAACGCGATCCGTTCGCGCACGATGATCATCACCAGATACAGCGCGAACCACAGCACACCGCGTCCCAGCTTGGCCACCCAGTCCAACTGCTCACGGCGCCAAGCCTTTGCGAAGATCCCGGCGATGGTCATCGACATCGGGATACCCCAGACCAGGAACCCCGCGACGCCGAGGAACGTCCAGCTCGACCGCAGTCCCGACGCGCGGCCGAACACGGCGCGGACATGGTCGGTCATCGGTGACACCAGCCCCAGCTGCCGGCTGACCGCGGTGCCCGGGCTCGCGTTGTCGGCGAACCCGGTCAGGTAGCTGAACCCCAGGATCATCAACGGGATCACGGTGGTGAACAACTGCACCGACACCACCGCACCCAAGGTGCCACCGTCGATCTCGGTGAACCGGGCGATGACCGCGGCGACGAGGCGCAGCTGGCGCGTCTCGGCCAGCTTGCGGTAGCGGTCCTCGAGCCGACGGCGCACGGCCAACGGATCGCTGCTCGCACTCATCCCCTGCAGGCTAGCGGTCCGCCCCGCGGCGAGGCCCGGTCCACAGCATCCTCACACCAGGTCCGCAGCTGTCCGGCCTGGCCGAATCGGCCTCAGGTGTAGATACCCGCCGACGCGGGTACAGGCCCATCGATCCCCTGTGCCGACATCCTCGCCGGAGCCGGCCCGTCAGAAAGCGATGGATATGCGACTGCTTGCGGCCGTGCTCGCCGCCGTGGTCGTGTTCGCCTCCACGGCGTGTGCACCGGGCCGGCGCGTCGACCTGGGCCAGGACTCCGGCAACCTCATCGCCGCGATCTCCGATGAACCCGACCAGCTGGACCCCCAGAAGACCAGCGCGTACTTCTCCTTCGAGGTGTTGGAGAACGTCTTCGACACCCTCGTCGAACCCGGCGCCGACCTCGTCATGCGTCCGGCGCTGGCGCAGTCCTGGGAGACGTCGGCGGACCAGCTGGTGTGGACGTTCCATCTGCGCCCCGGAGTCACCTTTCACGACGGCAGTCGGCTGCGGGCGGCCGACGTCGTCTACTCCTATCGCCGCATCATCGACGGCAAACTCGCCAACGCCGACAAGTTCAGTGCCGTCACCGATGTCAGTGCTCCCGATGAGCGCACGGTGCGCATCTCGGTGGCACATCCGACACCGAACCTGCTGACCAATCTCGGCGGGTTCAAAGGGATGGCGATCGTGCAGCAGCGCAATGTCGAGGACGGCCAGATCGCCACCCATCCGATCGGCACCGGGCCGTTCTCCTTCGTCAGCCAGAAGAGCGGCGACTCCATCGTCCTGCGCGCCAACCCGCGGTACTGGGGCGGGGCCCCGCGGATTCCCGGAGTGACGTTCCGATTCATCAGCGAGGCGTCGACCGCCTTGTCCGCACTGCAGGCCGGTGAAATCGACTGGACCGACGCGGTTCCCGCGCAGCGCGTCAGCCAATTGCGCAACGACGACTCGGTTCACCTCGCCGTGGAACCCAGCAACGACTACTGGTATCTGGCGCTGAATACGGCCCGCCCACCCTGGAACGACGTGCGGGTACGCCAGGCCGTCGCGTATGCCCTGGACCGGCCGTCGATCGTGCAGGCCACCAGTTACGGCACAGCACAGGCGAATCAGCTGGCAATACCGCAGGGCAACCCGTGGTTCACGCCCTACAACCGGTACGGCCAAAACCTGGACGAGGCCCGGCAGTTGCTGCAGCAGGCCGGCGCGGCACCGAAGACGATGGACCTGCTGGTCACCAGCGAGTACCCGCAGACCGTCACCGCCGCCCAGGTGATCGCCGCCAACCTCGCACCCCTGGGTATCGGCGTGACGATCCGCACCGTCGACTTCGCCACCTGGCTCGACGAGCAGAACAGCGGGCACTTCGACATGCTGATGATGGGCTGGCTGGGCAATATCGACCCCGACGACTTCTACTACGCACAGCACCACACCGGCGGCACCAGCAATACACAGAAGTTCTCCGACCCACGCGTGGACGCGCTGCTCGATGCGGGCCGGACCGAGACCGATCAGCAAGCGCGCAAGGACGATTACGCCCGAGCCGCCACCCTGATCGCCGATGAGGTGAGCTATATCTACCTGTACAACCCCGCCGTCCTGCAGGCGTGGTCGCCGAACCTCACCGGCTATGAGGCCCGCCGCGACAAGGCGATCCGATTCCGCAGCGCCGTCCTGCACGCCGGTGGTGACCGCCCGTGACGATCCTCAAATTCCTGGCCCGCCGGCTGGCCTATTCGCTGGTGGTGCTGGTCGGCGTCGTCATCGTGGTGTTCGCGCTGGTGCATCTGGTTCCCGGCGATCCGGTGCGCATCGCACTCGGAACCCGTTACACCCCAGCGGCTTACGACGCCCTGCGGCAGGCCAGCGGACTGGACCAGCCGTTGGTCGGCCAATTCTTCGGCTATCTGGGGCACGCCGCCACCGGCGATCTGGGCGTGAGCTTCCGCAACGGCGACCCGGTGACCCTGGTGCTGCTGGAACGGTTACCGGCCACGGTGTCACTCGCTGCCGTCGGCATCGTCCTGGCCCTGGTGATCGCGCTGCCCGCCGGCATCTACGCGGCCCTGCGGGAAGGCAGGCTCAGTGACGTGATCGTCCGCGTGACAAGTCAATTCGGGGTGTCGGTGCCGGATTTCTGGCTGGGCATCCTGCTGATCTCGCTGTTCTCCACGGTGCTGGGCTGGCTGCCCACCTCGGGCTACCGGCCGCTGTTCGACGATCCCGGCGGCTGGCTGCGGCATGTGATCCTGCCGGGGTTGACCGTCGGCCTGGTGGCCGCGGCGATCATGACCCGCTACGTCCGCTCGGCCGTACTGGAGGTGACCGCCATGGGCTATGTCCGCACGGCCCGCTCGAAAGGCCTTGCGCCACGGGTGGTGACGATGCGTCATACCGTGCGCAACGCACTGGTCCCGATCCTCACCATTACCGGTATCCAGTTGGCGACCGTCCTCGGCGGGGTCATCGTCGTGGAGGTGGTGTTCGCCTGGCCGGGACTGGGCCGGTTGGTGTACAACTCGGTGGCCGCGCGGGACTATCCGGTGATCCAGGGCGCGGTGCTGCTGATCGCGGTGCTGTTCCTGGCGGTCAACCTGCTCGTCGACCTGCTATACGCCGTCGCCGATCCGAGAATCCGGCTGTCATGACCGACCCGATGCTCGACGATCGCGTCAAGACGTGGCGGCTGCTGGCCGGCAATCCCGTCACCGTGATCAGCGCGGGAATCATGCTCGCCGTCCTCGTGATCGCGCTGACCGCATCCTGGATCGCCCCGTACGGGGTCAACGATGTGGACGTCCCGGTGGCACTGCGCCCACCCAGCGGCGCGCACTGGTTCGGCACCGACGAATTGGGGCGCGACGTGTTGTCCCGGGTGCTGGTCGCGGTGCAGGCCTCCATGAAAGTGGCCGTGATCAGCGTGGCATTCGCGGCGATCGTCGGTGTCGCTGTCGGGGTGCTCGCCGGGTATCGCGGTGGCTGGCTGGACACCGTGGTCATGCGTGTCGTCGATGTGATGTTCGCGTTCCCGGTGCTGTTGCTCGCCCTGGCGATCGTCGCCGTCCTCGGGCCGGGGCTCACCACAACGATATTGGCGATCGGCGTCGTCTACACGCCGATCTTCGCCCGGGTGACCCGGGCCAGCACCCTCGCCGTGCGGGTCGAGCCGTACGTGGCGGTCTCGCGCACCATGGGCACCGGTTCGGGCTTCATCCTGGCGCGGCACATCCTGCCCAACATCACCGGTCCGCTGATCGTCCAGACATCGCTGTCCCTGGCGTTCGCCATCCTGTCCGAGGCGGCGCTGTCGTTCCTGGGCCTGGGTCTACAGCCACCGCAGCCGTCCCTGGGCCGGATGATCTTCGACTCCCAGGGCTTCGTCACGCTGGCGTGGTGGATGGCGGTGTTCCCCGGTGCCGCCATCTTCGTCATCGTGCTGGCCTTCAACCTGCTCGGCGACGGCTTGCGCGATGTGCTGGATCCCAAGCAGCGCACCATGATCGAGGCCCGGAGACGCTCATGACCGCACCGGTGTTGTCCGTGCGCGATCTGGCCGTGCGCATCGGCCGCAAGGAGATCGTCCGCCGGGTGTCGATGACCGTCGAGCGGGAACAGACCCTCGGTATCGTCGGTGAATCCGGATCGGGTAAGTCGATGACGGTGCTGGCCGCCACGGGCCTGCTCGACGCACCCGGCGCGACCGTCTCCGGGTCCAGTGTCCTTGCCGGAGAACGTGAACTCGTCGGCGCCTCGGCACGGGCCCTGCGGCAGGTGCACGGCGCTCGGATCGGCTTCGTCTTCCAGGATCCCGGGACATCCCTGAACCCCCTGCTGACGGTCGAACGGCAGATCACCGAATCGCTGCAGACACACCGACATCAGACGCGCAGGCAGGCCCGTGTCCGGGCGCTGGAACTGCTGGAGGCGGTGGGCCTGCCCGAACCACAGAACCGGCTGCACAGCTACCCGCACCAGCTCTCCGGCGGGCAGCGGCAACGGGTGATGATCGCCATCGCGCTGGCCTGCGATCCGGAACTGCTGATCGCCGACGAACCGACCACCGCCCTGGACGTCACGACGCAGGCACAGATCATCACACTCGTCCGGGATCTGCAGCGCGACTTCGGTACCGCCGTGGTGTGGATCAGCCACGATCTCGGCGTCATCGGCGAGGTGGCCGACACCGTCACCGTGCTGCGCGGCGGCACGGTGGTCGAGCAAGCGCCCGTCGATGAGGTCTTCACCGAACCTCGCGCAGCCTATACCCGCGAATTGCTCAGTGCCCGTCCGGTATTGGGCGGCGACGGCCCACCAGCCGCGGCGGCCGATTCGGGCACTCTCTTGGACGTCGACGGTCTCGACGTCCGGTTCCGGGTGACCACTCCGACCGGCCGGTCGGTGGTCCACGCGGTCAAGGATCTGTCGTTCCGGATCCGCCGAGGCCACACCCTGGGCCTGGTGGGCGAATCCGGGTCGGGAAAGTCCACCGTCGCCGCCGCGCTCACCGGGCTGGTGAGCCCCGACGCGGGTCGTGCGCTGCTGGACAATACCGATGTGTTCCAGGTGCGGGGCTCCCAGCAGAAGTCGGTCCGGCGCCGTATCAGTGTCGTGATGCAGGATCCGTTCGCCTCGCTGAACCCGCGCATGCCGGTGGAGGGTTCGATCGCCGAACCGCTTGTCGTGCACCGGCTGGTCACCGACCGCAGGAAACGCCAGGCCAGGGTCGGTGAGTTGCTCGGTGCCGTCGGCCTGGCGGCGTCGTTCGCCTCCCGCTACCCGCACGAGCTCTCCGGCGGACAACGGCAGCGGGTGAACATCGCCCGGGCGCTGGCCGTGCAGCCCGAATTGCTGATCCTCGACGAGGCCACCGCATCGCTGGACGTGTCGGTACAGGCCAAGGTGCTCGACCTGCTGCTCGAACTCCAGCGGGACCTGGGCCTGACCTACCTGTTCATCGGGCACGACCTGGCGGTCATCGAGCGGCTGAGCCATGATGTGCTCGTGTTGCGAAGCGGCGAGGCGGTCGAATACCGGCCCGCTGCAGATCTTTTCGCCGCACCCGAACATGAATACACCCGCGCGCTGCTGGCCGCCGTTCCACCGGATCGGTTGGCTCGTGCCTGATCACACCTACTGGAATCACAACTCCGCGTACCACAAGTGGCTGGTCCGGATCGCCGCCGAACACGCCGGGGGTGTGCTCGACGTCGGCTGCGGCGAGGGCCTGCTGGCCCAGCGGCTGGCGCCCGTGGCTCGTAGCGTGACCGCCATCGACCCCGACCCGGCCGCGATCGAGCGTGCCCGGGCTCGCCTTGACTCGGTGCCGAACGTGACCGTGTCCGAAACCTCGTTCGAGGCCTTCGACCCCGGCCCGCAACGGTTCGGTGTCATCACCTTCGTGGCCACCTTGCACCACATGGACCTGCGCGCGTCGCTGACCAAGGCCCGCGACCTGCTGGCACCACACGGCACCCTCGCCGTCGTCGGGCTGGCCCCCAACCACACTCTCGGTGACTGGATCGCTGCCGGGCTGCGGTTGCCATTGGTCCGGGCGGCCGGCGTACTGCACCGCGAGACCCGTGACATCGGCGTGGCGGTCGCCGAACCTCGCGAGACACTGAGCGAGATCCGGCGTACCGCCGCGCAGATCCTGCCGGGCGTATCCATCCGCCGCGGCCTGTACTACCGCTATCTGCTGCGCTGGTCCAACGTCTGAGCCGAGCTCACCAGCGATCGTGCCGGATGATCCCGGCCGCGTCGGGCATGAGGCTCATCCCGGTGTTGCCCGTGGTGCCCGGCATCGATGCCGACCAGCCGACACCCTCACAGACCAGATCGGTCGGCATGGAGACCTGGGTGGGCACGGGCACCCCGAGACCGCTGAGGTGCGGCATCGTGAGCTGCGGTGTCGGCAGTATCCCGGTCAGGCCGCCGGTCCCGGTCGGCGCAGCCAACGACGGCTGCGGGACCAGATCGGCCATCAGGCCCGCGGCACCGGCCATCGGCGCCATCAGCAGACCGGGGATCGCCCCCGCAATCGCACCGGGCACCGCGCCGGCCACCGCACCGGGCACCGCGCCCGCGATGGCGCCGGGCACCGCGCCCGCGATCATGGCGCCCGGTAAGGCCGCCAGTGCACCGGCTGCGGGAGCCCCGCCCACCGCAGCACCGCCGCCACCGGCGTTGACGGCGGGAGCCGTCACCGTCTGCGCGATACCCAACGCACCCGTGCTGGCCATCAGCGGTCCCACCGCACCGGTGGTCAGACCACCCGATGCCGTCGCACCACCACCGCCCGCACCAGCAGCTCCTGCGGCTCCGCCGCCACCAGCGCCGGCGCCACCTCCGCCACCACCGGCCGCAGCTCCGCCACCACCAGCTCCACCCGCACCACCGGCCCCGGCACCACCAGCGCCTGCGCCGCCCGCGCCGCCACCACCGGCACCACCGGCCGCACCGCCGCCACCGCCACCTGCACCGGCACCGCCGCCCGCACCGGCACCGCCCGCAGCTCCGCCGCCTCCGGCACCACCACCTGCAGCTCCGCCGCCCCCACCGGCTCCCTCGCCACCGATCACGGCCGCGGCAGGCACCGCCGCGTCACCGCCACCGACGGCAGCTGCGGGGGCGCCCCCGACGCCCGCAGCCGGCACCAACGCAGCGGCATCCGGCACCGGGGCCGCTGCTCCGCCCGGCGGCACCACCGCAGCCGCCGGTTCGACGACACCCGCCGGGGGGCCACCGATCGCGGGCGCTCCGGCTCCGGCGCCGGGCGCACCGACCGCGGCCTCGGGCACCGCCGCAGAGTTGAGTCCTGTCGTCGCCATCAGCGGGCCGAAGGAACCGGAGTCCAGCAGCACGGGGGCACCTGCATCCGCCGGAGCGGCAGCCCCGGCCGGCATCTCACCCGTGATCGGTGCACCGGCACCGGCCGGCACACCTGCCGCGGTCGCCACCGGGGCGCCACCTGCGGCTCCGCCGCCCGCTCCTTCACCACCGCCACCGGCACCACCACCGCCGCCGGCACCACCGGCACCACCACCGCCGCCGGCACCAGCTCCACCGCCGCCGCCCGCACCTCCTGCGCCGCCGGCTCCACCGGCCCCGGCACCTCCACCAGCTCCGGCACCTTCTCCACCAGCTCCTGCGCCACCGGCACCACCACCGGCTCCGCCGGCACCGCCGGCGGCAGCACCTTCTCCACCAGCTCCAGCGCCGGCACCACCCGCTCCGCCACCGGCCGCGCCACCGCCACCAGTGCCACCGCCACCGCCGACCGCGGCACCCTCACCGCCGACGACACCGGCCGCCGGAACCATGGCCGCAGCCTCCACCGGGGCCCCGACCGCAGCCGACTCGCCGCCCACCGCAACCGCCGGAACCCCGGCACCCGCAGCACCAGCCGCCGCGGCCGCCAGGGGTGCCGCCGCGATCGCCGCACCCGTACCCGCGCCCGCAGCGCCACCGGCCGCCGCGCCGCCGGCAGCACCGACCGCGCCACCCGTCACGCCTCCCGCAATGGCTCCGGGCACCGCCGCAGCGACCGCTGCCGGGACGGCCGCAGCCGCAGCACCGGGTGCGCCGCCGCCGACCGCAACACCCGGCGCCGACACCTCGACCGGGGGCGCCGACACCTCCACCGGGGGCACGGCGACCTCTACGGGTGGGGCCGCCACCGCGACCTCTGCCGGAACCGAGACGGCACCACCGGTGCCACCGCCTGCTGCACCGCCACCCGCGACACCGCCGCCGCCACCACCGCCGCCACCTTCGACGACAGCGGCCGCGGGCACTGCGGCGCCCTCAACAGCGCCGCCACCGGCCGCGCCACCTCCGGCGCCACCGCCCGCACCAGCACCGCCCGCACCGGCGCCACCAGCACCACCGGCACCGCCCGCAGCTCCGCCGCCGCCCGCACCGCCACCGGCGGCTCCGCCACCGCCCGCGCCTTCGCCTCCACCGACCGCCGCCACGGGCGCAGCCGCACCGACGCCACCTGCTCCGGCTCCTTCACCGCCGATGACTGCCGCTGCCGGGGCCACTGCTTCACCGCCCACCGCCGCCGGAACCATCGCTTCGGCGACGGGCGCGCCGGCCGCACCGGCGGCAGGCGCCACCGCCGCGGCATCGGCGATCGGCGCACCGGCAGGACCGGCCGCACCGGCCGCGTCCGCGATAGGTGCACCGGCGGTGGCGGCAGCTTGCAGTACCTCACCGTTGAGGGCACCGGCAGCACCGCCGCCCACACCTTCGGCGCCGCCAAAGGGGGCCGCGCCCGCCGCCGGCGCGACCGCACCCGCGGGCACGCCGCCCGCATCGGCGATCGGCGCTGCCAGCGGAGCGCCACCAGCGGGCACACCCGCAGCCGGAACGATCGGGGCACCGGCGGGGAGGGGAAGTCCTTCGGCCAACGGGGCTCCGGCGGCGACGGGAGCGCCACCGGCAGCGGGGACACCGCCGGCAAGACCGACCGGCGCGCCCGCACCACCGGCACCACCGACCGGGGCACCGCCACCAGCGGCACCGGCCACCGGGGCACCGCCACCAGCCGCACCGGCCACCGGGGCACCGCCGCCCGCTGCGCCAGCGGCAGGAGCGCCACCACCGCCGGCGGCGGCGACCGGCACAGTTCCGGCAACGCCGTTGGCAGCTCCAGCAGGTGGGATCACCACAGGCGGGGTTCCGGCCCCGGTGAACGGGGCCGCCAAACCAGTCATCGCCTGACCAGCGTCAGGAGGGGTGGCCGCGGCTTGCTGCACCATGCCGACGCATGGCACACCCGGACTTGTCTTCACCATCGGCTGCGCGTCCGCGGTCGCGCTGAGCGCGAGCGAGGGCGAGCACAACGCGACCGTCGCAACAATGCTGACGGTCAACCGATTCGACTTACTACGCATGTTCTCCCCAAGTCCGTATTTGACGCCGGAGTCAAGGTTGAAGGTAAGTCCCACCTGTGTAATTTCCATGTTCGACAGATTCGACGGTTACCGATCCGATACGAAGGCGAGCTGACGCTGTGACAGTGCTGCGAACGCCCTCCTACGCCGGCGCGAAAGGCCGCTGACGGCGCCCGGTCGACACGGTCGTAGCCTGAGCCCATGTCCGATCTCGTGCTTGTCGACATTGCCGATCGCGTCGCCACCATCACCGTCAACGACCCCGACCGGCGCAACGCGGTGACCGCCGACATCTCACGTGCCCTGCGCGCCGCCGTGTCGGCGGCCGAAGCCGATGCGGGTGTGCATGCCGTCATCGTGACCGGCGCAGGCAAGGCGTTCTGTGCAGGTGCGGACCTGACCGCCCTCGGAGCAGCCGCCGAAGACGGCCTGCGGGTGATCTACGACGGGTTCCTCGCCGTCGCCAACTGCACACTCCCCACGATCGCCGCGGTCAACGGCGCGGCGGTCGGCGCCGGCCTCAACCTGGCGCTGGCCGCGGATGTGCGCATCGCCGGTCCCGCGGCACTGTTCGACCCACGCTTCCAGAAGCTGGGCATCCACCCGGGCGGCGGCGCCACCTGGATGCTGCAGCGCGGTGTCGGCCCCCAGGTGGCCCGTGCTGCACTGCTTTTCGGCAAGCGTTTCGATGCCCAGGAGGCGGTGCGCTACGGTCTGGCGCTCGAACTGGCCGACGATCCGGTGGCCGCCGCCCGCGAGCTGGCCGCCGGCCCGGCCGGTGCACCGCGCGAGGTGGTACTCGCCACCAAGAAGTCCATGCGGGCCACCGCCAACCCGGGGTTCCTCGATACCGACCAGCACGCGCTGGCGGTGGATATCGAGATCACGCCGCAGGCGCGCTCGATCGAGTCACCGGAATTTCAGAGCCGGCTGGCCGCCGCCAAGAACAGGTGACTACAGGTCGGCCAGCGCCAGTTCCGGCGTCTCGACTAACTGCATGAGCTCGCGGAGGAACTCCGCCACCTGCGCCCCGTCGGCGATTCGGTGGTCGAACGCCACGGTCAGCGACATCGTCGGGCGCGCCACCACAGCGCCGTCGACCACCACCGCCCGCGGCTTCAGCGAACCCATCCCCAGGATGGCCGCCTCCGGATAGTTGATCACCGGCACGCCTTCGTCCAAGCCCAGCGCACCGAAGTTCGACACCGTGAACGTCGATCCCGTCAGCTCAGCCGGGCGTAGGCTCCGGCCGCGGGCTCCTTCGATCAGCCGCGTCACCTCGGCGGCCAGTGACCGCGTGGTTCGGGTCTGCGCGTCGGTGACGACGGGCACCAGCAGGCCGCGCGTCGTCGCCACCCCGACACCGAGATGGACGGACGGATGCCGATGCAGGCGAGGACCGTCCGCGGTGTCCACCCACGTCGAGTTCATCAGCGGGTGATTCCGCAACGCCACCGTCAGCAGACGCAGCGTCAGTACGAACGGGGTGACCTGCAATCGCTCGGCCACCCGCAGCAGTGCCGTCCCGTCGACCACGACGGTGGCATGCGCATCGGGAATCTTGGTGCGCGACAAGGTCATCCGCTTGGCCATCTCGACCTGCACACCGTTGGGCGCCACGATCTCGGGGTGCGTCGTCACCGCCAGCACGTCTTGGCGGGTGACGACTCCGTTGCGGCCCGTCGGCGCGACAGAACTCAGGTCGACGCCCGACTCGCGGGCCAGTTTCCGGGTGGACGGTTTGGCCCGGGCCCGCCGGGACCTGTCCAGTTGGTCGTCTGCGCCCGAACCCACCAGCACCGCGCCCGACGACTCCCCGTCGTTTCGTTCGCCCTCCGATGGTGGTGGCGATACCCCGTCGCTTCGCTCGCCCCGCGCTGATCCCCCGTCGCTTCGCTCGCCTGAAGAAACCGGCCCGTCGAACCGCACCAGCAACGCACCGACATCGAGCGTGTCACCGACGTCGCCGCCCAGTTCGGTCACCCGCCCCGCGTAGGGACTGGGGATCTCCACCTCGGCCTTGGCGGTCTCCAGCGTGCACAACACCTGGTTCAACTCGACCACATCGTCGACCGACACGGACCACCCGGTGATCGTGGCGTCCTCCAGGCCCTCGCCGAGATCGGGTACCCGGAACTCGAGAACCTGCGCATTCGTCACTGTGCCATCGCCCTCTCGATGCAGTCGAGCAACCGGTCCACGCCCGGCAGCCACAACTTCTCCAGCCGGGCCGGTGGGTAGGGGGTGTCGAATCCGGTGGCCCGCAACACCGGTGCCTCCAAGTCGTAGAACAATTCCTCGGACAACCGGGCGGCCAGCTCGGCCCCGAAGCCCAGGGTGCGGGGACCCTCGTGCATCACCACGCAGCGCCCGGTCCTGCGTACCGATTCGGCGATGGTGTCGAAATCAAGGGGATTCAGCGTGCGCAGGTCGACCACCTCCACGCTGCAGCCCTGGTCGGCAGCGATCTCGGCGGCATTGCACGCGACGTCCACCAACCCGCCGTAGGTGACCACCGTGATGTCCTCGCCAGGTCGGCGGATGGCCGCCCGTCCGAACGGCAGGGGCGGCACCTCCGTATCCACCGAGCCGCGCGTCCAGTACCGGCGCTTGGGCTCCAGATAGATCACCGGGTCCCGGGAGCTGATCGATTGGCGCAGCAGCCAATACGCATCCGACGGTGTGGACGGCACCGCCACCTTCAGGCCGGCGGTGTGCAGCCACCAACTCTCGGTGGACTCCGAATGATGTTCCACCGCACCGATTCCCCCGAACGACGGGATGCGCAGGGTGACGGCCATCTGCACGTCACCGTGGGTACGCATTCGGTACTTGGCCAGCTGGCTGACGATCTGGTCGAAGGCGGGCGCCGAGAATCCGTCGAACTGGAGTTCCGGCACCGGCACGAACCCGCGTAGCGCCATCCCGATCGAGATGCCGATGATCGCGGATTCGGCCAGCGGAGTATCGAAACACCGTTGCTGACCGAAGGTTTCGGCCAGTCCTTCGGTGACCCGGAACACCCCGCCCAAGCGCGCGACATCTTCACCGAAGACGAGCACCCGGTCATCGGCGGCCATCGCGTCATGCAGCCCGAGATTGATCGCCTGCGCCATGGACAGGGTCAACAGGGACGGCCGAGGTTCGGGGGCGTCGTCACCGTGCGTCGGCGGTCGCTCGATGATCTGTGTCATTTCGCTCCTTCCGTCCGCGGCGTCATCTAGGACTCCTTTCCAAGCTCGACGAGCAACTCGTCGCGCTGCCGGGCCAGTTCCGGCGTGATGTCGTGGTAGACGGTGTCGAACACCTCCGCGATATCAGGGTCTGGGGTGCCGATCACCGCGTCACGCAGATCCGTGCGCATCCGCGCCGCCTTACCCGCGACCCGTTCGGAGAGTCGGTCGGTCAGCACACCGGCTGACCGCAGGTAGGTGGCATACCGGGCGATCGGGTCCCGCCCCGCCCACTCCTCGACATCGGAGTCGGGGCGGTACCGGGTGGGATCGTCGGAGGTGGTGTGCGGCCCCATCCGGTAGGTGATCGCCTCGATGAACGTCGGACCACCACCCTCGCGAGCCCGCTGCGCGGCCTCGGACATCACCGCAAAGCACGCCAGGACATCGTTGCCGTCCACCCGCACCGCGGGCACGCCGTAGCCCGCGGCCCGGTGCGCGAGCGAGGTCGCGCCGTGCTGGTGGCTGACCGGGGTGGAGATGGCGATCTGGTTGTTCTGGATGAAGAACACCACGGGCACCCGGTAAACGGACGCGAAATTCAGCGCCTCGTGCGCGTCGCCTTCGGAGGTGGCACCGTCGCCCATGAACAACGCGGTCACCGAGTCCTCACCGAGGCGCTGGGCGGCCATCGCCGCGCCGACCGCGTGCGGGGCATGGGCGCCCATCTGGATGGAGATCGGCGCACAGTTCTTGTCGGTGAAGGACGTGCCGCCGTGCCACGATCCGCGCCACACCGAGCCCACTTGAGCGGGCGTGATCCCTCTCGCGAGAAAAACCCCGAGCTCGCGGTATTGCGGAAACAACCAATCGGTCTTGCGCAGACACGCTGCCGCCCCCACCTGGGCGGCCTCCTGGCCGCGGCAGGACGCGTACAGCGCCAGCTCGCCCTGACGTTGCAGATTGATGAGCTCGATATCGATCTCGCGGGTCAGCACCATCAGCTCGTAGAGCCAGCTCAGTGTTTCCGCTGGCAGGTCACGCCGGTACCGCTCCTCGGACGTGGCGGAGCCGTCGGCGGCAACCAACCGCACGGGCTCGAAATCATCCGCCATACCGCCTCCTTCAGGTGACTGCATGTTAGGCCGTCAGCCCACGGGGTGCTCAGTACTGTGACGGTCGGCCAGACCCACGGGATGACAGGGTACCGGCGAACTCCAGCCGGGAGGTGCTGTTGACCCGACGTTCCGTTCTGTCCATCGCAGTACTGGGGTAGCTACCAGTATGCGCCGGGATCAGCGTCGGCTCCCGGGACCGCCGGTCACGCATTCCACGCGTGTCGGAACGTTCGAGGTGCCCGGGTCAAAAGTCAGAGCGGCGGCGCCAGCGCGACGATCCGCTCGGCGCGCCGCAGTACCGGTGCGTCGACCATCGTTCCGTCGAAGGCGAAGGCGCCCCGCTGGTCGGCCGCGGCGGCCAATACCTGTCGCGCCCAGTCGACCTGCTCGACCGAGGGGGCGTAACCGTCCCGGATCACCGGCACCTGGTTCGGATGCAGCGCCACCTTGATATCGAAGCCGACGGCCACCGCGTCATCGGTCTCCCGGCGCAAGCCGTCGAGATCCTTGATGTCGATGTACACCGAATCCAGCGCCAGCTTGCCGAATGCCTTGGCCGCCAGCAGTGACTGCGACCGGACATGGTCGGCCACCCCGCGGTAGGTGCCGTCCGGGAAACGGTTGGCCGTCCCGCCCAACGACCCGAACAGGTCCTCCGCACCCCACATCACGCCGACGGTGTTGGGCACCGCCGCGGTCTCGGTGACCTTCAGCGCGCCGAGCGGGGTCTCGATGATCAGCACCACGTCCAGCGGCGCCAGCGCGCTCACCTGCTCGGCGGCCTCACATTTGGGCAGCATGACGGTGGTGTAGCCGGTGCGCTTGAGCGCTTCCAGGTCCAGCCGCTGATCCTCGCTGCCGTGCGGGTTGATCCGGACGACGGTGCGCGCGGGGTCCAGCGGAGTGTTCACCACCGCCTCGCGGGCCGTGGGCTTGTCGCCGGCGCCGTCTTCCAGATCGAGGATGACGATATCGGCGGACGCCGCGGCCTTCGCGAAACGTTCCGGGCGATCAGCCGGGCAGAAGATCCACGCCGGTCCGACATTGTCGAGCACTAGGCCTCCTGAGGCTTCTTGCGGACCATGGTCTTACGCGAAGCGGTGGCGACGATATCGCCGTGCTGGTTGCGCCCGGTGTGAGCGAACGTGACGATACCTTCGCCCGGGCGGCTCTTGGACTCGCGCTTCTCGACGACCTCGGATTCCGCGTACAGCGTGTCGCCGTGGAACAGCGGTTTCGGGAAGGCGATCTCGGAGAAACCGAGATTGCCGACGATGGTGCCCTGGGTGAGCTGCGTGACCGACAGCCCGACCAGGGTGGACAGGGTGAACATCGAGTTCACCAACCGCTGATGGAACGGGGGCAGTGCCTCCGAGAACGCCGCATCCAGGTGCAGCGCCTGGGTGTTCATGGTCAACGTGGTGAACAGGACGTTGTCGGCTTCGGTGATGGTGCGACCGGGCCGGTGCAGGTACAGCACACCGGTCTCGAATTCCTCGTACCAGAGCCCGCGCTGCTCGACGACTTTCCTGGGGCCGGTTTCTCCCGTCACAGGCCGAGCTCCCGCCCGATCAGCATGAGCTGCACTTCGGTTGTCCCTTCACCGATCTCGAGGATCTTGGAATCGCGGTAGTGCCGGGCGACGGAGTATTCGTTCATGAAGCCGTAGCCGCCGAAGATCTGGGTGGCATCGCGGGAGTTGTCCATCGCGGCCTCGCTGGCGACCATCTTGGCCACCGACGCGGCCTTCTTGAACGGCTTGCCGGACAGCATCAGTGCGGCGGCGTCGTAGTAGGCGGTGCGGGCGACGTGTGCGCGGGCCTCCATCCGGGCGATCTTGAAGGCGATGGCCTGGTAGGTGCCGATCTTGGCGCCGAACGCCTCCCGCTCGTGCGCGTACTTCACGCATTCGTCCACGCAACCCTGGGCCGCGCCGACCGACAGCGCGGCGATGGCGATCCGGCCCTCGTCGAGGATGCGCAGGAAGTTGGCGTAGCCGCGGCCCCGCTCACCGAGCAGATTCTCGGCGGGTACCCGGACGTCGTCGAAGCTGAGCGGGTGGGTGTCCGACGCATTCCAGCCGACCTTGTTGTAGGCGGGCTCTGCGGTGAAGCCCTCGGTGGGCACCGGCACCAGGATGGACGAGATCTCCTTCCTACCGCCGGCGGCTTCGCCCGTGACCGCCGTGACCGTCACCAGCTTGGTGATATCGGTGCCGGAGTTGGTGATGAACTGCTTGGAGCCGTTGATCACCCAGGTGTCGCCGTCGAGCTTCGCGGTGGTCTTGGTGGCGCCGGCGTCACTACCGCCACCGGCTTCGGTCAACCCGAACGCGCCCAGCGCCTTACCGCTGGCCAGCAGCGGCAGCCATTCCTGCTTCTGGGCTTCGTTGCCGAAGCGGTAGACCGGCATCGCACCGAGGGACACGCCGGCCTCCAGGGTGATCGCCACGCTCTGGTCGACCTTGCCGAGTTCCTCCAACGCCAGACACAGCGCGAAGTAGTCGCCGCCCATGCCGCCGTACTCCTCGGGGAACGGCAGCCCGAACAGGCCCATCTCCGCCATCCCTGCCACCACCTCGTACGGGAACGAGTGCTCCTCGTCGTGTTTGGCGGCCACGGGGGCGACGACACTCTGGGCGAAGTCGCGCACGGTCTTGGCCAGTTGCGCGTACTCGTCCGGCAGGCCCCCGGTGGACAGAAAATCCGTCATTGCTCGGTCTCCTTGATTGCAGCGATGATTCGGGCCAGTGGCTGGCCCACCTTGACCTGGTCGCCGACGGCGACGAGAAGTTCGACGACACCATCCACCGGTGCGGACAACGCGTGTTCCATCTTCATGGCCTCGACGGTCACCACGACGGCGCCGGTGGCCACCGTCGCCCCGTCCTGGACACCCAACGCGACCACCGCACCCGGCATGGGGCTGAGCAGTTCGGCGTCGCCGGAGTGTTCGTCCTCGGGCCGCACCGGCGCTTCGCGCACCTCGTCCACCATCACGGTGCCGGCCGGCCCGGCCAGCCAGATCTGGGTGCCGTCGGCGGCCACGACGTATTCGGTACGCAGCCCGTCCACGGTGACGGTCAGCTCACGTCCGGCCAAACCGGCTGTCACCGAATAGGTTCCACCGTCCTCGACGACCGCGGTACAGCCTTTGGGAGTTCCGATGATCCGCACGTGATCGACCCGCTCGCTCGCACGCAGCCGGAACACACTCGGCGCCCGCTCCCCCGTCCGCCAGCCCGACGGCACCGACCAGAGGTTGTCGTCGGCGGCAGCCCAATGCCGCAACCACTGGTAGGCAGCCGCGGCGATCAGCTCGCCGTCGCCGGCGGGCGCAGGCGCGTAATCCGGCAGCCGACGGTCCAACAGGCCGGTATCCAACTGTCCGGCAACCACATCCGCATCGGCCAGCAGGAACCGCAGGAAGTCGATATTCGTGGTGACACCCAGCACCGCGGTCTGGGCCAGCGCCTGGTCCAGACCGCGCAGCGCACCGGCCCGATCATCTGCGTGAGCGATGATCTTGGCGAGCATCGGGTCGTAGTCGCTGCCGACGACGGTGCCCGCGTAGATCCCCGAGTCGACTCGGGCGCGTACCGGTTCCACCACATCGAGCACCGTGCCGCCGGTGGGCAGGAAGCCATTGGCCGGATCCTCCGAGTACACCCGGGCCTCGATGGCGTGCCCGGTCAGCGTGACGTCATCCTGACTCAACGGCAGCTTCTCACCCGCGGCGATCCGCACCTGCAGTTCGACCAGGTCGACACCGGTGACCAGTTCGGTGACCGGGTGTTCCACCTGGAGCCGGGTGTTCATCTCCATGAAGAAGAACTCGTCGGGCCGGTCGGCCGACACGATGAACTCGACCGTGCCTGCACCGGTGTAGTCCACGCTGCGGGCGGTGTTGCACGCCGCCTCCCCGATCCGGGCCCGGGTGGCCGCGTCCAGCAGCGGAGAAGGCGCCTCCTCGATGACCTTCTGGTGCCGCCGTTGCAGACTGCACTCCCGTTCACCGAGATGGATGACGTTGCCGTGCCCGTCGGCGAGCACCTGCACCTCGATATGCCGGGGCCGCAACACGAATCGCTCCAGGAACAGCGTGTCGTCACCGAAGGCCGAGGCGGCTTCGCGGCGGGCACTGACCAACGCGGCAGGAAGTTCATCTGCGGACTGCACCACCCGCATACCCTTGCCGCCGCCACCGGCGGACGGCTTGACCAGGACGGGGAATCCCACGTCGGGGGCGCCGGAGATGAGGTCGTCATCGGTGAGCCCGGGCCGCGAGATACCGGGAACCACCGGCACCCCGAACGCCGAGACCGCCGCCTTGGCCGCGATCTTGTCACCCATGGTGCCGATCGCCCCGACCGGCGGGCCGATGAACACGATGCCCGCCGCGTGCAGGGCCGCGGCGAAATCGGCGTTCTCGGCCAGGAATCCGTATCCGGGGTGCACCGCCTGGGCGCCGGTGCGAACGGCGGCGCCGACGATGGCGTCGATGTCGAGGTAGCTCTGCCGGGCAGCGGCCGGGCCGATGCGCACGGCGACATCGGCCTCGGCGACGTGGCGGGCGCCGGCGTCGGGGTCGCTGTAGACGGCGACCGACCGGATGCCCATGGCGCGCAGCGTGCGGATGACGCGGACCGCGATCTCACCGCGGTTGGCGACCAGAACTGTGTTGAACATCCCGTCGCTGCGCTCGCCCTGAACGTCGAAAGTGGACATGCCCCTCACATCCTGAACACGCCGTAGGACACCGGCTCCAGCGGAGCCTGTGCGACAACTGACAGGGCCAGTCCGACAACGGTTCTGGTGTCAGCCGGGTCGATGACCCCGTCATCCCAGAGCCGGGCGGTCGAATAGTACGGGTTGCCCTGGTGCTCGTACTGTTCACGGATCGGCGCCTTGAACGCCTCCTCCTGCTCGGGGGTCATGTCCCCACGCACGGTGGCCAGCACCGACGCGGCCTGCTCGCCGCCCATCACCGAGATCCGGGCATTGGGCCACATCCACAGGAAGCGCGGCGAATACGCCCGCCCGCACATGGAGTAGTTGCCCGCACCGTAGGAGCCGCCGATCACCACGGTCAGCTTCGGCACCCGCGCACACGCCACGGCGGTCACCATCTTGGCGCCGTGTTTGGCGATACCGCCGGCCTCGTAGTCGCGGCCCACCATGAAGCCCGCGATGTTCTGCAGGAACAACAGCGGGGTGTTGCGCTTATCGCAGAGTTCGATGAAATGGGCGCCCTTGACCGCGGATTCGCCGAAGAGCACCCCGTTGTTGGCGATGATCCCGACGGGGTGGCCGTGGATGCGGGCGAAGCCGGTGACCAGCGTGGTGCCGTATTCGGCCTTGAACTCGGCGAATTCGCCGCCGTCGACGATGCGGGTGACGACCTCGTGCACGTCGTAGGGCACCTTGGAATCCACCGGGACGACGTCGTAGAGCTCGGTCTGGTCGGCCACCGCGTCGACCACCGGGCGCAGCTCCCACGGCGGATCCAGTCGCGGCCCGAGCGTGGATATGATCCGGCGCACGATGCGCAGCGCGTCGCGGTCGTCGTGGGCCAGATGGTCGGTGACACCGGAGATCTTGGAATGCAGGTCGCCGCCGCCGAGTTCCTCTGCGGTGACGATCTCGCCGGTGGCGGCCTTCACCAGCGGCGGGCCGCCCAGGAAGATCGTGCCCTGGTTACGCACGATGACGGCTTCGTCGCTCATCGCCGGCACATAGGCGCCGCCGGCGGTACACGAGCCGAGCACCGCGGCGATCTGCGGGATACCCGCCGCGCTCATGGTGGCCTGGTTGAAGAAGATCCGGCCGAAATGTTCGCGATCGGGGAACACCTCGTCCTGACGCGGCAGGAACGCGCCACCGGAGTCGACCAGATAGATGCACGGCAGCCGGTTCTGGGCGGCGATCTCTTGTGCGCGAAGGTGTTTCTTGACCGTGATCGGGTAGTAGGTGCCGCCCTTCACGGTGGCGTCATTGGCCACGATCATGCATTCGCGCCCCGACACCCGTCCGATGCCCGCGATCATCCCCGCCCCCGGGCAGTCGCCGTCATACATGCCGTCGGCGGCCAGCGGAGCGATGTCGAGGAAGGGGCTCCCGGTGTCGAGCAGACCGTCGACCCGGTCCCGGGGAAGCAGTTTGCCGCGGCTGACATGCCGCTCACGTGCCTTCTCGGAGCCGCCCAACGCGGCCGCGGCCAGCTTTGTGCGCAACTCACCCACCAGGGCGAGGTGCGCGTCGCGATGTGCCATCGCTGAACCCATTTCAGTTGAGTTAATGACGACTAACTCGTAGTATGTTAATCACGATTAACCCAAATGTCTACCGTCGGATCGAGGTGCGCATGACCAGCGAGACCCCGCGCAGCAGAGCCAAGTCCGACCGCCGTGATCAATTGATCGCCGCCGCGGAACGACTGATTGCCGAGCACGGCTACCTCGCGGTGCGCCTGGAGGACATCGGCGCGGCGGCCGGGGTCAGCGGTCCCGCCATCTACCGGCACTTCTCGAACAAGGAGGCGTTGCTGGTGGAACTGCTGGTCGGGATCAGCACCCGGCTACTGAACGGGGCCACCGACGTCGTCACCGCCAACCCGCTGCCCCAGGACGCACTGAACGGGTTGATCGACTTCCACCTCGACTTCGCCCTCGGCGAATCCGACCTCATCCGCATCCAGGACCGCGACCTGTCGCACCTTCCGGCCCCAGCCAAACGTCAGGTCCGCAAGGCCCAGCGACAGTACGTGGAGATCTGGGTCGACGTGCTGCGCCGGCTCGACGACTCCCTCGACGAAGCCGACGCCAGGCTGATGGCCCAGGCGGTGTTCGGGCTGCTCAACTCGACCCCGCACAGCGTCAAGACACCCACCCTCACCCACAGCTCCCGAGCGGTGCTGCGGGCGATGACGGTGGCCGCGCTCGGGTCGTCGCGATAGTTGCTGTGACCAACGCGGTGGGACCGCGAGGCGGCACACCGCCAGACCGCGCGGGTACCCTGCAGCCATGAGGTGGGCATGACCAATTCACCACGCGGCGATGAGCCGACCCAGCGGCTCGATGGCCGGCCTGGCGACGCTTACTCCGGCTACCCCGGATACTCCGGCTACCCCGATCCCGCTTACGCCGGGCCGACCCCTTACGGCCCGCGTCCCACCGAACCGATCCCCGCGTACCCGGCGTACGACCCGGCCTACGCAACCAACCAGTACTACGGCGCACCGCCCCCACCGCCCGGCGGTCCGACGCCGCCCGAGGGACCGCGGACCCCGCGATGGCTGTGGGTCGTCGCGGCGATCGCCATCATCGTCGTCCTCGGGCTGGTCATCGCGCTGGTGATCGTCAACAGCTCCCAGCAGGACACGGTCGTGGCGCCGGTGCCCTCGCTGTCCGAGCCGGCCGCCACGCCCACCCCGTCGACCACCCGCCGGCCCACCACCACCAGCACCACCGCGCCATCGCTGGCGCCCTTGCCGTCGACCAGTGCGCCCACCACCTCGGGGACCGAGCCCGGTGTCACCGAGACCGTCGTCTACAACGTCAGTGGCACCGGCCGGGCGATCAACATCACCTACGTCGACACCGGCGGCGTGCTGCAGACCGAGTTCAACGTGATGCTGCCGTGGAGCAAGCAGGTGGATCTGGCCAAACCCGCCAAGGGTTCGGCGAGCGTCAGCATCATCAACGTCGGCCGCGAGGTGAGCTGCTCGATCAGCATCGACGGCGCCCAGGTGCAGCAGCGCAGCGGGTCAGGGCTGACGATCTGCAGCCCGATCGGCTAGATCCGTCGGGCGGTGCGCGGGGGTACGCACGCCCAGCATCAGCACCAGACCGAGCACCAGCACCACACACAGCCCGCCCATACCCGCGCGGTCGCTGTCGAACACGTCGATGAACAGGGCGAACAATGCCGGCGCCAGGAAGGTCGCTGCGCGGCCGGTCATGGTGTACAGGCCGAACGCCACACCTTCCTTGCCCTCATTCGAGATCCGCAGCATCTGGGTGCGCGCCGCCGAGAGCGTCGGCCCGACGAACAGGCACAGCAGGAGCCCGCACACCCAGAACGCCAGCGGACCCGAGAGCGTCAACAGCGTCACCGCGACGACGATCATGAGGCTCAGTGCCCCGACGATCACCGGTTTGGCGCCGATGCGGTCATCGAGCCAACCGCCGGCCACCGCCCCTGCGGCGGCGACCAGGCAGGCGCACACGCCGAACAAGAGCACCGTCGCCGACGAGATGCCATACACATTGACCCCGAGCACCGCACCGAAGGTGAACACCCCCGTCAGCCCGTCCCGGAACACGGCACTGGCGATCAGGTAGTAGACGACGTTGCGATCGCGGTGCCACTCCCCTTTCACCTCCGCCCACAGCGTGCGGTAGGCGGTCACGACGCCGACCGGCCGGTGCGCATCGTCCGGGGGTGGCGCGGGTGCCCTGGTCAGCAGCGGCACCGCGAACGCCGCGAACCACACGGCCGTCAGCACCATCGCCGCCCTGACGTTCTGGCCGTCGTCGTGGGGCAGGCCCAGCAGGCCGCCGTCCCCGGCGATGAAACCGACGTAGACGATCAGCAGCAGCGCGACACTGCCGCCGTAACCGACCGCCAGGCCCGCACCGGAGACGCGGCCGGCGTTCTTCGGGGTGGTCAGCTGGCCGAGCATCGCGTTGTACGGCACCGTCGCCAGGTCGTTGCACGCCGCCGTCATGGCCAGCAGTGCCAGACCCGCCCACAGATAGTGATAGTCCGCCCGGATCATGCTCATCGACGCCACCAGCGCCACCACGACGGCAGTGAGCAGTACGAGCGCGCGGCGGCGGCGATGCGCCGCGTCGACCCAGATACCGGTCACCGGCGCCAGCAGCGCCACGATGATGCCGGCGATGGTCAGTGCCCGGCCCAGCCAGCTGGCCGGGGTGGTGTCCCCGGGCAGGTCCTTGCCGACCGCGCTGGTCAGGTAGACGGAAAAGACGAATGTCACGACGATCGCGTTGACGCCGGTGGCGCCGCAGTCGTACAAGACCCAGGACAACACGTGGGATCGCCGCGCCCCGCGAGGCTCCGAGACGGGGCTGCTCATGGTCGTCACCCTATAAGTCCTTACGATTTCGGCATGCCCGTACCCGCCCCACATCCTGACGCCCGCGCGGTCGTCACCGGCGCCTCGCAGGGCATCGGTGAAGCCCTGGCCGCCGAATTGGCCGCCCGCGGCCACCACCTGATCATCACCGCCCGCCGCGGCGAGGTGCTGGCCGAGGTCGCCGAACGGCTGACCCAGCGCTACGGCGTCACCGTCGAGGTGCGCGCCGTCGACCTCGCCGACCCGGCCGCGCGCGACGTACTGTGCCAGGAGCTGGCCGGCCGCAACATCTCGGTGCTGTGCGCCAATGCCGGCACCGCCACCTTCGGTCCGGTGGCCAAGCTGGACCCGGCCGGTGAGAAGGCCCAGGTTCAGCTCAATGCCCTTGCCGTGCATGATCTTTGCCTCGCCGTGCTGCCGGGCATGCTGGAGCGCAAGGCCGGCGGCATCCTGATCTCCGGATCGGCCGCCGGCAACTCGCCGATCCCCAACAACGCCACCTATGCGGCCACCAAGGCGTTCGCGAACACCTTCAGCGAATCGCTGCGCGGCGAGCTCAAGGGCACCGGGGTGAACGTCACGCTGCTCGCCCCCGGGCCGGTGCGCACCGACCTGCCCGACGAGACCGAACGGTCCCTGGTCGAACGGCTGATCCCCGACTTCCTGTGGATCAACACCGAGTACACCGCCAAGCTGTCCCTTGATGGCTTGGAGCACAACAAGATGCGCATCGTGCCCGGCCTGACCTCCAAGGCCATGTCGGTGGCCAGCGGCTACGCCCCGCGCGCGATCGTCACCCCGATTGTCGGCGCGGTGTACAAGAAGCTCGGCGGCGAGTAGCGATTTCGGCGCGCTCACCCGCGGTGAGCGCGGGTAGGCGCGCCGAAATCACCGCCTGCGGCGGCCCGTCCCGAAGATGCTGCGGGTGATCTCGCGGCCTATGACGGTGCCGGCCGAGCGCATCGCGCTCTTGAAGGCCGGGCTGGTGACCATCTTGTCGAAGAAGCCCGGCTCGGCGGCGTTGCGCGCGGTCGAGCTGCCCTCGGTTTCCGCCCCGCCGGTGTAGACCGGTGGCGGCAGCTGATCGGCGGGTGCCGGCGCGGCCGCCGGTGGCGGTGCCAGCCGCGCGTTGAGCCGCTCATACGCCGACTCCCGATCGATGGTCTGCCCGTAGGTCGCCTGCAGCGGGCTGGCCAGTGCCGCGGCTTTGATCGCGTCGGGGCCGATGGTGTCCATCAGCGACCGCGGCGCCCGCATCCGGGTCCACGCCACCGGGGTCGGCGCGCCGCGTTCGGAGAGCACGGTGACGATCGCCTCGCCGATACCCAGTGAGGTCAGCGCCTCCTCCAGGTCGTACACCGTGGTCTTCGGGTAGGTGCGGACCGTCTTGGTGAGCGCCTTCTGGTCATCGGGGGTGAAGGCACGCAACGCGTGCTGCACCCGGGCGCCCAGCTGGGAGAGCACGTTGTTGGGCACATCGGTGGGCAGCTGCGTGCAGAAGAACACCCCGACGCCCTTGGAGCGGATCAGTTTGACGGTCTGCTCGACCTGCTCCAGGAACGCCTTGGACGCGTCGGTGAACAGCAGATGCGCCTCGTCGAAGAAGAACACCAGTTTCGGTTTGTCGACGTCACCGACCTCGGGCAGCGTGGTGAACAGATCGGCGAGCACCCACATCAAGAAGGTGGAGAACATCACCGGGCGGGCAGCCTGCGCGCCCAGTTCCAGCAGCGAGATGATGCCGCGGCCCTGGGCGTCCAGCCGGATCAGATCCTTGGGCTCCAGCTCGGGCTCGCCGAAGAACGTGTCCGCGCCCTCGGCCTCCAGGTTGACCAACGCCCGCAGGATCACGCCGGCCGTGGTCGGCGACACCGCGCCCAGCGCCTTCAGTTCGGGCTTGCCCTCGTCGCTGGTCAGGAACTGGATGACGGCGCGCAGGTCCTTCAGGTCCAGCAGCGACAGCCCCTTCTGGTCGGCCCAGTGGAAGATCAGACCGAGGGTGGATTCCTGGGTTGCGTTGAGCCCCAGCACTTTCGACAGCAAGATCGGCCCGAAGCTGGTGATCGTCGCACGCACCGGCACCCCGATACCCTCGGTGCCCAGGGACAGGAACTCCACCGGGAACGCCGTCGGCGCCCAGTCGTCGCCGGTGTCCTTGGCACGCTGGGTGGTCTTGTCATTGACCTCCCCCGGTCGCGAGAGCCCCGACAGGTCGCCCTTCACATCGGCCATCAGCACCGGCACCCCGGCCGCGGACAGCTGCTCGGCCATCACCTGCAACGACTTCGTCTTGCCGGTTCCGGTCGCACCGGCGATCAGGCCGTGCCGGTTGACCGTGGCCAGCGGGATGCGCACCAGCGCGCTCGGATCGACGACACCGTCGACGACCACGGTCCCGAGCTCGAGTGCTTGTCCCTCGACGGCGTAACCTGCGGCGATCTGCTGTGCGGGGGTTGCGGTCGAATCTGAGGTCATGGGCAGACACTACTGAACCAGGTCTCAAACGGGTGGGTGCGGGCAGCTGATGAGCACCGGTACGCATACTGTGGATCGCTGTGCGTGAAGAACTGGTCTGGATCGACTGTGAGATGACGGGGCTGGACCTCAAGTCCGACCGACTCATCGAGATAGCGGCACTGGTCACCGACGCCGACCTGAACATCCTTGGCGAGGGCATCGACGTGGTCATCCACGCCGACGAGGACGCCCTCTCGGGCATGGTCGACGTGGTAGCCAAGATGCACTCCTCCTCGGGACTCGACAAAGAGGTGCTCGCCTCCACGATCGACGTCCCGACCGCGGAGAAGCTGGTGCTGGACTACATCCGCGACCACGTCAAGCAGGCCAAGACGGCCCCGCTGTGCGGCAACTCGATCGCCACCGACCGCGGTTTCATCGCCCGGGACATGCCCGCGCTCGACGAGTACCTGCACTACCGGATGATCGACGTGAGCTCCATCAAGGAACTGTGCCGCCGCTGGTACCCGCGGATCTACTTCGGCCAGCCCGAGAAGGGTCTGGCGCATCGCGCGTTGGCCGACATCCATGAGTCGATCCGCGAGTTGAAGTACTACCGCGGTACCGCATTTGTGCCCCCTCCCGGGCCCTCCACCAGCGAAATCGCGGCGGTCGCGGCCGAGCTGGGCCCACCGAAGCCCGACACTCGGGAAACCGATTCGGCTGTCGAGCACCCGAGCGGCTAGTATCTACAGCGCCGCTTACGCGGCAATGGTGGCTGTAGTTCAGTTGGTAGAGCACCAGGTTGTGATCCTGGCTGTCGCGGGTTCGAGTCCCGTCAGCCACCCGAGTACCGGGAACGCCGTCTACGCAAGTAGGCGGCGTTCTTGGTTTCTGCGCACATTCCGATCCGCGTAGGCCCCTTCGTCGGCGCTTTCCGATCCCACACAGACCGACTCACCACCCGCGCCGCCCCGCCCGTTCCGCGAAGGCGTCCAGACTGTCGAGCACCTCGGGCGCGCGCCAGGCCCGGTTACGGGCGCGGTCGGTGAACTCCTTGACCACACCGGCGTCGATGAGCGGCTCCAGATAACGCGGCACATTGCCGATCAGGATGCCCAACTCTGCACTGAGCACTGCAGAATTGACGACCGGACGGCGCATGAGCAGGTCCGCGATGCGCCACGTCGCGGAATCGCGCCGAGCCGAAATCCTTGCATCCCAACCCTCGCGGACCGCGCGCAGTTCGGACACCAACTGCCTGCCGTTCTGAACCGCCAGCACCGACGCTTCCGACATCCGCTCCACGATGGGCGCCGCATCGCCGGTCCGAAAAGCCGTCAGCGCATCGAAGTACCTGTCGGTGTCGACGAGCAGCCCCGCCGACACCGGCACCGTCACCTGACGGGTGAGCCCCTTGTGTCGAAGCATGGCCTGTACCAGGGCGCGGCCCGTGCGACCATTCCCGTCCGGAAAAGGGTGGATGGTCTCGAATTGCGCATGGGCGATTGCGATGTGGACGAGCGCAGGGATGTCGTCGCGCTTGGTGAAGGTGATCAAGTCGTCGATCGCGGCGGCCACCACTTCATGACGCGGCGGGACGAACAACGCGCCGACCGGTCCGTAGTTGCCACCGCCTATCCACACCTGCTCGGTGCGCCATCGCCCCGCGATGGCGGGCGCGTGGTCAGCCATCAGCGCATCGTGCATCGCGAGGATGGCGTCGGCGTCGATGTTGTCGGCCAGCGTGATCGCCGCTGCCATCGCCCGGGTGTTGGCCACGATCTCGGCGGCATTGCGTTTGCCGCCGCCTTCACCCGGCAGCTCGGCCTCAGCGATCGCGCGCGCCGAGGCCGTCAGGTTCTCGATGCGGGAACTGGCAGCCGACTCCGAGCGCAACAGCAGCGCGGCGAACGGTGCGATCTCGCTACCCAATTCAGCGTCAAAGCGGGTGATCTCACGACTCGCGTCGTCAGCGTCGGCCAGGACTGCGGACACCGCAGTGACGGCGAGGTCGGCGATCGGCGCGGTGACCGCCGCGCGATACGGCCCCGACTGTTTTCGCACCGCCGCGAGGTCCGGCGCGTCAGGCTTCCGTTCCCATCGCAGCGTCTCGTACGAGACGGGCGGGACCGGCACGCCAAGTGATGGCACCCCACCACGATAGCATCACTTATGCCGCTAAGTGATGCTTAAACGAGCCGCTGACCTCAGTTCGCCGCAGTCACCTTCTTGATCCGCGGCGAGAGCTGCACGAATTCCGGTACCACACTGGGATTCTCGTGCGCGGTGAGCACCAAGGACAACAGGGTGTTCGCGACATCGTCGAGCGCGGCCATCCGGGCGGGCAACTGCCCGTGTTCCACCCACGACTCGAACAGCTGGGCCAGCAGATCACGATCGGCGCCACGCAGGATCTCGGTGCCCTCGGTCGGGCAGATGCCGACGCGCACCAACGACAGGTCGGGATGCTCGTTGCGCCACGAATGCAGAATCTCGTCCAGCGCCGCCTTACTGGCGTTGTAGGCGGCCACGCCAGCGCGCGGGCGTCCGACGTCATGGCTGGAGGCGATCAGCACCACCCCGTCCTCGGACAGGTGCGGCCGCACGGCACGCAACACATTGTTGGCCCCGAGGGCGTTGACGCTGAAAGCGTGCACCCAGGTGGCGACGTCGGTGTCCTCGATATGCGCCAGGGGCGCCACGGTGCTGGTGAACACCACCGCGTCCAGTCCGCCGAGTGCCTGCACCGCGGCGCCGACGACCGAGGTGATGGCCGCCGTGTCCTCGATGTCGAGTTCGAAGGCCGAGCCACCGACCTCCTCCGCCAGGCTGCTCAACAGCTCCAGACGCCGCGCCGCCACAGCGACCGTGGCGCCGCGGCCGGCGGCGCTGGTCGCCACGGCGTGGCCGATACCCGACGACGCCCCCACCACCAAGAGTCGCAACCCGGCCGCATCGGCACGTTGACCGCTCATTCTCACCCTCGTTCGTCATCGGTTAGGCAACCCTAAGACAGCCCCTGCTGCACCGGACAGTACCGGTGCGATGAGTTCCGGTTGTCGCGCGGGTCAACACCGCATGACGCTTTCAGCCAAACCACCGGTGGCCGACCCCCAGACCTGGCGCGCCGCCCTGGACGAATTGCGGATCCGGGAGAAGGCCGCCACCCGCGAACTCGACGCCATCGCCGCCGCCCGCCGGCGACTGCCGATGGTCGAGTTACCCAAGTACGTCCTCATCGGCGAGGACGGCCCGGTGTGCCTGGCCGAGGTGTTCGACGGCCACTCGCAGCTGATCACCTATCACCACATGTGGACCGACGGCGCCCAGTGGCAGTGCGGCGGCTGCACCGGGTTCACCTCGCAGTTCACCCGGCTGGAGTTCCTGGACAGCTACGACGCCCGGTTCGTCATCGTCACCAACGGTCCCATCGAGGAAGCCCTCGCCTACAAGAAGCGGGTGGGCAACAAGATGACCTGGTACTCCTCCTCCGAGTCCACCTTCGGCGCGGATGTCGACGCGGGGCCCGGAGAAGGGTTCGGGGTGAACGTCTTCCTGCGAGACGGCGACACCGTCTACCGCACCTGGCACACCAACGGCCGCGGCACCGAGCAGCTCAGCCACAGCTTCGCGCTGATCGACCTGCTGCCGTTCGGCCGCCAGGAGGAGTGGCTCGACTCGCCGGACGGCTGGCCGTCTCGGCCCACGTACTCGGGCTGGCTGGACAGCCCGGATATCGCCCGCATCTACGGAGAGGACCCGCAATGACCGACGAACGCTACGTCGTCACCCGCACCATCCACGCCGCACCGCACACCGTCTTCGCCCTGCTCAGCGATCCGGCGCGACACCGCGACACCGAACCCGGTGACTGGGTGCGCGACGCGATCGATCCGCGGATCATCACCGGCACCGGCCAGATCTTCGCGATCAACATGTTCTTCGAGCAGGCCGGTGGGCCCTATGTCATGCACAACCTGGTCGATGCGTTCGAACCGGACCGCACCATCGGCTGGCGGCCGGGTCAGCTCGACGATGCGGGAAATCTGGCCGAGGGTGGCTGGTGGTGGCGCTACGACCTGGCGCCCAACGGAGACGGCACCGACGTCACGCTCACCTACGACTGGACGGGGACGTCACAGGAGTTCCGGGACCAGGTCGGCGGCATGCCCGTCTTCGGAGTCGAGTTCATCGACGAATCGCTTGCCGCCCTGGAACGTTCGGTTACGTAGCCGGCGCGACGGGCACCTTGTCGAGGAAGCCGAGGACGGCGGCGATCCGGCCGTCGTCGTCGGTGGACAGCACATCGAACCCGACCACCACCGGCTCGGCGCCACTGGGGCCCAGGCCCCACTGGAAACGAGCGTGCCGGTGATGGGTGTCGGGCCCGCTCACCAAAGTGAAGACGAATCCCGGGAATTGGGCGTGCACGGCGTCGATCGCCGCCGAGATCCCGTCGTGGCCACGCACCTCGGCCAGCGGATCGATATAGGTGGCACCCGGCGCCCAGTGCTGGTCCAGCAGCGTTCGGCGCTCGGCCGCATCGGTGGCGTTCCAGGTGTCCAGATAGGCAGTGACGGTGTCGGTCATGGCGGCGTCTCCTTCGCGGAATCGAACTGGTAGATCACCAGATTCGCGGCCGATCCGCGTGTTGTCGACTACCCGGGAGGTAATCGCTCAGTCGTTGACGTTGCCCGACTTCCATTGATCCCACGGTATGTTCCAGTCACCGAGGCCGTCGGTGCCGGGCAGGGGTGAGCCGACGGTGCCGACCACCTCGACGATGTCACCTCTCCTGGTGTTCTCGTAGAACCACTGGGCATTGCTGGTGCTGACATTGAGGCAGCCGTGGCTGACGTTGCTGCGACCCTGGCTGCCGACCGACCATGGGGCGGCGTGCACGTAGATACCGCTGTAGGACATCTGGGTGGCGTAGTCCACCTCGGTGCGATATCCGTTGGGAGAGTTGACCGGAACGCCGTAGGTCGAGGAATCCATGATCAGGTGCGAGAACCGGTCGCCGATGATGTAGGTGCCGTTGTTGGTGGGCGTGCTGTTCTTGCCCATCGAAATCGGCATGGTCTTGACCACTTCACCGTTGCGCCGGACGGTCAGCGTCTTGGTGGCGTCGTCGGCGGTGGCGATGACTTGGTCACCGATGGTGAAGTGCGTGCTGACGTTCTGCTGCCCGAACAACCCGTCGCCCAGATCCACCCCGTAGGTGTTGACGTCGACCTTGACATCGGTTCCCGGCTTCCAGTAAGCCGCTGGGCGCCAACGCACTTCGCGGTTGTTCAACCAGTAGAAGGCGCCCTCGACATGGGGCTTCGTGGTGACCTTGATGGCCTTCTGCGCCGCCAGGCGGTTGGTGATGGTCTCGTCGAACCGGATGGCCACCGGCTGCCCGATCCCGACGACGTCACCGTCGTTGGGCATCAGGTAGGGCATGGTCAGGTTCTGCGGCGAATGAGTTTCGAAGGTCATCTGCCGGCTCGCCTCGCCACCGAGACCCAGGGAGCGCGCGGTCAGCGTGTAGCGGGTGTTGTAGTCCAGCGGATCCGTCGTCGACCAGGTCAGGCCGTCCGGGCTGAGTGTCCCGGCCACCGCCGCGCCGGCGGAGTCGACCATGCTGACCGCGCCCAGCACGCCGTCCTCGGCGCTGACGGTGACGGGGGCGTCGACGGTGACGCCGACCGCGCCATCGGTGACCGAGGCGTTCAGCTTGGGCACCAGCAGGTCGCTGAACGGCGTGCCCTTGTCCGCGATGGTCTGCGGCTCGGGCGGCGGCTGGTTGGCGGAGCAGGCCGCCAGCACGAAGACGGACGCCAGCGCCACCACGACGGACCATGCCTTCGCC
Organism: Mycobacterium hackensackense; assembly: GCF_025822555.1. Taxonomy (NCBI): domain Bacteria; kingdom Bacillati; phylum Actinomycetota; class Actinomycetes; order Mycobacteriales; family Mycobacteriaceae; genus Mycobacterium; species Mycobacterium hackensackense. Next base: position 610,130 of record NZ_JACKUC010000031.1, read on the forward strand.
CGGCGCGCACCAACGCACGGTGTGATCTGCACCATTACTCTTGCCCCACCTCATCAGCGCCGCGTGCTCGCAGCAACCTGACAGCATTCTATGGGAATCGGCGCCCAGCAGCCCACCGGCTGAGACTGCGCTCAGACAGTCGCCGGATGCCCTCCCGGAACCGTCCGCACCCCGTCCTTCATGCGGATTTCACCTCGCGCCATAGGGCCTGTTATTCTTCCAACCGCGCGCCGTTAGCTCAGTTGGTAGAGCAGCTGACTCTTAATCAGCGGGTCCGGGGTTCGAAACCCTGACGGCGCACCATCGACAGACGCCCTGCTTCGGCAGGGCTTCTGTCGTTTCGGGGGCCGCAACGGGAACACGCACCCGCGTGATGGTGCATTGCCGCCGGCGGACGCGCGGCCGGGCGCTCACACAGCGTCGCCACGGCAGGGGCGAAGACCGCAACCCGTCACGCCCGCATCTGTTCCCCTTGAATACGTCTGCGATACAACGCCTATCAGTGCGCGCAACACGCATCCCCACGCCAGGCGTCCCGACCTTCCTTGAGCGCGACGCCCGCGATCACCAGGCCGGCGATCGGATCGGCCCAGAACCAGCCGAACAGGCTGTTGAGCACCAACCCGACGAGCAGTACCGCCGACAGGTAGGTGCACAGCAGCGTCTGTTTGGAATCGGCCACCGCCGAACGAGATCCCAGTTCTCTACCCGCCCGGCGCTGGGCGTACGACAGGGCCGGCATGAGCATCAGACTCACTGCGGCCAGCACGATTCCGACGGTCGAGTGCTCGGCCCTGCCGTCGCCGGACAATGCTGCGATGGCATCCACCGACACGTAGGCGGCCAACCCGAAGAAGGACAGCGCGATGATGCGCAGCGCGGCCTTCTCCCGGGACTCGGGATCCGACGACGAGAACTGCCACGCCACCGCGGCGGCCGAGGAGACCTCGATGACCGAGTCCAGACCGAACCCGATCAGGGCCGTCGACGAGACGCGGGAGCCTTCGGTGATCGCCACGACGGCTTCGATGACGTTGTAGGAGATGGTCGCCACCACCAAGAATCGGATACGACGGGCCAGCAGCGCACGTCGGCGCTCGGTCAGCACTGGGGTCATCGGCAACCGCACCCCCGGCCTCCCGCGCCCACGCAGGTGCAGTTCGGGTCGACAGCCAGCACCAGACCCATCAGGTCGTCCAGCGCGTGGCCGATACGCGGATCGGCCAATTCATAACGCATCCGGCGACCCTCGGGCACCGCGACCACCAAACCGCACCCACGCAGACACGTCAGATGGTTGGACAGGATCTGCCGGGTGACGCCGATCTGCTCGGCGAGCTCGGAGGGGTAGCCCGGTGCCCGATTGAGGCTCAACAAGATTCGGGTGCGGGTGGCATCGGCCAAGGCATGCCCGAACCGCGCCAGCGCGTCGGTGTGAACCAGGGTTTCCACGCCGCCAATAGTACAGAATTTTCTGTACCCATGGGACGCAGGATCGCTTCGCGCCGAAATTTGGCGAGACCCGTCCGGTATCGCCGCACCGGAATTCACGCAAAAGCCGCGTGGCGCAGCACTGTCTGCCATGATGCTTCTTGCAGCAGCGAACAAATTGACGTTAGCTCCAATTATTCGCGCCGGCAACGGGATTCGGGGTACCACAACGCAGGTCACCGGGAGGGACGCACTGTGACATACCCTGGCGTGCGCTGGTCTCGAGGCGTCGTTCCCCTGCTGCTGGTGGGTGCCGCCATGGCGGTGGCCAATCGCGAACAACCCGTGGACACTTCGCCACCGCAGGCTGCCCCGGTGCCGATGATCGCCGCTCCCGCACCAGCACCGGCTGGCGCGCAGGCCCCCGTTCCGCCGCCGGCAGCGGCCCGCGCCTCCGTGCCACCACGACGCGCAGCGCCCCCACCGGCCCCCGTCCCCGCACCTCCCCCATCTCGCCTGCCGGCTCCGCCCGCGATCCGTGTCGCGGCACCGCCGGTCGCGGCACCGCCGCCTCGTCCACCGGCTCCACCCCCGGTCGCCCTCGCCGCACCACCGCCGCCACCGGTCGTGCCACCTCGCCCGCCGGCCCCACCCGCAGTCGCCGTCGCCGCACCACCGCCGCCCCCGGTCGTGCCGCCCCTACCGGTCCCGCCGCCGGTGGCACTGCCCGTGTCGGCGCCGCCAGCCGCTGCCGACCCGTGCATCCTGAGCTTCGAACAGATGCGCGCGATGGTGGCATCCGCGTACAGCGGGACGATTCTGAGCAAAGCCACCTACGGTCCGGGGTGCACTTTCCCGCTGGACGCCGGAGTAGACCTCGATATCGCCTTCCCGGTTCCGGCCGGCCGTCCCAATCCCGCGCCACCACCGGCGCCACCCGCGCCGCCACCCCCGGGACCGCCCCTGACCACGAATCTCCTGACCGACGAGGTGATGGTCGCCGTGCTCACCGGCGTCGGCGACTACGGCTATCACGCCGGGACGGGCCTCACTTAGCGGCCGAGCCCCTACGCTCCGCCGGACAATTGCTGACGTCTTGCTCAACGACGGCGCCGTCACCATGCGTGACACATTGCTGAGACGGACAGTTTCAGCGAAACGGACGCGCCGGCAATCTCGGCGATGTTAGGGTTGCAGTCGACGCCGACGTCAATATCAGGGGCGCGACAGCCCAGCATCCACCGAAAATGTGCTGAATCTGCGGGCAAGTAAGCCATACACCCCGCCGCGGGACCCAAATTAGCAGGTAAGAAGCCTTCAAGCGGAACGCCACAACGCCCAGCGCCGTGCTACGCTCAAGTTAGCTACATGCCCGCTACGGCTGGCCGTGGCAAACTACGGGGGACGAAACGAGGTATTAGCTGATGCGAAGCGGAAGCGCACCGCAGACGCCTGATGCCACCGGCGACGACGGCACAACGCCCAGCATCAGCACGGTCGCGGTCATCAGCTGCAGCCGCATCGGCATGACCGCCAATCCCCCCAGCTTCTCGATCGTCGGCTGGTTTCGGCCCCGCCGGCGGCGCTGACTCGCCGCTCAGCGCGGGTATCGGATTCGCCGCTCAGCGCGGGTATCGGATTCGCCGCTCAGCGCGGGTATCGGATTCGCCGCTCAGCGCGGGTATCGGATTCGCCGCTCAGCGGCGGCGGACCCGCCGGATCACCAGCACCACCACGACGGTTCCCACCACGGACCCCACGACGGCCGGCTTCTTCACGAACGCGAGCACCCGCGCCTTGGCATCGTCAGCGAGTCGCTGCGGATTCGCCCGCACCGCCAACTGGTCGACCGTCGACGCGAGCTGATCGCGCGCCTGATCGATATCGCGCTTGATGGTCTCGGGATCCCGGTCGGCCACTGTGCCCCTCCATGTGCGCATTACAACTCACAACCTTGCCGCACTACCCTAGAGCAGCCGCAGTCCACTCCGCTGCACCGGTCGACGAGAAAGACGTGTAATCAGGTATGCCTCAGACCCCGCGCCTCGCTCCCGGCGACAAAGCGCCCGCCTTCAGCCTGTCCGATGCCGACGGCAACACCGTCAGTTTGTCCGACTTCACAGGCCGCAAGGTCATCGTCTACTTCTACCCCGCCGCGTCCACCCCGGGCTGCACCAAGCAGGCCTGCGACTTCCGGGACAGCCTCGCCGAACTCAATGAGGCGGGCCTTGACGTCATCGGCATCTCCCCCGACAAACCGGAGAAGCTGGCCAAGTTCCGCGACCATGAAGGGCTGACCTTCCCCCTGCTGTCGGACCCGGACAAGAAGGTGCTCACCGCGTGGGGTGCTTTCGGCGAGAAGACGATGTACGGCAAGACCGTGCAGGGCGTCATCCGGTCGACATTCGTCGTCGACGAGAAGGGCAACATCGAGGTGGCCCAGTACAACGTCAAGGCCACCGGTCACGTCGCCAAGCTGCGCCGGGACATCTCGGTCTAGGAGCCCGTTTCCGACGTTCTGGTGACGACTCCGGCGATTCGACGACCGAAACGTCGGAAACGACGCGTCAGCGCTGACCCAGCGAACCCAGCAGCAGCGCCTCGGCCGTCGCCGCGCGTTCCAGCACTCCGAGGTGCAGGCTCTCGTTGACGCTGTGCGCCTGGGTACCCGGGTCCTCCACACCGGTCACCAGAATCTCGGCGTCGGGGAACGCTTTGGCGAACTCCGCGATGAACGGGATGGATCCCCCCATGCCCATGTCCACGGGCTCACGGCCCCACGCCGTGTGGAAGGCCGCGCGGGCGGCGTCGTACACCGGGCCGGTGGCCTCGATCGCATAGGGCTGGCCGACATCGCCCGGTGTCACGGTGACCTGGGCACCCCACGGCGCGTGGGCCAACAGATGGCGGGTCAGCGCCTCCAGGTGGGCCGCGGCGTCACCGCCGGGGGCCACCCGCAGGCTCACCTTGGCTCGCGCCCGCGGGATCAGGGTGTTGGATGCCTTCTCGATCGGGGTGGTGTCGATACCGATGACCGTGATGGCGGGCTTGGCCCAAAGTCGTTGCACCACAGATCCGGAGCCGATCTGCCCCACCCCCTCGAGCAGCCCGGAATCCGCCCGCACCCGCTCGTCGGGAAACGCGACATCGGCGGCACTGGCCTCATGCAGACCGGCGACGGCCACATTGCCCTCGTCATCGTGCAGACTGGCCAGCAGCCGCACCAGCACCGAGAGGGCGTCGGGCACCACACCGCCCCACAGCCCGGAGTGCAGGCCGTGGTCCAGGGTGGCCACCTCCATCACGCAGTCCGCCAGGCCACGCAGCGACACGGTGAGCGCCGGGATCTCGGTGCTCCAGTTGTCCGAGTCGGCGATCACGATGACATCGGCGGCCAGCAGGTCGCGGTGAGCGGCCAACAGGGCTCCCAGCGACGGCGAGCCGGACTCCTCTTCACCCTCGACGAACACCGTCACCCCGACCGGGGGCTTGCCGTCATGCGCCCGGAACGCGGCCAAATGGGTTGCGATCCCGGCCTTGTCATCGGCAGTGCCGCGGCCGTAGAGCCGCCCGCCGCGCTCGGTGGGTTCGAACGGCGCCGAAGCCCACTGGTCCGGGTTTCCCTCCGGCTGCACATCGTGATGCGCGTACAGCAGCACGGTGGGCGCACCTTCGGGCGCGGGATGACGGGCGATGACCGCAGGGGCCCCACCCTCGGCGACAATCCGGACGTCTCCGAAACCGGCTTCCGACAACAGCTTTGCCGTCAGCTCCGCACTGCGCGCCACCTCGCCGCGCCGCGCCGGGTCGGCCCACACCGATTCGATGCGCACCAACTCTTCGAGGTCACGCCGCACCGACGGCAGAAGCTCGCGGACGCGTTCGACTAGATCGGTCATGGCGTCAAGCGTAGTGCGCCCTCGCATCACCCGGCGTATCGTCACCGCATGCCGTCGATGGGTCATTTGCTGGCGTTCGGGTTGATCTCATTTCTGGTGATCGTGGTGCCAGGGCCCAGCGTGCTGTTCACGGTCGGCCGGGCGTTGACGGTCGGTCGGCGCCAGGCGTTGTTGACGGTCGCGGGTAACGCGGTGGGCGCCTACGTCCAGATCCTCGCCGTGGCCGTGGGCGCCGGTGCGCTCATCTACGCTTCATCGCTGGCATTCAGCATCATCAAGTTCGTCGGCGTGGCCTACCTGATCTACCTTGGCGTCCAAGCCATCCGGCATCGGCACGCCCTCGGTGACATGCTCGCCGGCGGCGCGTCGGCGCTACGCCCGAGCCGGGTGCTGGCCGACGGTTTCGTCATCGGGATGACCAACCCCAAGACGATCGTGTTCTTCGTCGCCGCGCTGCCGCAGGTGGTGGACCCTGCGGCCGGACACGTGACGACCCAGATGCTCGTGCTGGGGGTGGTGTTCCTGGCCATCGCGGTGATCTCCGACAGCGTCTGGGCGCTGATCGCCGGGCTGGCCCGGGACTGGTTCGCGCAATCCCCACGCCGGATCGCCGCCATCGGCGGTGTCGGTGGAATGGCGATGGTCGGCCTGGGGGTCAGCCTCGCCGTCACCGGCCGCAAGGACTGAACGCCCCAGAACGCCGACCGCGAGCGGCGTGTCGTGTACCGACACGCACGCTCGCGCCGATCAGGCCTCCAGGACCGCGACCGCGGCGGCGGTATCGGCCTCGTGGGTCAGTGACAGGTGGATCGTCACATCCTTGAGGTGCTCGGCGATCGCCCCGGTCAACCGGACCTTCGGGCGCCCCCACATATCGGTGATCACCTCGATATCGCGGTGGATGCCCTCCGGCAGCATCGGCCGCTTGGAGAACCGTGACCCCGACCAGGCCTTGATCACGGCTTCTTTGGCAGCCCACCGCGCCGCGAGGTGACGCGCCGCCGACGAACTCTTGTCCGCGGCGTCGCGCCGTTCACCCGGTGTGAAGGTCTCGGCGAACACAGTGCCCGGCTGATCCACCTGTGCGGCGAAATCCGGAATCGATACCAGGTCGATGCCTACCCCTACGATGCCCATACCCGGCACGCTATCCGACTCACGTTCGCTCATTTTCAGTAGTGGTCATCCGCGCCGAGGCGAGCCGCCGGATCCAGCAGCATCGCGGCTTCCTGAGGCTTCTCCGGGGTGTCATGCCCGAACCTGCGGTCGGCCGGCTTCTCGTACAGCGACGGCCCACCGGCGATCGCCGACGCCAGCGTGCGCTGGCCGGTCAGCACCCGGGCGTTGGCCCGTGCCTGATAGTCCGCCCGCTGATCGGCCGGCAGTGCCGCGATCAGTGCCTGCGGATGCACCAGCGCCACCAGACCCGACACGTGCCCGAACCCGAGGCTGGTCACCAGACCCGCCTTGAGCGGGAACTTCTCGCCCAGGTGCAATGCCTCACGAACCCAGACGAAGTGCTGCGCGTGCGACAGTTCGTCGTCGACACAGTCCAGGCTGCGGTTCGGCGGAATGACCCCGTCGCGCAGGATCTGGCACAGGCCCATCATCTGGAAGGCCGCCGCACCGCCCTTGGCGTGCCCGGTCAGGCTCTTCTGACTGACCACGAACAGCGGAGCACCCTTCGAGCGACCCATCGAAACCGCCAGCCGCTCATGCAGTTCGGTCTCGTTGGGATCGTTCGCCAGCGTGGAGGTGTCGTGCTTGGACACCACCGCGATGTCGTCGGGGCCCACCCCGAGCTTGGCCAGCGAGCGGGCCAACCGGGATTCGCGGCCACCACGGCCGGCGCCGAGGGCGCCGAGCCCGGGAGCCGGGATCGAGGTGTGCACACCGTCACCGAACGACGACGCGTAGGCGACGACGGCCAGCACCGGCAAACCCATCTGCACCGCGAGATCACCACGGGTCAGCAGAATCGTTCCGCCACCCTGTGATTCGACGAAGCCGAGACGACGACGGTCATTGGCGCGGGAGAACTTCGAGTCGCTGATGCCCTTGGCGCGCATCATCTCGGTGTCCGCGGTGGCCGCCATGTCACCGAAGCCGATGATGGCCTCCAGCGTCAGGTCGTCGTAACCGCCGGCGACCACGAATTCGGCCTTGCCGAGCTTGATCTTGTCGACGCCCTCCTCGACCGACACCGCGGCCGTCGCGCAGGCGGCGACCGGGTGAATCATCGAGCCGTAGCTGCCGATGTAGCTCTGCACCACATGGCCGGCGAAGACGTTCGGCAGCACCTCCTGCAGGATGTCGTTCGGCTTGTTCTTGCCCAGCAGGTTGCCGTGATACATGGTCTGCATCGACGTCATGCCGCCCATACCGGTGCCCTGCGTGCTGGCCACCAGGCTGGGGTGCACCCAGCGCATCAGCTCGGCCGGGCTGAAGCCCGCCGACAGGAACGCGTCCACCGTGGTCACCAGGTTCCACAGCGCCACCCGGTCGATCGAGCTGGCCATATCCGGCGTGACGCCGTAGACCTGCGGATCGAATCCGGTCGGGATCTGCGCGCCGACCGTGCGGGACAGCTTCACCTTGCGGGGCACCCGGATCTCGGTGCCGGCCTTACGGGTGACCTGCCAGTCGGCACTGTCGGGCACCGGCGAGATGACGGTGTGCTCGGGGTCGAACTGCACGAACGCCCGGGCATCGGCCTCCGACGACACCACGAAGGTGAAGTCCTTGTCCAGGAACACCGAAACCAGCAGCGGCGCCGCGTGATCCGGGTCGATCGCACCGTCGTCCACCCACTCGCGGATGCCGACCCGCTCCACCACGACGTCGTGGTAGCGCTCGACGAGTTCGCCCTCGTCGACCAGGTCACCGCTGGCGGTGTCGTACCAACCCGGCTTGGGGTCGTCCTCCCACTTGACCAGCCCGGTGGTCCAGGCCAGCTCCAGCACACCGGCGGCGGACAGCTGCCCGGACACCTCCATCTCGAAGCGGGTCCGCGACGAGCCGTACGGCCCGAGCTCGGCACCACCGACGATGACCACCAGATCGGCAGGGTCGACGTCGAGGTCGTCCCACGCCGGCGGCGGGGCGGCCTGGTAGCCGCGGGGCGGGGACGGCAGCGCCGCGATGGTGCCGGCACCGTCATCGTCGGCACCGTCGTCGTCGGAAGCGGACTCCGCCAGCATCTCCTCGCGTGCCTTGGCGGCCAGCTCGGCCATGTCGAGTTCGACATCACCCAGGCCGCCGGTCAGGTCAACCTTGATCGGCTCGCGTGCGGCGGCCACCTTCGACTCGATGGTGCACAGCGCCAACAACATCGACGCCATCTCTTCGGTCGTGTAGGTGGTCACCCCGGCTTCCTCGACGGCGCCGACGATCGCGTCGTTATGCCCCATCAGACCGGTGCCCTTGGTCCAGCCGATCAGCGCGTGCGCCAGCGAAACACGCTGGGCCCACGATGATTCCGCCTTCCAGCGGGCCACGACGGCATCGAGTGCGGACTTGGATTCGCCGTACGCTCCGTCGCCGCCGAACATGCCGCGGTTGGGCGAGCCCGGCAGCACGACATGCAACCTCGACGCGATATCGCGCTCGGAGCCCAGATGCGACAGCCCGGCGATGAGCCGCTGCACGGCCCACAGCAGCACCTTCATCTCCATCTCCGAGCGCGCACCGGCCTCGGACAGGTCCCCGGCCACCCGCGGAGCGGCGAACGGGAACAGCAGCGTCGGGTTCTGGGCGTCCTTGAGGTGGATCGCCTTGGGCCCGAGGTTCTCGGTCTGCTCGCTACCGACCCACTCGACGAGTGCATCGATATCGCTGTAGGACGCCATGTTGGCCGGGACGACCCACAGGGTCGCGCCGAAGCGGGCATGGTCGCGGTAGAGCGTGCGGTAGAACGCCAGCCGGTCGTCGTCGAGCTTGGACGTGGTGGCGATCACCGTCGCCCCACCCTCCAGCAGTTGCCCGGCCACCGAGGCGGCGATCGAGCCCTTCGAGGCGCCCGTCACCACCGCGACCTCGTTTGCGTAGCCACCCTTGTCGGGGTTCTCCGCACCCGCGGCGGCGCGGCCGTACAGCGCTGCGTGGATGGTCCGGCCGGCGGCGAGGGCCTTGCCCTGCCACCAATTGGCCTGCGTCCCCACGACATTGCCGGCACCTTCGAAGCGCTGCGACAGCCGCTCCCAGTCCGCGTCGATCTCGCTCTCGTCGAGCAGCCACAGCTTGGCCAGATCCTCACGGGCACTGGCCCACCGGTCGTCGAAGACCACGGCCTTGCGTGCATCGAAGACCGGTGCCACCAGACGCGGCCAGTCCGAACCCAGCTCGGCGGTGACCAGGTCGATCAGCTCGGAATCGCTGACGATGTCGTTGGCGACGGGCGCGTTGAGACCCAGCTCGCTGAGCACCAGCCGGGCGGCCGACGCCAGCACACCGTTGGGTCCGGTGACCTGCTCGGCGAATTCGGTCAGCGCCGCCGAGTCCACGACACCGCCACCGGCGGCACCGGAGGACGGCAGGCTCACGGAGATGCCCTTGCGCGCAGCGACGGCCGCGACCGCGCCGTCGATGACCTTGTCCACCGAAGCGGCATCGGCCAGCGCACCCTCGTGCAGGCCGCCCATGCTGCCACCGCGGACGCTGGATCCCTCACGGGTGCCCAGCGCCACCTCGGCGGTGACGTGCTTGGCCCAGCCGGGGCCGAGTTCCCATGTCTTGGTGACCCGTTCGGCGATGTAGGCCGGGCGCTTGCCCGACGGCCCGAACACCGTGCGCAGCTGATCGTTGATCGCGTCCGAGAGCACCGGACCGAACGGCTTGTACGTGCGGGCCAGCTTGGTCACCTGAGCCTTCAGCCCCGACAGGTCGGCCTCCGCCGCACCGTCGATGGCACCCAGGTTCAGCTCGGATCCGAGGTCCACCAGCAGCTGGTTGCGCCGCGACGACGCACCGTCGGTGATCGACTCGATGGAATCCAGCGGCTCGATCTGCTCGACCCGCATCTTGGCCGACAGCGCGATCAGCGACAGCGTCGCGTCGGCGGCGTCGTAGGCGATGTCATCGGGGCGAGGCCCGCCCGACGGCGCAGCGGCCGGAGCCGGTGCCGCCGCGGGAGCGGCCGCCGCCGGGGCGGCTTCCGTTGCCGCCGAGGGGGTTTCGTCCACCTCGGGCTCGGGCTCCGGGTCGGTGTCCGTGGCGAACAGCACCGCCGCGTCGCGCTCGGCGTTGAGCACCTCGGTGGTGTTGTGCGAGTACTCCGGCAGCTTCAGCGTGTTGGTGGCCAGACCGGCGACGGTCGGCGCCGTCTTCACGCCGATCTCGACGAACCGTTCCACCCCGAGACCGCCCGCGGCCTCCTCGATGAAGAGCAGGTCCTGGGTCTCGATCCACCGCACCGGGCTGGCGAACTGCCAGGCCAGCAGTTCGATGACGACCTTGCGGCACAACGCTTCCGGCTTCTCGTTACGCCAGGTGTCGTAGTCGGCGAGCACCTCGTCGAGCGGCTCGGCCGGCACCAGGTCGCGGATCTCCTGGATGAAGTCGCGGTCCAGCGTGAACGGCCGCGGCACCAGGTTCGGGATGTAGCGACCGACGATCAGCGCCGGGTCCTGTCCCTCGGGCATGACGCGCTCCAGCGCGCGGCGGAAGTCGGCGACACCGACCCGGAGCACCTCGGAGTGGAACGGCACGTCGATACCGGGCACCAGGATGAACGACCGCTTGCCACCGCTGATCTCGCGGCGCCGCTCGATCTCCTCCTCCAGCGCCTCAAGACCGCGCACCGTACCGGCGATCGCATACTGCGAGCCGCGCAGGTTGAAGTTCACGATCTGTAAGAACTCACCGGTACTCGCCGCGATTTGAGCGACGAAGTCGGTGACGTCGTCATCGTCGAGATCGATCTGCGACGGGCGGATGGCCGCCAGCCGGTAGTTGGACCGGCCCTTCTCGTCACGCGGCACGATGTCGTGCATCTTGCTGCCGCGGTGGAACACCACCTCCAGCAGCGCCTCCAGCTGGTAGACGCCGGACACGCAGGCCAACGCGGTGTACTCGCCGACGGAGTGACCACAGGCGATGGCGTCCTCGACGAACGCACCCTGCTCGCGCATCTCGGCGACCTGGGCCGCGGCCACCGTCGCCATGGCGACCTGGGTGAACTGCGTCAGGTACAGCACGCCCTCGGGGTGGTGGTAGTGCACGCCGGAGGCGATCAGGCTGGTCGGGTTGTCGCGCACCACGTGCAGAACCGAGAAGCCCAGGGTGTCGCGGGTGAACTTGTCCGCGGTATCCCAGATCTTGCGGGCGGCCTTCGACCGGGCCCGCACCTCCATGCCCATGCCCTTGTGCTGGATGCCCTGGCCGGGGAACGCGTACACCGTCTTCGGCGCGGCCAACTGGGCGGTCGCCGACATCACCAGGTCGCCGCCGACCTTCGCGGTGACCTCGATGATCTCGGCACCGCGGTCGATGCCGACCCGGTCGACCCGGAAGTCGATCTCGTCCCCGGGCAGCACCATGCCCAGGAAGCGCGAGGTCCAGCCCACCAGACGCGCCGGCGGGGTGGCCCGCCCGTCGGTGGCGGTGACCACGTGCTGAGCGGCGGCCGACAGCCACATGCCGTGCACGATCGGGCCTTTCAGCCCGGCCAGCAGCGCGGCGGCCCGGTCGGTGTGGATCGGGTTGTGGTCACCGGAGACCACGGCGAACGCGCTCATGTCGGTGGGCGCGGTGACGGTCGCATCGCGGCGACGGCGACGCGGGGTCTCGGTGGCGTTGTCGGTGATCGCACCGCCGGCCCGCAGCGGGTCGGACAGCTCGGCGGCGCCGTTGCGTCCGCGGATCGCGAAGCGCTCCTGCAGGGTCGCCAGCACCGTGCCCTCGGCATCGGCGATCGTCACCGACACCGGTACGACGCGGCCGTATTCGGTATCGCTGGCGGCGGCAGCCGTTGCGGTGACGGTCAATTCGGCCTTGCCCTTGGGCATCGGCGCCAGCAGATGCGCGGCGTGGTCCAGGTGCACGAGGCTGAGCAGACCCTCGACCACCGGGAAGTCGTCGGCGGTCACGGCGGACCCGATGACCGAGAACACCGCCGGCCAGCAGCGGCCCACCAGCGCGTCGGGCACCAGGGTCAGGCCGGGCGCCAGCGGGGCACCGAAGGTCGCGGTGACACCGGTGTGGTCGGCGATCTCCTCGGGGTCCCAGCCGACCGTCACGGTGGCCGTGTTGTCGTGAACCGGCGGAAGCGATTCCACCCCGTCGACACCGGCGGCGATGGCCAGCACCGCGCGCATCGCGGTCGAGGCGTCCTCGGTGGTGACCACCGGCATACCACCGTTGACGGTGGCGGCCGGCAGCGTCAGCTTGATCTCGATCCAGATGTCGCTCAGCGGCACGCTCAACGTGACGCCGTCCTCGGTGAGCTCGATCCGCGACCCGGTGGACGGGTGTACCGCGGAACGGTTCTCGTTGACCTGCCACTCGCTCGGTGCGCCGATCCGGTGCACCGGGTTGATGGCGGTGCGGCCGGCCCACAGCACGTCGGGTGAATCCAGCACCACCGCGATCGGGCCCGTCACATCGGCACGGGCCTGCCTGCGCGACATCACCGGCACGGACGCGGCGCCGGTCGCGATGACCTCGTCGACGGCGGCCTGTTCGAAGCGGTCGAGCAGTTCACCGACCGGCTCGTCCACGCGGGTGATCCCGGCGACGGCCTGGGTGCCCGGGATGATGCACACCTGGTCGGCGCTGTAGCGGGCGTCGTGGGCCTGCCACAGTGAGTCGCTGCGCCACCAGCGCCGCACATCCTTGTCGATGACGGGCACGAAGTTGACCGGCTTGCCCGGCGTCTTGCACAGCGTGATGAAGAACGGCACGTCGGCCGGATGCAGCTTGATGGTCTCGGCGTCCGGGTAACGCGACAGCAGCGCGGCGCGGGCCGCGGCCGGGTCCTCCAGCAGCGCCGTATCGGCGAACAGTGTCTCGATCGGACCGGAGTCCTGCGGGTGCAGGCGGGCCTCGGCGCGCTTGAGCATGCTCTCGTAGCGGTCACGCCAGGTGATGTCCAGCCACGGCGAGTCCTCGCGCTTGGTGTCGGCGGTGGAATCACCGTTGCCGATGGCCAATTCGACGTAGCGGTCCAGCCACTGCACGTAGGTCAGGTCTGCCAGGTCACCGAAGTAGGGCTTGGCGGTGTCGGCCATCGCGGCGATGATCTCGTCGCGCCGCTCGGCGACCGCGTCGGCGTCACCGGCGACCTCGTCGAGCAGGCGGCCGCAACGCGATGCGGTGTTGTCGATCTCGTGGATGTCGGCGCCCAGCTGGCTACGGCCGGAAGCCATGCCGCCCTGGGCTTTTCCGGCGCCGACCCAGATGTCGGTGCCATTGGTGTCCACCAGCAGCTGCTTGACCGCAGGCGAGGTGGTCGCCTCCAGGGTGGCCATGGCCGCGGTGCCCACCAGGATGCCGTCGACCGGCATCAGCGGGAAGCCGTAGACCTGCGACCACCGCCCGGACAGGTACTCGGCGGCCCGTTCGGGGGTGCCGATACCGCCGCCGACACAGATGGTGATGTTCGACAGCTTGCGCAGATCCGCATAGGTGGCCAGGAGCAGGTCGTCGAGGTCCTCCCACGAGTGGTGGCCACCGGCGCGGCCGCCCTCGATATGGGCGATGACGTCCTTGCCGGGCACCTCGGCCGCGATCTTGATGACGGACTTGATCTGGTCGACGGTGCCGGGTTTGAACACCACGTGGGTGATGCCGATGCCGTTGAGCTCCTCGATCAGGTCGACGGCCTCGGGCAGCTCGGGGATACCGGCGGTGACGATGACACCGTCGATCGGTGCACCGGCCTGGCGGGCGCGCTGCACCAGGCGGCGGCCACCCAGCTGCAGCTTCCACAGGTAGGGATCCAGGAACAGCGAGTTGAACTGGATCGCGCGGCCGGGTTCGAGAAGCTGGGTCAGCTCCTGCATCCGGCCCTCGAAGATCTCTTCGGTGACCTGACCACCGCCGGCCAGCTCGGCCCAGTGCCCGGCGTTGGCCGCGGCGGCGACGATCTTGGCGTCCACCGTCGTCGGGGTCATCCCGGCCAACAGGATGGGCGAGCGTCCGGTGAGGCGGGTGAACTTGGTGGACAGCTTGACCGAGCCGTCGGGCAGCGTGACCGTCGACGGGGCGTAGCTGCTCCACGGGGCCGGCACGTCGGGTGCCGCACCGACGGTGAACAGGCTGCGCTGTCCGGCACGGGTGGCGGCGGGCACGATGCCGACGCCCAGACCACGGATCACCGGAGCCGTCACACGGGTGGCGGTGTCACCGGGGCCCAGGTCGATGACCCACTTGGCGCCCGCGTCGTGCAGCCGCTCGACCTCGGCGACCCAGTCGACGGGGTCGACGAAGACGGCCTTGGCGAAGTGGTGGGTGAGCTCGGCGTCGATGCCGGGGATGCGGGCGGCCCAGCTGTCGATCAGGTCGACGGCGTCGGCCAGGCGCGGGGTGTGGAAGCCGACCTCGACCTGGATGCCGTTGAAGACCGGGGCGAACACGGCGCCGCCACGCGTCTTGTTCTTGCGCTCGGCCTCTTCCTTCTCGGTGATCTTGGAGCAGTACAGCTCGAACCGGGACAGCTGCTCGGGCGTGCCGGTGATGACCACCGAGCGGCGGCCGTTGCGGATGGACAGGACCGGCGGCAGCACCGTGCGCACGTCCTGGGAGAACTCCTCGAGAAGTTCGGCGATGCGCTCGGGGTCGGCGTTGGTCACCGACACCATGGGCGACTTGTCACCCCGGCCGACCATGCCGCGCCGACGGGACATCAGGGAGCCGGCGGCGCCCATCAGCTGCAGGATGGCGAGCATCTCGGCGTCGCGGGTGCCCTTGGCCTTCAGCGCCTCGGCCGCCACGATGCCCTGGGAGTGTCCGGCGACCGCCACCGGCGGCGAGCCGTACAGGTCCAGTCCCTGCCGCAGCAGGGCGCGCGTCGCGGCGATCTGCGCCAGCAGGATGCCGGGACCCGAGATGGCGGTGCTGATCAGTTGTTTGGGGGCCGGCAGCGGCTCGTCGGCGGCCAGTGCGCGCACCCACTGCAGCGGCTCGAAGCCGATGGGGCGGACGACGACGAGCTCGCGCGCGACGGGCTCCAGCAGCAGGGCCGCTTCGGTGACCAGTTCGCTCAGGTCGGACTCGATGCCGGCGGAGCTGACGAGTTCCTCGAGGCTTTCCAGCCAGCCGCCACCCTGCCCACCGAACGCGACCGCGTAGGGCTCGCCGGCATTCAGCAGATCCACGAGCGCATGCGCACCCGACAGCGACGCTCGTCCGAGGTCGCTCTTGCCGTTGGCTGCCACTCTGTCGTATTCATTGATCGTCACGTCTTGCCATCTCCCTCGGTACTGACTCGTCACGCGTCTGGCTGATGGTGCCGGTGCGCCGCGCCTTCGCAGCGGATCCCGGACGGGCCTGCGTCATGCAGGCCCCGGCGATTCGGCACTGAATCTCCATGAGCTCTCGGCCGGTGCGCCCTGCTGGCATGGTCGGGGGTCACGCCTCGGTGTTCCCACCGTGGTGCGACCCCCCGGGGCCAGGTCCAGCAGAGCAGTCCAGCCGTACTAAGAGTGTCATAAGAGCTGATGTGATCATCCGCCCCTAAATGGTTACTAGCGAGTTCTACGCTCGAGTAACCACGGCTCGTATAACGCCGGTTCACACGACGACCAAAGTCCTGCGGGACAAACGTCCTGTTGGCGGGTGGTTACGGTCGAGTAGCTATAACTTCCCAGATCAAAGCAGCATTGTTATCAAATCGTTATGTTGAATTTCGGCGCCCGCCGCGCGGCACGACTCGATCGACAGTTTCGCCCGAAGTGTCTATAAAAGTCCGAAAATTTCCGAAATTCGTTTGCTGGACTTTATTACTGATCAGTAAGGTTTTAGTCCCACTGCCCGAACGACGGCTTCAGGATCTCGTTGAGGTCCACCCCGACGCCACCCACCGCGCGCTTGTCGATCTCCACCTGGTGCAGATGCGCTGCGGGGTGCGCAACTCCGCCCGGCGAACCCCAATTGTGCTGCCAGAAGTAGGAGCCGAGGCCATCCTGGATGGCCCATTCGATGGTCTTGGAGTTGGCGTAGACGCCGGTCCGCTGATGACCGATGACCGCCTCCCACCCCTTCAGATAAGGAGCAACCTGCGCCTTGTACTCGTCGTAGCTGGGATCGTCGTCGATCGAGGCGTAGACGGGGGCACCGACCGGTCCACCCGCTGCGGTGTGCAACTGCCAACCGCGTTTCGCGTGCGCGACGCCGGCGCTCTGTCCGCCCAGCCAGTCGGCGGTGTCCGCTTTGCCGTACTGATAGCACGACACGATCTTCAAGCCGGCCTTGTAGAGGTCTCGAGCTTCGGGCAATTGGATCGGCTTGCCCAGCATCCAGGCTCCGCCGGGCCGGCGGTCGGACACGTACCGGATGGCGCCGATCGCTCCGGAGGCCCGGATATCGCCGGCCGGAATGACGCCGGCCGCGTAGTCGAGCAGCACGCCCAGGGGTGCGGCCGCGGCCTGTGACGCCAGCGCCGCGGAGACGGCGGCACCCATCCCGAGAAGTGCGGGTGCCGCGGCCGCGTATTTGAGCAGATCACGGCGGGAAAGTGACACGAGAATCAGAATATGACAACTGCCTCATAATCCTCATCAACGCCACTGGTCGCATATGCATCAAGTTTCACAGGCACCGGCGGATATCGTGCCGTTACCCCTGCGAGGAGACGAAATCCGCACTTGTGCTGCGCTTTGACCGGTGAATCCATACGATCTCGACCATGCCCGCATCGACATCGGGACTTGCTGGAAGCGCGGACGTCAGCCCCGGACTCGACAGGGAGGGCGATCCGCGCATCGAACTCATCGGGGTCAGAAAGGTTTTTCCGGGCCGTCAGGCCGAGGTCATCGCGGTCGAGGGCGCCGATCTCAGCGTCGCCGACGGCGAACTCTTCGCCATCCTCGGCCCATCCGGCTCGGGTAAGACCACCGTGCTGCGGATGATCGCCGGATTCGAACAACCCACCGCGGGCACCATCCGGCTGGGCGGCACCGACGTGACGACGGCGCCTCCGCAGCGGCGCGAAGTCAACACCGTGTTTCAGGACTACGCCCTGTTCCCCCACATGACGGTGGGCCAGAACGTCGAGTACGGGATGAGGGTGCGCGGGGTCGCCAAGGCGGAGCGGCGCCGTCGCGCCGCCGATGCCCTGGACATGGTGCGGCTGACCGAGCACGGCGACCGTCGCCCCGAACAGCTCTCCGGCGGCCAGCGTCAACGCGTCGCCCTGGCCCGCGCCCTCGTCGGCAGGCCCCGGGTGTTGTTGCTCGACGAGCCGCTCGGGGCACTCGATCTCAAACTCCGCGAGCAGATGCAGGTCGAGTTGAAGGCCATCCAACGCGATGTCGGGATCACGTTCGTCATCGTCACCCACGATCAGGACGAAGCACTCACCCTGTGCGACCGCCTCGCGGTCATCAACGCGGGACGCATCGAACAGGTCGGGGCGGCACGCGAGGTGTACGAGAATCCGGCCAACCGGTTCGTCGCCGATTTCGTCGGCACCTCCAACGTCGTCGACGGCGCCGCCGCCCAGACGCTGGTGGGCCGGACCGGTACGTTTGCCGTGCGTCCCGAACAGATCGCGGTGCTGCCCCCGGGGAGCGCCGCCGGTCCGGGCACCCGCACCGTCGAGGCCACCGTGGCCGAGGTCATCTATGCCGGTCCGCTGACCAGGGTGACCTCCACCGCGGCCGGTACCGCCGTGACCGCGACGGTGCTCACCTCGCGCACCTCACTGCCGGCCGGCCTGGCTCACGGCTCCCCCGTCGTCCTGTCGTTCCCGGACTCCGCCGTCCACCCACTGAACTCCTGAGGAGGCCGCACATGTTACGAACCACGATCCGCACCGGGCTCGCCCTGGCCGCGACTGTGGCCCTACTGGCCGCGTGTTCGAGCGCTTCCGACGGCGGCGGGTCCGGGCAGGCCCCGCCCAAACTCGAGGCCCCGACCTCGCTCGGCGACGGCGAGGGCCAGCTCAACCTCATCGCCTGGGCCGGCTACGCCGAGAACGGGTCCAACGACAAGGCCGTGGACTGGGTCACCCCGTTCGAGAAGGAGACCGGCTGTAAGACGAACGTCAAGGTGGGCAACACCTCCGACGAGATGCTGCAGTTGATGCGCACCGGTCAGTACGACGGCGTCTCCGCCTCGGGGGACGCCTCACTGCGCCTCATCTACGGCGGCGACGTGGCGCCGGTCAACACCGACCTGGTCCCCAATTACGCGACCATCTCCCCGTTCCTCAAGGACAAGCCGTGGAACTCGGTGGACGGCAAGATGTACGGCATCCCGCACGGCTGGGGCGCAAACCTGTTGATGTACAACATCGGCGTCGTCAAGGACGCGCCCGACTCCTGGGCCGCCGTGTTCACCGATTCCGGCAAGTACAAGGGCAAGGTCACCGCTTACGACTCACCGATCTACATCGCCGATGCGGCGCTGTACCTGTCGAAGGCGAAACCCGAACTGGGCATCAAGAATCCGTACGCGCTGACCGCCGCACAGCTGGATGCCGCAGCGGATCTGCTGAAGGTGCAGCGGGAGAACATCAGCGAGTACTGGTCGGATTACACCAAAGAGGTGCAGGCCTTCGAGTCGGGCACATCCGTCATCGGCACCACCTGGCAGGTCATCGCGAACACCATCGGCGGCGACAACAAGGTGCAGGTGAACACGATCCTGCCCAAGGAGGGCGCTACCGGCTGGTCGGATACCTGGATGGTGGCCGCCAAGGCGGCGCACCCGAACTGCATGTACAAGTGGATGAACTGGATCACCTCCCCCGAGGTCAACGCCCAGGTCGCCGAATACTTCGGTGAGGCACCGGCGCAGACCAAGGCCTGCGAGCACACCAGCCAGAAGGACTTCTGCGACGTCTTCCACGCCACCGACTCGAAATACGCTGAGCAGATCCACTATTGGACGACGCCGCAGCGCAAGTGCGTCGACGGCAGCGGAGACAACTGCACGACCTACGATCAGTGGGTCGACAAATGGCAGCAGATCAAGGGGTGATCGCACGCCGCGCTCGGCTGGCACTGCTGCTGGTGCCACCGCTGGCCTGGCTGACCATCGCATATCTGGGATCACTTGCCGTTCTCCTCGTTTCGGCGTTCTGGAGCACTGACAGCTTCACCGGAGCCGTCACCCGGACGGTCACCACCGACAACCTGGTGCGGGTGCTCACCGACGCGGTGTTCCGCGCGGTCACCCTGCGCACCCTGGGCATCGCCGTGGCGGTGACGGTGATCTGCATCGTGCTGTCGGTGCCGCTGGCGCTGTTCATGGCGAAGTTCGCCTCGCCCCGGGTGCGCCTCCTGCTGGTCGTGGCGGTGACGACACCGCTGTGGGCGAGCTATCTGGTCAAGGCATATGCCTGGCGCGTGCTGCTGTCGCCGGAAGGCCCGCTGGCGTGGGCGACAGGCGGCACACCGGGTTACGGGCTGACCGCCACCGTCATCACGCTGAGCTATCTGTGGTTGCCGTACATGGTGATTCCGGTGTTCGCGGCCTTCGAGCGAGTACCGGACACCCTGCTGGACGCCAGCGCCGACCTGGGCGCCTCCGATGCCACGACACTGCGGACGGTGATGGCGCCGTTGGTCTTTCCCGGTATCGCCGCGGGTTCGATCTTCACCTTCTCGTTGTCGCTGGGTGACTACATCGCGGTGACGATCGTCGGCGGCAAGACCCAGATGCTGGGCAACCTCATCTACGGCCAGCTGGTCACCGCCAACAACCAGCCCCTGGCCGCCGCCCTGTCGCTCATCCCGCTCGTGGCCATCGTGGCGTACCTGCTGGCGATGCGGCGCACCGGCGCCTTGGAGAACGTCTGATGCGATCGGTTCGGACCCGGTGGGTACTACGGTGCTGGACCGCCCTGGTGCTGCTGTTCCTGTACGCACCCCTGCTTCTGGTCGTCGTCAACGCGTTCAATGCGTCGCGCAGCTTCGCCTTCCCACCGACCGGGTTCACGCTGCGCTGGTGGGTCGACGCCGCGAGCAGCGCCGGGATGTGGCAGGCCCTGGCCAACTCCGCGGTGGTCGGCCTCGCCGCCACCGCGATCGCCCTGGTGCTGGGCACCATGGCCGCGTTCGCCGTACAGCGGTACCGGTTCTTCGGCAGGCAGGCGGTGAGTTTCCTTGTCGTGCTACCGATCACGCTGCCCGGCATCGTCACCGGCATCGCGCTCAACGCGAGCTTCACCTCGGTACTCGGCGTCACCCTCGGCATCACGACGGTGATCATCGGGCACGCCACGTTCTGCATCGTGATCGTCTTCAACAACGCGCAGGCCCGGTTGCGGCGCCTCGGTACGCATTTCGAGGACGCCTCGGCCGACCTGGGGGCCTCATCATGGCAGACGTTCCGCTACGTCACGCTGCCGATGATGCGCGGTGCGCTGGTGGCCGGCGCCATCCTCGCGTTCGCGCTGAGTTTCGACGAGATCGTGGTCACGACGTTCACCGCAGGGCCGGCGGTGCAGACCCTGCCGATCTGGATCTTCGCCAATCTGTTCCGGCCCAACCAGGCGCCGGTGATCAATGTGGTGGCCGCGGCGCTGACCGCTCTGGCGATCCTGCCGGTGTGGCTGGCGCAACGGTTCGGCGGTGATCCGGCGAACACGCGCCTGTGACGGTCAGCGCGGTTCGCCCAGCGCCCGGTCCAACCGGTCAGTCGCCACCAGCCGGCCCAGCTCGTGGTGCTCGGCGACCGCGCCCTTCACCCCGCCCACCGTCGCCGACACCCCGTCGACCAGCCGCCGCACGTCGCCGTCGACCGCCTCGATCAGTTGCAGGATGAACCGGACGTAGCCGCGCTGGTCGTCGGTCCGCGCGACGATGCCCCCGATCGCCGGGTTCGTCCATGCCAGCCCGTCGGCGGTGCGCTGCACCAGCCCTGCCTGCAGCAGCGCATCCGCCTCCGGACCGTCGAGCGCGATCACGAATGCCTGCGGCCACAGGCCCAGGAGCTCGATGAGATCGCTGCCCCGCCGCACGGCGTCGAAGAACTCGGCGATATGCGCCGAGGTGAACCCGCGGCGCAGAAGTTGGTCGATGGCCCGCAACTGGGCCAGATGGTGATCGTCGTAGATCGCGGCCCTGCCGGCCCGGCGTGGCGGGTCCAGCAACCCACGTTCGCGGTAGGCACGGATGTTGCGGGCAGTCACCCCGGAAACTCGGGCCAGCTCACCCACGCGGTAGTCAGGCAAGATCGAGAGCCGATCCGCGTCTGCAACCATCCATGTTTCCATGCTAGCTCGCAGTTCGGCAGGCTGAGCGAATTCCCCGACGGCCACCGATCACAGGGTTCGAATACCGGGTTCACAGTCTCCATCTGCGCGAATTCTGGTTCGACCTACCCGCGAACCCGCCGACGCCGGCGGCTCCAGCCAACTCCGGACACGTACCACCCGTTGCTGGTGAGCAAATTCACCGGAAATCGATTGGCGATTCGTCCCATCATTTTGGGAGAATATGACAGGACAAAGCTCGTCTTTCCCGATTCCGGCTGTCACCGCCGAAGAGAGGCTGTCGCCGTGCGTCCCTGGATCGTCTGGGCCACCGGGCTACTGGCCTATATCGTCGCCGTCCTCAACCGGACCACCTTGGGTGTCTCCGGGCTGGAGGCCGCCGACCGCTTCCACGCCAGCCCCAGCGTGTTGTCGACCTTCGTCGTGCTGCAGGTGATCGTCTACGCGGGCGCCCAGGTACCTGCCGGTGTGCTGCTCGATCGATTCGGCTCGA
The DNA here is from genome assembly GCF_025822555.1 of Mycobacterium hackensackense. Classification (NCBI taxonomy): domain Bacteria; kingdom Bacillati; phylum Actinomycetota; class Actinomycetes; order Mycobacteriales; family Mycobacteriaceae; genus Mycobacterium; species Mycobacterium hackensackense. Next base: position 632,331 of record NZ_JACKUC010000031.1, read on the forward strand.
AGGTCCTGATCGTGTCGGGCGCGGCACTGATGGCCGCCGGGCAGCTCGCCATCGCGCTCACGGAGTCGTTACCGCTGGCGTTGGCAGCCCGCGCGGTCGTGGGTCTCGGCGACGCCATCACCTTCATCTCGGTGTTGCGCCTGGTACCGCACTGGTTCCCGGCCCGACAGATCCCGCTGCTTACCCAGTTGACCGGCATCTCCGGGCAGGTCGGCCAGGTGCTCTCGGCCATCCCGTTCCTGTCGCTGCTCGGCGTCTCCGGATGGACGTCGGCGTATCTGTCGGTGACCGCGCTCGGGGTACTGGTCCTGGTGCTCGCCGTGGTGGTCGTGCAGAACACCCCGCACGGCCGGCTGGCCGCCACCGAGACCATGGGCGTGCGCGACACCCTGGCCAGCGTGCGCACGGTATGGATGCGGCCCGGCACCCGGCTGGGGTTCTTCACCCACATGGGCACGCAGTTCTCCGTGACCATCTTCGCCCTGATGTGGGGCGTGCCCTACGTGATGGTGGCTCAGCACCAGTCCCGGGCGGCGGCGGGCATGCTGCTGACCATCTCCGTGGTCACCGCCATCATCGCCGGCATCGTGCTGGGCATCTTCACCGGTCGTTACCCGCACCGTCGTTCATGGATGGTGCTCGGCATCATCGGCAGCAACGCGGCGATCTGGACGGTGGTGCTGGCGCTGCCGGGACCCGCGCCCCTGTGGCTGCTGGTCGTGCTCATCGTCATCATCTCGGTCGGCGGGCCCGGCTCCATGGTGGGCTTCGACTTCGCCCGCACCTTCAACCCGAGCGCCACCCTGGGTACCGCCCAGGGCATGGTGAACATGGGTGGCTTCCTGGCCTCGCTGATCCTCATGCAGGCGATGGGCTGGATCCTCGACGCCGCGGGCGGCTATTCGTTCGACTCATTCCACCTGGCGTGGACACTGCAGTACGCGGTCTGGGTACTGGCGGTCATCGGCATCCTGGTGACCCGCAAGAAAGCGCGAAAGCTGCTCGCCGAAGAGGAAGAGCGGGAACTGCTGGAGACCGTCGAGATCGGGGCCGTCCACCCCGCCGACCGCCGGGCGCGCTAGGCGACCAGTCGCCGGGCGAGCGCGTCGGCCATGTGCCGGTGCCCGACGAGTTCGTACCCGACCACCGTCACCATCGGCGCGGCCGTGGCGACCAGCAAGCACAGCGCCATCGACACCCCGGCCAACGCCAGCAGGACCGCAGCCAGCAGCACCGCAGCGGTGAGCGCGAGCAATACGAGATGGAACCAGTCGGTCCCCCGCACCATCAGCGAATAGATCAGGAACACCAGGCAGACGAACAGACCGACCGGGATCACCACCGAGAGCACCGTGCCCACCGATCCCAACTCGGAATGCCCTTCCAGGTAGTAGGCGGCCACGTGCAAACCGGCGCCGGTGGCGACAATCGATCCGAACAAGAAGATGGGCAGATAGCCGAACCAGAACGACTGCTCACGATGGGCGTGCAGCAGGTCTGCGGTCGGCACGATGAAGTACACCCACCACATGCCGAAGGTCAGACCGATGCCGGCGATCGCGACCAGGACGGCATCGGTCGTCCAGCCCTGTTCCTGCACCACCGCCGACAGGGTGGCGACCGTCCCGACCACACCCTCACCCAGGGCGATGATGGCCATCAGCCCGTACCGCTCACTGATGTGATGCGCATGCCAGGGCGTGCCGCCGACCTGCCGCTCGGCCAGCACCGGCACCGAGATCTCCAACAGGATCAGCACACCGCACCAGACCAGCGTCACCATCAGCGAGGTGTGCGTGAAGATCTGGGCGATCCAGCCGATCTGCACCACGCTCACCGAGATCGCGTAGGTGAGGCAGGCCCGCCGCCGCGCCGGATCACCGGCCGCCGCCCGTAACCACTGCGCCACGAGTCCGACACGCATCACCACATAGCCGGCGACCAGCACCGCGTTGTCGACGTGCCCACCGTGCTCGATGGACGCGAACACGGGGGGAATCCCGAGCGTCAGGATCACCACACCGACCATCTGCACCATGGTGGTCACCCGGTACACCCAGTCGTCGGTGTCGTAGGCCGACGCGAACCAGGTGAAGTTGATCCAGGCCCAGCAGATCGAGAAAATCGCGAATGTGAACGCGATCAACCCCGCTCCGATGTGTCGGCTCGTCAACGCATGGGCGAACTCCGAAGCGGCGGTGCCGAAGCCGACGACGAAGGTGAGGTCGAAGAGGAGTTCCAGCGGGGTGGCGACCCGGTGCTGCTCATGCGGGTCTCGCCCCGACATCACCCGGACCCGATGTGTGTACGCACTCATGACACCGCCCCTTCCCCACCCGACGCGCTAGCGTGGGCGGATGCCCACCCCCGACACCCTAGGGTCCGCCGTCGGCGTCGTGCTCGCCGCAGGTATCGGATCGCGGGTCGGCGCCGACGGCAACAAGGCGTATCTCCGGCTGGCGGGCCGTTCGATGGTGGCGTGGTCGGTGCACGCCGTCGCGGCCACCCCCGAGATCGGCCGCACCATCCTGGTGCATCGCAAGGGTGAACGGGATATCGCCGAAAGCACCGTGCGCGAAGACCTTCCGGACACCGCGGTGGAATACGTGGAGGGCGGGGACACCCGCCACGACTCGGAGTCCAATGTGCTGGCCCACCTCGCCGGCGATATCGATGCCGGCGAGGTCGACGTGGTGCTGATCCACGATGCCGCCCGCCCCCTCGCCACGCCGGATCTGATGCGGGCGGCACTGACCACCGCGCGCACCTTCGGCGGCGCGGTGCCCGCGGTGGACGCCCACGGCACGTTGCGGGCCGATACCCTCGCCGGATTCACCGAACACCTGGTGCGGGTGCAGACACCGCAGGCGTTCCGGGCCGCGCCGCTGCTGGCCGCCTACCGGCGGGCCGGTGAGGAGGGATTCGACGGCACCGACACCTCGTCGTGTGTGCAGCACTTCACCGATGTCGACGTGCGGGTGTTCCCCGGGGCGTCCGCCAATCTGAAGGTGACCTTCCGCCACGACATCGCACTGGCCGACCACCTGCTCAGCGGCAGGCGATGAGCGCCTCGATCAACGCGGTGTCGGCCGGCAGGTCCGCGAGGATCGCGTCGGGATCACCTTCGACGGTGACGATGTCCACGTCCGCCAGTGCGTCGACGGCGGCACCGTAGGGGTACTGGGCGGTCCGCAGCGCCGACCGGTCCACGGTGGCCAGGATACGTCCTTGTGCGTCAACGGTTTTGACGGTGTCGGTGACCGGCACGATCGGCACCACCTTGGCGGCGCCGCCGGCCAGCGCCGCCCGCACCCGTACGATCACCTGCGGTGAGATCAGCACCTGACGCGGGTCGGCCACCAGGACATGGGAAACCGCCTCCGCTCGAAGGTGTTCCACGGCGGCGGGTAAGCCGTCACCGTCCGGTGCGGCCAGTACCGTCGCCGCGGTGCCTGTCAGCGCACGCTCGACATCGGCCATCAGGGCCGGCGCGACCGTCACCACCACGCTGTGCAGGTCGGCCGTCGACAACGAATCCACCACGCGCGACAACGCCGGGCGGCCCGCTATCGGTGTCAGGACCGCGGCACGGTGGTCTGCGGAAACCGGCACTATCGCTGAGATCTTCACCGCGGGTCAGATTATCGGGCTGGTCGGACGGAACCGGAGCAGGTAGGTCTCCCAGTCCCAGCCGGCCAGGAAAGCCTGCGCGGCGTGATAGCCCTTGGCGTACAGGGCCTGCACTTGGGCATCGGTGATGTCGAAGTCGAGAAACCCGACCTCGGTCGAGTCGACCCGGATGGTGCGGGCGCTCACCCACGGCTGATTGAGGTAGGCCTGATCCCGCCCGACCAACACCGTGGTGATGACATCGTCGAGCAGCCGCGGCGGCCCCAGCCGGTGCAGCAGACCCCAATCGGGCAGCACCTGGTCGATACCGTCCGGCAGATCGGGCAGCAGCGTGATGCCGAAGCTGGGCCAGCGCGGCGCCACCCCGTCGGTGCGGTCCAGGGAATCGACCGGGAAGTTCGACAGCAGACCACCGTCCAGCAGGGTCGAGGTGAGACCCGCGGCGCTGGTCAAGGTCACCGGACGGAAATAGAACGGAATGGACATCGACGCGCGCACGGCGTCCGCCACACTCTGTTCATCCGGGTCCAGGCCGTAAACCCGCCGATAGTCCCACGGCAGCCGGACCAACTGACCCGTGGTGACATCGGCGACGGTGACGACGAGTTTGTAGCGCTGTTCGGGCGCCAGCTCATCGTCGTCGATGGCGAGATCACCGAACGTGCGGACGCCGAGATTGCGCAGCTGACTCTGCACCCAGTCGTGGGCGTAGTCACCGCGGTACATTCCGTCGCCCAGCAGCACCGCCAGCGAACTGCCGATGACCGGCAGCCGCTGCGCCGGGACGGGATCGCGGAACTTGTGGTAATCCAGTTGCAGCGCAAGGTCTTTGACCTCGGCAGCGGTGAGTTCCGATCCCGCCGCCACGATTGCGCCGACGATCGATCCGGCCGACGTACCGGATACCCGCTGCACGGTGTACCCGGCCTCCAGCAGCGCGACGACGGCACCGACGAGTCCGACACCCTTGACTCCCCCACCGGAGAGCACCAGATCGGCGGACAACGACGACACGATCCGACGATACCGCGGCGGTCAGACGAGTTCGTTCTTCATCACCTTGCCGGTGGCGTTGGTGGGCAGCGCATCCACGAAGTGGACGTACCGCGGCACCTTGTATCCGGCCATCCGTTCCCGGCTCCAGCCGATCAGCTCGTCGGCACCCAGCGGGTCCTCATCCCCCGTCGCTTCGCTCGCCCGGCGGTGGCACACCACGAAGGCCTTGCCCACCTGGCCCATCCGCTCGTCGGGCACGCCGATGACGGCGACCTGAGCCACGGCGGGATGCTGCATCAGGACACCCTCGATCTCGGCCGGATAGGCGTTGAACCCGCCGACGATGAACATGTCCTTCTTGCGCCCGACGATCTTGAGCCGGCCGGATGCGGTGAACTCACCGAGGTCACCGGTGTGCAGCCAGCCGTCGGCGTCGATCGCCTCCGCCGTGGCGGCCGGGTCGTCCAGGTAACCGCGCATGACGCTGTAGCCCCGCACGAGCACCTCGCCGTCTTCGGCGACTCGGACGTCGACGTCCTGGCACGGCACCCCGGCCGTGGTGGCGACGTCGTCGGGCGTATCGCCGGGCCGCGACAACGTGACATTGCCGGCCTCGGTCAAGCCGTAGCCGGTCATCAGGCTCCGGAACGGCAGCTCGTCGCGAATGCGGCTTATGAGTTCGACGGGGATGTCGGCCGCGCCGGTCACTCCCGCGCGCAGCGTCGCCAACTTGGACTTGTCGGCGACGGTCAACAGCGAGTGATACAGCGTGGGCGGCCCGGGCAACATCGTGATGCGTTCGCGTTCAACGAGATCCACCACCGCGTCGATGTCGAACACGGCGACGGGCAACATGGTCGCACCGCGCAGAAAGGAGGCGACGAGGCCGGCTTTGAGCCCGAAGGTGTGGAAGTAGGGGTTGATCATCAGGTAGCGGTCACCGCGGCGCAGATCCGCCAGGGTGGCCCATTCCTCGTACATCCGCAGCGTCTGGCGATGGCACATCATCGCGCCCTTGGGCCGGCCGGTGGTACCCGAGGTGTAGATGACATCGGAGACGTCGTCCCCGTCGACCGCACCCACGAAGGGCGTACCGCTGCTCAGGAAATCCGAGCGCAGGTCGATGCTCGGAACACCGGGAATCGCGAACTCCTGGCCGAGGAAACCTCGTTGCACCAGAACGGCTTTGGCGCCGCTGCGGGCCACCACGTCGGCGGCCTCGTCGGCCTTGAACCGGGTGTTGACCGGCACCAGGACACCGCCGGCGGTCATGATGCCGAACGCGGCGACGATCCACTCGACGGAGTTGGGCGCCCACAGGGCCACCCGATCCCCTTTGCCGATACCGAACTCGTTGAACGCACCCGACGCGTGCCGGATGCGTTCCACGAGTTCGACGAAAGACAGGCGCTGCGGACCGTCGACGACGGCCTCGGCGTCACCGAACCGGTCCGCAGCGCGCAGGACCATCTCGGGGATGGTCCGCCAGTCGCTCACGCGGTGATGAGGCGTCCGAGGTTGCCGCCCATGATCTTCGCCTGGTCTTCCAGGGCGAGATGCTCGAGCGCGGTGATGTAGTGCGTCGGCTCGGCCAGGCCCTCGGGGTGCGGCCAGTCCGAACCGTAGAGCACCTGGTCCACACCGATCAGGTTGATCAGGTCGTCGATGCCCTCTTCGTAGAACGGGCTGACGTAGATGCGGTTCTTGATCTCTTCCATCGGGTTGCCCAAGAAGGCCTCGGGGGCCTTCTTGTACACCTCGGCCATCGAATCCAGCAGCGGGAACATCCACTTCGAGCCGGCCTCGACGATGCCGACCTTCAGCTTCGGGAAGCGGAACAGCGCACCGTGGATCACCCAGGACGCCACCGCATCCTGGATGGGGCGCCACTCGTTGAGGATCGACATGGCGTTGGTCTGGAACGGCAGCATCTCTTGCGCGGCGCCGTCCCATTCGGAGGTGTAGCGCGAGTAGCCGCTGTCCGATGAGTGCATGCCGACGAAGATGTCGTGGTGCACGACCCGCTCCCAGAAGGGATCGAATTCCGGCAGCGCGAAGGAACGCGGCCCGCGGAAGCCCGGCACCGGGGCGGGACGGATCAGGATGGCGCGGGCGCCGCGCTTGACGGCCCATTCCAGTTCCTCGATCGCCTTCTCGACGATGGGCAGCGTGATCACCGGGGTGGTGAAGATGCGGCCCTTGTGGTTGAAGCCCCAGACCTCGTGCAGCCACTCGTTGAGTGCGTGGATGATGACGTGGATGGCGACCGGATCGTCGGACAGCCGCTCCTCGATCAGGCTGGCCAAGGTCGGGAACATCAGGCTGCGGTCGACGCCGAGTTCGTCCATCACCTTGATGCGGGGCTCGGGCTCGAAGAAGGCCGGAATGGCCTTCATCGGCTCACCGAACAGTTCCCGCTTGCTCTTGCCGTCGGGGTTTCCGTACTTGAAGTACTCCTCCCAGGCGCCGGGCTTGGCGACCACCGAGAAGGTGGGGTTCGGGATGTAGTTACTGATCTGGCCCTTGAGCGCGATCTTGGTACGACCGTTGACCTCGACGTACTGAACGATGTCCTTGTACTCCTTCGGGAGGTACTTGGTCATCGCCTCCGGCGGTTCGTACAGGTGGTTGTCCGCATCGAAAAGCGGAAACGGCACGTCGACACGATGCGACAGTTGTCCCATGAGATGCTCCTTTTCGGTTCGTGAGAATCATATTCTCACGAACCGGATGCCGCAATGCCCCTAGGGGGTCTTGGCCGCCGCCTCGCGGACGAGCTGGCGGATACGGAACTTCTGCACCTTGCCGCTGGCGGTACGCGGGTAGTCGTCGCCGTCCGGGACCTGGTGCAACTCCTCGGGCCACTTCTGCCGCGCCGCCCCGGATCGGTCGAAATGTCCTCTGACCTGCTCAAGCGTCGGCATGACCTGACCGCTGCGGACCCGCAGTACCGCCGCCACCCGCTCGCCCAGTCGGGCGTCGGGAGCGGCCACCACCGCAGCCTCGGCAATCTGGGGCATGCTCAGCAGCACTTCCTCGACTTCGAGGGCGCTGATGTTCTCGCCGCCCCGGATGATCAGGTCGGTGGCGCGATCGGTGATGGTCAGGTAGCCGTCCTCGTCGAGTACGCCGATGTCACCGGTGCGATACCAGCCCTCCTCGTCGAAGCATTTCGCGGTCAGCGCGTCGTCGGTGTAGCCCAGGCACAGGTCAGGGCCCCTGCTGAAGATCTCACCGTCGGGCCCGAGCCGGATCTCGACCCCCGGCCGAACATTGCCGTCGGTGAACAGGCGCTTGTCCTCGGGCGCGCCGACACCGGACCCCGTGATGGACGGATGTTCGGTACTGCCGTAGGAGCGGTAGACGAACAGGCCCTGGTCGGCCAACCGCCGGGTGACGGCCGCCGGCACGGTCGAGCCACCGAGGCCTACCGTGGTGAACTTCGCGAGGTGACCCTCGTCGAACCGCGGGTGATCCATCAGGCTGGTGACGAAGTAGGGCGGCCCGCCACCGATGGACAGGCCGTCGCGCTCGATGAGGTCCAGCACCTTGCCCGGATCCCATACATCGCAGAGGTCGATCGGCGCACCTTCCAGCACCGGGATCAGGAACGCACCGATCATGCCGATGAAGTGGCCGATCGGTGTCGCGGTGAGCTGTCGGCCCCGGTTGGGTGGGTAGTTGTCCAGCAGCTGGCGGGTCTCGAAGCCGAGCGTCTGGTGACTGTGCACGACACCCTTGGGTTCCTTGGTGGTCCCGGAGGTGAAGGCGATGAGCGCCCTGGCGGCCGGGTCGGCGGCGACCGTGCCCACCAGCGGTTCGTCGGCCAGTAGATCATCGAAGGTGCGGTGTCCGACCAGGCCGACGATCGGTATACCGGCGCACAGATCGGGCTGGAAGGACATGCGGCCGAACCGTTCGGTGGACAGGAAGACCTTGGGTTGGACGGTGGCGATGATGTGCCCGAGTTCCTTGCGCCCGTAGAAGTGCACGATCGGCACGGTCACCGCACCCAGCAATGCCGACGCCCAGAACGCGACGGCGGCCTCCATCCAGTTGGGCAGCTGCAGCGCCACCACATCACCGGGACCGACGCCACGTTCTTGCAGCCCGGCGGCCAACCTCCTGGCCTGCAGTTCGACCTCGGCGAAGGTGCCCGCGTAGGGCCTGGTCTCGGAGTGCACATAGAAGCCGGCATCCGGGCTGGCCGCCAGGCCGTCGGCCAGCATCTGACCGAGGGTCTCCGGCCGCCACCACCCTTGCTCCACGTACCGTTTGGTCAGGTCAACGGGGATGGTACGCATCTTGGTGATGCTATTCTCACCCTGCGAGAATGCCAATATCGAATCTGGAGAATGCTTGATGGTCGACCTCGAGATCGAGGACGGATTGGCGGTTGTCACCGTGAACCGCCCGCACGCGCGCAATGCCATTTCGTTGGACACCATGAACGAACTCGGCGCGGCGTTGGACAGTGCGGCGGACGCCTCCGCTTTGGTCATCACCGGCGGTGGTGACAAAGCGTTCGTCTCGGGCGGCGATCTCAAGGAGCTGGCCGCGCTGCGCACCGAACTGGAGGCCGCCGAGATGGCCTGGCGCATGCGCACCATCTGCGACCGCATCGCCGGCTTCCCCGGCCCGGTGATTGCCGCCCTCAACGGTCACGCACTCGGCGGTGGCGCCGAGTTCGCCGTGGCCGCCGATATCCGCATCGCCGCCGAGGACATCAAGATCGGCTTCAACCAGGTGTCGCTGGCGATCATGCCGGCCTGGGGCGGAGCCGAGCGCCTCGGCGCGCTGGTCGGCCGCGGCCGCGCACTGCTGCTGGCAGGCACGGGCCGGGTGCTCGGCGCCGCGGAGGCGCAGCGCCTCGGCCTGATCGACGAGGTGGTCCCGCGCGCCGATTTCGCCGAGCACTGGCGCACGACGGCTCAGCTGCTCGCCCGCCGGCCCGGCGCGTCCATCAAGCGCGTCATCAATGGGACCACCACGACCGATGCGGTCGCCGCCTTCGCGAAACTATGGGTGTCCGACGAGCATTGGGAAGCCGCCGACAAGGTGCTGAACAAGGGCAGGTAGCCGCACTCGGCGACAGGGCGAACCTACGGCGCCGCGGGCACCACTTCGGGCACCCCGTCCTCGATGCGCAGCAGCTGACCGTCGGGCAGTGGGATCTCCAGCGGTTGCGCGGGTCCCTCCAACTCGTGCAGCCAGCGCTCCACGAACGCCAGCGTCTCGGCGTGCCCGGCGGACATACCGAGTTCCTGCTCCATGACGAGAACCCGGGACAGGCTGGTGGCGAACACCGTCCACACCACCGGCGGCACTTCCGAGGTATCGAGCCCGTAGCGGTCCAGCGCGGCGGCCACCGCGACACGCTGGTCATCACGAAACCGTTCGGCGAAGTGACCGATCTCGGCGCGCAGCGCCTTGCGATGGTTCGCCAGCCCCATGAACTCCATCGTCAGCCGCGTCGCCGCCGGATCGGTGCCGAACCGCCACAGCGCCCACAGCGGCTGCGCGGTCTGCAATGCCGCCGCCTGCACCGCCAGCCCTTGTTCGGCCCGGCGACGGAAGACCGCGAGGAACAGGTCGTCCATGGTGCGGAAGTAGTAGTGCACCAACTGCGGCTTGAGGCCGGCCTTGTCGGCGACCCGGCGCGACGTCACCGCGGCGTAGCCCTCCTCGAGCATCAGCGCCTCGGCGGCATCGAGCAGGACACCACGATTTTTGGCATCCGGTGCCCCGATCCTGCGCGACGTCGTCATGCTCTCCCCACTATGTGTCGGCGTGCACAGATGGTAGCGATCTGCCACACGTGTGACCTTGACCACGACTCTATCGCCATGCTAAGCAGGTGCACAGCACTTTGAGTGGCGATGACCTTGGATGAGTCGCCGATTCCCCGATTCCCGCACAGCCCTGGGAGAACCGCCATATGACGACCGACTACGCGACGCTGGATTTCCTCACCGAGCAGTCGCTGGTACCCAACCCGTACCCGTACTTCGACTACCTCCGCGACCAGAACCCGGTGCTGGAGGTTCCGCCTTGGGGCTGCATCGCGGTCACCGGCTACGAAGAGGCGGTCGCCGTCTACAAGGACACCGAGACCTACTCCAATGCGATCGCGGTCGGCGGACCGTTCCCGCCGCTGCCGTTCACCCCGGAGGGTGACGACATCTCCGAGCAGCTCGCGGCGCACCGGCACCTGCTGCCGATGTTCGAACACATGGTCACCATGGACCCGCCCGACCACACGAAGGCGCGCTCACTGCTGAACCGGCTGCTCACGCCGAGCCGGCTCAAGGAAAACGAAGACTTCATGTGGCGGCTGGCGGACAACCAGCTCGATGAGTTCCTGTCCAACGGACACTGCGAATTCCTCGCCGAGTACGCCAAGCCGTTCTCCCTCTTGGTGATCGCCGACCTGCTCGGCGTGCCGGAGGAGGACCACAAGGTGTTCCGCACCGTCCTCGGCGCCGACCGACCGGGGGCTCGCGTCGGCTCGCTGGAAGGCGAGGTCGTCTCGGAGAACCCACTGCAATTCCTCGACGACCAGTTCGTCGCGTACCTGCAGGACCGCCGCGCCAACCCGCGCGAGGACGTACTCACCTCACTGGCGACCGCGCTGTACCCGGACGGGTCGGTGCCAGAGGTCATCGACGTGGTGCGCTCGGCGACCTTCCTCTTCGCGGCGGGCCAGGAGACCACCACCAAACTGCTCAGCGCCGCCATGCGCGTACTGGCCGAGAACCCCGAGGTGCAAGACAGACTCCGCAAGGACCGGACCCTGATCCCCACCTTCGTCGAGGAGTCGCTGCGGCTGGAGAGCCCGGTCAAATGCGACTTCCGGCTCGTCCGACGCAAGACCACCCTGGCCGGTGTCGAGATCCCGGCCGGCGGCATGGTGATGGTGCTGCCGGGCGCGGTCAACCGCGACCCCAGGCGATTCGACAATCCGCACGAATTGCGCCTGGACCGCAAGAACGTCCGTGAGCACATGGCCTTCGGCCGGGGCGTGCATTCCTGCCCGGGCGGCCCGTTGGCCCGCGTCGAGGGCCGGGTGTCACTGGAACGGATCCTGGACCGCATGACCGACATCCACGTCGATGCCGACAAGCACGGCCCGGTCGGAGACCAGAACTTCAACTACGAACCGACGTTCGTCCTGCGCGGCCTGACCGATCTGAACATCAGGTTCACCCCGGTCGCCTGACCCGCCTCCGGATCGGCGAACCGGCAGTTCCGAGCACCTTAGGAGCGGCCGGTTCGGCATCGTCGGCTCAGGGATAATGGCCCCGTGACATCCGGGAGTCCCCCAACCGCCGAATCCGGTGATACGCGCCGTCGAATCCTGGACGCCGCGCTGGATCTGGCCTCGACGACCGGACTGCGCAAGTACTCCATGGAGCAGATCGCGCGGACCGCCAAGATCGGCCGGGCCACGCTTTACCTCTACTTCAACGGCCGAGAAGCACTGATCGCCGCGCTGGTGGAGGCCGAACTGGCACGCTACTTCGCCGATATCCAGTCCGTCATCGACCGCTACCAGGACACCGACGACCGATTGGTCCACGGCTTCGCCGCGGCATACCGGGGCCTGCACCACCATCCGGCGTTCACCACGGTCTTACGGGTGAACCCCGAGCTACTCATGCCGTACCTGATCGCGGACAACTCGACGGCCATGGAACTGGCACGCGCTTTCGTCTACTCGGCGGTCCGGGAGGGCGAACTGCCCGACGACGTCCGAGCTCAATTCGCCGAACATGTGGCGCGGGCGATTCACTCGTTCATCCTGATCCCCGGTGGTGTCCTCGAACTCGACTCCGTCGACGGTCCCGAGAACTACGCCCGACGGTTTCTGTTGCCGGTACGCCGGGCCCTCTCCGGCGACCGCTAGCGTTGCACCACGACCCGAAACGGTGATCTCTCATTTCGAGAATGATGTTCTTCAATTTGGCGAAGAAGGAATTGCGTTTCAGCCGAATGAGGGCGACAGTCGATCTATAGTCAGCCGAAGACGACTAGCCGTGGAGGGCGCCCGTGAATTCGGTGGTGAGGAATATCGCGACCCGCGTGTCGACCGTGGCCGTCGTCGCGGGCGTAACGATGACGGCAACCCTGCTCGGGGCGGTGCCTGCGCACGCCGACGATCCGGTGCTGCACCACGTCAAGTACACGGTGGGTGCCAGCCAGCCGATCAACGCCGAGATCTACTACCGGGATACCCAGCCGCCGAACTTCGGTGAGTACAGCCACAATCCCTACCAGTACAGCCCCAAGGCGGTGGCCGAACTCGGCCCCGGCAAACCCTGGGTCCTGGAAGCCACCTTGGCCGATCCGCAAGACTGGGCGATGGTGGTGGCCACCAAGAACGGTCACGATCCAGAACTCGCCGCCCCGGGCTTCGTCTGCGAGCTTCGCGTTGATGACATAGTGGTAGCGACGGATTCGGGGACCAAAGGGGTGCTTTGCTCGCTGCGCACGTGGTAGCACACCCACTGCCGGTGGGTTGCTGACACTGCCAGCGGAAACGACGTTTCCGCTGGCAAATACCTGTTAATAGCACCCGGCCGGGCAACTTCCGGCCCTCGGGTACCGTAGGAAAGATAATGCCATTCTCTAGACGAACGCCAGGCCCCAGGGTTCAGAACGGACAGGAGGCCGGATGCCGTCCCGCAAACCTGCCACGCCCGACATTCCCGATGACGATGCCGGCATGAGCACACCGATCAATACCGACGCCGAGGACTCCCTCGCCCTCGCCGAGGCAGAGGCCCACGAGGCGGAGGCCGCCGCGGCCGCAGCTCGGGCCAAGGCGGAGGTGCTCCGGCTGCGCCGTGACGCCGAAAAGGCGAAGACGGAAGCCAAGGCTGCCGATACCGAGCTTGCCGATACCGAGGACGAGCTCGCCGAGGACAGCGCCGAATCGGTCGCCGATGAGCAGACGGTCCCCGTCAGGTCGGGCCGACTGGGCCGCGCGCTGCGCTGGGCCGCCGCGGTGGTGACGGTACTGATCATCGGTGCCCTGATCACGGCAGGCGCCTGGATCGTCATCCAGCACCGCGGAGTCCAAGCCCATCAACAACGGACCGCCGAGTTCGAGGCAGCGGCGCGCCAGGGCGTGGTGACATTGATGTCGCTCGACTACAACAAGGTCGACGACAACGTGAAGGCCATCGTGGACAATTCCACCGGCGAATTCAAGAAGGACTTCGAGAGCTCAGCCGACGACTTCAAGAAGACGGCCCGCGATTCCAAAGCAGTCACCGAGGCCATGGTCAGCTCCGCAGCGGTGGAAACGTCCACGGACACCGACGCCGTCGTGCTGGTGGCCGCGACCACCAAGGTCACCAATGCCGCCGGCGCCAGGCAGGAACCGCGCAACTGGCGCCTGTCGGTCAATCTCGTCCGTGAGGGCGACCAGATCAAACTGTCGAAAGTCGAGTTCGTGCCGTGACCGCAGACGATAAAGACAGCACCGAGTCCGACGAGGTCGAGCTCTCTGCGAGCAGTGTCGACCAAGACAGCCAGGATGCCGCGGAGCCCGAAACGGACGGCGGCGCAACGGAGACTGTCGCCGCCGCGGCGCCGCGGCGGCGTGCCCCCAAATGGCTGGCAGCCGCGGTGCTGGCGGTGCTGCTCGTTGCCTCGGCCGGGGCGACGACGTGGCTCTACTTCAACCAGTATCGCCCGGATCAACTGGTGGACAACGACGCCCAGCAGGCGGTCCTCAAGGCCGCCAACGACGGCACGGTGGCGCTGCTGTCGTATTCACCGGACACGCTGGACAAGGACTTCACCGAAGCGAAGTCCCACCTGACCGGCGACTTCCTCTCGTATTACACGAATTTCACCCAGCAGATCGTCACGCCTGCGGCCAAGCAGAAGTCCGTGAAGACGTCGGCCGCCGTCATCCGCAAGGGAATCGCCGAGATCAATTCCGATCGGGCCGAGGTGCTCGTCTTCCTGAACCAGGTGACGACCAGCAAGGAAAACCCGGACGGCTCGTACACCACCAGTGCGGTCAAGGTCGGCTTGGAACGCCATGACGGCGCCTGGCTGATATCGGCCTTCGATCCGGTCTAGCGCACGCGTTCACATCCGCGTCAGTGCGAAAGTCCAGGTGTTCATCCCGGGCGGACCATTGAAACAGCCGACGTCGAAACGTGATTCGACCACACCTGCCAGGGTGTTCGCGTCCCAGGTGTAGGTGTCGCGGGTGGGCAGCACCTGACCGAAGCAGCGCAGGCCGTCCGGGACGTCCGTCGTGTAGGAGTACTGGCCATTGGCCAGGTTCGCGACGCCGCCGTAGTACGCGCCGCGCTGCGGACTGGGCAGGGCGGAGATCCGCACGCAGTTGATCGGGGTGCCCGCCACTCCGGGATTGCCTGGGTCGCACGGGTAGGCGGCCCAGATCCAGGCGGCATCCGTCCAACGGTTGCTCAGCACGTTGTAGTTGCCGTAGAGCATCGCCGCGTGCGCTGCGGGCGCCATGACGGTGGCGGCCACCGCCGCCGGGGCCAGCGCGATGGCGAGTATGGATCTGTTCAACTGTCTCCCCATCACAAGTCACCACGCAGCCACAGGGCGGCACCGTCTTTGGGCACGCAGGTCAGGAACAGACCGTCGGGCGCCTGTGCCACCTCGCCGTCGTAGCCGGCACAGTCGGCGTTCTCCACCTTGACGCCGTGCATCTCGGGTGATCGGAACCACCGCGGCTCGTACCGGCGCGGGGATCCACAGAACACCAGGCGGCCCCAATCCGTCACACCGAATACGTAATAGGTGGTGTTGGAACAGTTCGCACCCAGCACCACGTGTGGTGCGATACCCGGGGTGCACACCGGATAGTTACAGGACTCCGGGGTGGGGTCCGCGACCGACGGCGCTGCGGCAATCACCGACGTACTTGCCAGAGCGAGAAGCAATCCCGCGACCGCCACCTTCACACGACGCAGCTTCATGGCAGTCTCCTACAGCTTCCGAAGGGTCAACGGAATGCTGATCACCAAGGGTGTGTTGATTCCGCACGCACCGCTGATGCCGATGGTCCGGTCGTACCCCATCAATGTTCTGACGTCCAACCTCTCGATCTGCCCGTTGGCGTCGGCAGGCTGGAACTGGTATCGCTGCCGCCCAGGCGAAAAAGAGCCGTCCGGGCAGGGTTCCCACCGTTCGTGGTAGCGATCCAGGATCCACCGGGTGGTGCGGAATTCCACCGGTGCGCTCCAGCCCGCATCGCTGTTCACCGTTCCGGTGCAGGTGTGCGCATCGGCGCACGACGTCGAGAATGTCCAGATCTCACGAACCGGCACCTCATCCCGGTACTTCTCGTTGGTCTTGGCCCAGTCACCGTTCGAGGTCACCTCGTATGGGCCGTTGAGCTCGAACCCGAAGTCCGCGTGGGCATCCGGAGCCGAGATCAGACACAGAGCAAAACCTGCGGCCGCAATACTCAGTCGGTTCGTCCGCATCGAATCTCCTCCCACTCGGCCTGATGCCCGCTCACGTGGGCATCAGGTCTTTCCACGAGGTCGGCGCATGTGCACTGGTGACCAGGTTCGTCTGCTGCTCCAATTGGCCACTGCCCGACATGTATTTGCCGGTGCGGGGGTCGTACGGCACCACCGCGACCGACGGTCCGCCGGCGCCGCGGTCGGCATAGCCACTGGGTGCCGCGGGCACCGCGCCGTCGGCGGGCGGCCCCTCCACCGGCGGGATGGGCACACCGTTGAGCGAGTTGCCCGGTGGCGGCGGTGGCGGGGGCACATAGGCGGGTGCCGACACCGCCGGCACGCCGGGGGCCGGGGGCACTGCACCCGGGGCGTCCGGCGGTGTCCCGGAGGGCACCGCCCCCGGAGGCAACGGGGTGCCTTCGAGCGGCGCGAAGATCCGGTCGCCGAAATCCACCCTGTCATCGGGCGGGACGCCCTGGGAGATCAGGTTCGGGTCGAACGGCAGCGGTCCCAGGACATGCTGTCGCTGCGCGATCGGGATGAATCCCTTTGGATCGTCACACAATTGGACGGTCGGTGCACGCTTACCCGGATGCTCGATACACGGGAAGTTCCGGGCACCGCGCACCGAGACCGGCGAGTCCTGTGGCAGCTTGCAGTACAGGTTGTCGGGGGTGTCGATCGTGGTGGTGTCCGCGGGCGAACGCCACGACGACGGCGGCAGAAAGCCGACGGTGCACGGCTGCGGGTCGCCTAGGGTGAGGGTGAAGTCGCCCTGCGGCCACCCGGTGGCGTTGTTCTTGGGCAGACCGAAACTCTGCTGAGCCCCGATATAACCCGGCAGCAACACCATCAACTGCTCGATCGACGGGTTGTACGCGAGCAGCACCTGACCGACCGTGTTCATGTTGGCCAGCAACAGCGGCAGCGTCGGCTTGAGGTCGTTGAGCAGGCCCGACACTTCCTGAGCGAAGCCCGGCCCGCGCTGCAGCACGGTGCGCAGCTGAGGATCGTTCGCCACGACCTGACCGGTGATACCGGCCAGGCTGTGCGCCCAGGTACGGATGGCATCGGTGGTCTGCGCCTGCGAATCCAGCAACGGCCCACTGTCGTCGATCAGCGTGCGCATCTGATCGGACACCCCGTTGGTTGCCGTGCTGATCTTGGTGGCCGAATCCATCAGGGACTGGAAGTCCTCGCCGGCCCCGTTGAACGCTTTATATGTTTCGTCGAGGAGGTCGCTGATCCTGTCCTTGGGGATCGAGTCCACCAGTGCACTGACCTTGTCGAGCGTCGGCCCCACCGCCTGCGGCATGACCGCACGATCGCGCGGGATCACCGAGCCGTCCTGCAGATAGGGGCCGTTCGCGGAGTGCGGCCTCAGGTCGACGTACTGCTCACCGACAGCGGACACGCTGCGCACCTCGGCCTGCAGATCCGCCGGAACTTTGGGCGAACGATCCAGCGACAGGGTGGCCACGGCGCCGTTGTCGGTCAGCGCCACGTCGGTGACCTTGCCGATCTGCACACCGTTATAGGTCACGTTCGAGAAGCGGTATACGCCACCGGTTTCCGGTAATTCCAGCTTCACTGTCAGGCGTCCCACCCCCAGCAACGTGGGCACCTGCATGTACGTGAAGAGCATGACGGCAACGCCGACGACCGAGGCGATGGTGAAGATGATCAACTGGGTTCGGACGAATCTGGTCAGCATCTAGCCACCACTCCCCGGTGTCGGTGCGGCTTCCGGCGCGGGCGCGGGTGCAGAACTGTTGGCATACGGCCCTGCGAAGACGGGCCCGCCCGGGCTGGGCGGGGTGGCCAGCGGCATCAGCGGTGGCGGCGCCACCGGCAGTATCGGCTCGTTGACGACAGGCATGGCACCGGCCGGCGGCGGAGCCGCATCGGGCGGCGGCGGTGAGAGCGGCATGCCCAACGGGTCGTAGCTGTAGTTCAGATACCACGGTTCACCAGGAGCGGGAACGAGTTTCGCGTTCTCGTCACCCCAGCGCGTGCCCAGGAACAGCGACCGCTTCAGCCGAGGGTAGGAGAGGTCGAATATCGCGTACAGGTTCAGGTAGTCGCCCTTTACTGCGCGTTCGACGGCGTTGGGCCCGTATGGGAAGGCCGTCGCGTAGTACAGCGCGGAGGTGATGTCCGGCCCGATATCGGCGAGCGACCGGATGGCCGGTTCCAGGTGCTTGAGATCGGCCACCAGCTGATCGCCGGCGTCGTTGACCAGTCCGGTCGCGGTATCGCTGAAGTTGCCCAACCTCTGCAGCGCCGCGGTGAAGTTGGGTCGCTCCTTGACCAGTACGTCGATGGCCGGCGGGATGTCGCGCAACGCACGTTCCAGCACCGGGGTCTGGTCGGCGAAAGTGTGTGCCACCCGATTGAGCTGCTGAACGGAAGAGACGATGTTGTTGCGCTGGTTGTCCAGCACTCCGACAAACCGGTCCAGCCGGGTGATCAGCTCACGAATCTCGGGTTCGCGGCCCGACATGGAGGTGCTGAAGTTGTGGATGATGTCACCGATCTGGCCCAACCCCCCGCCGTTGACCAGAACCGACAACGAAGACAACGTCTGCTCGGTGGACGGATAGGTTGACGAGGCCTTCAGCGGGATCGTCGTCCCGCTGGCCAACCGGCCCGCGGGCTGCTCGCCGACGGGCGGATTGAGCGCCAGGTGCATGGAGCCCAGAAGACTGGTCTGTCCGACCGAGGCGACCGCGTTGCCTGGGATCACCACCCCCGGATTGACCCTGACCTCCACATCGGCGTGCCAGTTGTCGGCGGTCATCGTGCCGACGCTGCCCACCACCACATCGTCGACCATGACCGGTGAATTCGATTCGAGGGTGCCGATATTGGCGACCTCGACGTGGAAGATCTGCGCATCGCTCTCGGTGCCCTTGACCCCGGGCAGAGCCAGCGAGTTCACTCCCTGGAAGGCACAGCCACTGGCGGTGAGCGCCACTGCGCATCCGGCCACCAGGGCACGGTGGATCATTGCGAGGCGGTTCATGGCGTCGGCGTCCCTTCGGCGGGCAACAGCGGTCCGGCAGCGGGATCCGGCGCAGGGCCGGGCGGCGGGCCGGCGGGAAGCATCAATCCGTTGAACGTCGTCGGACTCGGTGGCGGGGCACCCGGATACACCGGAGGTGACGGATTGGCCGGCATGGCACCGTTCGGCAGGAACGCACTCGGCGGCCCCGGTGGCGCGTTCCATCCGGGCGGCGGCGCCACGTCACCGTTGAGTCCGGTGAAAGCGGATACCGTCGGCGGTGGTTCCGGCGGGCTCACCGGCTGGGTGGTACTGCCCGGCAACATGTTCGGATCGGTGTACACCAATTCGTTCGGGCTGGGAGCCTTCGTCAGGTACGGGTTGATCGGGAAGGGAATCCCGTTGAAATTGAGCAACCGCAGCGCAGGCCCGAGGTACTGGGAGCACAGTTTGGCGGTCTCGGGGGCGGTTGTGTTCTCCACCGCACCAACCATGGAACAGATCATCTGAACCGGGTTGCTGAAGTTCGCGAACGCGAACGATCCCACAGGCGTCCCGCTGCTCGGGTTGTACATGTTGAACGTGTTCGCGATCGCGTTGGGGGTGACGTGCAGGATGTTGCGGATCGCGTCCTTCTGCTCCGCCAGCACCTGGGTCACGTTGGCCAGCCGCTGCACCTGCTCGGTGGTCTCCTTCCGACTGCCGGCCACGAAGCGCTGCACATCGCCGACCGCCACGGACAGTTCGTTGAGCATGTCGTCCAGGCTGGACCGACTGTCGTCCACCACGCTGGTCAAAGTGGCCAGCCGGTCCTCGAACACCACGATCTGCTCGCTGCTCCCGCGTAGCGCGGTGACGAACGTCTGAAGACCCTTGACGATATCAACGATGTCACCGCTGCCGTCGGCGAAAATCCTGGCCACCCCTGATAATTGAGCCAACATCTCACGCAGCTTGGCGCCGTTGCCGTCCATGGCGTTGGCGGCGCTGTCGATGAACCGGGAAGCCGACGTCCCCGACACCCCACTCTGGGGCCCGAGTTCGGTTGCCAGCCGGTTCAATTGGGTCTTGACCTCATCCCACTCCACCGGAATGGCGGTCCGATCCCTGGGGATCACGGCGCCGTCAGGCATCGTCGGGCCACCACCGCCGCGATAGGCGGGCGCCAACTGCACGAAACGGGCCGCGACAAGGTTCGGAGCCACGATGATGGCCTTGGCATCGACCGGAACCTGGATGCCGTGATCCACCCGCAGTGTCAGTTTCGCCTGGTCGCCCTGCGGCTCGATGGTCGTGATCGTACCGACCTTCACCCCGGCGACCCGCACTTCATCACCCGGGTAGATCGCCGTCGCGCTCGGGAACACGGCGGTGATGGTGGTGGGCTTGAAAACCGTTTGGCGGGCCAGGAATACGGCGCCGGCAACCAGTGCCACCGCCACCGCGGCGACGCCGAGCATTTTCAGAGGTTTGCGTGTTTTCATCGTGGCGGTATTCCGTTGAACGGGATCGGGAACTCTGCTCGGGGGCCGGCGTTGTCCGGTGGCTGTCCGGCGTTGACGCCGCGCCGGAATCCGAATGCATAGTCCAGGAACGGTTGGAAGAACTGGCCGAACTGGAGGTTCGGGACGTAAGCGCTGTAATAGAAGCCGTTGGAGACGGCCTCGCCCTGCGTGAGTTCGTACTTGGCCAACCCGGGCAGCGCCTTCGCGATGTTGTCCCGGTTCTTCTCCAGCACCGCGGACACCGAGTTGAGCCGATCCAGGGTCGGTTTGAGTTGCGCCTCGTTGTCCTGCACCACGCCGATGAGGGTCCGCGAGACCTGCGCGGTCTGTGCCAGCAGGGCGACGATCGCCTGGCGGCGGGTGTCGAGCACCCCGACCAGGTCGTTGGCATTGAGGATCAGGGTGTTGACCTGGTCGCTGCGCTGCGCCAGGATGCCGGTGACATCGCCGGCGCTCTTCAACAGCTCACCCAGACTGTCGTTGCGGCCGTTCAGCGACTTCGACAATCGGCTGAGCCCGTCGAACGTCGGGCCGAGTTGCGGGGCGATCTGGTCGATGGTGGCCGAGAGGGTGTCCAGCGACTGATTCAGCGACGTCGTATCGGTACCGGCCGTATTGCTGGTCAACTCGCCCACCGCGTCGGTCAGGGAGTACGGCGACGACGTCCGCGACGTCGGGATGACGTCCATGGCGTGCATGCGACCATTGCCGGCCGGCTCCAGAGCCAGGACTCGTTCGCCGAGCAACGACCCGGTGCGGATGTGTGCCAGGGTGTCCGATCCGAGGCCGTACTTGCCGGCCAGGGTGAACGTCACCAATGCGTCGCCCTTGTCCAGTTTGATGTCCGACACCGAACCGACCTTGATACCGGACAAGGTGACGTCGTTCCCGCTCGACAACCCGCCCGCCTCATCGAAGCGCGCCTGATAGCGCACCGAGGTGGCCCAGTCGATGAGCTTGTCGGGCTGCAGGCCGATCGCGATGACCAGGACGATGAGGACCACGCCGATCACGCCGGACCGAATGAGGTGCGCGCCACGATACTTCAGCATCGGGGCTCACCTGCCCCCGCCGCGGTCACTCCGTGTCCTTGCATCGTCCCTCTTCCTGCTTGATCCACGGATACATCACGGAGCGACCCTGCAGATCGCTGAACCGGAGGGCAACGCCGCAAATGTAGTACTGGATGAACCCGCCGTAGGCACCCAGCCGGATCGCCTTGCGGAAGTTCTCCGGGGCCTTCTGCAGAGATACATCCAGACCGGCCTTGTCGGTATCGATGTTGGTCGCCAGTCGGTTCACCTGAGCGATGGTGTCCTTCAACGGCTGGCGCGCATTGCCCAGGAAGTCCGCCAGTGAGGCGGTGCCGTTGTCCAGCGCAGTGACAGCGGTGCCGATCGGGTCGCGATCCTCGGACAGCCCACCGACGAGCTTGTCCAACTTGTCGATCGCGCCGGAGAACTTGTCGCCGTCTTTGGACAGCGTGTTCAGCACGGTGCGCAGATCATCGATGAGCTGCTCGACCACCTGATTGTTGTCGGCCAGCGAATTCGAGAATGACGACGTCTTCGACAGCAATGACTCGATGGTGCCGCCCTGCCCCTGCATCACCTGGATCAACGAGGCCGTCAGCGCATTGACATCTTTGGGGTTGAGTCCCTGTATCACCGGCTTGAGGCCACCCAGCAGCAGATCGAGATCGAGCGCGGGCAGGGTGCGGTCCACCGGGATTTGAGATCCGGCCGGCTGCACCCTGGTGGATCCCGGTCCGTCGACCAGTTCGAGGAATCGGTCACCGACCAGATTCAGGTACCGCACAGCAGCTTTCGTCCCGGTGGTCAGGGCGACGGTGCGGTCGGCATCGAAATCCACCAGCACGGTGCCGTCGGATTGCAATGACACGTCGTTGACGGTGCCGACCCGTACCCCGGCCACCCGGACGCTGTCGCCCGATTTCAGCCGGGAAGCATCCTTGAACACCGCCGAATACGGGTTGGTCGAACCCACCCGGACCTCGCCGAAGACTGCCAGTAGCGCCGCGGTCAAGAGCACCATGACGACCGCGAAGGTGCCGAATTTGGCAATGGTCCTGCCCATGCCCGTCATCCCGGCTGTCCGATCTGCGCCGAGTTGCGCGGCGGACCGCCCAGCGGCCCGAACAGCCACTGCTTGAGTGCGTCGGAGTTCAGCAGGATGCCCTGATTGCCATATTGGTCGCGGCGTGCTCCGACGTCAGCGATCATGCCCGGCTGCTTGACCTCCGCGGGCACGTTCGGCATCTGGTACTCCTTGCAGAACGGATGATCGGCCTTGGCCGCCACCTTGGGCAGATCGTTCGGATAGCGGTAGCGCTCCTCGCCGAGCACGAAGCTGGCGGCGATCATGATGCCCGGCACCGGGAACGGCGGCGACTTCGCGAACGGCACCAGACCACCGATCGAGCAGTACAGCGCGTCGTGGTACTTGTCGAGAAGTTCGGCGGTGGGCACCAGGATCTGCGCCAAGTTGGTCAGCGCCGGCCTGTTGCTGCCCACCACATCGTTGCCGACATCGGCCAGGCCGATCGCGCTGAGCAGGAACGCATCCAGATTGTTCTGTTCCTCCACGATGCTCTTCGACAGCTTGCTGGTGTTGTCGACCGCGGTAGTGAGGTCCGGTGCCGCATCGGCGTACGCGGTGAACACCTGCGGCATGGTCCCGATCATCCGGTCCAGGTTCGGCAGGCTGGGGTCGATCTTGCCGAGGAAGGTGTTGAAATCCGACAGCGCCTGGCCGATTTTCTCACCGCGGCCGTTGAAGGCCTTGGCGACCGCACCGAGCGTCTGGTTCAGTTTGGCCGGGTCTATCTTGTCGAGCACCTGGGTGAGCTGCTGGAACACGGTGTTGATCTCGACGGTGACATGGTCACCCTGCAGCACCGCGCCCTGCTGGATTGGCTTGGGAGACGGATTCTCCGGAGCCTGGAGCTGGACGAACTTGGCGCCGAACACCGTCGACGACGTGATGTCGGCCCGCACATTGGAGGGAATCAGCTTGAGCTGTGCGGGATCCATCGCCAGGTGCAGGATCGCGGATCCATCGGGGCGGGACTCGATGGAGGACACGTTGCCCACCTGCACACCGCGCATCTTGACCTTGGCATCGGGATTCATCACCAGGCCGGCACGCTGCGAGACCACCGTCAAAGGAACAGTTTTGGTGAAGCTACCCGCGAACAGGCCGACCGCCATGGCCACGATCAACGCGATGACGATGAGGGTGCCCAGGCCGGCGAGCACGCGAATATTGTTGCTCTTCATATCGGTTCTTCCCCTAGCCCGACAGGTTGAAGTTGCCGTTGGAGCCGTAGACGGCCAGCGACACCAGCAGGGTCACCGAAACCACCACGACCAGTGAGGTGCGCACGGCGTTACCCACCGCCACTCCCACCCCGGACGGTCCGCCGGTGGCGAAGTAGCCGAAGTAGGTGTGGATGAACAGGATCGTCAAGGCCATCAGGATCGCTTGCAGGAAGGACCAGAACAGGTCGATCGGGTTCAGGAATGTGTAGAAGTAGTGGTCATACAGGCCACCGGACTGGCCGAAGAGCACCGTGGTGGTGAACTGCGACGCCAGGAACGACAGGATCACCGCGATGGCATACAGGGGCGTGATGGCGATCATGCCGGCCACGATGCGCGTGCTCACCAGGTATTCGACGGGCCGGATGGCCATCGCCTCGAGCGCATCGATCTCCTCGTTGATCCGCATGGCGCCCAGCTGTGCGGTGACGCCGGCGCCGAAGGTGGCCGCCAGCCCGATGCCCGCGATCACCGGAGCGGCGATCCGCACGTTGATGAACGCCGACAGGAAGCCGGTCAGCGCCTCGATACCGATATTGCCCAGGCTCGAGTACCCCTGCACGGCCAACGTGCCACCGGTCGCCAAGGTGAGGAACCCGACGATCACCAGTGTCCCGCCGATCATCGCCAATGCGCCTGCGCCCATAGATATCTCAGCGATCAGCCGGACGACTTCACGGCGATAGTGCACCGCCGCGTGTGGGATACCGGCCATCGCACGGATGTAGAACAGCGTGTGGTCGCCGAGGCTGGACAGCGTGTTGATCGGCTTCTTGACCGTGCGCACCACCCGCGGATAGGTGGAGGCGAGGACCGCTCTGTTGCCCATTGCGCTCACCGCGCCGTCATCTGGATGCCGATGGCGGTGACCACGACATTGACGACGAACAGTGCCATGAAGGCGTACACCACCGTTTCGTTGACCGCATTGCCGACGGCCTTGGCACCGCCGCCGCTGATGGTCAGGCCGCGATAGCACGCGATCAGACCGGCGATCAACCCGAACAGGCCGGCCTTCACACACGAGATGATCACCTCGGGCACCCCGGTCAACAGCGTGATGCCCGCGGCGAAGGCACCCGGGTTCACATCCTGGACGAACACCGAAAAGAAGTAGCCGCCGAGGATGCCGATGATCACCACCAGACTGTTGAGCAGGAGGGCAACCAGACCAGAGGCCAGCATCCGCGGCGTCACCAGCCGCTGCACCGGGTTGATCCCCAGCACCTCCATCGCGTCGATCTCCTCGCGGATGGTGCGCGAGCCCAAATCGGCGCACATCGCCGTCGCACCGGCGCCGGCCACGATCAGCACCGTGACCATCGGACCCACCTGGGTGACCGCACCGAACGCGGCACCCGCCCCGGATAGGTCGGCGGCGCCGAGTTCTCGAAGCAGGATGTTCAGCGTGAAGCTCACCAACACGGTGAACGGAATTGCCACCAGCAGTGTCGGTCCCAGTGCCACGCGCGCGACAAACCATGCCTGCTGTATGAACTCCCGCCAGAAGAACGGTCGCTGAAACAGGAACTTCACCGCATCGGCAGACATCAGGAACAACCCACCGACAGCCTGCATCGGACCTGACGCATTGCGCCCGATCGACACACCCGACGACCAGCGTTCCGGGCCTTTAATCGCCATGCCCATCCGGTCCTTCCAACAGAGTCACAGCCGCTACAGCGGTAGGACCACCGACATTGTGTGCCAACGCAACTCGAGCTCCGTCCACTTGATTGACGGCCTCCCCCCGCAATTGCGCGAACAGTTCGACGCACTGTGCCACACCGGTGGCGCCCGGCGGATGCCCTTTGGCTTTTAATCCCCCGCTGGGATTCACCGGCAGCGCACCGCCGACGCTCGTGACCTCCGTCTCGACGAGCTTGTGGGCCTCGAAGCGGTCGGCGAAGCCGAGATCCTCGTAGCTGATCAGCTCGATACCCGTGAAGAAATCGTGCACCTCGGCGACGTCGATATCGGCCGGTGTCAGGCCGGCCATCCGGAACGCCTGCTTGGCCGCCCGCACCGTGGCCGGGAAGGTCGTCATATCGCCTTTGTGCTGATGCATCACCGAATCGAGCCCGAGACCGACTCCGCGAATCCACACCGGCCGATTGGTGAAGCGGTCCACGACGTCCTCGGCGGCGATCACCAGCGCGGCCGCACCGTCGCTCTGCGGCGCACAGTCGTAGACGTGGAACGGGGTTACCACGGTCGGTGCGTCCAGGGCCTGCTGCAGCGTGATCTCGAAACGCAGCCGGGCCTTCGGGTTGGTCACCCCGTGCCGGTGGTTCTTCACCGCGATCATGGCGAGATGCTCACGGGTGGCCGGGGATTCGTGCAGATAGCGACGGACGTGCAGGGCGAATCCGGCCGGTGCCACCAGGCCCAGGGGGTAGTCCCAGGCCTTGTCCCGGGCCATCCCCTCCCACTCCCACAACATGTCCCTGCTCGTGGTGTCGCGCAGCTTGTCCGCGCCCATCACCAGCACGATGTCGAAAGCCCCGGAGGCCACCGCGTACAGCGCATTGCGTACGGCGTCGTTCCCGGTGGCGCACGAGTTCTCGATGCGGGTCACCGGCAGGTCGGGCAGGCCGAGGGTGTCCGCCAGGATTCCGGCCGGGAACCCGTCGGTGGTTCCCATGGAGCCATACCAAGCGGCTTGGAGATCATGCTTATCCAGGCCCTTGTCGATGCTGCGGACGCAGTCGGCGAAGGCCAAAGGCAGCAGATCCTTGAGTCCGAGCGCGAAATGCTCCCCGAAGGGGGTCATTCCGGCACCGACGATGGCGACGTTTCTCATGACCCTCCTCCGGCGTTCCGGTGGAGCGTACCGAATGCCTTACGGTAATGGTCGCGATCTTTGCGGAAACGGCGCCGGCAGGCGCTCATGCGGCAGCCCTGTCGGGCACGAACGCATACCCGTAATCGGGCACGCCCGAGCGCACCGCCACCCGCCGCAGCGCCATCCGGCCCCGATCACCGATGTCGACGGTGCCCGGCTCGACTCCTGTGACCTTCGCCAGCGCCCGTACCCCCACGCCGTCCAGTTCGACGATGACCAGTGAATAGGGTGTGCGCAGACCCGGTACCGGAACGTGCACCGTCACCTCGGTGTAGACGCTGCCGGTGCGCGGCAACGGCACGAGTTCGTAGTCCATCGCCAGCGATCCGTCCCGGGCGACGCGGAACCGCGGCGGGAAATCCAGCTCGTCACTGCCCGCGAAAGTTCCTGCTTCCCAGCGCACCTTGGCCTCGAAGGCCCGCTCGTAGGCGGCCAACGAGATCGGGATCTCGACGCCCGGCGTGGTCCTGCTTTCCGGTACCGCGCGGGAAGTCGGCTCGCGGCGGTGCGTCTCGGCGACGCCGTTGCTGACCGTGATACCGGACAGGATGGCCTGCTCGACGGCCACCAGCGGACCCGTCTTGCCGGTCTCCGCCAACCCGGCCAGAGCGAAGATGCTCGCGCTGGCGCCGGTGGTGGGCAACCGTGGCGGGTCCGGCAGGCAAAGCTCCAGTGCCCGCTCGTGATCCACGCCTGCGACCGCGGCGGGCGTGTCCAGCCACGCCGCCTCCAGCGAGGCGATCAGACCACGCTCGTGCAGCAGTCGCGGATCGCCGTAGTCCTGGATGCCGGCCTGGGTGCGGATGCGTACCGGCAGGCTGCGCGCCACCCGGGCCGCGGTGCGCACCTGTAATCCGCACTCGGCGGTCAGCAGCGCGGCGGCACCCGCGGGTTCCAGGTCGACGCCGATGATCAGGGTCCGCGGCCGGGCCGAGCTGACCGCGTCGGTCGCGGCGGGGGCTCCGCCGAGTCGCTCGTCGACCTCCAACTCGGAATCGAGGCCGAGGCCCGCCAGCAGCACCGCGGCATTACTGCTCTCCAGCAGAGGAAGGTCGCGACTCACCAACACGACGCGCTCGACCGCCCCGCCGGATTCCAGCGCCGCACGGCCGGCTTCGACGGCGAGGGTGATGGCATCCTCGTCGTCGCCGGGTACCCGGTGCTGGGCAGTACCCCAGCACGGAAGGTAGGTGCCGATAGCAGCGATATAGGGCATGAGCTGTACGACGGACCTCTCTGGTGATCGGTTAAGTAACTGCGCCTGCGGTTTTCAGCTCGATGATGCGATCCCAGTCGAGTCCGAGTTCCAGCAGGATCTCCTCGGTCTGTTCGGCGAATCCCGGCGCACCACCGGTGTGCGGCGCGACGACGTCGAACTGCACCGGATTGGCCACCAGCTCCAGCTCGCCTGCGGTGACGATGTAGTCGTTCGCGCGGATCTGAGGGTCCTCGGCGGCCTGCAGAGTGTCCTGCACCGGCGCCCACGGGCCGGCCAGCGTGGCAAACTTCTTGCTCCACTCGGACAGCGGCCTGGTGGCCATCACCTTGCGGAGGATCTCGACCGCCTCGGGGGTGTGTTCCGCGATCGACTCGGCGGTGGCGAACCTCGGGTCATCGGCCAACTCGGGGAGGTCGACGTGGTGGCACACGTCGGCCCAGAACTTCGTCGGCTGCATCATGACGAACGAAATGTAGCGTTCATCAGCAGTGCCGTAGACCCCAACGAGCGGATTGATCGGAGATCCGTGTACGCCTGGCGGCTGGGCCACCAGCCGTTGCTTCAGGTGCGAGGTGAGCGCGACGGTGTGCCCCATCGCCCACAAGCCACTGCCGAGCAGCGACACGTCCACCACCGAAGGCGCACCGGTGCGCTCCCGCTTCAGCAAAGCTGCGGCGATACCCCCGGCCAGGTTCGTGCCGGAAATGGTGTCACCGTAGGCGGGACCGGGCGGACCGACCATGCCCTCCACCCCCGGTGGGGTGATGGTGGCCGCGGTACCGGCCCGGCACCAGAAGGCGGTCATGTCATAGCCGCCCTTCTCGGATTCCTCACCGCGGGGCCCGAGCGCACTGCCGCGCGCGTAGATGATGGACGGGTTCACCGCGCGGATATCGTCGACATCGATACCGAACTTCTTGCGGTGCCCCGGCAGGAAGCTGGTCAGGAACACATCGGCGCGCCGCGCCAGTTCCAGTAGCACCTCTTTACCTTCGGGCACCGACATATCCAGGCCCAGACTGCGTTTCCCGCGATTGGCATGTTCGATATTCGGGTTGGGATCGCCCTCGACGCGCAGCGGCCCGGTCTGACGCAGACCGCGCTGCGGATCGCCCGTCACCGCGTGCTCGACCTTGATCACATCGGCGCCCCACTCGGCCAGCACCGCGCCGGCCGACGGGACGAACCCGTACATGGCGACTTCGAGAACGCGAATTCCGTCCAGCGGCTTGCTCATTACTGGGCCGCCGGTCCGATCACGGTGGCGAACGTCTTCGACTCCAGGAACTCGTCGAGCCCGGCGGCCCCCATCTCACGACCGATACCCGACTGCTTGAACCCGCCGAACGGGCTGTCGGGGCTGAAGTAGTTGCCGCCGTTGATGGAGAAGGTGCCGGTGCGGATCCTGCGGGCCACCGCCAGTGCCCGCTCCTGACTTCCGAACACCGCACCGGACAGGCCGTAGATCGAATTGTTGGCGATCGCCACCGCGTCGTCGTCATCGTCATAGGCGATGACGACGAGCACCGGCCCGAACACCTCTTCCTGGGCGATCTCACTGTCGGGATCGACATTCGTGAGCAGTGTCGGGGTGTAGAAGAATCCCGGATCCTTCTTCTCCCCACCGGTGACCAGCGTGGCGCCGGCCGCCACGGCGCGCTGCACCATGGCGTCGACCTTGTCGCGCTGCTTCGCACTGATCAGCGGTCCCATATAGACGGACGGATCGGTGGGATCCCCGAAGCGGACGTGCCCGAAATTGGTCTTGATCAGCTCCACGATCTCGTCATGGTGACTGCGCGGCACCAGCAGCCGGGAGGTCAGCGCGCAGCCCTGCCCGGCATGGGTCACCATGCTGAAAGCCGAGAACACGGCGGCCATACCGAAATCGGCGTCGTCGAGCACGATGGCCGCCGACTTGCCGCCGAGTTCCAGGAACACCTTCTTCAACGTGGCGCTGGCGGCCGCCATGATGGCGCGGCCGGTCGGGGTCGACCCGGTGAAGGTGACCATGTCGACATCCGGGCTGGTGGTCAGTACCGCACCGACCTGCGGGTCCGCGCCGCTGATGACGTTGACGACGCCGGCCGGGATGTCGGTGTGATGGGCGATCAACTCACCGAGGGCCAGCGTGATCAGCGGGGTGTCCGGCGCGGCCTTGAGCACCACCGTGCACCCCGCGGCCAGCGCCGGCGCGAGCTTGGCCAGCGCCAGCTGATTGGGGTAGTTGTACGCGATGATCGCGGCGACGACGCCCGCGGCTTCCTTCTCCACCCAACGGTGGTGCAGCGCGCCCCGACTCTCGATATTGCCCAGATCCTCGGTGAGCGGGTAGTCGCGCAGCAGGTCTGTGTAGTACTTCACGATGGCGATCGGCTGATCCAGCTGAGCGCCCAGGTTCAGCGCGGGTGTCGCGCCCACCTCCGCCGTCGTCAGTGCGGCCAGCTCGTCGCGGTGCTCGACGAGAGCCTGGTGGAACTGTTCCAGGCAGCGGATCCGCAAGGCGACATCGGTGGCCCAACCGGAATCGTCGAAGGCCCGGCGGGCGGCCGCGACGGCCGCCTCGGCATCGGCGACGGAAGCATCGGGCGCGTGGCCCAGCACCTCTCCGGTGGCGGGGTTGAGTGTCGCGAAGGTCTGCGCCGCGTCCACCAGTTGCCCGTCGATCAGCATCCGTCGGTCGGCCGCGCCGCTCCGGTTCTCAGACGTGATCGTCGAGGTCTCGCTCACAAAGGGCTCCTCACTGTGATGGAAATTTCATTCTCATCAACGGCGAATCTTACATTCACATGATGAGAACGCAAGAAAACCTAGATGCGCTAGTCCAGACACCCAAGCTGGACGTGAGACCTACTTGTTGTTCCACGCAGCGACGCCGCCTACCTTGCGTGATCAACCCGGCCGAGAGTACGGTTCTCATAATCGGAAGGCTGATTCTTGAGATCGCGACCACACATGAGGAGGCTTTGTAGGTGAAAAATGCTGTCGTGA
Organism: Mycobacterium hackensackense; assembly: GCF_025822555.1. Classification (NCBI taxonomy): domain Bacteria; kingdom Bacillati; phylum Actinomycetota; class Actinomycetes; order Mycobacteriales; family Mycobacteriaceae; genus Mycobacterium; species Mycobacterium hackensackense. The sequence goes on from NZ_JACKUC010000031.1 coordinate 663,327, forward strand.
CCGGCGGCGGGTCCGGGATCGGGCTGGCCATTTCGAACCGACTCCGCGCCGACGGTTACCACGTCGCCATCCTCGATCTCAACCCGTCTGACGCGCCGAACTCATTCGTGGCCAACGTCACCGACCGGGCCGCCGTCGACGAGGCGATGAACGCCATCCGCGCCCAGCTGGGTCAAGTCTCCATCCTGGTCAACGCGGCAGGCCTGGACAGCTTCGGCAAGTTCATCGACACCTCGTTCGAGCATTGGCAGCGCGTCATCGACGTCAACCTCAACGGCGTCTTCCACTGCGTACAGGCCGTGCTGCCGGACATGATCGAGGCCGGCTGGGGACGCATCGTCAACATCTCGTCGTCCAGCACGCATTCGGGCCAGCCCTTCATGGCGCCGTATGTGGCGGCGAAGTCGGCGGTGAACGGACTGACGAAGTCACTCGCGCTGGAGTACGGGCCGGTGGGGATCACGGTCAATGCCGTCCCACCGGGCTTCATCGACACCCCGATGCTCCGCAAGGCCGAAGATCGCGGTTTTCTCGGCGACACCGACAAGCAGATCGCCCAGACCCCGGTGCGGCGTATGGGCAAGCCCGAGGACATCGCAGCGGCATGCGCCTTCTTCATCTCCGAGGAAGCCAGCTACATCACCGGACAGATCCTGGGCGTCAACGGCGGCCGGAACACTTAGAACCGAAGGGACTCCTGATGGGAAGCAGTGCGGGCACCGAAGGCCGGGTTGCCGGAAAAGTCGCATTCATCACCGGTGCCGCGCGCGGGCAGGGTCGCAGCCACGCGATCCGGCTCGCCGAAGAAGGCGCCGACATCATCGCCGTCGACCTGTGCAAGAACCTCGACACCATCGGCTATCCGCTGGCCACGCCTGAAGATCTCGAAGAGACCGCGCGCTTCGTCGAGAAGGCGGGCCGCCGCATCGTCACCGCGCAGGCCGATGTCCGCGAGGCCGGCCAGCTCAAGGAGGCGCTCGACGCCGGCCTGGCCGAGTTCGGCAAGGTCGACATCGTCGTGGCCCAGGCTGGTGTCGCCGCCATGAAAGGCCAGCCACCGATGCAGGCCTGGACCGACGGCATCAACACCAATCTGGTCGGCACCATCAACGCCATCCAGGTCGCGCTGCCGCATCTGACCGAAGGCGCGTCGATCATCGCGACCGCGTCCGCGGCCGCCCTCATGGATGCGCACAACAAGCCCAATCCAGGTTCTGATCCCGGCGGCATGGGCTACATGGTGTCCAAGCGGATGATCTCCGAATACGTGCACTATCTGGCCACCGAGCTCTCCCCCCGCGGGATCCGGGCCAACGTCATCCACCCGACCAACTGCAACACGAACATGCTGCAGAGCGAACCGATGTACCGATCGTTCCGGCCCGATCTGGAGCATCCGGAACTCAAGGACGCCGAGCCGGTCTTCTACGTGCAGCAGGCCATGAAGGTGCCGTGGGTCGAGCCGGTCGACATCAGCAACGCGGTGCTGTGGCTGGCCTCCGACGAGGCCCGGTTCGTCACCGGTATGCAGCTGCGGGTCGACGCCGGTGGCTACCTCAAGTGGTACGACTACCACATCTGATCGGAAAGGTGCTGACGCAGTGAAGGTTTCAGTCGACGGTTCACGCTGCCAGGGACACACGTTGTGCTCGATGATCGCGCCCGACTCGTTCGAACTCGACGATGTCGACGGCCACGCGTCACCGGTTTCCGACATCGTCCCCGACGACCAGCAGGCAGCGGTGCGTGAAGCGGCGCACTCCTGCCCCGAACAGGCAATCGTCATCGAATGACCGGCAGGGCCGCCGTCTTGAGTCACGAAAATCATAGGGAGACAACGCCGTGAGCATCGACGACGTGGTTGACGACGACCGCAAGAAGAACAATTACCATTTCGACCGGCACACGCCGGAATACCGGCTGCAGTTCGAGAAGATCACCGAGGAAATGCAGACCCGGTGCCCGATGGCGTGGACCGACGTCTACAACGGGCACTGGGTGGCCGCCGACAGCAAGCACGTCTTCGAGCTGGCTCGCTGCCCCGTGGTCTCCAATGATCACGACATCACCGGTGAAGGAACGGGTTACGAAGGCATCAGCATCCCGCTGGCCAGCCGGGCGGCCACCGTCCGCGGCGGCATCCTGGAGATGGACGAGCCCGACCACAGCACCTACCGCGGTGCGCTGAACCCCTACCTGTCGCCGGCCGCGATCAAGCGGTGGGTGCCGTTCGTCGACGAGATCACCCGCGCCGCGCTCGACGAGCACATCGAGTCCGGCCGTATCGATTTCGTCGACCATCTGGCCAATGTGGTTCCCGCGGTGCTGACCCTGGCGATGATGGGTCTGGACCTGAAGAAGTGGAAGGTCTACAGCGAGCCCACCCACGCGTCGGTGTACACCCCCGAGCACTCACCCGACCGCGCGAAGATCAACGAACAGCATCGCGAGATGGGTATCGACCTGCTCACCAACATGTTCGCGATGAAGGAGAACCCCAAGCCGGGCCTGATCAACGCCCTGCTCCAACTTCGCATCGACGGTGAGCCCGCCCCCGATATGGAGATCCTGGGCAACCTGGGCTTGATCATCGGTGGCGGCTTCGACACCACGACCGCTCTGACGGCACACGCTCTGGAATGGCTGGGCGAGCACCCGGAACAGCGTGAGCTGCTCAGCCGGGAACGTGAGGACCTGCTCAATCCGGCCACCGAGGAGTTCCTACGCTTCTTCACACCCGCCCCCGGCGACGGTCGCACCTTCTCGGCTGACGTCGAGGTGGCGGGCACCCGGTTCAAAGAGGGCGAGCGCCTGTGGATCTCGTGGGCGATGGCCAACCGGGATCCGGCGGTGTTCGAGAATCCGAACACCATCGTCATGGACCGTAAAGGCAACCGGCACTTCAGTTTCGGCATCGGCGTGCACCGTTGCGTGGGCTCCAACGTGGCGCGCACCGTCTTCAAGTCCATGCTGACGGCCGTGCTGGACCGGATGCCCGACTATGTCTGCGATCCGGAGGGCACCGTGCACTACGACAGCATCGGTGTCATCCAGGGTATGCGGAACCTGCCCGCCACCTTCACCCCTGGCCGGCGGCTGGGCCCCGGGCTCGACGAGACGCTGGAAAACCTGCAACGCATCTGCGATGAGCAGGAACTCGCCCGGCCCATCACCGAGCGCAAGGAAGTCGCCGTCATCGACTGGTAGTGGCCAGGCGATACTGTGTCGCTGTGGTGGAAGTGTCGGCGCGCGAGGCCAAGCGGCTACAAACCCGGGAACGGCTGATGGGCGCAGCGATCGCCGAGTTCAAGCGCTCCGGTCTGGCGGCCGCCGACGTGGCCGCCATCGTGGCCGCGGCAGGGGTCGCGCACGGCACCTTCTTCTTCCACTTCCCCACCAAGGAACATGTCCTGCTGGAGTTGGAACGGCGCGAAGAGGAACGGATTGCCAAGCAGTTCAGGCAGTTCGTCAAGACACATGACGATCTGGCCTCGGCGTTGCGCGAAGCGGCCCGGCTGATCGTGGGTCTGGAACGCAGGCTGGGTGACGTTCTGTTCAAGGACTTTCTGGCGCTGCATTTCTCACAGACCCGGCCACCCGCCGAGGACGTTCAGGATCACCCGGTGATCGTCCTGGTCACCGAGCAGATCGAACTGGCTCGGGGGCGCGGCGACATCGACAGCGCGGTCACGCCGATGAACAGCGCCGTGTACTTCCTGCTGGGCCTCTACGCGCTGCTGATCACCACCGGCGACTGGCCCGAGCGCGACGATCTGCTGGACGACTACCTGACCCGCGCACTGCGCAGCATGCAACCGCCGGCCTGACTATGGCTCAACAGCGAATTTCGCCAGTGCCGAATTCTGTGAGTTTGGTAATACCTGCGCCTGCCCGGGAATAATCTGCAAAGCTGCAGCTCAGGACGCCTCTTACAGAGGAATATTCTGCACCCTCGTCCGTCCTGTTAGCCTGTAAAAATCAGCGTGTAACGCAACCGGCGCGAACGACGAAAAGTGTGTGACGCCGGAAACTGGTCCGGGCGGGGAAAGGTATCTAGGCAATGGTGAAGGTGTCGGGAAAGAAGATCGTGCTCACCCTGGTCGGGATGGCAGCCACGCTGCCGCTGACCGCAGGCATCGCGTCGGCGACCCCGGACTTGAGTCCCGTGGTCAACACGACGTGCAGCTACGACCAGGTCGTCGGGGCGATGAACGCGGAACGGCCTGATCTGGCTCAGCAGTTCAGCGCTCAGCCGGTCGGGCAGGCCATGCTGCGCAACTTCCTGGCCTCGGGCCCGGCAGAGCGCCAGCGCACCGCGACGCAGATCGCGAACACTCCGGGCGCGTCGAAGTACTTCGACGGGATCGCGCAGATCATCACGACCTGCAACAACTACTGATCGACAACGGATTCGGCGCGTTTCGTCTTGGACGAGGCGCGCCGAATCTGTTTGTCTGACCTCGCTACTCAGCCCCGAGGCAGGCCGAGCACCTGCTGCGCGATGATATTGCGCTGGATCTCCGAGGTGCCGCCGGCGATGGTGCCCGAGAAGCTACGCGCGTAACGCTCGAACCAGCTCGCGTAATAGTGGTCCAGGTTCATGTGGGCGTACGTCCCGCTGAATGCCGGGTGGATCAATCCCTCCGGACCGGCCGCGATGAGCGCATTGTTCGACGCCCGCAGCTCGGCCTCGGCGCCCAGCAGCTTGGGCACCGACACCGAGGCGACGTCGACCTCCCCCCGAGCGGCTTTGGCCAGCCCGACCGAACCCAGCAGCCGCAACGCCTGGTAGTCCATGATGGTCGATGCCAGCTGGTCACGCTCCAGCGGCGTAGACGGCTTGAAATCGCCGATCGAGTTGGCGATCCGGTCCGCGAAGCCCAGCCACATCATGGTGCGCTCGTGGCCCAATGACCCGTTGGCCACCTTCCAGCCGCCGTTGAGCGGGCCGACGAGGTTCTCCGCGGGCACCCGCACATCGGCGAAGAAGACCTCGTTGAAGTCTTTGTTCTCCTCACCGCAGATATCGGCGAACGGCCTGCACACCACACCCGGAGTGTCGGTCGGGATGATGAGCACGCTGATGCCCTTGTGCTTGGGTGCGTCGGGGTCGGTGCGCACGAATGTCAGCAGCCAGTCGGCGTCGTGCGCACCGGAGGTCCACACCTTCTGCCCGTTGACGACGAAAACGTCCCCGTCATCGCCCGAATCAAGCACGGCTCGGGTGCGCAGCGACGCCAGATCCGAACCCGCGCTGGGCTCGCTCATGCCCAGTGACGCGGTGCGCTCCCCCTTGAGCACCGGCACCGCCCACTGCTGCTTCTGTTCCTCGGTGCCGAAGGTCAGCAACGATGCGGCGATGATGTTGACGCCCTGTGGGTTGAAGCTGTGGTAGATCCGACGCCGGCACAGCTCCTCCAGATGGACATAGGTCTGCAGCACAGATGCGTTGCGGCCCCCAAACTGCGGGGGCTGGGCCGGCAGCAGCCAGCCGTTGTCGAACAGCAGGCGCTGCCAGTCGCGTGCCCACTGCGGCATGTGCGATACCGACCGCGGACGCTCCAAGGTGTCTGCCGCAGAGGGCAAATGCTGGTCGAGGAAGGCCGAGAACTCGGCACGGAATTCTTCGACGTCGGGATCAAATTCGAGTTGCATCGAACTCCTCGGCGATGAGAGCGCGGTGTTCTGCGGCGCCGCCGAGCAGAAGCTCGCCGGCCTTGGCCCGCTTCAAGGCGAACTGAAGGTCGTTTTCCCAGGTGAAGCCCATGGCCCCGAAGGTCTGCAGGCCGTGCTGGAACACCAGTGACTGGCACTCCCCCGCACTGGCCTTGGCCATCGCTGCGGCGATACGACGGCGCGGGTCGTCGGCGGCGATGGTGAGCGCGGAGAAATAGGACAGCGCCCGTGCCCGCTCGATGGCCACGTACATATCGGTGGCCTTGTGCTGGATGGCCTGGAACGAGCCGATGGGCACCCCGAACTGATGTCGGCTCTTGGCGTGCTCAAGGGCCAGGTCGAGGACGCGCTGACAGGCGCCGACCATGGTGATGGCCAGGCCCATCAACGCGATGTGCCGGGACCGTTCGACCAGGGCCGACGCCGCCGACGGCTCGAGGTCCAGCCGGTCGGGCTCCTCGACGCGCAGCCGGTCGAAGGTCACTTCGGCGACGTGCAGAACCGGGTCGAACACATCGCGTCGCCGCGAGGTGATGCCTGGCACCTCTGTTGAATTGACGGCTCCGCCGTCGATCACGAACACCCCGGCGGGTGTCACCACGGCGATCTGCTCGGCGCGATCACCGTCCAGCACGAATTTCGACGTGCCATCCAGCACCCAGCCCTGTTCACTCCACCTTGCACTGACCCCGTCGTAGACCGCGGCCCCGGCCTTCGACGGGTCGAAGCGCTTTCCGACCAGCGGCGCGAACTGCGACAGCGTCGCCAGGAATGGGGTCGGGTCGGTCGCCCTGCCGAGTTCCTCAAGCACGATGGCCAGTTCGACCGCGTTCTCCGGGTCGGCCAGCTCCGTCCAACCCGCTTCCAGATAGGACTGCCACAGTGCGAGTGCGGCCTCAGGCGCCCCCTTGTTCTCTGCGATTCCCCGCACCAATGACGCCGGGCACTGTTTGCCCACCGCATCGCGCACCGTCTCCTGCCATAGCCGCTGGTCAGCATCGAACTCAAGCAGCACGCGGCACCTCCCACCTCACTCGTCCCGACGCGGCGAGAATACCATTCTCCTCTACGGTGTCGTGATTCTCCAGCAGCCAGCGCAGGGTTTCACCCGGCAATCGCCATGCAACTGACCAGCACACACGCCCACCAGCGCGGATGTAAGCGATCCGCTGGAGAACATTATTCTTGATTCGGAAGAACAAGGATCTACACTGGGAGCCACTCCGGCCGGTTCCCGGCCCGGCTTGTGAGGGGAAGGTGGGACCCGGTGAAGCGGTTCGAAGACGGTTCCGGTGTGGTGGATGTGCCCGTCATCGACGCCAGCGTGCACATCTTCTTCGGCTCCAACAAGGACCTGCGGCAGAACTTCCTGCGCGAACCGTTCAGCAGCCGGGGATTCCCGGACTACGAGATGGACTGGTACGGCGCGCCCGGCGGCGAATACCTGAATGAGGCCAAGGGCCCCAACCGCGAATACCCGGGATCCGATGTCGACCTGGTGGCCGAGCACCTGTTCGTCGACCGCGGCGTCGACGTGGCGGTCCTGCACCCGATGACGCGCGGCATCATGCCCGACCGTCATCTGGGCTCCGCGCTCGCCGCGGCTCACAACGACATGATGGTGACCCGCTGGCTCGAACACGACGAGTTCGGTGAACGCTTTCGCGGCACCATCCGCGTCAACCCCGATGATGTCGCCGGCGCGCTGCGGGAGATCGAGAAATACCAGGACCACCCACGGGTCGTGCAGATCGGCGTACCCCTGCAATCCCGCGAGCTCTACGGCAAGCCCCAGTTCTGGCCGCTGTGGGCCGCCGCTGAAGCGGCAGGTCTGCCGGTCGCCGTGCACATCGAGGTCGGTGCGGGAATCCAGTTCTCCCCCACGCCTTCTGGCAAGGCCCGGACGTACGAACAGTACCTGTCCTTCATGTCCCTGAACTACCTGTATCACCTGATGAACATGATCGCCGAGGGCGTGTTCGAGCGAATGCCAGACCTCAAGATGGTCTGGGCGGACGGTGCGGCCGACATGCTGACACCGTTCATCTGGCGGATGGACTGCTTCGGCAGGCCGCATCTGGAGCAGACCCCGTGGGCCCCGAAGATGCCCAGCGACTACCTGCCGGGCCACGTGTACTTCGTCCAGGGCGCGTACGACGGGCCCGGCGACGTCGACTTCGCGGGTGAGTGGTTCGGGTTCACCGGCAAGGAAGACATGACGATGTTCGGGTCGAGTTACCCGCACTACAACGCTGCCGAACTGACGGTGCCGGCGGCATACAGCGCCGAACAACGGGACAAGCTGTGCTGGCGCAATGCCGCGCAGTTGTACGGAATTCAAAGTCCGGCTTTTTCGTCCGCTTCGGGCGCACAGTAGAGCAGGAGGCCACCACCATGTCCGTCACCACCACACCCCGTGTCGCCCCTGCCGAGCGCATCGCCGTTCGGTGCGTCGACTCCGACGTCCATCCCATGCCGCGACGCGGTGAGCTGGTCGAATACATCCCGGAACCGTGGCGCAGCAAGTATTTCCTGAACCACAAAGTGGGCGAGCAGATCTACTACGACGCCCCCGATTACGCACACGCGTACGCGATGCGCCTCGACGCGTTTCCCCCGGACGGCGAGTTCGCCTGCAGTGACCCCGATATGGCGCTGCGTCAGCTGGTGATGGAGGCCGGATCCGATATCGCGATCCTGGAGCCCACCCACGGTGAGATGCGGCTGCCCGAGGCGACATCGGCCTACTGCACGGCCACCAACATCTGGCTGGCCAATCACTGGCTGGACAGCCACAACAACTGGCACGAGCGCTGGCGCGGGTCCATCTGTGTGGCCATCGAGGACCAGCCCGGCGCCGTCACCGAGATCGAGAAGTGGGCGGAACACCCGTTCATGGCCCAGATCCTCATCAAGGCCGAACCGCGGCCGTCCTGGGGCGATCCGTGTTACGACCAGATCTGGGCGACCGCCACCAAATACAACATGCCCGTGAGCTGCCATCTGTCGCGCGGCGTGTATGAGACGCTGCCCATCCCGCCGGTCGGGCTGCCCAGTTACAACCACGATTTCATGGTCACGTACTCGTTGTTGGCCGCGAACCAGGTCATGAGCCTCATCTTCGACGGTGTCTTCGACCGGCATCCGACCCTGAAGATCGTGTTCATCGAGCATGCGTTCACCTGGATCCTGCCGCTGATGTGGCGGATGGACGCCATCTACGAAGCCCGCAAAAGCTGGCTGGACATCAAGCGCAAACCCAGCGAATACGTCAAGCAGCACATCAAGTTCAGTACGCAGCCGTTGGACTACCCCGAGGACAAGACCGAACTCTCCCGGGCCTTCGAATGGATGGAGTGCGACAAGCTCCTGCTCTTCTCCAGCGACTACCCGCACTGGACCTTTGACGACCCCCGCTGGCTGGTCAAACATCTCCCCGAGTACGCCCGCGAGAACATCATGTTCCGCAACTCGATCGAGACCTACAACCTTCCCGACACCGTACCGGTGCTCGAGGGTCAGGTTCGGGTGTTCTGAGTTGGCCGACAACGAGACCCCCCGACTTGCCCAGGGACGCGAACACGTTGTTGCCACCGTCGACGAAATACCTTCCGGCACGCACAAACTCGTTCCCATCGGCCGTCACGGCGTGGGCGTGTACAACGTCAACGGCACTTTCTATGCGATCGCGAACTACTGCCCCCACGAGGGCGGCCCGCTGTGCTCCGGACGCGCTCGCGGTCTGAATGTCGTCGACGAGAACGTTCCCGGTGATGCCGTGATGGTGCGCGACAAGGAGTACATCTTCTGTCCCTGGCACCAGTGGGGATTCGAATTGGCCACCGGCACCACGGCCGTGAAGCCGGAGTGGAGCATCCGGACCTACCCGGTGCGGGTGGTCGGCAACGATGTGCTGGTGCAGGCATGACCAGCCACGAAGGCCCCGCGCTCAAGCGGGGCGAGAAGGTCATCGAGATCAACGGCGGTAACGTCGTATACGAAATACTGGGCAAGACAGGCGATCTCATCGCCCTGACACCCGGCGGACGGTTCAGCAAGGATATCCCCGGGCTGCGTCCGCTGGCCAACGCTCTGGTCAAGGGCGGCTACCGGGTACTGCTGTGGGACCGGCCGAACTGCGGCAAGTCCGACGTGCAGTTCTACGGCCAGAGCGAGTCGCACATGCGCGCCGAGACGCTCTACACCCTGATCTCCAAGCTCGGTGTCGGGCCGTGCATCATCGCCGGAGGTTCCGGCGGCGCCCGGGACTCGATTCTGACGGCGATCCTCTACCCGGAGATCGTCACCAAGCTGATCGTGTGGAACATCGTCGGCGGCGTGTACGGATCGTTCGTGCTCGGTGGGCACTACATCACCCCGAGCATCCTGGCCGTCCACGGTTTGGGTATCAAGGGACTGCTGCACGTGCCGGAGTGGCGCGAACGTATCGATCAGAATCCCACCAACCGGCAGCGCTTCCTGGAGCTGGACAACGACGAGTTCCTCAAGGTGATGTTGCGCTGGCTGAACGCCTTCGTGTCCAAACCGGGCCAGACCATCCCCGGCGTACCGGACGAGACGTTCGAGAACATCACCGTCCCGACGCTGATCATCCGGGGCGGCGAGAACGACTGGGATCACCCCAAGCGCACCTCACTCGAAGTGAGCTGCCTGATCAAGGGTTCCACCTTGATCGATCCGCCGTGGCCCGAGGACGCCTGGGAGCGGGCCGGCGAGAAGTTCGCCCGGAGCGGCGGGAAGAAGTTCTGCTTGTTCGACACCTGGGTGCAGGCCGCGCCGGCGATTCTCGACTTCCTGGACAGCTGACGTGAACTACTCCAGCAGGATGCGCACCTCGCTGTTCAGCGATGCCTCCAGCGCGGTGTGGATCCGGCTCTCGGGCACCCGGGCCAGGTCGGCGCGGCACAGCGTCACCTCCACGATGTCCCAGCCCTCGCCGCTCGGGAAACGCTGCACCCGGCCGGCCAATCCGAAGCCGGCCAGCACACCGTGCGCATCGTCGTCGGTGCCGCGACTGACGAAGGTCAGCACCCCCGGCACCGGGTTGGTACCGAAAGCCTTGCTGCACAGCGTGATAGCTTCTGCCGTCAGCACATCTGGATCGTCGCCGGCCACCAGCACCTCAACCTGGCGCCGGCCGGCCGGCAGTGCACTCAGATCGGCCTCGACCACCTCGGCGCCGAGTTCACGCAACGCTGCCATGCCTTCGGTAAGCCGGGCCGGCGTCAGCTGCCCGAACGGATCCACGTCCACACGCACCACTGCGGTTCTCACGGCACTCAGCCTAACCGTCGCCCGCACGGCGGACGAGCAGGAAAGGACTACCGCATGACCACCACCGCAACGGATCTCGCCACTTCGGTGTGGCCGGGCCTGACCCCGCGCCTGTTGCGGACCGAACAGGGCCCCGAAGATCTCTCCGACTACACGCGTTCCGGCGGCTACCAGGACGTCGACGATCCAGAGCGACTGCTCGGCGAGATCGCCGCGGCGGGGCTGCTCGGCCGCGGTGGCGCCGCGTTTCCGCTCGCGGTCAAGCTGCAGACGGTGCGCGCCGCCCATCTCGCGGGGCGGCAGACCATCGTCGTCGCCAACGGCGAAGAGGGCGAGCCGGCATCGGTGAAAGATCGTTGGCTGCTGCGTAACCGGCCTCATCTGGTGCTCGACGGGCTACGTCTGGCAGCGTGGATCGTCGGCGCGCAACGGGCCTACGTCTACGTCTCCGACACCCACGCCGCCGCCGCGATCGAGGCGGCGTTGGCTGGGGCCGATACCACACCGGCGATCAGCGTGGTGACCGTCTCGCCCGCCTATATCGCCGGTGAGGAATCCGCGGCCGTGCGGGTGATCAACGGCGGACCGGCCAAACCCACGGACAAACCGCCCCGGGTGTTCGACGAAGGTGTCGCCGGGTGCCCGACGCTGGTGAGCAACGTCGAGACGCTGGCCCATCTGCCGTATATCCGGCGACATGGCGCGGATGCGTTCCGCTCGCAGGGCACCGAGGCCTCGCCGGGCACCTTCCTGGCCACGCTCACCGGTGCAGGCAAATCACCCGTGCTCTACGAGCTGCCCTTCGGCACCCCCATCGCCGATCTGCTGACCCTGCACGGCGTTTCCCCCGCGGCCGTGTCAGGACTGCTGATGGGTGGGTACTTCGCCGGACTGCTCGGCCCCGACGCGGTCGGTGCCGGCCTGGACCACGAGACGCTGCGCGCACTCGGCAGCGGCCTGGGCTGCGCAGCGGTGGCGGTGCTCACCTCCGACTGCCCCGTCGCCGTGGCCGCCTCGGTGCTCGACTACTTCGACCGGGAGAATGCGGGACAGTGCGGCTCCTGCTTCAACGGGACAGCGGCGATGGCCGCGGTCACCGGGGCTTTGCGCAACGGTGCCGCCACCGCCGAAGACCTCGAGCGGCTGCAGCGGTGGTCGGTGGTGCTGCGCGGCCGGGGCGCGTGCGCGACGCTGGACGGCGCGGCGAATATCGCAGCCAGTCTATTGGCCCATTTCCCCGACCTGGTCCGTGCGCATGTCGACGGATCCTGCGACAGCTGCCGCACTTTCGAGGCGCAGCGGCCCTTCGAGGTTGAGGCGATCGAAGCAGTGGAGGCGCGTCGATGAGGATCAAATTGGACCGTACCCTGTGCGACGGGTTCGGGTTCTGCGCCAAACACGCACCCGAGTACTTCTCACTCGACGACTGGGGATACGCCAAGCTCGAGGGCTCCGGCGACGTGCCGGCACAGGATCGCGATGCGGTGATGCGAGCCCTGCTGGACTGCCCGGTACACGCCATCCTGGAACTCGGCGAGCGGCGCCCCGATGACGATCACCGGCCACTCGTCGACACGGCCGACCCCGCCGGCAGCCTCAAGACCGAAGACAACGAAGCGCAGTGGGGGTTCACCCGGTGACCGCAGCCCCGGGACGTCCACTGCCCCAACTGACTTCGCAGAACGAGTTCTTCTGGACCTCGGGCGCCGACGGGAAACTCCGCATCCAGGAATGCCAGAGCTGCAACGCGCTCATCCATCCGCCCGCCCCGATCTGTCGCTACTGCCGCAGCCAGGATCTCGGGGTTCGCGCGGTATCGGGCCGGGGCACGCTGGCCGGTGTGAGCATCAATCACCGCTTCGGCTTCCCCGATCTGCCGCCGCCCTATGTGATCGCCGAAGTGGCGATCGCCGAGGATCTGCGGGTCCGGCTCACCACCAACATCATCGACTGTGATCCGGAGAAGCTGGAACTGGGCCAACCCGTCGAGGTGCGCTTCCAGCAGTTCGCCGATGTCTGGCTGCCCGTGTTCACACCTGCGGCCGACCAGACGGCGCCGGCGACGATGCCCGAAGACGAGATCGCACCATCGGAGTTCGGCAAGTACGTCCGCCCCATGCTCACCGCCGAGAAGTTCGAGGACCGCTCGGCTATCACCGGGATCGGCGCTTCCACGATGGGCCGACGGCTGATGGTGCCACCGCTGTCGCTCACCATCGAGGCGTGTAAGGCGGCGGTCGCCGACGCCGGACTGACCTTCGACGATATCGACGGGCTGTCCACCTATCCGGGTCTGGACATCGCCGGGATGGGCGAGGGTGGCGTGTCCGCCCTGGAGGGTGCGCTGGGACTGCGTCCCACCTGGATCAACGGCGGTATGGACACCTTCGGGCCGGGCGGCTCGGTGATCGCGGCGATGATGGCCGTGGCCACGGGCATGGCCAGGCATGTGCTGTGCTTTCGCACCCTGTGGGAGGCCACCTTCCAACAGTTGATGAAGGAAGGCCGGATGTCGCCCCCTGGTGGTGCGCGCACCACCAGCTGGCAACAGCCGTTCGGTGGCATCTCGGCGGCACATACGCTGGCGCAGAACGCCTCCCGGCACTTTCACCGGTACGGCACCACACGTGAGACGCTGGGCTGGATCGCGCTGAACCAGCGGGCGAACGCAGCCCTGAATCCCACCGCCATCTACCGCGATCCGATGACGATGGACGACTACCTGTCTGCCCGGATGATCACCACGCCGTTCGGTTTGTACGACTGCGATGTTCCGTGCGACGGCGCCGTCGCCGTGATCGTGTCGGCCGTCGACGCCGCCAAGGACCTGCCCCACAAGCCGGTGCGGGTGGAGGCCGTCGGCACCCAGATCATCGAGCGGCTGGACTGGGACCAGACCACCCTCACCCACGAACCCCAGGTGCTGGGCCAGTCCGCGCATCTGTGGAGCCGGACCTCGTTGCGGCCCAGCGATGTCGATGTTGCGCAGCTCTACGACGGTTTCACCTTCAACTGCCTGTCCTGGCTGGAAGCGCTGGGCTTCTGCGGGATCGGCGAGGCCAAGGATTTCCTGGACGGCGGCAAGGCCATCGCACGGGACGGGGTGATCCCGCTCAACACCCACGGCGGGCAGCTCTCGCATGGTCGCACCCACGGGATGGGACTGATCCACGAGGCGGTGACCCAGCTTCGGGGCGACGCCGGCGAGCGCCAGGTCGCCGGTGCCAAGGTGGCGGTGGCCAGCAGCGGCGGCCTGACGCCCAGCGGTGTGCTCTTGCTCCGGACCGATGACTGAGCTCGTCCGGCGCCGCATGGTGATGGTCGGTGCGGTGCCGATGACCGCCCTGGTCGCACCGGTCGCCGAGCCGCGGGCGGTGATCGTCGCGATCCACGGCGGGGCGACCTCTTCGGTGTATTTCGACTGCCCGGGCCATCCGGATCTGTCGTTGTTGCGCCGGGCCGGATCGCAGGGTTTCACCGCCATCGCACTGGACCGGCCCGGCTATGGTGCATCCGCGCTGTATCAGGACACCATGGACAGCGCCGCGAACCGGGTGGCACTGGCCTGGGGTGCGGTCGACAAGATCGCCCAAGGCGGGCCGGTGTTCCTGTTGGGCCATTCGTTGGGCTGCGAACTCGCACTGCGGATGGCCGGCCACGAACGCGTCATCGGCATCTCACTGGCCGGCACCGGCCTGCGCTACCACCCCAAGGCGAAAGACCTGCTCAGCACGGCGACGCTGGCCGGCACCCCGACTGGGTTGCGTCAGCTTCTCTGGGAGCCGGCGACGTTGTATCCCGACGGGATACCCAGCTCGGCGCTGTCGGCCCCGGGAGTGCGCTACGAGGGTGCGGTGACGTCCGATTGGGCACGTCACACTTTCGGCGAACTCGCAGCGGCCGTGCGGGTTCCGGTGCAATTCAGCGCCGCCGACCACGAGGGTGTGTGGGAGTCCGGTCCCGAGTCGCTGGCGGCGATCGCGGCCCTGTTCACCGGGGCACCCGGCGTGGACGTCAACGAGATGGCCGACAGCGGACACAATCTCAGTGTCGGGCTGTCGGCTGCCGAGTATCACCGGCGGGTGTTGGCATTCGCCGGTCAATGTGTGTCGAGTGCTGTCGAAGCGGAGGCGGGTTGATGCGGGTCGGATTCATCGGGTTGGGAAGCCAGGGCGGGCCGATGGCTCGCCGCATCGTCGACGGCGGCTATGAGACCACACTCTGGGCGCGCCGAGCGGCCTCGCTGGAGCCCTACGCCGGCACCGCGGCGAAGACGGCCGGGTCACCGGCCGAACTCGGTGCGGCAAGTGATCTGGTGTGCCTGTGCGTCGTCGGCGACGACGACGTGCGCCAGGTGCTGTTCGGGGACGACGGCGTACTCGACGGCCTGGCCCCCGGCGGTATCGTGGCCATTCACTCCACCATCCACCCCGACACCTGCCGCGAGATCGCCGAAAGAGCAGCCGGTCAGGGTGTTTCGGTGATCGATGCTCCGGTCAGCGGGGGCGCGCCCGCCGTCGAGGCCGGCCAACTGCTGGTCATGGTCGGCGGCGCCGAGGCCGATGTGGAGAAGGCCCGTCCGGTGTTCGCCACCTATGCCGACCCGATCGTGCACTTGGGCCCCCTCGGGAGCGGGCAGGTCGCCAAGATCCTGAACAACCTGTTGTTCAGCGCCAATCTCGGTGCGGCCATGAGCACCCTGGAACTCGGCGAAGCGCTCGGTGTGCCACGAGACCGGCTGTGCGAGGTGATCTCCCGCGGCTCGGCCAACAGCAAGGCGCTCGGCAGTATCGCGGCGTTCGGCGGCACGCTGGACCGGTTGGCCCCGATCGCGGGTGCGCTGCTGCAGAAGGACTGCCGGCATGCGACCGCCCTGGCCGAGGAAGCCTCGGCCACGCAGGGTTCGGTGTTCACCGCGGCGGACACGGCGCTGGCCATCATGGACCACCCGCGCTGATGAGGGTCGGCTTCATCGGAGCCGGCCGGATGGGCGCCCCCATGGTCGGCCGCCTGGTCGGGGCCGGTCATCAGGTCGCGGTGCTGGCGCGCACCCCCGAGCGGCGTGAGGCGATTCGCGAACTCGGCGCCACCCCGGTCGGTGATATCGCCGGGGTGGCCACCGAGGCCGTGGTGCTGTGCGTGTTCACCGACGAACAGGTGCGCGATGTGTGCGCGGGGCCGCTACTGGCAGCGATGCCGGCCGACGCCACCCTGATCATCCACACCACCGGCAGCCCTCGGACCGCCCAGGCCATCGCCGCCCAGGCTCCGCAGATCGGGGTGGTGGACGCGCCGGTGAGCGGCGGACCGCACGATATCGCCGCGGGCCGTGTCACGGTTTTCGCCGGCGGCGCCGAGGCCGTCGTTGCCCGGGTCCGCCCGGTCCTGGACAGCTACGCCGCACCCGTCCTGCACATGGGCCCGTTGGGTACCGGGCAGGGCATGAAGCTGGTCAACAACACGATGTTCGCCGCGCAGATCGGCCTGGTCTCCGAAGCGGTGCGGATGGGCGCGCAGCTCTCGATCGACGAGACCGCGCTGCTGGGCGCGCTCGCACACGGCAGTGGCGCAAGCCGGGCGCTGGGCATGATCGAGCGGGCCGGTTCCACGGAGCGGTTCATCGGCGCGGTGGGCGAGTTTCTCAGCAAGGACATCGCCGTGGTGCACCGGACGCTCGCCGATCTCGGTTTCCCGCTCGGCGCGGTGGAGGCAGTCGTCAACGCCGGTGTGCCAGATTGAGTCACGGTGAAATCGGGCATTTCGGCGCGGCTGGCAAGCTCCGCTGCTAGCGTTACAATTTTGCAGCCTTCCGTAATGCTTGGGGTGGCAGCTCCACCCCGAAGGAGGACCCGGAATGACGACGGCCGAACTCGTTTTCGATCCTTTCTCCGAGGAGTACTTCACCAATCCTTTCGAGATCTACCGGCGGATGCGCAACGAAGCGCCGCTGTACTACAGCGCCGACCAGGACTTCTACGCCCTCACCCGGCACGCGGACGTGTCCGCGGCTCTCAAGGACCACGAGGCGTTCTCGTCCTCCCGCGGATGCGACCTGGCGATGGTGCAAAGCGACGAACCGCCGCAGAAATCCATCATCTTCATGGATCCACCGGATCACCGGCACATGCGCAGTCTGCTCAACAAGGCGTTCACACCGCGCGCGGTACAGGCCCAGAAGGACACCATCGTCGAACAGATCGACCGCTTCCTGGGCAGGATCACCAGCGACGAGTTCGACGTCGTCCAGGACTTCTCCGCGCCGTTCCCGGTCGAGGTGATCACCCGAATGGCCGGTGTCGAAGACGAGTACCGCCAACAGGTGCGGCACTGGATCGACACAAGTCTGTCCCGCGAACCCGGGCAGATCGGGTATTCCGAAGCCGGCATGCAGGCCAATATCGACACCGCCATCTACTACTACTCGCTGGTGCAGAAGCGCCGGGAGAACCCGCAGGACGACATGATCAGCCGGCTCATCGCCGCGGAGATCCCGCGCGAGGACGGCAAACTGCACAAGCTCGACGATATCGAGATCACCGGATTCGCCACCTTGCTCGGCGGTGCGGGCGCCGAGACCGTCACCAAACTCATCGGCACGGCGGTGGTGTTGTTCGCGAAGCACCCGGACCAGTGGCAGAAGCTGATCGACAAGCGTGAGCTGGTGCCCGATGCCGTGGAGGAGCTGCTGCGGTTCGAAGGGCCGGTGCAGTACAACGTGCGCTACACCCTCAAGGAAGCCCACGTGCCCAGCGGCGTGATCCCCGCCGGCAAGGCGGTGTTCCTCATCAGCGCAGCCGCCAACCGCGACCCCGACGCGTTCACCGACGCCGACAAATTCGATATCGAGCGGGACCGCACCGAGGCCCAGAATCTCGGCCTGGGCTACGGCATCCACAGCTGTCTGGGCGCCGCGTTGGCCCGCATGGAGAGTGTCATCGCGTTGGAGAAGCTGCTCGACTTCATGCCCCGCTACGAGGTCGATTTCGCCGGTCTCGAACGGGTGCGGATGCAGAATGTGGCTGGCTACGCCAGGGTCCCGGTGAAGGTGGTGCGGTGACGACATGAGTCGCATCGAGGTCGATTTCGGATTGTGCGAGAGCAACGGCGTCTGTATGGGAGTGATCCCCGAGGTGTTCGATCTCGACGACCAGGACTATCTGCACATCCTCACCGACGAAGTCACCCCGTCCAACGAGGGCCAGGTACGCGAGGCCGTCCGGCAGTGCCCGCGTCAGGCCATCTCCATCGTGGACTGAGCGTGCGATTCGTCTTCGTGCACGGCGGTTTTCACGCTGCCTGGTGCTGGGACCGGGTGATCGCCGCGCTGGCCGACCTCGGCCACGGCGGTGTCGCGGTGGACCTACCCGGCCACGGCGCACTCGCGAGACAGGACTCCACCCTGGCCAATCGGCGCGATGCCATCGTCACGGCGCTGCAGCCGGACGACGTGCTGGTCGGGCATTCGGGTGGCGGTTTCGATCAGACGCTGGCCGCCGACGCCCGGCCTGATCTGGTGAAGCACATCATCTACCTCGCCGCCGGGCTGCCCCGCGAAGGCCGTACGTATCCGGAGGCGATGGCGATGCGCGACACCGAAGACGGTGAGTTCGACGGGGACGTCGGGGAAATGCTGAGCTACTTGAACTTCGACGCCGACGGCGCGATGACGTTCGCAGATTTCGACGGGGCGTGGAGGTACTTCTACCACGACTGCGACGAGGAGACCGCCCGCTGGGCGTTCAGCCGGCTCGGACCGGAACGCTTCGGTGACACCACGGTGACACCGGTGTCGGTCCCCACCTTCTGGGCCGCCGATCTGCCCCGCAGTTTCATTGTCTGCGAACAGGACCGGTGCATGCCTCGGTGGCTGGCCGATACCGTGGCGCGTCGCCTGGGCGTCGAACAGCTGTCCATCAACGCATCGCACTCGCCGTTCCTGAGCCGGCCGCGCGAACTGGCCGAGCTGTTGGTGCACGCGACCACCACCAAGCCCATCGGCCCCCTCATCCCGGTGTGATCTGTCACCACATGAGGCCGCGGACCGTTGCACTGAGCGGGATGTCCTCCACCGCGATCAACCCACTGGGCGCCCGGCAGATCCAGTCGATGGCGTTGACCACCCGCGCCGCGGTCGAGATGCATCCGGCGTCGGTCGAGTCCAGCAGGGGGTGCGACACGTGGGTGTTGAGCTCCACCCGCGGTTCACCCTCGACGACGACCCGGTGCACGCCGGTGTGTCCGTCCGGCGGGTAATCCCATTCGGGTGCCGCGGCGCTGGTCAACCGGTTGATGTGCTCCATCGTGATGATCGGCCCACCGCCGCGCACTCCCTCCACCGCGAACCGGGCCGCGGCCATCTGCCCCGGCTCGACGGTGCACATCGTGCACTGGATCCGGGTGTCCGCGTACCACGGTTCGACGCGTTGGCGGATCTCGTCGAGTTCGACCCCGAGCTGGGCGGCGAGATTGCGTATCGGCCCACCCCACATGCTGGTCATCACCCCGGGCAGGAACAGCATGGGCTCACCGTCCTCGGGAGACATGCCGAAACCCATTGACCGGCCGGTGAACTCGTAGTCATCGTAGTTGCCGTAGTCGAAGATCTCCTGAACGGTGACAGACCTGGCCCGGGTCACCAGACTCAGCGCGGCGATCACCTCGGTGTCGCCCGAGTAACCCGGGTCCATCCCGTTCACGTACAACGATGACGTACCCGCCTTACACGCCGCTTCCAGCGGGACGCGCAGCCAGTCTTCAGCGTGATGCGGGGCCACCAGCCACACCATCGACGTCGCGGCCACGTTGATCCCGGCGGACAGGAATCGGGACATCTGCCCGATCGCCTGCACGGGACGGGTCTCGCCCTGTGCGGTGTACACGACACAGTCGGGCTGTAGCGCGATCAGCGCGTCGATGTCGTCGGTCGCGATGACCCCGGTCGCTTCGCACAGGCCGCACAGTTCGGCGGCATCGCGGCCGATCTTGTCCTCGCTTGCCGCATGGACGCCGACGAGCACGAGATCGGGCCGGCCGATGATCGCCCGCAGCGAGTGTCTGCCGACATTCCCCGTGGAGAACTGGACCACCCTGCGCATCGCGACACCCTTTCGTGGCCCACCGAAGTACTGACTTAAGTCAACCATATGCATCGGCTCAAGATGCCGCGATTCGGCGGCCATGGTGATTCTTGACCGTCGATATCAACCCTTGACTCCACTATTTGACTGACTATAGTCAGCGTTTGTGAACCTGCCGACGCGCGATCGTGGTCGCAGACCGGCACCGCACGGCCCCGGCAGCCGGCTCGACGAACACCTGGAGACGTCCCGGCTGGCGCAACACCAGGCCGACAGGTGGCTGATCTCCGGCAGCCTGCTGATCGGCACGGCCGCACTGGGCGTCTTCGGGCTCCCCCTGTTCCTTCGGGGTGTATGGCTGCTCCGCAAGGCGGCCCGCGACGGACTGACCGTGCGCCCGATGCTGGTCACCCTGATCGGCTATCTGGTCATCATCGACGCGGCGATCAACACCGTCGGCTGGGCGCTGGACACCGTCGCCAACCACACCCTGCTGGCTCGAGTCCTGTTGAACGGCTGGGGAAACATGTTCGACGCCGGCTACTTCTGGCACTACAACGAACTCCTGATCGGCGGCGCCGCCGGCCCCGGGGAGAAGGCCATGGAAGTCGGCATGATCCTGACCGTCTTCACCATGCGGATCGCCGCCGGAATCGGCTTCCTGCAGATGAAACGCTGGGGACACCAGTGGATGATCATCACCTGCTGGATGGGCGTCCTGATCTGGTGCGTCTACGTGTTCAACATGACGATGTATGCCGACGTGCGCTTCGCCGGGGTGGTGCTACCGGTCGTGGGGTGGTGGCTCTACGACATCTTCTACATCACGCCTTTCCTCGCGATCCCCTATCTGCACTCCGTGAACCGCGAGATCTTCTCCGACTGAGGAAGGCCAGGCGATGACACCTCCAGCCAGGCAGTCGACGCGCGAGCAGCGTCGACGACAGACCCGCGAACGGATACTCGGTGCCGCCATCGCCGAGTTCACCTCATCAGGGATGGCGCATGCCGACATCGACACCATCGCGACCGCGGCCGGCGTGGCGCACGGGACGTTCTTCTTCCACTTCCCCAGCAAGGAGCACGTGCTGCTGGAACTGGAGGCCCGCGAGGAAGCACGCATGGCCACCGAATTCGGCCGCTACCTCGACGAGGCGCACGATCTTGCCGGCACCCTGGACCACGTCGTGACGCTGATTACCGGGCTCGAACGCCGGCTGGGTCCGTCGCTGTTCAAAGAACTTCTTGCCCTGCACTTTTCGCCGACCCGTCCCGTTGCCGACGAATGGACCGATCACCCGTTGATCGTGCTGCTGGTCCGGGAGATCGAGCGCGCCCGCGGCGACGGGAAGGTACCGCCCGAAGTCGACGCGTTCTACAGCGCAACGTTCTTCCTGCTGGGCATCTACGGCGTCCTGACCACCACATCGAAACCCGACTCACGCGGCGCCATGCTGGCGGGTTTGGTGACCACCGCAGTACGCGGACTCGAAGCCCGATAAGAAAGGAATCCGACGTGGACTGGATCTGGGAGATACTCCGTTACGTCGCCGCCTGGGGTGGAACAGGTTTGATCATCTGGTTCTGGTACTGGATGTTCTCCAACATCGGCACGTTCTGAGCCGATGACATCCGACCTGGCCGAGGCAGACACGGACCACACTGCGATGGCCACCGAACGCAGTTGCGCGGTGACTGCGGTGGCACTCAGCGACGGGCGCCGCATGGGCGCCCGCCTGCTCACCGGACACCATCGCGGATTCGGTTTGAGTACTCAACTCGACACCGTCTACGTGCCCTACCCGCCGCGCCGGGCCTGGACCCGGCGGACACTCACCTGCGGTGTGGCACTGCAGTGTTCGCCGTCCAAAGAGCGATTGCTCGAATACCGGATCAGTGAACTCTCGACTCGCGAGCTCACCGCGCTCACGCTCGTCGAAGCCGGTGTCGCGCTGGGCTGGGT
The DNA here is from genome assembly GCF_025822555.1 of Mycobacterium hackensackense. NCBI lineage: Bacteria > Bacillati > Actinomycetota > Actinomycetes > Mycobacteriales > Mycobacteriaceae > Mycobacterium > Mycobacterium hackensackense. Next base: position 685,338 of record NZ_JACKUC010000031.1, read on the forward strand.
CGCCGAATTCTGGCCCGGCCTGCTCCCCGACCTGCGCAGGGCGCTGCCCACCCTCGAACCCATCCCGGTCGCGACGGCCGCCGAGGAGATGCTCAACCGCGCGATCGCACTGGCGCAATCGCCGCACCCGCTGACGGTCGATCCCCTGCTGGGCAGCCTGCCGCGGGCTTACACCCTGCCGCAAGGGCTCTCCGACAGACTGCGCCGGACGTTCGGACGGATGCCGTGGACCACCGCCGAGAAGCGGCTACCCCGGCCGTACTCGGTGCCCGTCGGCGGCGACGGCGGTGTCCGCAACTCCAATCTGCCCCCGGCCAGCCGGCCGCAGGACAACGATCTCGACGTCACGCCCGAGCACCGGCCCGGTATTCCCTACCCGGAGTGGAACGCCTGGTCGCAATCCTTCATGACCGACCATGTCGCCGTGGTCGAACGAACCCACGTCCCCGGCGATCGGCGCACCCCGCAGGTCGCCGTCGATGTGCGGAAATGGTTCGAGGAGAACACCCACCGCACGATGCGTAACCGCCTGGAGGATGGCTCCGACCTCGATGTCGAGCAGTATGTCAATCACTACATCGACGTCGCGACCGGCGAGGCCGACGAACCGCGTCTCTTCCGGGAGCTGCTGCCCAGCAGGCGCGATGTGACGACCGCTCTGCTGCTGGATGGCAGCTCCTCGCTGGGCGTGCACGGCGGCCATATCTTCACCCTCGAGTTGGCCTGCGCCGACGCGCTGTCCCGGGCCATGGCCTCGGCGCGGGAACGGCACGGCATCTTCGTGTTCACCGGTAACACCCGGCATCGCGTCGAAGTCAGCTGCCTCAAGGATTTCCCGGACCGCCGGTTCGTCCCACCCGGCGGGCTGGGCCTGTCCACCGGCGGGTACACCAGACTCGGTGCGCCCCTGCGCCATCTGACCGGCCGACTGCTCGCCCAGCCATCCGAGCGCAGGCAACTCATCGTCATCGGTGACGGCTTGATCTCCGACGAGGGATATGAGGGGCGCTACGCCTGGGCTGATTCGGCGCACGCGGTCGAGGAGGCCCGCGACGCCGGAGTGGCGATGTACTACATCGGCATCGGACCGGTACGCGTCGACCCGTTGCCGGAAGTCTTCGGGCCCAGGCGGTCCCAGCGCATCCGCCGGATCGAAGAACTGCCCCGCGTCCTCGCCCACGTCCACAGGGAGCTGGTTGCCGCGTGAATACAGATACCTACTTCGCGAATGACAACGAGGTTCAGCTGTTCGAGCAGGCCTACCACCGGCGGCTGCCCGTCATGCTCACCGGCCCCACGGGCTGCGGTAAGACGCGCCTGGTCGAACACATGGGATCGCTGTTGGGGCGGCAGGTCGTCACCATCAGCTGTCATGACGACCTGACCAGTTCGGACCTGGTGGGCCGGTTCAGGGTGACCGGCGGTGACGTGGTGTGGACCGACGGCCCGCTGACCAGAGCGGTGAAGACCGGCGCCATCTGCTATCTCGACGAAGTGGTGGAGGCCAGACACGATTCCCTGGCCATCCTGCATTCGCTCACCGATCACCGGCGCGCGCTGTACCTGGACCGAGCCGGTGAAGTGGTGGAGGCTCCCGCCACCTTCATGCTGGTGTGCTCCTACAATCCCGCCTATCGCAGCTCGCTGAAGGACCTCAAACCCTCCTTCCGGCAACGGTTCGTCACCCTCCCGATGCGGTATCTGCCCCCGGGACGCGAAGCCGAGGTGATCGTGGCCGAGACCCAGGTCGGTCATCCGACGGCCGAGCGCTTGGTGCGCTGCGCCACCGCGATCCGCACCGCCGACGAGGCCTTCCACTTCGAGCCGCCCTCCACCCGCGTGCTCGTCACCGCGGCGAAGCTGATCACCGCCGGCGCAACAGAACTGGACGCCGCGCAGGCCTGCATCTTGGCACCGCTGTCCAGTGACGGCGCCATCACCGAAGGGCTGTTGGAGGTCGCCTCGGCGTGCCTGTCCAGTGCCGATACCGAAAGCCCCCGCGAGAAAGGAATCACCGCCCGTGGTTGACCAGAAAGAGAAGAATCGCAAGAAGGCGCTCATCGTCCTGCAGATCGTCATCTACGGCTACCTGCTGGCGATGTTCGGGATCCAGCTGTACATGTCCTTCGCCCGCGGATGGTGGGACCTGTGACGCTGTCGCAGGCGTCCGTGGGCCTGGAGGAACATCACGACGAATCCCGTTCGGCGCAGCGGCGCGCCGACAAATGGATGATCGTGGGCGCGGCCCTGATGGGCATGTGGGCTCCCGGTTTGATCGGCTTCCCCATCTTCATGCGCGGGGTGTGGCTGCAGCGCCAGGCCCTGCGCTCCGGCCTTTCCGTGCGGCCGATGATCGTCACGCTGATCGGGTACCTGACCCTGATCGACGGCATGCTCAACAGTCTGGGCTGGGCACTGGACCTGGTCGCCAACCACACGCTGATCAACCGGGTCCTGATGATCGGCTGGGGCAACATGTTCGACGCCGGCTACTTTTGGCATTACAACGAGCTGTGGGTGGGCGGTGCCGCCGGTCCCGGCGAGAAGTCGATGGTCTTCGGCATGATCATCACCGTCTTCGCGATGCGCTGCGCGGCCGCCATCGGCTTCCTGCAGATGAAGCGCTGGGGCCACCAGTACATGGTCGTCACCTGCTGGATGGGCGTCGTGATCTGGTGCGTCTACGTGTTCAACATGACGATGTTCGCCGACGTCCGCTTCGCCGGCGTGGTGTTCCCCGTCATCGGCTGGTGGCTCTACGACATCTTCTACATCACCCCCTTCCTCGCGATCCCGTACCTGCACACGGTGAACCGCGAAATCTTCACGGACTAAAGGAGAAACTGTGACCACACCAGCGAGCACCGACGACAAGGCCGACGATCTTCCGCCCGGCACCACGCCCTATTACGCCCGCATGCACACCTGGATCAAGCGCGCGGTGCTCGTGTGCTTGGTGGCGCTCGTGCTCGAAGGCGCCTTCACCTTGCCGTTCATGGCCATCTACTACGGCTACCCCACCTTGAGCCTCACCCAGATCTGCAGCGAACTGCTCAAGGTGCGCTATTCCGATGACACCCTCGAATGCAAGGTGCCCTACCCGGCGTTCGGGCCGCCCGAGGGCGCCGAAGGCAAGGACACCGCCCAGGATCAATGGGGTATCCAGCCGGTGCCGAAGTATCACCGGATCGGCTTCCGCGAACTTGTCCGCATCCACGATCAGCGAGTGGCCCGGGCGCAGGGGCATTAGATGACAACCTCACCGGAAAGCCATGCGCAGAACTGGGATCTACGGCACCCGGACTTCAACGAGAACGACCTGCTGTACGACGTCTACACCGTCATGCGCCAGGGGTGTCCCTTCCCGCACACCGACACCCCGTTTCTCGCCGACACCCCCGGCGGGGCCTGGATCGCGGTGAATTACGACGACTGCTACCGGATCGCCCAGGACTGGGAACACTTCTCCAACAACCCGGTTCCGGGATCGGCCGACTTCGTCATCGGCGATCTGGTGGTGATGATGGATCCACCGCGGCAGCAGAAGCTGCGCAAAGTGCTCAACCCGTGTTTCTCGCCGGCCCAGATGAAAGCGCTGCGGCCCCAGGTCACCACCGAAACCGATCTGCTCATCGACGATTTCGTCACCCAAGGGACCGGCGACCTGGCCCGCGTCGCCTGGCGGCAACCCGGGATCGTGCTGTTCAAGTACCTGCTGGGCATGCCCACCGACGATGTCGGGGTCTGTTTTCAACTCACCGACGACGCTCTCAACGGTGCGACCGAGGACGTCCGGATGACGGCCTGGGCGGGCTTGTATCAGCACATCCACGACGCCGTGACGGCCCGCATCGGCCAACCGTCGCGCGGCGACATGATCGACATCCTGCTGGCCGCCGAGATCGACGGGGAGAGGCTGCCCATCCAGGATGCCGTTGCCAATGCGATGCTGCTCGTCCAGGCCGGGCTGGAGACCACCGCCAGCGCAATGTCTTTCGCCTTTCACCACCTGGCCACCCATCCGGGTGAGCGTGACCGTCTCGCCGCGGACCCCGACCTGCTCCCCCGAGCGGTGGAGGAACTCATCCGCTACGCGGGGTCGATCCACGGGCTGCACCGGACCGTCACCAAGGATGTCGAACTGAGCGGGCACACCTTCCATGCCGGCGACACGGTGGTGGTCAACTTCGCTGCCGCGAACCGCGACGACAGTGTGTTCCCCGATGCGAACCGTTGCATGCTCGATCGCCGGGAGAACCGTCATCTGGGCTTCGGTGCGGGTGTGCACCGTTGCCTGGGCTCCAACTTGGCGCGCCTGGAGTTCCAGATCGGGGTGGAGCGGGTGCTGTCACGCCTGCCCGACTTCCGGCTGGTGACCGGTGCCCGTGCGGACTTTCACGGCAACTCGATCACCCGTGGATTTCGTTCTGTCCCTGTGGAGTTCAGCCCTGGCATACGTCGACATCCACAAGTTCCTGCCGGCCGGCCAAAACGACTCCTCTGATCACGGAACTGGTTGACGGCGTTGTCGGTCAGAACTCTTGATCCCCGGGCGGCGTTCGGGTTCTTACACGGCTCACTGTAGGTCAACGTCTCGCTTCGAGCCAGCACCGTAGAGCAAATGCGATCTGCTCGAAATGCCATGCAGTACCTAAGCGGTGGTGGTCGATGCAGTGGCCCACGCCACGATAGATGCCGCCGGTGACAGTGGCTGCCTGGTGAATGCGCGGACACAGGAACGTTGGTAGTAGCCATTATTCGACCGGCCGAATGACACGTGGGAACAGCGACAACGCCGTGCTTTCGTTGATGGCGGCGAGGCCGGCGGCATCGATGTGAGTATAGGCGGCCGGGGAGGCACGCAACCGACCGAGCGCCCGCCGCCAGTGCCCAGCCTTCGCGGCCATCGTGGCTTCCCACCCTGCGTTCGGTCAGTAGTCAGGGATTTCCTCGGACAGGGCCGGGACAGTGTCTTCTCGTTGTACGAGCGACTGCGCACCGATCTTGAACTGTGCGAGCTTGTCGCAGATCGTCTGCCCGTGGGCGGTGTGTCCCCAGATACTGATGCCTTGGTGCGTCGTCGGCTCCCAGACATCTTCGTTGTCGATCACGATGGGGTTCCATCCCACTTCCCATTCGAATCCCGACGGTGTGACCGCATAGAACGACAGTTCCTTGTCGTTGGTGTGTTGACCGATCGACAGGGCCACCCCGAATCCGTTCTCTGCCATCCGTTGATAGGCGGCCACCATGTCGTCGAGGGCGGCCACCTGGATGTTGACGTGCTGGATTCGGGTGCGAATGGGCTTGATGGGCAACCGATTCACCGAAGCGATGGCCACGCTGTGGTGACGTTCGTTGACTCGCAGGAATCGGATCTTGAATTTGAGTCCGCTGATGGTCTCGTCGATATAGTCCGACAGACGTGCGTCGAACACCGTCCGGTAGTAGCCATGCATCTGGTGTGGGTGCTTGCTCACTATCGCCACATGCCCAAGTCCACTCTCGCCGGTGACGAATCCCTCTTTCGCCAGCAGCACCGGCGCGGTGTGGCTGACGTGCGGGCGCGTGTAGATCTCCTGTATCAGTCCATTGGGGCCTGGGAACCGGGCCAGCCTCTCGACGCCGCGCAGTGCGGCATCCTCGGCGCTACCTTCGGTCAACGCAACGCCGTGTGCGGTGATGCGTGCTGCCACGGCGTCGAAGACATCATGGTCGTCAAGTTCCCAACCGAGGGCGGTGACATCTTCGGCGGGGCCGCGTTGCAGGAGGAATCGGCAACTGTGGTCGTCCAGCCGAAACCGCATGGTGTCGGACAGTGTTTCGTCTACCTGTAAGCCGACAGCATCGCGTCCGAATCTGCGCCAGTCGGCGAATCGCTGGGTTTCGATGACGACGTAACCGAGGTGGACATCACCGAATATCGACTGCGAAGGGGTGAGGTTGCGGGTCACCGGTGTCACCCCCGAGCCAGCGTCGAGTCGGGCTGCAGGAAGTCGGTGACCAGTCGATTGAAGAGCGCTGCGCGTTCCCACTGCATCCAGTGGCCGGTGTGGGAGGTCATCACCAGTTCTGCGTTGGGCAGGGTGTTGAGCAGCGTGGGCCCGCCGTTGGGTCGGTTGACCTTGTCGTCGCGGCCCCACAACACCAGTGTCGGGTTTCGCAGAGTCTTCAGCCGCGGGTCACGGGTGAGGTCCATCCGCCAGAGGGTGCGCAACGCCGTTGGCCCCGACGGGCGCCGAAGCGGAGGCGCTGCCACCACAGCGGGGTCGATGGACGCCAGGTAGCGCTGTTCGATGAGTTCATCGGGAACTGCGGCCCCGTCGTACACGAGGTAGGTGCGGACGAACGACGCAAGCTTCTCGCGGCTGGGCCCTTCGCCCCCGTAGTACGCGAACAGGCTTTTGAGGCCAGCCGTCGGGAGGGCGCGAGTTGTGCCTATCCCGCCGGGGCCCATCAGAACCAGTTTTCCGACACGGTTGGGCGTGTCGAGCGCAAGACGCAAGGCTGCCGCGCCGCCATAGGAGTTGCCGACCAGATGTGCTGTGTCGATGTCGAGTTGGTGCAGCAGGCCCCGGATCATTGTTGCGAGGTAACCGAACGGGTCGGAATGGTCGAAGCTCTTGGTCGAGCGGCCGTATCCGGGCAGGTCGGGAACGATGACCCGGAAGTGCTGTGCGAGCGCGTCAATGTTGCGTGAATAGTTCGACACTCCCGACGCCCCTGGTCCACCGCCATGAAGCAGGACCACCGGCGTTCCGGTGCCGGACTCCACGTAGAAGATCGGGTTGCCCGCCACGGAGACGGTGTTCTCGAGGAGTGCGTGGCTTGTCATGCGATGGCTCCGGTTCTGGTTGAGGGGGCGGCAGCGGCCTTGCCGCAGCCGGCTAAGCCGTGCGGTGGCGGCGGCAGCGGCTCATCGGATTGGGCTGCGCCGTAGACGAATCCGTCGGGGCGCAGCACCACGGCCGCCGCCCTGTGGGTGGCCAGCCAGGTGTTCAATGCGCCAGTTCTGTCGACAACTGTGCCCGGCGCCGGGGGCACGGTGGCGCGATGCACTGCCACACTGGGTATTCCCAGCTGCTCCCAGCGGTGAGCACCGGGCGGTTTCTGCCCCGTGTACAGCAGCGTCCAACGACCGCCGATGACGTCGTCGAGCCGTGCCGTGGCGCACTCGCCGTCGACCACGAGTGGTTGCGGTATCAGTCGACCGGTTGCGGGATGCGGATTTGTGGCAAAGAAGCCACGCGCGTAGTGCGGTTCGGGTACCCAGTAGAACCGCTGTCCCGCTCGTATCAAGCCCGGCACGCGACTGAGCGTGCGCAGCACGTGATTGCGGACGGCAGCGACCCACTGCCGACGCTCAGTGATGACCCGGCCGACGAAGACGGCGCGGCGGGTCACCTCGGTCACGTGTGGCTGTCGTTCGACCTGATAGGAGTCCAGTAGTTCTTCGGATGCCTGCCCCCGTACCACTGCGGCCAGCTTCCAGCACAGATTGGCCACGTCTCGCACGCCGGCGCACATGCCCTGGCCGATCCACGGCGGCATCGCGTGCGCAGCGTCACCGGCCAGGAACACTCGTCCGGCCCGCCACCGGTCGGCCACACGTACGTGGTGGCTGTAGATGACGGATCGCAGGATCTTCACGTGCTGCTCGGTGATGCCCTGATCGTTGAGGACTTTCCAGATCGCTTCGGGTTGAAGAAGGGTGCGATCGTCCTCACCGGCCAGGGCGGGGAACTCCCAACGATGATGCCCGAGGGGCGTGGGGCAATCGACGGTGGGGCGGGCGGGGTTGCAGTGAAACCGCAGTGCGTCGTGGTTCTCCCACGGTTGCAGCATCTCGGTATCGATGACCACCCACCGTTCGGCGTAGGTGCGCCCCGCATAGCCGATGCCGAGTTGACCTCGGATGGCCGACCCGCCACCGTCTGCGGCGATCACATACGACGCGGTCAGCCGTTTGAAGGTGTCGGTCTTCAGGTCGGCCAACATCAACTCGACCTTGTCTCCCTTGGTCAACACCCGCAGACACTCGTGCTCCAGGAGCACTTCGACATTGGGAAAACGCCCCACTCCCTCGCGCAGGACCTGATCCACCGCCGGCTGGTAGATGAACTGTTGAGGCGGGTGCCCCGATCCGCGTGGGGTCAGCGCCAGTCGGACGAACGGCCTACCCGCGGCGTCCACAAATGTCAGCGGGCGGTTGGGCAGCATGTCGCGCTGCAGCTGTTCGGCCAACCCCACCGACTGCCATATCCGCAGCACTTCCTCATCAATCGAGATGGCCCGGGCGCGGCCGAAGATGTCCGGATCACGCTCCAGGACAACGACCTTGAGACCGAGCCGACCGAGGAGATTGGCGGCCGTCGCGCCCGACGGACCGTAACCGACAATCGCGACGTCGTAGTTCTTTTCCTCAGCCAAGGCCATCCTCGTTCACCAGATCTATCGTGTAGTGATCACTACGGTAATGTAGTGATCGATACGGTAGAGTGTTACGAAAGCCACGTCAACCCCCTGAACGCGAGGAGCGTCACCATGCCAACCGAGAAGCCGCAACGCGCGAACACCCGGCGGCACAGACTCGATGGCGCGGCGTCACGCGCGCGGATCGTCGACGCTGCCGCGGAGATCGCGGCCGTACGCGGTTACGAGGGCACCGGTATCGCCGCGGTCAGCGCGAAGTGCGGGCTGCCGGCGAGTTCGATCTACTGGCATTTCAAAGACAAGGACGACCTGATCGCCGCAGTTATCGAGCGGAGCTACGACGAATGGCTTCGAAGCTGGCAGTTGCCCGACGAGGGTTCACCACTGGACCGACTGGTGGCCATGGTGACGCAGATCGCCAAGGCACTTTCGGATTCGCCGGATTTCTTGCGACTGGGGCTCATGCTGTCACTGGAGCGACGTCCGGTCGAACCGCGAGCGCGGTCGATGTTCCTGGAGGTACGCGCCAATGCGGTTGACAGCGTTTCCCGCGCCATCGTCGATCTCGTACCCGGGCTCACCGCGGACCAAATCCGTCGACTGTCGACCTATGCGGTAGCCGGCGCCGACGGACTGTTCATCGCCAAGGAAATCGATGGCGACGCTCTCGATTTGGTGGCGATGTTCGAACAGCACGCGCTGGCACTGTACGGGCTCGCAGAGCGCATGGCCAGTGAGAACTCGCAGTAATGGCATTGAGCGACAACATGATCAACACCGCCGCGGCGGTGTTGGAGACCGCACAGAGAAGCCGGGTCCCGGCTCCGCCACTCACCGAGTCCTATCCCGGATTCACCCAGGGCGACGCCTACGCGGTTCAGCAGGTCAACCTGGACCGCAGGCTGGCGCAAGGGCGCGTCGTCGTTGGCCACAAGGTCGGGTTGACCTCGGCGGCAATGCAACAGCTCCTCGGGGTCGATCAGCCTGATTTCGGCTACATCCTCGATGACATGGTCGTGCCCGACAACGCTGTCGTCAGGGCCGACCAGTTCTGTGCTCCCCGGGTGGAACCCGAGGTGGCATTTCTGCTCCGGGCTCCACTGCGCGGTCCCCATGTCACTGTCGAAGAGGTGTATGAGGCCACAGAGTCGGTGGCCTCAGCACTGGAAATCGTCGACAGCCGCATCGCGGACTGGCGGATCACCCTGCCCGATACCGTCGCCGACAACGCCAGCTGCGGCGCGGTGGTTCTAGGCACTTGGGTGCCCTACCATCACCACCTCCATCTGCCCGGGCTCGGCGCATCACTGCTGATCAACGGAGTTGAAACCGATACCGGCATGGGGACAGCGGTGATGGGTGACCCCGCTGCGGCAGTGGCCTGGCTCGCCAATGCATTGGCCGCGTTCTCGGTAGCCATCGAGCCCGGACAGTTCGTGATGTCCGGCTCGTTCACCTCCGCGCGCTTCATCCACGCAGGCGACACCGTCACCACCGATATCACCGGGCTCGGCGCGGTCTCACTCAGGTTCAGCTGAAGGATTGACATGACAACACAACATCAGTGGCCGGTTGCCGTCATCGGCTCGGGCAACATCGGCACCGATCTCATGATCAAGATCCTGCGCAGTGACGGGCCGTTGACCATGGCTGCGATGGTCGGCATCGACCCGGAATCAGACGGATTGGCCCGAGCACGACGCCTCGGCATAGCCACCTCATCCGATGGGATCGACGGCCTTCTCACGATGCCTGAGTTCGACGGAGTTCGAATTGTATTCGACGCGACATCGGCGAACGCTCACCGCGTCAACTGGAACATGCTGCAGAACACCGGAGTACGGGTGCTCGACCTCACCCCGGCAGCGCTGGGTCCCTACTGTGTGCCGGCGGTCAACCTTGACGAGCATGTCGACGAGCACAACTTGAACATGGTCACCTGCGGCGGGCAGGCCACCGTGCCCATCGTCTCCGCCGTGGGTCAGGCCGGAACCGTCTCCTACGCCGAGATCGTATCCGCGATCTCGGCGAGATCAGCGGGCCCCGGAACCCGGGCGAACATCGATGAGTTCACCGAAACAACCTCTGCGGCACTGGAAGTGGTGGGCGGCGCCCGGCGGGGCAAAGCCGTGATGGTGGTCAACCCGGCCGATCCGCCGATCTTGATGCGTAACACCGTCTACTGCCTTGTCGATGGCGACGCAGACCACGCCGCCATCGAGGAGGCGGTAGAGGACATGATCGCCAAGGTCGGCACCTATGTGCCCGGGTATCGACTCAAACAGCGGGTGCAGTTCGAGACGTTCGGCAGGCACAACGCGCTCTACATACCAGAAACCGGCAGTTTCACAGGTACGCGGGTAACGGTGATGCTGGAAGTCGCGGGTGCAGCACACTACCTGCCCGCCTACGCGGGCAACCTCGACATCATGACGTCAGCAGCCAAGTCCACCGCCGAACGGATCGCCGCCATAGACGACGAGATCGCAGGAGACGCCGCATGATTCATGACCTCTACATCAGTGACGTCACGCTACGCGACGGGATGCACGCCATCCGGCACCAGTACAGCATCAGCCAGGCGGTCACCATCGCGACAGCACTCGACGCCGCCGGCGTGGACTCCATCGAAGTCGCCCACGGTGACGGGTTGGGCGGATCGAGTTGCATCTACGGATTCGGCGCCCACACCGATATTGAGTGGATTGAGGCAGTGGCCTCTGCCGTGCACCGCGCCAAGGTCGCCACACTGCTACTTCCCGGTATCGGGAGCGTGCGGAGATTGAAGGATGCCCACCGCGCCGGCGCAAGCGTCGTCCGCGTCGCCACACACTGCACAGAAGCCGACATCGCCGCCCAACACATCGCCGCAGCACGTGATTTGGATATGGACACGGTCGGCTTTCTGATGATGAGCCATATGACCACACCGCATGCACTCGCCGAGCAAGCCAAGCTCATGGAGAGCTATGGCGCGACTTGCGTCTACATCGTGGACTCAGGTGGCGCCATGACTATGCGTGACATCGCCGAACGTGTCGATGCACTGGCCCAGACCCTGCAGCCCACCACCACAATCGGAATCCACGCCCATCACAACCTCTCGCTGGGCGTCGCGAACTCCGTCGTCGCAGTCGAGCACGGCGCGCGCCGCGTCGACGCCTCGCTGACCGGCATGGGCGCCGGAGCCGGCAACGCACCGCTGGAAGCCTTCGTCGCCACCGCGAACCGGATGGGCTGGCAACATGGTTGTGACCTGCACGCGATGCAGGACGCCGCCGACGACCTCGTCCGTCCGCTGCAAGACCGGCCGGTGCGGGTAGACCGCGAAACTCTGAGTCTGGGCTATGCCGGCGTGTACTCCAGCTTCCTTCGCCATGCCGAGGCCGCCGCAGCTCGCTACGGTCTCGACGCTCGTACCCTCATCGAGGAGGCCGGCCGCCGCGGCATGGTAGGCGGCCAAGAGGACATGCTCGTCGACATCGCCCTTGATCTGCCCGCACCACGGAGCCACCCCGCTCCCCTATGAGGCGAGAACGCTATCCGCGACGAACGCACACAAGTCATCTCAATGCCGAAACCCTTGATCCACCGATGAACCGACGTTTGGTCGGTGCAGCCCCCGACCAGACCTGATCTCGGCGACCATCCGCACCACCCGCGGTCACGCCGTGCCCCGACCCGACCGGGGAACGCGCCCAATGGTGGTGGTACCAACCCTTCGAACCACCACCACCGTCCGGCGAAATCGGCCCCTAGGCGCCGAATCCGTTGAGGATCACGCCGTTACACGTCGCGGCGGCCTGCCGCAATGTGACGGCGGCCTGGTAAGCGTCCGAGTAGTACCAATCGTTGGCCGCCTGCACGGATTCGAATTCCAGCAACACCGTCTGCGTGGTTTCCCAGGTGCCCTCGATGACGGTCGGCTTCCGGTCGACGGCCAGAATGGTGGCACCGGCCATCGCCGGACCGGCGGCCTTCGCGTACTCTCCCATGCCCGCCGGGTCGGTGATCGTCTCGGTCAGCAGGACGTAACCTTTTGCCACGCTTCTAGTCTCCTTCTGTGATGCTGATTGCTTGTTCGGGACACCATTCGACGGCATCCCGGACACCGGAGACATAGTCGTCGGGCACCTCATCGAGAAGCACCTCGGCGTAGCCACCGTCGGCCAGGGTGAACACCTCAGGGCACGCCGTCAGGCACATCCCGTGACCGCGGCACCGGTCCTCGTCGACCGAGACTCTCACGTGTCGAACTCCAGGTGCAGATCGACCAGCCCGCGCAGGATGAACGTCGGGATGTACTTGTACCGGCGACTGTCGGCAGAACCGTGCTTGTCCTCGGCGATCCGGATATCGGTGGTGCGGTCCAGCAGGCGCTCCAGGGCCACTTTGGTTTCCGCGCGGGCCAGCGGTGCCCCCGGGCAGCTGTGGATGCCTCGCCCGAATGCCAGGTGCTGGCGAGCGTTCTTGCGGGCCGGGTCGAAGGTGTCGGGATCGGAGAACCGGCGTGGGTCGCGGTTGGCGGCGCCGTTGAGCACCATGACGGTGGTACCCGAACCGAGCTCGGTCTCGCCGACAGTCACGGGGCAGCGCGACAACCGGAAGTCGCCCTTGACCGGGCTCTCGATCCGCAATGCCTCCTCGATGAAATTCGGTATGAGGCTTCGATCTTCGCGCAACGCGGCCTGGACCGCGGGCTGCTCGGCGATGACCTTCAGGGCCGTGCCCAGCAGCCGAACGGTCGTTTCCTGGCCGGCGGAGAAGACATTCGTCGCCACCCGGGCGACATCGCCGACGTCGGGGATGGAGCCGTCTGGGAAGGTCGCGGTCGCCATCCCGGTCATCACATCGTCACGTGGGTTCTCGCGCCGTTCCGAGACGTAGGACGCGAACAGGTCATAGAGGAATTCCAGCGGGCTGTGCGCCAGGGCTTCCTCGCCGGTACCCCCGACCCCGCCGCCCGCGTTGTGGCTGATGCCGTCGATGAAGCTGTCGCGGTCTTCTTCCGGGATACCCAGCAGATCGGCGATCACCAGCAAGGTGAACGGGCTCGCGAAGCCCTTGATGAACTCGCCCCGGCCACCATCGAGGAAGGTGTCGAGCACCTCGTCGGCGAGCTTCCACATTGCGTCCTCGTTCTCCTTGAGGCGCTTGGGGGTGATCAAGCGCATCAGCAGCGCACGGTGATCGGTGTGGGTGGGTGGGTCGAGCGTCGGCAGCTGATCGCTGAACGGAAGCTCGTTGCGATGCTTCTCGATGAGGGCGGTGACCTCATCCTTCGTCAGGCCTTCCAACGACACCGGAAACCCCGGGAACGGACCGGTGACCGACGTGACCGAGGAGAATGTGTCGGCGTCGTTGTAGACCTGCACGGCCTCGTCCCAGCCGGTCACCATGGTCACGCCGTGCGGGCCGTTCCGATGAACCGGGCAGCCACTGCGCAGAGCCGCGAAATACGGGTAGGGATCCTCGACCAGCTGCGGGTCCCGGAAGAAATCCAAGTCGGTCAGGCCGTCCGCCATCTGTGCTCCGTTTCGGCAATCTCACTCGACGAGAATGTAATTCTCATCTTTGCGTATCAGGTTTCCACAGTGGCCGAACTCCGTCAACGGGCGCGTGCCGTTTTCGTCGGACCGACGCCAAAAGTTGACCCTGGTCAAATATGGCCGCCGGGGTTATCGTGCTGATATGCCGGGTTCCCGCGCGGTGTCCGCGCCTGACCGTGGTCAGCGTCGTGCCTCCCTGGCGCAAGCCAGGTCCAAGGAGACCAAACGTGCGCTGGTGCAGGCGGCGATGGCCCTGTGGCGCACCGGCGGGTACGCGACCACCACCGTGGCCGATATCTGCAGGGCCGCCGGCGTCTCCAAGGCGCTGTTCTACTTCTATTTCCCGCGCAAGGAGGACGTGCTGTTCGAGGTGGGCGTGATGTCCACCCGGTCGGCTCGGCGCGTCGTCGCCGACATGCTCGTCGGTGACTACGACATGCCCGCGGTCATCGCCGCGGCGCTGTCGGATCTGGAGCGGTCCATGGCCCGCAATCCACGCGAGTTGATCATCGAGACGATCCTCGAGGGCTACCGCCACGAACACCGGATCATGGCGGATACCGCCGGCGGACTCGGCAACGACACCCCCGACCTCGACAGCGGGATGTTCACCGCGCTGTTCGACCGTGCCGTCGCCGACGGAAAGCTGCCCGCCCACACCGATGTCACCCACCTGGCCTATCTGGCCATGACGCTGGTCAGCGAGGGCGCCCGACATTGGGCCGCCGGCGCGTTTGGAAACCGTTCGTTCGCCGACGTGGTCGGCGCAGACATCGTCACCCTCATCGCCGGATATCAAAGGAGCTAGCCATGGCATGGGATTTCGACACCGATCCGCAGTTCCAGGAACTGCTGGACTGGGCCGATGACTTCGTGCGGGACGAGGTCGAGCCGCTTGATCTGATCTGGCCGCATCTGCAGTTCACCCCGCTCGACGACACCCGCCGCGCCGTGGTGGATCCCCTCAAGGAACGGGTACGCCAGAAGGGGTTGTGGGCCACCCATCTCGGACCGGAGTTGGGTGGACAGGGATACGGACAGCTGAAACTCGCTCTGCTCAACGAGATCCTGGGCCGCTCGCAATGGGCGCCGGTCATCTTCGGCTGCCAGGCACCCGATACGGGCAACGCCGA
Organism: Mycobacterium hackensackense; assembly: GCF_025822555.1. NCBI lineage: Bacteria > Bacillati > Actinomycetota > Actinomycetes > Mycobacteriales > Mycobacteriaceae > Mycobacterium > Mycobacterium hackensackense. The sequence goes on from NZ_JACKUC010000031.1 coordinate 700,453, forward strand.
GATCATCGCGCACTACGGCACCCCCGAACAGAAGGAACGCTATCTGCGTCCGCTGCTCGACGGGGAGGTCTTCTCCTGTTACTCGATGACCGAGCCCCAGGGCGGGGCCGACCCCACCCAGTTCAAGACCGCCGCGGTGCGTGATGGGGATGGGGATGGGGTGAGCTGGATCATCAATGGATACAAGTTCTTCTCCTCGAACGCCTCCACCTCGTCCTTCCTCATCGTCATGGTGGTGACCAACCCGGATGTCAGTCCATACCAGGGCATGTCGATGTTCCTGGTGCCCACCGACACCCCCGGGGTGACCATCGAGCGCAACTGTGGGCTCTACGGCGAGTCCGACGGTCAGGGCTCCCACGCACTCATCCACTACGACAATGTGCGGGTTCCGGATTCGGCGCTGCTCGGTGGTGAGGGCCAGGCCTTCGTCATCGCCCAGACGCGACTGGGCGGCGGGCGGATCCACCACGCCATGCGCACCATCGGCCTCGCGCAGAAGGCACTCGACATGATGTGCGAGCGGGCGCGCAGCCGCCAGACCGCGGGCAGCCTGCTGGCCGACAAGCAGGCCATCCAGGCCTATATCGCCGATTCCTACGCCCAGCTCACCCAGTTCCGGCTCCTGGTGCTCTACACCGCGTGGGAGATCGACAAGTACAACGACTACAAGAAGGTGCGCAAGGACATCGCCGCGGTCAAGGTGGTGATGCCGACGGTGCTGCACGACATCGCCTGGCGGGCCATGCAGGTGCACGGCGCGCTAGGGGTCACCAACGAGATGCCGTTCCTCGGCATGGTCACCGGGGCCGCGGTGATGGGGCTGGCCGACGGACCCACCGAGGTGCACAAGACCACGGTGGCCAAGCAGGTGCTACGGGGCTATTCGGCGAGCGACGATCTGTGGCCCACCGACTGGATTCCGCGCAGACGCGAAGCCGCGCAGGCCAAGTACGCGCAGTTCCTGGAACTGGAGGTCGGCAACCTGTGACTCTGGACATCGCCCGGCTGTCGGCTTGGCTGGATGAGGCCGACATCCCCGGCAAGGGCGAACCGACTGATATCCAGTTCCTTTCCGGCGGTACGCAGAACGTCATCTACCGCATCACCCGAGGAGAGCACGAATGCGTCCTGCGGATGCCTCCGCCGGGCGCACCGGCCGACCGCGACAATGGCATTCTCCGGGAGTGGCGCATCATCGAGGCGCTCGACGGCACCGACGTCCCGCATACCAGAGCGGTCGGGGTCTGTTCGGACCCGAGTGTTCTGGGCCGGCCGTTCTACCTCATGGGGTTCGTCGACGGGTGGTCGCCGATGGACTCGCGGCACTGGCCTGAGCCGTTCAACTCCGATCACTCGCTACGGCCGGCGCTGGCCTACCAACTGGCCGAGGGAATCGCGCTGTTGTCCCAGGTGGACTGGCAGGCCCGGGGATTGAGCGATCTGGGCCGCCCCGACGGCTATCACGACCGTCAGGTCGCGCGCTGGACCGGCTTCTATGAACGGATCAAAGCCCGTGAGCTGGAAGGCCTTGCGGTCGCGACGGAGTGGTTGCGCACGCATCGCCCACTGGATTTCATCCCCGGCCTGATGCATGGCGACTACCAGTTCGCCAACGTGATGTACCAGCATGGCGCGCCCGCCACGCTCGCCGCGATCGTGGACTGGGAGATGGGCACAGTCGGCGATCCGAAACTCGATCTGGCCTGGATGGTGCAGGGCTGGCCGGAAGACACCGGCGCGCCCGAGGCCGCCCAGTCGGGGTATGTCGACATGCAGGGCATGCCCTCACAGGATCAGGTGGTCGCGCACTACGCCGAGGTGTCCGGACGCCAGGTCGACGATGTGGACTACTACCTGGTGCTGGCGAAGTGGAAGCTGGCGATCGTGCTGGAGCAGGGATTTCAACGCGCCGGCGATGACGAGAAGCTGCTGGCGTTCGGGCCGGTGGTCGCCGATCTGATGCGCTCGGCGGCCGAACTCGCCGAGGCCAGCGACTACCGGTGAGAGCGGCGGTCTGCCCGTTCTACGGACCACCCGAGGTGGTGCAGGTCTGTGCCGTCCCGGTCCCCGTCCTGGCCACCGGCCAGGTGCGCGTCGATATCCGGGCGTCGGCGGTGAACTTCCCCGACGTGCTGCTGGTCGCCGGCGAATACCAGATCAAGGTCCCGCCCCCGTTCGTCCCCGGCAGCGAGTGCGTCGGCGTCGTCACCGAAGTATCGTCGCAGGTAACGGGTTTCGCGGTCGGCGACCGGGTGACGGCCACCGGCATGTACGGCACGTTCGCCGAGCAGGTGTGCCTGTCGAGCGCCGCGCTCGCGCGCATCCCCGACGCGATCGATGATCACACGGCGGCCGCATCCGGGGTCGCCTATCGCACCGCCCATCACGCGTTGCGCTCGACGGCACGCATACAGGCCGGCGACGAGGTGATCGTGCTGGGCGCCGGCGGTGGCGTCGGGCTGGCGGCCGTGCAGTTGGCCACGACGCTGGGCGCCCGGGTCACCGCGGTGGCGTCCTCGCCGGAGAAGCTCTCCACCGCAAGGCAATACGGTGCGCACACGGTGGTCAACCACCGTGCCGTCGACCTGCGAGCCGCACTGCGGGACGCGGTGCCCGATGGCGCCCACGCCGTTCTGGACCCGGTGGGTGGCCACCTGTCCGAGCCCGCGCTGCGCGCGCTGCGCCGCGGCGGCCGGTTCGTCACCGTCGGCTACGCATCCGGCACCATCCCGCGCATTCCGCTGAACCTGGTGCTGGTGAAAGGTGTTGTGCTGCTGGGGTTCCAGTTCCAGGACGTAACACCCGACGAGTTCGCCCGCAACGAGGCGGAACTGGCCGCCCTGTTGGCCACCGGCACCGTCGTTCCCCATGTCGGTGCGGTCTATCCGCTCGAACAGGCCGCCGCGGCGCTGCGGCATGTCGCCGACGGGCGGGCGGTCGGGAAGGTGATCGTGCAGGTCGCCGGGGCCCCTACTTCTCCATGGTGAACTGGACGACGTCCATCTGGCGATTGCGGAACAGATCGGCGCATCCCGTCAGGTACTTCATGTAACGGTCGTAGACCTCCACGGACTGGATGGCGATCGCCTCGTCTCGATGCGCCTGCAGGTTCTGCGCCCAGATGTCGAGGGTCTTGGCGTAATGCGGTTGCAGCGACTGCTCTCGGGTGACCAGAAAGCCGGCGGCATCGGCATGCTGCTCGACCTTCTCGATCGACGGCAGCCGCCCGCCCGGGAAGATCTCGGTGAGGATGAACTTGGCGAAGCGGGCCATCGCCCAGGTCAACGGAATGCCCAGCTCCTTCGCGCGGTCGGGATGGAGCGCGGTGATGGTGTGCAGCATCATCACGCCGTCGGAGGGCAGGAGGTGGTAGGCCTTCGCAAAGAAGTCGGTGTACCGGTCGAAGCCGAAGTGCTCGAAAGCCCCGATGGACACGATCCGGTCCACCGGCTCGTCGAACTGCTCCCACCCCTGCAGCAGCACCCGCCGGCTGCGGGGCGTGTCGAGTTCGTCGAAGCCGGCCTGGACGTGGGCGGCCTGGTTCTTGGACAGCGTCAGCCCGACGACGTTGACGTCGTACTTCTGGAGCGCACGGCGCAGCACCGCGCCCCAGCCGCACCCCACATCGAGCAGCGTCATACCCGGTTGCAGTCCGAGCTTGCCCAGCGACAGGTCGACCTTTGCCAGCTGAGCCTCGGCGAGCGTCATATCGTCGCGCTCGAAGTAGGCGCAGCTGTAGATCTGCGAAGGATCCAGGAAAAGGCGGAAGAAATCGTCGGACAGGTCATAGTGCGCCTGGACGTCTTCGAAGTGCGGTCTCATCGATTCAGCCATGGCCTGCGGCCTTTCGCTACGCGTGCGGCGCGGTTGAGCCATCGACTTGAGATCGATCGTCACATCGTTGTGGCCATCAAAGTTGGGAACCAACACACGGACGCCGTATACGTCCTTGGCGCCGCACTGCTGCCGACCCTCATGGTAGGCGACGACGGTGATACACGAGCGGCAGCGAGAGACGAATCCGCGGCCGGCCACCGCCTCATCACGCGCCGGTATTGAGCCCCCAGCTCCGCTTGACGACCCACGGTCAGTAACCCACACTTACAGGCATCCGCAGTCATAAATCCACACGAGGTGGGCGCGCATGCTTCCGGTAGTACGGCACGACGCCATCGTCGATGCGGTCAACACCGCCTCGACGATCAGTACCGACGAGCTCGTCCGCCTGCTCGGCGTCTCCGCCGAGACCGTGCGCCGCGACCTGGCCCTGCTCGAGGAACGCGGGGCGCTGCGGCGGGTGCACGGCGGGGCCGCCACCGTAGCCCGTGGCGAGGAACCGTCGTTCACCGAACGCGCCGGCATCCACCACCGGGCCAAGGCCGAGATGGCCCGGGTCGCGGCCGGACTGCTGGAGTCCGGGCAGACCATCGTCATCGACCTCGGCACCACCGCCGTCGAAGTCGCCCGCGCGATCCCGCACGGCTGGCGCGGCACGGTGGCCACCCCGTCCCTGCTGGTGGCCGTCGAACTGGCGGGGCGCCCCGGGATCACCGTCCTGGTCTGTGGCGGCCGCGTCCGCGGCGGCGATCTGGCGTGCTCGAATGCACACGCCAAGGCGATGTTCGCCGAGTTGTACGCCGATATCGCCTTCATCGGTTCCGGCGGGGTCGACGCGGCCGCGGGTCTGACCGACTATCACCTCGACGAGGTCGACGTTCGGCGCACCATCATCGCCAACAGCGCCCGCTCGTTCATCCTGGCCGACTCGTCGAAGCTCGGCCAGATCGCACCGCATCGCGTCTGCGGGCTGGATGCGGTCAGCGGGCTGATCACCGATCAGCACAACCCGGCTCTCACCGAAGCCATCCACGAAGCGGGAGGTGCCGTGCTGTCAGCGTGACAGCCTCCGGAAATGGGTGCGGGCGGCGTTGCAGCGCCGCCCGCGGGACCGAACATTCAAAACCAGTCAGAAAGCACGATCCATGACACATGATTCCACATCGTCGGGCGACCAAGAGCCGTCCGGCGTCGCCCGCTTCGGCTACCGCGAGTCCTTCGAGCGCACCACCGGCCGGTTCGCCTCCTTCGCGGTGGCCTTCGCCTTCGTCTCCATCGCCACCGGCATCTTCACCACATACGGCAGTGTCCTGAATTCCTCAGGGCCGCTTGGTATCTGGACCTGGCCCATCGTGGTCGTCGGACAGCTCGCCGTCGCGCTGCTCATCGGTGCACTGGCCGCCCGCATCCCGGTCACCGGATACGCCTACCAATGGGTGTCCCGGCTGGCCAATCCCGTGCTCGGTTGGATCACCGGCTGGATCTCATTCACCTTCCTGGCCATCGTCGTCATCGCCGTCGACTACACCGTGGCCGCCACCGTGCTGCCGGCCCTGTTCGGGTTCCAGGGCACACCCGCGACCGCATTTCTCATCACGGCGACCGTGCTGGTGCTGCAGGCTGTGCTGGTGGGTCTGTCGACGACATGGACCGAACGGGTCAACAACTTCGCGGTGACCGCCGAACTCATCGGAATGGTCGCGCTGGTCGCCCTGCTGCTCATCGTCGGCGTCATCGCGCACAAGCTCGACGTCGGCAACCTGTTCTCCACCGGCGAGGTGTCCCCCGAGCAGTACTGGAGTTTCGGCACCGCCACCTCGGCCGGCCCGTGGATGCTCGGGTTCCTGTTGGGCGCCTTCACCATCGTCGGCTTCGAATCCGCCGCGAACCTTGCCGAAGAGACGAAGCGGCCGGAGGTGGTGGTCCCCCGCGCCATGTGGCAGGCCGTGCTGGCGTCGGGCGTGCTCGGTTTCCTGTTCCTGCTCGTGGTGACCGCCGCGGTCGGCAACCCGGGCGAACTCGCCCAATCCGGGACACCGATCGCCGACGTCATCCAGGACATCCTCGGGTCCTTCGTGGGCACCGCCCTGCTGGTGCTGGTGGCCATCGCGATCTTCGCCTGCGGTCTGGTGATCCTGATGACCGGCGTTCGGCTGGTCTGGGCCATGTCGCGGGACGAGCGGTTCCCCGGCTGGCAGCTGCTGGGCACGGTGTCACCCCGGTTCAAGACACCGCTGAACGCCACGGTGTTCATGACCGTCGTCGCGGCCGCGATCCTCGGCCTGTTCTCGACCAGTACCGATGCCCTGTTCAAACTCTTCTCTGCCGCCACGCTGCTGCCGGCGATCATCTACACGATCACGGTGGCGCTGTACATCGCCAAACGCCGAGAGTTACCCACCAGTGCCGGGTTCAGCCTGGGCCGCTTCGAGCTGCCGATCATCATCGTCGCGGTGGTGTGGCTGCTGTTCGAGCTCTCGCTGTTCCGGGACGCCTCCTTCCGCGATCCCTGGCTCTATGTCCTGGTGATGGTCGCACTCGGCGCCGTCTACCTGGCGTTCCTGCTGATCACCCGCGGCACGCGCGGGTTGCGCATGCCCGAAATGAGGTCCATCGACGCAGAACTCGACGGGGTGGCCACGCCGTGACGGTGCTCGCCATCGATCAGGGCACCTCGGGAACCAAGGCCATCGTGGTGGACCCCACCGACGGGGTGTGCGGGGTCGCGGAAATCCCGGTGCATCCGCGGTATCTCGACGGCGGCGGGGTGGAACAGGATCCGGCCGAGCTCCTGGCGTCGGTGCTGACCGCCGGCCGGGCGGCCGTCGCCGACGCCGGCCGGCCGATCGACGCGGTGTCCCTGGCCAATCAGGGCGAGACCGTACTGGCCTGGGATCCCGGCACCGGGCGCCCGCTGACCCCGGCGATCGTGTGGCAGGACCGGCGCGCCGAGGCACTGTGCGCCGGCCTGTCCGAACACCGCGAAACACTGGCCGCGCGTACGGGTTTGGTCCTCGACCCGTACTTCTCCGCGCCCAAGATGGCGTGGCTGCGCCGCAATATGGAGACCGCCGGGGTGGTGACGACCTCGGACACCTGGCTGCTGCACCAGCTGACCGGCGAGTTCGTCACCGACGCCACCACCGCCAGCCGGTCCCTGCTCACCGACCTGGGTGGCGACGGCTGGAGCCCCGACCTCATGGAGATCTTCGGACTCTCCGGCGAGGCGATGCCACGGATCGCCGGCAACGACGAGATCATCGGTATGACTTCGACTTTCGGGGCCGAGACACCGGTCGGCGGTATCGTCGTCGACCAGCAGGCGGCCCTGCTGGCCGAAGAGTGCCTGGAGGCCGGCACCGCCAAGTGCACGTTCGGCACCGGTGCGTTCCTGCTCGCCAACACCGGAACCGTCCCGGTGTTCTCCAGCACCGGCCTGACATCCTCGGTGGCCTGGCGGGTGGCCGGACAGGACACCTTCTGCGTGGACGGGCAGGTCTACACGGCCGCGTCCGCGGTGCGGTGGCTGGCCTCGCTGGGGATCATCTCCGGTGCTGCCGATCTGGATCCGGTGGCCGCCGCCGACAACGGCGGTGTGCTGTGTGTGCCCGCGCTGGCGGGGCTGGCCGCACCGTGGTGGCAATCGAGCGCCACCGCAACGTTTTCCGGGATGACGCTGGCCGCCGAACGTGGCCATCTGGTGCTGGCGTTGCTCCAGGGCATCGCCGCGCAGATCGGGGAGCTGGTGTCGGCCATCGGACCGCAGACCACGCTGACCCGGCTGCGCGCCGACGGCGGGCTGACCCAATCGAAGGTGCTCATGCAGGCATGCGCCGACATCCTGCAGGTACCCGTCGACGTCTACCCGTCCCCGCACGCCACCGCGCTGGGCGCCGCTGCACTGGCCGAACTGAGCCTGCACCCCGACCGCGGTGTGCGCGGCGTCATTCCCCGGTGGTCGGCGTCGGCGACCTTCGAGCCGGCCTGGGGCCCCGACCGTGCCACCGAATTCCGTTCGAGGTGGCGGGCACTGGCCGCCACCACCTATTCGCATCATGAGGAACCCTGAGTGAACACCACCTATGACATCGTCGTCATCGGCGCCGGTATCGTCGGCGCCGCGATCGCCCGGGAGTTGTCCGGACACCAGCTCTCGGTGGCGCTGCTCGACGCCCGCGATGACGTCGGCGACGGCACCAGCAAGGCCAACACCGCCATCCTGCACACCGGTTTCGACGCCAAGCCCGGCACGCTCGAATCGGCGATGGTCAGCCGCGGCTACACCCTGCTGTCCGAATACGCCCGCCACACGGGCATACCCGTCGAGCACACCGGCGCGATCCTGGTGGCCTGGGACGACGAACAGCTCGACGCGCTACCCGGCCTGCGCGACAAGGCCGAGGCCAACGGGTACCGCCATTGCGAGATCATCGGCGCAGCCGAGGTCTACCAGCAGATCCCGCACCTCGGCGACGGCGCGCTGGGCGGCCTGACGGTGCCCGACGAGTCCATCATCTGCACGTGGACCGTCAACCTCGCCCTGGCGACCGACTCGGTCAACAGGGGTACCACCCTGCTGCGCGGGTATCGGGTCGAAACCGTGGACATCGGAACCGAATTCACCACACTGCACACCAGCGCGGGCCCGGTCACGACCCGCTGGGTGGTCAACGCCGCGGGACTCGGTGCGGACGTGATCGACGCCCGGTTCGGCTTCGACCGGTTCACCGTGACACCGCGGCGCGGTGAACTGATCGTGTACGACAAACTGGCCCGCGCCCTGGTGGACAAGATCGTGCTGCCCGTCCCCACCGCGCGCGGTAAGGGTGTGCTGGTCAGCCCGACCATCTACGGCAACGTCATGCTCGGACCGACCTCGGAGGATCTGCAGGACCGCACCGCCACCGCGACCTCGGAGGCCGGCTTCGAGTTCCTGCTCGACAAGGGCCGCAGGCTCATGCCGGAACTGCTCGATGAAGAGGTCACCGCCACGTACTCGGGCCTGCGCGCCGCCATCGACCACGGTGACTACCTGATCGCCGCCGACGCCACCAAACGCTACCTGCTGCTGGGCGGTATCAGATCGACGGGCCTGACCGCGGGTATGGCGATCGCCGAGTACACCCTCGGCGAGTTGCGTTCGGCGGGGCTCGAACTCATCCCCGACGGCGAGCTGCCCGATCCACCGCGGATGCCGAACCTGGGTGAGGCGTTCACCCGTCCCTATCAGGATGCCGAGCGGATCGCCGCCGATCCCGCGTACGGCAAGATCGTCTGCTTCTGCGAACGGGTCACCGCGGGCGAACTGCGCGATGCGTGCCGATCCACCATCCCCCCGGCCGATCTCGACGGGTTGCGTCGGCGCACCCGCGTCATGAACGGACGCTGCCAGGGCTTCTTCTGCGGAGCCGAGGTGCAGGCCGTGGTCGACACCTTGCCCCCGGTGCGCGTCACCGTCCAGCCCGAGAGGATCCGCCAGTGACCAGCCACCAGACCGCCGACATCGTCATCGTCGGCGCCGGACCGGCCGGCCTGACCGCGGCCGCCGAACTCGCCCCCGGTCTCGATGTCGTTGTGCTCGAACGGGAATCGGCTGCCGGTGGTATCCCCCGGCACAGTGACCACCCGGGCTACGGGGTCCGCGACCTCAAACGCTTCCTCGGCGGACCGGAGTACGCCCGCCGGCTGGTCCGGCGGGCGACCGGCGCCGGTGCCGTCATCCGCACCGATACCACGGTGACCGGATGGGCGGGCGAACGCTCCCTGGACGTGACGTCACCGCAGGGCCGCTACCGCCTCGACGCCCGCGCCGTCATCCTCGCCACCGGCGCCAGGGAACGCCCGAGGCCGGCCCGGATGATCCCCGGCGACCGCCCGTCCGGCATCTACACCACCGGGCTGCTGCAGAACGTCGTGCATCTCAAACACCGCGGCGTCGGCCGGCGCGCCGTCGTGGTCGGCGCCGAACTGGTCAGCTACTCGGCGGTCCTCACACTCAAACACGCCGGCTGCGACACCGCGCTGATGACCACCACCCACCCGTCCCCGGAGTCCTACGCGGTGTTCAACATCGCCGGCCGGTCGCCGTTCCTGGGGCTGGACATCGCGACGCGCACCAGGGTGTCACGGATCATCGGCAAGCCCGCATTGGAAGCGGTCGAGGTCGAGAACCTCGACACCGGCCACCGTCAGATCATCGAGTGCGACACCTTGGTGCTCACCGGGGACTGGATTCCCGACCACGAACTGGCCCGCGCCGCGGGACTGGACATGGACCCGAACACCCTTGGGCCGCTGACGGATACCGCGTTACGTACCAGCCGTCCGGGCGTCTTCGCCATCGGCAACCTGCTGCACCCGGTGGATACCGCCGATATCGCCGCGCTCGACGGCAGGCATGTCGGCGAACCGGTGCGGGCCTTCCTTCGGGGCGCCACCGCGGCCGAGGACGGGCTGCGGCTGCGGGCCGAAGCGCCGCTGCGGTGGATCACGCCGGGCATCGTGCGCGCCGGCGATACCGCGCCGGCACGGCGAAGGCTGTTGTTGTGGACCGACGAACTGATCCGCATCCCCAGAGTGACGGTCAGACAGGACGGCCGAGTGATCGCCCGCAAGACACTGCCGTGGCCCGCGTCGCCGGGCCGGGTGTTCCGGGTGCCGTCCGATGTGCTCGACGGCGCCGACCCGCGGGGCGGACCGGTGACCGTGTCGGTACGTGGCTGAGGGCGGTCAGCTGGCGGGAACCAGATCGGCGGCCACGGCAGGACAGGACATCACCCCGCAGCGGAAGACCTCGACCCGCTCGACCGGCGCGGTCTCACCGAGGGCGGCCAGCGCCTGCGCCTTGAACGCGCGGGCGGCGGCGCTGAGCTCATGCAGCATCGAGTCGACGGTGCTGTCCAGCTCCCGCGGCCAGCGCTGGCCCCACAGGGTCACCTCGGTGAGGCCCTGTTCGAGGGCACCCAGCACACCTTCACGCACGCGCGCATCCGTCACGAACAGATCGGCGGCCACCGCCACCGTCTGTGGGTGCGGGCGCTCTTCCCATTCCCGCATGGCGGTATCCAGATCGCCCGTCTCGACCCCGAGGATGCGTAGCGGCCGCAGGTCGTCATCACCGGAGATCAGCACGGTCACATCCCAGCCGGCCATCACCCGGTCGACCAGCCAGCCACCGGCGGAACGGACGACGTCGGCCACACTGGGCGCCACCACATCGAGTCGGTACCTCATAGTGAACTCCTGCTCGGTTCCCGAACCCCGAAGTCGCGGGCCAGCGCTTCGGCGTATCCCTTGAACACCTCGGCTAGGGGAATTGAAGGATCGAGTAGCCATGCGGTCTCCATTCCGTTGACGAAGGCGAGAATCTCCACGGCCTTGATGGCCGCGTCGAGGTCTGAGCGGTAGCGGCCTTCGCGCTGACCACGGCGGATACCGTCGGCGACGATATTGACCGCGGCCTGCTGACGCGCCACCAGGCGGTCGTGCAGCGGAGCGTCGGGCTGAATGTTCTCCACCAGCAGCACGGTGAAGGTTCCCACCAGCGCGGGAGCCCGGTCGAAGCGCTCTGCGACGCGGGTGATCTGCGCAAGCAGATCCCCGGTGCGGTCGGCGTGGGTGTCATCGTCGAAGTCACGGGCGTCGAGCACGGCGTGCAGCAGCGCTTCCTTGGACGCGAAGTGGTGCAACAGTCCGGCCGCGCTGACACCGGCCTCCCGCGCGATCTGCGCCAGCGACGTGTTGCGCCAGCCGTTGCGCGCCAGCAGGGTCTCCGCGGCACCGAGAATGCGCTGCTTGCGGTCCTCACCTTTGGCCAGCAGCGACTCATAGGGCCGCGATCTCTGGGCCGGCCCCGCTGCCGCGGACGTCGCTGTCACCGCTCTCCCTCGCACTCGCAAACCAACCAACTGAACACACAGTAGGTTGGTTGAGGGGCTGTGACAAGGGTCTTAGGTTACAAATTTCTCGACAGGTGTCATGCCGGGTTCCGCGACCCAGCGCTACGGCGTGGACGCCCGGCCGCCCTCCGCCCGGTGACCTACAGGCCCAGGTCCTTGGCGATGATCACCTTCATCACCTCGCTGGTCCCCGCGTAGATCCGGGCCACCCGGGCATCGGTGTACAGCCGCGCGATCGGATACTCCATCATGTAGCCGTATCCCCCGAACAACTGCAGGCACCGGTCGATCACCCGGGCCTGCATCTCGGTGCAGAACAACTTCACCCGCGCCGCATCCGGCGCCGACAGCGCCCCGTCCACATGCAACGCGACGGCATGGTCCAGCATCGCCTGCGCGGCCTCGACCTCCGTCGAGCAGGCGGCAAGTTCGAACTTGGTGTTCTGAAAAGAGGCCACGGGCGTGCCGAATGCCTTGCGGTCCTTGGTGTAGTCGATGGCCGCCGCAATCGCCGACCGGGCCTGGGCCACCGAACCGACCGCCACCGTCAGCCGCTCCTGGGGCAGATTGTGGCCCAGGTAGCCGAACGCCTCGTCCACTTCGCCGAGCACATTGGCCGCGGGCACCCGCACATCGACGAAGGACAACTCGGCGGTGTCCTGCACCTTGCAGCCCATCTTCTCCAGTTCCCGGCCGCGGGTGAAACCGGGCATCCCGTCCTCCACCACGAACAGCGTGAGCCCCCGGCGCCGGTTGTCCGGATCGGTGGAGGTGCGGGCCACCACGATGACCAGGTCCGCCTGCATACCGCCGGTGATGAATGTCTTGGCGCCGTTGAGTATCCAGTCGTCACCGTCACGCACGGCGGTCGAGCGCATGCCCGCCAGATCGGACCCGGTGCCGGGCTCGGTCATGGCGACCGCGGTGAGCAGGGTGCCGTCGGCCAGCCCGGGGAACCAGCGCTTGCGCTGTTCCCCGTTGGCGTAGTGCAGGAAGTACGGCAGGATCACCTCGAGCTGGGTGCGTACCGTGGACAGGGTGACCAGCGCGCGGGCCGCCTCTTCCTGCAGCACCACGTTGTAGCGGTAGTCGGGCACCCCACCGCCGCCGTACTCTTCGTCGATGGCCATGCCCAGCATGCCCAGGGCACCCATCTTCTCGAACACCTCGCGGGGCATCCGGCCGCCCTTCTCCCACTCGGGATAGGCCGGGACGACTTCCTTTTCGACGAAGTCGCGGGCCAGCTCGCGGAACGCCTCGTGGTCCTCGGTGAACAGATTGCGTTGCACGTGTTGCCCTTTCGACTAGAAGACGTACTCGACCAGCGTGGCGTTGGCGGTGCCGCCGCCTTCGCACATGGTCTGCAGCCCGTAGCGAATTCCGTTGTCGCGCATGTGATGGATCATCCGGGTCATCAGCACCGCGCCGGAGGCGCCGAGCGGATGTCCCAGGGCGATCGCCCCGCCCAGCGGGTTCAGCTTGGCCTCGTCCACGCCGGTCTCGGCCAGCCAGGCCAGCGGCACCGGCGCGAACGCCTCGTTCACTTCGAACACCCCGACCTCGTCGATCCCGACGCCGGCCTTGTGCAACACCTTCTCGGTGGCCGGGATGGGCCCGGTCAGCATCAGCACCGGGTCGGCACCGATCACCGCGCCGGCACGGTAGTACACCAACGGGGTGAGTCCCAGCTGCAGCGCCTGGTCGGCGGTCATCACCAGCAGCGCGGCAGCACCGTCGGAGATCTGAGACGAGTTGCCGGCGTGGATGACGCCGTCTTCGGTAAACGCGGGCTTGAGTCCGGCGAGCTTCTCGACCGTCGTGCCGCGACGGATGCCTTCGTCATCGGTGATCACGCCACCGTCGACGAAGACAGGCACGATCTGATCGAGGAAAGCCCGGGCGTCCTGCGCGGCGGCGGCCCGCTCGTGGGACTGCGCCGAATACTCATCGCAGCGGGTGCGCGACAGGTCCCATTTCTGGCAGATCAGTTCCGCCGAGATGCCCTGGTTGAACGAGAAACCGTCATAGCGGGCAAGCGCTTTCGGGCCGTAGGGCTGGCCGGTCTGGCGGGCCGCGCCCAGCGGCACCCGGCTCATCACCTCGACACCACCGGCGACCACGATGTCCTGCTGACCGGACATCACCGCCTGCACCGCGAAATCCAAGGCCTGTTGGCTGGATCCGCAGGCGCGGTTGACCGTCGTGCCGGGGATGTGCTCGGGCCAGCCGGCGGCGAGCACCGCGTACCGGCCGATATTGCTGGATTGGTCGCCCACCTGCGACACGCAGCCCCACACCACATCGTCGATGAGGGCGGGCTCCACCCCGGTGCGTTCGACGAGTTCTTTGAGCACCACCGCGGACAGATCAGCGGCGTGCTGGTCGGACAGGCCGCCGTTGCGCTTGCCGACCGGGGTGCGCACGGCCCCGACGATGACGGTTTCTCGCATGAGTTACTCCTTGGAGGTCTCGACGGCGGGCGGTACCGCCCAGGTTCCGGTGAACGACGGGTCACGTTTGGCGGCGAACGCCGCGTACGCCTCCGCCGAGTCGATGGTGGCGAAATTGCCCGGCTGGGCGCGCGCTTCGTTGGCCAGCGCCTGGGCGAAACTCGCGCTGGCGCCGTCGTTGAGCAGCGCCTTGCTCTGCGCAAGCGCGAACGGCGGTCCGCCGGCGAGTCGGTCGGCCAGTTCGCCGACGAACCCGTCGATCTCTTCGGCCGCCTTCACCCAGGTCACCAGGCCCAGTCGCAGTGCTTCGTCCGCCGAGATCATGTCGGCCAACATCACCAGTCGCTTGGCCTGTTGCAGCCCAATGAGTTTCGGCAGCAGCCAGGATCCCCCCAGATCGACCGACAGGCCGCGCTTGGAGAAGATCTGGCAGAACTTCGATTCGGGGGTGGCGACCACGAGATCGCAGCCCAGCGCCAGGTTCCAGCCGGCCCCGACGGCGACGCCGGTGACCTTGGCGATGGTCGGCACCGACAGGTGGTGCAGCGCCAGCGCGACATCGGTGAGGCGCTGCAGTTTGCGTCGCGGGTGGATGACCTCTCCGGTCCCGATATCGGCTCCCGAGCAGAAGGCTCCACCGGCGCCGGTGAGGACGAGCGCCCGCACCGTGTCGTCGGTGTCGGCGACGCGTAACGCCTCGGCCAGCGCACCCCACAGCTCCGGGTCGAGGGCGTTCTTGCGTTCCGGCCGGTTCAGGGTCAGCGTCCGCACACCGTCGCGGTCCTCGGTCAGCAGCACGCTCACAGGTACTCCGGACCGATCGCGCCGTCCGAGCGCAAGGCGGCGACGTCGTCGGCAGCGAAACCCAGCTCACCCAGCACCGCGTCGGTGTGCTGGCCCAGGCCCGGCACCGCACCCATCCCCATCTCGAAGCCACTGATGACCGGTGGCGGCAGGAGTGCGGAGATCGTCCCGTTCGGGGTACCGACCTCGCGCCAGCGGTCCCGCGCCTTCAGGTGCGGGTGCGCGATGACCTCACTGGGCAGGTTGTAGCGGGAGTTTCCGATCCCGGCCCGGTCCGCGGTCTCCTGAATATGCGCCAGATCGTGCTGGGCGCACCAGGTTTCGATGGCGGCGTTGAGTTCGTCGCGGTGCGCGCAGCGGTCGGAGTTGGTGGCGAATCGCGCGTCGTCGGCCAGGTCCGGGCGTTCGATGATCTCGCGGGCCAGCCGCTGCCACTCCCGGTCGTTGGTGGTGCCCAACACCACCGTCTGCCCGTCCCGCGTCGGGAACGAGCCGTACGGGGCGACCGCCGGTGAGCTCATGCCGAGCGGAATCTGGTCGATCCCGGAGTGCTGGGTGTAGGTCAGCTGATAGCCCATGATGTCGGTCATCGTGTCGAACAAACTCACCGCCACCGAGGGTGCCGCCCCGGTGTCGCGCTGTCGCGCCCGCCCGAGCAGCAGCGCCATGATGGACAGCGCCGAATACAGGCCCGTGGTGATATCGGCGACCGCCGCACCCGGTTTGGCCGGCATCCCGGCATAACCGGTGGACGCGCACGATCCCGACTCCGCTTGCACCAACAGATCGTAGGCGCGCTTCTCCGACAGCGGCCCGCCCGGACCGTAGCCGTCGATCTCAAGTGAAATGACCTGTGGGTGGCGCTCTTTCAGGTGGGCCGGCGCCAACCCGAGCCGGGTGGTGGCGCCGGGGGCCAGATTGGACACGAACGCGTCGGCTCGGGAGAGCAGCCGGTGCAGCACCTCCATCCCCGCCGGGGACTTGAGGTTCAGCGTGACCGATTCCTTGCCCCGATTCGCCCAGACGAAATGTGCTGCCTGCCCCAGCACCACGTCGTCGTAATCGCGGGCGAAGTCGCCGCCCTTGGGGTTTTCGATCTTGATCACCCGGGCGCCGAAGTCGGCCAGGACCCGGGTGCACATCGGCGCGGACACCGCCTGCTCCATGGCAACGACGGTGATGCCGGACAGCGGCGCGGTACTGGTCACGACTTCACATAACCATGCCGCCGTCGACCGGCAGCACCTGGCCGGTGATGTACGACGCGGCATCGGAGGCCAGGAAGACGAAGGCACCCGCGACCTCTTCGGCCTCGGCCCAGCGCTTGAGCGGGATGCGGTTCATCATGTTGGCCGCGAATTTCTCATTGGTGCGGATGGTCTCAGTCATCGGGGTGGCCGCCAGCGGGGCCAGGGCGTTGACCATGATGTTCTTGGTCGCGAGCTCGCGGGCCAGCGATTTGGTCATGCCGATGATGCCGGCCTTGGCCGCCGAGTAGTTGACCTGACCCAGCGTGCCGGTGATGCCCGCCGAGGACGTCACGTTGATGACGCGGCCGGTCCCGTCGGTGGGGATGTGCGGCAACGCGGCCTGGGTGACGTGGAATGTCCCCATCACGTGGATGTCGAAGGTCAGCCGGAACGTCTCGTCGGTCAGCTTGGGAAACATCGCCGGAGCGGTGACGCCGGCGTTGTTGACCACGATGTGCAGGCTGCCCGCGCCGAGGCCGGCCGCCTGCGCGGCGGCGGCCACCGCTGCGTCCCGGTCGCTCACATCCAACGGGGCGCTGTCTGCTTTACCGCCCGCGGTGTTGATCCGCTCGGCGACCGCGGCGGCGGCGTCGCCGCTGATATCGGTGACCAGCACCGCCGCGCCCGCGGCGGCCAGCGCCTCGGAAACGCCGGCGCCGATACCGGCCCCCGCGCCGGTGACCAACGCCGTGCGGCCGGTCAGGTCGAAGTATGTCCTCATCGAGATCGCTTTCCTCTCTGCATCGCCGACGGCGTCAGTAGCTCTTGGGCAGACCCAGGACGTTGGCGGCCAGGAAGTTCAGGATCATCTCCTGGCTCACCGGGGCGATCTTCATCAGGCGCGACTCCCGGAAGAACCGGGAGATGTTGTACTCCTCCGAGTAACCCATCCCGCCGTGGGTCTGCAAAGCGCGGTCCGCTGCCGAGAACCCGGCATCCGCGCACAAATACTTGGCCATATTGGCCTCGCGGCCACAGGGTTTGCCGTTGTCGTAGAGCCAGGTCGCCTTGCGCAGGATCAGCTCGGCCGCATCGAGCCGGGCCAGCGAGTCGGCCAGCGGGAACTGGATACCCTGGTTCATACCGATGGGCCTGTCGAACACCACGCGCTCGTTGGCATATTTCACCGCGCGATCCAGCGCCACCCGCCCGATACCGAGTGCCTCGGCGGCGATCAACATCCGCTCGGGGTTGAGGCCGTGCAGGATGTAGGAGAAACCCTTGCCCTCGTCGCCGATCCGGTCGCTGACCGGGATCCGCAGATCGTCGATGAACACCTCGTTGGAGCTGACGGCATTGCGACCCATCTTCTTGATCGGGCGGATGTCGACGTGGTCGCGGTCGATGTCGGTGAGGAACAGGGTCAGGCCCTCGGTCGGCTTGCCCCCGCGCCTCTCCACGTCGTCGCGGCTCTCCGTGCGGGTGAGCAGCAGGATCTTCTCGGATTCCAGCGCCTTGGAGATCCACACCTTGCGACCGTTGACCGTGTAGAACTCTCCGGAGCTGTCCCGTTTGGCAAAGGTGGTGATGCGCGAAGTATCCAGCCCCGCACCGGGTTCGGTGACCCCGAAGCAGACGTGCAGGTCGCCGTTGACGATCCGCGGCAACGTCGCCTTCTTCATCTCCTCGGAGCCGAACACCACCACCGGCTGCATCCCGAAGATCGACATGTGGATGGAGCTCGCGGCGTTCATCGCGCCGCCGGAGCGGGCCACCTCCTCGGCCAGGATGGTCGCCTCTGTGATGCCGAGACCGTGCCCGCCGTACTCTTCGGGAATCGTCATCCCGAGCCACCCACCGGCGGCAATGGCGTCGTAGAACTCGGTGGGGAACTCGTGGGCCTGGTCCTTCTCCATCCAGTAGTGGTCATCGAATCTGGATGCCAGTTCCGCCACGGACTTGCGAATCAGCTGTTGATCCTCGGTCAGCTCGAAATTCATTCCCGCAGGCATGGTTCCCTCCTCAGTCCGCGCATACGACGGTACCGGTGCAGGTGTCCCTGCACCGTCCGTCGAAGCTGCTCTCTGGCTAGTCTTTGACGCCGGTGACCGCACGTGCGTTGGCGGTGAAATCTGCGATATCCGAGCCACTGCGCTTGTCGTGGTGACTC
Organism: Mycobacterium hackensackense; assembly: GCF_025822555.1. Taxonomy (NCBI): domain Bacteria; kingdom Bacillati; phylum Actinomycetota; class Actinomycetes; order Mycobacteriales; family Mycobacteriaceae; genus Mycobacterium; species Mycobacterium hackensackense. Next base: position 718,805 of record NZ_JACKUC010000031.1, read on the forward strand.
AGCGCCTGGATCGAAACATCGTGTCCCTCGGCTTGTTTGCGCAGCGCGCCGACGGTGGCCTGCTCACGCGGGATGTGCGTGAACGGCTCGAAGTGGTACAGCCGCATGGCGTTCTCGTGGGTGATCTTGTTGATCTCGTCGTCGGGAACGTCGTAGGTGTCGAACACCGCGCCGAGCTCCTCGGGAGCACCGGGCCACATGGAGTCCGAGTGCGGGTAGTCCATCTCCCAGCAGATGTTGTCCACGCCGATGGCGTGACGGTTCTTCACCCCGACCGGATCGGAGATGAAACACGTCATGAAGTGCTCGCGGAACACCTCCGAGGGCAGCTTGCCGCCGAAGTCCTGGTGCGTCCACGTCGAATGCATCTCATAGGTGCGGTCCACCCGGTCCAGAAAGTACGGGATCCACCCGGTGCCGCCCTCACTCAGCGCGATCTTCAGATCCGGATAGGCCTTGATCGGCGCCGACCACAACAGATCCGCGGCCGCCTGCACGATGTTCATCGGTTGCAGGGTGATCATCACGTCCATCGGCGCGTCCGGGGCGGTGATGGCCAGCCGGCCCGAGGACCCGATGTGCACGTTCATCACCGTCTCGGTGTCGACCAGGGCATCCCACAGCGGCTTCCAGTACTCGAGGTCGTGAAAGCTGGGATACCCCAGCGCAGAGGGGTTCTCGGTGAAGGTCAGCGAGTGCACACCTTTCTTCGAGACGCGACGGATCTCCTGAGCGCAGAGCACCGGATCCCAGATTGCGGGGATGGCCATCGGAATGAAGCGACCCGGATGGGAACCGCACCACTCGTCGATATGCCAGTCGTTGTAGGCCTGCACCAACGCCAGTGAGAAGTCGGCGTCCTCGGTGGCGAAAAGCCGCGCGGCGAAACCGGGAAACGACGGGAAGTTCATGGTGGCCAGCACCCCACCGGCATTCATGTCCTTGACCCGCTCGGCCGCGTCGTAGCAGCCTTTGCGGATCTCGTCGAGACCCTGGGGCTCCAGGCCGTACTCCTCCTTGGGCCGCCCGGCCACGGCGTTGAGCGCGACGTTCGGTATGACGGTGTCGCGGAACTGCCAGGTATCCGACCCGTCCGGGTTGTGTACCAGCCGCGGCGCCTCGTCCACGTACCTGGCCGGCAGGTGGTTCTTGAACATGTCGGGCGGCTCGATGATGTGGTCGTCGACGCTGATCAGAATCATGTCGTCGTGATGCATAGATGTCCCTTTCGACGTCCCGCCCCGATCGTCGGGCTCGATTCTCACTGAATGCAAACTAACTTCTCTCAGGACGAGAATCAACGTCCGCGCCGATGTCTCGTGCCGCTGACCGTGCTTTTTCCGCTGTCGCCGACGTCCCCCGCGGGTACGACGGCTGACGTTGACATTGACCTTACGGTCAAAGGGTGGAAATCTGTTAGTCAGATATGAGAATATGATTCTCGTAGCGGAGAAGGCGAGGCCGAAGCCACCACGGAAGCGGCCCGGCGCTCGACACCGTCGCATCAACAGGAGAGGTAACACCGTGGCGTTTTTCCCCAAACCAGCCGCCGGTAGCTGGACCGAGAACTGGCCGGAACTCGGCACGGCACCGGTCGACTACACCGACTCGGTCGATCCCGAGCACTGGAAGCTCGAACAGCAGGCCATCTTCCGCAAGACCTGGCTGCACATGGGCCGCGTGGAACTCGTCCCGAAGAAGGGCCGCTACGTTACCCGCGAACTCCCGTCGGTCGGGCCTGGCGTGTCGATCATCGTCGTCAACGACGGCGACGAGATCCGCGCCTTCTACAACCTGTGCCGTCACCGCGGGAACAAGCTGGTCTGGAACGACTATCCCAATGAAGAGGTCTCCGGAAGCTGCCGGCAGTTCGTCTGCAAGTACCACGCCTGGCGCTACGACCTGAAAGGCGACCTGACCTTCGTCCAACAGGAGGGCGAGTTCTTCGACCTCGACAAGGCCGACTACCCACTCAAGTCGGTGCGCTGCGAGGTGTGGGAAGGCTTCATCTTCGTCAACTTCGACGACAACGCCGAACCGCTGGTCGACTATCTCGGCGAATTCGGCGAGGGCCTCAAGGGTTATCCGTTCCACGAGATGACCGAGCACTACAGCTACCGCTCGGAGATCAACGCCAACTGGAAGCTGTTCATCGACGCGTTCACCGAGTTCTACCACGCACCGATCCTGCATATGAAGCAGGCCGAGAAAGAGGAGGCCGAGAAGCTGGCCCAGTTCGGCTTCGAGGCGCTGGCCTACGACATCAAGGGTGATCACTCGATGGTCTCGTCGTGGGGCGGGATGTCACCGCCGAAGGACCTCAACATGGTCAAGCCCATCGAACGGATCCTGCACAGCGGCCTGTTCGGGCCGTGGGACCGCCCCGACATCGAGGGCATCCTGCCCGACGAGCTACCACCGGCCATCAACCCGGGACGCCACAAGACGTGGGGCACCGACTCTTTCGAGTTCTTCCCGAACTGGACCCTGTTGTTCTGGGCACCAGGGTGGTACCTGACCTACAACTACTGGCCGACCGGGGTGGACACGCACATCTTCGAGGCCGACCTGTATTTCGTGCCGCCGAAGAACCTGCGCGAACGGCTCTCGCAGGAGCTGGCCGCGGTGACGTTCAAGGAGTACGCGTTCCAGGACGCCAACACCCTGGAGGCCACCCAGACGCAGATCGGCACCCGCGCCGTCACCGAGTTCCCACTGTGCGACCAAGAGATCCTGCTTCGCCACCTGCACATGACCGCGCACCAGTACGTTGACAGGTACAAGGCGAGCCTCGAAGCGAAGGCAGCCAACGGATCAGCGAACGGCGCGGCAACCACGAAGACCGAGAAGGAATCAGCGAATGTCTAAGCTGCCCGAAGAATTCGCCGACCTGGAGCGGTTCTCCGACTGGTGCCTGCCCACCGAGGAGGAACGGTACGCCAAACGCCTGAGCTCGTCGATGGACGAGATGCAGGAGCTGTACGACGCGGGGATGAAGCGCCTCGAGGACATCATGGTCTACGTCGACGCGCGCTTCCCGCTCGCAGGAATGCCGGACGACGCCAAAGCCCTGGTGCACCTGGGACAGTCGATCGTGATGGTGAGCTTTCCGATCGAGGTGTGGAAGCAGCCACGCGTGCTCGACAGCGGCGCGGCCTATATCAAGCTGATCAAGGAGCCGGTGGTTTAGACGTGTTGACCCTCAAAGCTGCGGGTCTTCTCGACGTCGATGCCGGGGCGATCATTCGCCCCGGCATCGTTCGTGTCGACGGAGACCGGATCGTCGGCATCGGAGAAGGACCCGAAAGCGAGAGCTCCGATGTCATAGACCTCGGCGACGCCATCCTGCTGCCGGGCCTGATGGACATGGAAGTCAACCTGCTCATGGGTGGTCGCGGGGAGAACCCGGGCCTGTCGCAGGTGCAGGACGATCCGCCCACCCGGGTATTGCGTGCGGTCGGCAATGCCCGGCGGACCCTGCGGGCCGGGTTCACCACGGTGCGCAACCTCGGGCTGTTCGTCAAAACCGGCGGCTATCTGCTCGATGTCGCGCTGGGAAAGGCCATCGACGCCGGCTGGATCGAGGGTCCACGCATCGTCCCTGCCGGACATGCCATCACCCCGACCGGCGGGCACCTTGACCCCACCATGTTCGCCGCGTTCATGCCGGGCGCACTCGAACTGACGGTGGAAGAGGGCATCGCCAACGGGGTCGACGAGGTCCGTAAGGCGGTCCGCTACCAGATCAAGCACGGCGCTCAACTGATCAAGGTGTGTGTGTCCGGTGGTGTGATGTCACTGACCGGTGAAGCCGGGGCACAACACTATTCGGACGAGGAGCTGCGCGCGATCGTCGACGAGGCGCATCGCCGCGGATTGCGGGTGGCCGCTCACACGCACGGCGCCGAGGCCGTCAAGCACGCCGTCGCGTGCGGTATCGACTGCATCGAGCACGGTTTCCTGATGGACGACGAAGCCATCCGGGCGCTCGTCGACAACGACCGGTTCCTGGTCACCACCCGCAGGCTGGCCCAGGCCATGGATGTCTCACACGCCCCGAAGGTATTGCAGGACAAGGCGGCCGAGATGTTCCCGAAGGCCGAGACGTCACTCAAGGCCGCGTATGAAGCCGGGGTCAAGATCGCCGTCGGCACCGACGCACCGGCCATCCCGCACGGCAGGAACGCAGACGAACTCGTCACCCTGGTCGAGTGGGGTATGCCACCGGCCGCGGTGCTGCGATCGGCCACCACGATCGCCGCCGACCTGATCAACGCCACCGACCGGGGACGACTGGCCGAAGGGCTCCTCGCCGACATCATCGCCGTCCCCGGCGACCCACTGGAGGACATCACCGTTACACGGGCGGTTACATTTGTAATGAAGGGAGGTAAGGTCTACCGCAATGACTACGCCAAGCAGAACTGATGACCTGATCGATATCCAGCAGGTACTGGCCAAGTATGCGGTCACCATCACCCAGGGTGACATCGAGGGCCTGGTATCGGTGTTCACTCCCGACGGTACCTACAGCGCCTTCGGTGAAACCTATGCCCTGGAACGCTTTCCGGTGCTCGTCGATGCCGCCCCCAAGGGCCTGTTCATGACGGGCACCGCCCTGATCGAGTTCGACGACGACGTGCGCAGCTCGGCGACGGGCACCCAGCCGCTGTGCTTCATCGAGCACTCGGCGCACGATATGCGGATCGGCTACTACCGCGACACCTACCTGCGCACCGACGCCGGTTGGCGGATCAAGACCCGGGCGATGACCTTCATCCGGCGCAGCGGCGCCCACGACCACGGCAAGCCGCATGCCATCGGACGGCCATCAGCGTGACCGAGATCGATCTCCACGACCCCACCAGCTTCCGCGCCGCGCTGCAGGCCTGGCTCGCCGAGAACGACCTCACCCCACCCGAGGACCATTCACTCGAAGGCCACATCCGCCAGTTCGCCCGCGTGCAGAAGGCGTTGTACGACGCGGGCTGGAGCCGCTACGGCTGGCCCGAACACGCGGGCGGGCTCGGCGGTCCGGCGATGCTGCGCGCCATCGTGGGCGAAGAGGTGGTGGGCCGGCGGCTGGCCGAGCCCGGGCCGTATTCGATGCTCGAGGTGCTGGCACCGACGATGATCGACTACGCCCCCGAGGCGCTGGCGGCGGAGATGGTGCCCAAACTCCTGTCCGGCGAGGAACAGTGGTGCCAGGGCTTCTCGGAGCCGGGCTCCGGCAGCGACCTGGCCTCGCTGACCACCAGAGCCGACAAGAAGGGCGATGAGGATCGCTACATCATCAACGGGCAGAAGGTGTGGACCAGCTTCGCCCAGTACTCCCACCGCTGCATCCTGCTCACCCGCACGGGCGACGCGGACACCCCCAATCATCGAGCGATCACGGCGTTCTTCGTCGACCTCGACAGCCCCGGTGTCACCGTGCGCCCGCTGCAGACCATGCACGGCGTCGACGAGTTCTGCGAGGTGTACTTCGACGACGTCGAGGTCGACGCAGCGCGGATGCTCGGAAAACCCGGCGACGGCTGGCAACTGGCGATGGACCTGCTCCCCTACGAACGGTCGACCTGCTTCTGGCAGCGCATCGCCTACCTGTACTCCCGGTTCGACGCCCTCATCGACGAGGTGAAGCGCGACGGGCAGGCGGTGGATGCCGACATGGGCGAGGCGTACCTGGCCCTGCACACCCTGCGCTGCCGGTCCCGCGCCACCCAGCACCGACTGGCCGACGGCCACAAGTTGGGCCCGGAGACCTCGATCGACAAGGTGCTGCTGGCCGGTGCCGAACAGCGGCTCTACGACACCGCCCACGACCTGCTGCCCGGTGTCGTCGAGCTCGATGACACCGAATGGCGCACCGAGTACCTGTATTCGCGCGCCGCGACCATCTACGGTGGCACCGCCGAAGTGCAGCGCAACATCATCGCCCGCCGCCTGCTGGACCTCGGGAAAGAGTGAACATGGCCACCGCGCTCGACGCCGAGTCGCTGACGCTTCTCGAAGACACCCTGCGCAAGACGATGCTGGCCACCTCCGGCCCCGCACTGGATGCGGCCCTCACCGACCTCGGCTGGGCCGAGATGCTGACCGACATCCCCGAACTGGCGGTGCCGCTGGTGTTCCGACTGCTCGGCGAAACCGGTTCGCATGCTTCGGTTCTGGTCGACGTCGTGCTGCACGCCACCGGCAACACCATCGGTGACACCGTCGAACTGCCACTGCCCTACGCGGGTAACACGTGGGTCGTCTGGGACCGGATCTCGGCGGAAACCACCGAACCGACGCTCGGTGGTCTGCCGTTGCGCCGTGAGGAGGAGGGCTATCCGATCCGGGTGGCCGAGGCACGCATCGCCGTGGCCTGGTGGCTGGTCGGCTCGGCAAGGGCCATGTTGTCCCTCGCCCGTCGGCATGCGCTGGACCGGGTCCAATTCGGTAAGCCCATCGCGTCATTCCAGGCGGTGCGACACCGACTGGCCGAGACGCTGGTGGCCATCGAGGGTGCCGAGGCGACGCTGATCCTGCCCGGCGAGGCCAACCCGGATCTCACCGCGCTGCTGGCCAAGGCTGCCGCAGGCAAGGCGGCGCTGACGGCGGCCAAGCACTGTCAGCAGGTGCTCGGTGGAATCGGGTTCACCGAAGAACACGACCTGCACCGCCATATCAAGCGCGCGCTGGTGCTCGACGGGTTGCTGGGCAGCTCGCGGGAGCTGACGAAGAAGGCCGGCGCCGGCCTGCGCGCCCGTGGGTCGGCACCGCGGCTGGCCCAGCTCTGATTCGCATTCCCACGCGACGAACGTCGGTGGTCCGGAAAGCCGCTTTCCCCGTAGCCCTTCTGAAAATGCGGAAATGAGAATATTATTCTCGCCATGAGAAAGCTACAGTCTCCGACACGAGCGTTCGGAGGGGGTCGAGCACCGCGATGCCCAGGCGTTCTCCGGTACAGTCCACTCATGTTCTCCCGAATCGGCAAGCAGCTGAGCAGCCGGTGACCAGCGCAAACGAAGAGCCCGCCTGGAAGCAGCGCGCGGTCGAACGCTCGATCAAGACGGCCAAGCTGCGTGCCGCTCAGCGCGTCCAGCGGTTCCTCGACGCCGCCCAGTCGATCATCATCGAGAAGGGCAGCACGGATTTCACCGTGCAAGAGGTCGTCGATCGCTCCCGCCAGTCGTTGCGCAGCTTCTACCTGCAGTTCGACGGTAAGCACGAGCTGCTGCTGGCACTTTTCGAGGATGCGCTGAGCCGTTCCGCCGACCAGATCCGGGCCGCCACCTCCGGCCAGGCCGATCCGGTCGAGCGCCTCAAGGTCGCCATCGAGTTGCTGTTCGAGTCCTCGCGGCCCGACCCGGCCGCCAAGCGACCGCTGTTCACCGACTTCGCACCCCGGCTGCTCGTCTCGCATCCCTCAGAGGTGAAGGTTGCGCACGCCCCCCTGCTGGCCCTGCTCACCGAACTGATGGAAGACGCGCACGAAGCAGGCAAGATTCGGGCGGGCCTCAACCCACGCCGGATGGCCGCGATGACCATGCAGACCGTGATGTTCGTCGCACAATCCAGCGGCGGTGACGACACCACCAACAAGCCGATCTCGGCGCAGGAAGTCTGGGATTTCGTCGCGCACGGTTTCGCCGTCGACGACTGAGAGTTCGGTTCTTGCAGGCCTAGACCTCTGCTCACATCGGCGTAGCTCCGACTGCCTCGGCTGCGCCTGACCTCTTGCACGCATGCGCTCCACGGTGGACCTCTCGTGCCTGAGGCGCCTCGAGTGAGAGCGTGATTCTTCTAAGCAGAGAGGTTAATTATTCATATCTGATTCTGCCATTGACATGGGCAGACGCGCGGTGACAGAGTGCTGAGCAGGTGCACAAGTTACTCACGCAGAATTGAGGACCAGATGGCAGGCCGGGTAGAGGGCAAGGTCGCATTCGTGACGGGCGCCGCGCGCGGGCAGGGCCGTAGCCACGCCGTGCGACTGGCCGAAGAAGGTGCCGACATCATCGCGATCGACATCGCCGGACCCATCCGGCCCGGCGTGGAAACGGCCATCCCCGCCTCCACCCCTGACGATCTCGCCGAGACCGCCAACCTCGTCAAGGGCCTCAACCGCCGCATCGTCACCGCCGAGGTCGACGTCCGCGACGCCGCCGCCGTCAAGGCCGCCGTGGACAGCGGGGTCGAGCAGCTGGGCCGCCTCGACATCGTGGTGGCCAACGCCGGGATCGGCAACGGCGGTGACCCCCTGCACGAGACCAGTGAGCTCGACTGGGATGAGATGATCGACATCAACCTGTCCGGTGTGTGGAAGTCGGTGAAAGCCGCTGTGCCGCACATCATCGCGGGCGGGCGGGGCGGTTCCATCATCCTCACCAGTTCGGTCGGCGGACTGAAGGCGTACCCGCACTGTGGCAACTACGTCTCCGCCAAGCACGGTGTCGTCGGCCTGATGCGCGGTTTCGCCGTCGAACTCGGCCATCACAACATCCGCGCCAACACCGTGCACCCCACGCACGTCAGCACCCAGATGCTGCACAACGAGGGCACCTTCAAGATGTTCCGGCCCGACCTGGAGAACCCGGGCGCCGAGGATATGGCGCCCATCTGCCAGATGTTCCACACGCTGCCGATCCCGTGGGTGGACGCCATCGACATCAGCAACGCCGTGCTGTTCCTGGCCTCCGATGAGGCCCGTTACATCACCGGTGTCACCCTGCCGGTCGACGCCGGTAGCTGCCTGAAGTAATCGATGTCCGACACTGTCCTCGTCACTGGGGCGTTCGGTCTCGTCGGCTCGGCTACGGTCAGGGCGCTGGCCGCCGAGGGACGCCGCGTGGTGGCCACCGATCTGGACACCGACGCCAACCGGGCCAAGGCCCAGGCGCTTCCGCCCGGGGTGCAAGCGCGCTGGGCCGACCTCACGGTGCCCGCAGATGCGCAACGGCTCATCGGCGATATCGCCCCCGAAGCGATCATCCACCTCGCAGCGGTGATCCCGCCGCCGATCTACCGCAACCCCGCCCTGGCCCGCAAGGTCAACGTGGACGCCACCAAGACGTTGGTGGACGCCGCCGCCGCCGCGCCGAACCCGCCGAGGTTCGTACAGGCCTCCAGTAACGCGGTCTACGGATCCCGTAACCCGTACCGCAATCCGGATCCGGTGACGGCCGAAACGCCGCCGCGGCCCACCGAACTGTACGGCGGGCACAAGCTCGAATCCGAGGCGTATGTCCGAGCCTCGGCACTGGGCTGGGTGGTGCTGCGGCTCGGCGGCGTGATGAGCACCGATCTGGGCGCCATGCCGTTCAGCTTGGACGCACTGTACTTCGAGAGCGCGCTGCCGGTCGACAATCGGATCCACATGGTCGATGTACGCGACGTGGCAACCGCTTTCGCCGCCGCGACCGTCGCCGACGCGGTCGGCGAGATCCTGTTGATCGCCGGCGACGACACCCACCGGATGCTGCAGGGCGACGTCGGCTCGTCGCTGGCCGCGGCGCGTGGACTACCCGGAGTGCTGCCACCCGGTCGCCCGGGCAATCCGGACAGCGATGACGACTGGTTCATCACCGACTGGATGGATACCACCCGTGCGCAGGAGGTGCTGAAATTCCAGCACCATTCCTGGCCGGCCATGCTCGACGAGATCCGGACCCAGACCGGGTGGAAACGGTACCCGGCCCGGCTGATCGCCCCACTGGCACGGGCGTTCGTCACACGCCAAGGGGCCTACCGCAATTCGCCGGGCACCTATGCCGACCCGTGGCGAGTACTCAGTGCACGACTCGGCGACACCAGACTGGATACCGCCGTATCGTGACCGCACAGTAGGCAGGACGCGCTGAGCCACGGGATACCTCGCTCGGATAGCTCAGCGGGCAGCTTTGCGCCGCCCGCTCTTACCCGGTTCGGTCCCGATCACCCCGTCATCGGCCAGGACCGCGATCTCCTCATCGGACAGGCCCAACCCGCTCAGCACCACATGGTTGTGCTCGCCGAGCAGCGGTGCCGGTTCGCGATGGAAGGCCGTGGGCCCGTTGGCCAAGGTGACCGGCAGGGTGCTGTAGGGGGCGACGGGATTCACCGGGTGCCCCACGTGTTCGAAGAACCGGCGGTGCCGCAACTGGGGCAGCTCGGTCTGGCGATGCGGCTGCATCACCTTGGCCACCGGAACCCCGGCACGCCATAGGTTTTCGACGATCTCGTCACCGGTACGGGTGCGGCACCAAGCGGCCAGGTGGTCATCGAGCACATCATGCGCTGCGCGGCGTCCCTCGACGCCGGACAGCGCGGGATCGGCCGACCAGTCCGGAGAGCCGAGTGCCGCTCGCAGCGCCTCCCACTGCGCGTCGGTCTGCACCGCAATGGCCACCCAACTGTCGTCACGGCCGAACTCGTCCGGTTCGGCGCTCCGGTACAGGTTCTGCGGCGCGGCGGTGGGCCCCCGATTGCCGTCGCGCTGCAGCAGCGCCCCGTACGCGGAGTATTCGATGACCTGCTCGGCCGCGATGTTCAGTGCGGCGTCGACCATCGCCGCCTCGACCAGTACGGCCTGGCCCGTGGTGCGTCGATGCTCCAGCGCCAGCATCACGGCGTTGAGGGCGTGCACACCGGCATTGGGATCACCGACCGAGTACGGCTCGAACGGGGGACGGTCCGGGTAGCCGGTGAGCCAGCTCAAACCGGATGCGTCCTCGATGATGTAGGCGAAGGCGGGGTTGTCCCGCCACGGCCCCTGCAGCCCGAAGCCCGGCATGCGCACCATGACGATGTCCTCGCGCAGGGCCCGCACGGCGTCGAAGTCCAGGCCCAGCTGGTCGATGACGCGTGGGGTGAAGTTCTCCACCACCACATCGCTGGCGGCGATCAAGCGGCGCAACACGTCCCGGCCGGCCTCGGTCTGGAAGTCCACCGTGACGCTCTTCTTGTTCGTGTTGAGTGCACTGAAGATCGGGGATCGCTCCCACCACTGCTCCACGGTGGCGGGGATCCCGGCGATCAGCCGGGTCCCGTCGGGACGTGAGGTGGACTCCAGATGGACGATATCGGCCCCCAACATCCCCAGTGCATGGGTGCAGGACGGCCCAGCCCAGAAGGTCGTCATATCCAGCACCCGCAAACCACTGAACGGCAGCCGATCCCGGACCGCCGCCGTGGTGGGCGCCGGACGTGGGGCCAAGGCGGCCTCCCGTATCTCGCCGGTGTGCTCCCCGAGACCGGGTGCGGGCGCGGGTACGCGCAGCGCAGCGCCGGTGAACCGGTACGGGTGCGCGGGCTGGACGAACCCGTCGGCAGGGTTGCGCACGAACGCCTCCCGTGCCACGAAATGGTCCATCGTGGTGACGTTCTCGCCGTTGCCGACGGGTGAGTTCGGGATCCGGAAGGCTGCTGCCAAGTCCCGCAGGTCATCCGCGGGTTGCCGGCGGATCCATTCGTACAGTTCTTCGGCGTGCAGGTTGGCCTGCTCGGTGATGGTCAGCTGCGTGGTCTCGTCGATCCACTCGTCGTGACCCGACATCGCGCACAGGTCCCACCACTGCTGGGCGGTACCGCATCCCAGCGCCACCAGACCGTCGGCCGCCTGCGCCACCCCGGGGACGGTGGGCCGGCGTTCGGTGCGCCAGGGCCGGCCGAGCATCTCGAAATAGGTCACGGGATAGTAGGTGAGGCCGAGGACCTGGGCCTCCAGCTTGGACAGGTCGATGAACTCGCCGTGGCCGTCGCGCAGCGCACGCGCCCGGAAGGCCAGTGTCATCGCGGCGGCGTAGGCCCCGGTCAGCCAGTCCCCCACCTGACCACCGATGGTCACCGGCGCGCGGTCCTGGGTGCCACGACCGATCCCGATGGCCCCGCCGGACCAGGCTTGCAGGGTGAATTCGGTGGCCGGGCGGTCACTCCACGGTCCGTCCAGGCCGAAGGCGGTGACGGCCGTGACAATCAGGTGCGGGTACCGCCGGTGCAGCTCTGCCGGCGACACCGACTGTGCGACCGCCGATTCCGGTGACCACACCACGGCGTCGGCCGATGCGATCAGCCGTTCGAGCAACTCCGAGTCCTGCGCTTCCAGGACCACGCTGCGCTTGCCACCCGCCAGAAAAGCGAACAGGGCACCGCCCCGGGAGCCCGATGCCGACCAGGTGCGCAGCGGATCACCCTGCGGGGCTTCCACTTTGATGACATCGGCACCGCCGTCGGTCAAGATCTTGGTGGCATATGCCCCGGCGATCCCGCTGGACAGGTCGACAACGGTGTAGCCGGCCAGTGGTGCACTCATGACCTACTCCGGTTTCGCCCGGTTCTTCTTGGAGAGCCGGAATTCGGGGGGGAACTTGCTGTCGTTGTCGTTGACCGCGGCCGACAGCCCGGAATCGATCGAGGAGAACATGTCCATATCGTCCTCGTTGTCGTTGGCCACACCGTTGCCCATCGACTCGAAGAAGGCGGACAGCAGGCTGCCCATGTACTCGCCTTGCTGCTGCTTGAAGATCTCGAAGAACATCTTCTGCTGAAAGACGGTGTCCACCGGCCTGTTCCGCGCGCACGCCAAGGCGTACTTGTCGGTCTCGGCTTCCAGCTGATCGCGAGCCACCACCTTGTTCAGGAAATTGCAGTCATACATCTCCGCCGCGGTGAACGGCCGGCCGGTGAAGACCATCTCCTGGAATTTGCGCAGCCCCATCATCTGTACCCACGTCCACATGCGCGGGCCCCATCCGTGATACCGGAACGACGGATGCCCGAACAGCGCATCGTCACTGGAGATCACCAGGTCGGCGTCGGCGCACTGGTAGAAGTGCCAGCCGTAACAGTATCCCTTGGCCTCGACGATGCTGATCTTCTTGAAATCCTGCAGTGCGCGGTTACCGGCCTGCGAGTTGGCGTACCACGAACTGATGGTGGCCCCGTTGCGGAAAGTGCCCTTCGGCGGGTACGTCACGTCCCCGACGCCGTCGTCTTCCAACCTCAACTCCGCCAGCCGCGCTGCCGGATTGTCGTTGCCCTCCATGAATTCCGGGAGATCCGCACCGCTGCCGAGGTTGTCGCCCACCCCGCGGATGATCACCACTTTGACATCGTTGTCGGCGTTGGCCGCGCGCAGGATGTCGGCGTAACGCAACCTGGCCATCGAGGTGGGTGCGTTGAGGAACTCCGGCCTGTTGAACGTGATGGTGGCGATCTTGGTCTTCGGGTTCTTCTCGTAGAGGATGATCTCCTCCGGGGAAGGCCGCTCAGGCATGTGCAGCCTCTCCGTACGATGCCGCGGTGGTGAGCACGTGGGCGCCGTCGGCCGTGATCAGCACCGCGTCCCGGGTGAAGACCGCGCCGACGCCGTGTTTCCAGACGTAGGCGGTGATCGCGAGGACCATGCCCTCGGTGAGGATCTCGGCCTCGGCGGTGGCGCGCAGGTGCGGTGACACCACCGGCGGATCGAAGCCCAGCCCGAGCCCGTGTGCGACCGGCATGGCCGGCAACGGTTCGCCGGCGTGACCGTAGGCGTCCAGCAGTGCACTTGCCGGCCTGCCCGGGCGGCAGGCGCCGACCAGCCGGTCCCACAGCTCATCCCGACGCCGATACAGCGAACGCACCGCCTCTGTCGGTTCACCGGCGCAGACCGTCCGCGCGACCTCGCCGACATAGCCGTCGGCGAGGACACCCGCCGACAGTGCCACCAGATCGCCGTCGCGCACCCGGCCGTCGCCGACGGTCCGCCGCCACGGATGGTCTTTCGAGGTCACCCATGCGGCGTCCTGCGTTGCCGGTGTGCTCACCCCGCCGGCCGCCTCGGCCTTCAGGATCGCACCGGTGAGAACCTGTTCGGTGGTCCCCGGGACCACCTCGGCGACACCCCGCGCCAGTCCCGCCTCGGCGACGGTCAATGCGCGCCGCAGCGCGGTGATCTCCTCGCTCGTCTTCACCCGTCGCGCGGCCCGCATCGCCTGTTCACCGTCGACGAGTTCGGCCGCGGGGAAAGCAAGTGGCAGTAGTGTGGCGAAAGTCGGTGTCAGGGCGTCGGTTCCGACCCGGCGCGCGGTAGCGGCACCCTTGATGCCCTGCAGCACGGAGATCAGCGTCATGGGATTCCACGCCAGCCCGTACAGATTCTCGTGCGGGATCTCCTCGGGCATGCCCTCGTCCCACGTGCTGTTCAGGTGGATCTCACCGGTGGCCCGGACGAAGGTGCAGATCGGCCCGAACGGGCGGGTGCCCACCACCCACAGTTGCGGGGCGCCCGAGATGTACCGCACGTTGGCCTGCCTGCCGAGTACCAGCACGTCGAGGTCGTACGCCTCCATCTGCGCCAGCGCGCGTTCTCGACGGCTGAACCGCAGGGCCCGGTCGTCGGCCTCGATCTCAATTCCCACTGGGCACCTCATAGGGGTCGTACGGATATGCGGTCAACGGCATCCAGCCGCCCTCGGTGACCACCACGATCTCCTCGCCGCGGTAGCCGCCGGTCCCGTCCTCCCACACCACCGGCTCGAACACCAGCAACATTCCCTCCGGGAAGACGAAGTTGTCATCCCAAGCCTGGCCGAGATCCGTACCGATCATCGGCATTTCGGCCGCATTCGCGCCGATACCGTGGCCGAGGTAGAAGTGCGGTAGCCACGGCGGGGTGCCGCCGTTGGCCTCGATCGCCGCGCGGCCGAGATCACCGCAGGTGGCACCGGCCCTGGTCACCGAGAGCACCGCGTCGACGATCCGGCTCCACTTGTCGAACTGCCTCTGCTGAGCCGCCGTCGGATCCTGGCCGACGATCCAGGTGCGCCCATGATCGGAGCAGTAGCCGTGGTAGGCGATGGACACATCGGTCCACAGCACGTCGCCCTGTTGCAGTTCGCGTTCGGTGGTCAGCAGGGGCAGCGCCAGATCACCGGTGGTGGTCCAGGTGCCTTCGGCCCGTGACGCGGGCATCACCTGCCAGATCGAGTCGAACATATTGGTCGTGGCGCCGAGTTCGAAAGTGCGGCGGACGAATTCGGCGGACAGGTCGATCTGGCGCACCCCTGGTACCAGCGACTTCTGAATCTCGGAGACGGCCTGTTCGGTGATCTGGCAGGCCCGCTGCAGGCAGGCGATCTGGTCGATGGTCTTGACCAGTTTCGCCGCGCCGACCACCGGGGCGGCGTCCAGCGGCGCGCCGGGGAACAGCGCGGTGCCGGCCCGCCGCATCGCCCCGGTCAGCTCGTCGGTCGCGATCGTGGCGCCGGCGGGTACCAGAGCGGTCAGGATCTTCGCGAATTCGGCCACCCCCTCGTCGAATTCGAGGTAGATCGGCCCATGCAGATGGTCGGCGGGCAGCTCTGATTCCATGGCCGCCCCTTCACGGAACGGCAGGAACAGATGCGGGTACTCGTCGCCCGCCAGCACGACCGCCACGGGCCGCTCGACATGCGACAGCCCGGCGTCGGCCAGCGGCCACGCGATGCCGGTGGCGTACATGACGCTCCCGTTGCCCAGCAGGACCAGCGCATCCACACCCTGTTCGGCCATCGCGGCCTGCAGGCGCGCACTGACCTCCCTGCGCATCCGGGTGAAGTCGGGCTCCGCGGGGATGTCGAGCCACGAGTACCCGGTCCGGGCGATCTGGGTGACGCCGGACTGAGTGACAGTGCTCATGCGCGATCCGCTCCGCTGCTCGCTGACGTCGTCACGCCAGCCCCAGGAACTTCTGGATGTTGGTGCTGACGATCTTGACGGCGTCCTCCGGGCCGACCGCCTCCACCACTGTCGCCAGTGACTTCTCCGAGTAGCCGAAGGTGGATTCGTTGTGGGGGTAGTCGCTGGACCACATCACGTTGTCCACACCGATCTCGTCGATCAGCCGCAGTCCCAACGGATCCACCATGAACGATGCGCTCATGTGGTGGTCCCAGTAGTGCCGCACCGGATGCTGCAGCTCATGGTTGAACATGTGCCGGTAGGAGGCCAGCATGTGCTCGGCATCCTGCAATGCGGTGGGCACCCAGGCGATACCGCCCTCGAACCACCCGAGTCTCAGCGACGGATGGCGGTCCAGAATGCCGGAGAACACGTACTTCGCGAACTGCTCGCGGAACGAGTCGACGTTGACCATCATGCCGACGACGACGCTGTTGTTCTGGCAGGGCGTCTTGGGCGGCGTCTCGCCGATGTGATGGCTGACCGGCAGGCCGGCGGCCTCGATCTCGTCCCAGACGGCGTCCATCTCGGTGCTGCCGTAGTCGTAGATGTTGCCCTCGTCATCCTTGCCGGGGTTGAGCGGCAACAGGAAGGTCTTGAGTCCCAGGGACTTGAGCTGTTCGAGGGTGGACCGTGTTCCGGCGGGATCCCACCAGTTGATCAGACCGACACCGTAGAAGTGACCGTCGCTGGACTCCTGCAGTTCGGCCATCACCTCGTTGTAGATGCGGAACACCCGCTCCCGAATCCCCTTGTCCGGGTAGTGGAACAGGGCCAGCACGGCATTGGGGAACGCCAGCTCCCTGTCGATACCGTCCTCGCGGAGCTCGCGGATACGTGCGGCGATGTTGTTGGTGGCGGCGCCTGCCAGATCGTCGTACTGCATCAGCACCCGGCCGAAGTCACCGCCGGTCCAGGCCTTACCCTTCATGCCCACCATGTAGGCGCCGTCCTCGTACCAGATGCGGGGTGCGGCACCCTTGAGGTCCTCGGGGAAGCGCTCGTAGAAGATGTCATCGGCCACCGAGATGTGGTTGTCGGCCGAGAAGATCTCGGTGCCGGCGGGCAGTCCGAGATTCCCGCTGGCATGACCGCGCCGATTCTTCGGCGCCCCAAAGCCTTCGGGCGGATAGAGAGTGGTACTCAGAGCAGACATCGTTGTGACTCCAATCAGGGCTGTAGAGCAGACGTCACCAGGTGACGGGAAGTTCGTAGACGCCGTAGGCGAGACGATCGTGTTTGAAAGGCACCTCGTCGAACGGGATGGCCAGACGCAGGGTGGGAATCCTGCGCAGCAGGGTGTGGAAGACGATCTGCAGTTCGGCGCGCGCCAGTTGCTGACCGACGCACTGGTGCCGCCCGTACCCGAAGCCGAGCTGCTGGCCGGCGTCGCGGCTCAAATCCAGTTTGTCGGGTTCGGGGTAGGCCTTGGCATCCCAGTTCGCCGGTGCCAGGTCGATGATGATGCCCTCGCCGGCCCGGATGGTCTCACCGCCGATCTCGATATCCTCGATGGCGATGCGACGCTGTCCGTTCTGGATGATCGACAGGTAGCGCATCAGCTCCTCGCACGCGTTGGCGATGACCTTGGGATCCTCGGCATTACGCAGGAAGTCGGCTTGCTCGGGATTCTCCAGCAGCGCAAGGATGCCGATGCCGATCACATTGGCGGTGGTCTCGTGCCCGGCGATCAGCAGGCCGGTGCCCAGCTGGGCGGCCTCCTTCACGCTGATCTCGCCGGCGGTCACCCGTTCGGCCAGATCTGACACCGCGTCCTCGGCGGGGTCGGCCTGCTTCTTCTCGATCAAGTTGATCAGGTACTGGTGCAGGCTCATCGCGCCCTTCTGCATGGCGTCCGCCGCGGCGTACCGGGCCAGGCCGGCGTTGGCGTGCTCCTGGAAGAACTCGTGATCCTCGTAGGGAACCCCGAGCATCTCGCTGATCACGACCGTCGGTACCGGCAGCGCCAGCTTGTCGACGAGATCGGCGGGCTGCGGGCCGGCCAGGATCTCGTCGATGCACTCGTCGGTGACCTTCTGGATGATCGGCCGCAGGCCCTCGACGCGGCGGAACGTGAAGGGCTTGGAGAGCATCCGGCGGAACCGGGTGTGCTCCTCGGCATCGGCGGTGAACACCGAGCGCGGCCGCTTGTCGACGGTGGCGAGCATATGCTCGTTCCAGTGCGGAAAGCCCTCCCGTCGGTCGTCGACACTGACCCGGGCATCGGCGAACAAGGCGCGGGCCTCATCGTGCCCGGTGATCAGCCAGGGCGTGGTGCCGTTCCAGATCTTCACCCGCGTGAGGCCCTTGGCATTGCCCAGCATCTGCGGCGGTGGCGCGAACGGGCACCGCAGGTCGCGCTCCATCGGGTAGTCCGGAATGTCGACTTCTGTCAGCGTCTCAGACATGTAGTGGTCTCGTTCCTCAGTCTTGAATATCGATGGCCAGGGCTGGGCAGGCCGCGGCGGCGCGGCGGGCATTGTCGTACTGGTCTGGGCCCGGCTCGGGTTCCAGCAGTTCCACCACACCGTCCTCGTCGCGCTGGTCGAACAGCTCCATCGCGTTGAGCACGCACTGTCCTGATGACACGCACTTGTCTTGGTCGACAGCGATTTTCACGCGAGCCCCCCGATCTCGGTGACCGGCGCCCGCCACAGGCCCACGATCGCGTCGATCAGGCCGGCGCCGGCGGCACTCCAGGACCGTCCGCTCGCCACCGCACCGCCGGTGGCCAGCGCCCGTTCCCGGTCGGCACAGCTGTGCATCAACAGGTTGCGGGCCATCACGTTGCGTTCGAATCGCACCTCGGCGGGCAGTTCGGGCAGGCACTGGTTGATCCGGTCGATGACCTGCACCAGCGAGGAGGAGCTCAACGCGTCCTTGACCACGATGGTGTGGTACTCCGGGTCGGTCATGGCCTGGGCGGCGAACCGCGCATACCAGGTCGGGTTCCCCAGTTCGGCGAGATGATCGGTCAGTGGACAGACCAGGCAGGCCACCCAGTCGCGCAGGTCGTCGGAGCCGGATACGGCCTCGATCATCCGCTCCCGCAGCATCTCGATCGGCTGGCGGTGCTTCTGCTCGATGGCGCGCACCAGGTCCACTTTGGCGCCGAAGTGATATCCCACCGCGGCGTTATTACCTTGCCCCGCAGCCTCACTGACCTGCCGATTGGACACCGCGAACACACCGTGCTCGGCGTAGAGCCGTTCCGCGGCGACCAGGATCGCCTCCCGGGTGCCACTGGCACGCTCGGTGCGCAGTGATCTCGCTGCCGTCACCGTTACAGTCAACGCCTCTCCTGTAATTAAGTCAAGCGATTGATTTAAAGTGCAGTCCCCCTCCCGCCCATGTGCACGATTGGGCGGCAAAGTGCGAGAACATGCCGACCGAACGTCGATCTCGGCGTCAGGTCTTCTCCTTACGCACGATGACCTTGCCCGCGACCGTGCCGCCGTCGATCGGCAATACCGTGCCGGTGACGTAGCGCGACCTGTCGGTGGCGAAGTACAACGCGGCTTCGGCTACGTCGTCGACGGTGCCCTCGCGTTTGAGCGGCCGGTCCAGGCGCATCTGTTCGCGGATCGTCTCCTCGAACTCCGACAGGCGCCCACGATCCTCGGCCGAGGCCGATTTGGCCACAATGGCCGTCCGGATATTGCCCGGTGCGATCGCGTTCACCCGAATCTCGTAGTGCGCCAATTCGATCGCGACCGATTTGGTGAACTGGATGACCGCGGCCTTGGAGGCCCGATAGGTCTGCACTCCCCCGCCTGCCTGGATCCCGCCGATCGAGGTCAGGTTGACGATCGACCCACCACCGTGCTCGGCCATATGGCGGGCGGCGTCGCGGGTACCGGCCATCACCGCCCGCAGGTTGATGCGCATCACGGCGTCGAAATCGGCGAGATCATCGTCGAGGAAGCGACGGTGCATGGTGCCCGACACCCCCGCGTTGTTGACCATCACGTGCAGTCCGCCGAACCTCTCCACCGCGGTGTCGACCAGCGCGCCGATCTGCTCGATATCGGTGACATCACTGCGCAGGAAAACCGAGTTCGGGCCGATCTCGGCCGCCAGTGCCACACCGCCCCGCTCGTCGACGTCGCCGAACACCACCTTGGCGCCTTCCGCGGCGAACCGCCGGACCAGACCCGCGCCGAGTCCGCCCGCGCCGCCGGTGATGACGGCGACCTTGCCGTCCAGTTCGATACTCATCCAACCTCTTTCAGGAAGTTCAGCACGACCCGGTTGAGCGCCTCGGACTGCTCGATCTGCGGGCAGTGTCCGGCGCCGTCCACCACGGCCCAGCGGCCGTCGGGAATCTGGGCGGCGATCTCGGCGGCCCATCCCGGTCGCAGCAACTTGTCGCGGGCGCCCTCGACCACCAACACCGGCACCGCGATGCGTGCGTAAGCACGCTGCGATGACGGTGTGGACGGCGCCTCCAGGCCGGGCCTGCGAAACCGGGCCGCCGCCAACGACTCCCACGCACCCGGGGCGATGCTCGAGTCGTACCGCCGCCGCACGTACGCCTCGTCGGCCGGGTAGGACGGATCGAAGAACAACGCGGTCACGATGCGGCGCATCGCCTCCGGCGTCGCGTCATAGTCGTAGAGCGCATCGGTGTGCTCGTTGCGCTGGATGTCACCGCCCCCGCAGATCGCCACGAGGCTGCGGACCGGGAGGACGGGACTCTCCGATGTGGTGTCCACGAGCAGGTTGATCGCACCCATCGAGTTCCCGACGAAGTGCGCCGAGCCGATCCCGAGCACCTCACAGAACCGGGCGATGTGCCGGATCCGCAGGCCGCGGCCATCGTTGAAATCGATGACCTTCGCCGACTCGCCGAAGCCCAGCATGTCGGGCGCGAGCACCCGGTAATGCTCGGCCAGCGCACCGATGTTCCGCTCCCAGCCGAGTTCGGCGCCGGCACCGAACTCACCGCCGTGCAGCAGCACGACAGGCTCGCCGAACCCCGCCTCCAGGTAGCCGGTCGTCAGGCCGTCGACGGCAATGGTCTTGCGCACGACGTTCATTTGATCGCTATCGGGCTGACGGGCGCACCGACCGCGCCGACCACCTTCAGCGGGGGTGCGATCAGCTGGAATTCGTAGACCCCGTCGGTGCGGCAATCGGCGGCCAGCCCGGTCAGATCCCAGTACTCGCCGAGCATCAAGCCCATATCGCGCAGGCACAGCATGTGCATCGGCAGGAAGGTGCCCTCCACACCGTTGGCCGGGTCCGGATCCTCGACCATCAGGTTGTCGGAGGCGACGGCCGCGACCTCGCGATCGTGCAGCCACGAGGCGCACGTCCAGTGCAGGCCGGCGCCGGCCTCGTGCCCGTCGCCGGCGGACAGGAACCGCGTCCACCACCCGGTGTGCACCACCACGATGTCACCGCGTCCGATCTGCACACCCTGTTCGGCCGCGATATCGTCGAGTTCGGCCGGTGTGATCGGCCTGCCGGGTTCGCAGAACACCTCTTCACCGCGGTGGGCGACCACGTCGAGCAGCACGCCGCGCGACACGATGCCCTTGCCGTCCACCTTCTCGATACCGCAGCGGTAGGCCCCGAAACTGGTCACCGAGTCCGCCGGGAAGCCGTTGTAGAGCTTGTCCTCGTAGTACACGTGCGACAGCGCGTCCCACTGGGTGGCGGCCTGCAGCGACATGGTGATCATATCGTCGTTGAAGCGGAAGATGTTGTCGACGAAGAACGAACTGAGCTCCTGCGCAACGGATTTGCGTGCCCATTCCGGTGCGTATTTGACCAGCGTCTCGGCGTCACCACCGTCGACGGTCATGACGTGGATCGGGTTGAAGCGGAACTTGAAGGCCCCCTGCGGGCCGTTCGACCCGAAATCGCCGCCGAGCGAGATCACCTTGCCGCGCCTCACCAGCGACGCCGCCTCGGCAACTTTGTCGGCGGTGATCAGATTCAGTGTGCCGAGTTCGTCATCGTCACCCCAGCGGCCCCAGTTGCGCACATCGTCGGCGACCCGGCGGAAATCCTTCATGGTGGACATTCAGAGGGTTCCTTCCCGGGCCTCATGTGCCGTCTCCGACGGCAGGGTCGCTGCGATCCGGCCGGCGACGGTGCCGCCGTCCACCCAGATCACCTGTCCCGAAATGTAGCTTGCCGCTGGGCTGTTGAGGAAGGCCAGCACCGATGCCTGCTCGTCCGGACCGCATACATGCCCCAGCAGCCTGGGGAACGAATCCAGGTAGTCCGGTCCGTAAGCGCCGCGCAATTGGTCCAGAATCGGCGTCTCGGTCACGCCGGGGCCGGTGCAGTTGATCCGGATACCCTTCTCCCCCAAGGCAAGTGCACGACTCATGCCGTACAGGATGATCGCCTCCTTGGACAGCCGGTAGCCACCGTCGGCCAGTGCCTGCGGGTTGCGGTGACACCACTCGATGCCGTCGGCCATCGAGGTGGTCGCCAGCAGGCCCGCCGTCACCGCGGTGTTGGCCAGGTAGTCGGCGGCGGCCAGCGACGAGACGTTGGCGATCGCCGCCCCCACTGGCATCTGCGGAATCAGCCCTTCGGTGAAATGGCGCATCCCGAGGAAGTTGATGGTGACGACCAGCAGCGGTTTGCCGATACCCGAGGACACCCCGGCGACATTGAACAACGCGTCGACGGGACCGTCGATCGCCGCGACCGCGGCATCGATGGAGGCGACGTCGGCGAAGTCCACCTCGATGAACTGCGCCGGCTCCGTCTGCGGTGTGCGCAGATCGAGCCCGGTGACACGTGCGCCGAGATCGGCCAGTTGTGCGGCGAGATGCGCGCCGATACCCGATGCGCATCCCGTCACCACCACCCGGCGACCGTCATAACGCCAGCGTTCGTCGGTCATCTCTCCTTGCTTGCCTCGCGCTGTTCCTTCTCCAGCTGAGCGGCCTTCACGCGGCCCTCGTTGATCTCGGCCATGGCCTCGGGAATCTCACCGGCGGTGAACTTTCCACCGCGGCCGGTGGGCAGACCGCCGAAGGAGTAGGTCTCGTCGAACAGCGGGGCATCGGAGGGCTGCCGGCGCGCCTCGACCTTCTCGATGACCGGCGCCAGCCGCTTGGCCTTGGCGGCCACCGCCGACTGGTCACGCTCGATGAACTCGGGCAGGATCTCCTTGCCCATGATCTCGATGGATTCCATGGTGCCCTCGTGGCTGCGCGGGTTCAGCAACAGGATGATCTCGTCGACGCCGCTGGCCTCGTAGCCGCGCAGGAACTCCCGCACCGTGTCCGGCGAACCGATGGCGCCGCGGCCCGGACCGTAGGCCAGGGTCGGGTCTTCTTTGACCGCCTCCTGGTAGAGGTCCCACACACCGGTCCGGCCCGGGGTGTGCATACCGGTCAGGTAGTAGTGCATGATGCCGAAGGAGAAGAATCCGCCGCCGGTACCGAGTCGCTGGAGCGCCTCTTCATCGGTTCGGGCCACCATCATCGAGAGGTCGCCGCCGATGGCCAGGATATTGGGATTGATGGCCGGGGTCACCGGTGCGCCCTGCTCTTCGAATTCCTTGTAGTAGCCGTCCACCCGGTCCTTGAGCGCCTCGGGCCCGGTATAGGCGAAACTCAGTGCGCCGATGGCCTTCTGGGCGGCCATCTGCACCGACGACGGGCGCGTGCACGCCACCCACACCGGTGGGTGCGGGCTCTGCAGCGGCTTCGGGATGACGTTACGGGCCGGCATCTCGACGTGCTCGCCCTTGAATCCCGTGAACGGCGCCTCGGTCATACAACGGATGGACACCTCCAGCGCTTCTTCCCACATGGTGCGCTTGTCGGCCGGGTCGATGTCGAAGCCGCCCAGTTCGGCGACCGAGGAGCCCTCACCGGTGCCGAATTCCACCCGGCCGTTGGACAGATGGTCCAACGTGGCGACCCGCTCGGCGATACGGGCCGGGTGGTTGATCGGCGGGGGCAGGTGCATCACACCGAAGCCGAGCCGAATGTCCTTGGTGCGTTGGCTTGCTGCGGCCAGGAACATCTCCGGTGCGGTGGAGTGGCAGTACTCCTCCAGGAAGTGGTGCTCGGTGAGCCAGACGGTGGAGAAGCCGGCCTTGTCGGCGGCTTCCACCTCGTCCAGGCCATGCTGGAACAGCTGGTGCTCATCGCCGTCGGACCACGGCCGTGGCAGCGGGAATTCGTAGAACAGCGAGATCTTCATACGGTTGCCTCTCGATCCAGTTGTGGGGTCATGTGTGAAAGATGCAGTGCCGCGACGTAGCCGAACGTCATGGCGGGTCCGATGGTCGCGCCCGCACCGGCATAGCTGCGGCCCATCACCGCGGCCGATGCGTTGCCGATGGCATAGAGCCCGCCGATGACGGTCCCGTCCTCGCGCAGCACCCTGGCGTGTTCGTCGGTCAGCAGCCCACCCGAGGTGCCCAGGTCACCGAGGATGATCTGGAAGGCCAGATAGGGTGCCTTGCCCAGCGGGGCCAGGTTCGGGTTGGGCAGGGTCTGGTCACCGTAGTAATTGTCATAGGCACTGTCGCCGCGGTTGAAGTCGTCGTCGTGCCCATTGACCGCCAGTTCGTTGAAGCGGGTTGCGGTGCGCTGCAACTCGTCTGCCGGCACCCCGATCTTGGCCGCCAGTTCGCCCATGGTGTCGGCGGCGACCACGATGCCGGAGTCCAGCCAGGCCTGCGGAATCGTGCGGCCGGTCGGCACCGGAGCGAACGGGATCTTCGGGATGGGCAGGTGGCCGCCGACCACGTACCGGTGGAACGACGTGATATCGGTGATCAGCCAGCACGGGATGTGCGGCGCCGCCGTTCCCCCGTCGCTCCGCTCGCCCAGCCACGCCCGCTGGCCCTCGATCATGGCGTGCGCGAAGTCCATATACGGCGCGGCCTCGTTGATGAACCGCTTACCGGCCCCGTTGACCACGAACTGCGCCGGCATCATCCGCTCGTTGAGCATGAACTGCAGCCGCCCGTCGGGCCAGCACATGGCCGGGAACCACCACGCCTCGTCCAGCAGGTCGGTGGCCGCGCCGACCTTCTCGCCCGCACGGATCCCGTCGCCGGTGGCCGCGGGATTACCGAAACTCCAGTCCTTCTCCAACAGCGGCAGATGCTGGCGGCGCCAGGCCATGTCGTGGTCGAACCCGCCGGAGGCGACCACCACACCGCGGCGGGCGGCGACATGCAACGACGTGCCGTCACGTTCCACCACCGCACCCACGACGTTCCCGTCCACGTCGGTGATGAGCTCGGTCATCGGCGCGGACAGCCACAGCGGGATGTTCTTCTCCTTGAGCGCCAGCCGCATCCGGGCCATCAGCGACTGCCCGATGGCGGCCATCCGGTCGCCGAACACCCGGGCCCGGACCATCCGCCAGATCAGCTTGAGCAACACCGCCTTGCCGCGCCAGTTCTGCCGCACCTGATAGAACAGCCGAAGGTCCTTGGGGGCGAACCAGATCCCCTTGGGAGCCAGCGCCAGCGGAGCGAGCAGATTCTGCTCCTCGTCGCCGAGCTTGCGCAGATCGATCTCCGGCACGTTGATGGTGCTGCCCAGCGCGGAACCGCCGGCCAGTTCCGGGTAGTAATCCGCGTAGCCCGGTTTCCACACGAACTCGAACCAGTCGCTGGACTTCTCCAGAAACTCCATCATCTCCGGGCCGGTGTCGACATAGGTGCGCAACCGTGCGTCACTGACCAGCCCTCCGGTGATGGTCTTGAGGTACTCGAACACCCCGTCGGGGTCCGGCGAATAGCCGGTCTTGCGTTGCGACGGGGCACCCGGCACCCAGATGCCGCCGCCGGAGAGGGCCGACGAGCCACCGAATTTCGGCGACTTCTCCACGACGAGGGTGTCCAGCCCGGACGCGGCGGCGCGCAGGGCCGCAGTCATGCCGCCGGCACCGGAACCGATGACGAGGACATCGACGGTGTGATCAAAGGGTTCTGTCATCCTGCACGAACCGCCGTCCGGATCGCGAAGCCCGCGATCAACTCGGGAGCAGCACGGTAATAGCGCTGCTGCGTCTGGTAGTCGCCTTGACTGGCCAAGGCGGCGAAAGCCGCTACCCAGGTGCGGATCTCATGTGCCGAATTGCCGGCCTCGCGCGCGATCCAGTCGTTGGTCCAGCCGTCCACCTCGGCCAGCCGGTTGGTGTCGATCAGATCGAGCAGTGCGTGATCCCAGTCCGGGTTCAGCGGCCGCAAAGGACTCTCCCCGTGCGCGAAGTCGTGTGCGGCCGCGATCACCGCCTGCTGCCGCGCTGCCCGTCCTTCCGGGGACATCGGCGCCCCGCCCACGATGCGCGCCAGCGCTGCCGGCGGCGCCGTGGCCAGCGTGGGCACCGGCGGATCGTGGGACAGCCCACCGGAACCGACCACCAGCACGCGCTTGCCCAGCGATCCCAGGTACTCACCGATCGCAGACCCGAGAGCGCGGGTGCGCTTCAGCGGGCCCAGCGGGGTGGCCACCGAGTTGATGAACACGGGGATGACGGGAGGCGAAGCCGCGCCCAGATCGTCCGGGCCGAACAGGACTTCCAGCGGCTGCGTCGTCCCGTGATCCACATCCATGGCCGCTGACAGCGACACGTCGACACCGGCGTCCCACACCGCGGCGGCCATCTCGTTGGCCAGCTCGGCGGGTACGTCCAGCGGCCCGGCATAGGTGCCGTAATCGCCGACTCCGGTGGCGGCACTGCCGATGCAGAACGGCGGCATCAACCGGTAGAAGAATCCGTTGTAGTGATCCGGGGAGAAGATCACGACGAGCTCGGGATCGAAGTCCGCGACGAAGGCACGCGTCCGCGCGAGTTGGGTGTCGATGTCCTCAAGCAGTTCCGCCGACGGTCCCGGCAGATTCAGCAGCGGGCTGTGCGACATACAGCACAGGGCGAGATGCGACATGGGATTCACCTCCCTCGGTCAGGTGCAGGACGTCGAACAACTTGACGCTCAGCTCGTTTGACAATTGGGCGATACCTGCGGCGGCGATGCACCGGTCCGGGCGCAGGAAGAGCACCGATGCGGTGTGGGCGTCGAAGAACCTCTTCAACGCGCCCGTGCGGTCCCCGACGATGGTGATATCGGGGTCGTCGTGACCTGCCCAGTGCAGCTGGGTGCCGGGCCGGGCTTCGACGAACGTCGCGCCCAGCGCTTTCCACCGCGCGAATACCTCGTCTTCCAGCAGCTCGCGAAGATTGTTGTTCCACGCCAGAACCGCGAATCCGTTTCCCAACACGTCGTCGAGACGCAGATTCTGGGCGGTGCGGGTGTCCACGTGCGGCTGGATGAACAGTGTGCCGACCGGAGAGGTCGGCGTGGGGAGGCTGTCGTGTACCACCGCGCCCGTGTCGTACCGCGGCATCGGCTTGAATCGCATCTCCAGCACGTAACGCTTCAGCGTCGGCACCACCGATGCCGCGCGGATGAGTTTGTCCCGCAGCATCGCCACATGCCGGTTCGTCGGCGAGATCACCCTGCCGACCAGAGTGGAGAGGTCGATCATCGCGCGGGCATGCTTGCGCCGTTCGGTGTCATAGCTTTCCAGCAGTGCGTCCCCGGCGTGTCCGTTGACGACGGCGGCCAGCTTCCAGCCCAGGTTGGCCGCGTCCCGGATACCACTGTTGTACCCCTGCCCCTGCCACACCGGCATCAGGTGCGCGGCATCGCCGCCGAGCAGCATCCGGCCCTTGCGGAACGAACCCGCGATCCGGGAGTGGTGGGTGTAGACGCGGTGCCGGATGATGTCGACCCGGTCGGGGTGCGGGACGAAGGGAGCCAGCATCCGGGCGATGAACTCCGGCCGCTCCACCTGCTCGTCGGTCTCATCGGCGTGGATCATGAACTCGAAGCGCCGGATACCGTGCGCGATCGAGATGGAGGCATACGGCCGGGCCGGATCGGCACCGACCTCGCTGTTGGGATGCCCGAGCGGGTCATTGGCCAGATCGACCACCAGCCAACGGGTTTCGGAGGTGGTGCCTTCGAAGCTGACATCCATCATGCGCCGGGTGGCACTGCGTCCGCCGTCGCAGCCGACAAGATAGCGCGCCCGCACCGTTGACGGTGTGCCGTCGTGGAGCAACTCGACGCTCACCCCGTCGGCATCCTGGGCGGCGTTCGCCATGCGGGTGCTCCACGAGACCCGGACGGTCTCGAACCGGGCCAGCCCGTTGAGCAGCTCCGCGTCGACGAGCGGCTGGACGAACCCGTTGCGTTTGGGCCAGCCGAACCGGGCGTCGGGCGGCGCCATCTCGGCCAGCAGGCCACGGTTACCGTCGTAGAACCGCAGGATCTGGTTGGGCACGGTGTGCGGCAGGATCTGTTCGACCAGACCGATCGACTGGAACGTGCGCAGCGACTCGTCATCGAGTCCCACTCCGCGCGGATAGTCGATGAGGGTGTCGCGATCCTCCACCACCAGCGTTCGCACACCTTGCAGGCCAAGGATGTTCGCCAGCGTCAGGCCGACGGGGCCGGCCCCGGCGATGAGGACGTCGACCTCCGTCATGCCCGCCCCAGCAGGAAGTCCAGGTGCAGGCGGTTGAACGTCTTGGGGTCCTCGTACTGCGGCCAGTGCCCACAACCGGACATCACCTCGAAGCGCGCGCCCGGGATCATCTCCGAGATGCGTCTGCCCTCACTGACGTCGGCGGTCGGGTCATCGCTGGTCCACAACACCAAGGTGGGCGCGGTGATGGCCCCGTACTCGGCCGGGCCGAGCAGGTTGCGGGCCCGGATCTGCGGATCCTGCAGTGCCATGATGTCGCTCATCGCGGCCACGAAACCTGCTTGCTGGTAGACCTTCTGGCGGCTGGCGACGATATCGTCATAGCCCTTGGACTTGTCGGCCATCAGCCATTTGATGCGCGCCTGCACGGTTTCCCAGTCCGGGTTCTCGGCGGCGGCCATGGACAGCGTGATGATGCGCTTCATCACCTCGGGATCGGCCTGGGACCCGCCGGCGGTGTTGAGGACCAGTCGCTCGATCCGATCGGAGTGGTCGGACGCGGCGCGGGCGGCGACCCAGCCGCCGAGGGACTCACCGGACAGATACACCTTCTGTGCACCGATCGCGTCGAACACCGCGAGCAGATGATCGACATAGTGCGCGACCTCCAACGGATGCCCCGGCTTGTCGGTGTAACCGTGACCGAGCATGTCGATGGACCAGGTGGAGAAGTGCTCGGCGTGCGATTCGAGATTGCGCACATAGGCCTCGGCGTGACCGCCGGACCCGTGGAGGAAGACCAGGGTCGGCTTGGCGGCCTCCCCGGCGTGCAGGTACCGGGTGCGCACTCCGCCGGCGTCCAGATACCCCTGTGTGAAGGCCACGCCCTGTAGGTCGCTCCAGACGCTTTCGTGCACCGGAGTCACAGCCATGCCGTCCCTTCCTGCGGAAATACCGTTCTCGTTTTACGTGAATCATCTGTGCTAATATCGGACATCAATGTGCACTATGTATAGAGCATCACTCTCACGATGACGTCTGTCAAGGGACGCAACGGCGACCCCCGCGCGGACGGCAGCGCGTCGCCCGCTGCCGGATCGCAGACTCTGGCCAGGGGCCTTTCCGCCTTGCAGGCGGTGGCCAGCGCACCCTCGGGCGTCACCGCGACCGAGGTCGCCGATTTCGTCGGCGTGCACCGCACCATCGCCTACCGATTGCTCAGCACGCTCGCGCAAGCGCGCTTCATCACCAAGGGCGAAGACGGTAAGTACCGGCCGGCCGCGACACTGGCCGTGCTCGGCGCCTCCTTCGACAACAACGTGCGCCAGCTCAGCGTGCCGACCCTGCGTCTGCTGGCCGACGACCTGGGTACCACCGTCTCACTGCTGGTGGCCGAGGGCGATCAGCAGGTCGCCATCGCCGTGATCGTGCCGACACTGGTGTTCTACCAACTGTCCTTCCATGAGGGCAGCCGCTACCCACTCGACCGCGGTTCGGCCGGAATCGCCCTACTGTCGAGCATGCCGCCGCGCCCCGGTGAGCGAGATCTGGTCAGCCAGGCTCGCGAACAGGGCTTCGTCATCACCCACGGCGAGATCGAGCCCGACACCTATGGTTTGGCGGTCCCGGTCCGGCGGCGACCGCCCTCGCCCCCCACCTGCATCAACCTCATCTCCCATCGAGAGGACGTGGTGCTGCGCGGCCGCGATGCCGTGATCCGCGCCGCCAGACAACTCTCCGAAATCCTCGGCTGAAAGGACAGGCAATCGTGTCGGATTGGGATCAGGAAGTCGACGTCGTCGTCCTGGGCTCCGGTGGCGCCGGACTCTCGGCCGCACTCACCGCCGCCGTGAACGGGGCGTCGGTGGCTGTGTACGAGAAGGCGCCGACGGTCGGCGGCACCACCGCGGTATCCGGCGGCATCGTCTGGATACCCGCGCACGATCGACTGGCCGGCGCGGACCTCAACGTCGAGGATGCCCTGAAATACCTTGAGGCCCAGTCCCTGGGCCTGATGGATCGTTCGCTGGTCGAGACGTTCGTGCGCACCGGTCCGGTGATGCTCGACTTCCTTGAGGCACACAGCGAGTTGCGGTTCGAAGTCGCCGAGGGCTTCCCCGACTACAAACCCGAGTTGCCCGGCGGACGGCCCGGCGGTGGCCGGTCACTCAACGCCAAACCGTTCGACCGGTCCCGAATCGGCGACTGGGGTGACCGCATCACGGCGTTCCCGGTGGACTTCAGCAATGTCGGGATCGATGCCGAGACCCGGGCACGCATCCATGCCGCGGCCGACGACCTGGACGGTGACTACTGCGTGGCCGGCTCCGCGCTGATCGCCGGCCTGCTCAAAGGGCTGTTGGATCGCGGCGTGGCCCCGGTGACCGAGGCGCGGGCGTTGGAACTGATCGCCGACCGGGGCGACGGGGAGAAGAGCGGCCGCATCACCGGCGTGCGAATCACCTTCGATGGCACCGAGATCCGGGTCGGTGCCCGCCGCGGGGTCATCCTGGGCACCGGCGGGTTCGAATGGGACCCGCAACTGGTGGAGGCCTATCTGCGCGGGCCGATGCGCGGAGCGGTGTCCCCGCCGAACAACACCGGTGACGGGTTGCGGATGGCGATGGCCCACGGCGCCGATCTGGCGAACATGGGTGAGGCCTGGTGGGTGCCGATCGTGCAGATCCCCGGTGACACCCTCGGTGGCAGGCCACGCAGTCGCAGCGTCCGACTGGAACGCACCCGGCCGCGCAGCATCATCGTCAACCGCGCGGGCAAGCGTTTCCTGAACGAGGCGGGCGAATACAACTCCATGGCCGGGCCCTTCCACCACCTGGACCCGCGCGCCGGCTACCTCAATGACCCGGCCTGGATCGTCTTCGACGACCAGCACCTCAAGCGCTACGGCTTCCTGGGCATCGAGCCCGGCAGCGAGGCACCCGACTGGTTCAACAAATCGGCCGGCCTGGAAGAGCTCGCCGAGAAGACCGGGATCTGCGCCGACGGACTCGCCCGCACCGTTTCGGCGTGGAACGCCGGCGTCGAACACGAGCAGGATCCCGAATTCAACCGCGGTGCAAGCGCATACGACGGCTATTGGGGCGACAACTCCGCTCCGACACCGGCGCTGCAGACGCTCGGACCGCTGGACACCGCGCCGTTCTACGCGGTCCCCGTGGCCGTCGGCGCGATGGGCACCAAGGGTGGACCACGCACCGACCGGGACGGGCGGGTACTACACGTCAACGGCAAGGTGATCGAGGGCTTGTTCGCGGCGGGCAACGCGATGGCCGGGGTGACCGGTAAGGCCTACGGTGGCGCCGGTGGCACGCTGGGGCCGGCCATGGTGTTCGGCTACCGCAGCGGATACGCCGCCGCGACAGGCGAATCCGCCTCCACCTAGACGCGATTTGTGCACGTTTACCGGCGGCGACCGCCGGTAAACGTGCACAAATCACGGAAAAACTAGGGCTGGTCTTTGACGGCGGCACTCGGCGGACCGGAGGTGCGCCAGTCCTCCAGGCCGTCCTCGACCAGACCGACCGGGAACTTGTTCTCGTGCACCTGGGCCCAGTGGCTGTGGTTCAGCTCGTGCAGGGTGAAACACGCGTTGAGCGAGTTGTAGAAACCCTGGTTGTCCTGCGTCTGGTTGACCGATTCCTTGATCAGGAGAGCGGCCATGGTCGGCACTTTGGCGATCCGACGGGCGAATTCCAGTGTCTTGCCGGCCAAGTCGTCGGCCGGGAAGATCTTGGAGACCATGCCCAGCGCATGGGCCTCCTCGACCGAGAGCGTGTCGCCGGTGAGCATCAGCTCCTTGGTCTTACGGGCACCGAATTCCCATGGGTGCGCGAAGTATTCGACGCCACACATGCCCAGCCGGGTACCGACGACGTCGGTGAACCGGGTGTTGTCGGCGGCCACGATCAGATCGCAGGACCACATCAGCATCAGCGCCGCGGCGTAGACGTCACCGTGTACCGAGGCCACCGTGATCTTGCGCAGATTGCGCCAGCGCCGGGTGTTCTCGAAGTAGTGGTGCCATTCCTGCAGCATCAGACTCTCGGCGCCTTGACGGGTGCCGCCGTTCACCGTGAAGCTGGGATGCTGGTCCGGACCCGGGGTGTACTCGGCGCGCTGCACCTTCGACCCGACGTCGTGGCCGGCGGAGAACATCGACCCGTTACCGCCGAGGATCACCACGCGCACGGTGTCATCGGCCTCCGCCCGCAGGAACGCCTCGTGCAGCTCCACCAGCATGCCGCGGTTCTGCGCATTGCGCGCCTCGGGCCGGTTCAGCATGATCCGGGCGATGGTGCCCTCGTCGAGGGTTTCGTATGTCACGAAGCGATATTCGGGAGTTTCTGCGTCTTCCAAGGCCATGAATCGGACTCTATTCCTTCGAGAATGCCGTTACCACGGCGGGCACGCTAGAGCGACAGGATGGTGGCCGACGCGGTGCCGGGCGCACCGTATACCTGGGCCAGTCCGACGCGCGGGCTACCGGGAACCTGACGCTCCCCCGCCTCACCACGCAATTGGCGCACCAACTCGTGCATCTGACGCAGACCCGAAGCGCCGATGGGCTCGCCGTTGGCGATGAGACCGCCGTCGGTGTTGACCGGAATGGATCCGCTGATCTCCGTGGCCCCCTCGAGCAGCAGCTTCTCCTGCTCACCGTCGGCACACAGACCCGTCTCGGCCATGTGGATGATCTCGGCCCCGGCGTCGGTGTCCTGCAGCTGGGCGATGTCGATATCCTCGGGACCGATTCCGGCCGCCTCGTAGGCGGCCTTGGCCGCGAACACCGTCGGCGACGGATCCTGCTCCAACGGAGCCGAGGTGCCGTGCACCTCGTAGGCGCCGTAGGTGCGGGTGCGGATCTCGCTGGCCCGCACGTACACCGGCGTGTCGGTGTAGCGATGCGCGATATCGGCGCGGCACATGATGACCGCGGCGGCACCCTCATCCGGCGCGCAGAACATGTACTGGCGCAGCGGGTAGTTGAGCACCGGCGAGGCCATGATCTCTTCCACGGAGATCTCCTTGCGCCGGAACGCATTCGGATTCAGCACACCGTTTCGGAAGTTCTTGTTGGCCACCCGCGCCAGCGTCTCCTCGGAGATGCCGTGGGTGTGGATGTAGTGGTTGGCCTTGATGCCGAAGAACTTCGTGGTGACGAACTGACCGTTGTGGGCGTACCACTGCGGCAGCGCAAGCTTGGCCGGGTCGTCGGTGAAGGCGCCGCGCGGATGCTTGTCCAGCCCGACTGCGATGCCGATGTCGTACTTGCCCAGCCGGATGGTGTCGGCAGTCTGCTGGATGGCGCTGGCCGAGGTGGCGCAGGCGTTGAACACGTTGGTGAACGTGATGCCGGTGAGCCCGACAAGACGGGTGACCGCGTCCGGATTGGACACCTCGTAGCTGCCGCCGAAACCGAACTGGATGTCCTTCCATTCCAGCTTGGCGTCGGCGAGCGCGCCCTGGATGGCCTCGGCCCCCATCTCCATGGCGGTCTTGTCGAACCTGCCGAAGGGGTGGATACCGACACCGATGATGGCGACGTCATTGCTCATGCGGGGACCCCTGTCTGAACCGGCTTGAACCAGAAGGTGATGAGCTCGTCACCCTCGGCGTCGGTGGCGAACGGCTGCATGGCCAGTTCGACCTCCATGCCGAATTTCAGCTTGGCGGGGTCGTTCTCGGTCAGCCGGCCCTCGACACGGATGACATCGCCGAGTTGCACCAGACCGACCCCGAACGGGACGAAATCCTTGCCGGTCGGCCCCGCGTAGGGCGCGCCGGGCGGGAAGCCCTGGGTGGTCCAGGCGACCACTGTGCCGCGGCGCGGCAGCAGCACATCCGACATCTCGGCCTTACTGCACTTGGGGCAGCGCTGCTGGCGCGGGAAGGTCGTCGCCGCACAGGCGCCGCACCGACTGCCGATCAGTTGCGGGTTCTCCGCCGGCCAGGTGGAGATCTCGGGGGCAAGCGCCTTCGGCATCGGACTCCTCGGGACAAAAGAATACGTTAGCGATTTCGTACAGTAGCACTTCCGAAAGATGGAAACTACATTCTCATTCGGGCGTGACCTGGACCCCGTCCAGCAGCCGGGCGGTCGCGGTGTAGACATCGAGGTCGCCCGCGGCGACTGCTGCAGACAGCTCCGCCAGGCTCGGATGGGTACGCAGCGCGCTCTGCGCGAGCGAGAGAATCTGCAGCCGGGCCCGAGCCGCCCGCCGCCGCGGATCGTCGGTCCGGTGGTGGGCATCGATCGCGTCCACCAGGTCGTCGATACCGGCGTTCTCCGCGGCGATGATCTTCAATACCGGCATCCCGGTTTCGATGTGCAGATCGCGCACGGTCTGGTCGGCACCCTCGCGGTCGGCCTTGTTGACCACGATGATGTCGGCGACTTCGAGCAGGCCGGCCTTGGCGGCCTGGACCGCGTCCCCCGCACCGGGATTCAGGATGGCCACCGTGGGGTCGGCGACCGCCGCGATCTCCACCTCGGATTGCCCGACGCCGACCGTCTCCAGCACGACGATGTCGTAGGACAGTGCGGCCAGCAGCCGGATCGCCGCGGGCACCGCAGCCGACAGGCCACCGAGATGCCCCCGGGTGGCGACCGACCGGATGAGCACACCGGGGTCGTTGATATGCGCGGCCATCCTGATCCGGTCACCCAACAGCGCTCCCCCGCTGTACGGCGAGGACGGATCCACGGCCAGTACGGCCACCCGCAGGCCGCGGGCCCGGTAGGCAGCCACCAGCACCGCGACGGTGGTCGACTTACCCGCTCCGGGCGGGCCGGTGATCCCGACGGTGCGGACCGGGCGCGACTGCAGCACCGCGAGCACGTCGTCTCGGCGGTCGCTTTCCACCAGGCTCAGCAGCCGGCCGATGGCGCGCTGCGATCCGGCCCGGGCTGCGGTCAGCAGCTCGTGAATATCCATCGAGACAGAACCTTAGGGTGCCACCTCGATGGCCGGGGCTGAACCGATGCCACCCCCGGCAAGCAAAAGGCCTTTGCACACAATCACTTCGGCGATCTGCGGCGCACGGATGACAGAGGCGGTGACGGATTCAAGCATGGGAATCTCGTTTCATTCCGGTATGAGAATGCTATTCTCTCAAGTCGAGAGTGTCAGTTGCAAGAAGGGGACCACATGCAGATCGCCGGTAGCTCCGCGCTCGTCGTCGGCGGCGCGGGAGGCCTGGGCGAGGCGACCGTACGCCGCCTACACGCCGCCGGCGCCAAGGTCGTCGTCGCCGACATGGCCGATGAAAAGGGCACCGCGCTGGAGAAGGAGCTCGGTGTCCGCTACATCCGGACCGACGCCACCTCCGAGGAGTCCGTCAACGCGGCGATCGCCGAAGCCGAAGCGCTTGCCCCGCTGCGCATCTCGGTCGACACACACGGCGGGCCGGCCGCCGGTGGCCGGTTGATCGGCAAGGACGGCTCGCCGCTGAGCCTGGACGGCTTCGAGAAGACGATCAAGTTCTATCTGACCGCCGTGTTCAACGTGCTGCGCCTGACCGCCGCCGCCATCGCGCGAACCGAACCACTGGACGAGGGCGCGCGAGGTGTCATCGTCAACACCGCGTCGATCGCGGGGTACGAGGGTCAGATCGGCCAGCTGCCGTACGCGGCCGCCAAGGGCGGCGTGCTCGGCATGACGCTGGTGGCCGCCCGCGATTTGTCGCCACTGGGCATCCGCGTCGTCACCATCGCCCCCGGCACGATCAACACCCCGGCCTACGGCCAGAACGCCGATCAGCTGGAAAAGTACTGGGCCCCGCAGATTCCCTTCCCCAAACGGATGGGCCGTTCGACCGAGTACGCGCAGCTGGCGCAGAGCATCATCGAGAACGACTACCTCAACGGCGAGGTCATTCGCCTCGACGGGGCGCTGCGATTCCCGCCCAGGTGAGTCTGAGCCTGCAGGGGAAGACCGCGTTCGTCGCGGGCGCCAGTCGCGGCATCGGCGCCACCATCGCCCACGCGCTGGCGGCGGCGGGCGCGTCGGTGGCGGTGGCCGCCCGATCCGAGGAGCAGGGCAAGCTGCCCGGCACCATCGGCTCGGTGACGGCCTCGATCATCGGCTGCGGCGGCCGAGCCCTGCCGGTGCCCTGCGACGTCACCTCCGAAGAGTCGGTGAACGACGCTGTCGCGGCGACGATTTCGGAGTTCGGCGGTATCGACGTCCTGGTCGCCAACGCCGGCGTGCTGTGGCTGGGGCCCGTCGAGTCCACGCCGCTCAAGCGCTGGCAGCTGTGCCTGGACGTCAATCTGACCGGGGTGTTCCTGGTGACCAAGGCGGTGATCCCGCATATCCGCGCCCGCGGGGGTGGATCGTTGACGGCCATCACCACCACCGGGGTCGGGATGTCCGGCGCGAACGCCTACTGGGTTTCCAAAGCCGCCGCCGAACGCCTCTACCTCGGGCTGGCCGAGGACCTGAAAGCCGACAACATCGCCGTCAACTGTCTGAGCCCGTCCCGGGTGGTCCTCACCGAGGGATGGCAGGCCGGCGGCATGGGCGTCGAGATCCCTGCGGAGATGGTGGAACCACCCGAGGCGATGGGCGCGGCGGCGGTCGTGCTGGCCGGTCAGGATGCCGGCGGTATCACCGGCACCGTGCAACGCTCCGAAGAGTTGATCAGGAGCTGACCGCGCGACGCGCGTACCGATCGCGTAGCACGCGGCGCAGCACCTTTCCCGAAGGCAGCCGCGGGATCTCGTCCACGAACACCACCCGGCGCGGTTTCTTGTAGGACGCCAGCCGCGCCCCGACCCAGTCGATGAGACCGGATTCCGGCACCGCCTGCCCCGTCACCGCCGCGACGATCGCCTCGCCGTCGGCCGGATCGGGAATCCCGAACACCGCGCAGTCGGCGACCGCGGGGTGGGCGTGCAGCGCCGCCTCCACCTCCGCGGGCGCCACCTGGAACCCGCGCACCTTGATCATCTCCTTGAGCCGGTCGGTGATGTGCAGCCAGCCGTCCTCGTCGAGATGGCCGATATCGCCGGTGCGATACCAGCCGTCGGCGAACGCCGAGCCGGTCTCGGCCTCGGGCAGATAGCCGGCCATCGCCGAATCCGAGCGCACCTCGATCTCACCGGCCGCCGAGATCCGCACCGTCACCCCGGACACCGGTTTGCCGACGGTGTCCAGCCGGGCCGCACCGATCGGGCAGCAGGCGATCACCGGGAGCTCGCTGGCCCCGTAGGCCGAGACCCATTGCACACCTACCCGTTCGGTGACGGCATCGGCGACGGTCTTGGTGACCGGAGTAGCGCACCACATGATGTAGCGCAGCGAGGACAGGTCATAGGACTCCAGATCAGGGTGAGCGGCGATCGCCAGCGCGATGGGAGCGACGGCCATCTCGATGGTGATCCGGTCGGACTCGATGTGCGCAAGCATGGTGGCGATATCGAAGCGCCGGTGCAACCGCAGCCAGCCGCCGGTGTCGAGCACCGTGGCGATGTTGAGCAGACCGAGGATGTGCGATGGCGGCGTCATGATCTGCATCCGGTCGGCGGCAGTGAGCCCCAGCGCATCCCGCCAATGCCGGATCGCGGTGGCGAAACCGCGATGGGTGTGACGGACCGCCTTCGGCATACCGGTGGTCCCCGAACTGAACACGAACAACGCGTCGGACTCCGGCGCGGCCGGAGGCCATGTATCCCCCGTCGCTTCGCTCGCCCCGGGCAGCCCGGCGCTCGGATCGTCGAAGTGCACCGTCGGCAGCAATTCGGCCAGCAGGGGCTGGTCGCCCACGCCCAACACCGGCGCGGTCAGGGTCAGCGCGTGCGCGACCTCGGCGTGCTTCCAGGACGGGCTGATCAGGACGACCGCCGCGCCGATCCGCCAGATGGCCCGTAAAGCGACGACGAACTCGGGCCGGTTGGACGACATCAGGGCCACCCGGTCGCCGGTGCGTACACCCCGCCGGACGAGGGCGCCGGCCATCCCGCCGGCGAGCGCGTCCAGCTCGGCCACGGTGTACTGGCGGTCGTCGAATGCGAGCACGGCACGGTCTCTCCCCGTCGCTGCGCTCACCCCAGGAACCATCACCGGCTATCTTATCCAGAACGGAGAATGATATTCTCCGTTTGCCAGAATCAACCCCCCAGGAGAGTGTCATGACGGCAGAACCCGTGCCCGCCGACGAGGTGACGATCCTGCTGGACCGCGCCAGAACGACGGTATCGGCCGTACCCGGGGAGACGCTGCTGGACACCGCCCGCCGAGCCGGACTGACCCCGCCGTTCGCCTGCGAGGCCGGCAACTGCGGCACCTGCATCGCCAAGCTCACCGAGGGCAGCGTGGTCATGCGGGTCAACGACGCGCTCGACGACGACGAGGTGGACGAGGGTTATGTGCTGACTTGCCAGGCCGTCCCGAACCCCGGCAATATCGTCGTCGACTACGAGGGCTGAGGCTCGAAACCCGGCGCCGGCCGGTACACGGGCTGGTAACCCTCGACCTTGATCGGGCTGCCCACCAAGCGCATATCCCCCGAAGCCACCACCATCTCCGGTGTCTCGGCCAGCGCCTGCGGCAGGGTACGCACCGCGGCGGCCGGGATCCCGAGCGGCTTCAGCCGGGCCTCCCAGTTCGCGGCCGAATCGGTGACCAACGCCGCCGAGACGGCCGCCAGGACCTGATCTCGCGCCGCGGCCCGCTCGGCCATCGTGACGAAGCCGTCGATCCCGGCCTCACCGGCGAACGACTTCCAGAACCCGTCATGGGTGATGAACAGTGCCAGATATCCCTTGGCCGTCGGGAAGAGTTGGGCCGGAACGTAATACGAGTGCGCACCGAAAGGCTGGCGGCGCGGCTCGACGCCGTCGTTGAGATAGGCCGATGCGCGGTAGTTCAGCTGCGACAACATGACATCGCGCAGCGACACATCCACCTGACCACCGCGGCCCGAGACGATCTGGGCCAGCAGCCCGAGCGCCGCGGTCAGGCCGGTGGAGTTATCGGCCGCCGAATAGCCGGGCAACGTCGGTGGCGCATCCGGATCACCCGTCATCGCGGCCACCCCGGTGGCCGCTTGGATGACGTAATCGAAGGCCGGGTCGTCCCCGCCGTGCAGCCCGTAGCCGGTGAGCGCGACGCACACGATCCCCTCGTTGTGCCCGCGCAGGGAGTCGTAGGTCAGGCCCAGCTTCTTGATGGCCGACGGTTTCATGTTCACCAGTAGCGCATGCGAATCGGCCACCAGCTCAGCGAGTTTCGCCTGCCCGTCGACCGAACGCAGGTCCAGGCAGATGCTGCCCTTGTTGCGGTTCAGGCTGGCGAAGTAGCTGTCGCCGACCTGCCGGGAGATCTCCCCGCCGGGCGGCTCGACCTTGATCACCTCGGCGCCGAGATCGGCCAGCAGCATGGTCGCATAGGGGCCGGCCAGCATCACGCCGACCTCGATGATGCGGATGCCCGACAGCGGCCCTACCAAACTCACGGGAGCTGCTTGGCGAGCTCGGCGATCACCTCACGGGTCCGGTACTTCGAAGCGATCAGTTCATCGCGGTTGTCGCCGATCGGCAACAGACGCACCGACAGATCCGTCACACCCGCATCGGCGAACTGCTTGAACCGCTTCAGGATCGACGCTTCGTCCCCCGCAGCACAGAGGTCACCGACCGTGCGGGCATCGCCACGATCCAGCAGCTTCTGATAGTTCGGCGACGTCTCGGCCTCGGCAAGGATGCGGTTGGCGCGGTCCTTGGCCTCCTCGATCTCGGAGTTCGCGCACAAGGTGACCGGGATACCCGCGACGATGCGGGGCGCAGGCTTACCGGCCTCCGCGGCCGCCTTGTTGATCTTGGGGGCGATGTGCTCACCGATGGCCTTCTCGTCGGCCATCCACAGTGAGGTGCCATCGGCGTGCTCGCCGGCGATCTGCAACATCACCGGGCCCAGCGCGGCCACCAGCACCGGCATCGGGGTCGCGGCACCGAGCACCGTCGGGTTGTGCACGGTGAAGCTGTCGTTCTCGACGTCGATCATTCTGACCCCGGTCGCTTCGGTCCTGCCCGCCGGCACGGTCGAAGGCCCACCGATCGCCGCATTGAGCACCTGCAGATAGTCACGGGTGTAGGCGGCCGGTTTGTCATAGGGCAAGCCGAGCATGTCGCGGATGATCCAGTGATGCGACGGTCCCACCCCGAGCGCGAGCCGGCCGTTGGAGATGGCATGTACCGACAATGCCTGGCGGGCAAGGGCAATGGGATGCTGCGCCTGCAGCGGTACCACCGCGGTCCCGAGTTCGATCCGGGTGCTGTGCGAGGCCATCAGCGCCACCATGGTGAGCAGGTCGAAATCGTCGGGCACCTGCGGCATCCAGGCGGTGGCCAGACCCGCCGAGTCCGCCCATTCGATATCGGAGATCAGCTTGGCGACCTTGCGCGCCATGTCACCGCGCTCGGCCCCGATCATCACGCCCAGTCTCATCTCCCACCCGCCTCGGTGAGCGCGCGCACCTCGGTGACCAAGGTGTCCAGGCCGGTCCCGGTCGGGAACACCGCGGCCGCCCCGGCATCGAGCAGCTTCTGCACATCACCCTGCGGGATGGTGCCACCGACGACGACGGCGATGTCGCCGGCGTCGGCGGCGCGCAGTGCATCCACGGTCCGCGCGGTCAACGCCACGTGCGCCCCGGACAGGATCGAAAGGCCCACCAGTGCAACATCTTCCTGAAGCGCGATGGAGACGATGTCCTCGATGCGCTGCCGGATGCCGGTGTAGATGACCTCGAACCCGGCATCGCGCAGCGTACGCGCGACGATCTTGGCCCCACGGTCGTGGCCGTCCAGACCGGGCTTGGCCACCAGTACGCGGGCCGGGCGGGCTTGGGCGGGAGCGGATTCAGACATTCAGAACACCACCGGCTGGACGAACTCGCCCCACACGGCCTTGAGCGCCGACACCATCTCCCCGACGGTGCAATACGCGTTGGCACAGTCGATCAGCTTGTGCATCAGGTTGTCGTCTCCTTCCGCGGCAATGGACAGCGCAGCCAGGGCTTCCTTGACGGCGAGGTCACTGCGCTCGGCCTTCACCCGGGCCAGACGCTTGAGCTGCAGATCTCGGCCCTCGGCATCCAGTTCGTAGGTCGCCAGATCGGGTGCCGGCTCGTCGACGACGAACTTGTTGACCCCGACGACCGGCCGCTCACCCGACTCGGTCTGGTGGTGGATCTTGAACGCCTCATCGGCGATGAGACCCTGCAGGTAGCCGTCCTCGATGCAGCGCACCATGCCGCCGTGCGCGTCCAGGTCAGCCATGATCTCGATGATCTTGGCCTCGGTGGCATCGGTGAGCGCTTCGACGAAGTACGAACCCCCCAGGGGGTCAGCGACTTTGGTGACACCGGTTTCATACGCCAGGATCTGCTGGGTCCGCAGGGCCAGCGTCGCGGACTCCTCGCTGGGCAACGCGAACGGTTCGTCCCAGGCGGCGGTGAACATCGACTGCACCCCGCCGAGCACCGAGGCCAGCGCCTCATACGCCACCCGCACGAGGTTGTTCTGGGCCTGCGGGGCGTACAGCGACGCTCCGCCGGACACGCAGCCGAACCGGAACATCGCCGCCTTGTCGGTGGTGGCGCCATAGCGTTCCCGCACGATGGTGGCCCACCGGCGCCGTCCCGCACGGTATTTGGCGATCTCCTCGAAGAAGTCACCGTGGGTGTAGAAGAAGAACGAGATCTGCGGGGCGAACTTGTCGATGCTCATCCGGCCGCGTTCGATCACCGTGTCGCAGTAGGTGACGCCATCGGCGAGGGTGAACGCCATCTCCTGCACGGCGTTGGCGCCGGCGTCCCGGAAATGCGCACCGGCCACCGAGATGGCGTTGAACCGCGGGACCTCGGCGGCGCAGAACTCGATGGTGTCGGCGATGAGGCGCAGTGACGGTGTCGGTGGCCAGATCCAGGTGCCGCGCGACGCATATTCCTTGAGGATGTCGTTCTGGATGGTGCCGGTCAGCTTCTCCCGCGGCACGCCCTTCTTCTCCGCGGCCGCGACGTAGAAGGCCAGCAGGATGGCGGCGGTGCCGTTGATGGTGAAGCTGGTGCTGATCGCCTCCAGCGGGATGCCGTCGAACAGGATCTCGGCATCGGCCAGCGTGTCGACGGCAACGCCGACCCGGCCGACCTCTTCGCCGTATTCGGGATCATCGGAGTCGTAGCCGCACTGGGTGGGCAGGTCCAGGGCCACCGACAGGCCCGTCCCGCCTTGATCGAGGAGGTAGCGGTACCGCTTGTTCGACTCCTCTGCGGTCCCGAAGCCCGAATACTGGCGAAAGGTCCACGTCTTTCCGCGGTAACCGGAGGCGAAGTTGCCACGCGTGAAGGGATACACGCCTGGCGCGGGCGGCTCACTGACACGGTCGTCCGGTCCGTAGACGGGCGCCAGTGGGATGCCCGATGGGGTCTCTACCCGAGGGGTGGCTTGCTCGCTCATCAGTGGATAACGTACTTGCAAAAAATGAGAATGCCAATACCGCCCGTGGGAAACATGCACCGTGCAGCGTTATCGAGCCACGACCTCGGGTGCCGAGCATCGCCGAACCAGACCCCGATCGGCCGTCGT
This sequence comes from Mycobacterium hackensackense, assembly GCF_025822555.1. NCBI lineage: Bacteria > Bacillati > Actinomycetota > Actinomycetes > Mycobacteriales > Mycobacteriaceae > Mycobacterium > Mycobacterium hackensackense. The sequence goes on from NZ_JACKUC010000031.1 coordinate 761,516, forward strand.
CCCTGTACGTGGGCGATTATGAGACTTGCTGAAAATGAGAATGCCAATACCATCTACAGGTACGAAGCCAGGGAGGCACATGTCCAGCGCGCAACGTCCACTCGCCGATCGAACACTGGTGGTATCCGGCGGTAGCCGCGGCATCGGCCTGGCCATCGCCCTGGGCGCGGCGGCGCAGGGCGCCAATATCGTCTTGCTCGCCAAGACCGCCGAGCCCCACCCCAAGCTGCCCGGCACCGTCTACACCGCGGTGGCCGACGTCGAGGCGGTCGGAGCCAAAGGTGTCGCCGTGGTCGGTGACGTGCGCAGCGAAGAAGATGTGCAGCGCGCGATCGACACCGCGGTGCAGACCTTCGGCGGCGTCGACATCGTCATCAACAACGCCAGCGCGATCGCCACCGAACCCACCGAGTCGCTGTCGGCCAAGAAGTACGACCTGATGATGGATATCAACGTCCGCGGCACCTTCCTGCTGACGAAGGCAGCGCTGCCGCATCTCAAGAAGTCCCCCAACGCGCATGTGGTCACCTTGGCGCCGCCGCTGAACCTCGACCCGTACTGGCTGGGCGCGCACCCCGTCTACACCGTGTCCAAATACGGGATGACGCTGCTGTCGCTGGGCTGGGCGCAGGAGCACAGGCATTCCGGTATCGGGTTCAGCTGCCTGTGGCCGCAGACCTACATCGCGACATCGGCGGTGACCAACCTTGCCGACGGCGACACCCTGGCGTCGTCCTCGCGCAGCCCGCAGATCATGGCCGACGCCGCCGTGCAGATCCTCACCGCACCCGCCAAGGAAGCCAACGGCCAGACCTATATCGACGCCCATCTGCTGGCGGCCGCGGGCATCACCGATCTCTCCGGCTACGGCGGTGGGGATGACCCCGTCTGGGATATCTTCGTGGACAAGCCATGAGTATTTCGCTGCTGTTGGAGATGGCCCTGGATGCGGCCCAGTCCGGTAACCCGGGTCGCACCGCTGTGGTGTCCGGCGATCTGCGCCTGACCGTGGACGAATTGAGCACGCTTGCCGACGGGGGCGCCGGCGTGATCGCCGCCTCGGGCGCCGGCCATCTCGCCTACGTCGGGACCGGCGGAGCGCTGCTACCGCTGCTGCTGTTCTCCGCCGCCCGCGCCGACGTCGCCTTCACCCCGCTCAACTACCGGCTGTCCGCCGACGGGCTGCGCGCCCTGATCGACCGGCTGCCCAATCCGCTGGTGATCGTCGACGACGAGTACCGCGCGGCGGTCGGCGACGGCTACCGGGTGCTCGGCTCCGAGGAGTTCGTCGCCCAGGCCCGCGACAAGGAGCCCGACGAGGACGGCCGCGCGTTCGCCGATCCCGATGCGGTGGCGGTGGTGCTGTTCACCTCTGGTACCACCTCGCAGCCGAAAGCCGTTGAGCTGAGCCATAACAACCTCACCAGCTATATCACCGGCACCGTCGAGTTCGACTCCGCGCAGCCGGACGACGCCGCGCTGATCTGTGTGCCGCCGTACCACATCGCCGGGGTGAGCGCGGCGCTGTCGAACCTGTACGCAGGCCGCAAGATGGTGTACCTGCCGCACTTCGACGCCCGCGAATGGGTGCGCTTGGTGCAGGCCGAAGGCGTCACCTCGGCGACCGTGGTGCCGACCATGCTGGATCGCATCGTCACGGTGCTGGAGGAGCAGAACACCGGACTTCCCACGTTGCGCACGCTGGCCTACGGCGGATCGAAGGTCGCCTTGCCGTTGGTACGCAAAGCACTTGGGCTGTTGCCTGCGGTCGGCTTCGTCAACGCCTACGGCCTGACCGAGACCAGCTCCACCATCGCGGTACTCACCCCCGACGACCACCGCATCGCACTCGGATCCGCCGATGGCGCGCTGGCCAAGCGGCTCGGCTCGGTGGGCCGGCCCGTACCCAGCATCGAGGTGCAGATCCGCGGCGAGGACGGCACCGTGCTCGCCGCAGGCCAGACGGGTGAGTTGTTCGTCCGGGGTGAGCAGGTCTCGGGCCGATACACCGGGATCGGCTCCGTGCTCGACGCCGACGGCTGGTTCCCCACCAAGGACGTGGCCACCCTCGATGAGGACGGCTACCTCTACATCGGCGGGCGCTCCGATGACACGATCATCCGCGGCGGGGAGAACATCGCCCCCGCCGAGATCGAGGATGTCCTCGTCGAACACCCACATGTGCGGGACTGTGCCGTCGTCGGCGCCGAGGACCCCGAGTGGGGGCAGATCATCGTGGCCGTCGTGGTACCGGCCGCCGATACCAGCCCCGACCCCGAGGACCTGCGATCGTTCGTCCGCGCTCAGCTGCGGGGGTCCCGGACCCCCGACCGCGTGGTCTTCCGCGACGAACTACCCACCAACGCGACCGGCAAAGTGCTGCGCCGCGAGCTCGTCAGCGAGCTGAACGCATCAAAGGAGCCCGCATGATCAAGAACGGCACCCGCCTGCAAAGCCAGGTCTGTGACACCCAGGTCATCGTGGTGCGCAGCAGCGACAGCCTCGACGACCTGCGCGCGGGCGGTGCGCTGCTGGTGCCCGTCGGCGGCGCGGTGGACGATTCGCTGACCCTGGACGCGTCGTTGTCCGACGGCAACCTGATGGGCAAACGCTATGTCGACGACACCGGCGCAGAGGTGCTGGTGACCAAGGCCGGAGCCGGCACGCTGAGCATCGGCACCACCCCGCTGAGCATCAAGGAAGCCAAACCGCTGCCCGCCAGCGACTGATCGGTCTGCCGATTGCTGTGGAACCGCACAGTTGAGCTGCGAGTGGGTGCGGTGATTTTTCCCAACGGCTAGCATCCTGGGTGCAGTAGCCACCGGACGACGGCGCGGAGTGCAAGTCAGTAACGTCCGCGACGAAAGGGCAGCAGCGTGTCAGGGCAGGCGCCCGACCCCACCGGAGCCAAGATCCTCGATGCCGCGGCGCGCGTGCTGACGGATTTCGGATTCAAACGCGCGACCGTGGAACTGGTGGCGAAATACGCGGGCGTGTCACATATGACCGTTTATCGCCGGTGGTCGAGCAAGAATGAACTGCTGCGAACCGCGGCACTCCGTGAATTGTCGAATATCTTGGACAACGCCTTTTCCGGGGCGGGCGCATCCGAGTCTTTTCGTGAGCAGGTTCTCGACGCCTTCGCCGACACTGTGTGGTCGGTGCATCACCACCCGCTGATGCGCAGGGAATTGGACACCGACCGCGACGCGCTCCTTCCGTTGATGTCGCCCGGTACCGGGGCCGTCATGGAGTCCGTCCTGCCGCAGATCTCCGAGCGCCTGCAACGGCTCGCCGCGGAGTCGGACATCGTCGTCAACGATCCGGACGCGCTCGCCGACGTCTTCGTGCGCTTGGCGCACTCGTTGCTGCTGTTGGAGCGCACCGACCGCCCACTCAGCACCAGATCCGATATCGCCGATTACGCCCAGCGCGCGCTCGGCCCACTGGCCGCCTCGGTGGCGATATCCCCCGTCACCGACCTCCACGCGGTAGCCGACGAGCCCGCGGCGGTTCCCGGTGATGCCGGTAGCAAACCGTTGCGCACCCGCCCACGGCTCCATCTGGCGGCCGCCAGCCTGCTCGTCACCGGATTGCTCGGTGGAGCGCTGCTCGCGTATCCGGTGGAGCGTGAGTTCACGCCGACGGATTCGACGTCGGTGAGTTCGTCCCCTCCCGCTCCACCGCCGTCGCCACTGCGTCCGCCGCCTGCACCCCCTGGGCCGCCGTCCACGTCCACATCGGTGAACACCCCTGTCGCCGTGCCACCCGAGCCCGTCGACATATCGATACCGTCGCGATCTGACACGGCGCCGAGTACGCCGACCGTGACGAGCCCGGCGACAAAGAACGACACGCGTACGGGTGACAACACCACCAAGCCCAGTCCGCCACGACGGCCGCCCGCTCCTCCCGCACTACCGCCGAAGCCACCGACCCAGCCGATGCGCCCGCCGCCACCCGGCCCCGGCGCACTGCCCCCGCCCCCGGCGGGCACCCCGCCACGCATCGGTCCCGGATCCGGCGGACCGGGCGGTCTCGGCCCGCACTAGCCGCCTCATACCGACGTCCGCGTGCGGATCAGTACGTTGCTGAGCGCCGGCTGTGCCGTGCGTGAGCGTCACCCTGAGCGAAGGCCCGGCCCACGTCCGGGCGGCGACCCGCCACGTACGCGAAGGCCGCGGTGTGCCACCTCCCCGACCCCCTCGGCGCACGCGTGCGGCGCCGAATCTGACGTCCCCCGGCGCTCGGTGCGTTCCCTGTGCATCTTCACAGCGGGAAATCCACAAAAGAGCTGATCAGAGAGCTATTGTTACGGTGTGTCGGGATATCTAACATGCTCTCTTCCTCCCCTGATCGGCGCGAGTCACCCTCCTGAATGGCGCCGTGCCCCCTCGGCGCCACCTCGGGGCTCCCGCGGCCGCCAGGCACGGATGGCCGGGTATCCGAGCACCGATCTGCCACCTCAACTGGATGCGGGACGGCCTCGTGACCTCGCTTGCTGAATCCCCGGACTGGCGTATCAGCGTCGCCGAGGCGAATGGGCCGGACCGGCACGACAGCAATGCACCGGTACGCGCCCTGATCGTCGACAGCGAGCCGCTCATCCGCGAGCTGATGTCCATCGCGTTGCGGCACGAAGGATGGAAGGTGGCCACCGCGGGCGACGGCGCAACGGCCCTCCGGTCCGCCCGGCAGACAACCCCGGACATCGTGGTGCTCGACGTCGAGCTGCCGGATATGGACGGGCTCGAGGTGATGCGCGCGCTGCGGGAGCAGACCCGCGGACTGCCGGTGCTGTTTCTCAGCGCCAGGGCCAGCGTCGAGGATCGGATCGCGGGACTGGAGCACGGCTGCGATGACTACGTCAGTAAGCCCTTCAGCCTGCAGGAGGTGGTGCTGCGACTCCGCGCGCTCAGCAACCGATCGGCGGCGGGTCCCGAGGTCGGGGGCCGGCTCCGGATCGGCGATCTCGTCCTGGATGAACGCTCCCTGGAGGTTGCGCGAGCCGGCCGGACGGTGGCCCTGTCATTCACCGAATTCCGTTTGTTGCGGTACCTGATGCGAAATTCTGGTCGCGTCGTCTCCAAGACCGATATTCTGCAGGAAGTCTGGGGCTCGCAATTCGCCAGAAGCACCAATCTCGTCGAATTGTTCATTTCCTATCTACGCAAGAAGGTCGACGCCGGGCACCCCCCGATGATTCACACCCTGCGTGGCGCCGGCTACATCCTCAAGCAGCCCGCTCGGGTCGACTCTCACAGCTAGCGCTCGACCACGGGTGGGGCCCCTCCCCCGGACGGTGCACCGAAAACGAAGACTGACATCACGTGATGTCATAAGTTGACGCCATCGATGGCAACGTCAAGGGGGACGTCAATGGCGCATGCTCGCCGCAACACGCGCGGATCCGGCCGATACGGCATTGCCGTCGTGGCGGTGGGGATGGCCCTGTCGGCGGGCACCGGCCACGGCGTCGCGTGGGCCGAGACCGGGCAGCAGGACTCCCCGGACACGTCATCCAGCCCCGCCACACCCGCGAAGGCCGACTCCAGCACCGAAGCACCCGAGGCAGCGCCGGACCCTGCCGCCCCGCAGAAAGCCGCGGTCTCCGACAGCACGCGCGTCAGCAAGCCGAAGTTCGGCTCCCACAGCCGCAGTTCGCGCACACATGATTCCGATACGACGGCAGACGCGAGTTCAGACGGGACGGCCAAGCGTGCCGCGTCGCACCCGGAACCGCCGGCCAGCGACAACTCCGTCACGCCACAGTCCGCCACCACCACGAGGCCGGACACCGGCGCCACCGCCGTCGTCGTGACCACGAAGACCACGAAGACCGCCAAGGCCGCCAAGGCCGCCAAGGCCGCCAAGGCCGCCAAGGACACGGTGGCCGGCCGGCCCGCCGCCGTCACCACCGCCGACAGCGTCACCACGACGACACCGAGTCCCCCTAAGCCGCTGTCCCCGATCGCGAAGATCGCCGCGCTGCCCGGCAAGATCATCAACGCGGTACTGCAGCTGCTCGACTTCACCGTCGCGGCGGGCGGTCCGCACAGTCCGTTCAACTTCAGACCGATCGATGAGGCACTGTTCGGGGTCTTCCGCAGGATCGAAGATGTCCTGGGCCTGAGCAAGGCACCTATCGTGCAGCAGTATCCGCCGGCCGAGATCTACAACGGCCCCATCTCCACGAAGACGCCGACCGTGGCGCAGTTCCTCAATGCGGCGACCGCCGAGTACGTCCTCGGCGGCACTCCGGGCGGGTTGAAGCCGTTCACGGTCAACGGCGTTCAGATGGCCTCCACCAACATCCTGTCCGGGATGCGCTCGCAGGTCTGGGTCACTCCGGACAACCAGCTCATCATCGCCTATCAGGGCACGACCGGCGGTACGAACCTGTTGGCCAATCCGCTGATGGCCGTCTCCCAACTCGTCGCCGACCTGCAGGTGATCTTCACCAACACCACGCCGCAAGCCTTTTGGGACGCACTGCATTTCCAGCGGCGCGTGCAGACCCAGGCCGCACTGCAGGGCTACAGCAGCGACGACATCTTCGTCACCGGGCACTCGCTGGGCGGCTGGGAGGCCGAGTTCGTCGCGCAGCAGGACCAGCTGGGCGGAATCGGCTTCGAGAGTCCCGGTTTGAACACCAAAAAGGCCGGCAACGGGCGTAATTCGGGGTTCGTCAACGTCGAGACCTACGGCGACCCGGCCGCGTACATGGCCACCGACCTGCCTGGGTTGCAACCCTTCATGCCGAAGTACGTGCCGGGCGGGGGCAGCAAGCCGCACTACGGTTCGATCGTGATGATCGGCGACCCCAAGGCCGACTACCCACTGATCAACTCCTCGGCCCTGTTCGGAAAGAGTCTTCTCGGCAGTCTCCTCTTCGCCGGGGATTTCCTGGTCAACTTCCTCGGACATCACCTGCCCGGACAGCAGGCCTACAACCTCGACGTCGACCCCGATCCGGGCGTGGTGCCCTGGCTGGGTTACCGTTCCGGCCCGGTCGACAAAAACTATGGGGAACTGACCATTCCGCAGCTTCAGATCACCGCGTCGGGCGCGGGGAAGCTGTTCGCGGCCTAGATGACTCCCGCCGCTAGGCTCCGACGATGACGACCGTCAGCAAGGCACGTTCGCTCGGTGTGGTCACCATCGCGTACGTCATCGCCATCGCGGTGGCGGCCGTATGGCTGGTGTGGGGTCCGCGCGCCGGACAGCTCTGGCTGGACACCCTGATCGCCGACGTGCTGGGCACCATCGTGATCTTCGTCTTCAGCCGGATCTACCGGAACTCCAGCTTCTATGACGCGTACTGGAGCGTGATTCCCCCGCTGCTGCTGTTCTACTGGTGGTTTCGCACCGCGCCGGACGTGAATGCGTTGCGGTGCTGGCTGATCGCCGTCGTCGTGGTGGTGTGGGCAATCCGGTTGACCGCCAACTGGGTGTACGCGTTCCCGGGTCTGCACCACGAAGATTGGCGCTACCCGAAATTCAAGCAGCGCGCCGGACGATGGGAGGTCGTCGCCGATCTGGTGGCCATCCATCTGATCCCGACTCTCCAGGTTTTCCTGGGCATGGTCCCGGCATATGTGGCGGTGACCCGACCCGGTCCGGGACTGGTGTGGCTGAGCTGGATCGCATTCGTGTTGGGCCTGGCCGCAGTTGCCCTGGAACTGGTCGCCGATGTGCAGATGCACCGCTTTGTGGCCACTCGGCAGGCCGGTGCGTCGATGGATCGCGGTCTGTGGAGTTGGTCGCGGCATCCGAACTACTTCGGCGAGTTCAGTTTCTGGGTGGCGTTGGCGCTGTTCGGCATTGCGGCAGCGCCGGCGGACTGGTGGTGGCTGATCCTGGGCGCGGTCGCGATCCTGGCGATGTTCCTCGGCGCCAGCATCCCGCTGATGGAGGAGCGCAGCCTGCAACGCCGCTCCTCCTATCAGGACGTCGTGGACCGGGTGTCGCGGTTCGTGCCGCGTCCCCCGCGGGGGCCAACGGCTGAAGAGGCTCAGCGGGTGGTGTAGCCGCCGTTGGCGAGGATCGTCTGACCGGTGATCCACCAGCCTTCGCCGACGAGGAAGCGCACCAGCGGCACGATGTCGACGGGGTCGGTGAGCCCGGTCTTGGTGAACGCCGACAGATCGGCGGCGTGCTGGTTGTAGTCGGCGGACTCGGCGGTCTCCTGCCCGTAGAAGAACGGAGTCTCCATCGGGCCCGGAGCGATGGCGTTGACCGAGATGCCGCGCGACCCGAATTCCTTGGCCGCCGCACGGGTGAAATGTTCCACCGGTGCCTTGGACCCGGCGTAGATGGAGTAGAGCCCGGTGTACGCCGACAGCAGGGAGGTGACGAGCGTGACGAGCTTGCCGCGTTCGGTGAGGCTCTCGCCCGCCTGCTGGATGAAGAAGAACGCCGCCTTGGCGTTGATGGCGAAGATCTTGTCGAAGTCGGCCTCGGTGATCTCCGGTATCGGCTTCTTGGTCACCATGCCGGTGGTGTTGATGGCGATATCGATCGAGCCCATGGCCTCGCCGGCACGGGCGAACAAGGTCCGCACCGCATCGGCTGTGGTCAGGTCCGCCTGAACCAGGTACCCCTCGACCCCGGCTCCGGTGATATCTGCCAGCGTCTTCTCGGCGTCGGCGCGGGTCGCGTCGCTGTTGTAGTGCACCGTGACGGCACGGGCGCCCTGCGCCGCGAGATCGCGGGCCACCAGCCCACCCAGATTCTTGGCTCCCCCGCCGATCAGGACGTTCTTACCTTGGATCGAGTTGACGGTCATGCTGTCCTTCCCCCGGGCGCGGTCCATCGGTCGGCCGCGAACGGTCGCCGACGGTAGCGTGACCAGATCGGGGGTGCATTCGAAAAGCGGGGCACTTGTCAAAAGTTCGGGGGTTGTCGATGCAGGTTTGGGACGGTCGCCGGCCTCTCACGGACCGCACCATCACCGCCGCACACCAGTTCAGCCTGCAAGGGCTGGACTACCGCTTCGTGGCCGAGACGGTCGAGGCGCCCACGGATTGGTGCTTTCGGGAACCGCACCACACCTTCGTGATCCACCGGCAGGGCACGCTCAAGACGATGGAGATCGAGTTCGAGCGCGGACCATCGGGACCGTGCCTACCGCGCATCGGTGACGTGTGGGTGATTCCTGCCGAGCACCGTTACGCCGCCCTCGCGCAGGGCGCCACGGTCGGGTTCTGCGAGATCACCGCACCCACCTCGGTGTTCGGCACGCGTGGGCTGACACCGCGGGTCGGCTACCGCGACGTCTTTCTGCACCGACTGGTCGATCGGCTGGCCGGCCAGCTGACCCAGTCGGGGCCGATAGCCGCGTTGTTCCGGCAATCGCTGGCCGACACCACCCGCCTGCACATCGCCGAGCACTACGGCGAGCGACCGGCTCGACCACAGCGTGCCGGCCGGACTCTCGATCAACGCGCCCAGACCGCCATCGTGGACTATCTGAATTCCGAGCTGGACCATCGGATCGACCTCGACGCGCTCGCCGGTATCGCCCAGATGCCCGTCAGCCGATTTCTCACCGCATTCGCCGCGGCCTTCGCGACCACGCCGCACCAACTGTTGATCGACCTGCGCATCCAGCGCGCGAAGGCGCTGCTGGCCACCACCGGTGTCACGATCACCGAGATCGGCACGCAGGTCGGTTTCTCCACCCCGAGCCATTTCGCCACGTGCTTCAAACAGCGCGTGGGCGTCAGTCCGACCGCCTACCGGGACAGCGTCTGAGCCGTGGGCCCGGGCAGATCGAGGAGCTCCTCGTGGAACCCGCCGTACCTGCGGTCGGGTTCGACGAGATGCACCTCCAGAATCCAGTGACACTGGTTGCCGGAGCGGTCTTTTCGGCGCATCGGATGGGTGGAGCCGGGCGCGACGTACGACTCGATCTTGTCGCCGGGGATGTTCTCATGCGGAAACTGCCCGACGAGGTGACCCGCGATGACACCACCGAAATGCCAGCCGGCCGCTTCACTGAGCTCCACCACGTGGTCGAACAGGTCCGCCCCGGTGATCTCCGGGTGCCGGTCGAAGAAGTCCCGTCCCGCGTTCCAGATCCGCGGGAGGTCATCGCGCAGCGCCAGCTTGCGCGGGTCGTCCCCGAGCACGAAGGTGCGGCCGAAATCGGCTTCCCATTCCTCGAAGATCGGTCCGAGGTCGACGAACACGATGTCGTCGTCGGCGATGGTGAGGTTGGGTGGATTGCCGCGCGCGGTCTCCAGCGTGTTCTCCCCCGCCCGGACGATGCGCTTGTGCCAGTGCCTGGTGACACCGAATAGATCGGCGGCCAGATCGCGGATCTCGTCGGACAGCTCTCGTTCGGTGATTCCCGCCCGTACCATCCGGCGGGCGCTGATCGCGTCGAACAGTTCGGCCGCCTTGTCCTGGGCCTCGAGCAATCGGGTCGCGCGGGTACGTTCGTCCACGGCCTCAGCGTAGTGACCCGGCGACGCGGCTATCCCCACTGATAGGGCAGGAACTTGCCGTCGAAGGTGACGACGACGCGGTCGCCGCCCGGGTCCGCCCGCCGCTCGAAGGACACCGCGAAATTGATCGCACTCATGATGCCGTCGCCGAACTCCTCATGGATCAACTCTTTGAGCGCCGCGCCGTACACATCGACGGCTTCGTGCAACCGATAGATGGTGGGATCGCTGGAGAGCCCCGGCTCGGGAATGCGGTAGGGCTGCCGCTGTAGCGCCGCCTGCACCTCGGGGCCCAAACCGAGCTTCGCGCAGATGGTCGTCGCGTCCTCGGCGGAAACCGGGTGCTTACCCAGCAGCGCGGCGACCGTCCAGACCAGCGGGCGGTTGATCGCGGCGGCCAATTCGGCCCAGGTGACACCCTGCGCTGTCCGCGCATCGTTGAGCAGGCGGCCGGATTCGGATTTGTCCAAGGACGGTGGGGGCATCAGGTACCTTCCGTTGTTCGATGTTGTTCGGGTACATCATCGATTCTGTGCCGTCGCGGTCTGCGCCGCACATGAAGTCTCAGCGGGCGGCGTCGATGACCAGTTCCGCGATCGCACGCGCGTCGCGCAGCGGCGCGGTATCGCCGAGCGAGGTGGCCAACCCGGTCGCGCCCTCCAGGAGTACCGCCAGTCGGCGCGCCACCGCGACCGGATCACGCAGACCTGCCTCGGCCGCGGCACCGGCCAGCCGGTCGATGAAATCGCGCTTGTGGTCGGCGACGATCTGCCGGACCTCCGGCATGTCATCCGCCGCTTCCACCGCCGCGTTGTGAAACGGGCATCCCCGAAACGGACCCCGTCCGGCGATGTCGAAGATCGACAGCAACCGTGCACGCGGCGCACCGTCTGCGGCGAGATTCTTCTCCGGCCGGGACCCGCCGGTGTCGATGATGTCGCGCAGATAGGCGGCGATCAACACGTCCTTGCTGGGAAAGTGCTGGTAAAGAGTGCGCTTGGACACGTGGGCGTGCTCCGCCAGCGCTTCGACGCCGGTATCACGAATACCATTGAAATAAAACAATTTTCGCGCCGAAGCCAGGATGCGGTCACGCGCGCCCCGACCCCCGCGCACGGGGTGCGGAACGGCCGTCGGCGCGGCAGACATACCCGAAGTATACCGCTCGGTTTACATCGCTGGCACGCCGCTCTATGGTGGTCTGAGTAGTGTTTTCTATACCTAGCGTGCTTGCGCAGCCGATCCCGAAAGGCGCGATATGACGACCGAGACCCGCACCGACACCCGAGCGGAACGCCTGGCCTGGTTGTACGCCACCGACAGCGACCTGCAGGCCGCCCGGCCGTCGTCTGCCGTCGTGGCGGCCGCGCGGCGTCCCGGCACCCGTCTGGCCGAGGTCCTGCGGATCTACGCCGAGAGCTATGCCGACCGGCCGGCGCTGGGCACGCGGGCCACCACCGTCGTCCGGGACCCGGCCACCGGGCGCCGCGAGCTACGGCTGTTGCCGAGCTTCGACACCATCACCTACCGCCGGCTGTGGGCCGACGTGACGGCCATCGCGGCGGCGTGGCGCACCGGCGACTCGCCCGTGCGCCCGGGTGACTTCGTGGCCACCATCGGCTTCGCCAGCGCCGACTATCTGACCATCGACCTGGTGAGCAACTACCTGGGCCTGGTAGCCGTTCCACTGCAGCACAATTCACCGTCATCGAGGCTGCTTCCGATCTTCGACGAAACCGAACCTCGAGTTCTCGCGGTCAGCGCCGGCTACCTGGATCTGGCCGTGGAGTGCGCCGAGAACAGCGCGTCGGTGCGGCGGTTGACCGTCTTCGACTACGACGGTGCTGTCGACTCGCAGCGGGAAGCCCTGCAACAGGCCAGGACTCGGCTCGCCCGGAATCAGGTCACCATCGAGGTGCTGCCCGATACCATCGCCCGCGGGCGGACGCTCCCGATTCCGCCCGCCTACGACGGCGCCGACGACCAGCGGCTGGCGATGATCCTGTACACCTCCGGAAGCACCGGCCTGCCCAAAGGGGCGATGTGGACCGAACGCATGCTGTCGATGATGTGGACCAGCGGGTTCGTCGCCGACGGCGACGTCCCGGTGCGCAACGTCAACTTCATGCCGCTCAACCACCTCGGTGGCCGGATCGCCCTGGTTGCGTCGTTTCAAGCCGGCGGCACAAGCTATTTCGTCCCGGAGAGCGACCTGTCCACCTTGTTCGAAGACTGGCAGCTGGTCCGGCCCACGCAACTCGCCGTGGTTCCCCGAGTCGTGGACATGCTGTTTCAGCGCTACCAGACCCGGGTCGACCGGTTGCGCGCCGAAGGCGAGAGCGCGACGGGCGCCGAGGCGCAGGCCAAGATCGAACTGCGCGAGCATCTGCTCGGCGGCCGCGTGCTGAACGGATTCGTGGGCACCGCGCCGCTGGCTCCGGAGATGCGGACGTTCCTCGAAACCACCGTCGAGGCACCTCTTTTCGACGTCTACGGTCTCACCGAAGTGGGTGGTGTGACCCGCGACGGTGTGGTGTCACGCCCGCCGGTGTTGGACTACAAGTTGGTCGACGTGCCCGAACTCGGCTACTTCGGCACCGACCGCCCCTACCCGCGCGGCGAGCTGCTGGTCAGGACCGCCACTGCGACACCCGGCTACTACAAGCGACCCGATGTCACCGCCGAGGTCTTCGATGCCGAGGGTTACTACCGCACCGGCGATGTGATGGCCCAGACCGCACCGGACCGGCTGGTGTACGTCGACCGCCGCAACAACGTCCTCAAACTCGCCCAGGGTGAGTTCGTCGCGGTCTCCAATCTGGAAGCTGTCTTCGCAGGCGCGCCGCTGGTACGCCAGATCTTCGTGTACGGCAACAGTGAACGCTCCTCCCTGCTGGCCGTGATCGTGCCGACCGAGGAAGCACTCGCACGCCTCACCGACCCCGAGGACCTCAAGGGCGCGCTGCACGACGCGCTACGGGCCACCGCACACGCCGCCGAATTGCAGTCCTATGAGGTGCCCGCCGACTTCCTGATCGAAACCGATCCGTTCACCGCCACCAACGGGTTGTTGTCCGGCGTCGGAAAACTACTGCGGCCCAAACTGAAAGCACACTACGGCGAGCGCCTCGAGCAGCTCTACACCGAGCTGTCGCAGGCGCGAACCGACGAATTGCGGGACCTTCGCGAGTCCGCAGGCACCCAACCGGTACTGGACACCGTCACCCGAGCCGCCCAGGTCCTGCTCGGACTTCCCGGCACCGCACCGTCAGCCGACGAGCACTTCACCGACCTGGGCGGCGACTCGCTGTCCGCGCTGACGTTCTCCAACCTGCTGGGCGAGGTGTTCGGTGTGGAGGTACCCGTCGGTGTCATCATCGGCCCGTCGGCCGACCTCGCCACCGTGGCTGCCTACGTGGAATCCGAACGCGCATCGGGCGGTACCCGCCCCACCGCCACCAGTGTGCACGGCTCCGGAGTCACGTCGATCGCGGCGGCCGACCTCACCCTGGACAAGTTCATCGACGAGGGCACTTTGGCTGCGGCACCGACAGCACAGCCGGTCACCACACGCGTGCAGACGGTGCTGCTCACCGGCGCCAACGGGTACCTCGGCCGGTTCCTGACACTGGAATGGCTACAGCGGTTGTCGGCTACCGGCGGCCGGCTGATCGCCCTGCTGCGCGGAGAGGACGCCGCGTCCGCACGGGAGCGTCTCGCGCAGGTATTCGACACCGATTCCGCCATGGCGCAGGAGTTCCGGGTGCTGGCCGCCGGCCATCTCGAGGTGATCGCCGGTGACATCGGTGAACCGAACCTCGGGCTCGACCCCGCGACCTGGACCCGGCTGACACGCGAGGTCGATCTCGTCGTACACCCCGCAGCCCTGGTCAACCATGTGCTTCCCTACGGACAACTGTTCGGGCCCAATGTCGTCGGCACGGCCGAGGTGATCCGACTGGCGATCACCGAACGGCTCAAGCCGGTGACCTACCTGTCGACTGTGGCCGTGGCGATGACGGAGCGCGATTTCATCGAGGACGGCGACATCCGGGCCGTCAGCCCGCAGCGCTCGCTGGACGACGGATATGCCAACGGTTACGCCAACAGCAAATGGGCCGGCGAGGTCCTGCTGCGCGAGGCACACGATCTGAGCGGGCTCCCGGTCAGCGTCTTCCGTTCGGATCTGATCCTGGCGCACAGCAGATTCGCCGGCCAGATCAACATTCCCGACGCCTTCACCCGCCTGGTGGTCAGCCTGGTATCCACCGGCCTGGCACCACGCACCTTCTACGCCGACGACGGCTCGGGTGAGCGCCCGCGCGCCCACTACGACGGACTGCCCGCCGATTTCGTCGCCGATGCCGTCACCACGATCGGCGGCCACAGCCTCCACGGGTTCCGGTCCTATGACGTGATGAACCCGCACGACGACGGCATCTCACTCGATGTCATCGTGGACTGGTTGATCGACGCCGGCATCCCGATCACCAGGGTCGACGATCACGCCGAGTGGGTCGCCCGGTTCGAAGGCGCACTGCGGGCCCTGCCGGAGCAGCAGCGGCAGCGCTCCGCGCTGGCTCTGCTCGACGCGTACCGGCAGCCCGAGCAGCCGCTACTCGGCGCGCTGGCGCCCACCGCCGTGTTCCGCGAGGCCGTGCGGGCCGCCAAAATCGGCCCGGCCCAGGATATCCCGCACATCACGGTCGAGTTGATCCACAAGTACCTGACGGACCTGCGGAAGCTGGGCGTGATCTAAGTGGAGCGGATTCCGAGGGTGCGCTGGATGTCCGGCTTCATCTGCTGTAGTTGTTGGCCCCAGTACTCCCAGGAATGCAAACCCTTCGGCGGCAGATTGAAGGTGGCGTTCTTCCCACCCGCGGCCAGATAGGCCTGCTGGAAGCTCTGGTTGCTCTGCAGCGTGAGGCCTTCCAAGATCCCGGCCCCGGGATTCGTCTGGGCCGCCGCGGGTGCCAGGTCACCCGGTGTGCCGTTGCCGCAGTAGATCCAGATCCGGGTGCCGTTGGCGACCAGCTCGGGGATGTGCAGCGAGGGGTCGTTGCGCGTCCAGGCCGGGTCGATCGGCGGTCCCCACATGTCGGTGACCCGAAAGCCGCCGGCATCGCTCATGGCGACCCCGACCAGGGTGGGCCACCAGCCCTGGGACAGATTCAGGAAACCGGACAGCGATCCGGCGAAGACGAACCGGTCCGGGTGGTAGATGGCGTAGGTGAGGGCGGGGGCGCCGCCCATCGAAAGCCCCACGACCGCGTTGCCGGTCGGGTCGACACCCTTGTTGGCCGACAGCCACGCGGGCAGCTCCTCGGTGAGGAACGTCTCCCATTTGTAGGTCTGGGTTCCGCCGTTTCCGACGGCCGGTTGGTACCAGTCGGTGTAGAAGCTCGATTGGCCGCCCACCGGCATCACCACCGAAAGCCCGGACTGGTAGTACCACTCGAACGCCGGGGTGTTGATATCCCACCCGTTGTAGTCGTCCTGTGCCCGCAGGCCGTCCAGGAGGTACACCGCGTGCGGACCGCCGGGCTGGAACTGGACCCGGATATCGCGGCCCATCGAGGCTGACGGTACGAGCAGGTACTCCACCGGAAGCCCCGGGCGGGAGTGTGCGACCGCGGCACCGGCGCCGGCGAATGTGGAGACCAGGCCGGGAAGAAGGGTCACGGCAAGAATGGTTGCTAACCAGCGCGTCAGTCGAGTCATGACCATCCGTACGTCGTTCGCCGATCCGTTTCAGAAAAAGCCGATACCCCTTTGTCTAGCGGAGCCAAACCGCGGAAGAACATCAGAGTGCCACATCTCACAATGCGTGCCGCATCGTGACGTAGGCGCACCGCAGCGGCGGACCCCCTGGTGGACAACGGGTTCCGATGTCCACGCGGCGCCGGCGGTGACGGCCGCGGGTATCGGTCAGGTGGTCACCTGGTCCGGCGCCCAGAACCGAATTCGCCACAACACGAACCCCATGCGATTCTGCGTCAGGTACTGGCGATACCCGACGGAACCATCCCCACGGCATCGACTACGGGTCGCCGGCCGGATCGGTACTCACCACCGAGAATCCGGGCGGCGCCGAGACGCTCAGCATCTCTCGCAACCGGGTGCCCAGCTTGTCGAGCCGGTCCGCGCCCATCCGGCTGGTCGGCCCGGTGATACTGACGGCCACCGGGCGGCCGGTGGGACGCCTCAATGCCACACCCACACAGCAGATTCCCGCTTCGTTCTCTTCACGTTCCGTGGCGTAGCCATGCACCCTCGCCTCCGCGACCGACCGGGCGAACCGGTCGGCCACCAGCGGATCGGCCTCGGCGGTGTACGCGGACAGCAGGGTGTCGGCAGCCCCTTCGGCGGCGACCATAGCCCGTCCGAGCGCCGTGGTGAGGACACTGACCTGGCGACCCACCCGCGACCACACCCGGATGGTGCGGTCCGGCTCGACCTTGTCCAGATAGAGCACGTTGTGACCGTCCAGAATGCCCAGGTGCACCAGTTCCTCGGCCTCCCGGCAGATGGCGAGCAACGCCGGCCGAAACAGCGTCGGCAGGTTCTCCTCGCGCAGGAACCGCTCGACCAACAATGCCGGCCGAGATCCCAGCCGATACCGCTGATTGGCATCCTGCTCGGCAAATCCTCGATGTTGCAGGGCCTGCAGGGTGCGGTGCGCGGACGCCTTGTTCAGGCCACTCGACTCCACGACATCCCGCAGAGCCAAACCGTCCGGACCGGCCTCGGCAAGCAGTTCGATGAGGGCGAGCGCCTTGTCGACGCTGCCCACCGGAGATGCGGCATTTCCTTCCACGATCCCCACCTCTCCCGTCGCCACCTCTCTATCCGAGAGCTTGGCACACCCGCAGCAGTGAGCCTTGACACGTCAGGGCCCAGCTGCCAGTGTAGTTCACATTACGATACGTGCGGTTCATAATACGGAACGCACAGCACACTTCGACCATCTCTGGGAGCGCAACGATGCGACGACTGTCCCGCGACACCACCCCGCCCGGCACCCTGATCGGTGCAGCGGCAGGGGATCTGACGGGCATCGTGCACCTGGGATTGGGCAACTTCCACCGGGCCCACGCCGCGGTGTACACGGCCGGCGCGCTTGCCGCCCAGCCCGGCGACTGGGGTATCTACGGCTTCGCCAATCGCTCCCCCGACGTGGTGTCGGCGATGCGCGCCCAGGACGGGCGGTACGCGATCGTGGAGTACTCCGATCACGGGCGGCGGGTCGGCGTCGTCGATGTCCATCGCAATCTGGGCGTGGTCGCCGAGCAGCGTGACGCGTTGGTGGCGGCGCTGGCCGACCCGGCGCACCGGATTCTCACCTTGACCGTCAGCGAGGTCGGCTACTGCCGGTCAGCCCGCACCGGCACGCTCGACCTCGACCTCGCCGATGTCCGCGCAGACCTCGCCGACCCCGGGCATCCCCGCAGCACGGTCGGACTCATCGCGCGCGGTCTGGCCGTCCGCGCCGCGCAGGGGGCTCCGATCACCGTTCTGTCGTGCGACAACCTGCAGGCGAACGGGCACGCCACACGGGCGGTGGTGACCGAGTTCCTCCATGCCAGTGGGGCTTCCGCGGATGTCCTGAACTTCGTCGCGGACCGGGTCAGCTTCCCGAATTCGATGGTGGACCGGATCGTGCCGGCGACCACCGGCCAGACCAGCGCCGAGGTCGCCGAGTTGATCGGTGTGGACGACCGCTGTCCCGTGCCCGCCGAGAGCTTCACCATGTGGGTGTTGGAGGACGACTTCGCCGCCGGGCGGCCGGCCTGGGAGCAGGCGGGCGCGATCATGAGCGACGAGGTGCACGCCTACGAACTGGTCAAGTTGAGGCTGCTCAACGGATCGCATTCGCTGATCGCGTATCTGGGCATCTTGGACGGGCAGGCCGGCATCGCCGACGCCTGGGCGCAGGACTTCGTCAGGGACGCGGTGCGCGCCGGCATCGCCGCGGACTATCTGCCCACCATCGCGCTGCCGAAGGGATTCGATACGGACGCCTACCTGACATCGCTCGCCCACCGGTGGGCCAACGCGGCGTTGGGCCACCGTACGTCCCAAGTGGGCACCGACGGTTCGGTGAAACTCCTGCAGCGCATCCCCGAGCCGGCCCTCATGGCGCTGCGCGCCGGCCGGGTGCCGCACCTGCTGGCCCTGACGGTAGCCGGGTGGATCTGCACGGTCGCTCCGCCCCCAGGTTTTGCTCCCGGCCCCTACGCCGCCGAGGTCCGCGAACCCGCGCGCCCCCGGCTCGCGGAGGTGACCAGAGGCGCGATCAGTCCGCGAGATCACGCAATGGCGGTGCTGAACAACGGGTTTCTCCCCGACGCCCTCACCGCGCACACCGCATTCACCGACCGGGTGGCCGACCTCGTGCTGGCGATCACGACAAGCGGGGTGCGCGCGGCCGCACGCGAAGCCACCGAGTCGGCCGACCAAGACAGGAAAGTCTCATGAAAGCACTCGCGATCCACGGCAAAGAGGACATCCGCTGGGAGGACCGCGGCGAGCCGGTCCCGGCCGACGGGGAGATCCGGCTGCGGGTCAGCTACGTGGGTATCTGTGGCTCCGACCTGCACTACTACTTCCACGGGGCCAATGGCGAGAACGTGGTGCGGGAGCCCTTCACTCCCGGGCACGAACTGTCGGGCGTCGTGGATCTCGACCCGTCCGGGCGCTACCCGGCGGGCACCGCGGTGACGGTGCATCCCGCGAGGTACGGGCAGCCGGTACCAGGTCTGACCGATCGCCCCCACCTTCGTCCCGGCGGGGACTACCTGGGTAGTGCGGCCACCTTCCCGCACCGACAGGGCGGCGCAGCCGAACTGCTGATCGTCGAGGACCGGATGGTCCGGGCACTGCCGGCCGGGTTGCCGCTACGCCGAGCGGCACTGGCCGAGCCGCTCGCGGTGGCATTGCACGCGGTCGGATTGGCCGGTGAGCTCACCGGCCGGCGTGTGCTGGTGATCGGCGCGGGTCCGATCGGTCTCCTCGTCGTCGCGGCCGCCCGGCATCGCGGCGCCACCGAGATCGGGGTGAGCGATCTGCGCCCGGAGCCGTTGGCCCGAGCGGTGGCTTTGGGAGCCACCGAGTCCGTCCTGGTGGGACACGACAGCATCGCCGACGAGTCATATGACGTCATCTTCGAATGCTCCGGCGTCGGCGTCTCGCTGACACAGGCGGCACGCGCCGCGCGTCGCGCCGGGACGGTGGTACAGGTCGGAACGCTTCCCAACAGCGAGATCTCGGTGAACCTGGCACCGATGCTGAGCAAGGAACTGCGCCTGCTGGGCGCCTTCCGGTTCGCGGGCGAGATCGACGACGCGATCAGCCTGCTTGCCACCTCCGACCACTTCGATGCCGTCATCTCCCATGTTGTCCCGGCGACCGACGCCGTCGATGCCTTCACCTTGGCGCGGGATGCCTCGGCGTCGGCCAAGGTTCTGCTTGCACTCCAATCCGACACTCACGACGAGGAACAGCGATGACCACTGCTCACGACCCGCAGGCCCCCGCCCGCGCACCGGCCACCCAGCGCAGCATGGCCGACCTGATCCGCGCCGCCGTATCCGGATGGCTCGGCACCGCACTGGAATTCATGGATTTCCAGCTGTATTCACTGGCCGCTGCGCTGGTCTTCAGCCAGCTGTTCTTCTCCGGCGAAAGCGCGGGGATGGCGGTGGTGCTGTCGATGGCCACCTATGGGGTGGGCTACATCGCCCGCCCGTTGGGTGCGGTGTTCTTCGGCAGGCTCGGCGACCGGATCGGTCGGCGAAAGGTGCTGTTCTACACCATCGCGCTGATGGGCGCGGCGACGACACTGATCGGCGTCCTGCCCACCTACCACCAGGTGGGCATGCTGGCGCCCATCCTGCTGGTGACGTTGCGACTGCTGCAGGGCTTCGGCGCCGGCGCCGAGATCAGCGGCGCCGGAGTCATGCTCGCCGAGTACGCACCCCCGCACCGGCGCGGATTCGTGGCCTCGCTGGTGGGACTGGGCACCAACTGCGGCACGCTGTTCGCATCGGCGATCTGGGCCATCCTGCTGGGTACGCTCGTCGAAAGCGATGTGATCGCCTGGGGCTGGCGCATCCCGTTCATCGCCAGCGCCGTGGTGATGGTCTTCGCGGTGTGGATTCGATTGAACCTCAAGGAAAGCCCGGTCTTCGAAGAACGCGAGGATGTCGTCGACGGGCGGGCACTGTCCCGCGAGCAGATCCTCGAGCGGGCCACCGACCGGGCCGACACCCGCATCTTGGAAGCGATGCAGCGCAAGCCGGTCAAGGCCCTTGTGGTGTCGTTCTTCCTGCGGTTCGGCCAGGCCGGCAACTCCGGCCTCATCCAGACCTACCTGATCTCGTTCATGACGCTGACCCTCACCCTGCAGAAGGGTGTCAGCGCCAATGTCGTGATCGTGTCCTCGCTCGTCGGTTTCATCACCATCCCGGCGATCGGCTGGCTCGGTGACCGACTGGGCCGGCGCCGGATGTACATCATCGTCATGTCGGCGGCACTGGTGGTCATCGTTCCGGCCATGCTGGCCATCGATTCGAGGGACCTGGTCTGGGTGTTCGTCGGCTACGTCGTGCTGCACAACGTCGCGGTACTCAGCCCGGCCTCACTGGAGAACGTCTCGATCCCGGAGATCTTCGGTGCCCGCAACCGGTACACGATGACCGCGATCATCCGTGAGATCGCCGCGGTGATCGCCACCGGTATCGGTCCGGTCGTGGCCGCCGCGTGGGTCGCCGCGGCCACCGGAAGCGCGGTGCCGATCATGGTGATGCTGGTGCTGTACTCACTGTCGGCACTGATCGTGGCCGTCTGGGCCAAGGACTGGACCGGTCGCGATCTCACCGACCCACGCCCGGCGATGTGACCGCTCCGAACATGAACCAGCGCAACGAAAGATAACAATGAGTATCGACAAGATCGACGTCAACGTCTGCAGTCCGGGGCGCAACTTCGTCACCCTCAAGATCGTCACGAGCGACGGAGTCGTCGGGTGGGGTGACGCCACCCTGAACGGACGCGAGCTGGCCGTCGCGGCTTACCTGTCCGAACACCTCGCGCCCACGCTGATCGGCCGGGACGAGGACCGCATCGAGGACACCTGGCAGTACCTCTACCGCGGTGCGTACTGGCGCCGCGGGCCGGTCACCATGGCCGCGATCGCCGCCGTCGACATGGCGCTGTGGGATATCAAGGCAAAGAAGGCCGGCGTGCCGCTGTACCAATTGCTCGGCGGCGCAAGCCGGGACAGCATCCGCGTCTACGGACACGCGTCCGGACCCGACTACCCCGCCCTCAAAGACGCCATCACCGGTTACCTCGAAGCGGGCTACACCGCCGTTCGGGTGCAGACCGGAATCCCGGGTCTGGGCCAGATCTACGGGGTGGCCACCAACAAGCCCGGCACACGCTACGACTACGAGCCCGCGCACCGCGGACCCGACGGGGGTGCGGCGACCGCCCCGATCGAAGAGACCTGGGACACCCGGGCCTACCTGACGCATATGCCGGGCGTCTTCGCGAAGATCCGCGAGGATTTCGGCAGCCAGGTGCGCATTCTCCATGACGGGCATCACCGGATGACTCCCATCGAAGCGGCCCGATTCGCCAAAGACGTTGAGCCCTATGATCTTTTTTGGCTGGAGGACTGCACACCGGGCGAGGATCAGGCCGCGCTGCGCCTGGTGCGCCAGCATTCGACCACTCCGCTGGCCATCGGCGAGGTGTTCAACTCGGTGTATGACTACCAGACCCTGATCACCGAGCGGCTCATCGACTACGTCCGCTCCGCGGTGACCCACACCGGCGGTGTCACCGCCATGAAGAAACTTCTGGACTTCGCCGCCATCTACGGGATCAGATCGGGTATGCATGGACCCACTGACATCTCCCCGGTGGGAATGGCCGCGGCCCTGCACCTCGACCTGGCGATTCACAACTTCGGCATCCAGGAATACATGCCGCACAACGACACCACGCTCGAGGTGTTCCAGACGTCGTTCACCTTCGACCGGGGCTTCCTGCATCCCGGCGACGCCCCCGGGCTCGGCGTGGAACTCGATGAGGGTGCCGCGGCCGCGTTCACCTATACCGCCGCGTACCTCCCGGTGAACCGGCTGCAGGACGGGACCGTTCATGACTGGTGACACGCTGACCCGTGTGACGATCCCGGCCCGCACGGCCACCACCAAGCTCATCGTCGTGGTACGGGCGGCCGACGCCACCGACTACGACCGCATCCTCGACGTGCTCATAGACGCCGGAATCGGCAGTGTCGAGTTGACGCTGACCACACCGGGCACCCTCGAGCGGTTGCCGCACCTCTTGGATCGCTTCGGCGATGCCGCGGACATCGGCGTGGGCACCGTGACCGACGCCGAGCAGTTGGCAGCTGCCATCGACGCCGGCGCGCACTACCTGGTCACGCCGATCACCGACACGCACCTGGTGCAGACCGCCCACCGCGCCGGCGTGCCCATGGTGCCCGGCGGCCTGACCCCCACCGAGCTGTTCGCCGCCTGGCAGGCGGGGGCGGCGGCGGTGAAGATCTTCCCGGCCAATCAGGTCGGCGCCGGCTATGTGAAGGATCTGCGCGGCCCGTTCCCCGAGATCGCCGTCGTGCCTTCGGGCGGTGTCGACCTGCGCGGCGCCGTGGCCTGGCTGGCGGCCGGCGCCGCGGCGGTCAGTGTGGGTGGTCCGCTCCTGGGCGACGCCGTCCGCGGTGGTGATCTCGGTGCGCTTCGCGAACGCGCGCAAGCGTTTGTGGCCGCGTGCGGACCGGACACCGCGTGACGCCCCGGGTCGCCACCCTCGGCGAGACGATGGCCCTCATGCGCACGCGCGATATCGGTTCGCTGCGGCACGTGTCCGAGTTGGTCCTGGGCATCGGCGGCGCCGAGAGCAATGTGGCAATCGGCCTGCAACGCTTGGGAATCGAGGCACAGTGGCTCGGTAGGGTGGGCGACGACCCACTGGGTGAGCGGGTCACCAGGGAGATCCGGGCCGAGGGGGTGCAGGTGCACGGTGTCATCGACACCGACGCCCCGACCGGCCTGATGCTCAAGGAACGACCCACGACCAGTTCCACCGCCGTGCTCTACTACCGCGGCGGCTCGGCCGGGTCGCGGCTGCGGCCCGAGGATGTGCCACCCGGCTGGGTGGAGCAGGCCTCGGTGCTGCACGTATCCGGTATCACGGCCCTGCTGTCGGACAGTGCACGCGAATGTATGCAGGCGGCCATCGACCGGGCACGTGCCGCGGGGGTACAGGTCAGCTTCGACGTGAACTACCGCGCCAGCCTCGCGCCCGCCGATCTCGCCGGGCCACTGCTGCGCAAGTTCGCCGAGCAGGCCGATATCGTCTTCGGCGGTCCCGAAGAGCTGCAGTTGCTGCACCCCGACTCCCCCGCGGAGGACGCCGCACAACGACTAGTGCACTCCGGCCGCGGCGAGGTGGTGCTGAAGCTGGGCGCCGACGGCGCCGTGGCCTACCTGCCGGGCGCGCAGTTTCCCAGTGCCGGGTTTCCCGTCGAGGTGGTCGACACCGTCGGCGCCGGTGATGCTTTCGTCGCGGGCTATCTCAGCGGATCGTTGCAGGGGCTGACCGTGCCGCAGCGGCTACGGCGGGCCAACGCCTGCGGCGCACTGCTGTGTATGACCCCCGGCGACTGGGAATCCAGCCCCACCCTCGGCGATGTCGACCGGTTCTGCGCGGGCGGGGATCCGGTCCTTCGATAGGCCGTACCCGTCTGCGCGCTTTGCGCCTCGGCAGTCGGGGCACACAATGGGTGCCACCATTTGCACCCACGAGGGAGAACCACTGTGCCGATTCCTGTTGCCCGGGCGTGGGAGATGGTCACCGCCGCCCATGACGAGGCGCGCCGCCGTGCGGTCCGCGTCTCCGTCGCGATCGTCGATGCGGGCGGCAATCTGGTGGCGTTCGGACGGATGGACGGCGCGGAGATCGCCGGCCCCACGCTGGCGGTCGACAAGGCGTATACCGCCGTGGCGAACAGCACCGCAACCAGCGAACTGGCGGTGCTGGCAGCGCCCGGCGGCGAGCTCTTCGGCTTGCAGGCCAACGGGAACGGCCGGTTCGTGATCTTCGGTGGCGGCATTCCCGTCACCGACGGTCAGACGATCCTGGGCGCGATCGGGGTGAGCGGCGCGAGCGTGGCGGACGACGTCGCGTGCGCCGAGGCCGGTGTCGCCGCGTTCTGCGGGTGAGGACGGGTAGCTGACATGCGCCCGACCAGGAAGGCGGCGAGATCTCGCTGCAGCGTGCGCGCGTCATCGAGAACCCCGTCCATCCACCAGAATCCGTGGATCATCCCCGGATAACGCTTGGCGAGGACATCCACCCCGGCATCGCCGAGCAGCCCGGCATACGTCTCGGCCTCGTCGCGCAGCACATCATGGCTGGCGGTGGCCACGAATGTCGGTGGCAGATGGGCAAAACTGTTGGCGCGCAGCGGTGACACGCGAGGGTCGGCACCTGCGCGGTCGCCGACATAGTGGTTCCAGAACCACGCCATGTCGGCGGCGTCGAGACCGAAGCCACGGGCGAAGCCGGCATAGGACGGGGCCGTCATCCGCCGATCCAGCGCCGGATAGAGCAGAGCCTGCGCAGCCACCGCGACGTCGGTGCCGGCCAACTCTGCGGTGGTGGCGGCCGCCAGGTTGCCGCCCGCACTGTCACCGACCACGGCCAGCAGGTTCGGGTCCACACCCAGCTTGTCGGCGTTGGTGTGCACCCAACGCACGGTGGCCACGCAGTCCTGCAGCGGAACCGGGAAGGGATGCTCGGGTGCCTTCTGATAGTTGACAGCGAGCACGACGTAGCCGGTGTCGCGGGCCAGAACCCGAGCGGGCTCATCCACCAGATCAAGGTTGCCGATCACCCATCCACTACCGTGCAGAACGACGATCACCGGCTGCGGTTCACGGGCCGGCGCCGGCCGGTAGATCCGGACGGGGAGATCTGCGGTCGGTCCGGGTATGAATCGGTGCTCCACCTGAGCCATCGCCGGCGCCGGTCGCTGCAAGTCCAGGTAGGCCAGGGCGGCCGAGCGCGCGTCGGTCACCGACAGCGCAGCGATACCCGGCGCCGTGGCTGCCGCAGCCAGATGGGCGCGAGCCTGAGGATGCAGAGCTGTTGCCTCATTCACTGCGGTTCCCCATGGCTGTTGGTGAACACCAGAACCGTGCCGATCAGCGCCATCGCCGCGCCCACCCACACCGGTGACCGCCAGCCCAGACCCAGCGCGATGGTCGCGGCCCCGATCGCCGAGGCGATCGCGTTTCCCAGGTTGAACGCCGCGATGTTGGCCGCCGAGGCCATCGTCGGTGCATCGTGGGCAAACCGCATGACGCGCAGCTGCAGAGCCGGCGTCGCGGCGAACCCGACAAAGCCCATGAGCACCAGCAGCAGCGCGACCGGTACCCGCCATGCCGCCAGCAGCCCATACCCGATGAGCACGATCGGCAGCACCACCGACAGGACGCGCAACGTCCAGGTGAGATTCCGGTCGGCGGCCCAGCCACCGACGAAATTGCCGACGAACAGGCCGATTCCGAAAAGGACCAGTAGCCACGGCACCGCACCGTCGGGGTAGCCGGTCACGCGGGTCACGAGAGGTTGGACATAGATGAAGGCGCCGAACACGCCGCCGAACACCATCATGGTCAGCAGCATCGAGACCACGACCTGGCGGCGGTACAGCACGGCGAATTGGTTGCCGGGTGCCGGTGGTGGCGCCGGCAGGCGGGGCACCCACGCGGCCACGCCGGCGATGGCCAGCACACCCAACGCGCTGATGATCCAGAACGCGCAGCGCCAACCGAGGTGCTGGCCGACGAACGTGCCGAACGGTACGCCGAGCACATTGGACAGCGTCAGCCCGCCGAACATGACCGCGATGGCCGACGCCCGACGTTCGGGTGAGACCAGGTCCCCGGCGACCACGGCGCCGATGCCGAAGAATCCGCCGTGGCACAGCGCGGTGATGATCCGGCCCAGCATCGCAACGCCGAAACCCGGTGCCAGCGCGGTCAATGCGTTGCCGGCCACGAACAATGTCAGCAGCACCAACAGCGCTGCCTTCGGTGGCCGGCGAGACAACACGGCGGTCACCGTGAACGCGCCCACCACCACCGCCAGGGCATAGCCCCAGATCAGCGCGCCCGCGGTGGGGA
Organism: Mycobacterium hackensackense; assembly: GCF_025822555.1. NCBI lineage: Bacteria > Bacillati > Actinomycetota > Actinomycetes > Mycobacteriales > Mycobacteriaceae > Mycobacterium > Mycobacterium hackensackense. Next base: position 788,193 of record NZ_JACKUC010000031.1, read on the forward strand.
CCGTGACATGAAGAGCGCCGGCCACGTCGATGAGCAGCCCGGCGATGACGAACTCGGTCAACCCGATCCCGAACCCACCGAGCGCCAGCGCCAGCAGGCCGGGATTCAGCCGTCCCGCCGGGGTACCGACGCTGGTTTTGGGCAGGGTGGAACTATCCATGACGATCTCCTCGGAATGAGTGTTTCCTGTTGCTGCGCTGCGATATTCGCTGCGCGGCGTTACTCGGTGATGGTGCTGCTGGCCAGCAGGCGCAGCGCGGCCTCGTCACTGGATCCAGGTTCGGCGTGATGCAGCAGCAGCCGGTGGCCGTCGTCTTCGGGCAGATGAAGGATCTGGAACTGCAGATCGAGCCGACCGACCACCGGATGGTGGTAAAGCTTGACTCCGTGGGTACACAGCGCCACAGGTTGGGCGGCCCACAACTGGGCGAAATCCTCGCTGGCCACGCTCAGGTTGCCGACCAGCCGCGCGAGGTCGACATCGGCTACATAGACGGCGCTGACATAGCGCAGCGACGCCACCGCCAAGGTGGCCTCGGCCTCCCACTCGCGATGCAGGCTGCGCGCGTGCGGATCGGTGAACATCATCGCGACCTTGTTGGGCGGCTCGGCGCCATACGGCGCTGAGGGTTCGAGGTGCGGCGCAAGTAGGGCGTGGCCCAAGCGATTCCAGGCGATGATGTCCTGCAAAGGCGACAACGCCACGGCCGCGATATCGGGCATCGCATCCAACAGCGTGACGAAGTCGGGGCGCAACTGCGCTCGCCCGGACCGCGCCCGGGTGTCGGCGGCCGAGGCCAGCCGTTGCAAGTGCGCGCGCTCGACCTCATCGAGCCCCAGCGCCCGGGCCAGTGCGTCCAGCACCTGGGTCGAAGGATTGGTGGCCAGGCCCTGCTCCAGGCGGGTGTAGTAAGTCACCGACACCCCGGCGGCTTCGGCCAATTCTTCGCGGCGCAGCCCGGGCACCCGTCGAGGCCCCGGCCCGGCCAGCCCGGGCAGCAGCGCCGTATCGGCCGCCGCGCGCCGACTGCGCAGAAAGGCCGCCAGCTGCCGATCATCTGAACCACGGGTACCCGTCATGTCTTCCATCGTGCGCGATGGACGTACTCCGCGCCTGTCCCTGACAGTGACAGCCAGCCGTCACGGGTGTTCGGCAACTGTACTTTCCGTCCACAGCCGCCCAGCAGATCCTGGACCGGTCTCAGGCGTGACGGCTGGTCACTCCCCCGTCCACCACCAGGTACGTGCCGGTGATGAACGACGCCTTGGGTGACATCAGGAACGCCACCGCGGCGCCGACCTCCTCGGGTTGACCCAGCCGGCCCAGCGGCGCGGCCCGCTCGAAACCGGCTCTGATCTCGTCGATATCCAGAGCGATCTGCAACATCGGCGTCCGAATGAAGCCGGGACACACCGCATTCACCCGGATCCCCAGCGGTCCGAACTGCGCCGCCATCGACCGGGTGAGCCCCAGCAGTCCGGCCTTGGATGCGCAGTAAGCCGGAATGAACGGGTTGGCACTGAGTCCTTCGATACTCGAAATACCCACCACCGCAGGCGATTCACCGGCCTGGGCCGCCGCCTCGAGTCCCGGCAGCATGGCCTGCACCAGCAGCGCCTGCGCGCGCAGATTCACATCCAGCACCGCGTCCCAGGATTGCGCGGTGTAGGCGCCGACCGGCTCGGCGAGGACCCGGCCGGCCGCATGCACCAGTCCGTTGATGTCACCGGCGTTCACCAGTGCTTCGGTGACGGCAGCCATATCGGTGACATCGACGGCCTCGCCGCGGGCACCGAGCGCGCCGGCCACCTCGACCACCTCGGGAGCCACATCCCATAACACCACTTGGCGCCCGTCGGCGATCAGCGCCTCCGCGCTGGCCCGCCCGATTCCCGACGCTGCGCCCGTCACCACCACTACACCCATGCGATCACCTCGCAAGCTCCGCTCATGCGCGCCAACGCTAAGTCAGCAGCACCGTCCCGCGTGCGACTTTGTGCCACGAACCGCGTGCACCACGTCGTCGGTGAAGCGTTCCAGTAACAGTTCCTGCGTCGCGGCGAGGTGCCGCCGCGCGATGCGCTCGGCTTCCTCGGCCCGCCCGGCCGCGATCTCATCGACAAGCCGACGGTGTGTGCGCACCGCGCTGCGGGCTTCGGCCGCCGTCGGGTACTCGCCGCGGCGCACCAGCGCATCGGCCCACTTCTCCTCCTGCGCCGACCACAGCGCCACCAGACTGCCCACCACGTGCCGGATCGTGGCATTCGGCGTGAATTCGACCATCAGGTCATGGAATTCGCGGGCGCACCGGGTGAACGCGGCCCCGTCGCCCACCACGTCCGCGCTGGCGTCGACATTGCGGGTCAGCACCGGCACCACCACCTTGAGGCGGTCGGAGCGGCGGGCCACCTCGGCGGCGCACAGCGGTTCCAGCACTTGCAGCCCCGCGGCCAAGTCCCCGATCGGCACCGATGCGCCCTGTAGCGCCAGGCCGAGGTGATATGCCGCCGAGGATTCGTCCGGCCGGTGCACCTGCGCCCCGCCGACGCTGCCGCGGCGCACCGTGACCAGGCCCTCGGTCTCCAGGATCCGCAGCGCCTCCCGCACCGAGGGATAGCTGACGCCGAACTCGGCGACCAACTGGTCCTGGGTGGGCAGCCGGTCGGCACCGGCCAGGATCCGGTTGCGCAGATCGGCGGCCACCGTCTCGGCGATACGGCGCTGCGGGGTGGGCACGAAACAAATACTAGCAATCCTTATAAGGATTGTCGTAGCATCGCCGCTGTGGACTTCGACATGGGGCCCGACGCCGCTGCCCTGCGCACCGAGCTGCGCGCGCTGGTGAAATCGCATGTGCCCGACGACTACCTGGGCGCGTTCACCGACGACCCGGCCGACCTGGAGGTCGCCCAGAACTTCTGCCGCGAGCTCGCCGACCGTGGGCTGCTGTGCATGTCCTGGCCCACCGAATTCGGGGGGCGCGCCTCGTCGCCGTGGGAGCAGACCGTGGTGCGCGAGGAGATGTGGGCGCACCACGAACCGCGCGGAGCGCAGTACATGGGCGTGAACTGGGTGGGGCCGATCATCATGCGCTTCGGCACCGAGGAGCAGCAGCGCAGCCATCTGCCGCCGATCGCGGCCGGCGAGGTGATCTGGTGCCAGGGCTTCTCCGAGCCCGAGGCCGGGTCGGATCTGGCATCACTGCGCACCACCGCGGTGCGTGACGGGGACGGCTGGCGGATCAACGGTCAGAAGATCTGGACCTCCTACGCGACCATGGCGCACTGGTGTTTCCTGCTCGCCCGAACCTCGAAGCTTGGCGAGGACGCAGTCCGGAAAAAACAGAACGGCCTGAGCATCTTTCTGGTGCCGATGTCCGCCCCCGGCATCACCGTGCGACCCATCCGGACCATGATGGGTCCGCACCATCTCAATGAGGTCTTCTTCGACGACCTTCGGGTGACCGACGCCGACATTCTCGGCACCGTGGACGACGGCTGGACCATCGTGCAGAACGTGCTGGCCTTCGAACGGGTCGGCATCGCCCGCTACGCCCGGTGTGAACGGCTGCTGCAGTTGGCACCCGGCGCGTTGGGCGATCGCTGGGCCGACCTGCCCGCCGAACTTCGCGGCCGGTGGGCGCGGATGCTCACCCACTGTCGCCGGGCCCGGCTGATGGCATATCGCATCGTCGCCTTGCAGAGCACCGGCCAGGTGCGCCCCACCGATTCCGCGGCCTATCGGATCGCGGTGACCAAACTGGACCAGGACAGTGCCGAGGTGTTGATGGAGATCACTGCGACCCTGCCCCACCACGAATCCCGACGCTTCCGGGCCGAGGTCGAGGACCACTGGCGGTACTCGCAGGCTTCCACGGTGTCCTCGGGCAGTATCGAGATGCAGCGAATCCTGTTGGCCCGCACACTGTTGGCGACCTCGTGAACATCGACCTGAGCCCCGAGGCCAACGAGTACGGCGCCGAAGCGCGCAAGGCGTTCGAAGCCGCCGGGGGCGACGAGCTGTTGCAACGCGCCGAGGCCGACCCCGGCACCCGCGACACGGTGGTGGCCCCGGTGCTCGACGGGCTGGGCGCATGGGAGCTGGAGCCCCGCACCGATCCCGACTCCGCAGAGGCCTCGGCGGCGCTGTGCCGCAGCGCCGGCTATTGGGGCCTGCCCTACCCGGTGGCCGAACGACTGGCCCGCCCCGCCGACGCCGACGGACTGCTCGTCGTCACCGAGCACGCCCCGGCAGGCACCCTCGCCGGGATCGCCGGGACGTGGGCGACCGTCACCGCTACCGGCCGGCAGGGCCGGGTGACGGGTACCTCCGAGGACCGGGCCGGCTTCGTCACCTCCCTTCAGGTCAGCGCGCTCGACGGCGACGGCACGGCCGATCTCGCGCTCGCCGTCACGCTGCCGTGCTGGACGCTGCTCGGAATGCTGGACCGGGCACTGGAACTCACCACCGCCCATGTGCAACTGAGACAGCAATTCGGCCAACCGCTGTCCGCGTTCCAGGGCGTGCAGTTCCAGCTCACCGACGCCGAGGTGGAACGCGGCGGCCTGGAGATGCTGGCCCGATACGCACTGTGGAGCGGGGAGCTCGCCGATGCGCTCGCACTGCGGCTGGCCGCGCTGGAGGCTGCCGACGTGGTGTTCCGGGTTACCCATCAACTCCACGGCGCCGTCGGTTTCTGCGACGAGACGACGCTGTCCTGGCTGTCGCGCTACAGCCAGCCGCTGCGCCGGTTGCCCTGGGGCCTGTCGGCGACGCGCGAGCTGCTCGCCGACGCGGTGGAGGCGCACGGATTGACGGGGCTCTACAGCGCATGAGCCTGCAGGACTTCCGGCGCCAGGTCCGGCAATGGTGCGAGGAACATGTGCCCACCGACTGGCGCGCCGCCCAGACCGGGGTGAGCGATGCGGAGTACGTACGTTTCCAGAAGGCGTGGTTCGCCGAATTGCACAGGGCCGGTTACGCCGTCCCGCATTGGCCGCGCGAATGGGGCGGCGGGATGTCGGTCGCCGAACAGGTGGCGCTCTACTCCGAGCTGGCCGCCCACGACGCGCCCCGACTGGTGCTGGCGTTCGTCGGCATCCATCACGCCGCCTCGACCCTGCTGGCTGCGGGCACCGACGAGCAGCGCCGCCGTCACCTGCCGGCGATCTTGGACGGTGAGATCTGGGTACAGGGCTTCTCCGAACCCGAGGCCGGGTCCGACCTGGCCGCCTTGCGGACGACGGCCCGCCGGGACGGCGACGAGTACATCGTCAACGGCCAGAAGCTCTGGGCCAGCGGCGGATTACACGCCGACTGGTGCCTGCTGTTGGCCCGCACCGATCCGGACGCACCCAAACGCCACGGCATTTCGTACTTCCTGATGGACATGACCAGCCCCGGCATCGATGTGCGGCCGATCAGGCAGGCCACCGGTGAATCCCATTTCTGCGAGATCTTTCTCAACGATGTCCACATCCCGGCCGCCAACCTGATCGGGCCGGAGAACCAGGGCTGGCAGGTGGCGCAGCAGACGCTGGGCGCCGAACGCGGGATGACCATGCTGGAATTGGCCGAGCGGCTGGGCAACGCCGGGTTCGGCTGGCTGGTGGCAGAGTGTGCCCGCGCCGACGTGCTCGATGATTCCCTGGTAGCAGACCGGTTGGCGCAGTTCGAGATCGAGATCACCGGACTGCGTGGGATCTGCCGGCAGTTCGTCGAGACACCCGACCCGGCACCGGCGGACGCCTCGATGGTGAAGCTGTTCTATAGCGAACTGCTGCAACGGATGACGGATTTCGGCGCCGAGATCGCCGGGTTGGCCGGTCATACCGTACTGGCCAAGCCGATCTCCAGCGGATGGGAGTCCGGGGCCTGGGTGCTCGACTTCATCGGCTCCTGGGAATGGACCATCCCCGGCGGGGCCAGCGAGATCCAGCGCACCATCATCGCCGAACGCGGCCTCGGACTGCCGCGCGAACCGGCGGCGTCCTGATGACCCGCGAGTACGCCGAGTTGCACGGTGAACTGCGCAGCGTGGCAAGGGAACTGCTGGCCAAGGGTGACCCCGATGCCGGTGCTGTCGCGCAGGCCGGCTGGACCGGGCTGGAGGTCCCCGACGCTCTCGGGGGCGCCGGGGTGTCCTTCGCCGAAACCGCGGTCATCGCCGAGGAACTGGGCCGGGCCGCGTCCGGCACCGGCTACCTCGGAACCACGCTGGGTATCGGGACGCTGCTGGAGCTGGCCGCGGACGAGGTCAGGGACGACTGGCTGACCGCCGCCGCGACGGGCCGGCCCTGCCCGGTGGCTGCGCTGATGGCCGGGGGCGCAGGCGGTACCGCGTTCACCCTCAAGGGTGCCCAGCTGGACGGGCACGCCGAGTTCGTCGCCGACGCCGCGTCCGCCCCACTGCTGCTGGTACTCGCGGTGGACGGCGCCGGCACACCCGTGGTGGCCGCCGTCGCCCCGGATTCCGACGGGGTGACGGTGACCGCACAACCGGTGCTCGACGAGACCCGGCGGCTGGCCGCCGTGCGCGCTGACGGCGCGCCCGTACACCACGTGTGGCAGTTCGCAGGTGATCCGGCGGCGGCCGCGCGGCGGCTGGCCGACCGCGCCGCGGTCATGATCGCCTGCGACAGCCTCGGGCTGGCCGAGGCCATGCTGGCCGCGACGGTCGGTTACGTGACCGTGCGGCATCAGTTCGGCCGACCCATCGGATCGTTTCAGGCGGTCAAGCACGCGTGCGCCGATATGGCGGTGCACATTCGGGTGACCCGCCGACTGATGGACGCCGCCGTCGACCGGCTGTGTGACGTGGACGCCGCGTCGGGGCCGGCGTCGGGGGCTGCGTCTATGGCTGCGTCTATGGCTGCGTCTATGGCTAAGGCCTACGCATGCGACACCGCTGTGCAGGTTGCCGGCAAAGCGATGCAGTTGCACGGCGGCATCGGCTACACCTGGGAAAGCGGGATCCACGTCTACCTGAAACGGGCCTCCTTGAACCGATCGCTGTTCGGTTCGCCCGCCACACACCGCAAAGCACTCGCCGTTCGCTACCGATAAGCGCCGACGTCACACCACGCAGCCTGAGATGTGCGATTGTGGTCGCGATGCATCGACGTGAAGGAGGCTCCATGAATCGGTGGTTGGCTGCCCCATTGGTGATGGCAGCTGCGGCGACACTGGCCGCGTGCTCTTTCTCGACCTCGGTCGGCAATACATCGGTGAGCAAGGACGACGTCCAGAAGCAGATCAGTGAGAAGGTCACCGAGCAGGGCGGCACCAAGCCCGATTCGGTGACCTGCCCGTCCGACCTCAAGGCCGAGGTCGGCGCCACGTTGGACTGCAAGATGTCCGACGGCAAGAAGAACTACGGTGTGAACGTCACCGTGACCAGCGTCGACGGCAAGACCGTGAACTTCGACATCGTGCAGACGGTGGACAAGGACGCCGTTGCCGAACAGATCTCCGAACAGCTCACCCAACAGGTCGGGCGTGCCCCGGAATCGGTGACCTGCCCGTCGGACCTCAAGGGCGACAAGGGTGCGACCCTGCAGTGCGAGCTCACCGATTCCGGCGAGACCTACGGCGTCACCGTCACCGTCACGAGCGTCAAGGGCGGCGACGTCAAGTTCGACTTCAAGGTCGACGACCAGCCCAAGTAGGCGGCCAGACCAGCGGCAGGATCCGCCCTGGCTGAACTGAGCCCCCGCTGCGCGGCCTGTCCGAAGTCGCTGGGAGTTGACTGTGTCCGCGAGCGCCGAGAGTGCCGGGTCGACACACTGAATGCTGCGGCGATACCGCACGGCCATCTCGCCGTCACCCGAAAAAGGAGTAGACATGCACGTCCGACCGACCCGTCTGGCCATCGGCGCAGGCACCCTCGCCGCATCCGCGTTGTTCGGATTGTTCGGTGCCATCCCCGCTGCGCTGGCCGACCAGGACCCGGCAGCGAACCCGCCGAACTGCAGCGCCGGGGATCTGGAGCAGGTCCGGGCCGGCGTGTCGGCAGCCACCTCGGTGTACCTGTTCACGCACCCGGACGTCAACGCCTTCTTCAGCAGCCTCAAAGGCCTCACCCGCGAGCAGGCCTCGCCGAAGGTGAAGGCCTACCTCGCCGCGAACCCACAAACCCACGACGAGCTGACGGCCATCCGGCAGCCCCTGACCGATCTGAAGAACCGCTGCGCCGCGGCACCCGGCGCCTGACGCCACCCTGACGGCGCCGCCGACGCGCCGCCGCCTTGTTAGCCTTTTCGTCATGCAGCGGTGGGCGCAACGCACGGTCACGGTGACCGCGGCCGCCCTGGCCGTCGCCGCACTCTGCACCACAGCCGCTCCGGCCGCCGTGGCCACCGGCGATATCGGCGGCGCCACAGTGGTCCTCGACCCCGGTCACGGGGGCTCCAACGGCGCGAACGACGCTTCGCTGACCCGCCAGGTGCCCAACGGCCGCGGCGGCACCAAGGACTGCCAGACCACCGGCACCGCAACCGACGACGGCTATCCCGAGCACAGTTTCAACTGGGACGTCGTGCAACGGGTGCGGGCCGGCCTGGAACAGGCCGGTGTACACACCGTCCTGACCCGCGGCGACGATGTGTCGGCGGGTCCGTGCGTGGACCAACGCGCGGCGGTCGCCAACGCGGTCGCACCCGCCGCGATCGTCAGCATCCACGCCGACGGCGGCCCGGTGTCCGGGAGCGGTTTCCACGTGAACTACTCCAGCCCGGCCCTCAACGATGCCCAGTCCGGTCCCGCACTCCGACTGGCCACGACGATGCGGGACGCGCTCATCGCGTCGGGCCTGACACCGGCGGGCTACATCGGCTCCGACGGGCTGTACGGCCGAGCCGACCTGGCCGGGCTGAACCTGGCCCGATATCCCGCCGTCCTGGTCGAACTCGGCAACATGCGCAACAGCGGCGAGGCCACCCGGATGGAAAGCGACAGCGGCCGAGCCGAATACGCGGCCGCCATCGTGTCCGGGGTGGCCGACTACCTCCGATCGACGTCCGCCACGGGCTGATCGATGACCATCCCTCTTCGTCCGTTGGTCGGCTGCGTGGTGGCCGCAATGATGCTTCTGACCGGTTGCAGCACAACGGTGCTCCACGGGCACGCGGTGTCCATGCTGTACGACCCCAGCCGCGCCGGCGGCCTGCCGGCCAAGGACGGCTACAGCGGGCAGCGGGCCGGGGCCCCCGATCCCACACACACCGCCGCCAACAGCGACGGCGGTCCCGCCGACCGCCTTGCCCTGCTCGCGGTCGACGACCTGGAGGACTTCTGGTCGCACAACTGGAACGGAGCGCTCACCGGTACCTTCTCGCCGATCTCCGGTCTGGTGTCCTACGACTCCAACAGCACCACCAACCCGGATGTGTGCGGCGGCGGCCTGACCGATATGGCCAACGCCTTCTACTGCTTCAGCAACGACACGATGGCTTGGGACCGGGGCAGTTTCATCCCGGGCGCGGCGAAGTACTTCGGCAACATGGGTGTCGTCGGGATCATGGCGCACGAGTTCGGCCACGCCGTCCAGGCCAAGGCCCATCTGGTGGAGAAGGGCACACCGGTCCTGGTCAAGGAGCAGCAGGCCGACTGCTTCGCGGGCGTGTATCTGCACTGGGTGGCCGCCGACAAATCGCCGCGTTTCTCGTTGTCCACCGGCGACGGCCTCAATCATGTTCTGGCCGGCGCCATCTACATCCGCGACCCGCTGATGACCCAGGAAGAGGCACTGGCCGCCGGTGACGCCCACGGTTCCGCCCTGGACCGGATCAGCGCCTTCCAGATCGGGTTCAGCGGCAACGCCGACCAGTGTGCGGCGATCAACATGGACGAGATCAAGAAGCGCCAGGGCGACCTTCCGCAGTTCCTGTCCTACGACGCCTACGGCGCTCCGGCCAACGGCGACAGCCCCATCGATGAGAATCTGCTCACCAAGTTGATGGCCTCGCTGAACCAGATCTTCACCCCCGCCAACCCGCCGCAGCTGAGCCTGGAACCGGGAACCTGCCCCGACGCCAAGGCGACCTCGCCCGCGTCGTACTGCCCGGCCACCAACACCATCGGCATCGACATGCCCGCCCTCGAGGACGTCGGCACCCCGCGCAGCGAGAGCCAGGGAGTGCTGCTTCAGGGCGACAACACCGCACTGTCGATGGTCACCTCCCGCTATATGCTTGCGCTGCAACACGAACGCGGCACGCCGCTGCAGTCGACCACCACCGCGTTGCGGACCGCGTGCCTGACCGGCGTCGCGCAGAGCAAGATGAGCGAACCCGGCAGCCCGTTGATGCTCTCTGCCGGCGATACCGATGAGGCGATCTCCGGTCTGCTCACCAGCGGACTGGTTGCCAGCGATGTCGATGGCGTGACCGCGCTGGCCGGCTTCACTCGCATCCTGGCCTACCGTGCGGGCCTGCAGGGCGATGCCGACCAGTGCTACCAGAGGTTCTCCTGATGGCGATTCGGGTCGGTGAGAAGTTCGGGCCCTATGAACTGCGCGCGCTACTGGGCGTCGGTGGTATGGGTGAGGTGTACCAGGCCTTCGATACGGTCAAGGGACGCATGGTCGCACTCAAGCTGCTGCGACCGGAGCTGGCCGCCGATCCGTCGTTCCAGGAACGGTTCCGGCGCGAATCCCGGATCGCGGCGCAGCTGCACGAGCCGCACGTCATACCCGTCCATGACTTCGGCGAGATCGACGGCGTGCTCTATATCGACATGCGTCTGGTCTCCGGGCACAACCTGAAATCCGTACTGGCCCAGCAAGGCCCACTGCACCCGCTCCGCGCTGTGGCCGTGATCGCCCAGATCGCGGCCGCGCTGGACGCCGCCCACGCCGGCGGCCTGACGCACCGCGACGTCAAACCCGAGAACGTCCTGCTTACCCCCGAGGATTTCGCCTATCTGGTGGACTTCGGCATTGCCCGCTCCGGCACCGACAGCGGGCTGACCACCGCCGGCTCCGCCATCGGGTCCTGCGCGTATATGGCGCCCGAACGGTTCACCGACGGTGCGGTGGGCCCGCCGGCCGACGTCTATTCGCTGGCCTGCCTGCTCTACGAATTACTCACAGGTGCACCGCCGTTCCCCGCCGGCGATGTCGCCATGCTGATGAATGCACACCTCTCGTCCCCGCCGCCGCGACCCAGTGTGGCGCGTCCGGGGATCAGCCGGGCGTTCGACGACGTCGTCACCTGGGGGATGGCCAAGGACCCGGCGCAGCGCTGCCCGACAGCGGGCACGCTGGCACGGGCGGCCACGGCGGCGGCGACCGCGATATCCACCACACCTTCGACACCCACGGTCCTCAACCAGTCGGGAGCCGAAAAGCTCTCTGCTCCACAGCGTTCCACCCGTCCAGCACTGTTCGCCGTGATCGGTGTGGGCACACTGATCGCGGTGGCCGGTATCGGGGCATGGCTCATGTTCGGCCGGCACACCACCGCACAGCCCCCGGAGGCGGTCCAGGCGACGGTGACACGCACCCCGACGGCGGCCCCCACCAGCTCGACATCCGCGACGAGCTCTACCCCCACGACGTCCACCTCGACCATCGCCGCCCGGGCCTCCCTGCCCGGCACCGATGCTCTGGGCTTCCTCGCCTACCCCGGCGCCCGGTGTGATCCGGGTCAGGTGCCGGTGACGCTGGGGCTGACCGCGCTGTCGGCAGTGGTCATCTGCGAAACACCTTCGGGGGCTTTCGTCTATCGCGGAGTCCGGCTCAGCGATGACGCCGGTATCGAACTCGGCGGCGCCGTGCACGTACCGGGCGGTGGTTTCGACATCACGAACCGCACCGATGGCACCCGCTATCAGATCCGCAATACCGCGCTGATCATCACCGGTCCCGACGGCAGTGAGCACACCGAGTCGATGGAGCAGTATGCATCCACGTTCTGAGGCCCGATGACGACTCCGCCCACCGACCCGATCCAGCCGTGGTGGACCAAACCGGGTGGTGCTCCCCCGCCGGGCGCGCCTGCCCCGCGCGCGCCGTATCCGCCTCCCCCGCAGCGCCCACCACCACCACCGCAGCCAGATCCCCATCACTACCGGCTGCCGCCGCAACCGCCCGCCTCGCACCGGGTGCCGAACCAGGCGTCGGGCCCGAACATGGTGCTACTCGGCGGAATCGCCGGCGCGGTGGTACTGCTCATCGTCGCGGGCGTGAGCATCTGGGCGTGGAAGTTCCGCGACAGCACCGTGATCGATGTCGCACAAGCCGAAGCCGGTGTGCGGGAGATCCTGTCCGATCCGATCAACGGCTACGGGTCCAACACCATCAGCGCAATGCGGTGCAACGGGGGCAAGAATCCGGCTGCCGCCAAAGGCGACAGTTTCACCTGTGAGGTGGAGATCGACGGCGCCGTGCGCCATGTCACCGTGGTGTTCCAGGATGACAAGGGCACCTTCGCCGTGGACGGGCCGCGCTGACCGACTACTGCACGCCCGGCCGCTTGTGCTGATGCCCGTGCACACCCTCGGCGTACGCCGTCTCGGCGTGCTGGGTGAAGTCGATGCCTGCCAGCTCGTCTTCGCGGGTGACCCGGAAACCGAACGTCACGGTGATGAGCTTGCCGATCCCGTATGTCACCGCGAAGGCGAACAATGCGACCGCGACGATGGCCAGTGACTGCTTGCCCAGCTGGGTCAGTCCGCCCCCGTAGAACAGGCCCGCGGGCCCGCCGGAAACCATCTCGGCGGCCAGCAGGCCGATCAGGAAGGTGCCCACGACGCCACCGACGAAGTGCACACCGACCACGTCGAGCGAATCGTCGTAGCCGGCCCGGAACTTCCATCCGATGGCGAACGAGCAGACCACGCCGGCCGCGGTCCCGACGAGGGCCGCACCGATCGGCGTCACGAACCCGCATGAGGGCGTGATGGCGACCAGGCCGGCGACCACACCGGAGGCCGCGCCGAAGGTGGTCGGACGACCGTCGCGCACCCGCTCGACGGCGAGCCAACCCAGCATGCCCAGACAGCCGGCGACCAACGTGTTGAGGAAGATCACGGCGGCCTTGCCGTCCACGGCGAAGGCCGAACCGGCGTTGAAGCCGAACCAGCCGAACCACAGCAGGCCGACCCCGAGCAGCACGAACGGCAGGTTGTGCGGGCGCATGGGTTCGGACTTGAACCCGATACGAGGCCCGAGCACCAACGCCAGCGCCAACGCCGATGCCCCCGAGACGATTTCGACGACGAGTCCACCCGCGTAGTCCAGGGCACCGAAGGTCGTCAGCCACCCGTCCGGACCCCACACCCAGTGCGCCACCGGCGCGTACACCAGCAAGGTCCACAGCGGCAGGAACACGATCCACGCGGAGAACCTGGCCCGGTCGGCGATCGCACCGCTGACCAGTGCCGCGGTGAGGATCGCGAACGCCAACTGGAAGGTGACGAACAACAGCTCGGGAACGTTGGACCGGACGGCGGTGAGATCGATGTTCGCCAGGCCCAGATGATCCAGGTTGCCGATCAGGCCACCGCCGGCGTCGGCGCCGAAGGCCAGGCTGTACCCGGCCAGCAGCCACGTCACGGTGACCACCGGGATGGCGATGAAGCTCATCATGATCATGTTGAGCACGCCGGTCGAACGGACCATACCGCCGTAGAAGATGGCCAGGCCGGGGGTCATCAACAAGACCAACGCGGTACTGGCGAGCAGCCAGGCGGTCGCGGCCGGATCGATCTGCACACGGACTCCTTCGTCTGGGCAAACGCTCGGACGAGAGTACGACACGTGCCTATCAGTCCGTGCCGGGCACCGGCAGCGTGATCGAGATCGTGGTGCCCGGTGCGCCGGTGACATCGAAGTCGCCGCCGGCGGCGAGCACCTTGGCCCGGACCGAGGCGAACCCGATGTGGCCGTTCTCGACTGCCCTCACCAGCCGGTCCGGCGGGATGCCCACCCCGTCGTCGGCGATACGCAACAGCGCCCGGCCGTCGGCACGGCTGAGGGTGAACCGGAGGCTGTCGGCCTTGGCGTGTTTGATCACATTCGTGGAGAACTCCCGCGCCGCGCCGTAGAGCAGATGGTCGGCGTCGGTGCGCAGATCGTCCGGCCAGCCGCCGGCGTCCACGTCGACATCGAGTGCGGTCCGAGCGGCGATACCGTCGGCCAGGCTGGTCAGCGCGGACTTGAGCCCGGACCGGGCCAGCACCTCGGGATGCAGTTCGCGCACCACGTCGCGTAACAGCCGCGACGACTCCCCCAACGCCAGCTCGACGCGGTCCATCCCGTCGGTCGATCCCTCGCGGACTTCCTCCATATCGCGTTTGGCCGCGAGCACGTACTGCAGTGCGCCGTCGTGCAGGCGTTCCGAGAGCGACTGGCGTTCGCGCTTCTCGAGGCTGATCACCTCTTCGAGCAACCCGGCCCGTTCCCGGGCCAGGCCGGCGATGGTCCGGGTGTTGGACTGCTGAATCCAGGACAGCGCCACCGAGCCGGCTGCCAGCCCGGTCAGCACCCCCGTCGTCACCACGATCGATCCCCACGGCTCGTCACCGTTGACCGACCTGTTGACACAGTTGATGGCGAAGAAGGTGACGATCGCGGGAACGGCGACGATGGCGCTGATGACGGGATCGAGTTGGGCGGCGGCGATCAGCGGGATCAGGAACAGTCCGTACTGCAGCACATCCGAGGTCCAGGCTTGTGGTGAGCTGATCCCGGCCTCGACCGAAAGCACCGCCACCACAGTCAGATCCGCGCCCAGCATGAACAGCGGCACCGAGCGCGCGGGCTCAGTGGACGATCGGCCCGCGGACCGCAGACCCCGCACCGCCCACGCGGCGACCACCACGGCATAGGTGAGGGCCACACCCCAATGCAGCCACAGATGGGTGTCAGGCGGCTGCCACAACAGCGTGGCGGCGATGAAGGCGGCCAGCAGTATCCGCAACCCGAGCTGAAGCTGCAGGCCGCGGAATATTGCGCTCTCCGAACTCGGCACCCACCCCGTCGTCATGCTGTCCCCGTCCTGCGCCAAGTTGGCAGAAGTATAGGGCCGGAAAGGCCGAGAACGATGCGGGTGCGGCGATCACGAATCCGCAGATGCACCACCTCCCGACAGGTGAAAGATGGTGCGCTGAACGAAGGTTCCACCGGATTGTTCGGTCGAGCCGCAGCCGGCCCACGACATCAGGGGCGCCGGCACAGCCGACGCCCCTGATGTCCTCACAGCGCTCGTTTACCGCAGCGTTGCGCTATCGACTACGACGACGCGCCATTCGCTCCGGGAGAGCCGGCGTTGCCACCGGCGCCGCTGCTGCCGGCATTGCCGGTCGCACCGGATGAACCGGTGCTACCCGTCGCCCCGGTGGCGCCGGTCGACCCGGTGTTACCGGTCGCACCGTTGGCGCCCGTGGTGCCGGTATGGCCGTTGCTGCCGAAAACGCCACTGTGACCGGCAGTACCGGCTGCTGCACCGTTACCGCCGGTGCCACCGCTGCCGCCTGCTGCACCGGTACCACCCGTGCCGCCGGCGCCGCCGGTTCCGCTGGTCCCTCCGGACCCGCCCGCACCACCTGTGGCGCCGCTACCACCGGCTCCACCGGTTCCACCGACCCCGGTCCCACCGGCGCCGGTGCCTGCGCCGCCCGCGCCACCGGAGCCGCCGTTACCGCCGGCATCGCCATTGCCACCGGTGCCACCCGCGCCACCGGTACCACCCGTGCCGCCGCTACCACCGGCTTGACCGGTGCCACCCGCGCCACCGGTGCCACCCGTGCCGCCGTTACCCGCCGCGCCGCCGCTGCCGAAGAGGCCGCCACTGCCGCCGTTGCCGCCGGTGCCCGCCGGGCCGCCGGCGGTGCCGGTGCCTCCGACGTTGGTGCCATTGGCACCCGTGGTGCCGGTACCGCCGGTGCCGCCGGCTCCACCGGACTGTCCGGCAGCGCCGATGCCACCGTCACCGCCGATGCCACCGTCACCGCCCACTCCCACTCCGCTGACGCTGACTCCCGCGCCACCGGCACCTCCGGCGCCGCCGTCGGTGGCCCCGGTTCCGCCGTTGCCACCGTTGGCGCCATCACCACCGATAGCCGTGCCACCGGCACCCGTTGTCGAGGAGGCGCCGCCGGCGCCTCCGGCTCCACCGTTGCCACCATCGGTACCGCTGGCACCGGCGGCGCCGGTACCGCCCGTTGCCACCAGTGCCGTGCCTGCCACCGCGCCACCCGCGCCACCGGCTCCACCGGGGTTGCCCGAACTACCGGGGAGGCCGTCGCCACCGGTCACCGTGCCGGCGGCGCCTTCAGCACCTGCAACTCCCGCCGGACCGCCCGCGGCAGGATTGACGCCGTCGGCTCCGGTCCCGCCCGCCGCGCCAGTTGTACCGGTCGTACCGCTGGCAGCGGTGCCCGCGCCCGTCGCACCAACTGTGCCTGCCGAACCGCTACCCCCGACGCCGCCGTTACCGCCGTGACCGAGCAGCGCCAAGGTGCCGGCGTTACCGCCGTTGCCGCCCGACGCGCCGATCCCGCCGGCTCCGCCGCCACCGCCGTTGCCCACGAAGAACCCGCCCTTGCCGCCGCTGCCGCCGGCTTGCCCCACGGCACCGGATCCACCGGCACCACCGAAGCCCATCAACAGGCCGCCGTTACCGCCGTTGGCGCCCGTGCCTGCCGCACCGTTGGTCCCATTGCTGACGAAGATGTTCACAATCGGGATGAAGTTGCCGATACCGATGAGGTTGTAGAGCGGCGAATGCATTGTGGGACCGACGAAGGCAGCGGCCAGAGCGTTCGGAGTGGGCGTGAGTGCCAAGTAGCTGACCGCGCCACTCGTCGTCGTCACCACACCTGACGGGCATCCGGTGGCCACCATGAGGCACTGCACGCCCGCCGACGGTGATTGAAGGGACGTCAGAGGGGCAGGTGCGGGAGCGAGCAGCGGTGACGCTTGTGCGGCGCCCGCTCCGAGAGCCAATGCGGCGCCCGCTCCGACCATGGCAATACCGGTCGCGCACGGATAGATGTAGTTTCTCATTTTCGGTCTCCTATAGAAATTTTTCTGGTGGTTTCGGGCAGCGGGGCACGATAAGTTCATGGATCTATTTCCGTGAATTCCTTGTGCACGCGGCTGGGCGGCACTTCCCTGAAGTACGCCGCTTGATCCGGCTTTTGGCACGCTTCGCATTCACCGAAGCGTGAGCCTGAACATGCCGACGGTCGGTCGACAAGAATTAATGAAATCAGGTCGCAGACGAAGCTGTTGATTTAACTTCGTGTCGATGCGTGTCGATATCGATTTCCGTCATCAGCCGCAGCGTGAGACGACGACTGGAGTAAATCGATCTATGTGCGGATGCGCACAGGCATGACCGGGGACGTTGATGGTCCGAACCGGTTGGCGGCAGTGAAACCGCCGGTGATGCCCCCTTGCAGGCTGGAGACCATTGTCGTGGGCCCAGCGATCGAGTCGTTCCTCGATGGATCTTGAGTACTTCGAACAATAGCTTTGCTGTGCGTATGTGTCAACCGTCACACATCGATGCTGAAGCTAATCTCTCAGCCGTCGCACGGCTCACCATGCTGGGTAATACCCATCGCCCTGAAACCAGGAAACACTGCTCAATCGCTCAACGACGCCACAAGCGTGCAGCAAGACGCACCTTCCCAGGCAATCCAGCCGATCAATTTTTAGATTGGACGTCAATATTTGCTACGCAATTTGCCTGACCCTGGTTCCACCCACACAAACATCACGAGCCGTCAGCACGGCGAACTCACGTGCGCCCTCGGCGGCAAGACCCCACTGCGTTGACATGTGCCGCGTTCGAGTCCCCATCGCAGGCGACTGCCGAACGTTCACCTGCGATATCAGGGAGATAGTCGAATCTCGGCTATGCGATAGGACGTGGCCGGATCAATGAGAAAACGGGGCCGTGCGCTCATTTCCTCCGCGACAGCTAATCCACCGAAGATACGGTCGACGACGACAGATATCAGATATTCAGAGGGCGCCCGACAGACGGATTTCAAAAGATACTGCGCGGGAATACATGTATTGAATGCAACGACCCGTGGCCGATCAATATCCCCACGACAGAGGGGACGCCACGGGTATGTTTTCAGGTTCGGCTTCGCCGGGCACGAGCGCGGCGGACGGCCTCATCCAGAATGCTCTGGGCAATATCCACCATCTTGCGGTGTTCGCTCTGACTCATCGCCCGGAGTTGGGCCAGGGCATCCTCTGCGCTCAACCCGCCACGACCCCGAAGCAGGCCGATTGCCTGGTCGATTACCGGCCGGACCGACAAGGCGGCCCGCAGCTGAACCGTGAGCGCAAGCGCCTGACTGAGAATCTGGGCGTTGTGTACCGCCACCGCGGCCGGTTTGGCGAAAAGCTCTCCGAGGCCCGCCGCATGCTCATCGAAGACACCCTTGCCGTGGGCATAGACGTTGATCGCACCGATCACCTTCCCAGGCATCAGTAGCGGCAGGGACAACGCACTGTGGATACCCATATCGCTGACGTGCGGACCGAAGAGCGGCCACATATCCTCTCCGCCCAAGAAGCCGGACCGCACCGTGCGCCCTTCATGCACGGCGGTGATACAGGGCCCCTCGTTGAGGGTGACGTACTGCACGTGATCGATCTCGGCGACGAATGGTGCACTCGCAGCCAATGCTTCGATGGTGTCGCCTGGCTGGTCAGCCTGCAGCAATGTCACGCCCGCGCCATCTGCACCGGGTATTGCGCGAACCGCGAATCCCGCTACCTCAGTGAGCAATTCCGGCAGTCCGAGGCTGCCGGCCACCAGGCTCGCCAGGGCACCGACGCCGGCAAGGAGGTCCGCGGTGTCGGCGCTGGACTGCTGGGCGGTCAGCGTCCCGCCCTTGGTGTCGTTTCCGCCCGAATGGAACTCTGCCATGGTCGACACCTGCGCTAACAGCCCGAAGTAACCCGGCGGGGTCGCTGCGGGATCACTCCATGCTAGACGCCGCCGAGAACCGACCACCTGCGCAAGACACTCACGTCGGCGACATCGGTGCCGATCCTGAAGCACTCACATGGTGCGGGCGGTGGGACTCGAACCCACACGTTCTCTCGAACACCGGCACCTAAAGCCGGCGCGTCAGCCAATTGCGCCACGCCCGCGAACGCGTCCAGACTACCGCTTGGGTCGTCGCCGACCACCGCAAGGCGGCACCACCGAGACCTGACCACTTCTCTTCTGAACTGTGTCATCGATTGTTGACACAGTTCAGAAGAGAACTACCTCAGAGCCCGCCGACCAGCCAACGCCCGAAACCCGCACGGTACCGTTGACGCATGTCCACTACACGGCGTAGGAGGCCGGCGCTCATCGCGCTGGTGATCCTCGGCGCCGTGGGCTGCCTGCTTCTGGCGTGGTGGCAGTGGACCCGCTTCGAATCGTCCTCGGGCACCTTCCAGAATCTCGGCTACGCGCTGCAGTGGCCGATGTTCGCCGGCTTCTGCGTATACGCGTACTACAAGTTCGTGCGCCTGGAGGAGGCGCCGCCGGCCGAGCCCAAGCCCGACTCCGAGATCCCCGCCGGCCTGCTGCCCGAACGCCCCAGACAGGCCACCGCAGCCGAGGACGACCCGACCCTGCGCGAGTACAACGCCTACCTCGCAGAGCTTGCGAAAACAGATAAGGAAGACACCGAATGAGCACCCCCGAAACGTCAGCCTCGGCCGCCCCCGTCGAGTCGATCCGCAAAGCTCTGCTGAGCTACCGCGTGATGGCGTGGGCGACGGGTCTGTGGCTGATCGCGCTGTGCTACGAGATGGTGATGAAGTACATCTTCAAGGATGCCTCCCTCAGCTGGATCGGCATCGTGCACGGCTGGGTGTACTTCGTCTACCTGCTCTGCACCGCGAACCTTGCGGTCAAGGCCCGCTGGCCCATCGGCCGGGCGATCGGCACGCTGATCTCCGGCACGGTGCCACTGCTGGGCATCATCGTCGAGCACTTCCAGACGCAAGACGTGAAGAAGCGCTTCGGTCTCTAGCCTCTGCTGGGCGCGCGAGCGGGATCAACAACGCCAGCATCCCGGCCAGGGCGGCGACGCCCGCCGCGATCAACAGCGCGACCCGGAAGGCCTCCAGGGTGGGCACCGCGTGCCCACCCGCGGACATGGTCAATCCGGCCAGCACCGCACCGATCACGGCACTGGAGATCGACGTTCCCAGCGATCGTGCGAGCGCATTTATGCCGTTGGCTGCCGCGGTCTCCGAGATCGGCACCGCCGCGTTGATCAACGTGGGCATGGACGCATAGGCGAAACCCACCCCGACACTCACCAGCACGTTGAGCACCATCACCTGTGGCCCGCCGCCGAGCAGCCAGAGCCCGGCGAGATAGCCACCGGCAATGACCGCGCAGCCGACGAACAAGGTGAACCGCGGTCCGCGCGCGGCCATGACACGCGCCGCGATGGGTGCGGTCACCATCATCGCCAGCCCGCCCGGCGCCATCCAGAGCCCAGCTTCGAGCATGCTCATCCCAAGTCCGTAGCCGGTGCCGGCCGGTAGCTCCAGGATCTGCGGCGCGATCAGCGACAGCGCGAACATGGCGAACCCGACGCCGATCGAGGCGATGTTGGTGGTCAGCACGGGCCGACGCACCGTCGTACGCAGGTCGACGATCGGCGAGTCGAAACGCAGCTGCCACACCGCGAACAGGGCGAACACCACCAGCGAGGAAGCGAACATCCCCGTCGTGGTCGCCGAGGTCCAGCCCCACGCACGGCCCTTGGTGATACCCAGCAACAACGTGACCAGCCCCGCCGCGAGCAGCAGCGCACCCAGCGGGTCGAGACGGTCGGTGGAGGTGGCCGGCACCGACGGCACCAGGAACACGAACATGGCGAGCGCACCGACGCCCAGCCCCGCGGCCACCCAGAACAACGCATGCCAGGTGAAGTGCTGGGCGATGGCCGCCGACAACGGCAGCCCGAGCGCCCCACCCACCCCGAGCGATGAGCTCATCAAACCCATTGCGGCACCGACCTTCTTGGCCGGCACCGAGGCGCGCAACACGCTGATGCCCAACGGGATGATCGGAATCGCGAGCCCCTGCAGGCCGCGACCGGCGATGAAGGGCACCAGCGACGATGTCACCGCGCACACCAGCGACCCCGCGGTCAGCAGCAGCGCGCACGCGATCAACACCCGCTTGGGTCCGTAGATATCGCCGAGGCGGCCGAACACCGGGGTCGCCACCGCCGCGGTGAGCAGCGTCGCGGTGATGGCCCATGAGGCGTTGGCGGGATCGGTGTCCAGCAGCTTCGGCAGTTCCGGCACCAGCGGGATGATCAGGGTCTGCATCAGGGACACACCGATGCCCGCGGCCGACAGCACGGCGATGAGCACGCGTGGATGCGTCGAACCCCAGCCGCGTGAACTCACGGCCGCGAGCATTACACGTTAGTTTGTCTATGTAAAATTCAGCGCGCGCAGCGCCGGCACCAGCAGACCCAGGGCGCGGCCGCGGTGCGACGCCGCATCCTTTTCGGCCGGGCTGAGTTCGGCCGCCGAACGCTGCGATCCGGCCGGCACGAAAATCGGGTCATAGCCGAACCCGCCGTCACCGCGCGGTGCGCGGGCGATCGCGCCGGGCCACTCCCCGCGGACCACCACCTCGTCCTGGTCGCCGGGACCGAAAACCAGCGCACATGCCGACACGAACGCCGCACCGCGACGTTCGTCGGGCACATCGCGCAGCTGTCCCAGCAGCAGTTCGAGATTGGCCACATCGTCGCCGTGCCGCCCGGCCCAGCGCGCCGACAGCACCCCCGGCATACCGTTCAGCGCATCGACGGTCAGCCCGGAATCGTCGGCCACCGCCGGCAGGCCGGTCGCGGCGAACGCATCCCGCGCCTTGGCCAACGCGTTCTCCTCGAACGTCGCCCCCGTCTCGGGTGCCTCGTCGAAGGCGGGCACATCGTCGAGCGACAGCAGCTCCAGTCCGGACACCCCGGCCGCGTCGAGCACCCGCCGCAGTTCGGCCAGCTTCTTGGCGTTGCGACTGGCGACGAGCAGCCGGCTCAGCTTCCGAACGCTTTCTTCGCCGGCCCGGTCGGCTCGGGCAGCACACCCGGATACGGCAGCTCGAGCGCCGCGCGCTGCAGGGCGAACAACTGATCGCATGCGGCGAGCGCCGCGTCGAGCAGCTTGTCCAGCGTGGAGCGCGGGAACGTCGCCCCTTCACCGGTGCCCTGGACCTCGACCAGAGTGCCGGTATCGGTCGCGACGACGTTCATGTCGACCTCGGCGCGCGAGTCCTCGGTATAGGGCAGATCGGTCCGGACCCGCCCGTCGACGACACCGACCGACACCGCGGCGATGGCGCAGGACAGCGGCCGCGGATCGGAGAGCTTGCCCGCCGCGGCAAGATAGGTGATCGCGTCGGAAAGCGCGACATAGGCGCCGGTGATCGCCGCGGTGCGGGTGCCACCGTCGGCCTGCAGCACATCGCAGTCGATCGCGATGGTGTTCTCCCCCAGCGCCCGCAGATCGATGCAGGCACGCAGCGACCGGCCGATCAGCCGGCTGATCTCCTGAGTGCGTCCACCGACGCGGCCCTTGACCGACTCGCGGTCGGAGCGGCTGTGGGTGGCCGCGGGCAGCATCGCGTATTCGGCGGTGAGCCACCCGAGTCCGGAACCCTTGCGCCAGCGCGGGACGCCCTCGGTCACCGAAGCCGTGCACATGACCCGGGTTTGACCGAATTCGACCAGCACCGATCCCGCGGGATGGGTGGTGAAGCCGCGGGTGATGACCACCGGCCTCAGCTCGTCGTCAAGCCTGCCGTCTTCTCGTCTGGACACGGGCCAACCCTAGCCGGTGGGCTCAGTGGCGCGTGATGTCGATCGTCTCGTTGCACACCACGGCGTGCACCGGGCCGTCGAATTCGGCTTTCGCCTCGCTGATGACGTCCTCGCGCGAGGTCCACGGCGGGATGTGGGTGAGCAGCAGTTCGCCCACGCCGGCGCGGGCCGCGATCTGGCCGGCTTCGGTCCCGGACAGATGCAATTTCGGCGGGCGGTCCGGGGCGTGGGTCCAGGACGCCTCGCACAGGAAGACGTCCACCCCACGGGCCAATTCGACGACGGCGTCGCAGATGCCGGTGTCACCGCTGTAGGCGAACGTCACGCCGTCACGGTCGGTGAAACGCATGCCGTAGGACTCCGTCGGATGACAGACCAGGCGGGGTTCCACCGTGAGCGCACCCAGGACGACGGGCTGCCCGTCGACCCACGGCTGCACGTCGAAGATGTCGGAGATGTCGTCGATCTCCCCGCCCTCGGGAGAGGAGGCCGCACCGAGGCGTTCCCAGGTGTGCGTCGGCCCGTACAGCAGGGCTCGGCCCGTGGGCGGATTGGGGTGATACCGGCGCCAGACGAACAGGCCCGGCATATCGAGACAGTGGTCGGCGTGCAGGTGCGACAGCAGGACGTTCACCGCGCCGGGGTCAGCGTGTCGCTGCAACGCGCCCAGCACTCCGCCGCCGAAGTCGATGACCATCGGCGTGGTGTCGGGTTCGGTCAGCAGGTAACCGGACGCCGGCGAATCGGGCCCGACAACACTGCCGGAACAACCCAGTACGGTGATTCGCACGCCGTCTAGCTTGCCACGTCTGCTATCCGGGCGACGAAAGCATCACCGCAATACGCGACAAGATTCATTTTCACCTGCGCGCAGTGACGCGTACCGCACCGCGGACGGCCCAGCAAACATGCCGTCAACTGCCCAGCGGGGCCACGTTCTTCTCCCGCCCCCTGGCCTTGCGTTCGCGACCGGAGAGCACATAGGCGGCGAAGATTCCCGCCAGCGCCCCACAGAGATGCCCCTGCCACGACACTCCCGGAGTACCGGGCAGCACGCCGAACAGCACACCGCCGTAGATGAACGCCACAACCACCCCGACCACGATCTGCCACACGGTCCGGGTGAAGAAACCGAGCACGATGACGTACGTCAGCCAGCCCATGATCAGTCCGGAGGCGCCGATGTGTGTGGTGGTGCAGTGCACCCCCACGTACGGGCAGTGCGCGCCGAGGTTCCCGATGAGCCACGTGCCCAGGCCACCGAGAATCCAGATGATGGCGGTGGCGCCGAGGAAGCGTCCGTATCCCGACAGGCTGGCGAGGAAGCCGAAGAGAAGCGCCGGCACGGTGTTCGCGACCAGGTGTGGCCAACCGCCGTGCAGCAGCGGCGCCCACAGGATTCCCCACAGCCCATCGGTCCGCAGCGGCTGGATGCCGTCCTGGTCGAGCCCGCCGCGGAACACCGTGGCGTCGACCGCTTCGATGACATACAGCAACGCGACGAACGCAAGGACCGTCGCACCGCCGAGCTTCCAGGCGGCCGGCTTCTTCTCCTGCGGAACCGGGAGGGTCACGCGAACTCCTCAGGCACGATCGTCGAACTCCTCAGCGCAGCTCGTCCCTCCCTGCTTGATCGTCGTTCGACTAGGCCCATAGCTGCCCTTCCAACGCGTCCTCGGCGTCATCCAGGCTACCGGCGTAGGCGCCGGTGGACAGGTACTTCCAGCCGGCATCGCACACGGTGAACGCGATGTCGGCACGTTCACCCGCCTTGATCGCCTTGGCGGCCATGCCGAGCGCGGCGTGCAGGATCGCGCCGGTCGAGATGCCCGCGAAGATGCCCTCCACCTCGACGAGCTCGCGGGTCCGTTTGACGGCATCGAACGCTCCCACCGAGAAGCGCGTCGTCAGCACGTCGGGGTCGTAGAGTTCGGGCACGAAGCCCTCGTCGATATTGCGCAGCGCGTACACACCCTCGCCGTAGCGCGGCTCGGCCGCCACGATCTGAATCCCCGGCACGTGCTCGCGCAGGAACCGGCCGGTGCCCATCAGCGTGCCGGTGGTACCGAGGCCGCCGACGAAATGGGTGATCTCCGGCAGATCGGCCAGCAGTTCGGGCCCGGTGCCCTCGTAGTGCGCGGCGGCATTCGCCGGGTTGCCGTACTGGTACAGCATCACCCACGAAGGGTTCTGCGCGGCAAGCTCTTTCGCGTAGGCGACGGCGGTGTTCGAGCCGCCCTCGGCGGCGCTGTAGATGATCTTCGCCCCGTACAGCTCGAGCAGCTGGCGCCGCTCGACCGACGTGTTCTCCGGCATCACGCAGATCATCCGATAGCCCTTGAGCAGCGCCGCCATCGCCAGTGAGATACCGGTGTTGCCACTGGTGGGCTCGAGCAGGGTGTCGCCCGGCTTGATCAACCCGTCACGTTCGGCCTGTTCGATCATCCGCAGCGCGGGCCGGTCCTTGATGGAGCCGGTCGGATTGCGGTCCTCGAGCTTGGCCCACAACCGGACATGGGGTCCGTGCTCGTCATCCTCCCAGCGCGGAGACAGCCGCTGCAGCCCGACCAGCGGGGTGTTGCCCAGCGCCTCCAGCAGCGAGTCGTACCGCACGGATCAGCCGCCTGCGACGGCAGGAAGGATCGTCACCGAGTCGCCGTCACTGATCGGGGTGTCCAGACCGCCGGAGAACCGCACGTCCTCGTCGTTGACATAGATGTTGACGAAGCGGTGCAGCTTGCCGTTGTCCACCAAGCGCTCGGAGATGCCGGCGTGGTTGGCCTCCAGGTCACTGATGACGGCGGCCAGCGTGTCGCCGTCGGCGCTGACCCGCTTCTCGCCGCCGGTGTGCGGACGCAGGATGGTGGGGATCGAGACGGTTACTGCCACGGTCGTTCCTTACTGGTAGTTCTCAACGATGGATACGGGTTCTTCGGTGACGACCCCGTCGACGATGCGGTAGCTGCGCAACTCGTGTTCGTCGGGATCACGGGTCGAGACCAGGACGTAGTGCGCATCAGGTTCGGAGGCGAACGAGATGTCGGTGCGGCTCGGGTAGGCCTCGGTGGCGGTATGCGAGTGATAGATGACGACGGGAACCTCGTCGTTATCGTCCATCTCGCGCCACACCTTGAGCTGCTCGGCCGAGTCGAACCGGTAGAACGTCGGCGAGCGCTCGGCATTGATCATCTGGATGAAACGCTCAGGCTGATCCGAACCCTCCGGCCCGGCGATCACACCACAGGCCTCGTCGGGGTGGTCGGCGCGCGCGTGGGCGACCATGGCGTCCGCCAGGTCGGCGCGGATCACCAACACGTCAGGTCTCCGTTCGTCGTGGGAATGCTCCCGGCAACAGGCCGCGGTACGTCGGTATTCCGGCGACCGACTCGGCTGCCAGCACTCCTACCAGGACCGCCCGCGCCAGGCAATCCGCCGCCGCGGCCCCGACTGCGGTGACGACCGCCGTTTCCGGCGACATCGCCACCGGCGTCTTCGGGTTCGGCGGCACCTGCACCGCGCCGGTTGCCAGCGCGAACACCGTATCGCCGTCCAGCGGGGTGTGTGCGGGACGGATCGCGTGGGCAAGGCCGTCCTGGGCGGCGACGGCGACCCGCCGGCAGCCCGCGGGGCTCAGCGCGGCGTCGGTGGCCACCACCGCGATGGTGGTGTTGAGCGGACCGCTCTTCTTGTCCAGCGCCGCGTACGCCGCGATCTGTTCGGCAGGGGGCGGGGTCAGCCCGAACTCGGCGATCAGGCCGGCCATCCACGGCAGGCCGGTTTTCGGGTCCACGACGTTGCCGCCGGGGTTGACCGCGACCACCGCACCGACGGTGACACCGATATCGGGCAACGTGATCGATGCGGTACCCAGTCCGCCCTTGAGCACACCGGCGCGGGCCCCCGCCCCGGCGCCCACGTTGCCGATCGCCACCTCGGTGGTGGCGGCCCGTGCGGCCGCATAACCGAACTCCGCGGTGGGCCGGCAACCCCAGCCCCCGACGGGCAGGTCGAAGATCACCGCCGCGGGCACGATGGGCACGACGCCGCCGTCCATCGCGACACCGCGCCCGCGCTCCTCCAGCCAGGTCATCACGCCGTCTGCGGCGGCCAACCCGTAGGCGCTGCCGCCGGTGAGCACCACGGCGTCCACGTGCCGGACGCTGTTGGCCGGGTCGAGCAGATCGGTCTCGCGGCTACCCGGTGCACCGCCGCGGCAGTCCACCGCGGCCGTGGTGCCCGGTGGGGCCACCACGACCGTGGTACCGCAGGCCCATCCGCTGCCCAGGGTGGCGTCCTCGTCGATGCGGTGATGGTGGCCGACGAGGATGCCCGCCACATCGGTGATCGATCCGAATTCGAGCCCACCAGCCGCGTTCATCGACCCATCATTCCGAGCACCAGATACTCCTGCAGCACCGTCAGCCACTGGTAGACGTCGAGGTGGCCGGCCATCGGATGCTCGGGCGGCAGTCGGTCCAGACCGTCGGGCCCGATATCGAGCATCGTGCCCAGCGCCAGCCGCACGTCGTTGACCGCCGATGCCCATGCCTGCGCGTCGGCTTCGACCAGTTCGAGCTTGCCGCCACCCTCCGGCAGGGTCGCCAAAAGTCGTTGCGCCGCTTCACGTTTCGCGTCGATAATGGTGGGCTCATGCAGGCTGCGCAGCGCGCGGTTGAGGCTCTCGGCGGCGGTGGCGCCGGCCGGATGCTCGCTGCGGGACCGATAGAAGTCGGGCAACAGCCGTTTCATGGTCTCGTCCTCGGGCGGCTGCGAATGCCCGGTCCGGATGCCGGTGATATCGGCGAGCTCGTCGGACGGGGCCGAGGATTCGCGGTCGGCGAGCATCTCCACCATCGAGGTCACCAGATTGCGCAGCAGCGCCGCCTCATGGGCGGCCAGCGACGAACGGAACCGCGGACCTGCCGGGCCGTCGACCCGCTTCCACTTACGCACGTGCTCAGCGGTCCTGCTGCATCGTGGCCCACAGCCCGGCCGCGTGAAGTTTCGTCACGTCGACCTCCATGGATTCACGGCTGCCCGCGGACACGACCGCCTTGCCGTCGTTGTGCACCTCAAGCATCAGCTTGGTCGCGTGCGGCTCGCTGTAGCCGAACAGCTTCTGGAAGACATACGTCACGTAGGACATCAGGTTGACCGGGTCGTCCCAGACGATCGTCACCCACGGGCTGTCGGTCGCGGCGTCTTCCTCCTGGCCGGTGTCGGCCTTGTGCTCCTCACGGGTACCCGGACGAGTCCGCGCTGGGGTAACCATGCCGCTGAGGATACCGGGGCGCGTTCACGCGCAGAGAATCGGAACGGTGCAGTTACGGTTGCCTCCGTGTCTACCGCACTGTTGACCGACAAGTACGAGCTGACCATGCTCGCGGCGGCCTTGCGGGACGGCTCCGCGCACCGCCACTGCACGTTCGAGGTGTTCGCCCGCCGCCTGCCCGAGGGCCGCCGCTACGGCGTGGTGGCCGGCACCGGCCGCTTCCTGGAGGCGCTGGAGGACTTCACCTTCGACGACGATGCCCTGG
Source organism: Mycobacterium hackensackense (assembly GCF_025822555.1). Classification (NCBI taxonomy): domain Bacteria; kingdom Bacillati; phylum Actinomycetota; class Actinomycetes; order Mycobacteriales; family Mycobacteriaceae; genus Mycobacterium; species Mycobacterium hackensackense. Next base: position 816,552 of record NZ_JACKUC010000031.1, read on the forward strand.
CGTCGGTGTCCGGCTTCCTCGACCCGGCCACCCTGGAGTTTCTGGCGAGCTACCGCTTCGCCGGCGATGTGGACGGCTACGCCGAGGGTGAGCTGTACTTCCCGGAGTCCCCGGTGTTGTCGGTGCACGGCAGTTTCGCCGAGTGCGTCATCCTGGAAACCCTTGTCCTGTCGATCCTCAACCATGACAGCGCCGTCGCCTCGGCCGCCGCGCGGATGGTGAGCGCCGCCGAAGGCCGGCCGCTGATCGAGATGGGCTCGCGGCGCACCCACGAGCAGGCCGCCATCGCCGCCGCACGCGCCGCCTGGATCGCCGGCTTTGCGGGCACGTCCAATCTGGCCGCCCAGCGCGCGTACGGGGTGCCCGCGCTCGGGACCAGCGCGCACGCCTTCACGCTGCTGCACACCGCCGACACCGGACCGGACGATCGCGCGGCGCGCGACCGATCTGAACGCTCCGCGTTCGCGGCCCAGGTCGACGCCCTCGGTGTCGGCACCACCCTGCTGGTCGACACCTACGACATCACCTCCGGGGTGGCGAACGCCATCGCGGTGGCCGGCCCGGAGCTCGGTGCGGTGCGCATCGACTCCGGGGACCTGGGTGTGCTGGTGCGCCAGGTGCGCGACCAACTCGATGCGCTCGGCGCCACCGGCACCAAGATCGTGGTGTCCAGCGATCTCGACGAGTTCGCCATCGCGGCGCTACGCGCCGAGCCGGTCGACAGCTACGGGGTCGGCACCTCCTTGGTGACGGGTTCCGGCGCCCCCACCGCGGGCATGGTCTACAAGCTGGTCGAGGTCGACGGCCGGCCCGTGCAGAAGCGCAGTGCGCACAAGGAATCCCACGGCGGGCGCAAGGCGGCGCTGCGGCTGGCCAAACCGTCCGGGACGGTGGTCGAGGAGGTCGTCTACCGGCAGGGCCACCGCCCCGAGATCGGCGGGAAGCTCACCGCCCGGCCGCTGACGGTCGAGCTGGTGCGGGCCGGGACGCGGGTCGGCGGTGACACCGATCTGGCGGCGGCGCGCGACCGGGTCACGGCGGGACTGCGCAGCCTGCCGTGGGACGGGCTGGGCCTGTCCAAGGGCGATCCCGCCATACCCACCCGGCTCCCCGCACCCGCGTGACCGCCACCCCGGTTCGCGATCTGCTCGCCGCTGCGGTCACCGCGCTCGGCGGCGCCCAGCGCCAGGGCCAGATCGAGATGGCCGAGGCCGTGGCGCGCTCCTTCGACACCGGCGAGCACCTCGCCGTGCAGGCGGGCACCGGCACCGGCAAGTCACTGGCCTATCTGGTGCCGTCCATCGCGCGTGCCGCCTCGGGACACGCCCCGGTGGTGGTATCCACCGCCACCATCGCCCTGCAACGCCAGCTGGTCGACCGCGACCTGCCCAGACTGGCCGACGCCCTGGCCCCGTCACTCCCGCGCAAGCCCACCTTCGCGCTACTCAAAGGCCGGGGAAACTACCTGTGCCTCAACAAGATCCACAATGGCGCCAACACCGACCCGGCCGAGGACCAACCCCAGGAAGAACTGTTCGATGCGGTCGCCGCGACCGCGCTGGGCCGCGATGTGCAACGCCTGACCAAGTGGTCGTCGGACACCGAGACCGGCGACCGCGACGAGCTGGTGCCCGGCGTCCCGGACCGGTCGTGGAGTCAGGTCAGTGTGTCGGCGCGCGAATGCATCGGGGTGGCGCGCTGCCCGTTCGGCACGGACTGCTTCTCCGAACGGGCCAGAGCCAAGGCGGGCACCGCCGATATCGTCGTCACCAACCACGCGCTGCTGGCCATCGACGCCATCGCCGACGCCTCGGTGCTGCCCGAGCACGAACTCCTCGTCGTCGATGAGGCCCACGAACTCGTCGACCGGGTCACCGGGGTGGCCACCGGTGAGCTGTCGGCCACCCTGCTGGGCGCGGCTCAACGCCGTATCGGCCGCCTTGTCGATGCCGAACTCGCCGACCGGCTGGACGCCGCGGGCTCCATCCTCGCCTCGGCCATCCACGACGGCGAGCCCGGCCGCATCGACTACCTCGACGAGGAACTGGCCACCTACCTCACCGCGCTGCGCGACGCCGCGCACGCGGTCCGCACGGCCATCGACACCGCACCCACCGATCCGCAGGCCGCCGCGGCGCGGACCGAGGCGGTCACCGCGGTGACCGAGATCGGCGATATCGCCTCCCGCATGCTGGATTCGTTCGTGCCCGCCATTCCCGACCGGCTCGACGTGGTGTGGCTGGAACACGAGGAGACGAAGAGCTCGGGTAAGCGGGCCATGCTGCGGGTGGCCCCACTGACGGTGTCAGGCCTGTTGCGTACCAGGATCTTTCAGCGATCCACCGTGGTGCTGACCTCGGCCACGCTCACCCTCGGCGGCAACTTCACGGCGATGGCCGCCGGCTGGGGACTCGCCGGTGAGGAGACCGGAACCGCGTGGCGCGGAATCGATGTCGGTTCGCCGTTCGAACACGCCAAGTCCGGCATCCTCTACGTGGCCAAACATCTGCCCGCACCGGGCCGCGACGGCACCGGGTCGGCCGCCCAGCTCGATGAGATCGCCGAGCTCATCACCGCAGCGGGCGGGCGCACCCTCGGGTTGTTCTCCTCGATGCGGGCGGCCAAGGCCACCGCCGAGGCGATGGCCGCGCGGTTGGACACCCCGGTGCTGTGCCAGGGCGAGGACTCCACGGCCACCCTCGTCCAGCGGTTCAGCGACGACGAGGCCACCTCACTGTTCGGCACGCTCTCGCTGTGGCAGGGCGTGGATGTGCCCGGTCCGTCGCTGTCGCTGGTGATCATCGACCGCATTCCCTTCCCGCGTCCCGATGACCCGTTGCTCACCGCGCGCCAACGGGCCATCGCCGCGCGCGGCGGCAACGGATTCATGGCGGTGGCCGCCGGTCATGCGGCCCTGCTGCTCGCGCAGGGGGCCGGTCGGCTGCTGCGCCGGGTCGATGACCGGGGCGTCGTCGCGATCCTCGACTCGCGGATGGCGACCGCGCGTTACGGCGGCTACCTGCGCGCATCGCTGCCCCCGTTCTGGACGACCACCGACACCGACCGGGTGATCGCGGCACTGAAGCGCTTGCGTAGCGAGTGATTGACGCGCCCTCCCGGGCCGGCGGTCACATATCCTTTCGGTCATGAATCGCCGACGGTGGGCGGGAACCGTGTTCAGCGCGTGCGTGCTGCTGCTGGTGGCCTCCTGCGCGCATACGCTGCAGGGCAACGCGGTATCTGTGTTCGCCGATCCGTTCCGGGTGGCCGGGATGCCCGCCACCGATGGGCCCACCGGCCTGCGCGACGACGCTGCCGCGCCGACCCGCACGGCGCGTGACACCGACGGCGGGCAGATCGACCACCTGGCCGAGAGCTCCGTCAGCGATATCGAGGAATTCTGGCAGCAGGCCTACCCGCAGGCATTCGACGGTGAATTCACCCCTGTCAAAGAGCTGATCTCCTGGGATGCCGACGGTTTCGACGGCGAGTTCTGCGACTCGAACACCTACAACCTGGTCAATGCGGCGTTCTGCCGCGACGACAACACCATCGGCTGGGATCGCGGCGTGTTGATGCCCTCGCTGCGCAAGGCCAACGGCGATATGGCCGTCACCATGGTGCTCGCGCACGAATACGGACATTCGGTGCAGAAGCAGGCCAAGCTCACCCGCAAGGCCACCCCCACCCTGGTCTCCGAGCAGCAGGCCGACTGCCTGGCCGGCGTCTACATGCGCTGGGTCGCCGAGGGACATTCCACCCGGTTCACGCTGTCCACCGCAGACGGCCTGAACAACCTGCTGGCGGCGATGATCTCGTTCCGCGATCCGCTGCTCAACGAGGGTGATTCCGCCGCAGGCGAGGACGAACACGGCTCGGCCTTCGAGCGGATATCGGCCTTCCAGTTCGGCTTCACCGACGGCGCCTCGTCCTGCGCCTCGATCGACCCCGCGGAGATCAAACAGCGCCGCGGTGACCTGCCGGTGCTCCTGCCGGAAGACCAGTCGGGCGAACTGCAGATCACCGAGGCGTCGGTGCGCTCCATCGTCGACGCCATGGGCATCCTGTTCGCACCGCAGAACCCGCCCCAGCTGACCTTCGACCGGCCCGCGTGTGCCGATGCCCATTCCGACGCGGCCGTGACCTTCTGCCCGGCGAGCAACACCATCTCGGTGGATCTGCCCGCGCTGGAGGCCATGGGCGCCCAGTCCGAAGCCGAGCCCGGCACGGGCCTGACGACCGGCGACAACACCGCCTATTCGGTGCTGGTGTCCAGGTACATGCAGGCGATCCAACACGAGCGCGGCGGCCTGGCCCTCGACAGCGCCAAGGCCGCGTTGCGAACCGCCTGCCTGACCGGCGTCGCGACGGTCAAGATGACCCACGCGGTGAACACCCCGGACGGCAACACGATTCAGCTCACGGCCGGCGATGTCGACGAGGCCATCTCCGGGATCCTCAGCAACGGTCTGGTGGCCAGCGATGTCAACGGGGAGTCCGTTCCGTCGGGCTTCTCGCGCATCGACGCCTTCCGGGTCGGTGTGCTGGGCGATGAGGACCGCTGCTTCAAGCGGTTCCCCTAGACCTGTTTGGTCACCCCGTAATACCCGAGCACCACATCGGACTGATCCGTCGAGCGGGTCAGCACCGCGTAGGACCGCAGGAACGACTGGCCCACACAGCCGTCGATCTTGATGTGGAAGTTGGACACCATCACCCACGGATCCGGGCCTTTGAACTCCTTCTTCACCACCGGGACGATGTTGACGATGCCGGGCTTCAACGCGACCCCGATACCGCCGCTCACCGGAATGGAGAAGATCGGCGCCACGCCGGTGGGCAGCGCGCCCAGCGGCCCGCTCAAGCCCACACCACTGTTCAGACCGACCGAGCCGGTCAGGGTGACTCCGTTGGACGTGCTCATGTCGATCCCGCAGCCGATCTGGTAACCGACCTCCAGCACACCCCGGGGCGCCGACGCGCCATCCGGGGGCACCAACGATCCGTTGAACACGCCGCCTGCGCTGTACTCCCGGGACGAGACGGCCGTCGTCAGCGGCGCGATCGGCATCTGGACCTCGTCTTTGGACGAGACCGTCAGCGTCCAGCCGTCGGGCGTCTTCACGGTCTGCGGCGGCGCCGACGGGACCCTGCCGTCATCGACCGGCGGCGGTGGCACCTCGTCGGACGGCGGCGCGTCGGCCGCGGCCGGTTCGATCGCCGGCGGGTCCGCCGGGTCGGCTACCGCGACGGGTGCCCACAGCACCAGCGCGACGGCACAGGTGCCGAATGTGGCGGACCGGATCGACATGCTCGGAATTTACCCGGCGCCCACCGCTGCCCGTGGCGAGTGCGAAAAGTGCATCCGCTCAACCGACGGGCAGTCGCAACACGTATCCCGATTCCAGTGCCACCCACAGCGCACCGTCGGGTGCCACCGCCACACCGTGCGGTTCGCTTCCCGGCGGCAGGTCGATGGTCGCGACCTCGCCGTCGGCACCGACCCGGGCCAACTGGTCGGCACCCCACAGGCTGACCCAGACCCCGTCGGCCTGGTCGGCCACCACCGCGTGCGGTTTGCCGGGCAGGTCGAGTTCCTGGATCGCCTCGTTCATCGGGATCCGCCCGAGCTTGTCGGCCCGGATGGCGGTGAACCAGACCGCGTCGTCATGGGTCGCGGTGATGCCCACCGGCCCGGCTGACGGCGTCGGAGTCTGCCGGGTGCTCAGCTTTCCCGCCAGGTCCACCCGCCCGATCGCACTGGCACCGTTGAGCGTGAACCACAGGGCGCCATCGGGTCCCGCGGTGATCATCGACGGTCCCCCACCGGGCACGGCCACCATGTCCACCGCACCGCCCGCGTCGACCCGCCCCACCGCCCCGGAGGCCGCCGCGGTGAACCACAGCGCACCGTCGGGACCCACACACAGGCCGAAAGGTGCACTGCCATGCGGCAATTCGATCTCGCTTCGGGTGCCGTCCACCTCGATGCGACCGATCCGGTCGTCACCGTTGCGGGTGAACCACAGCGCACCGTCGGGGCCCGCGGCGATGATCGACGGCTTGCTGTCGGGATGCACCGGATAGACGCGGAGGTCACCGTCGGGCGCGATGCGCGCGATCTCGCCGCTGTGCACCAGCGTCACCCAGACGGCGCCGTCGGGTCCGGGGGCCAGCGCATACGGACCGCCGGGCACGGCGATGTCGAGAACCCCCCTCACGCGAGCGTGACGAGTCCGAGTTCGCCGGTGCCGGCCAGCAACCGGTGATACGGCAGCACGCGCACGGTGTAGCCGACGGGACCGGCCGCGGGCAGCGGCGCCGTGGTCGAGAAGATCTGGTTGCCGCCCTCACCGGGACCGGTGTGCGTCATCTCGACGGTGACCGGGTTCTGCAGCACGTCGGCGGCGTCCACACCGCCGAGCACGGCCTGCACCACGACCTCCTCGGGCGCCAGCCCGGCCAGGTGCACCGACGCGGTCAGGGTCAGCTCGCTGCCCAGTACCGGTGTGTCGGGCAGCCCGTAGCTGTCCACATCGGTGATCTGGATCCGCGGCCACGCCTCGAACGCGCGCCGCCGGTAGTCGGCCAGGTCTCGGGCCGCACCGAACGGGACCTCGGTCGCGTCACCGGCGGGCTCGATCGTGGCGCGCAGGGATTGCGCCGCGGGTGCGTAGTACTTCTCGGTGTAGTCGCGCACCATCCGCGAGGCGAGCACCTTCGGTCCGAGCACCTGCAGGGTGTGGCGCACCATCTCCACCCAGCGACCGGGCACGCCGTGTTCGTTGCGCTCGTAGAACTTCGGTGTCACCGATGATTCCAGCAGGTCGTACAGGGCCCCTGCCTCGATGTCATCGCGGCGGCTCTCGTCGGCCAGGCCGTCCGCCGTCGGGATCTCCCAGCCGTTCTCGCCGTCGTACCACTCGTCCCACCACCCGTCGCGGATGGACAAGTTCAGCCCGCCGTTGAGCGCGCTCTTCATACCCGAGGTCCCGCACGCCTCCAACGGGCGCAGCGGATTGTTCAACCAGACGTCGCAGCCCCAGTAGAGCAGCCGCGCCATCGACATGTCGTAGTCCGGCAGGAACGCGATGCGGTGCCGCACCTCGGGTCGGTCGGCGAAGCGCACGATCTGCTGGATGAGCGCCTTGCCGCCGTCATCGGCCGGATGCGATTTACCGGCCACGATCAACTGCACCGGCCGCGACTCGTCGAGCAGCAGCTTCTCCAGCCGGACCGGGTCACGCAGCATCAGGGTGAGCCGTTTGTAGGTCGGCACCCGGCGCGCGAACCCGATGGTCAGCACCTCGGGATCGAACGCGGTGGCGATCCAGCCGAGTTCCGCCTCGGAGGCGCCCCGCTCCAGCCAGGACCGGCGCAGCCGGGCTCGGACGTCCTCGACCAGGACCGCACGCAGCTGTGACCGGATCCACCACAGATGCCCAGGATCGACCTGCTGCAGCCGCTGCCAGGTCTCCGCCTCGCTCAGCGAGTCCAGGTTGTCGCTGCCAATCAGGTCGCGGGCGAGTTCCACCCACTGCGGGGCCGCCCACGTCGGCGCGTGCACGCCGTTGGTGATGGAACCGATGGGCACCTCTGCGGTGTCGAAGCCCGGCCACAGTTCGTTGAACATCCCCCGGCTGACCCGCCCGTGCAGGAGCGACACCCCGTTGGCGCGCTGGGCCAGCCGCAGACCCATATGCGCCATGTTGAACTTCGACGGGTCGTCCTCGGCGCCGAAGGCGATGATCCGGTCGAGGGGAACTCCGGGCAGCAGACGCGAATTCGCGCCGGAAGCGCTGCCGGGGTCAGCGCCGAAGTAGCGCTTCACCATGTCCACCGGGAACCGGTCGATACCGGCGGGCACCGGGGTGTGGGTGGTGAACACCGTCGACGAGCGCACCACGGTCAGCGCGGTGTCGAAGTCCAGTCCCGCGTCGATGAGCTCACGGATACGTTCGGCACCCAGGAACCCCGCGTGTCCCTCGTTCATGTGGAACACTTCCGGGGCCGGGCGGCCTTCGATCTCGGTGTAGGCGCGGATGGCGCGGACACCGCCGATACCGGCGAGGATCTCCTGCCGGATGCGGTGTTCCTGGTCGCCGCCGTAGAGCCGGTCGGTGACCGTACGCAGGTCGTGTTCGTTCTCACCGATATCGGAATCGAGCAGCAGCAACGGAATTCGGCCCACCTGGGCCACCCAGACGTGGGCGGACAGGTGCGCACCCTCGGGCAGCGCCAGGGTGATCAACACCGGTTCGCCGTCGGCGCTGGTCAGCAGCCGAAGTGGCAGACCCTGTGGATCCAGCGAGGGATAGGTCTCATGTTGCCAGCCGTCGGCGGTCAGCGACTGACGGAAGTACCCGGACCGGTAGTACAAACCGACACCGATCAGGGGCAGACCCAGATCCGACGCGGATTTCAGGTGATCACCGGCGAGGATGCCCAGGCCACCCGAGTAATTCGGCAATACCTCGGCGACGCCGAACTCCATGGAGAAATAAGCGATCCCGCTGGGCAGACCGTCGCCGGCGGCCTGTCTCTCCTGATACCACAGCGGCCGGGTCAGATAGGTGTCCAGGTCCTCCGCCAACTGATCGACGCGCCCCAGGAAACCGCCGTCGAGCGCCAGCTCGTCCAGGCGTTTCGGATCGACCCCGCCCAGCAGGGCGATGGGATCCTGCCCGACGCGCTGCCACAACTCGGCGTCGATCGCGGCGAACAGATCCTGGGTCGGCTTGTGCCAGGACCATCTCAGGTTGTTGGACAGCGGCTCAAGCGCACCGAGGCGGTCGGGTAGGTGGGCTCGGACGGTGAACCGGCGAAGAGCTTTCACGTGACTTGACCTTACTGAAAATTCAGGCCGCGGTCGGATTCCCGAGGTTGGATTACAGACTGGTTCCATCGGGCACCCTGTGCCAGTCCGCCCACTACGGTGGACATCGACGCGCGGCGACAGAGCCGCGCCCGCATGAGGGAGTGAATGGGTGCCCGGTCGTATCGAGATCGATGACGCAGCGCCCGTGCTGTCCGGTGGGCGTTTCCCCGCCAAGGCTGTGGTCGGCGAGGTGGTACCCGTCAGCGCGGCGGTGTGGCGCGAAGGCCACGATGCGGTGGCCGCAACGCTGGTGGTGCGCTATCACGGCTCGGCATATCCGCAGCTGGTCAGCGATCCACCGGGAATGAAACCGAGTCCGCCCGCCCCTGCCACCCCGCCGCGGATCAAACCGCAGGCGCTGCCGATGGCGCTGGGCCGCACGCCTGATGTGTTCCACGGCCAGTTCACGCCGGACAGGGTTGGGCTGTGGACTTTCCGGGTAGACGGCTGGGGTGACCCGATCAGCACCTGGCGAAAGGCGGTCACCGCCAAACTCGACGCCGGTCAGGGCGAGACCGAACTGTCCAATGACCTCCTCGTCGGCGCCCACCTGCTGGAGCGCGCCTCGACCGGGGTGCCGCGCGAGCACCGACAGCCACTTCTGGACGCGGCGGCGGCGCTGCGCAGTCCGGGGGATCCGCTGACCCGCGCCGGCCTTGCCCTCTCTCCCGCGGTCGGAGGCCTGCTGCGGAAATACCCGCTGCGCGAATTACTCACCCGTGGTGAACAATTCGGCGTGTGGGTGGATCGGCCGCTGGCCCGGTTCTCGTCCTGGTACGAAATGTTCCCGCGTTCCACCGGTGGATGGGACAGCGAGGGAAAGCCGGTACACGGCACCTTCGCCAGTGCCGCCAAGGAGTTGCCGCGCATCGCTCGGATGGGTTTCGACGTGGTGTATCTGCCCCCCATCCACCCGATCGGCAAGGTCCATCGCAAGGGCCCGAACAACTCGGTGACCGCCGCGCCCGGCGATGTCGGGTCACCGTGGGCGATCGGCAGTGACGAGGGCGGCCACGACGCGGTCCATCCCGATCTCGGCGGGATCGAGGGATTCGACGATTTCGTCGCTGCGGCAACCGATCACGGCCTGGAGGTGGCTCTGGATCTGGCGTTGCAGTGCGCACCGGATCATCCCTGGGCCAAGACACATCCGGAGTGGTTCACGGTGCTGCCCGACGGCACCATCGCCTACGCCGAGAACCCGCCGAAGAAGTACCAGGACATCTACCCACTGAACTTCGACAACGACCCGGCCGGGCTCTACGAAGAGGTCCTGCGGGTGGTGCGCTACTGGATCTCGCACGGCGTCAAGATCTTCCGAGTCGACAACCCGCACACCAAACCGCCGAACTTCTGGGCGTGGCTGATCGGTAAAGTCAAGGACGAGAGCCCCGACGTCCTGTTCCTCTCCGAGGCGTTCACCCGGCCGGTGCGGTTGTACGGGTTGGCCAAACTGGGCTTCACCCAGTCCTATTCGTACTTCACCTGGCGCACCGCCAAGTGGGAGCTCACCGAGTTCGGCGAGGAGATCGCCAAGTACGCCGACTGCGCCCGGCCCAATCTGTTCGTCAACACCCCCGACATCCTGCACGAATCACTGCAGCACGGCGGCCCCGGGATGTTCGCCATCCGGGCCGCGCTGGCTGCCACGCTCAGCCCGGCGTGGGGGGTGTACTCCGGCTACGAACTCTTCGAACACGAAGCGGTACGCGCCGGCAGCGAGGAGTACCTGAACTCCGAGAAGTACGAGCTGAGGCCACGAGATTTCGAGGGGGCGCTCGCCTCGGGGCGGTCTCTTGAACCATTCCTGACCCGGCTCAACGAGATTCGGCGCCTGCACCCGGCGCTGGCCCAGATGCGCACGATCAAGTTCCACCATATCGACAACGACGCGCTGCTGGCCTACAGCAAGTTCGACCCGATCAGCGGCGACTGCGTCCTGGTGGTGGTGACCCTCAACGCCTTCGGCCCGGAGGAGAGCACGTTGTGGCTGGACATGGAAGCACTCGGCATGGAGGCCTACGAACGGTTCTGGGTTCGCGACGAGATCACCGGCGAGGAGTACCAGTGGGGCCAGTCCAACTATGTGCGCCTCGATCCCGTCCGGACCGTCGCCCATGTCATCAACATGCCGCTGATCCCGCACGACGTCCGAATGACCCTACTGCGAAGGGAGTGAGCCGATGACCCGGATCAACCCGGCCACCAGCACTCACCTGCGTCCCGACGATGCCGATCTGCACCGCCTGCTGACCGGCGAGCACCACGACCCGCACTCCATCCTGGGTGCCCACGAATACGGCGACCACACCGTCATCCGCGCCTTGCGCCCGCACGCCGAGACGGTGGCCGCCGTGATCGGCGGGGTGCGCTACGAGGCCACCCATATCGACGGCGGATTGTTCGCGGTGGCGGTGCCGATCACCGGACTGATCGACTACCGGCTGGAGCTCGGCTATCCGGGCGCGCCCGTGCTCACCGTGGCCGACCCGTACCGATTCCTGCCCACGGTGGGCGAGATGGACATGCACCTGTTCGCCGAGGGCAGGCACGAACGACTGTGGGAGATGCTGGGCGCACATCCGCGCACCTTCACCACCGCCGACGGCCCGGTACCCGGGGTGTCGTTCGCGGTGTGGGCGCCGAATGCCAAGGGCGTCAGCCTGATCGGCGAGTTCAATCATTGGGATGGCATCGAGGCGCCCATGCGCAGCCTTGGTTCGTCCGGCGTGTGGGAGGTGTTCTGGCCCGGCTTCCCCACCGACGGCATGTACAAGTTCCGGGTACACGGCGCCGACGGCGTGGTGTCCGACCGGGCCGATCCGATGGCCTTCGCCACGGAGGTGCCACCGCACACCGCATCGCGGGTGAACACCAGCTCGTATGAGTGGAGCGACGCCGACTGGATGGCCGGCCGCACCCTGCGCAACCCGGTGTTCGAGCCGATGAGCACCTACGAGGTGCACCTGATGTCGTGGCGGCCGGGCCTGAGCTACCGCCAGCTGGCCGTCGAACTCACCGAATACGTGGTGGCACAGGGCTTCACCCATGTGGAGTTGCTCCCGGTCGCCGAGCATCCGTTCGGTGGGTCGTGGGGATACCAGGTCACGTCGTACTACGCACCGACCTCACGGCTCGGTACACCCGACGAGTTCCGGCACCTGGTCGACACACTGCACCAGGCCGGGATCGGCGTCATCGTCGACTGGGTGCCCGCGCACTTCCCGAAGGACGCCTGGGCACTCGGACGGTTCGACGGCACCGCCCTCTACGAGCACGCCGACCCCCGACGTGGCGAGCAACTCGACTGGGGCACTTACGTATTCGACTTCGGCCGGCCCGAGGTGCGCAACTTCCTGGTGGCCAACGCACTGTATTGGCTGCAGGAGTTCCACATCGACGGGCTGCGGGTCGATGCCGTGGCCTCCATGCTGTACCTGGACTACTCGCGGCCCGCGGACGGCTGGACGCCCAACGAATACGGTGGCCGGGAGAATCTGGAGGCAGTGCAGTTCCTGCAGGAGATGAACGCCACGGTGCACAAGATCCACCCGGGCATCGTCACCGTCGCCGAGGAGTCCACCTCGTGGCCCGGCGTCACCCGCCCGACCAACCTTGGCGGCCTTGGCTTTTCGATGAAGTGGAACATGGGCTGGATGAACGACACGCTGGCCTACATCGCCCGCGATCCCATCCACCGCAGCTTCCACCATCACGAGATGACGTTCTCGATGCTGTACGCGTTCAGCGAGAATTATGTGCTGCCGATCAGCCATGACGAGGTGGTGCACGGCAAGGGCACCCTGTGGGGCCGGATGCCGGGCAACGACCACAACAAGGCCGCCGGCGTGCGGAGCCTGCTGGCCTACCAGTGGGCACACCCCGGTAAACAGCTGCTGTTCATGGGACAAGAGTTCGGGCAGCGCGCCGAATGGTCCGAGGAACGTGGACTGGACTGGTATCAGCTGGGCGAGCAGAGCTTCTCCACCGGCATCCAGCAGCTGGTCGCCGATATCAACGGGCTGTACCGCAGCCGTCGTGCCCTGTGGTCCAGGGATACCGTTCCCGACGGTTACTCCTGGATCGACGCCAACGACTCGGCCAACAATGTGCTGAGCTTCCTGCGCTTCGGCGATGACGGATCGGTGCTGGCCTGCGTGTTCAACTTCTCCGGAAGCGAGCATGCCCAGTACCGCCTCGGGTTGCCCCATGCCGGGACGTGGCGCGAGGTGCTCAATACCGACGCGACGATCTACAACGGTGCCGGGCTGGGCAATCTGGGCTCTGTCGAGGCCACCGCACAGCCCTGGCACGGCCGTCCCGCGTCGGCGGTGATGTCGCTGCCGCCGCTGGCCGCGCTCTGGTTCGAACCGGCCTGATCCCGGCCGGTCAGTACAGGGCGTTGGCCAGGTTGCGCCGGCCCGCGATGACATCCGGGTCGGCGGCGTCGAACAGTTCGAAAAGTTCGATCAGCCGGGTCCGCACCTTGGTGCGGTCATCGCCCGCGGTCCGCTTGACCAGCGCGATCAACCTGTTGAAGGCCGGTGCGACGCTCTGTTGCAGGATCTCGACATCGGCGGCGGCGAATGCGGCCTCGATATCGTCGGGGGCGGCGTCGGCCGCCGCCACGGCGTCGGGGCTGTGCGTGGTGGCCCGCTGCAGGAACGAGATCTGCCGGATGGCCCCGGTGGCCTCGGCGTCGTTGGGCTTGGCCGCCAGAATCGCCTGATAAGCGGCCAGGGCGGCGTCGAAGTCACCGTTGTCCAGGTGCGCGCGGGCGGCCTCCACTTCGGGGTCGACCTGCTCTGCGTCGTCTCCCCCGCCGCCAGGGTTGCCCGCGGCCTGCAGCAGTGAGTCGATCCACCGCCGCAGCTGCTCGGGCGGCTGCGGCCCCTGGAAGCTGGCGACCGGCTGCCCGCCGACCACTGCCACCACGGTGGGTACCGCCTGCACGCCGAACATCTGCGCCACCCGCGGGGTGGTGTCGACGTTGACCATGGCCAGCACCCAGCTGCCGCCGTCGGCCGCGGCCAGCTCGGCGAAGGCGTCGCCGAGCGCGGCGCTGGCCTCGCTGCGTGGGGTCCACAGCAGCACCACCACGGGTTTCTCGCCGGAACGGACCAGGACCTCGGCTTCGAGGTTGGCTTCGGTCACCTGAACGGCACCCGACGGGCCCGCGGCGGCGGCTTGTGAGGGCGGAGGTTGCTTGAGGGCCGACAGATCGACCGCGCCAGCCAGCGCGGGGCCCAGAGAAGACCGGGGTCGTGTCACATCGACAAGTCTGTCACGTCGCCGGCGCGCTCGACCCGGCTGGTTCGCCTCGCGTTGCCTTCCCGTCGCGTCGCTCGCCCAGCCGGCCGGTGCGATCCGCCCAGATGACGAAGATCACACTCGCCAACGGCACGATGCTGGCCAGCAATGCCGCCGCCCAGGTGGACAACGACCACGTGTGGGCCAGCCCGACCAGCAGCGCCAGCACCACGAAGGCGATGAAGATGCCACCGTGGATCGGGCCGAACACCTTCACGCCGATCTCGGTACGGGGTGTACCCAGGTACTTGAAGTACATCCCCACCAGCAGACCTACCCAGCTGACGGCTTCGGCGCCGGCCACCAGCCGGAACCAACTCGCGGCGCGTTCACCGCTGACCATGCGTGCCATAGGGCCCATTGTGCCCGAGCAACCACTGAGCTACTACGCCCTGTCGTTGAAGGTTGAGAACGCGCTCAGGGGCGGCGCAGGATCAGCGCGTCGCCCTGGCCGCCGGCTCCGCACAGCGCGGCGACGGCGTAACCCGAGCCCTTACGTGCCAGCTCCAGCGCCGCATGCAGGGTGATCCGGGCACCGGACATCCCAATCGGGTGGCCGATGGCAATGGCGCCGCCGTTGACGTTCACCTTGGCAGCGACAGCCGCCTCGTCCAACCCCAATTCGCGGGCCGACGCCAGCGACACCGCGGCGAACGCCTCGTTGATCTCGACGACATCGAGTTGATCGACCGTGATGCCCTCGCGCGCCATGGCCTTCTTGATCGCGTTGGCCGGCTGGCTCTGCAGCGTCGAGTCCGGACCGGCGACCACACCGTGCGCACCGATCTCGGCCAGCCAGCTCAGCCCGAGCTCCTGCGCCTTGGCCTTGCTCATCACGACGACCGCCGCGGCCCCGTCGGAGATCTGCGAGGCCGAACCGGCGGTGATGGTGCCGTCCTTACGAAACGCCGGCTTGAGCCCGCTCAGCGATTCCGCGGTGGTGTTGGCGCGAATGCCCTCATCCTCGTTGAACTCGAGCGGGTCACCCTTGCGCTGCGGGATCTGCACCGGCACGACCTCATCGGCGAAGACGCCGTCCTTCCAGGCCGCCGCCGCCTTCTGGTGCGATTGGGCGGCCAGCTCGTCCTGCTGGGCGCGGGTGAACTGGTCGACATCGTTGCGCTGCTCGGTGAGCGCGCCCATCGGCTGGTCGGTGAACACGTCGTACAGACCGTCGTAAGCCAGGTGATCCACCAGCGTGGTGTCGCCGTACTTGAAGCCCTCGCGACTCTTGGGCAGCAGGTGCGGGGCCTGGCTCATCGATTCCTGGCCACCGGCGACCACGACCTCGAACTCACCGGCGCGGATCAGCTGATCGGCCAGCGCGATGGCGTCGATACCCGACAGGCACATCTTGTTGATGGTCAGGGCGGGCACATCCCAGCCGATCCCGGCGGCGACGGCGGACTGGCGTGCCGGCATCTGGCCGGCGCCCGCGGTGAGCACCTGACCCATGATGACGTAGTCCACGGCGGAGGCGTCCACACCCGCCTTCTCCAGGGCGCCCTTGATGGCGATGGCCCCGAGGTCGCTGCCCGAGAAGCCCTTGAGCGAGCCCATCAGCTTGCCCACCGGGGTGCGGGCACCCGCAACGATCACCGAGGTCGTCATTTCCATCCTCCAAAGGTTCTGTAAAGCCCGCCGAACGAGCTTAGTGTGGCCTATCACACAGGCATAAAATCGACTATGTCAGGTTACTTTTAGTCTATGACCACCGAGCACGTCGACGCCCGTCCGGCCCTTGCCAGCGCACTGGTGACCGCCATCGACCACGTCGGTATCGCCGTGCCGGATCTGGACGTCGCGATCAAGTGGTATCACGACCACCTCGGCATGATCGTGCTGCACGAGGAGGTCAACGAGGAGCAGGGCGTCCGCGAGGCCATGCTCTCGGTGCGCGGCGCGGCCAAGGGCAGCGCGCAGATCCAGTTGCTCTCCCCGTTGGACGAGAAGTCCACCATCGCCAAGTTCATCGACACCCGCGGCCCCGGCCTGCAGCAGCTGGCCTACCGCACCAGCGATATCGACGCCCTCTCCGAGCGCCTGCGCGCCGACGGCGTGCGGCTGCTCTACGACGCACCGCGCCGCGGCACCGCGGACTCGCGGATCAACTTCATCCACCCCAAGGATGCCGGCGGTGTGCTGATCGAGCTGGTCGAACCCGCCGCCGACGGCGACCACTGACGAGTCACTAGCTCCACTTGCGGGTCGGGCCTCGGTTGGCCCTGTTGGCCCAGCACGGCGTATGCCAGTGCCTGCGGTCGTCGATATCGGCCTCGACACCACCCGGACTCGCCGGCCACACCAGCACATGCGCGGTCCCCGGCTTGATCTCGTGATCGCAACCGGGGCAGCGGTAGGTCTTCTCGGCACGCGCCGCCGGCACCGGCCGGACGTGGTAGTCGTAGCCGTCCGGCCCCGCTTCGACCCGCGGCGGCGACGGCAGGGGCCGCACCGGTTGCGCGCGCCGGTTCGGACGGCGGCCCATCAGAACAGCCGGAACTCGTCGTTGTCCATCCCACGCATCTTGTCGTAATCCAGTACGACACAACGAATTCCGCGATCCTCGGCCAGCGTGCGGGCCTGCGGCTTGATCTGCTGGGCGGCGAACACACCACTCACCGGCGCCAGCACGGTATCGCGGTTGAGCAGCTCCAGATAGCGGGTCAACTGTTCGACGCCGTCGATCTCACCGCGCCGCTTGATCTCCACGGCCACCGACCGACCGGTCTCATCCCGGCACATCAGGTCCACCGGGCCGATCGCCGTCATGTACTCGCGGCGCACCAGGGTGAAACCCGCCCCGAGCAGTTCGACGTGTTCGGCGAGCAGCACCTGCAGGTGTGCCTCGACACCGTCCTTGACCAATCCCGGGTCCACCCCGAGTTCATGGCTGGAGTCGTGCTCGATGTCCTGCACGGTGATGCGAAGCTGTTCCCCCGCCTTGTTCTCCACCACCCACACCATCTCGGCACCGTCGGCCGAGGCGTCCGGGACGCCCTCGGTGACCCAGCACGGCGGGCTCATCCAGTTCAGCGGCTTGTAGGCACGGTCGTCGGCGTGCACGCTCACCGAGCCGTCGGCCTTGAACAACAGCAGCCGACGGGCCGACGGGAGATGGGCGGTGAGGCGTCCGACGTAATCGACGGTGCATTGGGCGATGACGAGGCGCACCGAACCACCATAGATTGCCCGGGCGTTGTCACTAGGCTGACGCCACGATGACGGCCAAGAAGAGCACCGCGCAAAGACTCGGTCTGGTGTTGGAGAAGGTGACCAGCCAGAGCAGCCGGGTGCCGAGCACCCCGGCCTACGGATCATGGATTCTCGGTCGCGTTTCGGAGACCCAGCAACGCCGCCGCGTCCGCATCCAGACCATCCTCACCACGTTCGCACTCGGGGCCAATCTCATCGGTGTCGGCGTGGCCGTCCTGGTCGTCACGGTCACCTTCCCGGTCCCCGGCGTGTTCGACGCACGGGTCCGATGGATCACCTTCGCGGTGGCACCGGCCTACATCGTGCTGGCCTTCATCGTCGGGGTCGTCTGGGCGACAAACCGGGTCATCAACAACGTCCGGTGGGCGATCGAGGAACGCGAACCCACGCCGCAGGACCAGCGCAACACCTTCTTCGCGCCGTGGCGGCTCACCCGCGTCCTGCTGGCACTGTGGGGCGGCGGCACCGTCGTGCTGACCCTGCTATACGGACTACAGGACACCAACTACATCCCGAAGGTGCTGCTCGGCATCAGCTTTCCCGGCATCGTGGTCTCGGCAAGCTGCTACCTGTTCACCGAATTCGCCCTGCGGCCGGTGGCCGCACAGGCCCTCGAGGTCGGTCCCCCGCCGCGGCGGTTCGCCCCCGGCATCATGGGCCGGACACTGACGGTCTGGGCGCTCGGCTCCGGTGTGCCCGTGCTGGGCATCCTGCTGGCCGCGATCATCACGCTCTCGCTGCACATCGTGTCACCGACGCAGTTCACCGTCGCGGTGATGATCCTCGCGACCTTCGCGCTGGTGTTCGGCTTCATCCTGATGTGGATCCTGTCCTGGCTCACCGCCACCCCGGTGCGCGTCGTACGCGCCGCGCTCAACCGGGTGGAACGGGGCGACCTGGACACCGAGTTGGTGGTCTTCGACGGCACCGAACTCGGCCAGCTCCAGCGCGGCTTCAACTCGATGGTCGTCGGCCTGCGCGAGCGCGAACGCGTACGCGACCTGTTCGGGCAGCACGTCGGACGCGAGGTCGCGGCGCTGGCGGAGAAGGAACGGCCTCAACTCGGCGGTGAAGAACGCCATGCCGCAGTGATTTTCGTCGACGTGATCGGCTCGACCGCACTGGTGACCAGCCGCCCGGCGGTCGAGGTGGTCGCGCTGCTGAACCGGTTCTTCGCGGTCATCGTCGACGAGGTGGACCGCCACCACGGCCTGGTCAACAAGTTCGAGGGCGATGCGGTGCTGGCGGTATTCGGTGCGCCCGTCTCACTGCCGAACCCCGAGGACGAGGCGCTGGGGGCCGCCCGGGCGATCGCCACCAGGCTCCGCGCCGAGGTCCCCGAGCTGAAAGCCGGTATCGGTGTGACGGCGGGCCAGGTGGTGGCGGGCAACGTCGGCGCCAAGGACCGATTCGAGTACACCGTCATCGGCGAGCCGGTCAACGAGGCCGCCCGGTTGTGCGAATTCGCCAAGTCGGTGCCCGGCCATCTGGTGGCGTCTTCGGACACGCTGCGCGGCGCCACCGAAACCGAAAGCGCCCATTGGACTCTGGGTGACACCGTCACCCTGCGCGGGCTGGACGCGCCGACCAGGCTGGCACTACCGGTCTGAGAACTGCCCACGGATGAATGCCTGGGCGGCGTCCACGGCTTGCTCGATGGTCGCGTACCGGATGTTCTCGAACTCGGACCCCTCGGGGATCACCGCGCGGTCCGGGTCCACGATCAGCCCGGCCTTGCCGCGGTCGCGCAGCGCCGCACTCATCCCGGACAGCAGACCCCTGGCCGCGTCGTCGATATCGTCGACCCGCGAGACATCCAGGATCCCCACCGTGAAATCGTCGCAGCCGCGGTCGACGGTGCGCACCACTTGCTCCGCCCCGCAGAACAGCAGGTCACCGTGCGTCTCGTAGACCCGGATGTTGTCGTGTGGCTGGTAGACGGCCCGCAGGGTGGCGCGGGAATCCCGCGACACGGTGAGGAAGTGCAGCCCCAGCTGCTCGGACAGACTGCGGCACAACCGAACTCCCCGCACACTGTTGCCCTTGGCGTCCAGTAGCGGCGAGTAGACGCCGATGCCCACCTGTCCGGGCAGCACCGCCACGATCCCGCCGCCCACCCCACTCTTGGCCGGCATGCCGACCGCACTCACCCAGTCACCGGCCGCGTCGTACATCCCGCACGTCACCATCACCGACAAGGTGCGCCTGACCACCGCGGCGTCGGTGACCCGGCGGCCGGTCATCGGATTGATACCGCCGCGGGCCAGCGTGGCGGCCATCCGGGCCAGGTCGGTGGTCGTGACGTTGAACGAGCACTGCCTGAAGTACACGTCGAGCACGTCGTCGGGATCGCCGTCGAGCACACCGAAACTGGCCAGCATGTAGGCGATCGCGCGGTTGCGACTGCCGGTGCGCTTCTCCGATGCGTACACCTGCGGATCGATCTCCAGCTGTCTGCCCGCGAACGCCGAGTAGAACTCCTGGATCAGTGCGAACTTCTCATCGGGCGTGGCACCCGGAACCAGCGACACGGCCGCGATCGCACCGGCGTTGATCATCGGGTTCTTCGGTGTCTTGGTCGCGGGGTCGACGCTGATCTCGTTGAACGCCTCACCGGAGGGTTCGACGCCGATCTTCGCATCGACCGCCTGCTGCCCGATCTGATCCAGCGCGAGCGCATAGGTGAACGGCTTGGAGATCGACTGGATGGTGAATTCCAGTGCCGCATCCCCGGATTCGTAAACGAATCCATCGGAGGAAGAAAGCGAGACCCCGAATCCGTCCGGGTCGACAGTGGTCAGCTCCGGGATGTAGCTGGCCAGCGCGCCCTCGGCCACCCCGGCGTGCTCGGATCGGATCAGGTCCAGATACTGCTGTACCAGTGCGGCCACAACCGCAGAGTCTACGGCTGCGGGTAGGGCGCGAACCGGTTGTCGAATCCGTTCTTGCGGGTGGCGAGCTGCGCGGCCCGGTCGGCGGCGCCGACGTAAGTCGTCTCCGGGGGCAGCACGTCGCCGAGCTCGTCGAGGGTCACCAGCTGAGAGCCGACGGTCGGGGATGTCCCGTCCTGCAGCACCTGGAAGCGAATGGAGAGAGTGCCCTGATGCAGTCCACCGGTGGAAACCCAGTTCGCCACACCGGGATCGGTCGGCGACACCACGATCGTGTAGGTCCCGTCGTCGTTGGGTGCCGCCTGGGAGATGTTGAGGCTGGTCTGTTCGTTCCAGTAGTCCTTCGTGACGGTCCAGTCGTCGGTCACCGGGACGACGAAATATCCGGCGCCGTCCGGGTTGATCGTGAGCACCAGGGCCTGATCGTCGGCGAGCTGGAAGTAGCCCGCACTCTGCAGCTGGGTGGCCAGGAACTCGGCGTTGCGGGTCGGGTTGCGCAGCACGTTGGGTTCCTGACGTTGCCCCGTGGCCGGATCTGTGGTGGCGACGGCCATATAGGTGGCCTCGCGCTGAATGCCGAGCGCCATGATCACCGCGGTGACCGCGCCGCGCAGGACCGGAGGTACGGATGGAAGCGGCGGGATCAGCGAAACCAGTTTCGTCAGAACGGGATTGCGCACCACGGCCGGTCCGATCCGTGGAATGGCGAAGCCGCCGAGCTGGCTGAACAAGCTGTTCGGCGGACCTCCGACGCGGGTGATCTCCAGGCTCATCGGCACCTCGGTGCCCCAGTCCGACAACGTGTTGCGTGTCGCGATCAGGGTGGCGTCGGCGGGTAGTTGGAGGTGGTTGACGCGCCCGTTGGCCGGCGTCGAGTCCGCGGTGATGGTGAACGTACCGTCGGGGTTGACCGTGAAGTTGTCCTTGGTGAGCACCGCCGCGGTGTTCCCGGTCAGACCGGTCAGCACGCTGAACGTGGTGTCGGCCGGCACGTGGGCAGGGTCGGCGAACCGCCCGGTGATCACGTATTTCGACGCGCCGTTGACTCCCATGAAGCGGTAGATGGTGTCCGGGTTGTCGTACAGGATGCGGGAGGCGGGAACGGTCTGGCCCGGCTGATCGGACCAGGTGTGCGGCGGGGCCACCTGCATGACCACGGTGGGTTCGGCCGAGTTGAGCAGCTGCTGCTGGAAGGCGGATGCCATGGCGTACGCATTCACCGCGGCGTCCAGGCGATCGAGGTTCTCCTGGTCCGGTCCGCCGACCTTGTCGAACTGCTGCTTGGCAGCGGACAGGAACCCGGCACGCAGGGCGAGCTTCACCAACGCGACCGGCAGCGTGTTGACGACGCGCTTGGCCAGCTTCTCCGCGGCGAGCTGGTCCGGGGTGCCCAGCGGACTCGTCGCCCCAGCCGGCTGCGCGGTGACCGCGGCAACCTTTGCCGTGGCAGTGGTCGCCGCCGTGGCGGTGCGGGCGCGGGAAGCGGTGTCGTTGTCGTGGCCGATTTCGCGGCGTGCCACACCGGCAAGGGCCACGGCGGCCGGAGCGTCCTCGGGCGCTGGTGGGCGATCCGGCGCCTCGTCGTCGGGCTTGGTGGCACGCGGCTCTCCTTTCGCCGTGACCAGACGCGACAGCGTGCGCTGGGCTCGGACGAGCGGCCGCCGCGACGTCGCGGTCCGAGGGCTTCGACGGGCGGTCGACGATGCAGCGGTGCCGCCGTTGGAGGGTGCCGCTTCGGTGTCGGCCTTGGGCGTGGTTGCGGAGGCTGTGGTTGCGGAGGCAGGGGTGTGGTCCGCGCCCGTCTGGCTCACGCCGGCCGCGGGAGCGTCGGAAGGGGTCTCCGCGGCTGCGATACCCGGGGAGTTGGCGATCGCGGCTCCGATCCCCAAGGCCACGGCCAGCCCGCCGATCCGTCCGATGAATGCTGCGCTGCTGGACAATCTGCACCTCTTCTGTGACGGCGATCACAAACCTGTATAGCAGTGCCGAAACCGCGGCATATCCAAACGTTCGATGCCGGTTGCGCCCGCGACCACCCGTTCGGACGGCCTCCCTCGGCATTCGCGTGTCACCGACTCATCCTCAGCGGGCGGAGCAAACTTGCACAACCATGATTGATATGTCAATCTTTGCCTCCCTGAGGTGGCCGCCGATGGTGGCGTGACAATCGGCTGCGGGTCCACCCCAGGTATCGAGGGGGCGCGACGGTGGTCAGGCGCGACGCGACTGACCACCCTCGTGAATTCCCGATGTGCCCGACTTCGCGTCCGCGGGTTACCCGAGAAGTTCAGCAGAGGATCGCTGTACACTCGCCGGGTGCAAGGGTCGGATGCCGCGGTCGAGGGCACCACACCGCGACGTGGCCGGCCGAAGACCGCAGGGCTGCAAGAGGCCCGGCGCAAGGCCATCGTCACAGCGGCGTTCGCGGTGTTCACCCAGAAGGGGTATGACGAGACCTCCATCGCCGATATCGCGGCTCATGCCGGAATCGGCCACGGCACCATTTACCGGTACTTCACCAGCAAACGCGAGATCCTGGATCACGTCTTCGATTTCGCGGTGGAGAAAACTGTGCGCGCCCTCTCCTTCGAAGAACTCACACTGGCCCTGGCCGACCGCGAAGAGGCACGTGAATTGGTGCAGACAGTCGGCACGCGCCTTTTCGAACTGGTCGACCGCGAGCCCGGACTACTCAAACTGATCACTGTGCAATGCAGTGCGATCGACCCGGAGCTGCGCGAACGGGTCACCGGGCTGTACTCCATGCTGGACGCCGAATTATCGCGTGGCCTGCACCATCTGGCCCCGTCGACCGATGACGACGGCGAGTGGGCGCGGATGGGCCGTCTCGCGATCGGCATGATCGGCCCCGGCCTGGTGATGACGCTTCTCGGCGATTCCGACGCCGCCAAGCGCACGCACTTCCTGCAATCGGCGCAGGCGTTGGTCGATCGTGGCGTGCTGACCGTCCCGGAGGGGGCGGCCGAATGACCGCAACGCCGGCCTCCGATCGCGCATCGCAGCTGTACGCGGCGGCCGTCGAGTTGTTCATGGCGAACGGCTACCGCGAGGTCGACGTCGCCGAGATCGCGGCAGCTGCCGGCGCCAGCCACGGCACGTTCTACAACTACTTCCGCAACAAGCGCGACGTCCTCACCGCCATCCAAGCGACCACCGAAACCGAGATCCTCTCCACGGTCAGCCCGGCCGAAGGTGCACCGCCACCCACCACCCGCGAGGACTTCATTGCCCAGTTCCAGGTTCGGATCTCCGGCGCCATAGCCTATTTCGTCGAGCGGGCAGAGTTCATGGCATTCATCGCGCTGACCGCTGCCGGGGTCGATGACGCCGCACTCGCCGCCACCCTCACCACCTATCAGCGCGCGGCCCAGCAGTTCACCCGGCTCTTCGAGCATGGCCGCGAACAAGGCTGGGTGCATCGCGATCTCGATCTGGATGTCGCGGGACAAGCTGCGGTGTCCGCGATCATCACGACGGTGCTGCCGGCCCTGGTCGGCGGCGCCGACGAGGTGGACATCGAGGAAGCCACGGTGCTGTGCACCAACTATCTCCTGTACGGGATGCGCGACCTACCGCATCCTCGTTGACTCCCATTGTGCGATGCGCCGGCCCATCGCGGTGGCCGGCTCCCCGCCCAGAATCCACTCCTCCGAGATCGCCCGCCAGGGTCCACTGGACTGCAGATCGCCCAGTAGCGCACACACACTCATCTCGGTTCGTCGCGAGAACAGGTGCTCACGCGGAACTCGTTGGCGGTACATGCCTTTGCGGAACTCCGAGCGAGGCAGGATCGCCTGGGACAGCGACCGGTAGGCGACCTTGGGGGTCAAGGTGACCACGCCGGGCGCAAGATGCCAAGCAGCCACAGTGGTCAGGTAATCCATCACCATCTCTTCGGGCATCGCCGTCTCGTCGACGATGAACCCACCGGCGCGGGCGAACTCATAGGCCGTCCGAGAATCCCCGGCGAGCACCGCACCGAGAACCTTCCGTTCCAGCTCGAGCTGCGCCGAGTCCATGGCCAGGTACAGTCCGAAATCCACGAATCCCACCGCACCGTCGGCAAGCACCACGATATTGCCCGGATGGGGATCGGCACAGAACCGCCCGGTGGTGTGCACACCACCGCAGTAGAAGCGATAGACGGCCTCACCAAGGTGGTCCGCCACTTCCGGTTGCACCGGACCGAGTTGGTCGAGCGTGGTGCCGTCCAGATACTCACTGGTCAGTATCTTTGCGGTACAGAGACTTTCAATGGGTTCAGGGATGCGGAACACCGGATGGCCGAGGTGGTCCTGGTACACCTGGCGGTGATTGGCGAACTCCCGCCGATAATCCAGCTCGAGAAGAATCTGGTGACTCAGCTCGTCGACCAACTCCTCGAGGCCCACATTCGGTAAATCGCGGGACCGCAGACGGACCAGCAGCGCAAGGTTTTTCAGATCGGCGCGCACCGATGACTGGGCCGACGGGTACTGCACCTTGATGGCCACCGCCCTGCCGTCGTCGAGCTCACCGCGGTAGACCTGTCCCAGCGATGCCGACGCCAGCGGTTCGGGTTCGATGGACACCAACCGCCTTCGCCGGTCCCCCAGTTCGCGATCGATGACGCGGAACATGGCCGCATTGGCGACCGCGGGTGCACGCCGGTACAGCGGGGCCAGTCGCCGGGAGAACTCATCGCGCGCCTCCGCCGAACTGAGCCCGAGGTTCAGCAGCGACATCGCCTGCCCGAGTTTCATCGCGGCGCCCTTCATCGCGCCGAGTGCCGACACCAGATCGTCGGCAAGCCGCAGCACCTCGGCATCCCGGGCGGCGGCTTTCTCGTCGTCGGACATGAACGGTTCTCGCGCCCGCCGGAGGGCCCCGCGTGATACGTGCGTGACCGCCACTTTGCTCAGACGTGCGCCGCGGGCCACTCGGCCTTGCGGCTGCCGATCGTCAGGCACCTTCACGCCCACATGTCAGTACAGCAATCATGTTTCAGTTGCCGTTGCGGCGAGATCGTCATCAGAGGATGACCAACAGCAGCTGTGACCACGTCTGTACGCCCCCCATTGGCCGTAACTTGGCGAATTCGCACGTCGGCGATCCGTCGACGGTGGCACAGAATTTTCCTGAGTGCAACTTTGCGCGCGGAGTCGTCAGCGCGCCGCAGCAACCTTCTGGAAATTAGCCGACTGGCATGTCAGTATTGGTCGGATTCGCGGCTCGCGGTACGGGAGGACCGGCAGGGCTGCACAGGTGACACCACAGGGGGAGACAGATGACGACGGATATCACGCGCATGGCGTGGCGATCAGCCTGGACCGGTACTTATGCACGACGCCGCGACGACGCATGAATCCGAATGAGACTCGACCGTTGCTGCAGAAGATCGACAAGGGCTCGGCGTCGTCAGCCCGCCCGGCGCTGGTGTTCATCCACGGCGCCGGCCATTCGGCTCAGTGCTGGGACGAGCACTTCCTGGACTACTTCGCCGACCGCGGTTACCGCGCCATCGCCCCGGACATGCACGGGCGAGGGTGCGGCGCTTCCATCGCCGACCGCGTCAGTCGCGTCCACGCCCTCGCCGCCGATCTGCCGTCCGCACCGATCCTGATCGGCCATGCCAGCGGCGGGTACCTCGTCCAGGAGTACCTGCGCACACACCGCACTCCGGCGGCGGTGTTGCTCTGCTCCGCCCCATCGCCCACTCACCTGTCGGCGATGATGCGCGGAACCCGCCTGCGGGATCTGCTCTTCGGGGCGGGCACTGCGGATGCACTCGTCGAAGCCTGCTATGCCGACAGGGACGACGACGCCCTGCGCTCACTGTCCCCCGCTCTGGACCCGACGCAGGAACCCAGACCGAAGCTGCGACTGCTCAGGCCCTATGACACGCTGACCCCACTGCTGGTCATCGACGGCAGCCGGGATTCCTGGGACCCCTCGGTGGCCCGGTCTCTGGCCCGCGACCACCACACCAAAGCCGAACTGATGCCCGGCCTGCGGCACGACGCGATGCACGGACCCGGATGGATGGCCGTGGCCGAACGCATCCGGCGCTGGGTCGAGGCCGTACACCTTCGGGTCTCCGCTGCGCGGACCATCGGCCCACCGGATCGGGTACACCGATTCGGCGTGGTGGGTACGTCGGCCCGCACCACCGTCACGCCGAGCAGTCCCCCGCGGGGAGGGCGGCGATGACCGCGGTGCAGTACGCGCCGCCACATTGATGTCGTTTTCCCGCTAGTAGTGTCGGTGGGTGCGTGTCAGGCTGAATGCATGCACGACGATTTCGACCGCTGTTACCGGGCCGTCCAGTCCAAGGACGCGCGCTTCGACGGCTGGTTCGTCACCGCCGTACTCACCACTGGAATCTATTGCCGCCCAAGCTGCCCCGTCCGTCCGCCACTGGCCCGCAACGTCCAGTTCCATCCGACGGCGGCGGCCGCGCAGCGCTTGGGCTTCCGAGCCTGTAAGCGGTGCCGCCCCGATGCGTCGCCGGGGTCTCCGGAATGGAATGTCCGCGGCGATGTGGTCGCCCGCGCCATGCGGCTGATCGCCGACGGCACCGTCGATCGGTCCGGCGTCACCGGACTGGCGGCCCACCTCGGCTACACCACCCGACAGTTGGAACGGCTCCTCCAGGCCGAAGTCGGCGCCAATCCGCTGGCGCTGGCCCGGGCGCAGCGCACCCAGACCGCGCGCATCCTCATCGAGACGACCGATCTTCCCTTCGGGGACGTCGCCTTCGCCGCCGGGTTCGCGAGCATCCGCCAGTTCAACGACACCGTGCGTGAGGTCTGCGCCCTCACCCCCACCGACTTGCGCCGACGGGCGCGGACCAGGTTCGGCCGCGAGGACCATGCCACCTCCGATGTGCTGTCGTTACGGCTGCCGGTCCGGACGCCGTTCGCCTTTGAAGGACTGTTCGGGCATCTGGCCGCGAGCGCGGTACCCGGCGTCGAGGAGGTCCGCGACGGTGCCTATCGCCGGACGCTTGGCCTTGCCTTCGGGTCAGCAGTGGTGAGCCTGACACCGCAACCAGACCATGTCCGCTGCCGCCTGGTGGTCGACGACTTCCGTGACTTGTCGGCGGCGATCGCCCGCTGCCGGCGGCTGCTCGATCTCGATGCCGATCCGACGGCAGTGGTGGAGGCGCTGAGCACCGACTCGCACCTCGCTGCGTTGGTGGCCAAGGCACCTGGGCAGCGCATACCGCGCACAGTGGACGAAGACGAACTCGCGGTCCGGGTGGTTCTGGGGCAACAGGTGTCCCTCAAGGCTGCGCGCACGCATGCCCACCGGCTTGCGGTCAGGTACGGCACCCCCGTCGCAGATGCGGGCGGCGCCCTGACACATACGTTCCCCTCGGTGGAACAACTGAGCGAGATGGACCCGGACCGGTTGGCCATGCCCGGGGCGCGACGCCGAACCCTCATCGCCCTGGTGGCCGCCCTTGCCGCCGGCGAGGTCGAGCTCGATGCCGGCGTCGACTGGAACCGGGCCCGGGCTCAGCTGCTGGCCTTGCCGGGAATCGGTCCGTGGACGGCCGAAGTGGTGGCGATGCGTGGGCTCGGGGACCCGGATGCCTTCCCCGTCACCGATCTCGGCGTCAGGGCGGCAGCCGCGTCTGTCGGGCTGCCTACCGCAGCGGCCGCCCTCACCGCGCACAGCACGCGGTGGCGCCCCTGGCGTGCCTACGCCACCCAACATCTGTGGACCGCATTGGACCATGCCGTCAACGACTGGCCGCCCACCGAGAATCAGCAGGAGAAACGATGATGAGGTTCCGCTCGATCGACAGTCCCGTGGGGCTGCTCACGTTGGCGGGGCGAGACGGACGATTGATGCACCTTCGTATGGTGGATCAGACGTACGAGCCGGACCGCGCCGACTGGCAGCTCGACGAACACGCCTTTCCCGAGGCGGTGGAGCAGTTGAATGCCTATTTCGCCGGCACCCGCACGCACTTCGACCTGGATCTCGAATTGATGGGGACCGCATTCCAACGCAAGGTGTGGCAGGCTCTGCTGACCATTCCTTTCGGCGAAACACGGTCATACGGCGAAATCGCCGAGCAGATCGGCTCGCCCACCGCATACCGCGCCGTGGGATTGGCCAACGGCCATAATCCGGTGGGCATCATCGTGCCGTGCCACCGAGTGATCGGCGCCAATGGCAATCTCACCGGCTATGGCGGCGGATTGGACAAGAAGAGGGCGCTCCTGGAAATGGAGAAGAGCAGGAATTCGCCGGCACTGTTCTGAAAATGTGCGAAGGTTTTTGTCAGGGACGAAAATGCCCAAATGCACAAATGCCTCGGCCCTCCAATCTGGGATTGGAGGGCCGAGGGCTTTAAATTGTGTTCGGCGGTGTCCTACTTTTCCACCCGAAAGGGTAGTATCATCGGCGCTGGTAGGCTTAGCTGAATGCACAAATGCCTCGGCCCTCCAATCTGGGATTGGAGGGCCGAGGGCTTTAAATTGTGTTCGGCGGTGTCCTACTTTTCCACCCGAAAGGGTAGTATCATCGGCGCTGGTAGGCTTAGCTTCCGGGTTCGGGATGGGTCCGGGCGTTTCCCTACCGCTATGGCCGCCGTAACTCTATTCACTTTTCAGTGACCCCCTCGTGGGGGGAAATCTGTGGGTGTGTTTTGGTGGTGGGGTGCAGTCAAAATTGTTTGATCTGCTGTGGATATGTGTGGTTGCGGGCAATGTGTTGTGCGTCTTTTTTCTTACACATGGTTTTGTTTGTTACCCCACTTTTGTTGGGGTGTGTGTAAGTTTTCGGCCGGTTAGTACCAGTTCCCTGAACCTATTACTAGGTGTACAGGTCTGGCCTATCAATCCCGTGGTCTGCGGGGGGCCTTATCCCTCTAAAAGGGTGAGAAGCCTGGTCTTGGAAGAGGTTTCCCGCTTAGATGCTTTCAGCGGTTATCCTGTCCGAACGTAGCTATCCAGCCGTGCCCCTGGTGGGACAACTGGTAAACCAGAGGTTCGTCCGTCCCGGTCCTCTCGTACTAGGGACAGGTTTCCTCAAGCTTCTGACGCGCGCGGCGGATAGAGACCGAACTGTCTCACGACGTTCTAAACCCAGCTCGCGTGCCGCTTTAATGGGCGAACAGCCCAACCCTTGGGACCTGCTCCAGCCCCAGGATGCGACGAGCCGACATCGAGGTGCCAAACCATCCCGTCGATATGGACTCTTGGGGAAGATCAGCCTGTTATCCCCGGGGTACCTTTTATCCGTTGAGCGACACCCCTTCCATTCAGAGGTGCCGGATCACTAGTCCCGACTTTCGTCCCTGCTCGACATGTCCGTCTCGCAGTCAAGCTCCCTTGTGCACTTACACTCAACACCTGATTGCCATCCAGGTTGAGGGAACCTTTGGGCGCCTCCGTTACATTTTAGGAGGCAACCGCCCCAGTTAAACTACCCACCAGGCACTGTTCCTGAACCGGATATACGGTTCGAGGTTAGAGGCCCAATACGGTCAGAGTGGTATTTCAACAATGACTCCACACACACTGGCGTGCATGCTTCACAGTCTCCCACCTATCCTACACAAACCGAACCGAGCACCAATACCAAGTTGTAGTGAAGGTCCCGGGGTCTTTTCGTCCTGCCGCGCGTAACGAGCATCTTTACTCGTAGTGCAATTTCGCCGAGTCTATGGTTGAGACAGTTGAGAAGTCGTTACGCCATTCGTGCAGGTCGGAACTTACCCGACAAGGAATTTCGCTACCTTAGGATGGTTATAGTTACCACCGCCGTTTACTGGGGCTTAAATTCTCCGCTTCACCCTTACGAGTTAACGGGTCCTCTTAACCTTCCAGCACCGGGCAGGCGTCAGTCCGTATACATCGTCTTGCGACTTCGCACGGACCTGTGTTTTTAGTAAACAGTCGCTTCTCACTGGTTTGTGCCACCCCCCACCGCTGCCGGCCGCAAAGGCCATGACAGTAGGAGGTCCCCCTTCTCCCGAAGTTACGGGGGCATTTTGCCGAGTTCCTTAACCATAGTTCACTCGTACGCCTTAGTATTCTCTACCTGACCACCTGTGTTGGTTTGGGGTACGGGCCGTGTGTGAGCTCGCTAGAGGCTTTTCTTGGCAGCATAGGATCACCGAATTCGCCTCAATCGGCTATGCATCACCTCTCAGGATTCACGAGACCCGGATTTACCTAGGCCTCTCCCTACCGGCTTGCCCCAGTATTACCACTGACTGGTACGGCTACCTTCCTGCGTCACCCCATCGCTTGACTACTACCAGAGAAGGTCCCGCGCAGCGCATGCAATCCTCACACCCGAAGGTGATCGGTAACGCATGTTTTGGGCGGTTAGTACCTCTGATTCATCATGGGCGCGCACACACGGGTACGGGAATATCAACCCGTTGTCCATCGACTACGCCTGTCGGCCTCGCCTTAGGTCCCGACTCACCCTGGGCGGACTGGCCTGCCCCAGGAACCCTTGGTCTTTCGGCGGGCAAGGTTCTCACTTGCCTTATCGCTACTCATGCCTGCATTCTCACTCCCACACCCTCCACAGCTCCATTACCAGGCTGCTTCACTGGGTGCAGGACGCTCCCCTACCCATCCAACAAAGTTGAATGCCGCGACTTCGGCGGTGTGCTTGAGCCCCGCTACATTATCGGCGCACAATCACTTGACCAGTGAGCTATTACGCACTCTTTCAAGGGTGGCTGCTTCTAAGCCAACCTCCTGGTTGTCTTCGCGACTGCACATCCTTTTCCACTTAGCACACGCTTAGGGGCCTTAGTCGGCGATCTGGGCTGTTTCCCTCTCGACGCACGGAGCTTATCCCCCGCCGTCTCACTGCCACGCTTACACTTACCGGCATTCGGAGTTTGGCTGACGTCAGTAACCTTGTGAGGCCCATCGGCCATCCAGTAGCTCTACCTCCGGCAAGAAACACGCAACGCTGCACCTAAATGCATTTCGGGGAGAACCAGCTATCACGGAGTTTGATTGGCCTTTCACCCCTACCCACAACTCATCCCCTCAGTCTTCAACCTAAGTGGGTTCGGGCCTCCACGCGGTCTTACCCGCGCTTCACCCTGGCCATGGGTAGATCACTCCGCTTCGGGTCCAGAACACACCACTACACCAACCCCTACGGATTGGATACGCCCTATTCAGACTCGCTTTCGCTGCGGCTACCCCACACGGGTTAACCTCGCGACATGTCCCTGACTCGCAGGCTCATTCTTCAAAAGGCACGCCATCACCCCACGACAAGTCGAGGGCTCTGACGGATTGTAGGCACACGGTTTCAGGTACTATTTCACTCCCCTCCCGGGGTACTTTTCACCATTCCCTCACGGTACTAATCCGCTATCGGTCATTGGGAAGTATTCAGGCTTACCGGATGGTCCCGGCAGATTCACAGCAGATTTCACGGGCCCGCTGCTACTCGGGGACAGTTCCACAACAGGGTGCACATTTTCGCGTACCGGGCTCTCACCGTCTACGGCAGGCCATCCCAAGACCACTTCCGCTAACACACACCTTTATCACTGTTGCCCTCATCGGCGGATGAGAGAAGAAACGCCCCACAACCCCGCACACACAACCCCCGCCGGGTATCACATGCATACGGTTTAGCCATCCTCCGCTTTCGCTCGCCACTACTCACGGAATCACTTTTGTTTTCTCTTCCTACGGGTACTGAGATGTTTCACTTCCCCGCGTTCCCCCCCACACCCTATATATTCAGGTGTGGGTAACACGACATCACTCGTGCTGGGTTTCCCCATTCGGACATCCTCGGATCCACGCTCGGTTGGCAGCTCCCCGAGGCATAACGCAGCCTCCCACGTCCTTCATCGGCTCCCAATGCCAAGGCATCCACCATGCGCCCTTAAACACTTACAACACAAAAAAACCAGAATAAAGAAAAAAGAAATTGCACATCACAACACACAAAACAATCAGACCACCAACCCGAAGGCCAGCAGCCAAACAATTCTGCGTGCAAGATGCTCGCAACCACTATCCACAAATCAAACACCACACCCCACCACCAAAGCAGGGCAACAACAAACACCACCAACCCCAACGGGTCGAAGGCCGACAACCCCTACCACGTAGGCACGGGTGTCGCAGGGCCTGTTGTCTCAAAGCCCAATAGTGTGTCTGGCAGTTTTACAAGTTTGTTGTTGCACCAGACCCCCACCCACTACAGGCGAAAGGCCATCCAACGAATCGCCTGACAATCGGCTGATCCCGCAATCTACGGGGCCGGCCAGGTCTCGTGGTGCTCCTTAGAAAGGAGGTGATCCAGCCGCACCTTCCGGTACGGCTACCTTGTTACGACTTCGTCCCAATCGCCGATCCCACCTTCGACGGCTCCCTCCACAAGGGTTAGGCCACCGGCTTCGGGTGTTACCGACTTTCATGACGTGACGGGCGGTGTGTACAAGGCCCGGGAACGTATTCACCGCAGCGTTGCTGATCTGCGATTACTAGCGACTCCGACTTCACGGGGTCGAGTTGCAGACCCCGATCCGAACTGAGACCGGCTTTACAAGGATTCGCTCCACCTCACGGCATCGCAGCCCTTTGTACCGGCCATTGTAGCATGTGTGAAGCCCTGGACATAAGGGGCATGATGACTTGACGTCATCCCCACCTTCCTCCGAGTTGACCCCGGCAGTCTCCTACGAGTCCCCGGCATAACCCGCTGGCAACATAGGACAAGGGTTGCGCTCGTTGCGGGACTTAACCCAACATCTCACGACACGAGCTGACGACAGCCATGCACCACCTGCACACAGGCCACAAGGGAACCAATATCTCTACTGGCGTCCTGTGCATGTCAAACCCAGGTAAGGTTCTTCGCGTTGCATCGAATTAATCCACATGCTCCGCCGCTTGTGCGGGCCCCCGTCAATTTCTTTGAGTTTTAGCCTTGCGGCCGTACTCCCCAGGCGGGGTACTTAATGCGTTAGCTACGGCACGGATCCCAAGGAAGGAAACCCACACCTAGTACCCACCGTTTACGGCGTGGACTACCAGGGTATCTAATCCTGTTCGCTCCCCACGCTTTCGCTCCTCAGCGTCAGTTACTGCCCAGAGACCCGCCTTCGCCACCGGTGTTCCTCCTGATATCTGCGCATTCCACCGCTACACCAGGAATTCCAGTCTCCCCTGCAGTACTCAAGTCTGCCCGTATCGCCCGCACGCCCACAGTTAAGCTGTGAGTTTTCACGAACAACGCGACAAACCACCTACGAGCTCTTTACGCCCAGTAATTCCGGACAACGCTCGGACCCTACGTATTACCGCGGCTGCTGGCACGTAGTTGGCCGGTCCTTCTTCTGCACATACCGTCACTTGCGCTTCGTCTGTGCTGAAAGAGGTTTACAACCCGAAGGCCGTCATCCCTCACGCGGCGTCGCTGCATCAGGCTTGCGCCCATTGTGCAATATTCCCCACTGCTGCCTCCCGTAGGAGTCTGGGCCGTATCTCAGTCCCAGTGTGGCCGGTCACCCTCTCAGGCCGGCTACCCGTCGTCGCCTTGGTAGGCCATTACCCCACCAACAAGCTGATAGGCCGCGGGCCCATCCCACACCGCAAAAGCTTTCCACCACACCCCATGAAGAATGCGGTCATATTCGGTATTAGACCCAGTTTCCCAGGCTTATCCCAAAGTGCAGGGCAGATCACCCACGTGTTACTCACCCGTTCGCCACTCGAGCACCCCGAAGGGCCTTTCCGTTCGACTTGCATGTGTTAAGCACGCCGCCAGCGTTCGTCCTGAGCCAGAATCAAACTCTCCAAACAAAAACCCCCACACCCCAAAGGCGCAGGCAGAATTCGAATCAGAAAAATCCGATCACTAACAAAAGACACCAAAACTGGCATCCAAAAAAACAGCCACCCACCAAACTCAGGAAGACGGGAATCCCCCCAAAAACGAGTGGCCAAAAAACAACAAACAAAAACCACCAAACACACTATTGAGTTCTCAAACAACA
>NZ_JACKUC010000032.1:0-341377 GCF_025822555.1 Mycobacterium hackensackense
GTCGAATGCGCATGGCACGGTGACCGGTGCTGCCGGTGGTGTGCTGCTGCGTCCGTTCGCTCGGCTGATCGCCAAGGAGGGTGACTCGGTCACCACCTACGGCGAGCCCTGGAACATGAACTAGCACTTCGCCGAACCAACGAAATCAGCCCCCGGTCCATGACCGGGGGCTGATTTCGTCTCTACGCCTTGTCGAGCGGATTGCCTTCCGGATGGCCGGCCAACAGATCGCGGATCTCGGTGAGCAAGACCACCTCGGCGTCGGCGACCTCTTCCTTCTCCTTACGGAACTTGCTGTAGGGCAGCACGATCAGGAAGTAGACGACACCCGCGACGAGGACGAAGTTGATCATCGCCGACAACAGCACGTTGAAGTCGATGGTCTGCCCGCCGCCGATGTTGACGCGCAGGATGCCGTAATCGGAATCACCCGCGCCGATACGGCTGATCAGCGGAGTGATGATGCCTTCGGTGAACTTCGTGACCAGCGCGGTGAAGGCGGTGCCGATGACGACGGCCACCGACAGATCGATGATGTTGCCGCGGAGCAGGAACTCTTTGAAACCTTTGAGCATGCGGGGACCCTTCCAGCAGTTCGATGAGGTAATCAACCACGCAAACATTACCGAGCAGAGCCGATCACGACCTCAGTGAAGGGTGACCGTGATCTGCCTGGTCAGTGCCGTCCCGGCCACCTGGTGGGCCGCTGTCCGGGGCAAAGTCACCAGCACCACCCGGTCGGCGCCGGCCGACGGACCCGTGCCGCGCGGGGACACCAGGGTCACCACGGCGTCGGTGGCGATCACTTCGGGGCGGCTCTCCGTCCCGGCCGAGGTGCTGTCACCGGCCAGGACGTCGACCACATCACCGGGCCGGATCAGATCGACCAGCGCATCGTCGGCCAGGTGCAGCGAAACGATGCGGGCGTCCGGCCCCGCCGTGGCCTCGGCCAGACGCGAGCCGAGCAGACGCACATCGGTGAGCACCTCACCCCGGCGCGCCGGGCCGGCCAGCGTGGCGTCCTGGACGGCCGCGACGTCGGTCTGTGCGCCGTCGGGGACGGCTGCCGCCGAACGGGTCTCGACCCGGACGTCGGCGGGGGTGAGAGCGGTGCCGGGCGCCAGATCGCGCGCCGCGACGAGAACCGGACGTCGCGCGGTGTCCGGGTCGGGACGCAGCGCCGCGATGGCCGCCAGGACCACGAGCAAACCCGCCGCGATACGACGGGCAGCGACGGTCCGGGTCCACTCGGGGCGCAGGGCCTGACGTACGCGTGTCCACAGCGCAGGATTCAGTGATTCCCCCACACGGCCACGCTAGGCCGCCGATGAGGGCGTGCACAGCCCGCGTCGGCGGGCCTGTGGATAACTAGCTGGACGCGGCCGCAGCCGGTGCCGAGCTGCCCGAGCTGGAGCTCGACGATGTCGATGACGAGGTGCCGGCCCCCGACGAGGACGTGCTCGACGAATCCGACGAGGACGAGGTCGACGAGCTGTCGCTCTTGGCCGACGACGTCGTGCTGCCGCTCGTCGACTTCGAAGCATCGCGGCTGTCGTTGCGGTAGAAACCGCTGCCCTTGAACACCACTCCGACCTTGCCGAACAGCTTGCGCAGGCGGCCGGAGCACTTGGGGCAGGTGGTCAACGCATCATCGCTGAACGCCTGTACGGCATCGAAGCGGTTGTCGCATTCGGTACACGCATAGGAATAGGTAGGCACGAAAACCTCCGAGACAGTCAAAACTTTCTAGCACTCTAGCGGTCCAAGTGCTAGAACCGCTATGTGGGTCAGGTCATTCCCGGCTCGGCAGCGCCACCACGCCCCGCTCCGGGGTGAGCGCGTGCGTCATCGGCACGTCATGGGGTTCGGCGGGCACCTCGTCGACCAGTTCTTCATCGCGCACCACCGCGATCAGCTGAGCATGCGGATCGGCCAGCGGCAGCGCCCGATCGTAGAAACCCGCGCCGCGGCCGAGTCGGGCCCCGCGCCGGTCGACCGCCAGCGCGGGCACCAACACCACCGTCGCGGTCCTGATCGCCTCGGGTTCCCGCCACGGCGGCGCCGGTTCGCGCAGACCGAACGGCGCCGCGACCAGCCGGCCGGGCAGGTACTCGCCCCACTGCATCGGCTCTCCGTTGCGGGCGACCGGCAGCAGCACCCGCACTCCGGCGTGGATGAGCGCGTCGAGCATCCCCACCGAACCGGGTTCCGCCCCCATCGGTACGTAGCCGCACACCGTGTCGCCGGGCCGGGCGCGCGACGACAGGTAGGAGATCAGATGAGTTTGCAGAGCCGCGGACTCGGCCCGCTTCTGCTGCGCGGTTACTGCGCGGCGAGCCGCGAGGATTCGCATCCGGAGCGCGGGTTTTGTCAGGATTGCCACGATTGCGCCGCTATCCCTTCGCCTTCGATCGCGCGGGCATTAGTGTGTCAACGATGACACAGGCACAGGTCAAGATTCCGCGGACGGCCGTCGTACCCGCGGCTGGTCTGGGGACGCGTTTCCTCCCGGCCACCAAGACGGTTCCCAAAGAATTGCTGCCGGTGGTGGACACCCCGGGGATCGAGCTGGTGGCCGCCGAAGCTGCCGAGGCCGGAGCCGAACGACTGGTGATCATCACCTCCGAGGGCAAGGACGGTGTCGTCGCGCATTTCGTCGAGGACCTGATCCTGGAGGGCACGCTGGAAGCCCGCGGCAAGCACGTGATGCTGGAAAAGGTCCGTCGTGCGCCGGCCTTGATCAAGGTCGAGTCGGTGGTGCAGGCCGAACCGCTCGGGCTGGGCCACGCCGTCGGGTGCGTCGAGCACAAGCTGCTGCCCGACGAGGACGCCATCGCGGTGCTGCTGCCCGATGATCTGGTGCTGCCGACCGGGGTGCTGGAGACGATGTCGAAGGTGCGGGCCAAGCGCGGTGGCTCGGTGCTGTGCGCCATCGAGGTACCCGAGGACGAGATCAGCGCCTACGGTGTCTTCGACGTCGAGGTGGTGCCCGACGCGGCCAATCCGAACGTGCTGCGGGTCAAGGGCATGGTGGAGAAACCCAAGGCCGAGGACGCACCGTCGCTGTTCGCCGCCGCCGGACGCTATGTTCTGGACCGGGCCATCTTCGACGCGCTGCGGCGGGTCGACCGCGGTGTCGGGGGCGAGATCCAGCTCACCGATGCGATCGCGTTGTTGATCGAGGAGGGTCATCCGGTGCATGTGGTGGTGCACCGCGGGTCCCGACACGACTTGGGAAATCCCGGCGGGTACCTCAAGGCTGCGGTTGACTTTGCGTTGGAACGCGACGACTACGGACCGGAGCTGCGGCGCTGGTTGGTCGAGCGATTGGACCTGGTCGAGAAATAGCGACTGCGCGGCCGGTCCTGGACAGGAGAAAGGCGTGCCGTGCGTTCGGTTGAGGAGCAGCAAGCTCGAGTAGGGGCTGCTGCGGTGGCGCCCCGGCCGGTACGGGTGGCGATCGCCGAATCACAGGGCCTGATGTGTGCCGAAGAGGTGGTCACCGAGCGGCCCCTGCCGGGCTTCGATCAGGCTGCCATCGACGGGTACGCCGTCCGCAGCGTCGATGTGGTCGCGGTCGGCGGTACCGACGACGACGGCGTGAGCCGCGAGGTGAGCCTCCCGGTGGTCGGGCACGTGGATGCCGGTGCCCGGACTCCGAGCAGGTTGCAGCCGCGCCAAGCCGCCCGGGTGCAGACCGGTGCGCCGATGCCGACCTTGGCCGATGCGGTGTTGCCGCTGCGCTGGACCGACGGCGGCCAGTCGCGGGTGCGGGTGCTGCGCGGGGTGCGCTCGGGTGCCTATGTGCGCCGGACCGGCGACGATGTCCAGCCGGGTGATGTGGCGGTGCGTGCGGGCACGATCATCGGCGCCGCTCAGGTGGGTCTGCTGGCCGCGGTCGGCCGCGACCGGGTGCTGGTGCATCCGCGCCCCCGGATGTCGGTGCTCTCGGTGGGCGGCGAACTGGTCGACGTGTCGCGGACGCCGGGCAACGGGCAGGTCTACGACGTCAACTCCTATGCCCTGGCCGCGGCCGGGCGTGATGCCGGTGCCGAGGTGAATCGGGTCGGGATCGTCAGCGCCGACCCGGGGGAGCTGCGCGAGGTCGTCGAGGGGCAGATCAGCAGGTCCGAGGTGGTGGTCATCGCCGGTGCGGTGGGCGGGGCGGCCGCGGAATCGGTCCGCTCGGTGCTCTCCGGGCTGGGGGAGATGGAAGTGGTGCGGGTGGCCATGCACCCCGGTTCAGTGCAGGGCTTCGGCCAACTCGGGCGCGACGGCGTACCGGTGTTCCTGCTGCCGGCCAATCCGGTGAGCGCCCTGGTGGTCTTCGAGGTGATGGTGCGTCCACTGATCCGGATGTCGCTGGGCAAGCGGCAGCCGATGCGCCGGGTGATTCAGGCCAGGACCTTGGCGCCGATCAGTTCGGTGGCCGGGCGCAAGGGGTACCTGCGTGGGCAGTTGATGCGGGATCAGGACACCGGTGAGTATCTGGTGCAGGCCCTCGGTGGCACGCCGGGCGCGTCCTCGCATCTGTTGGCCACCCTGGCCGAGGCGAACTGTCTGGTGATCGTGCCGAGCGAAGCCGAGCAGATCCGCACCGGTGAGGTCGTCGACGTTGCGTTCCTCGCACAGCGCGGCTGACACCGGGTGAACCGCTGGCGTACGAGTGCTGTCCATCCCGGATGGCCGCTACCCGTAGGGCCCATCCGGGTGCGGGCCGGCCTGGTGAGCCTGCGCCCCATCCGGCTGCGCGACGGCGCCCAGTGGAGCCGCCTGCGCCTGTCCGACCGTGCTCACCTGGAACCGTGGGAGCCCAGTGCTGAGGTGAGCTGGGAAGTGCGCCATGCCCTTTCGTCGTGGCCTGCGGTGTGTTCGGGACTGCGCGGGGAGGCCCGCAAAGGTCGCATGCTGCCCTATGTCATCGAACTCGACGGGCAGTTCGCCGGGCAGATCACCATCGGCAACGTGACGCACGGCGCGCTGCGCTCGGCGTGGATCGGGTACTGGGTGGCCAAGGAGTTCACCGGCGCCGGGGTGGCGACGGCGGCCCTGGCGCTGGGGCTGGATCACGCCTTCGGCCCGGTGATGCTGCACCGGGTGGAGGCGACGGTGCGGCCGGAGAACGCACCCAGCCGCGCGGTACTGGCCAGGGCCGGTTTCCGTGAGGAGGGCCTGTTGCGGCGCTATCTCGATGTGGACGGGGCATGGCGGGACCATCTGCTGGTGGCGATCACCGTCGAAGAGGTGCAGGGTTCGGTGGCCGCCCAGCTGGTCCGCAGCGGCCGGGCCAGTTGGACCTAACCAACGTCCGCCCAAATGATCACACGGGCGGAGAAGTGCGAGTGAAATCCGACATTTCGTCGACTTCGGCGACGCGCTGTGTGGCAAATGTGACGCGTGTGACTGATGGTGCTTGTATCCAGCGAATTACAGGTGTGTAATTGTGTCGGCGCGCCGCGGACGGATGCGCTGGTCACAGACCTAGCCTGAAGGGGAAAGGAAAGGCGTCATGCCAAGCATCCCCCAATCTCTGTTGTGGATCTCCCTCGTCGTGCTCTGGCTCTTTGTTCTGGTGCCGATGTTGGTGAGTAAACGCGACACCGTCCGCCGCACCAGCGATGTCGCCTTGGCGACGCGGGTGCTCAACACGGGCCGCAACGCGCGCCTGCGGCGGCGCGGCCGCCCGGCCGGGGGGCACCACAGCGACCCCGAATGGCAACCGGCCGAGGACGAGTACGTCGGCGACCTGGACGACGCGGACGACCTGGAAGACGACCGCGCCGAGCAGCCCGCGCGCCGCGCGGTCGTGCTGGCCGCGGCGACGCCGGAAGTTGCCGAGCCGGACTATCTGGACGTGGACATCGTCGATGAGGACTCCGGCGCCCTGCCGATCGGGAAGTCGTTCGGCAAAGACGAGCCCGAAACTGAGGAATTGCCCTTGGATTTCGGTGACTCCGTCGCCGAGCCTGTGGCTGAGCCGGTGGCCGCCGAGACGGTGGACGAATCCGTCGCCGAGGCAGCTGAGGGCACGGAGGCCGCTGAGGAGGCCGCTGAGGATGACGTCGAGGACGACTCGGCCGACGATCTGTCCGACGGCGCCGAGGACGACTACGAGTACATCGACGACACGTCGGGACTGGAAGCGGAAGCCGAAACCGGGGCCGACTCCCTGTCGGCGGCGCGCCGCAACCGCTTCGAGTCGAAGACCGCCCAGGCGGTCAGCGCCCGCAAGTACACCTTCCGCAAGCGCGTGCTGTCAGTCATGGCCGTGCTCCTGGTGGGGACCGCGGTGCTCCCGTTCCTGCTCGGCCCGAGCGCGTGGTGGCTGTGCGGCACGGTCGGCGCGGTGACCGTGCTGTATCTGGCCTACCTGCGCCGCCAGACCCGCATCGAGGAGCAGCTGCGCCGCCGGCGGGCGCACCGGATGATGCGGTCGCGGTTGGGCGTGGAGAACACCACCGACCAGGAGTACGACGTCGTGCCGGCCCGGCTGCGCCGTCCCGGTGCGGCGGTCCTGGAGATCGACGACGAGGACCCGATCTTCGAGCATCTGGAGTACACCAGAGCCGCCCGGAGCTGGGATCTGCCCCGCGCGGCGGGGCAATGATCGCTCGCTAGCGGCCGGTTTCAGCCGTCGCCGGTGTTCCTGGTAACGTGCTACCGGCACAAGGGGCTATAGCGCAGTTGGTAGCGCGTCTCGTTCGCATCGAGAAGGTCAGGGGTTCGATTCCCCTTAGCTCCACCACTTGACCAGCAGTTTTACCGTCTCAATCGTCGTGTCAAAGTATTTGTCAAATGCTACGGTCCCAGAATGGCATCCGTTCGGGCCCGTCCACGCAAGGACGGCACCTTCACCTACGCCGCGTTGTTCACCATCGATGGCCGCCAATCGTCTCTCCCTTTCGACGACCGCAAGGCCGCCGAGGCGTTCTGCACCCTCGTCAACAACGTCGGCGCCACACGCGCTTTGGAGATCCACAACATCGAGCCAGGCCGGCGCCGCGCTGACACTCCCACCGGCCTCACGGTGGGGCAGTGGCTCACGCGGCACATCGACCACCTCACCGGGGTGGAGCAAAAAACGATCGACGACTATCGCCGCTACGTCCGCCGCGACCTACCGATGCTCGCCGATATCCCCCTGGCCGCGCTGACGGAGGAGGATGTCGCGCTGTGGGTGAAGCATCTCGAATCCACCGGCGGACGCGGCGGTAGGGGCAACTCGCCTAAAAGCATCGCGAACAAGCACGGGTTCCTCAGTGGTGCGCTGTCCGCTGCCGTCCCGAAGCACATCCCCGCGAATCCCGCCGCCGGCCGCCGACTACCTCGCGCCGCGACGGACGTCGATGACGAGATGCGAATGCTGTCTCGGGACGAGTTTGAACTGCTGGTCGAATCAACCACCGAGTACTGGCGACCGCTGATGGAATTCCTCGTCGTGACGGGCTGCCGTTGGGGCGAGGCTTCAGCGTTGAAGCCCACCGATGTCGATCGCCGGGCCGGCACGGTGCGGATCCGGCGGGCATGGAAGTACTCCAGCACCAAGGGGTACGAGATTGGGCCGCCGAAGACGAAGCGGTCGCGCCGCATCATCAACGTGGATTCGTCGGTGCTCGACCAACTTGACTACTCAGGGGAGTGGCTGTTCACAAACTCTGGCCGCGGCGCGCGGAATGCGGGTGGGCCGGTTAGGTATTCGAATTTCCGGGCCAACGTCTGGGATAAGGCTGTTGCCCGTGCTGGACTCGATCCGGCACCGACACCTCACGACCTGAGGCACACGTGTGCATCGTGGATGTTGAACGGAGGTATCCCGCCAGCGGTCGTTTCCCGCCACCTGGGTCACGAGAGCATTCAGGTGACGGTCGACATCTACGGCGAAGTCGACCGGACCAGCTCCCGCGCGGCGGCCGACTTTATGGCCGGAATGTTGCGCGACCCGGAGAATTCGTGACTTACGCCATCGTCGGATGGCGTCAATTGCACGGGTGACGCGGTGGGGTTTCCCAGCGTCGAGGCCTGCAAACTTTGCTGGTGGTAACCCTCAACTGCGGCCGTACCTGCTTGCGCGGCGTGCGCCGATCGGTGAGTAGCGAACGCCACGCTGGGATTGGGGTCAAAAACAAGTACAGGCAACGAAGCCCCCCCCCCGCTGTTTAGCGATGAGCGCTAACTCGAGTGAATTGGCTGGTAAGTAACGGGATCATCACGGGTCTTTGCATGTGCAACTACCGTTGGTTTCCAGGTGTGGATTACATGAATGTTATTTGCTACAGCCCTGGTCATTCGACGGGAATTTGTCACACAGGTCACCTACAGTTTCCTCACGGTTCGGAGTCGAGCCGCGAGCAGGAGGAACCAATGTCAGTGGCACGCAATCAATCCGATGGTCCTCCGGGGGCATTTGACCATACGGTCACTGACGCGATGGCACAGATATTTGGCGACGAAGGTATCGATGGGTTGGATTCGCACGTTCGCTGGCTCTTCGAACAGATGCTCAGCCACCTTCGGTCAGACGACTTCACCACCAGAGAGATCCTCTCCACTGTCGCCCTCTGGGCGCCGGTCCACTCTCGGGTCCTGCGATCCCTCGATGTCCGAGAGAGGCCGTCCGCCACGATTCTTCAGCTGCTCCGAGACTGAGTCTGTTGCTAGCTGGTGGGCCCGGCGATGCAGTCTGCCGATGACGTGTTCCTCGTGGGCTGCAGATGCATTTTCGCGGACGACTGCGATCAGCGTAGTTAGCTCACCATGGTGGGTGATCGTGATCTGATGGTCGCTGCGAGGATCGATGGATAGACCGGCCAGTTCCAGGCTTCTATGCAGCTGATCGCGAGCGTCGTTGTCGTCTACGGCCTCGATGCTCGCGCCCTGGAACAGTTTGTCTGGTTCCGATAGCTCACACCGGATGACGATGTAGAGCTGGGCCTCCTCGGTTTCCGGCGCTTCAGCCGATGCATCCGATTGCGAGGTCGGATCAACAGGTACGGCATGGAATTCTCCTCGTTCCTCAACGATGCTCTTGATCAATCGGTCGAGAGCGCGGCGCTGAGGACCGGTGAGATGCACCGATTCCTTCGTTGGTTCGTAGGGGCCGAGTGGAGCAGTCGTGCCCCACGCAGCTTCCTGCAATTTGGACTCGGACAGCTGCGGCACCACTTTGGCCAGCTTCGCGAGTGATTCGCGAGTCGGTCGTCCGTGGTTACCGGCCCAGTACCCCGCGAGAGTTCCGTATCGGAGGTCGATGCCTTTCTCTGCAGCCATGTCGGCCGCTTGTCGGGCGGTAACGGGCTGACTGTTCAGCAGGTCGCTCAGTGCGCTCACGGTTTCAGACACTCCCACGCTTGGCGCTTGTTCGAATAGGCGGAGTGTAACCGCAGGGGTTTCAAACTACAGCCGTGCAACTCCCTGAAATGCACAGTATGGGCCGCTGCATCACTTGCGATATGTAACCCTTCGAGGTTACGATCGCTTGGTGCTTGACCAAGCGATCGGGAAGGGGTTACGGTGAACATGCTCCAGCAGGCGGCTATCGATCCGGGGAGGCTTTGGGTGCAGCTCATATCCAAGGAGGCATTCCGGCAGTTCGTCGACTTCAAGCGGCATAGCAACTCGTCACTCGCGGAGGCGGCGTCGGAGATCCTTCGAGAGGAGGGGTACGGCATCAAATGCTCGGAGTCCACCGTGGCCTTCCTCCGGTCAAAGAAGAAGTCGGCCCGCAATACTTGCCGACCAGAGACTGCGCGCGCCATCGAGAAAGCTCTTGGTGCGCCACCAGGGTCTCTTTTTGCGGTCAAGGTGATTGGTGCTTCGCCAAGCGAAAAGCGAACGGCGTAAAAAGAAGCCCCCACCCGGCCAGGGGTGAGGGCCACCGACAACCGAGAAAGGATCGGAATGTCTGGGACTAATGGTAGATCAAGGCTCAATTTGAGCGCTGCCGTGCATCCGTTGCAGTCGATTGTAGACGAGGGTTTGGCGCCATCTGTTCGGTGGCTGGCTGATGGGATTAAGTCCGGCCGTATCCCGGGCCGGATGATCGGCCGGTATCACCGCAATTGGGTGATGA
The DNA here is from genome assembly GCF_025822555.1 of Mycobacterium hackensackense. Lineage (NCBI taxonomy): Bacteria > Bacillati > Actinomycetota > Actinomycetes > Mycobacteriales > Mycobacteriaceae > Mycobacterium > Mycobacterium hackensackense. Next base: position 10,070 of record NZ_JACKUC010000032.1, read on the forward strand.
CCGATGCTGACCGTGACGAGTTCCTGACGGCGTCTCGCCCGGCGAAACCGGTTCAACCGGAGCGCACATCGGATCCGAGCTTCGTCGCTGCCGGATTGACAGTCCGCGGTGCACGACGACTGCGGAGTGCCTCCGCATGAGCGCCATGTCGGATCTGGATATCGACCTCCAGATAACCCTCGCAGAGGACGGTGCCGACCTCGGGTTCGAGCCCGAGGAATTCCTCGGCCTCCCCACGTGCGAAACCTGCGGGCAGATCATCTGGTCCAGCAACGGAATCTGGACCCACAAGGGCACGAACAGCCTCTTCTGCGGTGACGGCAGCTACTCCATAGACTCCGCGTGGCCGGCCAGCGACAATGCCGAACGGCCCTCGCCCGGGTACGCCTTCGAGTACGCCATCCAGTTCGCTGATGACGGCACCTTTCACACCGGCTACGACGACTACCGCGGTGAATTCGTGCCGACATGGACCGACTTCACGGAAGCCAAGCACGAGTACTTCCGCGTCAAGTCTTGTGGCTTGGTCCCGCACGACGAGCACCTCCGCTCCGCGCAGCTGGTCCGCCGCGAAGTCCCAGCCTGGACACCCGTCACACACCAGGGATACCCGGTGTATCAGCCTCCGGTCGTCGTCGAATGACCGGCATCCCTGATCCCGGCGGCGTGTCCGGCACCTTCGCCGCACTGGAGCGTCACCCGAGCGACGACTGCTTTATGTCGTTCGCATTTGGTGACCACATCGTGCGCGTACTCACCGATGCGGACGACCCGTGGTTCGTTTTGGCGGACATCTGCCGCGCGCTGGATATCGCCAATGCCGGCAATGTCGCGGCCCGTCTTCGAGACTCAGGAGCTGGTGTCCGCCAGGCGGATATCAGGTCCGGAGGCCAGGTCCGCAGCGTCACTGCTGTAGATGAGTCCGGCCTCTACGAGGTCATCATCCGCTCGGACAAGCCGGATGCGCGCAAGTTCCGCCGCTGGGTCACGGCCGAGGTTCTGCCGGCGATTCGTAAAACCGGTTCCTACTCCCGGTACCCCGCGCACCCAACGGCATTGCCTTCCAAGAAAGAACTCGCTCAATGGGTCGTTGAGGCTGAGGAACGCGCAGAAGTGGCGGAGGCGCGCGCCGCTGAGTTAGAGCCGTCCGCTGTCGCGTGGAACCGTCTGCACGAGCTGGGCGCCGACTTCGAGGTGGCTGACGCCGCGAAGATCTTGTCGCGCGATCCGAACATCGAGATCGGCCGGAACCGCCTGTACGAATTCATGCACGAGCTCGACTGGGTTTTCCGTGGCCGCCACAACGTGTGGAAGGCCTACCAGGACCAGGTCGACCTCGGTCGAATCAAGATGCGGCCCGGTGGCAAGTACATCCATGAGAAGTCCGGTGAACGGCGCGTTGGCGACCCGGCGATCCTGATCACTCCCAAAGGTCTCGCTGAGCTGCGGCGCCAGTTGGGCGCGACCGGCCAACTCTCGCTGGTGAACGTGTCATGACCGTGGCCATCAACACCTTCGGTCTGCCGCTCGCACTTGGTGCCGCTCTGGCGTTCGTCGGGTGGCTCACCCGCCGGGTCGGCGTCGCGGTGGACTGGCGGCGCGACGAGTGGTGGCGCGCATGACCGTCGGCAAGATTCTGCGCGCTGCTGCCGTCGCGGGCGATGCCGCGATCGCCACCCTGTGTCCGTCCTCCGCGGTCAGTCAAGCCAATTCTCTGGCCCGGTTCGAGGAGGGCTGCGAGGTGCTGGAGCCGGGCCAGCTCGCTGACCTGCGTCGCCGTGACTGCCCGCCGTGGACGATCGCCGGCTGCGTCGCGCACGGCCTGGTGACGATCGTCCGCCCCGGTGAGGGCTGCCCGAAGTGTTTCCCGCCGACCGGCGGTCAGTGAAAGAAAGAGGCCCCGGACGCCTGACAACGAACCCGGGACCTCTACCCACAACAGAAAGCGAGTTCTGAGGTGAGCACCAACATTGTATGCCCCGGCGAGACCCCGGCATTTTCTGCTGATCCGTGGCGGCAGTCGGCGTGGCCGTTCGACGTCACCGTCCGCCCCAGCCGGTACCCGATCCTGACGCGTATCGGTTCCAGTCTGGCCATGGCCGCGGTCGTCGCCGCGCCGTTCCTCTTCGGTGCCGCAATCTATTTCGCGTTCGGCGGCTACTGATGAGCCCACCCGGCCGGACGGCCACACAACGCGTCGGTGGTAGTTGGGACACCGATAGGGCGAAGCGCCGAGACGCCGCGATCAACGCTGCGCACCGCGCGCTCGCTGACTCGGGTGTTCCGATGTCCCCGTCGAAGGTGGCGCGGATAGTCGCACGGTTCGACCGCGCCCTGGGTCGGGGTCGCTCGTTTCATGAGTTCCTGACCAGCGAGGCGGCGTTGCCTCCAGCTGCTGTCCGGGCCGCCATGGCGCACCCGGAGTGGCATCGCGTCATCGCCTACGCCGACCCCACCGGCGAGAAGGCCGCCGCACGAGTACGTAGACCTGCCCACCATCACCTGACGTAGAAGCACACCACTTTGCCTGTAGGCGTTCCGGTTTCGACCGGGACGCCTACAGGTCGTACCCAAGGAGAACCTCATGGATCGTCTCGTTGCGCGGCTCGCTGCCTGCGCTGTTGTCGGCGCGGCCGTCGCCGCCCCGTTCTGCATCCGCCGGCCACCCGCGCCTCCGTGGACAACAACACGGTCCCGGTGACGGTGTTCATCGCCTGGTCGGGCGCTGACTGCATCGACCTCGGTGAGCCCGACGCCGCGAACGGCGGAATGTCGATCGCGCACACCGTCGATTGCCACCCTGCCGGCGCGGACACCATCAGCTACCAGTCCGCTCCGGGCCAGTACTTCGGTGTGCGGCTGGCGTCCCGCGTGGATGTCGGCCTGGCGTGCGAAGTGCAGATCGGTGGCCGAATCATCATCAAGCAGAACGCATTCGCGTTTGTCGACTGCATGGGTCGGTGGTGACCTGTGGCTGACAGCGGTCTGTGCGAGGAGTGTGGTGCCGGTCGCCTACCAGGGCGGCGGTTCTGCGGCCGGGTTTGTGCGAATCGTGCGAACGGCCGCCGAAACACCGGCCCTGACGCTGAGACGATCCGGAAAGCAGTTGCCAGCCGGCGGTCGTACGACGCTGCATCCAACCCGAACTACCGCGGCGGGAAGAGCACTCATCCGCTGATCGACGTCTACTACGACATGCTCGGTCGTTGCAACCGCGCAACCCATCACGCCTACGCGCGCTACGGCGGCCGCGGAATCACAGTCTGCGAGCGCTGGCGAGCCGACTTCTGGAACTTCGTCGCGGACATGGGTGAGCGCCCGGCCGGTCACAGCATCGACCGTATCGACAACGACGGACCGTACTCGCCCGAAAACTGCCGCTGGGCAACGGCATCTCAGCAGTCGAAAAACCGGCGAGCAGCAGCCTACGCAGGCACGCGCCGAAACGAGAAAGGGCAATTCTCATGACCGAGTTGTTCATCTGCGATACCGAGACAACAGGGCTCGACGCCGACATTCACGTTCCCGTTGAGGTCGCGGTGATGAACTACCGCACTGGCGAGATCATCGCTTGGTTCATCCCCTACCTGTCACCTGAGGACCTGGAGTCTGCTGATCCAGAAGCCCTGTGTCTGAACGGCTATCACAGGCGCGGCCTGGCCAAGCAGGCGTTGTCTCCTGCCGAAACCTGCCGGCAGTACCAGCAGCTGTTCGACACCCTGGCCAAGCAGCGTCTTGGCGGCGCAAACCCACGGTTCGACGCGACCATGCTGACCGTCGGTTACGGCCGGGCGATCTATCAGACCGTCCCAGAATGTGAGCGGCCGCCAGTGGTCCCGGAGTCGTGGCACTACCGGCTGCCCGCCGTCGAGTCGTACGTCGCCGGGGCGCTCGGCCTGGACCCCGGTGATGTGCCTTCGTTGGCCCAGGCGTGCCAGCTGCTCTCGGTCGACACCTCGCCGGAGAGTGAGCACACCGCGCTGGCCGACGCCCGGGCCGCGGCGGAATGCCTGCGCCGCGCGCATGCTCACGCGCAGACCCGGGCTGAGGTGGCCCGGTGAACGCGATGCCGACCGTCATGGTCGTCCGCAGGCAGGCGATGTGCAGCTGCGGTTGGTCGGGCCGTGGTCGCATGCTGAAGGCATTCGCGCTCGTCGACGCGTGGATGCACTCCGGGCGCACCGCGCACCAGCCTGCGGTCCCGTTGGTGGTCGCGTGACGTCCTGTTCGCGCCGGCGGTGCGACCGGCAGGTCCATTGCCGCGGCCTGTGTCGAGTGCACTACGACGCGTTCCGCGCGGACCGCGCAGCGGCCGGGCAGTTCCGTGGCGGCGCCTCGGCCATCGAGCCTGTCCGTGAGCACATCGCGACGCTGCGCGGTCTTGGCTTGGGGTTCTACCAGCTGTCGAAGCTGTCCGGCGTTCCGGACCGCACCATCCAGGGCATCGTGTTCCAGAAGCGAACCCGGGTGTTCGCCAGCACCGCGGTGAAGCTGCTCGCCGTCCCGGTACCCACGTCGCCTCACCTGGTGGCGGCTGGGCACGCGTTCGTCGACGCGACCGGCACTGTCCGGCGCCTGCGGGCGCTGACAGCACTCGGCCACTCCAACCAGAGTGTCGCTGACCGAACCGGCCTGAACCACCAGCAGATCTCGCACATCGCGCTCGGAAAGCAGCGCGTGGTGTTCGCGCGGGTCGCCCTGGTCATCGACGTCGCATTCCGCGCGATGCAGCTGGAGGTCCCACCGGACGGCTACGCGAAGCGCCGCGCGAAGGCACGCGCCGAGCGCCGCGGCTGGTCCCCGGCGCTCGCATGGGATGAAGACACCCTCGACGATCCCGCCGCCACACCCGACACCGGGTCAACCCGCCGCGCCACGTTCCTCGAACGCATCGCAGAGCTACACGAGTCGGGGATCACCGATCCCACCGCTATCGCGGACCATCTCGGTCTCAAAACGAAATCTGTTCACCGACAACTACTCCGAATGAAAGAAGCATCATGACCGCAACCACCATCCAACCCGGACAGACGATCGAATTCGGTACCGCGAAGCTGCCCCGGGGCGCCCGCATCGTCAAGGTCTACACCGCGGCCGACGGCTTCCGGTGGCGGCTGCGTTACCAGCATCGCATCCTGTCCGACTCCGGCCAGGCCTACCGCGAACGGTCAGTTGCCTTGGCCGCGGCCCGCAAGACCGCTGTGCCCGCCGGCGCCTTCCCCGTCATCATCGAATACGACAAGTACCGCGGTGGCTCCAGCGTCACCGTTTGGGAACGCGTCCGCTAAATGGACACCCGCCGCTGCCCCGTCTGCTGGCAGCCGGTCACCGCCACGCCCGTGTCGTTCCAGGTGCACATCCACCCGGATAAGGCCGGCAACCGGTGCCCGATGGCAAGGCGCAGTTTCTGGCTGTGCTACCCAATCGCGGTCGACCCCAAGCTGCGGGGCGCTGCGTGACGACCAGCCAGCCCATGTCGGCGGACGGGTTCGCGTGGAACGAGACGCTGACCCGCGACGCCATCAAGTCTGGGCGATCGATGGGTGTGTGCGAGTGGCACGGTGACCACCCGGCCACCGACATGCATCACCGACGCAACGCTGGCCAGGGCGGAAAGTGGCACCCGGCCAACATCTTCCACATCTGCCGGGAGATTCACCACCACGTCACGGTGCATCCCACCTGGGCTCACCAGGTCGGCCTGACTCTGTGGGAGGGCGAGTCCACTGCCCGCCCGGTCCGGCTGCCGTCCGGTCTGGAACTGGTGCTCACCGACGAACTCATTGCGAAAGCAGGTGTCAACGCCCGATGACCGCAGCGCTGTTGAAGGTGCCCGTCGAGGACGGCATCTACCCGGATCTGCCGGAGGAGATTTACCACAGCGACCCGGACAGCTTGTCCTCCAGCGGCGCCCGCCAACTCCTGAAGACAAGCCCCCGGAAGTTTCGGCTCGCTCAGCGAGTTGAGAAGCGCGAGTGGGATGTTGGCCATGTCGTACACAAGCTGATCCTCGGCAAGGGATCCGACGTCGCGGTGCTGGACCCGGCGGTCCATGGACTCACTCGGGACGGTGAGCCGGCCAAGAACCCCCGGTCCACCGCGATGTGGCAGGCCGCCGAAGCTGACGCCCGGACCCGCGGCGCCGTCCCGATCAGCATCAGCGACTACGCGACCGCGGAGGGAATGGCCGCGGCCGTTTGGGACAACGACTACGCCGCCGACCTGCTCTCGGTGGGCGAGGCCGAGGTATCCGGATACTGGACCGACCCCACTACCGGGGCGCGGCTACGGCTGCGCATGGACTGGATGCATCCGGGCCGCAGTCGGCTCATCATCGTCGACTACAAGACGACGAAGAACGCTGAGCCGCGAGCCTTCTGGAAGTCGGTGTCCGAGTACGGATACCACCAACAGGACGCCTGGTACCGCGCCGGCGCGGTCGCTTGTGGACTCTGCGACGACCCGCTGTTCGTGTTCATCGCGCAGGAGAAGGAATTCCCCTACGAAGTCACCGTCCACGAATCGCGGCCCAGCGACGTCAACCGCGGCCACGCGCTGAACCGCAAGGCCATAAACCTGTGGGCGCAATGCCACCAGTCGAACGAGTGGCCCGGCTACCCGCCCGGCATCCACACCATCCGCCACCCCTCGTGGGCCATCCACCGTGAACAGGAACAGATCGCCTCATGACCGCCGCCAGCCAGATCGTCCGCCGCGACCCGGCCACCTTCGGCCGCGCACGCACTGCCCAGGCCAGTACTCCCCAGCAGTCGCGCGCGATCGCCGAAATGCAGGCGGCCGTGATCGTCAGCCAGAGCAACCCCCGCGACGACGTCGCCGCCGAACGCGAGATGGAGTCGGTGTGCCGCCGCCCTGAAATGGCCGAGCAGGCCTTCTACCAGGTCGACCGGACATTCCGGCCGAGCGTGCACCTGGCGCGCGAGCTCGCCCGCATCTGGGGCAACCTCGACTACGGCGTCAAGGAACTGGACCGCGACGACCAGCACGGCGTGTCGGAGGTCCTGGCGTTCGCCTGGGACGTGCAGAAGAACTCGCGCAGCAGCCGCGTGTTCCTCAACCCGCACCAGCGCACTGAGGGCGCACTGCGCGTCGAGCTGACCGACCTGCAGGACATCTACCTGTCCAACCAGAACGTGGGCGCCCGCGCGGTGCGCGAGGTGATCTTCTCCATCCTGCCGCGCTGGTTCGTGGAGAAGGCGCAGAACATCTGCCGACTGACGTTGGAGGCCGGCGACGGCACACCTCTGCACCTGCGCATCGCGGCGATGGTGGGGGCATTCGACAGCCTCGGTGTCACCGAAGCGCAACTGGAAGCTCGCCTCGAACACGACCGCAATACCTGGACGCCAGCCGATCTCGCCCAGCTCACCGTGCTGGCGAACTCGATCCGCCGCGGAGAAGTGCGCAGCGACGAACTGTTCACACCCACGGCGAAGTCCTCCGCCATCGCAGACGAGATCGCACCGGCATCAAGCCCTACCGCCGACTCCGCGGACCCGGCACCTATCACCCGACGGCAACTCGCCGACGTGAAGCGGCTACTGGCCGCCCACCGAAACCTGACCGTCCCCAGTCACCCCGACACCCTGCAATACGTCGGGACCGTCGTCGGTCATGAGATCCACAAGCTCGAGGACCTCACGACCGACGAAGCAAAACGCATCCTCGCCGAATTCACATCAACCAAGGAGAAGTAGCACCGTGATCAAGAAGCTCATTGCCGCAACTGGATTCGCACTCGCGGTCTTCGGACTAGCCGCGTGCTCGTCGGACGCGAACGTGGCATCGGACAACCTGTCGAAGGCAGCCGACAACTTCGAAGTGCCGCGGCGGATCGTGTTCTTCAACGGCATCACCGACAAGTACCTGCTCGAAATCCAGGGCCGGTGCTCCATATCGCCCGATACCGGACAGAAGAAGCTCGACGTCACCTGCAAGCTCGGCGACGGACAGTTCAAGAAGCACTTCCTCGGCCTGTCCGACAACGTCTCCTACTTCGTTGAGCAGGTCGACGCGGCCAACGTCAGCACCGACTTCTACCAGGTCAACTTCAAACCGCAGGCGATCTTGCCCGACGTCCAACTCCGCTGACCGACGAAACCCATAGCGACTAAGGAGAACTGACCATGCCCAAGGGAACGACATTCAGAACCGACATAGTGCTCGGCGAGAAGTACCGCGACACCGCAACAGGATTCGAAGGCACAGCCACCGCTGTCTACTTCTACGAGCACGCCTGTGAGCGCGTCAACCTCAAGGGACTCAACACCCAAGGCGAGGTGCTGGACTACGTCTTCGACGCCCCTGAACTGGTACACGCGGTGACCGCTGCCCGCCCCACGGTTACAAAGGCCGGCGGTCCCCGCGGCCGAACGCCGGTCGCCAGGTAGCCCCCAACACGTCTCGCCAATCAGCGGCGAGCACCACAGCAACACCCACCTGAGAGGAAGCACCCGCAATGGCCGAGACCAACCACAAAGACAATGACGCAACGGAATTCGCCACCGTGCTGCTCGGCCATTCGAAGGGCCGAGCACACGACGCCGCATCGAAACTGCTGAAAGAAGCAGTCGAGGCGGTCAAGCTCACCGGCCGGAAAGCCTCCGTCACGGTGAAGTTCGAGATCTCCCCGATCAAGAACAACAACCGCGTCGTGCAGCTCGGCGACAAGGTGACTGCCACCATCCCCGAGGAGAAGCGGGACTCGATCTGGTTCACCGACGACGACGGCGGACTGCACCGCAACGACCCCGACCAACTCACGATGGAGTACGGCGGGACGCCCACGAAATCGTCCACCGCCGAAGGGAATAGCTGACCCATGGTCGCCGATCTCGGTCCAGCGACTCGTTTCCGCGATGTCCGGCACACAGTCATCAAACGAACTCCGGAGAACAGTCCGGAGCGTCGGGGCGACGTCGCCACAGTCCGCCGTCTGAGCCCATACGTGGTGGCCACACCCGGCCGCGGCCGGGTGTCAACCCGCTCGACATCGAGCACCCGAGGTACAACCGCCGCTCCCGCCGCGACAACGGGATGCGTCGGGCCCGCCGCCGCCTCCGTGGCGTCGCACTGATCACCAAGCCCTGGAACGTAACCGAAGAAGAAGGGAACAACTGACCCATGACCCACACGCTCTCCGCCAACGACATCGAGCCGGACGAGGTGCTTCTGCACGGCGAACCACAGCAGATCGCCGTCGTCGGCACCAACATTGACGGCCTGACCCACGTCGCCGCCACCACCGCCACCGGCGGCCTGGACCTCAAGACGATCGACGACGAGCAGCACCTGGAGACCCCGCGCCGCGCGAAGGGCACCCGCACGGTGTCCGAGACGCTGTCATTCCTCGACGAGCTGGACCGCCGGCCCCTGGCCATCGGTGTCTCCACGCTGTGGGGTGACTACACCAAGGGCAAGCTCGCGGCGGTCTACAACGACCACGACACCGACGACGCCGGCTGGCGCGACGACCGCCTCGTGCTCCAGCTGGTCGACGATCCGGACTGGGTCCGCTGGCACCAGGTGTCCGGGAAGTGGTTCAACCAGTACGACTTCGGTGACCTCGTCGAGGAACTGCTGCACACCGTGTCCAGCCCGGACCAGGCAGACCTGCTGGAGATCATCAACAGCATCCGCGCATCGCAGTCCGGCAAGTTCGAATCGAAGATCGAACGGTCGACCAGCGACCAGGAACTCACCTACACGCAGGAGACGACGGCCACCGCTGGCACGTCCACCCGCAAGCTGGAGGTCCCGAAGACCATCACGCTGCGGCTGCGGCCGTGGGAGGGCCACGTCGGCGCCCCGGTCGAAGGGGAATCGCTGCCGCCGCAGTGGCTGGGTACCTACGAGGTCGAGGCGTGGTTCCGACTGCACGTGGCCGGTGGTGAGCTGAAGTTGGCCATCAAGCTCAAGCCCACCCAGCAGCTGCTGCGCCAGGCATGGGCCGAGATGGTCAACGCGATCGTCGACAAGACCAACATCCCGGTGCTGGCGCACCGAGACCGCGGGTGACCACTCCCACACGGCGCAGCTTCCCGATGCCGTCGGTGCTCTACGTGAGCACCGGCGGCATCGCGGGTCTGTGCGACAGCCAAGGGCTGGCTGTCGTCCAGGACCTGCTGGGCCACATGACCGGCCGCCCGGTGTTCCTCAACCAGATCCCCCGCGCGGTCGACGTGTGCCGCAAGTATCTGGTCGACCAGTACCCGTGGCTGGAAGCCCTGCAACCCACCGCGGCGCAGTCCGAGAACGTCCACAAGCTGGCCCGCTGGGTCGCCAAGATCAGCGCCGCACGCGGCGACTCACTGCAGGTGTCAGCGCTGCCCGGCGGCGCCTACGACGTCACGGCGGCCGGATGACCGAACAGGTCCTCAGCTTCCCGTACGACGAGGACACCGGCCCGGGTGAGTGGGTCGTCCAGTGCCCTGAATGTCCCACCACCCGCGACGAGGGCTACGGCTGCGATCGCCGCTTGGAATGGGCGTTCAAGGTCGGCGACCTACCCGGGGCGAAAGCGTTCGCCTCGCGCCATCTCGCCCTCGTCGGCCACGAGGTTGACATCCTCCGCCGAATCACCTTCACCGCCAACCAATTCGACATCCCGCCCGTCCTATGGGGCCAGCTTCTCGGCGTGGATGTCACTTCACCTCAAGGAGAATGAAAGATGAGCAATCCCAGCGAAGGCGACCGGCCCGACCTCTCTCGCGGCCGCATCTACGTCGCGTCATCGTGGCGAAACAACCTGCAGCAGACCGTGGTTCACAGGTTGCGCGCCGAAGGATTCGACACATACGACTTCAAGAACCCGCCCGACAAGACGGGGTTTCACTGGAGCGAGGTCGGACTGCAGCGCAACAACGACGCCTGCCCCATCCCCGATTATCTGCAGGCTCTCGAGCACCCACGGTCGGTCGAGGGTTTCAGCAGTGACTTCGCCGCCATGTTCGCTGCCGATATCTTCGTGCTCGTCCTTCCGTGCGGCCGGTCAGCACACCTCGAGCTCGGCTGGGCGGTCGGCGCTGGAAGACGGACCGCCGTGCTGCTCGCAGGCGAAGACCCGGTCACGCCCGAGCTGATGTACAAGATGGTCGACTACCTCGCGCCGACAGAAGACGACCTGCTTGCGTGGCTCGGGGCGCTGAGCTGATGCGCGTCAACATCTACAGCCAGGAATTGCTTCTCGGGGACGGCGACGACAGCAGCGACGAGCCGGCCACTGAGCTGATCACCCAGCTCTCCAACACGGGCGTCACCTACAGCGCCGTGCGGCTTCTGCTGCACAGCTCACCGAGGCTGCATCATCCACCGCAGGACGACGACCGCAGCGCCGTGACGTTATGGTTGCCGAAGACCCCCGAGCGCCGCGAGCGGCTCGCTCAGCAACTCAACGAGCTCGCATCGCTCGTCCGCCTTGCGCCGGCCGAAACGGGTCTCGACTGATGGGCAGCATCCATCGCGTTCAGGTCCCCGTTGAGGACTACCAGGAGTTGGCCGGCCTAACGACGGGCCCGGTGATCAGCGCTGCAGCCACGCGTGATGGCCGGTCGGACGTCATTGATCTGTGGTTCGAATCGGATGCCGGTGGACGGATCCCGCCAGTGCCGCGGGCCCTCTACATCTTCGGCACCGGCCACCCCACCCCCTGGGATCACTGGACCCGCTACGCCTGGACCTTCATCAACACCGTGGTTACCCCATCGGGATTGGTCTGGCACATCTACGTCGGACCCCTTGACAGCGACGAGGTCCCAGGGTGACCAACGCGTTCAAACTGGGGCCCGGCCCCAAGACCGCAGCCACGCCGCGCACTGCCGAGCACCGGCCCGCAACACGCCGCCGGCGCTTCGCCCACGACGACCTCGTCGCGGTCGATCTGTTCTCCGGATTCGGTGGGCTGACCAAGGGCATTAAGGATGCCGGGTTCACCACGATCATGGCGGCCAACCACAACCGCTACAAGGTCGAGGTGCACGAGGCCAACCACCCGGAGGCAGAGCATTGGATCGCCGATCTGGTCGACCGTGAGGCATCGGACTACCACTCGGCCCGGGACCTCCCGCCTGCTGACCTGCTGGCCGCCGGTGTGTCGTGCGTAAACCATTCCCAGGCCAACACGAAGAAGGCCTACGCCCAGGGGCTTTCGCTGTTTGATCTGGAAGATCCGGAGTTCGACGAGAACGTCACCCGGTCCGAGCGCGACCGCGCGACCGCGAACTGCGTGCTGCACTACGCCGCCCAGCACCACCCGCGGTTGATCCTCGTCGAGTGCACCACCGAGCTGCAGTCCTGGGGCCCTCAGATCCCGGGCAAGAAGAAGGTCGGCGACGGCACGACGTACCGGTGGTGGCTCAAGCAGTTCGACCTACTCGGCTACAAATACCGTGTCCTGTACCTGAATTCGATGTTCTTCGGTGTGCCGCAGTCGCGCGACCGCCTGTACATCGCGTTCTGGGATCGGCGCATCCCGGCGCCCGACCTGGACCACCGGCCCCCGGCCTGGTGCTCGTTGTGCGATCGCGTAGTCGAGGCGGTGTGGACGTGGAAGACCGGCGTGCCCCCGACTGGCCAGGTCCGCTATGGCGTCCAGTACGAGTACCGCTGCCCGTCCTGCCGCGGCGCGGTATCGCCGCCGGTGACGCCATCGCTGGCGGCACTGGACCTACGCGACCTGGGAACCCGTATCGGCGATCGCAAGAAGCCGCTGGCCGCCGCGACGATGGCCCGCGCTGAGCGCTGCCGCCAGCGGTTCGCTGAGTTCCCCGCGGTCCTCATGCCGGCCAAGGCGGTGCACGGGACCGAAAAGCACCCGTGGCAGCCGATGGCGACCCAGACCAGCCAGCAGGAGACGGCGATCCTGTCCACGGGCGCGATCATGGCCGCGGCCGGGAACACCTACGAGCGGCCCGGATCTGACTGCCGTAGCCGCGAGTTGAGTGAACCACTGTGGGCGCAGACCGCAACGAACACCACCGGGGTTATCACCCCGCCCGTGGCGTTGGCCGTCGACAACTTCCAGGGAGCACCGCGCGGCGCCGACGAAGGCCTGCCGACACAGGGCGGCTCCGAAACACTCGGTCTGCTGTCCAGCGGGGTCATCCCGTTCCGGAAGAACACCGTGCCGACCACACACGGCGAGGCGATGCCAACATTCACCGCCGAGCAGATCCCCGGACTGCTCACCGCGGCGGGCCGGGTGCAGTGCAACGGTTCGATCGACGAGGCGAAGTACCGGGCCTACCCGATCGACCGACCGCTCGGCACCGTGGTCGGCGCCGCGGTGACGCAGGGTCTGCTGTTCTCCGGCTGGTTCAAGCAGCACGGCAGCCAGCCAGACCAGTTCCCGGCCCCGCACCCGGTCACGGATCCGCTGGGCACCGTCACCGCGCACCCAACCACTGGGTTGCTGACGGCTCAGTGGCACGCCATGCTGGCCGACCTCAAGCTCGAGGACTGCTACTTCCGGATGATGGCCGGCCACGAGATCGGCCGCGGATGCGGATTCGACGTCGACTTCGCCGACTACAAGGGCACTTTCATCGTCTGGGGCAGCGACCGGTTGCAGGTGGACGGCTACGGCAACGCCGTATCGCCCGCGGTCGGAACGTGGATCGGTGCGCGCCTCCGCGCCGCCCTGCACCGAGAGCTGGCGTCATGACCGCACCACCGTTCGCTTACTACGGCGGGAAGACGCGTCTAGCTGACCGAATCGTTGAGCTGCTCCCCGCTCATGAGCACTACATCGAGCCCTTTGCCGGGTCGCTCGCGGTGCTGCTGGCGAAGAAGCCGAGCCGCATGGAGACCGCCAACGACCTCGACGGTCTGCTGATGACGTTCTGGCGAGTACTCCGTGACCAACCAGAGCAGCTGGCCCGCGCATGCGCGCTGACGCCGCACTCGCGGGCTGAGTACTTGGAGGCCCGGGATGCCGACCTCGAAGGGCTGTCCGACCTCGAGCGCGCCCGCTTGATCTGGATCCAGATCGCAGCCGGTCGCGGCGGCACCCTGCTGCGTTCCACGGGGTGGCGGTACTACGTCAACCCGGGCGGCAACTCGACCGGAATGCCCGGATACCTAACCGCGTACGTCGACCGCATGGCGGCCGCTGCCCAGCGACTGCACCACGTGAGCCTCGAATGCCGGCCTGCTCTGGAGATCATCGAGAAGTACGGTGCACACCCTAAGTGCTGTCTCTACGTCGATCCGCCGTACCTCGGTGAGACCCGCTCCGCGCCGGGCGGCGGCAACGGCTACCGCGTCGATATGCCCGACCACGCAGATCATGTCGAGCTGCTCTGGGCGCTGATGGCATGCCGCGCCGCGGTGGTGTTGTCCGCCTATCCGTCCGAGCTCTACGAGACCGCGTTAGCCGGATGGCACCGCCTCGACATTCCGCACATGACTGGACAGGGAAACGGTGAAAACCAGGCGCGGACCGAGGTCATCTGGTCAAACCGGCCAATCTCCATGCAGCACTCGCTCTTCGACAACGAGCACCGATCATGAGTCTCGTTGGTTTCCAGGCGCAGAACCACCCGCAACAGATCGCGGCGCGCGGCGGCCCGGACGAAGCCGCAGACGACCGGGCAACGACACTGCAGGACTTCGGCCGGTTCGACGAGGCGCTGGGCCCGTTCACGCTCGACGTTGCCGCGGCGAGCTACAACACGAAGTGCGCACGGTTCTTCACCTACGACGACGACGGACTTCGACAGTCCTGGGCCGGCGAACGGGTGTGGTGTAACCCGCCGTACTCGAACATCGCGCCGTGGGTTGAGAAGGCGTGGACCGAGTACGAAAACACCGATGGCATTGCGATGCTGCTGCCCGCCAACAGAACTGAGCAGCTCTGGTGGCAGCAGATGGTGGAGCCCTACCGAGACCGCGCGGACTCGCCGCTGTGGGTGTACTTCCTGCCCGGCCGGCTGAGGTTCCTTCGACGTAACGAAGTGTCCACCAGCGGCAGCCGCCCGCCGTTCGGCTGCTGCCTACTCACCTGGGGGATTACCGATCGATCCCTGACTGCCGAGCCGGACCTGTTCAACGCATAACCCCGACATAGCCGCCGCACCTGCATCACCCCACCCCACAAAAGGAGATCAATCATGTCCGTTGCACCTGTCGTCAGCACCTACACCGATCACGAGATCTGGCCGGACATCAAGGAAATCGATTCGTCGGACACGAACGTCAAGAAGTTCGTGTTCACCACGGGGACCGCGGTCGCGGAGTCGGTGCTGTACAAGTACCCGACGTACAACGACCGCACGGTGATCTGCTGCTCAACCCAGTCCGGGTGCCCGGTCGGCTGCAGGTTCTGCGGCGCCGGCGACAACTTCGTGCGCAACCTCACCACCGCGGAGATAGTCGCTCAGCCCTCGCACCTGCTCGATTCGCAGGCCATCGACGCAGCCCAGGTGGACCGGATGCAGATCATGTTCATGTCGATGGGCGAACCGCTGCTCAACCCGACGCACCTGTTCCCGGCGATCCGGCAGCTTCACGAGCTGTACCCGCGGGCGGCGCTGCTGATCTCCACGTCGGCGCCGCGCGTCAACTACGCGCCGCTGCGGCTGCTCAGCCAAGAAGTCCCCACCGTGGGCCTGCAGTTCTCCGTGCACGAATCGACCGACGCGGCACGAAACTTGTTGGTGCCGTTCAAGGCCAAGCTGTCCCTGGCCGAGATCGCCCGCGAGGGCGAGCTGTGGTTCGAAGCGACCGGCCGGCAGCCGTTCTTCAACTACTGCGTGCACGAACGGAACAACACCCCGGAGGACGTGGCCCGCCTGGTCGCGCTGTTCACCCCGGGGATCTGGCAGGCCACGATCAGCGTGATCTGTGAACGCGATGAGTCGATCGCCGCGGCCAACGAGCGGCAACGCCAACTGGCTTCGGACTTCATGACCCTGATGCTCGAATCGGGATACAGCACGCGGATGTTTGACCCCGCCGGCCAGGACGACATAGGCGGTGGCTGCGGCCAACTCTGGTACGTCCAGGACTGGATGGCCCGGCACCCCGAGCTGGCCCGCCCGTCGGTCGGCAGCGGACTCGCCGCCGTCCACACCCCCGGTCGACCGGTTACGGCGTGACATGACCGTCTACTGCTACGACACAGAGTTCATCGAGGACGGCAAGACCATCGATCTGATTTCGATTGGGATTGTCGCGGACGACGGCCGCGAGTACTACGCGGTCAACGCCGACTGTGATTTCGCCAGGGCCTGCTTTTCGGATTGGTTGTGGGACAACGTGGTACGACACCTACCCACCACAAAGAAGGACTGGACCGACCCCAATCACGCCCGCAGAATCACGCACCTGGATCGCTCTGCGGCATGTGTCAAGCCGAAGTGGGTGATCGCCAACGAGGTCCGAGACTTCATCGTCGGCGATCTGATCGACCGCGACGAGACCGTAAGCGAAGAAGACTGGCCCGAGCTGTGGGCCTACTACGGCGCCTATGACCACGTCGCCCTGTGTCAGCTGTGGGGTGCGATGGTCGACCACCCCCGTTTCATGCCGATGTACAGCCACGACATCAAACAGGAGATGGACCGTCTCGGTATCCGCTCCGCGGTGGAACCCCAGCCGGCCAACGCTCACGATGCGCTGGCCGATGCCCGGTGGAACATGGCCATGCTCGCCAACCACATCATGCCGGCGGCGTCCCGTGGCTGACACCGCGATCGAGTGGGCCACCCGCGTCTGGAACCCCACCACGGGCTGCGACCGCGTATCGGCCGGCTGCGATCACTGCTACGCGCTGACGATGGCGAAGCGGCTGAAGGGCATGGGCCACCGCAAGTACCAGCGCGACGGCGACCCGCGCACGTCGGGCCCTGGGTTCGCGGCGACTCATCACTCCGGCGTACTGGGCGATCCCTTCAAGTGGCGGAAACCGCAACGGGTGTTCGTGAATTCGATGTCGGACCTGTTCCACGACGACATCCCCGATGTGTTCATCGCCCACGTGTGGAAGGTGATGAAAAGCAACCCCAAGCACACGTTCATGGTGCTGACGAAACGTCACGCCCGGATGCGGTCACTGCTGTCGTCACCGGACTTCCAGGAGATGGTGTTCTCGTTCGGCGGGGTCGGCCGCGGCCAGGCTGGCGCGCACCTCAGCCAGTACCGAAAGTGGCCGGTGCCCAACGTTCACCTCGGGGTGAGCGCAGAAAATCAGCGGTGGGCCGACATCCGGATCCCCACGCTGATGGAGACTCCGGCCGCCGTGCGGTTCATCTCCGCCGAGCCGATGCTTGGCCCAATCAAACTGAGCCACCTGCACTCTCACTGCCCGACGCATGACTTCCCAGGCGGATTCTGCGTTGGCTACTGCCCCGATCGGGTCTTGCCCGACTGGGTCATCGTCGGCGGTGAATCGGGCCCGCGCGCCCGGCCCATGCACCCGAACTGGGCCCGCGGCCTTCGTGATCAGTGCACCAAGATCGGTATCCCGTTCTTCTTCAAACAGCATGGCGAATGGGCTCCCGCACCGTGGCACGGTCCTGACGGTGCCACCCACGCATTCACCGGTGGCCTGTACCAAGACGACAACGGTGACTGGGTGGAGAACTTCATGGCACTCGGACACTCGCCCACTTCGTCCGAGCGTGACCTGACGACACCACCAGGCTCGCAGGGCATGCGCCGGGTCGG
This sequence comes from Mycobacterium hackensackense, assembly GCF_025822555.1. Taxonomy (NCBI): domain Bacteria; kingdom Bacillati; phylum Actinomycetota; class Actinomycetes; order Mycobacteriales; family Mycobacteriaceae; genus Mycobacterium; species Mycobacterium hackensackense. Next base: position 27,755 of record NZ_JACKUC010000032.1, read on the forward strand.
GAAAAAGGCCGCCGGCCGCGAGTTGGACGGGCGGACCTGGGACGAGTTCCCCGCGGCGGTGACAGTCTGATGCCTACAGCAGTTGCGGAGAGTATTGAACTGCGGGTTGTCGTTCGGGGGGAATGCCTCTGCGGCACTCCCTATCCCATCGGTGACCGCCCTGGAGACTGCCGCCACGATGTCGTGTCGACCTGGGGTGAGATCGAGTACCCGGCCGCCAGGCCCGATCGCGGCGAAGTCGGTCACCTCATCCTCGCCCCGCGCGGCTGGGTGGATTCCATGGCCCGCGGCGGTTACGGGGTGAGTAACGCATGCGCCGGATCCACTTGGGCGGCAAGCACGAAGCGTGACAAAGGATCCCCGACCCGGCGGTTTCTGCATCTTGCCTACGACGGCCGAGGTTGGACGTGGGAGATGTTCCGGGCCCACTGGGATGACAACCGAGGGCCCGATCTCTACATCGGAAGGTGGCCGGACTGATGGATGTCTATGTTGTCGTGTTTGACGAGTCGAAGGCCGGCCCGGTCGCGGATGCTGGCCGCCTGCCTGCGCGTGTCGTCGGTGTCCGTATGCGGTTGCAGGGCGCGGAGCTGTTGCGCGCTGACGAGGCCGATCACTGGGCGAGAACCACTGGCCGGGAGCACTTTCCGAGTTCCGACCACGCCGCGCTGCATCGCCGCGCCTATGACGCGATGACGATCACCAACTGCGAAATGCCCGACGATGAGTAGCGTCCGCGCGTGGCTGCTCGCCCGGGCGCACCGGAGGGCGTTGGTGCTGATCGCCATCGCGTGTCTTATCGCCATGGCCAGCAGCTTGGTCGGAGCGGCGATGGCGGGGACGCCGCTATGGATCCCACTGCTGCAAGGCCTCGGGCTGTTCGTCGTGGTCGGCGGGGCGTTCCGACTGGTCATCGCGTTCTTCGACTGGACAGACGACGATGCCTGAGCGGATTCAACGCAGGCGCACGAAGGGCTGGCGTACCCCGTTGTGCGGGTGCGGGTGCGGCAAGAAGGCCCGGTTCGTCGGCCGAGGCACCCCGTACGGCAACCCCTTCCACGTCGGTGGCCTGACCCACTTCCTGCGGCTCGGCTGCTGGACCCCAGTCAATATCCCCGACGCCGAAACAGCGGCGAGCCTGTACCGAAACTGGGTCAACCTCGATGTCGGTTACAGCACGGGAACGCAGACGCCGACCGCCGAGCAACTCGCGGCGCTCCGTGGACACGACCTCGTCTGCTGGTGCCCGACCTACTCGCCATGCCACGGCGACGTGCTGCTGGAGCTGGCCAATGCCTGACTGTCACGAATGCCGCTGCCATATCGCCCCGCCTTGCAATGCCTGCGTGATCTGCCCGGTCTGCAACCCCTGCTCGGCGTGCGACGAGGTGCACGGCGATCCACGCAACGACGCGTGCATGCGCGCTGAGAAACGCGAGTACGCAGTGGTCTACGAGAACCGCCGGTGGTGGCGCCGCCGCACCGTCGGGAGCAGCGCAGCCCAAGTCCGGTTCGACGGCTCCGTGGTTCGGGAAGACCCGGAACTGACAGTCGACGAGCTGATCACCCCGCTGGTCCACACCGGCGAGCTGAGCCGCACAGCCTGCGCTGGCGCTGGCTGCTACCTGTGCCGCGTCTTGCTCGGCGCGCACGCGGCCCGCGATGCCGCGCTCGCCGCCGAAGCTGTCGAATCCCGGGGCCGAGACTGTGGCCGCGACCCGCACGCGTGCTCACCGGGCTGCGCGTCCTGGGGGTGCCTGTCATGACGTTCCGCGGCAAGCAGGACGTGTGCCGTCACTGCGGCCACCCGCGGGCCGGCCACCGCGACCAGGTCGTCGGCCTGTCCCGGATCTGTGCGGGTTCAGCCGCGTGCGGGTGCCTCGGGTTCGCCCCGGCGCACCTCACCTGGGACGTGTTCGAAACCCCGCAGGGGTGGACGGTGCAGCACCGCGAGACGGGTCGCGTGTTCCCCGGTCTGCCCGGGCCCGCTGCGGCAGAGCAGCTGGCCCGCACCCTGACTGATCTCGAGGACATGTTCACCCGCATCAACGAAGGAGGTGTGTCATGCGCGCTCTGACTGTGCAGCAGCCGTGGGCGTCGGCAATCATCCACGCCGGCAAGACGATCGAGAACCGCTCCCAGAGATGGGAGTATCGGGGCCCTGTGGCCATCCACGCGGGCCAGTTGTGGTCCGACAAGGGTGAGAACAGCACCGTGCTGCGTAAGGCGTTCCAGGAGCTCGTTCCGCAGTGGAACGGCGGCAAGCTGCCGCGGTGGGCATTCCCGATGGGCGCCTTCATCGGCGTCGTCGACCTGGTCGACGTCCACCGGGCGTGCGGGTGCTGCGCGCCGTGGGGCGAACCTGGGATCTCGTACGCCGAACCGGGCGAGCGCCACCCGCGCCAGACCGTGCACCTGGTGCTGGAGAACCCGAGGTATCTCGCCGAGCCGATCCCGTGCCGGGGCGCGCTGGGCCTGTGGACCCCGCAGGTCGCTCATATGAGACAGATGCAGGCGGCGGTCCCGCGTGACTCCTCCACGAGAACTGGGCGGCTATGACGTGGGTAGGCGCAACCCAATACACCTCATCGGTGAGGTGCAGCGCACGGGTGTCACCTGGCTCTCTGATGACCTCATCCGGTCAGGTGCGCACGACAAGGCACTCGGGTCAGATGGGTTCGTCCTGATGGCGTTTTTGGTGTCGTGGGCTACCCCAGTCGACTCGGGAAAACGGGTGTGGGAGACGTCGGCCGCGCATCTGTCTGAGCACTTCGGGTGGGGCCAGAACCGGGAACGGGCTTCCCGCGCGATCGACCGCGCGGTCAAGGATCACCGGTTGATCGTCAGGCAGTACGTACGGGATGGGCAGATGGTTGCTCGGCGGTGTGCGTATGTGGTGTGCGCGGGAGGCCGGCGGTTCACGGATGGGGAGATGTTTCAGTGGTCTTCGCCGATCCAGTTGCCGCCCAAGGCGGGTCCAGAATGACCGCCATCATGCACGGTTTCCGTGCAACATCCGGGCGAGCATCATGCACGGTATCGGTGCAAGGTACGGACTCCAAACATGCACCGAAACCGTGCATGTTGGACCGTCATTGTGACCTCCGTCATGCACGACTAGGGGTGCAACATAACCGGCCCCACCTTGCACCGCAGCCGTGCAACTTACCTTGCACCCCCGTGGGTGCAACACAGGACAACCTTTACAGGACAACAAAACCCGTCATGCACTACGTGCAAGACGGACGTGTCTCTACCGCAACTAATCGAGTTCAACCGTTGACCTACCGGACCACCAACGCAACCACCGACCGCGCGCGCAGAAACGAGTACCCCGATGCCTGATCGCTCCGTTGCATCTGAGCGTGCGATGGCCGACGTCGACAGACTCGGGGAGATCGTGCATCACGCGCTGTGGCCCGACTGCCCGCGGTCCCTCTATCCGCGCCTGACCGAGGCGGACCGGGCCAGGTACCGGTCAGTGGCTGCGGCGGTCGTCGACGCTCTCGGACTCACCGAGGAGTGGCGCACGACCGGCTGGCTCGGCCCGGTACCTGAGTCGCTGGCTCGAAAGCAGGCGGAGTGCGAAGGCTCTTTGCAGCGCCGTCTGGTGGGCGACTGGCAACCAGCGTCCTGACCTGGATCACCAACTCAACGCCTAGTTATCGGCAATCAACGAACCAGAGGAGCAAACCCATGACCGCACCGGAAGCAAACTACGAACACCACTTCATCACGCAGGACGTCGACAGCGACGGCAATCAAGTCACATTCTCGATCATCGAGGACGAGTCGGGCGACACGTTCTGGGGATACGGCCACCGCGACGCCGGTGAGTTCATCGAAGAGATCAACCGCTGGGCGGTCCACGCTGGAGAAATCGACCCGGACATGGCGATCCCCAACGATCATCGCGTCGATCATCTCTACGCCTACAACCACGATGGCGTGCACTTCAAGCTGGTCAGCCCCACCGACTCATTGATTCCAGAAGACGCGTTTCCTGTGACGCGGTTGTGGCTCTGACGTGGTCCATCGGAATGGTCAGGTGGAGGCCATCATGGGCCACCGCTTCCATCCCGACTACTGGGTCGGCGGTCAGCAGGCTCTGTGCGGTTGCGGCTGGCGTGGCCCGCGTCATCACTTCGATGGGTCACCGCGCGATGCGGCGGACCGCGAGCACGCCGAACACCTGTCGGCAGTCCTCGACAGCTTGGCATAAGACCCCCATTTCTGTTGTCCCACAAAGGAGAAACTCATGGCACAGATCGTTCAGATACTCCCGTCGATCACCTTGGCAATTCAGGGTGGCGGCACGGTGACCCTCACCCAGCTGCAGTCGTTCATCGACCAGGCGACGTCGTTGGGAGTTGACCCGGATAAGGAGCTGGAAACCACGATCAAGGCCCCGTATCACTACGACCAACGGGATCACGACCCGGGCAGTTTCGCCATCGTGGCTGCGCCGTGAGCCAGCCTGTGGGGATCCCGGCGACGTGCGCCGCCCGGCCCACCACCGGCGCGGGGTTCGTCGTGCCGTGGGCCAACGTGCAGCTCGCCGACGGCGGCGTTGACTTCCGCTCTCAGCACGACGCCAAGGTGCAGCGCTGCTGGCGCGAGAGCCGCTGCCAGCTGTGTGGTAAGCAGGTCGTCCCGCCGATCGTGTTGTTCGGTGGCCCGAATCAGCTCGCCGCGCTGGAGTTCGACGAGCCACCCCTGCACCCTGAGTGCGCCGTGTACGCCGCGAAGGTGTGCCCCATGGTGGCCGGCCGGATGGGCCACTACCGCACCGGTGACACCGTCACGCACGGCCGCCGTGGCGCTGTGTGCGCCACCCCAGGCTGCGACTGCGGCGGGTGGGTGCCCACCCCCCGCCTGAACGTCGCCGAGGGCGGTGACCCGGCACACGACTGGTACGCGGTGTACGTCTCGGGCTACGCGCTCGGCGTGAACGCCGACCAGACCGAACACATCAAGCGCGGCGTCGTCCACCCCGCCCGGGTCCTGTTCGTGCGCCAGGTATCCACCCCGGGATCCGGACTGACCTGGCGCCGCGTCCACGACTGGCGATCCATTGGGGGCGGCGGTGCGCGACCCCTATGACCCGTACGCGGACGAGCGCGTGAGCGCGCAGCAAGCAGCCGAAGCGGCCGGCCCGAAACCAACATCGGGTCGGCCGCCTCATTTAGACCCCGACGCGATCGCCGCCTGCAACCGCTGCGGTCCCGACGGCTACGCCGGCACCCAGGTCTGCCTCCACCAGGACCCCTCACAGTTCGCCCGCGCCGCCCGCGAAGGCAAAGCCCGCGCCCTCGCAGAACTCGAAGAAGCCAAGAGAGCCAAGGAGAACCGCCAATGAGATTCACCCGCCGTCCCCGCGCCGCCACCCGGCCACTCGCCGAGATCATCGCCGAGGCCCAACGCGAACTGGCCACCAACCCGACGATCATGGTGTCCACGTTCGACGAGAACGGGGTGGAGCACCGCCGCCGCGCCAACCCGTGGTCGGGGTTGAACGCCAGCTTCCGCGATATGGGTGACGCAATCGAGCGATTCTCCGCCTCAGTAGAGCGCGCAGCCGAAGCTTTCCGCCCGTTCGTAGAGGCCGCGCAGAAGGACCACGGGTGATGATCGCCGTCGTCACCGCGGTCGTCGTCGGGCTGACCTGCGCCGAATTCGGCTGGAATCCGTTGCGGTGGTACATGTGAGCACCACACTCACCGTCGAACAGGTCGACGAAAACCCCGACGGCAGCCGAACCCTCTACGGCGTCGACCTCAAGGGACAGCCGGTCGTCGTCACCCTTCGGCCGGGCTACATCCCGCTGGCGTACAAGTGCACCGCCTGCGATGAGTTCATCAAGTTCGGAACCTGCCCATCCTGCGGAGGAATCCCAGACATTCCGACCTGACATTCAACCGAAACCGTTTCAACCGAATGTCACACCACCACAACAGAAGGAGATTCGTCATGCCCGACATCACCAACACCTCAGCGCAACCCGCGACCGACCACTTCGCTGGCAGCGTCGTGCTCGGCACAGACGCCTACATCACCGGCATGGAAGCCGAAGGGCAGCGCCAGCTCGTCAACTCCGACAAGCTCCCCGCCGAGGCTGACTGGCCTGAATTCGAAGCCCTCGGCTTCGTCAAGGGCGATCCAGTCCCCGGCGACGACCTGTTCGTCACCGCGACCCTGCCGGCCGGATGGAAGCGTGAAGGGTCCGACCACGCGATGTGGTCCCACATCGTCGACGAGCGCGGCATCCGCCGCGTCGGGATCTTCTACAAGGCAGCCTTTTACGACCGCCGCGCGGATATGTCAGTCACCCGGGTGGGCTCCGAAGTCGCGGCCGGCGTCATCTATGGTGACGCCGACGTCGCGCTGCCCCAGTGCTGGCCGCTGCTCACCGACGTTGAGCGTGCCGAGGTGCAGCGGTCCATCGCCTACTACGCAGCAGAAGCTCAACGGCACCCGGACATCTACGCCAAGCAGGGTGAGCGCGCCCAGGCGCTGGCCGACCTGATCGCCGCCGAAGGCACGAAGTGATGCGCGCGATCGCCGCGGTTCTGCTGACCGCCGCTGCGCTGCTCACTGGGTGCGACGACCTGACCGACGACGACGCCGTGCTGGTGCCCTACATCATCCCGGCTATCGGCAGCTACGGGTCGCCGGGATACGTGCCCGCGCAGACCGTCCAGCCAGGCGCGCCGAGCTACAAGCCGACGTACCGGAACCGGCCGCCAGGCTGGACCCCGGCGCCGGCCACCCGCGGCGGCACCGCGCCCGGTCCGCGCGCCACTGTTCAGGCACCCAAGCCCGCGCCCGCACCGAAGCCGGCCCCGCCTGTGGTGAGGTCCCGATGACCGACCTCGTCCCCGCCGACCAGATCGAACAGATCGTCGGCATCAAACGCCACGACACCAAGCACTACGGCCGCGCCGTCTCGGCCGAAGAGCAGGTGTACATCCTGCACTCGCGCGAGTGCAAAGACTCCGGGGTAGACCTGCGACAGTGCCCGTACTCTCTGGCTCTGGACAACGGGATTCAGATCGAATCGTGGGTCGACCTTGAGGACATCGCGGTCGCGCTCGTGATCGTCGACGACCGCCTGGTCCCGGCAGTAGGTGCGACCGATGCCTGACGCCGCCGCGGTGCTGTTCTACGCGCTGGTGGCCGCCGGGTGCATCATCGCGGCCGCGTTGCTCGTGGCTGTCCACCAGCGCAGCCGCACACCTTCCGACCCGGGACCGGACACCACCGCGCGGCTGCCGTACGGCCCCATCGTCGTACGCGTCCGCCGCGACCGAATCTCACTCGTCGATGTCGACACCGACACCATCCTGGCGTCGACCAGCTGGCTGATCCGCGCCGGCAACCTCGTCAACCTCACACAGGACGGCGACCGGTTCACCGTCACCGTGGCAGAAGACGACGGTGAAGACACCCCGAGAAGACCTGTCCTCGAATGGATCCGGCCCGCACTACGCGAGGAGCTCGACGAAATCGAAGGAGACCACCGCCATGTTTGAACGCTTCACCGACCGCTCCCGCCGGGTCATTGTCCTGTGCCAGGAAGAGGCCCGGAAGATGAACCACAACTACGTCGGCACCGAGCACGTCCTGCTGGGTTTACTCGCCGAAGGTGAGGGCGTCGCGGCGACAGTGCTGCACTCGCTGGACCTCAGCGCCGACATCGTCCGCGCCAAGATCTACGAGATCGTCGGCAGCGGCGCAGCACCCGTGTCGGGTCATATCCCCTTCACTCCACGCGCCAAGAAGCTGCTGGAGAACTCGTTGCGCGAAGCGCTTCGATTGGGCCACAACTACATCGGGACAGAACACCTACTGCTCGCATTAGTCACTTACATCGAGGAGAGCGTGGGCGTCCAGATCCTCACAGACCTCGGTCTGACACCGGCCGGGGTCCGCCAACTCGCCATCGAAGCGCTGGCCCGGTACGGCCCACCCGCCCGTGGCGACCTGGCGACCGAACGCGCACGGTTGCTCCAATCGCTGACCGCGGACCTCGCCCGAGTCGCCGGAAGCGGTATGACACACGGTGACTGGGCGCGAGATCTGCTGCACCGCTACGACATCAGCCTGAAGGCTTGACCATGGAGGTTGGACCATTGTCGGAACCCCCGCCACAGTCAGCTCGGGGCTGCGGTGCGGTGGTTGTTGGTCAGACGCAGAAGGTCGGCCGCGGATCCGTGGGTATCCAGTCCGGCGGCAACATCACGATTAGCGCATCGAACGGCAGCGTCGCCGCTTGGTCGATCGATGCCGTGAACGTCATGTCGCTCGCACCGCAGTCGGGTCCCACCGAGGTCGAATGCCAGCCCGCGCGACCCAGCTTGCGGCAGCTGGTCACCGAAACGTTCGAGCTGCCCCAGAATGCGATAGCGCCGAGGGTGGGCGCGGCTCTGCTGCTGGTTGTCCACGCCAGCTTGTTCGTGTACGCGGTATACGGGCTGGCCACTGGGACGTGGGGTTGGTACACGCCTCCCGCACTGATTGGGAACGGGCTGATGGTGTGGTGGCGGACTTGGCAGCTCCTACACGCCCGCCGGCAGCGTGCGGCCGTCTCGCGGCCGGTCGACTTCTGGCCGGCCCGGGACTTCATCGCGCTGTGCGAGTGCCGGAACTGCTCTGAAATCAGCACGCACGGCATCCGGGAACCGAAGCCAGGCAAGGACCCCGCCGAGGCCACGGTGATCCGCCAGTGCGCCGCGTGCGGCCAGGAATGGGCCGAACGATGAGGATCAGCGCCACCGAGATCCGGACCAGGCTCGAGTCCGGCTACGTGGTCACCCTCGAGCGCAACGACTGCACGTGGAAGCTCCCCGCGATCGCGTTCCACGGGCCACTCGATCTTCCGTCGTGGGGTCTACCGGACGAGGTCTACACCGGCGACCGGCTCACTCTGCCCGACAGCATGCGCCCACTGATGTTGGTCATGACCGCCGTCGTCCAGAGCCAGACACCGTGCGCCTGGTACGGCTGGTCCGCCGACCTGCTGCTGGTGTTCTTCAGCCACCCCGCGTGCCCGGCCTGCGGCACCGACGCCGGCCACCACGTCGACATCCCAACCGGACTGACCGACACCGATCAGTGGGTGGTGCGCACCTGCATCACCTGCGAAACCTCATGGAGACAGGAGACATACCAGTGAACCGAGCAGAACGCCGCGCCGGCCAACGGGACGGCACCGTGTGCGAGCACGGCCACGTCAAGAAGACCGACGGCACCGGGACCCCGCTGTGCCCGCACCGCTGCGGATTCGACCCAGCGCTACCGCCGGTCGGCGCGAAGGTGCGGCTGGCCCGCGACGGCCGCCGATGGTGGGACGTTCGCTGCGCAGATGAGCGATTCGCAATCCTCACGCGCCAAGCGGATTTCAAGCCGAAGGGCGAGGTCGTGTACACGATCGTCGACATCGAGGACGGTGTCCGCGGGCCGTGCAATCTGATCGGTCAAAGCTGGGACCTGACGATGCCCGACGAAGCATGCGCGGAACTGCTGGCTGCGCTCCGCGCTGGTGTTGAAGGGCCGATACGGCGGCAACGTGAATTCGAGGAACAAGGCATCACACAGTGGGTCGACGAGGGCGACGAGGTTGAGATCTCCTACCGCAACCGCGTCCGCCTGGACATCGACGAAGTCCGCACCCCGGCCGGTGCCCGATGACCGCGGCGGAAGTGCTCGCCGCTGCGATGCACTCAGAGCTGGACGAGCACGGCTACGAGGACGATGACGAAAAGCGCGGCCAGGTGGCTCACCACTTCGCTGCGCGCCAACTGGCCGCACTCCGTGAAGCAGGGTTCGGGATCATCGAACTGCCCATCGTCGCGCACAAGGGCCCGCACGACACCGATGCGAAGTTCTTCCGCCAGGTGGCCGACCGTATGGAGACACCCAGTCGGGTCGACTTCCTCAGCGGATCGAACGTGCGTCGCGCTGTGCGGTCGCTTCTCTACCGCGCTGCCGACGCCGCAGAAGCCAGCCAGTGAACGCGGAATTCCCCACACTGGCCGAGGCGCACCGGTGCGCGTGGGGCCCAGGTTGTTCGAACCCTGACCTGCGGGACCGGGACAACAACCCCCAGCCAGCCCTGATCGCCGACGGCCTCATCTGCGAGGGCTGCCTGTGGCGGCTCACGAAGACGGTGCGCGCCGCGGCGAACGATTGGCGCCGGCTATCGGATGCGATCGGCGAGCGCGGCGCCATCGCCCGGCAACGGGTCCACGGCACCCGCGACCCCGGCATCCCGATCAACGTCGCAACCGAATCGTTGTTGCACCGACTCGTCGATGCTGTGGACCGTGCCACGTCCACCGTGGAGTCAGCGCTGGGGATGACCGGCGCGGCACGGTCCCGATCGGATTCGCCGCCGGACGAGCGCACTGCCAAGGGCTATCTGGCGGTCAACGGGAAACGCCACACCACCCCGTCGGATGCTTTCACGGTCGCGTGGGGCGCGAACACCCTACTGCCCGTCCTCGACGTCCTCGTCGAAGCGGAACCCCAGTGGTGCCAGGTGTGGATGCCGCTACCGGACAGCGACGACGAAGCCGACAAGCACCCACTCGGCCAACCCCGCGAACTCATCGAACTCTCCGGCCTGGACATCGCCCGCGAGTTGGTCAGCGTGCACCGCCTCGTCAACCTCCAACTCGGCCTGGGCTACCTACGCAACAAGTCCGAAGCCCCATGCCACCGCTGCGGCGCCGAAACCCTCGGCCGAGACAACGGCTGCTGGGACATCGACTGCACCACCTGCGGCGCCCGTTACACCGAAGACGAACACGGTTTCCTGATCCGATGCACCGTGGACGAAGTCCAATCCAGAGACGAGGACCAAATGCTCAAATACCTACTTGCCGAAGCATATTGGCGACTCGACATGCTCCGGAAGCGAACCTCACTCCTCGACGACCTCAACGACGAAACCGTCGCCGCCATCATCGCCGACGGCAAAGTCGACGAACTGGCCAACATCCTGCGCAGCGTCGCAGACCAATGCGCCACCGTGCTCACCGCTGGAGATCCGGCCTGGCCACACCCACTACCCGAACAACGACAGATCGGTGTCCGCGAGCACGAGAAGAAGCAGGCCAAACAGAAGCAACTGGGAGACACCGTCGCGGCCGCCGCCGAAGAGGCCCGCGAAGGTGTAGCGAAACCGCTCCCGACCGGCGTCGCCTACTCGACCAGCACCGCGACAGACACCAAACCCACTGCCCGCCGCAGAGAACGGAGCGCCAAGCGATGACATGCATAGTTGGTATCGAGTACCCGGGTGGTGTGATCATCGGCGGCGACTCGGCTGGACTGTCGGGATGGTCCAAGACCATCCGCGCCGACGAGAAGGTGTTCACCAACGGCCCGTACGTCATGGGATTCACGAGCTCGTTCCGCATGGGTCAGCTGCTGCGGTACAGGCTCACCGTCCCAGAACCTGACATCGACGACCTCGACCGGTTCATGGTGACCACGTTTGTCGACGCCGTGCGCACCACTCTCAAGGACGGCGGATACGCCAAGATCGAGAACACACGCGAGGAAGGTGGCACGTTCCTCGTTGGCGTCGGTGGCCGACTGTTCCAGGTGCATAGCGACTTCCAGGTAGGCCGTGCAGCGCAGGGGTACTCAGCGTGCGGGTGCGGCAACGACATCGCGCTCGGCTCGCTGCACACCACCGACCGGTACGACATCGCCCCAGCCGACCGCGTCCGACACGCCCTAGACGCCGCGTGTGCTTTATCTGGCGGCGTGGCAGGGCCTTACACGGTGATCGACCGGCCTTTAGCGGGACGGTAGTTCATGGCCCAAGCCTTCGCGGCCCGCTTTGCCGGCCGCTGCCATAACGGCGACGACATCCGCCCCGGCGACGAGGTCAAGTACGTCCACGTCCCCGGGCACGACGAAGCCAGCGTGCTGGTGCACGTCGGCTGCGCCGAGCATCTCGACCGGTCCACCCCACCCGACGACTCAGCCCCGTACTGCGGTGCCTGCTTCTGCTTCCACCACGGCGACTGCTGACCCGGTGTCCGACGCGTTCATCCGCCCACCCGGCTGGACCCAACAGGACGAGGACCGGTTCGTCGGCACCGCGTACCGGCGGCTGCTCGCCCGTGCCGCGGCCGGGGAGATCGACGACATCGCCACCGCACTGGCCGACCTCGATCGCCTGTTCATGAACGGATCGATCACCTGGCCCATGCCCACCCTCGCCGTCCGCGGCGACGACGAATGGTTGACCGCCGAAGAGATCGCCCGCGAGTGCGGTGTGGCCCGTTCGACGGTCGACCAATGGGTGCGTCGCGGCCAATTCAAACGCATGAAGAAACGCGGCGAACTCACCCGCTACCGGTGGGGCGAAGTGAAAACCTACCGGGCACGCCTACGTCAACTCAGAGCATCGAAAACCCAACCACAATAAGGAGATCGCTATGTCCGAGATCGTCGACGATTGCGCCGGCTGCGCCTACAACGCATACCGCTACGAGGAAACGAAGCTGCAGGACCTGATCACGGCCGACGCACCGGAGGCGCGGATCATCGCCCAGACCGCAAGAGTCGACAAGGCGCGGCGTCGCTGGGACGAGGTGCGTCCGAAGGCCGATTGGGAGGAACGCATCGTTGCCGGCTTCGCCCTGGGTGTGCCCGCGCTGCCCAACGCCGCCGGCATCCGGGTAGACGCCGTCATCAAGCGCCGACGGCTGACCCACGGCCAGGTCGCCGTGCTCTGCGTGCTCGCCGTCATCATCGCGGCTGTCGCGGGGGCAGTCGTCGGAGCGATGACGGCCTGATGGCTCCGGACGCACCCGCGGCGTTGGTGCGACGGGCCTTCGCGCTGTTACGTGAGGGCAAGGTCGATAAGCGCAACCACCGCCTGGCTGTCTGCTCGTACGTCACCTGGCGGACCATCGACTCGACAGACGACTTGTCCACCCGTGACATCAGGGCGGTGGTCGACACGCTGGAGTACTGGAAGCACCTCGGTGAAATCGAGTATCGGTGTCGCCGCATCGCCGAGTCGATGGTGGTGGCGTCGTGACGAATTCGTTCGACGACGGCAGCCGATGGGTGGTCTTGGGGTCGCGGGTGGAGACCCCTGCGTTTCTCGTTGAGGCGCAACGGGAGATGTTCCGGGAGTTCTACGATTCGCTGCCGGAGGACAGCTCGGCGCGTGCGCTGTGGGATTCGCTGCCGAAGCCGCCTGGCTGGGAGGACGTCCCTTGACTCCGTGCGTGTGCGGTTGCCCGATGCATGGTGGGACTTGCCGGTGTGGGTGCAGTATCTACGAGCCGGACGACGGTCGTCCGGATAATGATCATGATGTTGCGGTGTTGCCGGATCGGCTGGAGCCGTACGCGGGGTTCTATGGGCAGCGCCGCGGCTGACTGCTGCTGACTGTTCGAACATGATAGCGATGATGTTTGTTCTGAAAACCATTGGCGCACCGCCCTGTAACGAATTACAGTCGGTTTCACGTCCACGGAGATGTGAGCCGGACGCAGATCGGTTACCACTTTTAATGGAGAGGTCGCGGGTTCGAGTCCCGTCCGCCGTGCCAAAAACGGCGGTAGCTCAGTTGGTAGAGCACTAACACCCGGTCCGCACAACACGCCCACATCGCCTACGGCACAACAGAATTACCGGTGTGAGCCGGAAGCGTTCGGTTACCTGCTTAGTAACTCCGGTCGCGATCAACACGCCCACACCGCTTGAGCCACAAACAATTACAGAAGACTATGCGAGCCGGACGAGACTCGGTTCACCAGCGACCGCGGGTTCAAATCCCGCCCCGCCCGCACAGGGTGGGTGGCAGAGCGGCCTAATGCACACCCTCGTGGTGGTCGCACCGACCACGGATCTCACGACATCACGCCCGCATCGTCAACCCCCACACAGAGGACTGAGCATGCAACAGACGGTGACTTTCGTCATCGAGGGATGGCAGTTCTGGACCTGGTTCGGACTCACCGTCGTGATGATCCTGCTGGTCCTACTCAAGTAGCGCAACCGGTGTGAGCCGGAGTTGATCGGTTACTAATTGGCATTGCGGGTTCGAGTCCCGTCGTCCGCAACCTCCAGGCGCGGACGCAACGCCGGTCTCCACAACACGCCCACACCGCCCACGAAAACCCTATGGTGCGAGCCGGATTTCGGTCGGTTCTCATTCAGGATGAAAATCCCGGTCGAAGCAAACACGCCCGCACCCCCCAACCGAAGGAGAACGCCGTGGACATTCTCACCACCATCGACAAGCGGCACACCGCACAGACCGAGCAGGCCGACCCGCGGCAGGTCAAGAACGCCGCTGGCGGATTCGTGTTCCCCGTAGATGACTGGGCCCGCGTTCACCGATTCCTCACCCTCGGCACCGACGGCGGCACCTACTACACCGGCGCCGGTGAGCTGACCAAGGACAACGCCGAGGTGATCCTGCGCGCCGCCGCGACCAATCCTGTCGAGCTGGTCCGCCGCATCCTCGAGGTCTCCGTCAACGGCCGCGCACCCAAGCAGAACCCCGCCCTGTTCGCGCTGGCGATCGCCGCCGCGGCCGACGACGTCGAAGGCCGGCGCCGAGCACTCGCAGCGCTCCCGCACGTCGCCCGCACCGGCACCCACCTGTTCCTGTTCGCCCGCTACGTCGAGCAGTTCCGCGGCTGGGGCCCGGCACTCAAGCGCGGCGTCGCCGACTGGTACATCGACCGGCCCGTCAAGGCGCTGGCCTATCAGCTGGTCAAGTACCGGCAGCGCGAGGGATGGACCCACCGTGACCTGCTGCGCCTGGCCAAGCCCACCGGTGTCACCGACCCGGCGCGCCGCGTCGCGCTGAACTGGGCCGCCGGCAATGGCCTGGCCGACATCCCGTTCCGCGGCGGCGAAGCATCCCCGGACACCCCGGTGCCCGTTGACCTGGCTATCGTGACCGACTTCCAGGACGCCCAGGCCGCCACCACCGACGCGGCGTGGGTGGAGATCATCGGCCGCGGCAACGGTCTGTCGTGGGAGATGCTCCCCGACGCCGCACTGGGCCACGCTGCGGTGTGGGAAGCACTACTCGCGCACGGCATCCCGCAGACCGCGCTGATGCGCCAGCTGCCCCGCCTGACCCGACTCGGCCTGGCCTCCGGTGCACCCGGCCAGCTGATCGCCGACCAGCTGGCCAACCCGGACCTGCTCAAGCGCGGGCGCGTGCACCCGATCAACGTGCTCGTCGCGCTGCGCACCTACGCCTCCGGACGCTCGGCCCGCGGCGACGGCACCTGGACGCCGGCACCGAAGATCAGCGACGCGCTCGACGCCGCGTTCTACGCCTCGTATGGGGCGATCGAACCGGCCGGCAAGCGCACCCTGCTGGCCCTGGACGTGTCCGGGTCGATGTCGGCGGCTATCTCCGGTATGCCGCTGAACGCCCGGGAGGCCTCTGCCGCGATCGCGATGGCCACCGCGGCGTCGGAGCCCGACCACACCATCGTCGGATTCACCGGCAAGCACGAGGTGCGGAGCAGCCGATGGGGAGGACGCGAGGTCTATATCGCTGAGAACACCATCACCGAGCTGGACATCAGCCCGCGGCGCCGCCTCGATGACGTGTGCCGCTACGTCGGCGAGCAGCCCATGGGCCGGACCGACTGCGCTTTGCCGTTCACGTGGGCCATGCAGCACAACCGGGTATTCGACACGGTGATCATCCTGACCGACAACGAATCGTGGTCCGGACCGATCCACGTCCACCAGGCGCTGCGCCGGTATCGCGAGCGCGTCAACCCGAACGCACGGCTGGTCGCGGTCGCGATGACCGCCACCCGGTACTCGGTGGCCGACCCGAGGGATCCGCTGTCCCTGGACGTCGCCGGCTTCGACAGCGCGGTGCCGAACTTGATCTCGGCGTTCTCCCGCGGCGACATCTGACCGTGGGGTGCTGCGACCACGAAGAGCACGACTACTGCTGCCGTTGCCCGAACACCTTCGCCGACAAAGTCATCGACATCATCGTGGACGTGCTGACCGGCGAATACACCGGCGATGCGCTCGACCGCGGCACCCCACTTCCGAACATGGCCCCTGACGCCGCAGCGGAAGCGGCCAAGGTGCTCGTCGCGGTGTTCGAGCACGAGGACGTCATCTGATGGATTCACGCGCGCAGCAGGCCCGGGAGCATCACCGAAAGTCGGCTGATGCCTCCCGGGTCGGCGCGCAGCACCGGGACCAACGCAACCGCCTGGTGCGGCAGCTGTGGGACACCGAGCGGTCCTCGTGGACGCACAAGACGCTGGCCGCCGCCGTCGGGTGTTCGCCCGAGCTGATCGCCAAAATCATCAACCCACAGGGAGCGGAACGCTGATGGGATGTGACCGCACGATCCCGAACCTTCGCGCCGAAAGCTGGCACACCATAGTGGGTTTCGGCCGAGTCGCCGTCATCGATGCCAGCCAGATCCCGGGCACGCCCATCGCGATCGGTGACCACGTCCGGATCGGCAACATCCGCTACGAGGTCCTCGGCATCGAGACCTCCCGCAAGCTCATCGCACCGCCGGTTACCAACCCGCATGTGGGCTTCCTGGTCCAACGTGTGCCGTACCAGTGCGGTACCTGCGGCCAGCGGTACGCGGTGGTCGACAAGCACCGGTGCCCA
Source organism: Mycobacterium hackensackense (assembly GCF_025822555.1). Taxonomy (NCBI): domain Bacteria; kingdom Bacillati; phylum Actinomycetota; class Actinomycetes; order Mycobacteriales; family Mycobacteriaceae; genus Mycobacterium; species Mycobacterium hackensackense. The sequence goes on from NZ_JACKUC010000032.1 coordinate 44,411, forward strand.
CCGGACGGTGGCGCGACGTGCGACGTCATGCTGGCCGACTGGTGCCACCTGTGCCGCAGCAGCTTCATGCCCGGAAAGCACGTGTGCGCATGAGTACCTACGAATTGCCTTGCTGGACATGTGAATTCATAGCCTCCAGCCTGGCCGACATGGTCGAACACCGGCGGTCCGAGCACGAAGCCGCCACCACATGCGGCCTCGAAGAGGGCATGCTGATGACCGTCGTCATGCCGGACGGCCGAACCCTGACCGACTACGTCACCGACGTCCAGCGCGACAAGGCAACCGGTGAAGAACGCGTCATCGTTGGTCGCGACCCGCTTCCGCGCGCCATGGCCATGATGCAGAGGGTCACCGAACTGACCACTCCGGCCAACCCCCGCTGGTGGCGTCGGTTCCTCGCCCGATTGCGGCGCTGGCGATGAACATGGATGACCTGCTCAGAAGGCAGCCCAACACCCCCGACGAGCTCCGCCAGTTCATCACGGACGTCGTCGAATCGGACGACCTGACCGACGACGAGAAGTGGGCAGTGCGGCTCGGGTATCTCGCTGGCCTGTCCTATGCCGTCGGCAGGGGCGTCGAAGACGGCGCGACTGAGTTGCTGCTGCGCCTCACCGAGTGGGACGAGTGATTGACATGCTGAGCATCGAACGCGGCAAGGTGGTCCGTGCCCGCGTGGACCGGGCGACCGCCTGCATGTACGCGAAGTCCCACCGCATCGTGCTGGTCGCCGACGGCGGGGACTTCGACGCCGCCCAGGCCGCGCTGGACGAGCTCCGCCAGCACGTCGCCCAGAACGGCCCACCGAAGTGAGGTACCTCGTCTGCAGGCTGCGCCGGCACGACGCGGTCGCCCACTCCAGCGGCTGCTGGCGGTGGTTCGCCTGCCTGGACTGCCGTAAGCAATGGAATTCCTGGGGTGACTTGCTCAGTGACCTGCTCGGCGGTTGGTTCGACGCTCGACCACTCAGCCGCGACGACGCGTTCCAGGTGAAGGCGGAATTGGCTGGTGTCGAGCTTCCGCCCCTGTGGCGCCATACCCGTCGGAGTGAGCAGTGGTGACCCACCCAGCACGCCGCACCCGCCTGTACGCCCTCGGCGGCGACTGGACGGACACCGTGTACGACAGCGCCACCAGCGACATGCACCCTGACGACTTCCTGCTCTACGGGCCGCACACCGAGCTCGGCGCGGTCATCGACATCGGGGACTATCGGTGGAGCCAGGTGTGGTCCCAGGTGAGTCGCCGCAAGATCCAGCGTCTGGAGATGCGGGAATTCCTGAACTATCTCCTGTCCTGGCCATCGTTGGCGGTGCCGCAGTGAACGGGCACGAGATCACCTGGGCAGAGCTGGACGGCGTCCGCGTGGATCCCCACACGCTGGAGCCGATCGTTGACCGGGCACCCCGCTGGCCATCTGGGCGGCGGCACGCTCGTCAGGCAGTTGAGTTTGTCGCGGACGTGGTGGCAATCCTGGCCGGCATACCCTCCACAGTCGCTGACCGGCTCATCGGCGGCCCCAGATGAGCGCGCGACTCGTGTGGTTGGCTACCTGCGAGGTATGTGAGACGACCAGCGAGTTTGACGGCGCGTTGAGTGTCGAGGAGCTGGGTGCTGCCGCCCGCGCGGCGGGGTGGGACCTACCGATCTACGGGGGCATGTTTTGTGCCCGCTGCGCCCGTGCCGTCAAAGCTCTGTCCCGCATGACATGAGCGGCATGCAAATGTTCCGTGCGGATGGCTACGCGGCCCGGGTGGTCAATGTGACGGTGGAGAACGGCCAGCCGGTCGCCCGCTGGGTCGATCCTGAAGACCGCCCAGCGAGCCCAACCTAGCTGCGCGAGTGCAGGTCTCCGTCGATGGTGTAGGACGCGAAGCCATCTCCGTCGAGCGCTACCGCACCAGGGTCGATCCGGACGTTGTGCAGATCTCCGCCGGTCGGATTCACGACCACGATCATGTGCGACTTCGCCACTACGTCGGGTTCGAACTGTCCTGAGATCTTGCTGCTCAGGTCCGACAGCCAGTCCGCGCTCGGAAGGTGCGCGATCGCTTCCTTCGTCCGCTCGGCCAGCTGCGCCCGGACCGCGGACTTGTAGACGAGCAGCTGGTTGACCGAGACGTTCTGCTCGGCGGCCTCAATGGCGAGTGCGCGGTGTTGTGCCGGGCTGGTGCGGAACGACAGGTTGCCGCTGTACCGGCGCTCGGTGAAGGGCTCCGGCGGGGTTTCGCCCGATTCGTCCATGTCAGCGAGGATGCCGTCGACCAGTTCGGAGGCGCCGGCCACGGCTTCGGCCGCGGTGGCGGCCAGCCACGAGAGGCTGGGGAATTCGGCGACGAGGCCGACGTACTCGCCGTCCTCGGGCGACCATTCGGCCCGGTAGGTGTAGTGGTTCGACATCACTTGGCTCCCTTCAGCTTGTCGATGGCGGTGAGGACCTGGCGGACCTGGTAGGCCTTGGCCTTGCCGTGGTCGTTCTGGATGTTCACGCGCGGGTCTCCGGCCCACGGTGTGCGGTACACGGCATGGCTGGTGCCCTTCTGGCGTGGTTCGCCGAAGTAGTGAGTGCAGACCTTGACCAGGTCGCTGAACGCCACGTTGGTGACGCTCTCGCGCATCTTGGCTTCGATCTTCTCCACACTGGCCATGAGTAAATGATAGCACCTGCGATAGCATCGCGCTAGACAATGATGGCACCCACGCTACCAATGGTGGTGTGCGCACACCACACCCTGTGTGCGACACACCGACACACACACCGGCCCCACATCCCTGACCAGCGTGATCTGACGTGTTAGAAATACGGCAGGCACAGCTGTGCCCAGAAGCCCCGCGAGACTCGTTCGCCGGGGCTTTCGCTATTCGGGCACAGCCCTGACGTACTTCCCCGACGCCAGGTAGGTCGCCCCCACCTTCTCGCCGCGCGGGCCCGCGTCAAGCCCAGCATTTTGATCGGTAACCCACTGGGTAAGCCCGCGTGCGGACTCCCCGGCACCCGCACATCACCCATGACCCGACTCCTTCGGAGAGGGCGGAGCTGCACGGGTCAGCGTGGCGAGAAGCCCGACACCAAAAGGAGACCCCCATGGGAATCACCCCGGAAGAGATCGACCGCCGGTTCGACCTGCACACGCCGTCCGACGACGCCGTGCGCGCCCTACTCGACCACGTCCGCGGCAAGTTCAAGGCGCTGGCAGGATTCGTCAGCGAGGTCACCGACCATGCGCCGCGCGAGCAGGCGATCGCCGTGCACCACCTGGAAGACGCGCTGGCCGCCACCATCGGCGCCATCGTCCGCCCCGCCCCCGAGGCCACCGCGCCGGCACAGGCCGCCAGCGCACCGACCCGCAGCTGATGCCCGCCACCGTGCACGTCAAGTGCCCACATCCACATTGCGGCAACACCATTCCCGTGACTGTCGACCTCACCGTCGGTGGCCCTGACGTACTTCCCCAGCGCCAGGTACCCGCGAAGGGTCTCAGCATCCCGGTAACGGCCAAGCTCAGCAGCGACGCCGTCGACAAGGTCATCGCGCACTTCAAGCAGGCGCACCCCGAGATCGACACCATCGCGGACGGGTGCACCTGCGAGCACGGACCGACCCGCTGGGGCCGAGGACCTGAGACAGCCGACACGTGCGCCGACTGCGGCGGCCTAGTCCCACCGCCTGCTGACCGCAGCATCTCCTTCGCCGGCCAGCAGGCTGGCATCGCCGCGGCCGGCGCGCTCGAAGCGTTCAACGGCTCACCCGGCCTCGGCCGACCCGAGCACCCGCCACTGCCCTGACCGGTCGTGGCCCTGTACGTCGTCACCGGCCCACCCGCGAGCGGTAAGTCCACCTGGGTCCGGAACCACGCCCAGTCCGGCGACATCACCATCGACTTCGACGCCCTCGCATCGGTGCTCACTCCCAGCACCGACGGCATCGTCGGCCACGACCACCCCGTCCACGTCAAGGCAGTCACCCGCGCAGCCCGCCAGGCAGCCATCGACACAGCACTCGGCGTCTCGGGCGCATGCGACGTGTACGTCATCCACTCCACACCGAGCGCCGACACCCTGGCCAAGTACGAGCAGCACGGCGCCGAGATCATCACCATTGACCCCGGCATGGACACCGTCCTGGCCCGCGCCAAGGCCGAGCGCCCGCACCAGATGCAGGCAGCGGTCAAGCGCTGGTACCGGGAGAACACCGGCACCCAGCGCGACGTGGCCCGCAAGATCCGCAGCAGCCACGCCTGGAAGGTGCTGGCCAGCGAGTTCAAGGATGAGTGCCAACGCCATCGCAACCCCGATGGCACGTATGGCCGGCACTGCCACCTCTGCAACCAAGCGATCGACTACGAAGCGCCGGCCCGCACCCCGCCCGCCTTCGAAGCTGATCACTACCAACCCGTGGCCACCCGTCCTGACCTCGCCTACATGAAGTCGAACCTGCGCCCCTCGCACTCGAAGTGCAACGGCTCCCGCGGTGCGAAAACTGCACCTGATCAGGGTCAATGGGTTCAGCCCGCCTGGTAGCCGCGGACGCGCATTGTTTGCTGGCCTGGTCGCCGAGTTTGCTGGCACGCCGAGTCGGCCCGCATCGCTATGCGCCGACCGCCTGACCTGCACTGACGTTGCACCATCGACTGACGTAGCCACGACAACCGATCGGTCGCCAATCATGCCACTGACCTGCACAAACGTCACCATGTTTGCTGACAAGGATTTGCCAGGGTGGGGGGGTGGGTCAGGATCGCGACGGCTGGCCCAGGGGGCGACCCGTGCCTGCCCGTCGATTTTCGCGGAAACCCGTGTGTGACACATGTGCAGACCGTTTGCTGGGCGAACGGGGTTTGCTAGCCCATCGTTATTGTTTGCTGTAGCGGAAGGTGGGAGGTATGGCTGCTGAGCATGGCACTCGCAGCCGATACAACTCCGGCTGCCGCTGCGACCTCTGCAAACAGGCAGAACGCGACTACCAGACTGACCGGAAGTCGCGCAGAGCCGCGCAGAAGTCGCCCGCCGAAACCAAGCCTTCAAAGGTTGCTGTTCTCCGTGGTACGACACAGCAGCAGGCGCCGCAGCACAGTCCAGTCACCGAGTACGGGCCGGTTGAGACGGCCATCCGGAAGCAGCTCGCTGAGCTGTCGACGGTCGACGCGCGCGGCGGTGAAGCGGAGATGGCCTACTACCTCGCCGGGCTGATGGACAACCAGAAGACTCCAGCCACGGCGCAGGTCCAGGCCAGTCGCCAACTCACGGAGCTGATCGACCGGCTCCGCAAGGGCGCGGATAAGAAGACCGGCAAGTTGGCCTCGGTGCGTCGGATGACGCGACCGGAGTCGGCGACAGGCTGACGTTGCCGACCGCCACCGCTGAGCGTCCGCAGCTGCGCGGGAGCGAGACCCCGCGCATACACACCAAGCCGCTGCAGCCGTTGGTGGCCGGCGACGAGTACGGCATCGGCCGGACCACCAACGGCTACGCAGCGATCGCTTTCGCCGAGCTGATCCTGGGACTGCGGCTGTTCCCCTGGCAGAAATGGCTGCTGATCCACGCGCTGGAGCTGACCGCCCCGGTCGGCCCCGACGGGATCTTCTCGTACCGGTTCCGGTTCATCGTCGTGCTCGTCGGCCGACAGAACGGAAAAACCCTGGTCATGACGGTGCTCGCGCTATGGCACCTCTACGACCAGGACTCACCGATGGTGATCGGCACCGCACAGGATCTCGCCCGGTCAGAAGCGGCCTGGGGTGAAGCCGTCGAGATGGCCCAGGACGACGAGGAACTGGCCGACCTGATCGAGAAGATCGACCAGGGCCACCCGAAATTCATGCGGCTGGCCAAGACCGAAGAGACGCCGTGGTTCCGCGAATACCGGGTCGCGTCGGCAACCCGCCGCGGTGGTCGTGGCTTCTCCGGGGATCTGATCCTGCTCGACGAGCTGCGGGAGCATCAGTCCTGGGATGCATGGTCGGCGGTTACGAACGCCATGAACGCCCGGCCGCGTGGCCAGGCCTGGGCGTTCTCCAACGCCGGTGACGCGCTGAGCGTGGTACTGCGGTTCCTGCGGGCCCAGGCGCACCGGGCGCTGGGCTGGCCGGACGGCGACGACGACGCCGAGGTCCTGGACGCCCTCGACGCCGAGATGGAGGAATACCTCTCCGAACTCGGCGACGACGACGAGGTCCTCGGGTTCTTCGAATGGTCAGCCGCGCCGACGGCGAAGCGCACCGACCCGAACGCGTGGGCGCAGGCCAACCCGTCGATGAACCACACCGACATCGTCCCGGAGTGCGTCACCGACCGCGCGATCGCCGCGGCGCTGCGCGCCAACCCACCGGTTCAGTTCGAAATTGAGGTCCTGTGCCGCTGGGTGGCCATGGCCGACGCCGGCCCCTTCCCGGACGGCGCCTGGTCCGACTCGCTGGCCAACGATCAGCGGCCATCGGAGGACAGCCTGCTGATGGTGTCGGTGGCGGTGAATATGTCCCGGTCACGCGCGTTCATTGCGCGCGGCGGGTTCACCGAGGACGGCGACGTGGTCGCCGGCATCAAGGCCGACCGCGCCGGCGTCGACTGGGTCGTGCCGTGGCTGGTGGAGAACCGGGACACGTTCTCCGCGGTGGTCATACAGTCCAGCGGTGCACCGGCCACCTCGCTGATCGACGCCATCGAGGGCGCCACCTTGCCAGACGGCAAATCGGCTGACCTGCGGGTGATCCCGTGGGGCGGTGCCGATGAGCATGTCGGCTGCAGCGATGTCTTCGACCTGCTCGACCGCGACGAGGACAACCCAGAGAAACGCAAACTGCATCACCTCGCCCACCCAGGGTTGGACGCCGCCGCAACGTCAGCGCACGTGAAGTTCCTGTCCAAAGGCGCGTGGGTCCTGGATCCGATCCGGTCCCCGACCGATGTGTATCCGCTGCAGGCACTGATCGGGCTGACGTGGGGTCTTCTCCACGAACAACCACAGGAAACGGAAGTTTGGGGATTCATGTCGTGACGACGAAACAAGCTCGACCCCTTGGGATTGCCGCGCTCGCCGCGATCATCGCTGGCGTAATCGTGCAGTTCGGTGCTGGGTGGGGCCTGCTCGTCGGCGGTGTTCTGGTGCTGGCCGCCACGTGGACGCTCTGGGACCCGGCGGCTGGACAGCCGGTAGCGCAGCGGCTGCGTCCGCGGGAAGCTCGTAGCCAGCAGTGAACCTGCTGGCTCGACTCAAGCTCGGTGTGAGCCCGCAGCGCGCTGCGACGCTCACACTCGAAGACTATGCAGCGCAGCTGAACTCATTCATGTACGGCGGATTCGGCAATCCCGGCTCCGGATACAAAGAGACGCTGTCCGATGGCAAGGCCACCGAGCGGCCAGCCAATAATTTCGAGGGCCTCACCCGAGGCGCTTACCAGGCCAACGGAGTCGTGTTCTCCTGCATGCTGGCCCGCCAACTCGTGTTCTCCGGCATGCGATTCCAGTGGCAACAGATGCTCAACGGATCGCCTTCGGACACCTTCGGCAATCGTGATCTGCGGCTGCTGGAGCGCCCATGGAGCGGCGGCACCACGCAGGATCTGCTGTCCCGCCTGATCCAGGACGCAGACCTCGCCGGCAACTCCTACTGGGTGCGCCAGGGCGACGAGCTCGTGCGGTTGCGTCCAGACTGGGTGCGGATCGTCGGGCAGCGGCGGTACATGAACAACACCGGCCGGCCCACAGATCTCAATCGCGGTGCGGGCCAGGTCGGCTGGGTGAAGATCGGCTACCTGTACAACGAGGGCGGCTGGCACCAGTCCGACAGCAAGATCGAGCCCGTTGCGTTCACAGTTGACGAGGTAGCGCACTTCGCCCCGATCCCTGACCCGCTTTCCGATGTCGCTGCTGGAATGTCATGGCTGACACCGATTCTGCGAGAAATTCAAGCAGATCAGTCAATGACCAACCACCAGACAAAGTACATGGACAACGCTGCGACACCGAACCTGGTGATCAGCCACTTCGCCGGAGTGCAGGGCGTCAAGGGCGCGACGCTGGAAGCCGTCAAGGCGTGGGTCGAAGAGTTCGAAGACAAGCACGCCGGCCCGGCCAACGCGGGAAAGACGCTGCAGCTTTACCCGGGCGCTGAAGTGAGCATCGTCGGCGCGAATCTCAAAGAGATCGACTTCAGCAACGTACGCGGTGGCGGTGAGGTCCGGGTCGCCGCCGCCGCCGGTGTGCCCCCGGTAATCGCAGGCCTGAGCAAGGGCCTGGAATCCAGTACCTACTCGAACTACTCGCAGGCGCGCCGTCGATTCGCCGATGGCACCATCCATCCGTTGTGGCAGAACGCATCCGGCACGATGGAACGCGTCGTCCCAGTGCCCAGCGACAGCACACGCCTCTGGTATGACTCCAGCGACGTCCCGTTCCTGCGTGAGGACGAGAAGGACGCCGCCGCGATAGCCGCGATCAAGGCGTCGACCATCAACTCCTACATCACTGCGGGCTTCGAACCCGACTCGGTGATCAAGGCCGTCGAGGCCAACGACAACCGGCTGCTCGTGCACAGCGGCCGCTACTCCGTCCAGCTGCAGCTGCCCGGCGAGGGTGGGACGAACAGTCAACAGTCCGGGTCGGATCAGGGCCGAAGCGCGCCGGTCGTTCTCGACCAAGTGCGCCGAATTCTCGAACTGATCTCACCCGTCCAGCAGCCCGCAATCGAAGCAAGCGGCACGTCCGAGGAGGAATCGTGACAACTGCCCAACTGACTAAGCCCAAGGACCTGCCGCGAGAGGATCTCGTCCGGTCGGTCGATTTCACCTTCCTGCGTGCAGCCGATGACGACGGCGACGAAAGCGACGGACGCACGTTCGTCGGCTACGGCGCGGTATTCAACTCGCCAACCCGAATCAACTCGTGGGAGGGCGATTTCGACGAGCAGATCGCGCCCGGCGCCTTCCGTAAGTCGCTTCGTGAGCGCACCCCGAAGTTCCAGTTCGACCACGGCCACCACCCACTCATCGGGTCGATCCCGATCGGCATGATCGAGGACATCCACGAGGATGACCGCGGTCTGTACGTCCAGGCCCGGCTGGGCGAGCACATCATCATCGACTTGATTCGCGAGGCCATCGCCTCCGGTGCTATCGACGGAATGAGCTTCCGGTTCAGCGTCGTTCGCGACGAATGGCGGGACAAGGACGGTAAGGCGGTCAAGCCCGACGACGTCAAGCGGATCCTGTACTACGGCGAGCAGCCGGAGCGGACCCCACTGCTGCGGGTACTCAAGGAAGTCCGTGTCGCGGAGGTAGGCCCCGTCGTGTGGCCGGCCTACGACAACACCTCAGCTGCGGTGCGCGCGAAGCTCACCGCTTCCGATGGAACGGTCCACCTGAATCTGGACCGGCTCAATAAGCCTGAGGAGCAACGCAAGTTGCTGCTCGTGGAGTCCGCGCTGCGCGCGCTGACCCCAGCCCCTTCGGGGGATTCGTCCGATGAAGAGCCGCGCGACACCTCCGATGGTGGGGCCGTCGAGCACTCGGATGAGGACACCGATGCGCCGCCTTCCACCGACAGCGATTCGGCCGGAGAGCACGCAGAAGATTCGCCGCGATCCACCGAGACCAATTCGGCCGGAGAGCACGAATCCGATTCATCCGATGCAACATCCGCGCAAATCGATGACCCCGTCGATGCCGCCCGGGCCGCCGCCGTCGAGCGACTGTTCCAAGGCGCCTTCGACCTCGTCAAGAACACGCGCGAAGCGACACCCCCACCCATGAGCGTCTGAAAGGACGAACGAGCATGAAGCTCACCCACAAGGAAGCTGTCAACCGCGAGAAGGACATCCAGGATGAACTGGAGCGTCTGAAGAACAAGAAGGACAAGACCCCCGAGGACATGGCCGCAGTTCAGCCGCTGCTCACCGAGTTCCGTGAGGTGCACCAGCACCGCCTGGACCTCGAGCACGACGCCGCGCTGTCCGAGATCCGCGCCGCGTCCGGCGTCGGCGTGGCTACCTCCACGCCGACGGACGAGGCGGCCCGCATCGACGGCCGACCCAACGGCGACATCGACATCGTCGACCAGAAGCGCTTCGGTGCACCGGAGCTCGTCGGCAAGTACCGCGACCCGTGGGACATCTCCGAGATGCGCATGGGCTACGGCGACAGCGCCGCGTCCGAGCTGCGGGCCCGTGCCAAGGGTGCTGTGGAGCGGATGGAGTTCGCCGACGACAAGGTCCGCGAGGTCTGCACCCGCTACATCGAGCGCGACGCCGACGAGCTCACCCCGGTCGCCCGACTGGTGCTGGCCACTACGTCGCCGGCGTACTCGAAGGCGTTCATCAAGCTCGTCCGGTCCCGCGGCAACACCGCGGTGCTGAATGACGAAGAGCGCGAGGCCTACACCCGCGCGATGGGCCTGACGGACAACCAGGGCGGCTTCATGGTTCCCATGCAGCTGGATCCGACGATCATCATCACCGCCAACGGATCGTTCAACGAGGTCCGGCAGATCGCCCGGGTGGTGCAGGCCACCGGCGACGTCTGGAAGGGCATCTCTACGGCCGGCGTGACCGGCTCGTGGGACGGTGAGGGCGAAGAGGTCTCCGACGACGCTCCGACCCTGGATCAGCCCGAGATCCCGATCCACAAGCTGCAGATCTTCGTGCCGTTCTCGCATGAGCTGCAGATGGACGCTCCCGGCCTGGCCGACGAAATCTCGAAGATGATCGCCTTCGAGAAGGAGGTCAAGGAGTCCATCGCGTTCGTCACCGGCTCGGGCAGCGGTCAGCCGACCGGCATCATCACCGCCCTCACCGGCACCGCCTCGGTCGTGCCGTCGACGACTACCGACACGTTCGCCGTCGGCGACGTGCACAACCTGGACGCAGCCCTGCCGCAGCGCTACGCGTTCAATGCGTCCTGGCTGGCTCACCGCGGCATCTACGCCAAGATGCGCCAGTTCGACACCAACGGCGGCGCGTCGCTGTGGGGTCAGCTGGCCGAAGGCCGCAAGCGGGAACTGCTCGGGCGCCCCGACTACGTCGCCGAAGCCATGGACGGAGTCATCAACGCGGGCCAGGACAACATCGTCCTCGCCTACGGCGACTTCCAGAACTACGTCGTGGCCGATCGTTTGGGCACCACACTCAGTTACATCCCCCAGCTCTTCGGTCCCAACGGCCGCCCGGTTGGCAAGGCCGGTTGGCACGCGTGGATCCGAGTTGGCGCAGATAGCGTGAATGACTCGGCTTTCCGCGCTCTCAATGTGACCTGAGAGCAGCTGTAACACAACAGAATACGTCCGCCGCTGATCACGGTGGAAAGGGTGCCCCCAGATTCCCAGAGGTCTGGGGGCACCCGCATCTCTGGAAGGAACTGAGTGCCACAATGGCTGTCAGAAACCTGGTGTGTTCCGAATGCAAATCGCCATTTCAGCAAACGATTGGCCGCGGCCGGATAGCGATCGTTTGTTCACCGAAATGCAAGATCGACCGCATTAACCGGCGCGAGCGCGAGACTTACCAGCCCATATCTGCGCGGCGGAGAAACGGCGCCAATACGGTCTGTGAAATCGCTGACTGCGACAAAGAAGCCCGAGCTGACGGCATGTGCCGGATGCATCGGAGACGTTTTCTGCAGACAGGCTCGGCTGGTCCAGCCGATCACCTATTGCGCGTCTGCCGTGTAGAAGGATGCGACGAGCCGCGGCTGTCCCGCGGGTATTGCAACATGCACTACCTCCGGGTGATGGCCGATGGTGACCCCGGAGAGCCGGAGCGCCGGAAAGCCAGGAACGGCAGTGGAAGCAAGACCCGCGGTTATCGGACAGTCACCCTGCCCGACGGGCGGCGCATCTTGGAGCACCGCTACGTGATGCAGCAACACTTGGGTCGGCCGCTCGCTTCATTCGAAAATGTGCACCACAAGAACGGGATTCGGAGCGATAACCGGATCGCCAACCTCGAACTGTGGGTGAAGCCCCAGCTCGCTGGCCAACGCGTTGAAGACCTCGTCCAATTCGTCGTCGACGCCTACCCCGAATACGTCACGGCCGCGCTAAATGGCAGGCCGTACCTGTTCGCCCTTGAGGGCGGGAAAGAAGCGTGACGATGAGCTACCGCTGCATCAATGCATTCGAGTTCGACCGGAGGATCTATCCAGGCGGAGTACTGGTCGCGGACGAGGACCCGATCTTGAAGACCCACCGTCCGCACTTCGCGAAGGTGGAAGACATCCCGTTCGGGTTCGCCCATACGGAGACGGCGACAGCCGCGCCGGGCGAACGGCGCACCCCGCAACTGCCCGGCGGCGACGCTGAGGCTTGGTTGGCGGCCGAGAAGCGCTACGAGGAAGACGTCCAGGCCTGGCTGCTGGCCGAGGAAGAACACCAGACCGCCGTCGCTGCCGCGGCCCATACAGAGTCCACAAATCAGGCGGGGAACGAAGACGCGGCCGCGCGCCGTACCGGTCCCCGTCGGCCCCGGGGCCAGGAAGGAAAGAACTGATGCGAACCCTCTACAACCAAGTCCTACCGCGCCTCGCGCTGGCATCCGGAGCTCTGGCCGCCAACGCCACCGCCAACGGTGCCACGATCGACCTGGGAGTGTTCAAGAACAACTTCCGGACTGCGTTGTTCGTTGTGACCGCAGGAACCGTCACCGATGGCACGCACACCGTCCGACTTCAGCACTCCGACAACGGCACCGACTGGACCGATGTCCCGGCCGACCGTGTGCAAGGCGGTCCCGTCGTCTTCGACAACACGAAGAGCGACAGCGTCGCCCAGCTCGGCTACATCGTCCAACAGCAGCGCTACGTTCGCCTCAAGGTCACCTCGGCGACAGTCACCACCGGCGGCGTGTTCTCGGCCCTCGCGCTGCTGGCCGCAGGCTCCACCACCCCGCCGGCCCGGGCGTAACTGCCTGATGGCTGCACTGAGCGTGGCCGACGTCGAGACCTACACCAAGGGTCGGCTCCAGGCGTCGGATCCCGAAGTGCAGCGACTGTTCGAAGCGGCTCTGCGTGCCGCCCGCAACTACTGCGGGTGGCACGTCACGCCCGTCGTCGACGACGAGGTGCTGGAGCTGGACGGCCCGGGCGGGCGTGTGCTGGCCCTGCCGACACGCAAGGTTATTGACCTCGCGATCGTTGAAGACGGCGTCACCGTTGACGTGGCCAACCAGTGCCGGGTGTCGAAGTCCATGGGGCTCGTGCGTAAGCGGTCCCGCGGCTGTTGGACCGGCGAGTATGGCGCGATCACCGTCACGATGACCCACGGCCACGAGACCGCCCCCGATTTCGACCTCGCGGTGCTCAAGTGTGTCGATGCCGTCGCGCTGAGCGTTGGAATATCAACGCAGGCGCGGGGTTCCGGTGGCAAGTTGACGAAGAAGCGCGTCGATGACGTCGAATACAACTGGTCTGACCGTGACGTCGAGGAAGCCCTCGACACGTCGTGGCTGGATTCCTACCGCCGCATCATTTTCACCTGATTCAAGGAGACCCCTGATGAACCGTCAGGCTGTGGAACTCATTGCCGAAGCATTCAAGACCGGGCTGCCGCACCCCGGCGACGAGAGAACGGCGGCCCATTTCATTCCGATGCCGGGGTTCCGGGACACCGGGATGAGTGATGAGCAGGCCCGGGATTTCATCGGTTCCGCGGCGACTGTCGCGGCCGAGGCGATCACGCATCTCATCGAGACCAACTTCGACCTCATCGCGAAGGGTGAGGCTGCTCAGCTCCGGCAGGCGGCCGCGGCGCCCCCCGAGGGAGTCCGCATCATCCACGTCCATCCTGGTGCCCTGCATGAGCCGGCGGTGCTGTCGCTGACGGTCGGCAACACCGATCACGTGGTTGTTCCGCGCAGTGCCCTCGCAGCGGCGGGCGTCGGCGAATGAGCCACTTCCGGATGATCGTCGACGGCGCAACGGTGATGGATGCCGACGTCAACCCGCGGCGCGGTGAGCTCCCCGGCATCGAGGAACTCAAGGCGTCGTTGCAGAGGGGCGCCAACGGTCAGTTTCAGCCGTGGGCGGTGTGCGCCATTCAGGCACTGGCTCTTTCGCTGCAGCCGATGCTGATGGGCAAGGAAGTCGGTGACGTGACGATCACCGTTACCACCCGGCAGGGCGGCTGGGCATTGGATGTGGCGTCGAGTTGACCGCTCCGCTGGAGTCGTTCGGTGGCCAGGTCGTCACGGTGGTCTCCCGAGTGAACACCGGCACTCGCGGCCGAGTAGGAACCCTCCAGCAGACGCCGTCCCCGGTTGATGTGCCTGGCTGTCGCCACCGGCCGCTGAGCGTCAAAGAGACGGCCGAATACGACCTCGACACGTCGACCCAGGTGTGGAAGACCACCGCGCCGCCCGTGGCCGCGGTAACCGAATTGAAGGTCGACGGCGAACTCCTGGTCGATGAGAAGGCCTTCAAAGTGGTTGCGGGCCCGCAGGTTTTTGTAGACATGGACGGAAACCCGTTCAAGGTAACGATTCTCTCGATAAGGCAGGTGACCTAAATGGCCCAGTACACGATCGTGAAGGAATGCGCGTTCACCCAGGACGGTAAGGGTGTGCACCACACGGAGCCCGGTGCGGTGGTGGAGCTCGATGAGGCGACCGCCGCCGAGCTGGGCGACGCGGTGGAGGTCGTCGACGACGATGACGACGTGATGGGGTTCGACCCGGCGCCGGATCCCGATCCGAAGACCGAAGACAAGTCGCCGGCGAAGACGCACGCCGGCGGCACCGGTGGCGGTGCGCAGAAGCCGGCGGGCACCAGCGGCAAGCCGGAAGGCGATGTCGACAAGTAGCCGCGAGATCGCCGCGGAGATTGAGGCGAAAGTCCGCGCGGCTGGGGAAGTCCGAGTGCAATCGAAGGAATTCGCCGAGAAGATCCGCGACGAGGTGCGCGCCGAAACCCCCAAGCGGACAGCGGAAGCCGCGGCGTCGATCCATGTGGAGAAGCGCAAGGATCGCAAAGGGCTTCCCCACTGGTGGGTGGGGACCCGGCTCTGGTATTTCCACTTCATCGAAGATGGCACCGGGCCCGACAATCCGGATTCAAAGTCTCCGTTCGGCCCGGACACCCCGACGCCGGCGTTCGCGCCGTTCGGGAAGGTCGCTCACCGTCACGGCGGCACCATGGACAACGGCGTCGAGGGGGATGTGTGAGCGCAGCTGACGAGGCCCCGGACGACGTCGAAGAGGCACTGACCGCATACCTGCAGGCTTTGCGGACCACCGCGATCACTCGCCGCCCGGGCGAACCGATGGGCCCCAACCCGTCCTCCGGCGATCCTCTGCCGATGGTGCTGGTGCGCAACATCACTGGCAGCGAGGTCGCGGAGTACGGATTCTCTGACCAGCTCGTCGACGTGCGCACGATGTGCCTCAAGTCCGAGGGCGAAGACCAGGCCATAGACGACTGCGCGGACACCCACGCGTGGATGCTCAACCTGGCCATCAACCAGGAAGACATCGTCCTGCAGAGCGGGCGCATCGTGAACTTCGACTACGTGTCGGTATTCGAGTCACCGCATTGGATCAAGTTCGACAACGACCTGATCATCGGGAAGTTGGCCAAGTACTCGGTCGGCCTCTCCTACGTCAAACGGTAACTGAAACAACCAATCTCACCCTTCCCGGCCTGGGCGGGGTGCGCGGCGCGCTGCCGCAAAAACGCCGGAACCACTCCGGTTCACCATCCGAAAGGGAAGCAACATGGCTCAACCGGCTACCGGCGTCAGTCTCATCGACTCGGCGCTGGCGCGCTTCAACGCCCTGCGTGTCCGTCGTGGCGGCAAGTGGTCGCTGCTCGCCCGTGACTACCACGGCCTGGCCACCAACATCAGCCCCGGCGGCGACTTTGTGTCGCCGATGGCCGAGGACGGGCAGTGGCGCGACGACCTGCTCGCCGTGCTCACCTTGCCCAACGGCAAGCAGGTGTACAACCCGGTCCCGAACCTGGGTTTCCACAAGATCGGCTGCGCCAGCCCCGACGGTTTCGTGCAGGAGCACGACACCAAGATGGACGCGCTGGAGATCCTGCAGTCCATCGACCCGGCCCGCGTCGACATGACCTCGCGAGAGAAGAAGGTCACCTTCACCGGTTTCGAGAACAACCGCGTGATGCACCGGCTGCACAACAACCTGCCTCTGGCCAACATCCTGCACCCGTCGAAGGCGGGCAAGACGTACGTGGTCGAGGAGAACGACGAGATCGACTTCATCGAGCGGCAGTTCATCCTCATCCACGAGGACAAGGCCGCGGGTCTGATCGAGCGGACGGCGTTCGGTCTGTCCCGAGTGGTCCGGTCGAACCAGGGGAAGTTCTCGGGCAGCAAGACGGACCCGACCTCCGGCGAGTTGTCGTTCACGCGTCTCATCGACCCGAACTTCATTGGTACCAAGGGTCAGCCGCTGATCTCGTGCATGTGGGTCTCAGGCGCGGCGTGGGACGAGTACGACACCCCGGGGCTGTCGTTCGTGCCCCCGGCTCCGGTGGGCTCGCCGCTCACCGCCACCACCGCCGAGTTGGAGTTCGAGAAGCCCATCGGCGGTGTCTCGCCGTTCACGTACGCGGTGCAGAAGTCGGCCAACGCCAACATGACGTCGCCGTCCAGCGTGACGGTGGGCACCACCGGCGTCGCCGACGACATCGTCACCCTGGGTCTGACCGGGCTGACCACGGCAACCACCTCGTTCCTGCAGGTGACCGTGACCGACGCCGAAGGTGACACCGCGGTGTCGGCCGTGTCGAACTCGGTGACGCAGCCCTAGTTGATCGTCTCCGGCGGGCGGGTGTTCCTCGGCTACCGCCCGCCGGAGGCTTCCACCATCAGCCGAGGGGTAGTCGAGGACAAGCAGCATGGCCGAGGACCAGGACAAGAACGCCCAGGACCAGGCGGACGCGAACAATTCGTTCGCTCGGTCCGCCACCATCACCACCGAAGAGAACGTCACGTTCACGGTGCGGAATCCGTTGTTCTTCAACGCAAAGCAGCTCACCGCATACCACAAGCTGCACCATCGGATGAACCAGTGCGACCGCTGGCCGGACACTGAACAGCCCGAGCGTCGGGTGTTCACCCAGCAGCCTGACGGCACGAAGATCGAAAGTTACACCGGCGCTCATGTGGTTCGCGGTGACTACATCGAGCCGTACCAGGAGACCGGCGAGGACGGGATCACCCACCTGGTCGATCCGCCGTACGAGATTCAGGTCTGCCAGATCGTCCTGGGTGACAAGTACCAAGAGTTCGAAGACGCGGGCGGATCCCCGGGCGAGCTCGTGCAGCTGCTCAAGGACCTCCGTAGCGGCCTGGTGAAGCGGGCTGATGCGGACGACAAAAGTGTGGGAAGCGCAAGCGTTCTGGCGGCTGTTCCCACGCCGGATAGCGTCTGACCTACAAAGGTTCTTCAACCGCCGGATTGCGGAATGGCATTCCGGCGCGATGTCGTCATTTGAGCTTCTGGAGCTGTTCGGGGTAACCACCGAAGAGGATCACGAGGCAGAGACGCGCACTATCACAATCGAATTCGCTCCGGAGGATGGAGCCGTCGCTGCAGCGATACGCGACGGCGAGCGACCGGAGTGGAAGAAGATGCTCGCCCAGTCGGCGAACATCGCGGCGCTGTTCCGCTCGGCGAAATTCCCCAACGCGGACACCGACGAATACGGCGAGCAGTTCTTCCTGCCTGTCAGTCGAATCAACCAAATCATCGCGGATCGCAAGGCCATCGAGGCCGGCGATGGCGTGATCTTGTTCCCGGGAGAGGCGGTGTAGACGTTGGCCGAATCAGACAGCTGCTCCATCGGGCAATGCAATCGCGCTTTCTACTCCCGGAAGGGCGATCCCAACGGTCTGTGTCGGCATCACCACGGGCTCCTACGCAGGTTCGGCACGACCGACGCTGGATACCGAGACATGTTCGACGAGCTGGTCGACAAGTCGGCGGGAGAGGACGGTTGCTGGCCGTGGATGGGCGGTACCCAAGAAAAGGGGTACGGCGTCTATCACACACTCGCGCAAGCGATTCCTGGTAGCCCGACTCATGCGCACCGCATCGCTTACGAGTTCGAGTACGGATCGATTCCTGCGGGGATGGAAGTGGATCATCGTTGCTTCGTCACCGCTTGCGTGAATCCGCATCACCTGAGGTTGGTTACCTCGAAGCAGAACAAGGAGAACCGCCAAGGCGCCCACGGCGCCAGCGGTATCCGTGGGGTGGATCTGTACAGAAATGGCAAGTGGCGCGCGCGGCTTCGGCACCACGGTCGCGACGTCTACTTGGGCTACTTCGAGACGGCCGAACTGGCTGCGGAGGCTGTTCGGGATAAGCGTCTTGAACTATTCACCCACAGCGACATGGACCGTAAGGCCTGCTAGTGGCAATCCATTTGGACATCTTCACCCGCCTCGACGAGCGTGGTGTGCGTCGTGATGCCGACAAGGTCGAGGACACCTTCGACCGGGCAGCGGACCGGTCGGGGCGGGCGTTCGGGGAGAAGCTGGCCGGCGGCATCGAACGGTCGGTGCCGCGGGTTCAGCAGTCCGCGCAGCGCATGGAGAAGGCGGTCGATAAGGTCGCCGACGCCGTCAGTCGAGTGAGGGTTGAGCAGGCCCGCTACGACGAAGTCCAGAAGAAGTCAGACGCCACCGATCGCCAGAAGATTGAACGGTCGGAGGCTTTGGCCAAGGCCAAACGCGCTGAGGCGGCTGCGGTCCGGGCAGCGATGCGCGCACACGAGGACGACAGCAACAACATCTCACGGATGTCCACGCTCAACACCTCGCTGAGCCTGATGGGTAAGGGAACGGCGTCGCTGGCGATCGGCGCTGCGGTGCCGGCTCTGGCGGTGGTTTCGGGTGCCGCGGTCACTGCTGCTGGCTCCCTGGCCCTACTTCCCGGTGCAGCGATGGCCGCGGCCGGGGCATTCGGGACGCTCAAGATCGCGACGCTTGGATTCGGTGACGCCATGTCGTCGTTGCGGGATCCCGAGAAGTTCTCGGAAGCACTGCGATCTCTGTCGCCGAATGCGCAGCAAGCGGCGCTGTCAGTGCAATCCCTACTGCCGGCGTTCGACCGGTTGAAGAACGCCTCCCAGGATGCGCTGTTTGATGGCGTTTCTGGTCAGCTGCAAGAACTCTCGCGGACTCTGATGCCGACGATTGAGAAGATGACGACCCAGTTGTCGTCATCGTTCAACGAGATGTTCATGGGCATCACCGACCAGCTGATGTCCGGTCCGGGCCAGGCTGCGATCACCAACATCACCACGAATATCTCGAAGGCGTTCGATGCGCTGGCGCCCGCAGCCGCGCCGTTCACCCAGGCGATGGCTGACATCATGAGCGTGGGGTCGGACTTCCTGCCTGACCTGGCCCGCGCAGCGACCGACGCAGCCTTTCAGTTCAGCTCGTTCATCAACGAGGCCAAGCAATCTGGCGAACTCAAGCAGTGGATCTCTGAAGGCTTGGACGCGCTCAAAGAGGTCGGCTCGTTGATCGTCGGGCTCGGTAAGGCAGTCGGGTCGCTGGCACCCGTAGCCAAGGAAGTACTACCGGTCTTGGTGGATGCGCTGGAAGATATCTCGGGCTTACTGCGCGAACACCCCGGACTTGTGTGGGGTGTCGTCGGAGCCTTCGGAGCATGGAAGACCATCCAGGGCGTCGCCGCGCTGACCACGTCACTTCAGACGATCAGCACTCTTCTGGGAGTGGGCCTTCCGGCTGCGGCTACGACGGGCGCAACCGGGATCACTGCGGCGCTGGCGAAGGTCTCGGTGCCCACGTGGCTGACATTCCTCACCAAGTGGGGCGGTGCAATGGGCGTCGGGCTGCAGTCCGACGTCAAGGATTCCACCGAGGTCGGACTGCCAGAGGTCAAATACGACGACCAGGGCCGGCCGTACCTCCCTGGCAGTAGATTCGACCCGTCCAAGCCGCAGCCGAACACCTGGGACCCGAACGCGGTGGTCCCCGGCGGCGGGAACGGCCCACACGGCCCTACCGGCCGGCGACTCGTCGGACCCGGTGCGCCATTCACGTTGACGCAGCCCGCGGAACCGGGCATGTGGTGGCCCGGCTACGGGAAGAGCGGGCAGCGCGGCGGCGGGTTCTTCTCCACCGACACCGGCGGCGGTGCTGGGGGTCCGAAGCTGCCCGACGCGCCTGTACTGCCGTACAGCCCACCGCTAAGCACAGCACCCACCGCGGCGCTGGCATCCGCCGAGAACTCGCTGTATGACGCGCAGTTCAAGGTGGAGGAGAAGAAGGCCCGGCTCAATCAGCTGGAGGCATCGAACGCAGCTACTGCCAACGATATTCAGGATGCGCGCAACGACGTCGCCCGGGCCGAGCAGGACCGCCACGAAGCTGAGATGCGGCTCAACGAGGCCCGGCAGACGGCCACGCAGAAGGGCATCAAGCAGCTCAACGGAATGGCCGACCAGCTCGGCGATATCGGCGCCAAGCTCGACCAGGACTTCGGCCTCTCCAAGGGCCTGCCCGGTCTGGCCGAGAACCTGTTCAAGTTCGTAGCCAACCTGGCCGCCGCACCGCTCCTCGGACAGCTCGGCGCCATCTCTGCGATGAACCCCTCGCAGGGCGGCTACGGTGCGCTGGGCATCCTCGGGGCCCAGGGCGCGTTCGGCCCGCAGTACACCGGGCTGCCGCAGCAGAGCGTCTACGGTTACGCGGCGTCTGCGATGGGGCCCGCGGCTGTCGGCAACCCGAACGTCGCGTCGATGATGGCGCTCGCTCAGTCAGCCTCCGGGAAGACGGCCTACGCGCCGGCTTCGGATCTCGTCAACGGTCTCGCGGACTGCTCTGGGTCGATCTCGGACCTCGTCGAGATGCTGCGCAGCGGACAGACCACACCCGGGCGCCTGTTCACGACCGCCAACTTCGGCAGCGACGCCGAGGCCGCGAAGGTTGGGGCCCTGCCCGGCTTCCAGCCGGGGGCGCTAAACGTCGGAGTGACCCCGTACGGCCCCGGCGCGCACATGGCAGCCACTCTGCCCAACGGGGTGAACTTCGAAGGCGGCGGCGGTACTGGGGGCGGCGCCCAGTACGGCGGATCCGCGGCCGGCGCGCTGGACCGGCAGTTCCAGAAGCAGTACTACTTCCCGCTGGGTCCGACCGCCGGCCCCGCCGCGTCTGCCTCCCCGACGACCGTCACACCGGCGGACATCTACGGACCCGCGAATACGAACCCTGGGCTGAACAACCCCGGCTCGCCCGGCTGGGGCACCCCCGGTATCCCGTCGACAATCCTGCCCGGCGGGGGTGGCCAGGGCCCGGTTCTCGGCGCGAACCCGATGGGGCCCGGTGTCGGCGCCGCAGCGGGCACCCCGCTCGGTGGTCTTCCGCCGGTCAACGGTTCTGGTGGTGGCGGCGTCGGTATCTCCGGTGACGGTGCGATCGGTATGGCGATGCAGGCCGGTGGCATGGCGCTGGACATGATGGCCCCCGGCGCTGGTCAGGCGGCCCAGACCGGTATGAAGCTGATCAACCGCGCGATCGAATTCGGTTCTCAGGCAGCGGGTATCGGCGTCAGCGGCCTGATGGAGACTCTCCTGCCGACGGGCGGGTCGCAGCTGGCGAATTCGAGTTGGTTCACCAAGATCGCTGGCGGCATTGCGGGAGCGGGAATGGCGCTGCCGAATACGGCTGGCCAGTCTGCCGCGGCGATGGCGGGCAAGCCGGATCAGTCGCCGGTCGACCCTGCTGCAGGCGGGGCTGGAGGAAACACCTACCAGACGACGATCAACGCCGGCGCCGATCGCTCCGGAGCTGGCATCGCCCGCGACTGGGACTACCACATGCGCACGCAGGGCGCGGCTCCGGGAATGTGAGGCATCTGTGACGCTGCCGTGGAACCTGCCGTTTGATCTCGGGGGCACCTACCAGCCCGACGGCATCCGTTACCCCGCAACGAAAATCACTGCTGCTGGTTGGTGGATGCTGGCCACGGGTCGCCGGCCCCTGATGCAACTGAAGGCTTACGACGGCAGTGTCACTTGGCAGCTGTTGGGTGGTCTGGCGCCTCCATACAACGATCCGACGGCCCCGGAGGCTGCCGAGCTGAAGACGCTCAAGGGTCTGATCCCGCCGTGGAAGCACATTCAGCAGAAGGGTGCGACACAGGACGGTGTCACGCACATCGATGCCTTGTATGACCCGTGCGAGGTCGAGATGGTCGTCGAGTGCGTCGGCAAGGGGTGGGCGAGCAAGTCGAAGGTGGTGCGTGACCTCATTGCGTCGATCGACGCCAAAGAGCAGTCCGAGCTCGGATTCTTCGACAAGGCGAACGGCTACTGGTGGTCTAACGTGCGCTGGTACCAGGGCGCACCCTCGGATGCGTTGGACGTCGTGCACAACGGGCAGCCGTTGTCACTACGCCTGCAGGCCGACGATGCGCTCTGGCGGACCTACGACCACACGTCCTCGTTCGGCTTCGCCTACGCCACCATGGCCGAGGAATTCGACGTCGACTACGAAGACGATCTGGGCCCGTTGTGGCCGCAGTACTACACCGGCAGCGGTGAGGGGTACGCCTACACCCACGGCGGCATGGCGAAGTGGTCCGACGACCCGGACCGGTTCTTCCTCACCGGGACGCGCCGCGTCGTCGCCGGCCCGTTCCGGAACTACGAGACCAGCACCGACGACTTCGCGGTGCACGTGGTATTCGACAACACCCCGGAGTACTCGCCCGGCAAGGGCGCCGCAAATGACATCTGGGCCCGGATGGGCAAGAAGCACGATGGCACCTGGGACGGCAACGGGATCCGTGCCCGGGTCGGCTGGGGCTACGTCAAGATCTCCGTCTTCCGGGACTACGTCGAGACGGTTCTGAAGCAGGAGTTCGAGCTGTGGCCGCCGATCGTCAACGAGCGGTGGACCCTGTGGTGCGAGGGCCGCACGTTCTCGCTGCGGCGCACCAACGGCTCCGGCGAGCACACCGTGCTGTCGGTCACCGAGACCGGGACGAATTCCCGTAAGGGTGCTGACTACCGCAACGTCGGGTTCGGGATGCAGGCCGGCGGTGCGCTCATCACCCAAGCCACGCCGGCCCGCGTGCGCTCCGTCTGGACCACGTCGTTGGTCGAAGGCGTCATGCTGTTCCAGCAGATCGAGGACTTCGACTTCACCACCACGACCGGGCTGGGCGAGAACTGGCCGCTGCGGTACTCCGGTGTCAACGACGCCTACGTCAAAGCCAACGGCTCGGCCGCGGTCTGGATTGATAACGCCGGGACCGACACCCAGGAAGTGGTGAACGGCCCGTACCGCAATCCGGCGACCGGTGCGACGTTCGTGACGGCCACCGACAACCAGGTCGTCGGCATGCGGTTCGTGCGGATGCAGGAATGGTCGTTCCCGTCCGGGGCGGGCAACGATCTGTGGGCGCGCATGGGATTCAATCCCGACGGATCGTGGAATGGCAACGGGATTCGTCTGCGACTCGAGAACAACATCATGAAGCTGTCGCGCTTCAACAACTTCGTCCAGACGGTGATGAAGACGCAGGTCTTCCTGGTCCCGCCGCTGCCCAAGGATAAGTGGATTCTGATCGCCGGATATGAGGGCAACCCACGGCTGTTCAAGGTGGTCCGCAACGGCGTCACGGTGTTGTCGCACAAGGAGGTCGGTACAGGATCTGCGCTGGGCGCGGCGTTCCGTGGTGTCGGGTTCGGCATGCAGGCCGGCGGTGCGCTCATCACCCAGGCAACCCCGGGATTCATCGGCGGGGTGTGGGCCGGGGACAACTCAACGGTGTCGCAGGAAGGGTTCCTGGAGCGCGTCAACATCGGCGACCAGCCCATGTATGACGACTACACCCTGTTTGGGCCGGGCATGTTCAAGATCTACGACGGGCCCGGATCAACGGACTTCGTGCAGTTCGGTCCGCTGCTGGAGAACCAGATCGTGTTCCTGCGCACCGACCCACGCTCGAACACCACGCTGGTTCAGGACCTTACGGTCGTGCCGCCGTCACCGCAGGCGCTCTCGGGTTTCCAGGTCGCAATCAAGCGACTCGTATCGTTCTTCACCGGCCGCTCAGCATTGTCGAATCAGGTCCTCAACAACTTCGGCATCAAGACACCTCAGGGCAATCTCTACAAGTACCTCGACGGCCGGTTCTCCGATAACTCGGCGATTCCGCCGAAGTCGCCAGGTAACAAGGCCAAGCCGTACTACGTGAAGGTTGCGATCGACGACGGTAACGCCGACTCGTCGATCATCGCCTGCGGCACACCGAAACGGCGTTACCCGCTGTAATGGCAGCCACTTTCACCCCGTACCGAGCTTCGCGGTACGGGGATCTGAAGGCGCGCTGGTGACGACGTACGAGGAAGCCCGACAGCAGGCGCTGTGGGAGAAGGCCCTGCAGACGGGCAACCCGAACGAGATCGCCCGCGTGGCAAGAGCGCTCACCGAGGCGAAGTCGAAGGTCGATGTCGACTTCCGGTTCACCGTGTGCGACAAGCTTTGGTCGCCGATGGGTTCGATCGGGTCGGACCTGATGGAGGCGTCGGGCACCGACCCGCGTAACGACGCCCCCACCGGCCGGATCGTACTCAAGGGCAGCTCACCGATGGTGCCGCTGTTTATGGACTGCCGCAAAACCATGGTCGGGGTCATCGTCGAGACATCCGGTCTGCGGTACGCGTTCTACACCAAGAGCCACTCCTACGAGTACAAGGAGGGCGACTGGACAGGAACCGTTGAGATGCGCGGCATCTGGGACATCCTGAACTACTACGTGATCTGGCCGTCGTGGTGGCTCCCCATTCAGGCCCAGCCGTTTTCGCACGCCGTCTTCATCTGGGCCATGCGGACCGCGATCGAGAACATGGTCGCCGAGACCAGCTTCCGTATCCAGTCAGGCTGGCTGGAGTTCATCAACAACGGACTGTCCCTGAACGCGGACGTGCGGACGTGGTTCGGCACGATGCTGCAGGGCCTCAAGCGCTACGGGCTGTCACCGGCGACATTCGGGAAGATCCTGCGCACACCGACATTCGTGTCACGCACCAATCCGTTCCTCGACGGATCGCCGATGCTGGCACGCACCGTCCGGATGGAAACCTGCGGCGCGGTAATCAAGGACGTCACCCGTCCGTACGGTGTCGACACCGCCATGGACTTGTGGTTGCCGGGCGACCCGCAACCAGACCGGTATGCGAACCTCACCGATCCGACGTATGTGTTCAAAACCTATGACCGAAGCCAGATCACTGGTCCCACGAAGACTGTTCTGGACTCGGTTCTGCGCACAGTCATCGACCTCGGTGGTTCGCTGGGCGGGATCTTCGCACCGATAGCCCGCCAGATTCCCGGCATGCCGGGCCGCTTCTACAGCCCGAAGCTGGGCGTCGATTTCGAACAGCCGTACGCCTACGTCGTGGCGCCGGATCCCGGCGAGGACTCCAGCATCATTTCGGCGAAGATCACCGATTACACGCCTGAGGGTTGGCAACACATTATCGGCGGCCGTTCACCAAAGTGGTTGAACGACTTGATGAATGCCGCGTTTGCCTGGCTGATCGACTCCATCATGATTGTCGTCGGATTCACCGGCATCCCCTCGGACCTGCTTTCGGGCTTCCTCAATAATTCGTTCCTCGCGTTCCAGCTCGTGCAGCACTACGGCCGGCGCGACGAGGTCGGCCCCTACCACCCCGCGGTCGAGCGGTTCCATGCCACAGCATCTGCGCCGTACTCCGTGACCACCATGTTCGACTTCATCAACGCGCTGTTCGACTCGCAGGGCTACACCACCGCCCAGGTCGTCTTCCGCAACGGCGACCAATATGCGTTGGGGCGCGACATCTTCCGCGGCGGCCTCATGTCGATCGTGTACATGTCCCGTTCCCGGATGATCACCGACTACATCGAAAACGTCATGTGGCGCATCAGCCCTGACGAACGGGTCGTGATGGTGCAGCTCGGCGACGGCCGTCGAGACGAGGCACCCCTGGCGAAGCACCAACGATTCATCACCGCTGCGTTCGAGGCGATCAACGTCGTGACGCTCGCGCCCCAATCAGGCTAGGAGGCAACCACTATGGCGTGGCCCATCGTGCAGTGGAATGGTGTTCCCCACTATCAAGCTCAGGGCGACTTCCTGATCCCGGTCGACCCATCGACTGGGGCTGCGGTGATCATGCTCCGTGAAGACGGCGGGGTTGGTGATGGATTCTCGGCGATCGAGAAGGGTGACCCCGGATCTCCTGCGGAGCTGGTCAACCCGGTCGTCTGGAACGAGAAGGCCTGGGATGACCCGTCGCCCTTGACGGCCTCGTTCATCACGGTCCGCCCCCCGACGGCCACCGAGTCGGGGCAGTACCAGCTGGTGGCCGATACTCGTGCGGGAAAACCCGGCGATGACGGAAACACCATCCTGGACCCCGCAGACTTCGGCGGAGGGACGCCCGGGCAGACGCTGGTGATCAACACCGACGGCGATGGGTTCGAGCTCACGGCAGTCAAGATCCCTGAGGCGTTCTTCCCGGGCTCGGTCCGGAACACCCCCTCGGGCAACGTCAGCTACACGATCGGGCAGATCGCTATCCCGGCGCGGCCCTACGCCCGCCGGGTCATTGCCCACGGCGGCACCGTCGTCACCGGTGAAGGCGCAGACGTCCGGGTCGATCTGATCGCCCGTCTCAACGGTGAGACCGGCGGCAACATCATCGGCCGCTGCCCGGGTATCGCACAGACCGAACGACTCACGCTCTGGTCCGGTAAGGCGGCAGGCCTGGCCGATGACTATGACCAGCTCCCCGCGAACGCCGAGGGGACGGTATGGATCCGGCTGGAGCGCCAGGCCGGAACGACCACCTTCACCTCCACGGCCAGCACTACGCGCGTTTGGGCTGAGGTTCTGCCGCTGTGAGCACGCCCGACTGGGTCACGGCGATACCGTCGGCCCCAGTCCACGAACAGGATCAGGATCAGTTCACCCGGGCGTTCTCCCCGCAGCAGATGCTGTCGTTTGGCGCCGAGCTCATCGAGCAGTTTCTGCGCCGGGTTGTGCAGGCCGTCCGCGGTGTCTTCGTCAACGGAGTGGCGGCGTTCGATCAGCTCTTCGACTGGGCGCAAGAGCTGGCCGGGGCCGCGTTCGACGCATTCAACAAGATCGGGCGGTTGATCAGCCGCGTCGGCGGCGAGGTCATCGAGGACGTCGGCGACGCCATCAAGGGCACCGCCATCACCCTGTCGAAACTGTCGAGCGACCTGCTGCACAACACCGCTGCGGTGATCGGATCGATTCCCCAGGCGCTCGTCTCGGGCCTCAACGGTGCACTGAACGTCCTCGACCTGGGCATCAAGGCCGCGAAGTCCTTCGTGCAGCAGGTAATCGACGCGATCCTCTCCGGGCTGAAGGGCATCCCGATCATCGGCGGGTTCATCGCCGACATGCAGAAGGCCGTCAAGCAGCAGAAGGCCGACCAGCAGGCGTTCACGATCTCAGCGATCGTGTCGGACTACCGGAATCCGAAATCGAGATGCCGGTACCCGATCGCTGACGTCACCTATGACGAAGTCCTGAACAACCACATGTACGTCTTCGGGACAACCGATGACGCATCTGCTGGCACCGCTCACACCCACACCGTCGGGTCCTCGAATTCGGCGGTTGCCGCGCCCGCCGGCTGGTCAGTGAACCAGCACGAATCGCGCGGCTCATACCTGACGATCACCAACACCACCGTGCACGACACCTTCGGCGCCGTGGTGTGGAAAGACGCAGGGACGCTCAACAACGTCTACCTGGAACTCCTCAGAATCAACTCTGACGGCTCACTGGTACGCATTGCCGCCCAAGAGTTTTCGTCGTCAATCACTACGGCAACAAGGTTCTTCGAGTTCACCCTGCCCTCTCGGCTGATCGTGCAAGCTGGGGAAACCTTCGTTCTCCGGATCCGCAACTCCTCGACAGTGGCGACCACGGTCCGCGTACTCGGAATGGAACGCATCGATTCCGCCCCCGACGACGGGTTCAAGACCGTCGGGTCGACGCTGACCTCCCAAACGTCGTACACCGCGGCGCAGGCCACGACAGCCCGGGCAAATGGGAACACCCTGTGCTGGTTCATGCTCGCGGCGAAGTTCATGCCCGACGTCGACAAGCTGTTCTCAGATTCGTTCAAGTACATCGCGATTAGCGGGCAGTGGGTGCGGCAGTCTTCCACTGCCGCCTTGATCGATGTCTACGAGGAGGCGCTGGGGTACACCGGCACTCTGGACGGTGACCAGTCCGCCCTGTACATCCGGCGATGCACGCGCGACGTCAACAAGGTTGAGGCGAACCTGTACGTCAACCCCAATTCTACTGTGCGGGTTGGGTTGTTGCTGCACTGCGCTCGCGACTTCAGCCAGGTCGTGTACCTCGGCGTCAACGGGACATCCGCCAAGATCTACTCCGGACCGATCGATTTGCTCACCGAGCGTGCCTCGTTGGCCACCGGCGGTACCGGCAAGTGGTCCCTGTACTACGACGCCGCCGCCGACAAATACGTGGCCCTACTCAACGGGGCGACTGTCGGGCTGCAGTGGACCTCGGTGGGGTCAGCGGTCGCGCACGGCGAGGATTACAGGTTCGGCGGGGCGCGCATCGAATGTGCGGCGGGCGAACCGGCTGGGACAGTGGATGATTGGGAGCTTCGCGACTGGTATGTTGCCGTCCCGGCCATGGTCTTCCTGCCGCGCATGGAAGCCACCGCCGCAATGCGGGACCTTGCCCTCAGTGCCGCCGCCACCGTGTCGCTGCCACGGATGGAAGCCACCGCGGGCATGGCCGACCTCGCGATCTCCGCCGGCGCAGTGATCGACCTCCCGCGGATGGAAGCGGCCGCCTCGATGGCCGCCATCAACGTCTCCGACAACACGGAGTTCCCGTACGCCTTCGGATTCGAGCTCGGATAGGAATGCCATGGCGCTGAAAGAGAATTGGGCTGCAGGCGAAGTCTTCTCCCACACGGACGCGAACGACGTGGCACACGCGATCAATCGCCAATTCACCGTGGTCGAATACAACACAAACACCGGCGGCGTCACCGACATCGACGTCCCATTAGGTGTGAAGGGCTGCTACGTCACCCTCATCGGTGCTGGCGGCGGTGGTGGAAGCGGTCGATATTCGGGCGCCAACACCAACAAGTACGGAGGTGGTGGCGGCGCCGGCGGTAATGCCACCATCGACAGATTCGTCGACGCGGCGATTCTCGGCCCGAAATACACCGTCGGAGTCGGCGCGCGCGGAGTCGGTGGTGCCGCGCTCTCATCCGCTGGCGATGCGAACCCCGGCACCGCGGGCGGGGACGCCGTCTTCACATCGGGCTCTTTTACCCTGCGAGCCTCTGGCGGTGCCGGCGGCCAAGGGGGAACGGGTAGTTCGGGTCTCGGTGGTGTCAACAGCACCATGCACGGAGACCGGCTTGGTAGCAGCGGTGGAAACGGCTTCCTGGGCGCAGAGAGCAGCCCTGCGTCAGATTCGCCGGCGGTAGCAGCCGGTGGCGCCCGTGCGTGGGGCGGCGCCGCAGGTGGCGGTGGGGGTGGCGGCCAGCCGTCCGGCGGATCCTCAGCGTCGGCCGGCGGCAATGGAGGTTCGACGCCGAACGGCGCTGGCGGACTCGGTGCGTCGGCTGCGGCGGATGCAACCCAACCGGCTGCCGCCATCGCTGGACAACCAGGCGGGGGTGCGGGCGGCGGCAACATGTCTTCCACGACTTCGCGCCAGCACGGTGCCGATGGACGCGGCTACGGCTCAGGTGGCGGCGGTGGTTCATCGGGCCACACCACGACCAACGGCAACGGCTCCGGCAAGGGCGGTAACGGCGGCCTCGCATACGTACGAATCATCTGGGTTTTCTAGGAGGTACGAGTGGCGACAGCGCATTTCTATCAGGGGTACTTCCGCAGCCTGATGGCCAAAGAGATCAACATGACCGGCGACACGTTCAAGCTGATGCTCTGCGGGCAGCTGTACGTGCCGAACCAGGATGTCCATCGGTATAAGTCGTCGGTAACCGACGAGATCGTGGGCCCGGGATACACCGCCGGCGGGGCGGTGGTCACCTCGATGACCATCTCGTACGACGCCGGGGGCAACGTGCTCTCGTTCGACGGCGTGGATGTGGCATGGCCGGCGTCGACGATCTCGAACGCCTACTTTGCGGTGCTCTACGATGCCACCCCGGCCACCGACGCGAACCGGCCACTGGTGGGCTACTACGACTTCGGCGGCCCGATCAGCTCGGTGGCAGCGTCCTTCGTCGGGTCGTTCGACCCGGCCGGCATCGGCGCGGTGGCGCTCGCATGATCCCCGTCACCCGCAAAGCGGTCGAGGACCTGCCCAGCTGGCCGCTGATCGAACCGCAGGACCTCCTCACCGCCGTCACCGAGCTCAAACGGGACTACGGCTGGGACGGCACCATCGACTCCTCCAAGTGGAGCATCTGCCTGTCCTGCAGCGGGAAGAACTCCGTGAACGCCGCCCTGGGCCAGTGGCTGGTGCTCGACGGCGAGCTGCGCGTCTTCAACGGCGCCGCGGGCTTGGACATTTACGACCCATCCCAGCCGGTCGACTTCCTCCAGGACGACACCCCGGCCCAGGAACCCGCAGCGGAGCCCGAACCCGAGCCGCAGACCAGCGAAGACACCTCGGTGCCCATCACCCGCATCGTCCGATAGAGGGGCAGTAGCGCATGGCTCTCAAGAACACGTGGGTGAACGGCGAGAAGGTTCGCCCCGCCGACCTGAACGCCATCGCCACGGCAATCAACGTTGCCACGCAGGCGCTGGCCGATATCGGCGCGATCGCCGAGGTCGGTGACACCGGGCGCGATGTTCTCGAGTCTGACACTCCCGAGCAGGCGCGCGCCGCCATCGAAGCCGCGGCCGACGAGGAAGTCGTGCACCTGCTCGCCCTGGACGATGACCCCACGCTGGCGGGCAACTCGTCGAACAAGATCGCGACGCAGCGCGCGACGAAGGCGTTCGTCCTGGCGAAGATCGCCGCTCTGATCGGTGCCGCGCCGCCAGAGCTGGACACGTGGATCGAGCTGGTCGCTCAGATTCAGGCCGATCAAAGTGCCATCTCTGCACTCACCACCCTGATCGGCACAAAAGCGGACGAGTCCGACATCGCCACTGCGACAGCAGCGCTGGTCGGCGGGGCGACGAGCGCCGGGAACACGCTCAAGAAGCTCGAGGACCTGATCGCTGGGCTGAGCGCGTCTCTGGGTGGCGCCCCACCGGTGAAATTCAACACCACGACGACTGCGTGGCCGTCACGGCCGGCGGTGAGCTTCCCGATCTTCTGGATCGGCGGCGACGCACCGGATGACCGTCCTCCCGGCTATCAACCCAGCGACGTGTGGTTCCCCGCCAGCGGCGACGACATCGACCTCGGTGTCGTGCTGGAGGCGCTGCAGGGCATTTCGGCCGTGGCCAACACGATCCCGTATTTCGATGCGATCAACCACGCGGCAAATCTTGGCTTCAAAATCGCGATGTCCACGCCCGCGTTGGACACCAATGTCCTGAGCGAGAAGGCAACCAAGGACTACATCGACGCCCAGATCGCCGCGGCCGTGGCCGCACAGTCGGCCACGGCGAACAACGACCTGGGCACTTCCACCGCGCTCACGATGGCCGCCGCGCACGCGGGCAAGGTCAATTCGATGCGGCCGGCCACCGCGGCCACGCTCACAGTTCCGCTGAACTCAGTGACACCGCTGCCGCTGGGCATTCCGTTCGAGTACCTGGCCGACGGTGCGGGGCAGATCACCGTGACGAAGGGCAACGCCGCGATCACGTTCAAGTCGGCTGGCAACGCAACGAAGTCCCGGCTTCAGAATTCGTCGTTCATCCTCTGGCAACAGTCCACCGACGTCTGGTTGATCACCGGAGACATCACGACGTGAGCGTCGGTGCGATGGTCCGACGCGTAGCGGCCATTGTCGCGTCTCGGGTCACGTCGAGCCCCGTCGGCTCGGGCAGCTACCCGTCGTTCCCTTCCGTGCCAGCAGGCTCCCTGAACGTCGCCCAGACAGTCGGCGCAGGAAACGCCCAAACGGTCTCAAATACGTTGCAGGAGGGCAACTCCAGCACGACGAACGGCGGCTACAACAGCATCCTCGTTCTACCCGACACGATGTCCGTCACAACGAGTGTCACCGTCACCGTCACAGTCGGGGCGCTCAGCGTCGTAGCGAACAACCGCGGTGTAGGTCCAGGCATCTTCTCGGCTGACGGCACCAAGGGAATCTACGTCCGCATCAACTCACAGAGTTCCACTGCGGCGCTGTGCTATTGGTCGGGCGGCGTTGAAACTCAGCCCAAGACCAGCACTCAGGTCGCGACTGCGGGCGACACGATCACCATCACCGGCACCTACGGAAGTGTCACGGCGGGGTGCTGGACGTGGACCGTGAAGAAGAACGGCGGCACGGACATCGCGGCCTTCACCTGGACTGACAGCGCAAATCTCATTGACCTGCCGGGCGTGAAACCCGCTGTCGCATTCCGTCACCAGTACGCCGCCGGCCAAGCACCCAGCCGCGGCGTTGCAGCCCTTTCGTTTGCGGCCGCGTAGGAGGACCGACTGATGCCCATCGTTGCGAAAGAAGACGGCTGGGAACTGCCGACTGCACTGTGGGAGCGCACCCGCGCAAGTCAGCGCTTCGACCCGGTGCGCGGAGTCATCCCGTCGGGTGTGGTGACTGTCGGCGCATTCTCATCCACCTCGCAGACCTACACCAACCTGGCCACGATCCTCTGGAACTCAGGGCAATTCAACACCCAGGGCCAGCGCTGGCAGGGCGTGGACAGCACACCGAGCAACGGCTGCCGTAACGTCGCCACACCCCGAACATCCGGTGGAACACCGATCAACCACGTCACCGCGTTCGAGTTCCTGCACACCGGCGGGAACCTCGACATCATGATGGTCGGCGGCGCCTACTACGACTGCCAGGTCTACGTCGAGTACTTCGGCAAGATGCACAAGGCCACCGCGGCGCCCGTGACAGGATCGACGACCGGCGTCGTCTACCTACCACTGACGTTCGCGGCCGCCTTCCACGGCAGAGTCCGCGTGCACCTGGGAGGCGCCACGCTGATCGGTATCAGGACCGAGCAGAGCTCAATCGTCAAGAAGTCACCCGACCGGCCGTTCGCCATTCTCGACGGCCCGAAATGGGCCGACGCCGCCGGGCTGAAGCAGTCGTCGGGAACGTCGTATCTGACCGCGGGAGTCGCCGACCTGTACTTCGAGCGGACCGGCATCGTCACCGCGCCTCGAGGGATGCCCTCGGGATTCTTCTACAACGGCAGCGCCACGGTCACCGACGACACGGCCGCTGCCGACGGCAGCACCAGATTTTTCTCAGCAAGCCGAAAGGCCATCCTGGAGCAGGACTTCCAGGAGAAACCACTGTTCTACATCCTGTTGGGCACGCTCGACGACGGAGGACGGTCCGGCGCGAACGGCGCCAGCAACGGCCCCATGGCCACCCGCGCAGATGACTGCTACGCGTGGATCCGCAGCAAAGACACGCGCGTGTTCATCTTCCACGTGTCGCCCCCACCCTTCAACGGCGGCGGCGCTGCAGGTACGGTCACCGGCCCGCCCACGGCCGACAGCTCGAACGACTTCAACCGCCGCGAGCAGGCATCCGCGATCGCAGACGTCGAGAACGCGGCGTACCTCAATCTGTTCGGCCCTACCGCCCCAGCTTTCACTGGCGCCGGCAGCCTCGGCAGCCCAACCACCTCACAGCAGGCGATGCTCATCGGTGCGGACGGGCAGAACCCCGACATCAACGGAAACCGTTGGCTTGCCGGATACCTGGCAGTTGAGTCCGGTAAGCAGATCGTCGACACACTGCGGGCGAGGCGCATCCGGTGAGCAAATTCTCCGACTACGTCCTGCTCGGCGACCAATACAAGCCGGTGCGCGGCTTGATCCCATCCGGGATACTCGCCACCAACGAGATCAGCTCGACCGCACTCAACTTCACCTCAGGCGGGCGCACCGCCAAGGAGTACCGCTGGGGTGACTGGGCCACCAACACGACCGGCGCCCAGACCGAACTGAGACGCCTCGACGGATCGGTCTCGGGCGGGGGTGGTGGCAGCTACGACGCCAGCAATCCGTATCCGTTCAATATTCTTGGGCAGAAATGGATCAGGCATATCCGGCCAACGCTGACCGGGCCACAGACCTACGGCGGTGTGTGCAACTGCGCGACCCCGCGGAGATTCAGCGCGCCGGGCGCCGGGTTGAGCGACGAGATATTCCCGCACATCACCGAGTTCGAGTTCCTGTTCACCGGTATCGCGTTCTCGAACGTGCACATGAATCTCGGTGGCAACAACACGTCACCCAACTTCGCCGGCAACATCGAAATGTTCATCGAGGTCGACGGCGAGTACTACGCGGCCCAAACGACGCCGATGCTCGTGACGAGCACGAGCGGGTACCACACATTCCACAACGTGGTCTTCAACAACTGGCAGTCAGAGACCAAGATCAAGCTCCGGTTTGGAACTTGCGGGTTCACCGGGATCCGCACGGACACAACATCAATCATCCGGCCATCTCCGTACCAGGCTCCGATCGGCATGGAGACCGACTCATACGGCGAGTCCTCACAGGCGCTGTGCACCGACAACGTGAACCAGTTCTACCTCGGGACCATCTACCGCCAGATGTGGATGCTATCGACGATTCCGATCATCCCGTTTGGTCAGGGCTCAACCGGCTGGCATACCAACGGCGCCGGTTACGTCACTGACGACACTGTCGCTTCCAACACGACGTCCGTTTTCCCTGTCGGAAACGTGACGGTGACAGGACTCTCCCGATATCTCTCGGGGTCCGAGGCCGGGTTCTCGTCGCGCCGGGGATGGATGACCGACGCCAACACTGCCATCCAAGGCATCGGCAAGCCGGCGTTTCAGAACTACGTCGGCGAGTTCTTCGGCGGCCCGCTCGGCACCCGCCCGCTCGCCCTCGGTGTACTGGGAACCTGGAACGACGATTCACTGCTCGTCAACATCACCGACGCCCAGATGTACGCGCGCGTGGCTGATTGCTGGGACTGGGTGCACAGCGTCGATCCCTACTGCCAGGTCGTCCACTTCGGCGTCGAACCGTTCGATGACGGCCTGTTCAACAACAACACCGGTGTGGGTAGCGTCGGTGCGCCGCGTGACGGTGCCAGCGGCGACGTCTACACCAAGGCGCAGCGCCGGGCCGCGCGAGAGCGCGAGTGGGTCAAGTTCGTCAACATGTACGGACCTGACGCCGAAAGCCGTTGGTGGACAGGTATGGGACCGGCCTTGGCCTCTGCCGGCGGAACCCGCGGAGTCCCGACGAACTCGCAGCAAGCCAGGCTGCTGTCCACCGTTGACAGCATCCACCCTGATCTACCCGGAACGATCTATCTCGGATCGAAGATCATGGACGAATTCGCCGATCGACCGGTGCATATCAGCCGCGTCAACGGCCTGGTCTGAATCCCCGCAAGCCCTCAACCTGGAGGCCTGTTCATGGTGCGTGCAATCGCGCTCGTCGTCTGTGCTGCTGCCCTCGGAGAGCTACTCGCCGTGGCCACGTTCCTGATCGCCGCCGAAATCCTCGACGGCCGACACGAAGTCAGCTTCTAACCCAGCTCCACCGAACACCCGTGTGCGCCAGGCATGCGGGCTATCGGTCGTCTCTGAAAGCAGGTCCAATGGGCTACGGACTCCCCACCGGGGCGCGCATCAACTACGGCGCCAAAGGCTTTCCCGCCTGGGTGTATCAACTCGCCGCGGCGTTCGGTCTTCAGGCGTCCACCTACCCGGGCCACCAGGAAACCGACCGCATCGAGGCTGGTTACGCCCGGAACCCGGATCATCAGAACCGCGGAATCGACTGGACGGGCCCCGTCGACAACATGCAGCGGTTCGCTGACTACCTGCTGACCGTCAAATCGGCACTCGAGCAGGTCATCTGGCAGAACCCGACCACCGGCCGCCGAACAGGCGTCGCCGGCGGCCGCGACGTCACCACGACCGCCTACTTCGGCTCTGACTACGCCAACCACACCGACCACGTCCACACACGGCAATCCGCGCCGATCCCCATGCCCGGAGGTACTTCTGTGACGCTCACTGACCCGTTCACCGGCGCTGTCTGGTCGCCGAGCTTCTACCACCCCCGTGGCGCCGGGACGCCGCGGTGGATCGCTGTGCACACCCAGGAAGGTGGCCGCACCGCGCGGGATCTCGCCGCGTACCTGGCGGTCAAGGCCAACGAGGTCAGCTACCACGTCGTCAACGACGAGCGCGAAACCCTCAAGGTCGTGGCCGAAGTCGACGCTCCGTGGTCGGCGGCCGGCGCCAACAAGTACGCGTTCCACATCTGCCTGGCCGGCAGCTACTCGGCGTGGTCGCGCGGCAAGTGGCTCGAAACCGACGCCTCCGACGGCAAGAACGAAGACGCTGAGCTCACCGCGGCCGCGAAGGTCATCGCCTGGTGGTGCCAGAAGTACAACATCCCCGCTGAGTACATCGGCGGCAACGGAATCCCTTGGGGCCGAGACGGTATCTGCGGGCACATGGACTTCGGCGCCTGGGGTGGTGGCCACCACGACCCGGGCCCCAACTTCCCATGGGACGAGCTCATCCGCCGCGTGAAGGCCTTCCTGGCCGGCGCCACGCCCACCCCAGTCGACCCCACCCCGGTCGGCCCAGGCGGGGGCACCCCCGTGAACCCGGGCACCAGCCAGTACTTCGCCGGCCTGCTGTACATCGGCAGCACCGGACCGCAGGTATCCGAGCTGCAACGCCGCCTCAAGAACGCGTTCGCCTCGTACGCCGGGCACCTGCCGATCGACGGCGACTTCGGCCCGCTCACCGACGCCGCCGTCCGCGAGTTCCAGCGCCGTTCCGGGCTGGTCGTCGACGGCATCGTCGGCCCCCAGACCGCCGCCGCGCTCAAGCTCAAGAAGGTCGCGTGATGTCGGCGCTCAACTCGCAGCCGGCACCCGCCGGCGGGCATGCGTGCAACTGCGCGTTCGGGCCCGCTGACCCGCGCTGCTGCATCGTCCAAGCCCGGCGCCGCGAGCTGGAAGAGGCGCACCGGCTCGGCCGCGAAGGCAAACCACTGCCACCCGAAACCGCAACGGCCTCACCGAACTGGGGCTCGTCGACGGCCGACCAGCCCCCACGGATGGAAGAACGCTGATGCCCACATTCCCGCTCAAGCTCGGATCCACCGGCCAGCTCGTCACCGACCTCTCCCGGGCCGCGGCGCGCCGGTACGCCAGCTACGCCTTCGAGATCGACGGCCAGACACCGCTCAAGGCCGACGGCTACTTCGGCCGCGGCGAGCAGGCCTTCGCCACGGCCTGGCAAACCCGCACCAACCGTCCCGTCACCGGACAGATCAGCGAAGACGAGTTCAACTACATCGTCAAGGGAATAGCGTTCCCCGCCACCTCTCAGTGGCGGCCCGGGCACTGGATCTACACCTGCCCCGGCTCCGGCGCGGACGCCAACGTCGGACCCAGCTTTGAGGTCGGTGTCTGGGCGGAGAAGGTCTACCGCATCCGCCACCAGCCGGTGAAGTTCATCAAGGGCGGATACCTCGGGCTGCTCGGCGGCGACGCCAAGGCCAGCTACGTCGAGGTGACCTATGACCAGTACAAGTCACTGGAATGGCTTCTCGACAACAACCCCGACGTACAACGGGCAATGCAGCTCATCGCCGCGGGAAGCGCACCGGCGCAAGCTATTGCGGCGACTGACCTGCACCTGATCTTCTCCGCCTATTCGCAGAGCGCGGACGGCCTCGAGGACGCTCTGGAGATCCTGTTCGGCGACGGCGGGTTCGTCATCCCGAAGACGGGCGAGACCACCACTCGCGGCAAGTACGCCGACATCCGAGACGCGATCCGGCGCGTGATTCAGTTCGGCAACCCGTCGCGTCAGCCGGGCCAGATGTCGGGCCAGCCGGGTTGGAACCCGAAGGGCTGGGGCATCTCTCGCAAGCGCCGGCCGCTGTGGCTGCTCAAGGTCACGGTGTCGATCACCAACCCGGGCGACTTCTACGCCTGTGTACCCGATTCCGATGGGATCCGGCCGCCGTTCTACGGCGAGATCATCCACGCCGAGACCGAGCTGCCGTACTTTGTGCACGTCCTCAACCTCGCGGTGCCGATCATCGCCAAGTACTTCGGCATCGTCGGACAACTGTTCACCCCGCTGGCCCCGGTGCTGGTCGCCGGCATCGCCGGGCTGAACTTGATTCCGGCGTTCACCAGGCTGTTCGGTCAGGCCCAGGAGACGTCGTTCCACACCGCTGTCGACGCCGAGCTCACCGCACTGCTGGAGCCGATGGGCGTGCTCACTCACCTGGACGACCTCGTCGCCCTGGTCGCCGCGTTGCCCGGCCTGCAAGCCCACGGCGAGTACTGGGTGCCCAAACCGGAGATGGGCAACCGCAGCGGTATCCAGGTCGGCTGCGACGAGATCCGACTGCTCTACCCGTAGTTCTGAACTGTCAACTCTGAGTGGAAGGTTCGATCATGAACACACTGATCCTTCGGGACTGGCCGGCAGCACGGCAGTGGATCCAGGTAGTCGCCACCGCTGTACTGGCTGCCCTTGTCTCCTATGACTGGCTGGGCAACAGCGAGGCTGAACAGATCGCCACGTTCATCACCGCTGTCCTGCCGCCCGCACTGTCGATCTTCAACTCGGCCAGCGGCATCCGCACCTGGTTGTACAGCTTGATCACCGCCGGTCAGACCCTGATTGTCGGATTGAACATCTTCACCACCCTGCAGGTCAGTCCGATCGCGAACATCCTGCTGGCGGCGATCGGGACCGGTGTCGCGGTGACCCACACGCCCACGCCCGGAGGTGCGCAAGGACCGTCCTTCGACGCGTCCCCGACACGGTGACAGGGATCTGGAATCCTCAGACCTGGAACGGAATTGGTGTCGTCGGCCTCGTCATCCTGATGGCTCTCTTGCTGCTGTGGTCACTGCAACGCGGTTGGATCGTGCTTGGCATCCACCACCGCGAGGTCGTAGGCGGCCGAGATCGGGAGATCGCCGCCCGCGACAAGACGATCGATGCACTGACGTCGCGTGGCGAGAAGCTCGACGAGACCATTGCCATCCAGGCCAGGACGATCTCCGATAAGAACGCCGTTGAGGACGTCGCCACCCGGCTGCTGACGGTGTTGCACGAACGGCAGACGACATGATGTGGCCGTGGAACCGGGCCCGTCGCGACATCGCCGATGCCCGTCTCCGAGCGTCTTCGGCCGAGCGGCGTGCGGTGGAGGCCGAGCTGGAGAACGCCGCGGCCGGCGCGAAGCTGGAGGCGGTGCAGAAGCAGGCCGAAAAGTCGACTGCCTCAACGAAATCGCTTCGTCACCAACTCGATCTGAATGGGTTTACCGAGATGCTCGCGGAGACCTGGGGAAGAGGACATGCGCGTGAATAACTGGCGCCTATTGCGCATTGCGTTCGTCATCCTGGCTCTGCTGATCCCTGGCACGATCATGTCCGACATCTGGCTCGACATCAATTACGAGCTGGCAGCGAACGTATGCCTGGGCATCGCGGCGCTGTTGGTCAGCATCTTCACTCTGCTGTACGGATTCCGATCCAAGTGGCGAACCAACCGCATTGGCCCGATCTACCTGATCAAATGCGTCGCGATGTCGGCGTTCCTGAATCAGGCCGCGGTGGCGGTGTGGATCGACGAGGACTATCCGTTTCGGCAGATGATCCGGTTCGTGATCTACGCGGCCACCGCGCTGGTGTACGTCCCGATGCTGGTGGCGTTGTGGCTTGCGCAGCAGAACGATCGCCGCAGAGCTGCGGAGATGGACGACGAGATCGACGGTCCGACGGTGAGGTTCGGCGACATCGTTTGATGCGGGCCGGCGCGTAACCCCGCGCGCTATCGCTCAAGAAATTGCCCCCGGCTTCGGCCGGGGGCAATTTGTCGTTGGTCACCGCTATGGTGTCGGGGTGTCTGAGCCTGATCACGTCGTCCGTCAGCGGCCTCGCGGCCAATCACCCGCGCTCGACGAGATCACCCTGCTGGTGCGCACCCCAGGCAATTGGAACGGGTATCGGGCGTTCACCGATGATGAGCGCGAAGACGCCGGGAAGTACGCCGCTCAGATGGGCGTTGCGGTCGAGGCACTGTCGTCCTGATGGCTGTCGGCGACCTGGTCCCGGGCCGCCGCGGCGGCTGGGTCATCGAAGCGCCGACGCACTGCCGCAACGGTCACCTACTGGGCCCGAATCGGGTGCTGGTCGGCTCCACCGCCTGCCAGTGCGGCACCCGGCACATGACCTGGTGGTGCCGCATCGAAGGTTGTGAGGCTACGACCTACGGGCCCCCGCTGGCCGAGGGGTGCACGCCACGGGCCGGGATCGACAGCCGCTAGCATCTAGGCGTCCGTAGGGGAGAAGCGGTAGCCGCAGTGTTTGCACACCCTCGCGGCGGCCTGGACGATTTCAGCGCAGTCTGGGCATGCGCGCACAGACGGCACCGCTCCCTTCTGCGTCACTACCTTGTTGTAGATCCCGATGGCGAACAGCGCCAATATCACTGTGGGGATCAGAGCGACCTTCCACCAGCCAACGCTGTACATGATGAACAGGACAATTCCCCA
Source organism: Mycobacterium hackensackense (assembly GCF_025822555.1). Classification (NCBI taxonomy): domain Bacteria; kingdom Bacillati; phylum Actinomycetota; class Actinomycetes; order Mycobacteriales; family Mycobacteriaceae; genus Mycobacterium; species Mycobacterium hackensackense. The sequence continues at coordinate 85,098 of NZ_JACKUC010000032.1, forward strand.
GAACGCGTAGAACGACCCAATAGCGATGATTGATAGGGCGGACACGATCCCGCGATTAACAGGCTCCGGCATGGTCGGGATTTTAGAGGGCCGCCGCCGAGGGTTTGTGCGGTTACAGCGGAACGTGGGGCTGGGTGAGTCCTTCCTTTGGATTGACAGCGTCAAAGTTTCGGGCTGTTTTTCCGTGTGACTCGGGTTCAGTCAAAGTGCTTCAATGAGTGTTTATGCAGGTCATTTGCGGTCATAAACAGGTTCGATTCCCCTTAGCTCCACTCGTGTGATGAGTCGAGACATGGGTTACACCTGAGTCTCGTCATCGGTTACGGAAAACCCCGGCCATCGGCCGGGGTTTTTCTGTTGGTTGCGCCAGCAGTTGCGGTTGGGGTCGACGGTGTGGCTGGCGATGAGTTGGTGAGTGGTTTTGCTCAGGACGGTCACGGTGGTGTTGGTGACGACGATGAGCACGGGGGTGCTGGCGTGGTTCTTGCCGATGCCGAGGTGGTGGATGCGGCGGCCGTAGCGCAGGGTGAGTTTGCCGAATTGGTCGACGGTGTCGTGGCGGATGCGGAAGTGTTGGCTGGGGTTGTTGGTGGGTGTGGCTTTGGGGCGGGCGTGGTAGGCCTGCGCGGGTGTGGTGGCCGGTGGCAGGGCGCGGTGGGTGCGTTCGGTGTTGTAGATGACGGTGAATTCGTCGAGGAGTCGCTGCATGTCGGCGATGGTGGTGGGCCGTGGGCGTGCTTTGAGCCAGCGTTTGAGGGTTTGGTGGAATCGTTCGATCTTTCCTTGGGTTTGAGGGTGGCCGGGATGCCCGTTTTTCTGGGTGATGCCGAAGGTGGCGAGTGGGCGTTCGAAGTCGTTGTGGCCGTTGGTGAATCGGTTGGCGTAGACGGTTCCGTTGTCGGTGAGGGTAGATGCCGGGAGGCCGTGGCGTTGTGCGGTGTCGGTGAAGGTGGCCACGACGTCGGGTCCGGTGACGCGCCGGTAGGCGGTGCAGTACAGCAGGTATCGGGAGTGGTCGTCGAGCCAGTTGAGGACTTCGACGTCGGAGCTGTCGGCGAGTGACCAGTGGGTGAAGTCTGATTGCCAGCACTCGTTGGGTTGTTCAGCGGCGAAGCGGATGTAGGAGCTTTTTGGTCGTTTGCGTGGTTGAGGGGTGATCAGGCCGTGGTGGTGCAGGATGCGGCGGATGGTGGAGGTGGAGGGGACCGTCAGGCCTTGCTGAGCGAGGTGAGCTTGTAGTGTCACTGGGCCGGCGTCAAGGCCCGCGTCGGTGAGTTTTTCCCGGAGCAGCACGATTGCGGTGATGACCTCGTCGGTGATGGTGTGAGGGTTGCTGTCGGGACAGTCCGTAGGCGTGCGCTGCGGCGGTGACGGTGAGGTTTCCGCTGACGACTTCCAACACGACCACTCGGGCTTTCGACATGAACCACGACTGTCGCCCATGACGCGACTCATCGACGGTGATTCCAGGTGTCACCCATGACGGGACTCACCTGTCACCTATGTCGTGAACTCACACACCCTTAGCTCCACTCGTCTAAAACTGGCTGCGCAGGTAGTCGAGGGCGGCGCTGAAGTGCTCGACGTAGATATCGGGGGCACCGCGCGGCGTGGCCGGCTTTTCGCTCTCATACAGAGCGACGGGACAGCCGGCCGGTTGTGACCGACAGCGGTGAAGTGCACGTATGACGAGCGAATTCATACCGACACCGGCCCATCTGTGCGCGCCGGCAAGCTTGGTCTGATCAGACACGGGTGATCTTCTGAGGATGGATTTGGCGACGCCGGCGACGGCGGTGCTACGCATCTACCCACGCAACCGGGCGACCAGATTCTCCGGGGGCACTGTTGAGACGTGTACCGATAGGGCATCCCACACCGGCGCCTACGGTCGTACCGTCGTATGGGTGGACAATCGAGCTGAGGTCCGCGAGTTTCTGACTTCGCGACGAGCCAAGGTCACGCCGCAGCAGGCGGGTGTGCCCATGACCGGTAACCGCAGGGTGCCCGGACTGCGTCGCGGCGAGGTGGCCGCACTCGCGGGTGTCAGCGTTGAGTATTACGCCAAACTCGAACGCGGCTCGCTCGGCGGGGTGTCGGCCTCGGTGCTGGATGCGCTGGCCCGCGCCTTGCATCTCGATGACGCCGAACGCACCCACCTGTTCCATCTCGCCCAAGCTGCCGACGGGACCAGCGCAGGGATGCGCCCGCGCCGGCGCTCCGGTTCCCGATGGACGCCGCGACCCGCGCTCCAATGGGTGTTGGACGGGATCAACCCGCCGGCTCTCATCCGCAACTCGCGGATGGACCTGCTGGCGACGAACCATCTGGGCCGGGCCATGCACTCGTCGCTGTACGACAGCGAGTCGGGCGACGTACCGAATTTCGCCAGATATACCTTTCTCAACAACGATTCTCACCGGTTTTACCCGGACTGGGATACCGCCGCGGACACCTGCGTGGCCATCCTGCGCACCGAGGCTGGGCGCGACCCGTATGACAAATCCCTGCACGACCTTGTCGGCGAGTTATCGACCCGTAGTGCGGCGTTTCGCCGACGCTGGAGCGCGCACGACGTGCGCCTGCACGGGGCGGGAGTCAAGTACTTCCACCACACGGTTGTGGGCGATCTCGAGCTGGCCTACGAGAGCGTGGACATGATCTCCGATCGGGGCCTGACCATGACCATCTACGTCGCCGAGCCCGCGTCCCCTACAGCGCACGCCCTCGATCTGCTGGCCTCCTGGGCCGGTGCTATCGCACTGCGCGATGACATCACCGTCACCCCGCTGGATTCCTGATGCGGCTTCACCGTTGGGCTTGTGTACTCGCGCCGCTGGTCATCGCCACCGCTTGTGCCGCTGCGGAAGACCCGAGCCCGGCGTCGGCGGAAACAACCACGCGTATCGAGATCGTCGTTGCGGGACAGCGGGTATCCGCACACCTGGCCGACAACCCGACCGCGCGCGATCTGGCCGCACAACTGCCACTGGAGCTGACATTCCGTGACCTCAACAACGTCGAGAAGATCGCCCCGCTACCCCGCGCCCTGACCACCGACGGGGTGCCACCCGGTGCCGATCCCGAGATTGCCGACATCGGCTATTACGCCCCAACCCAGGAACTGGTCCTGTACTACGGTGACGTCGGCTACTGGGCGGGCATCGTGCGTATCGGCGGTTTCGACCCAAATCAGTTGGCGCTCATCGCAGGCCAACGAGACGGCGTCGCTGTAACGGTCGGCTATTCCAACCCCGCCAATAGCTAGGAGCTTGTCATGCTCGGTGCAGTTTTGCACGGCCCCCGCGACATTCAGGTCGAGAACCGGCCGGACCCCCAGATCCAAGAATCGACCGACGCGATTATCAGGGTGTCCGCCGCCTGTATTTGTGGCAGTGACCTGTGGCCATATCGCGGAATCGAAGACGTCAACGGGGCGACGCCGATGGGACACGAGTACGTCGGCGTGGTCGAAGCGGTCGGTAGTGCGGTCACCACCATAAAGCCGGGGCAATTCGTGGTCGGCTCGTTTTTCGCCTCCGACAACACCTGCGAGATCTGCCGAGCCGGATACCAGAGCCGTTGTGAGCATGCGGTGCTGATGGGCAGGATCGGGACCCAGGCGCAATACGCACGCATACCGTTGGCCGACGGCACGCTCGTCGCGACGCCGGAACTGCCGTCGGCCGATCTCGTACCGAGCCTACTGGCGGCCTCCGACGTGCTGGGGACCGGCTGGTTCGCCGCGGTCGCCGCTGAGGCAGGCCCGGGCAAGACGGTCGCGGTTGTCGGCGACGGCGCTGTCGGTCTGCTCGGAATCCTGGCGGCCAAACAGCTTGGAGCCGAACGGATCATCGCGATGAGCAGGCATGCCGACCGGCAACGATTGGCCACCGAGTTCGGTGCTACCGACATCGTGACGGAACGTGGCGATGCCGGGGTGACGGCCATCAAAGAACTCACCCGTGGTCTGGGTGCGCACAGTGTCATCGAGGCGGTGGGGACCCAGGAGTCGATGATGCAGGCCATCCGCGCCACTCGGCCGGGCGGTCATATGGGCTACGTCGGTGTCTCGCACGGTGTCGAACTGCGAGGAGAGGAACTCTTCTTCTCCGCGGTGCACCTGCACGGCGGGCCAGCACCGGTGCGGCGCTTCCTGCCGGAGCTGATCGACCTGATCCTGACCCGCACCATCGATCCCGGCAAGGTGTTCGACCTGACGCTGCCCCTTCAGGACGCGGCTGAAGGCTACCGCGCGATGGACGAACGCCGTGCCGTCAAGGTGCTGTTGTCGACATAGGTCGCCAGCAGCGCGGGTTCAGTTGCCCACGAATTCGGTCAAGTTGGGAACAGCAGCCCGAGGTTGTCTCTGGGCGGGCGCCGTACGAGAGCAGTCCTTTGCTGTCCCTTCGGCTCGTTCTAAGAGCGCTACGCGTGTCAGCTTCTCGGTGGGCTGCGCCAGCGCCACCCTTGGGTGCTCGACGGCCGACCGCACCAGCAGATGGCTACGCCGCGAACGTCTTCTGCTGCTTCTCCAGATTCCGTTGAGAAGTGACATTGTCGGCACGTGGGGAGGCCACAGTAGCCCATCCGTGCCCCGGGGCGCGGATGGACATTCATGCGAACGCGGCCAAACTCGCGCATAGTCGGGCCGTCCTGCGCGCGCTCGCGTACTGCCTTGGGATGTCGCAGTACGACCGGGTGTTAACGCATCTGACGCGGTGCCAGATGCTCTGGCGGCCTGGCTGGAACTCTCGTGGCTTCGTGCCGCGCGACGTCGAGATCTTCTTTACAGCGTCGTCTGCGACTTCTTTGGAAGAAACCCAACATGGTGGCCTTCACGACGAGGATTCGCGGGCGTCGAGTGTTTCTGACATCGTCAGTCATTTTCACCCCGCTGGCGCTCGGCGTGTGAGACCAAGATTTGATCCACGGGACGTTTGTGTTGGTGCGGAAGCCTGATCCAGGTTCATGCCACCAGGATGGAATGAACAGGTTCCCGATGGCGTGAGTGCACTTTCCCGAGTTGATCGGGAATCTGCGCCCAGATGATTCGCGAATGACTGCCTAAAGAGTCGGGTGCTAGTACCCGTGACAGCCGGACAGCCTGCGCGCCATGCTTTTTCATGTCAAATCGATGCAGTTCAACTAGTAGGAGCGGAAACGACATGAGCAATGTACTCACCACCACGATCGTCGCAAGCGCCTTCGCAATGGGTGCGTGGGGATCGACCGGCCCAGCGGTAGCAGCCGTGCCGACCGGGCCCTCGAACGTCACCACGACGATCAACGGGCTCAAAGCCAACGGCTTTGACGTAATCGTCAATCGTGTAGGTACCGCGCCGCTGCCGGAGTGCACGGTCGGCGCGATTCGACCTGGACATTACGTCACTCGCACTGACAGCGGGTTCCCCGGTGACAGCCTCACCACGGCTGTTATCTCCAAGACTGTGTATGTCGACCTCGCGTGCTGATTCGGTCAGGTCTTCCAGGATTAACACGTCGGTGAGGGGCGTCCTGCGAAGTAAGCCCCTCACCGGCGAATGCCCAAGTTGGCGCTGCGGTGGTTCCATCAGTTGATGTGGTCCGGCCGAGGTAGGGGATCAACCATTGAGCCCAAAGGGCACCGCTGCACTGCTCCCGAATGCGCCAGACGTCTGGCGCATTCGGCGACGGACCTTCGCGGTCGCGGGTGGCGATGTGGCGGCGCTCGGTCTTCTAAATGGACGTTCGAACGATGATCCAGTGGTCGAAACGCTTTCGACAGCGATGCGCTAGCCAAAGGGGTGATCTACATCGCCTTCTCTCGCCTCGGCCAGGTACCTCCGAAGCAGTATTCGCTGCCATGGCTGGCGTCAATCCGAACCTGCGTTGGCGGGTACGACCAATCCGCCACCGCCGCGATCGATGTGACGGGAGTTGGCGGTAGCCCGTATGCGGAGCCACATACAACGGCCACATTTCTGTTCATGACGCGCTAGCGTGCGTTTGGGTTTAGCCATGAACGAGCTGAGGTGGCTAGTTGATCTTGGTGAAGGCATTGCGGCCGAACATCCCTGCACGTACTTCTGTCGTGCGCTCCGCCGCCTCAACGTGCCGGGAGCTATAGGGTCGGGTTCCCCATTTGCTTCGTGATCAAGTCGCTTTGGAGGTGATCTGGCCCAGTGTACGGCGGGACGGAAAGGCCGAACGGCGAGCAGCGAACGCGACGCTGAAGGCGACGAGGGCGAGGGCGATCATCACGGACGGCAATCCGAGACCACGGTCGAAATTGATCAGGAATGCGCCGGCAACACCCCCGCCAAAGATGGCAACGTTGAATGCCACTCCAAGAAGGGAGTTTGCGACGTCGGCGTTCTCGCCACTCGAGTGTGCCATTGCTGTCTGAAGCTGCGTGGCCGCGCCGCCGAAGGCCACACCCCAGAGCACGATGCCAGCCACGACGGCGACCAACGATTGGTGTGCCAACACGAAGATGACCCCAGCTGCGACGAATGATGCGATGCTGGTCAGGATCAGAATCCTCAGAGCTCGGTCGATCAGCAAACCGGTTGCCCAAACCCCGACAATCGCGGCAAGTCCGAAGATTACTAGGGCCACCTGGGTCGACAGTCCGACGTCGGCGAATCTCAGATACGTAGCGATGTAGGTGTAAAAGATGTTGTGCGCCAACATCCACGCGAAGATCACCACAAGGATGAGCGCTACACCAGGCAGGGCAAACACCTTGATCACGGGCATGCGTGACAAGGCCCGTTGACCAGGCGCGTCTGGTACGAAGGCCACAGTCAGGAGCAGCGTGACCAGCGCGACGACCGATAGCGCCACGAAGGAGTACCGCCAACCCAACATCGACCCGATCCACGATCCCAGGGGCGTACCGAAGGCCAAGCCTGCCGGCACGCCGATCGAGGCGATGGCCAGCGCGCGCCCAGCGTGCTCTGGCGGGCTGATGCGGCGGGCGTAGCCAGCGAGGATGCCCCACAAAAGGCCCGAGCACGCGCCGGCGAACAGTCGCACTCCGAGGGACAGCAGCATCTCCGGAGACACCGCAGTGATCACATTGGCGACCAGAATGCCAAGCACGCCGAACACGGCAAGGGGTTTGCGTTTGGACTCGCGCGTGGCGGCGGTGGCCGGAATGGCAGCGATCACCGTGCCTAACGCGTACGCGCTGACGAGTTGCCCTGCGGTGCCTTCCGATGTGTTCAAGCCTGTGGCGATCTGCGGAAGCAACCCGGCCGGCATGGTTTCGGAAGCAATGAGAACGAATCCCATCAGCGCCATGACCAGGAGTGCGGCGGTCGGCAGGCTGTCGGTATCGACTCGACCGGGTGTAGTCGTCGTCGGCGCGCTGGAGTTACTCATGGGACCTCGGGTAGTGGTAGAGCGGCGGGCGTGTGGCGGACCGTGTTGGAGCCGTCACGGTGGATTCGCCGCACCGCGGTGGCTGTCGAAACCATTCGACCCCCTGCGAACGACAGGTGGGAGTGCCTCTTGATACATGTACTGGCGGAACACCCCTGCTGTCTGCGCCTACCCACGGTGGGTCCGGTGACTCGATCACTGAGCCAGGGGAATCGGCGAGCATGGCCGGCGCTCTTGGGTTGGTGGATCGCCGGGTGTGAGCTTCAGGCTGCGATTGCGACTGGTGTGTAGAGCAGTTCGAACTCCTGTCGGAGTGAGCCTGCCGACGGCGCGTTGACGACAACGGCGACAGTCTGATCGCCACAGCGGGGCGCCTACCCGAATCGTTGCGAGAAACTCTGACCTGGTACCAAGGCGCAAAGATGGCCGAACACAGCGCGTTCAGTGTGGCCACCGACATGGCGGTCTACTTCGCAGACCCGGAGCGCCCTGGCAGCGCGGCAGCCGCGAAGACGCTAATGGCCCACTGCGCCAGTGCTTCCCGTGCGGGTCCGACCTAACACGGCGCTCATGAACTAGCAGCCGTCGTCGACGAGCTCAATAGCAGACCCCGCAAGACACTCAATTGGGACACATCAGCCGAACGCCTATCTGCTTCACTAGACGCCCCTTGATCCCAACCGTTGCGACGACTGCTGGCATCCAAGCGGTGCGGTGCTCGGTGATCTCGGCCAGCCAGAGCTGGTTGGCCGCCTGGGCGCTGAACTGACTGCACGAGGTCGTCATGGACCGGCGGCCCGGAGGGTCGGTTCAGTCCCCGTTTCTTGGCGAAGATCGACCAGATGCGCTCCTGGGAGCACTACCGTTCGACGTGGTTCTCGCCGTCGGTGATTTCGCGCCCGGGCGTTCTTCGGCGATGAATCGGTAGCCGAAGGTGGGGTCATCGACATGGATGTAGCGGGCGGCATTGATCAGGTACATCGCCCTAATCACGCTGAGACAGGATTGCTTTGCGTCATTTGCAGAACGCCTGGGTGGAGAATCTCAGAACCCGACAGGTCATCGTGCCGGGCATCTCGTCGGGGCAAGGTCAAGGACCAGCGGGTGCATCATTTTGGGTTGGCGTCCCGAGGCAGGTAGCCCACCGCCCGTCGCATCACCTCAGCTTCCCGCTCGAGTAGTTGATCCGCTTGTGCGCTTCTCGCAGCTCCGCCGCTACATCGTCAGCGGCTGCCGAAGACGCGGGCCGCCCGGCGCCGTCCTCACGGTCGGCGATCTTGAGCCGGCGATGCAGGCACGCCTCCGAGATGCCGAAGTCCTTCGCGATCTGGCGCAACCGCGCTTCACCCTTGCGGGCCACAGCGAGGACATCGGCTCGGAACTCGGCGGGAAACGGTTTCGGCACCAGACTGATCCCTCCAGCAAGGACAGTCCTCACCGATCAAGGAGCCAACCAAACTGGGGTCCCCGCCGATGTGTCGGTGGCGCGTTCCGCTGTGCCCGCGTCGGACGTCGGACACTGCCGGTATATCGGCTGCTTAGTCTAGCGTGAAGCGCCCTCGTATCTCGATGTCGCTGGACTGCGTCTCTGCCACGTCAGCGTCCGCGGTCACACAGACGCGGACTGGTAGACCGCTGCATGCTTCCACGAACATCAATGGGGCAGAGCCATTTTGAAGATGAGCGTCACCCCATTGTGCGATTGCGAGCACGACGGGCAGAAGGTCTTCACCTGTGGAGGTGAGCCGGTACTCATCGCGAGGCCGAGCGCCAGGCTCTCGATAGGGGGCCCTGGTCAGGCAGTGCGCAGACTCCAACTGTTTGAGGGCGCGAGAGATAGCCGGTGCTGACGTGCCAATTCGCTCGACGAAGTCCTCGAAGCGGCTGGTGCCGTAGAAGCACTCCCGCAGCACGAGGAAGGTGGTCTTGGTGCTGAGCAACGCGAGCACCATAGCCACCGAACAATGCTCAGCACGCCACCGATCGCGATCGGCGAGCTGGTCCTCAAACGTCATCACCATCCGCCCAGTGTAACTAACGTTTGCGTTATTCAGAAAGGTGTGATTGAGTCTGCCTAATGTTGTAGTTACTCAGGGGGGTGTCAGGCAATCGATCAGCCTTGTCCGGTGAGTGCTGGACGGGATCCACGACAAGCTCGCCGCCTCCCTCGACCCGCATGAAGGACTGCAGTGGAAGTTCGACATGGATGAAAGCGGATGAGGCGCCGACAGCGGTGAGCGACTTCACGCCGGCCCCGGATGACTCTGATGCCGAAAAGAACTGGGAAAAGCCAATGTTGCGACCGCATGCTGAAGCCGCACTGCGCCGCCGAGGTCCTTCACCCCGGCGGTGCGCTGCGTACGAATCGGAGGTGAGCGTTCCGTGGTAACACCAAAGGAAGTAAATGATCCTCGTGGTGTTGGGCGGGCGAACCTGCATGGACCGCTTCTGTGCGGCAATCCACCGCCGGATCACCAAAACGGTCCGGCTGGTTACGCGGTCATTGATTCCATCGCTCGGTGCCGACGCCAGGCTTTCGAGGCGCTACGGTGACGACGGCTTTAATGCGTTTGGCGGCAGCAACATTCGTTATGGCCACTACGTGGCTGGGTTTCGCAGCGCCTGGTTACGCGGACCCGGCGTATGACCGCGATCCCGACACCAACTTCGCCCACGAGTTGCACACCTACGGCATCTACGGGCAGAAGGACTACAACGCCTGGATCGGCAAACTGGTCTGCAAACGCCTCTACAACAACGTCGACCACAACGCCTTCGACTCAGCCAAGTTCATCGGCGCCAACCTCGACCGCCACAACACCACCGAGCAGAACTGGCAGTTCCTGGGCTCGGCACTGAACTNCTACTGCCCCGACCAACGCGTCATCCTCGACCAGGTCGCGGCCGCCCAGCACTAGGAAGGAACACCACCATGCACACCACACTTCGCCTGGCCGCCGCCACCGCAGCCCTCGTCGGCGCCCTCGCCACAGGCATCGCCACCTCCGGCATCGCATCAGCAGATGCCACCGACGACTACCCCATCCCCAACCGCATCCTGCGCACCCCCTGCACCGCCGAACAGATCATGGCCGCCGCCCGCGACGTCGAACCCGTCTACTACGAGCGCTACATGATCGACTAATGTCCTGGCGCTGGCCCAACTGGGCCAAACTGTTCTTCAACAACAAAGGCGTCGCCGCCCACACCACCGACATCTGCCAGAACTACCCGCCCAACGACATGTCCGTCTGGGACTGGCACTAGTGGGGCACTGAAAGCCGCTGCGCAGCAGTAGCAGTCACTTATCCGCCGAGACTGGCGGGACCAAGAATGAAAGGTGGGCAACGGCTTTGCCGAAACCAATGCAGCTGGGCGCGAAAGCGGTGGCGAAGGCCTGGATCCCGATGGTCATTATCATCGTGATCCTGGTGGGAGGATCGATGATCTGGCAGTTCCACGGTGTCTTCGGATCCGACCGACAGTCCGGCTCAGCGAACAAGACCGACAACATCGTCGCGACCCTCCCCAAGACCTTGTCCTACCAAGTTTTCGGTCCGGCCAGTGCGACCGGCAGGGTCAGCTATATCGACGAGTACAACGTGTCCCAAGAGGCGCAGTTTGATGAACTTCCCTGGTCACATACCTTCACCACCACCGCCCCGAGTGCCTACGCCACTCTCGTCGTTCAAGGCGACAGCGATTCACTGGGCTGCCGGATCACGGTCAACGGCGCGGTTCGCGACGAAGTTACTGCGCACGGCACTGACGTCATGGCCTACTGCCTGGTGAAGGCCGCATGAGCCGCGAGCACGACGCCGCCCGGAACCCTCGGCCGCTGATACCGCGACTTATCAAGGCCCTCTCGGTCCCGATCATCGTGCTATGGCTGGGCGCGGCAGCAGCAGTCAGTCTGCTCGTACCCCAGCTTGAGGAAGTGGGTAAACAGAACGCGGTATCGCTGTCGCCGCAGGACGCGCCGTCAGTCATCGCCATGAAGCGCATCGGTGAACGTTTCGGTGAGTACAGCTCTGACAGCGTCCTTATGGTCGTCCTCGAGAGCGACAACCCGCTCGGCGACGACGCACGCCGCTTCTACGACGGACTGGTCAAGATCCTCGACGACGACCACGCCCACGTCGAACACGTCCTGAACTTCTGGGGAGAGCGGGTCAGCGCAGCCGGCTCTCAGAGTGAGGACGGCAAAGCCGCCTACGTGCAGCTCAATCTGGTAGGAGATCAAGGCTCTACCCAGGGGGAACGATCAGTCCAGGCGGTCCGAGACATCGTTGCCAAGTCCAGTCCACCGCCCGGAGTGCGGGTTCACGTCACGGGGCAGGCAGCGCTCGTGACCGACGCGGACGAAGCCGCGGACCGATCGATGAAGCAGATCACCGTTGTCACCGTCGTGGTCATCGCCGTGATGTTGCTTATCGTGTACCGATCGATCGCCGCCACCGTCATCGGCCTGCTGGTGGTGCTCGTGGAGATGAGCACCGGGCGAGGTTTGGTCGCTGTCTTAGGTCACTTTCACGTGTACGGGCTCTCGGTGTTCGCGGTCAGCGTCTTGACCTCACTGGCCATCGCAGCAGGGACCGACTACTTCATCTTCCTGCTCGGGCGCTACCACGAGGCACGCAACGGTGGCGAGGATCGCGACGCTGCGTACTACACGGCCTTCGAGGGTGTGTGGCACGTGATTCTGGGCTCAGGGCTGACCATCGTCGGCGCATTGCTGTGCCTGCACTTCACCCGACTCAACTATTTCAACAGCTTGGCCATCCCGAGTGCGCTGGGACTGCTGGTCGTGCTTGTCATGGCATTGACGTTCGCGCCCGCGGTATTGGCGCTCAGCATCAGATTTCGCTTACTCGATCCCAAACGACGCCTCCAAACACGCAGATGGCGGCGCATGGGGACCATCATTGTTCGGTGGCCCGGACCAGTCTTCGTCGTGGCCACGGCGATCTCTCTGGTCGGCATCGTCGCGTTGATCGGATACCGCACCAGCTACAACGACCGTGATTACCTGCCTTCCGACATCAGTTCGGTGGCAGCCCAAACCGCGGCCGAGCAGCACTTCACCTCTGCCCGGATGAAGCCGGACATTCTGATGCTCGATGCCGATCACGACTTGCGCAACCCGCGCGACATGCTCGTGCTAGAAAAAGTCGCCAAGAGCATCTTTCGAGTACCAGGTATCGCCCGCGTGCAAAGCATCACCCGCCCGCTGGGATCGCCGATTGAACACGGATCCGTCCCTTTTCAAATGAGCACGCAAGGCGTCGCGAGCCGAGAGATGTTGCAGTTCATCGGCTCGCGCCTCGATGATGTGCTCACGATGAGCGATCGTCTCACCGAGATGATTGCGATCCTGCAGCGCATGCACGGTCTGACCGTCCAACTCTCGGACGCCACCCATGCGTCGCTCGGCTCGACGCAAGATATGCAAGAAACGACGGCAAATCTGCGGGATCACATCGCCGACTTCGACGATTTCTTCCGGCCACTTCGCAACTACTTCTACTGGGAGCCCCACTGCGCCGACATACCCGTGTGCTGGGCGATGCGGTCGGTATTCGACGGGCTGGACCAAATGGATCACCTGGCCGACAACACGAAGAGTCTCGCTGAAAACTTCGGCAGGATCGACGCCGTGGCACCGCAGATCGCCGCCCAGATCCCGCCGCTGATCGCCATCACGACCAATATCCGAGACCTCATCCTCACTTTGCACAGCACCTTTGCGGGGCTGCTCACCCAACTGGAACGCTCGACCGACACCGCTTCGGTGATGGGCCAAGCATTCGACGACTCGAAGAACGACGATATGTTCTACCTGCCCCCGGAGGTGTTCACCAGCCCTGACTTCAAGCGGGGACTGGCATTGATGGTCTCACCGGACGGCCATGCCGCACGCTTCGTCATCACCCATGACGTGGACCCCGCCACCACCGAAGGCATTTCCCACGTCGATCCGGAACTGCAAGCGGCCAAAGAAGCGGTGAAGGGAACACCGCTAGCTGGGGCAACGTTCTCGCTGGGCGGCACCGCCGCCACCTACCGCGACATCCAGCAGGGAGCGCACTACGATCTACTTATAGCTGCCAGCGCCGCCATCATTCTCGTTTTCATCGTGATGCTGATCATCACACGCGTACTTGTCGCATCGATCGTGATCGTCGGCACCGTCGTTCTATCCCTCGCTGCATCCTTCGGTATGTCAGTACTGGTGTGGCAGTACATATTTGGGATCGAGCTGCAATGGCTCGTCATAGCCGTGGCCGTCATCGTCCTGCTTGCCGTGGGATCGGACTACAACCTACTCGTCGTGTCGCGATTCAAAGAAGAAATCAGCGCCGGACTCAACACCGGCTTGATCCGCGCCATGGGTGCCACTGGCGGCGTAGTCACCTCAGCAGGGCTGGTGTTCGCCTTCACCATGATGGCGATGGTCACTAGCGACCTTACGTCGATTGGCCAGATCGGCACTACTATCGGCCTGGGGCTGCTCTTCGACACATTCATCGTCCGCTCACTCCTGACACCCTCAATCGCCGCATTGCTCGGCAGATGGTTCTGGTGGCCGATGAAGGTGTTGCCTGTGCGTACGCGGGTGGTCACCGTACCTGAAACAGCTGGTGCGTAAGTGAGATACGGGTTCTCGCGTCTCGCTGCCACCAAGCAAAGCTGTCTAGTACTTTCGTCCCTACGGCCGGATTGCCGCGCAAGTAGCCCTCACGATCTTGAGGACCGTCGAGCGCTCCGACTCCAGCGCCTCGCCTACTGTCGGCTGGTCGGCCTTCATCTCAGCGTCGCGCAACTGACCGGGGCGTGGATTGACAGTGAGCCTTCGTACAGGTCGTCACCCGGTCACCGAATCTGGACCCAACCGGCAGGTCAAGGTGTCACCTACTTGCGTAGCAGACCCGTATGACACTGCTGCGATCTAGCTCAGCTCTGGAGAAGGCCACACAGGATCCAATGCCTCCAAGAAGCCTGGACGCAAAGAGGCGTACTACCAGTACTCAAACACTCTCACACACTGGCGCGGAGGCAGCGCCGTGAGTCAGGCTCGACGCCTACACCGCGAATAGGAGTCTTTTGGACATGAAGCAAGTGATGTCGCTGGCAGCAGTAGCCGCAGCTCTGATGAGGACGGGCCTATACAAGACCGGCCCTGCGGCCGCCGACCCTGGCGTCGTGATTTCCCCCGATGATTCGCGTCCTGCCGTAGCGGGCTCTGTCGAAACATTTACCGGTCACGTCAACATCAAGGCGATGTTTAACCCCGATGGTGTTCGCACCTTCGGTGCGGCCGAGGTGACGTTCGCTCCCTGCGCCCGCACTGCGTGGCACACACACCCGGCCGGGCAGACTCTGGTGGTGACCTCAGGTACCGGCTGGGTGCAGGAGTGGGGTGGTCCCAAGCAGCAGATCAACCCTGGAGACGTGATCTGGACGAGGCCCGGCGTGAAACACTGGCACGGTGCTGCGGAGGATATCACGATGAGTCACATCGCCATTCAGGCTTACGTCGCCGGAAGCCCCGTCGACTGGATGGAACACGTCACGGATGATCAGTACTTCGGCTGAACGCATGTGAATAGCGTCCGGTTTCGCTTCCGGCAACACCTTCACCCTCTGCCAGTAGCTGTGGGCACCGTCAACGTGCTGGAGGGCGGCAAAACCGGCCTTGCCCGGCCGTTCGTTCATCCTCGCCGGGGTGTGCGGCCCATTCAGATCCGTCACGTCGACATCGCGTCGACGCCTAAGGGGCGACCCGCAAGTCGTGCTGGGCGGATTGCTGCCCATTCGCCCGCGAGTACTGCAGATGTCTTGGGGCCCTTGATATCACGTGAATCGTCTTGGCCCCGGATCGGCCCGTGTGTCGACAAGTCCGCCGGAAGCTGTGATGATTGCGGTTCGCTCGTCGGCTCCGGATGTTCGCTAGCCCCAAGGCAAACGGGTCGGTGTGGACGACGTTCGGGGGTGTACCGGCAGTGCCTGGCCTAACGGTGTGAAAGGCTGTTGGGTGATGAGGACATAACGCACCGGGTTCATTGGGCATAGGCAGGCCGGCGCTCTGTGTCCTACCGATTCCGGGCGATGCAAGTATGTGTGGGTCGACGGACACCAGGTACGCGCGGCATGTGCCGGCATGATCGCTTAACACTCGACGAAAGGCCGGGTTCGACATGGCATCCACAACGCGTCCCGGAAGCATGTTCGGCTTTTTTCCGACGGCCCTTTTCGCACTACATCTTGCCGCGGCTGGATGTGCGAGTACGTCTCTAGCAGTCGAATCCTCCTCGGTTACGGCGCACTCGTCGCCTGTTGCCCCGCAATCCGTCGAGGCCAATCACCCAGTTACCCAGGAGAACACCATGCCGAGCATCCGAATCGTCATCAATGGACAACCGGTTTCCGCACGGCTTTTCGACAACGCCACTGCTCGAGAGTTGGCCGGGCAGCTGCCACTGACGCTGTCGTTTCGGGATTTGAATCAGGTGGAGAAGATCGCGAAGCTACCGCTACCGTTGACCATGGACGGCGTCCCCGAAGGTGACGACCCCTCGCCCACAGACATCGGCTACTACGCGCCGTCTGGGGACCTGGTCTTGTACTACGGTGACGTGGGCTATTGGAACGGCATCGTCCGGATAGGCCAATTCTCAAGCGAAGGTGCCGATCTCATTCGGCAGCAACCTGACGGCTTCGAAGTGACGCTGGAGCGCGCCTGACCACCCATGGTTGGGCGGCACTTGGAGCGCGGAGTCCTGGATGTCGGCACGCTGCGGTCTACGTCGTCAGGCCAAGGTCGGCCGGCCCTCAGTCGCGCGAGGCGACTGAGGGCCGCCTCCCGTCAGGTCAGGCTGCGGCACAGTCGAGACGTCTAGCCGGACTCATTGGTGGGCGCCAAGATTGTCCTGGAAGAACGTGGTGAGTGTGTCGAAGGGGATGAGATCAACCCGGTCGTAGAGATCGACGTGGCCGGCTCCAGGGATGATGACCAGTCGCTTAGGTTCGGCGGCGAGTTGGTAGGCGGCTTCGCTGAATTCACGGGAGTGCGCCTGGTCACCGGTGATGAACAGCATCGGTCGCGGAGAGATTGTCTCGATGTCGGCGAAGGGATAGAAGTTCATGAACTTGCCCACGCTGCTCAACAGGGGCTGGGTGCTTGTGGCGGGGCTGTTGCCGCGGGCGGTGCGGTAGAAGTCGTAGAACTCGCGGTCGATCGTGGTCGATTGGTCGGTGAGCTCGAAAGGAGTGCCGCCGATGTATTCCGGTTCTCCGCCCGCGAACTCGACGTCACGCTGCTGGGCGGCTTGGGCGATCAACTGTTGCCGTTGTTCGGGGGTGACCGAGTGGCGCAGGCCGTTGCGGAACGCAGCACCCATGTCGTACATGCTCACCGTGGCTACGGCTTTGATTCGGGGGTCGATCTTGGCAGCGCTGATGACGAAGCTCCCGCTGCCGCAGATGCCGAGTGCACCAATGCGTTCAGTATCGACGAATTTCTGGGTCCTCAGGTAATCGACCGCAGCGCTGAAGTCTTCGGCATAGACCTCGGGCGCCACCATGTTACGCGGCTGTCCTTCGCTCTCACCCCAGAACGACAGATCCAACGACATTGTGACGAAACCCCGTTCGGCTAGCTTGGAGGCGTAGAGGTTTGCGCTCTGCTCCTTGACTGCGCCCATGGGGTGGCCGACGACCATTGCCGCGCTCTTCATATTGCGGTCCAGATTATTGGGAACGAACAAGTTTCCGGTCACGTTCATCTGGTACTGGTTCTTGAACGTCACCTTCTGCACGGTTACCTGGTCGCTGGTGAAGAAGTTGTCCGCGCCCCGGGACGTGTCCCCGGGCGCCAGACTGGTCGTCGGTTGAGTCGATGAGGGAGAAGGAGTCGCGTTGCTTCGTTCCGCGGGAGCACAGCCTGCAGTGGCCAGTATGCCGAGAACGGCGGCGCCGCCAGCCATCTTCTTCAGGCGGCTGCGTCTCTGTCCGGGCGTCGTGGTGGTCATGGTCATGGTGTTGATCTCCTTTTGGCGTGATCCGAAGTCTTCGACCTGAGGGTGTTCAGGAAAGGGTGAAGCTGTTGACTGGCGCTGACCTTGCGGGCGCTCGTTACAAGCCCGTGCTCACTAGCATGCGAGTTTCGGTTCCCGGCGTCATGGGTGCAGGTTCCCAAATGGACCGGGAATCTCTCCCATGCTGGTTGGCCGGTGGCGCGGAGGCTGATCTCCATGACAACAGGAAGTGTTGTGGGACTTTATTTCACGTGCAGATCGAGCTGCGAACGTCAGGATTCCTCTGAGCGTGGATATGGATGACTGCGGTGAGGAGGCAGCGCGCAATGGCCGTGGGGTAGAGGTGAGACGCGCACTCGCTTAACTACGTTCGCCGAGCCCTGCCTCGCGAGCCCGCACGATGGCTTCGGATCGGTCGGCCACGTGAAGCTTGGCGAAGATGTTCGAGACGTGGTTGGCGACGGTCTTGGGGGAGATGAACAGTGCTCTGCTGATCGCCCCGTTCGGCTTACCTGCGGCGATGAGTTCGAGTACCTCGCGCTCGCGTTCGGTGAGGTCGGGAAAGGCCGCTGCGGCGGGCACGTGGGGGTTCGTAAAGAAGTCGATGAGGCGGTGCGCAATGGCGGGCCCGAAGATGGCTTCGCCGTGGGCGGCTGCTTGAATTGCTCGGATGATCTCTTCCTGCTCGGCGCCCTTGAGCAGGTAGCCCAGCGCGCCCGCCCGCATGGCCGAGAACACCGAGGTGTCGTCCTCGAACATCGTGAGCACCAGGACGGCAACATTGGGGTTGGCCGCCACGATCTGACGGGTGGCTTCGATGCCGTCGGTGTCGGGCATCTGCAGGTCCATGACGATGACGTCGGGTGTCAGTGACAATGCCGCAGTGATTGCCTCGGCACCGGTGCTGGCTTCGGCGACGACTTCGATGCCAGCCGCCGAGGAAAGTACGGTGCGCAGACCGCTGCGGACCAGGGGGTGATCGTCGGCGATGACTACCCGAAGTGGCGGCGGGGAAGCGTCGTCGGCGCTCATCGGGTTCGCAATGGAAGTTTGGCGAGTACGCGGGTTCCGTTGCTGGCGCTGGGTTCGACGGACAGCGTGCCGCCTAGTTCGGCGGCCCGTTCCCGCATCGAGGCGAGCCCCACTCCCGGCCGCCAGCTGGCGCCCGCTCCGATGCCGTCGTCGGTCACCTGCACCTCCAGCGCTCCATTGACGGTGAGGCGGAGTTCGCAATGACTGGCCTTGGCGTGCCGGGCCACGTTGGTGACTGCTTCGGCGCCGATACGGTAAGCGGCGACTTCGACGGCGGCCGGCAGTGAAGGCAGGCCGCCGGGAGCCTCGACGGTGACGTGCAGTCCGTCGAGGCGGCCGTTACCGGCGCGCACGAAGCCCGCGGCTTGCTCGCGCAGGGCGCGCACCAATCCGAGCTCGTCCAGGGCGGGGGGCCGCAAGTCATACACCAAGCGCCGGATGCCATCGATGGACGACTTCACCTCTGCACGCAGTTCTTTCAGTAATTCGTCCGCTGCAGCCGGGTCGCTTCGCAGCATGTTTCGAGTGGCATCGATTTGTAGGGCGACCGCGGTCAACGTCGGCCCGAGACCGTCGTGCAGATCGCGGCGGAGCCGGCGCCGTTCCTCTTCGCGAGCCGCGACCAGACGCTCACGGGAAGCCTGCAGGGCTGCGGTGAGAGCAACGGCGTGTGTGGCGACTCCGGCTTGCCGGGCGATGTCGGTGAGCAGCCGCCGATCGGCCGGCGTGAATCCCTCGTCGCCGCTGCGGGCAGCGAGCTCAAGCACGCCGACCGGGGCGCCCTGGTATTGCAACGGAAGGCGCAGCACGACCGGTGCCTCTTGTCCATAGGACGCGACGGTCTTCATGGCGCCGAATTCGGCGTCATCGCCGGGGGAGCCTGGGCCGGGTACAGCGACTGCGGCGTAGGGGAGCTTGAACGTTTGGGCGACGGTTTCGACGAGCCCGGGCAGCACTTCGTCGACAGCGAGCGTGGATTCCAGCCGCTGCCCGAGGCGGGAAAGTACCTCGTAGGGTTCGTCACGCCCGCCGTAGAGCAGCCTGTTGACTCCTGATTGCAGGCGATCCCGCAACGGGCTGAATGCTGCCGCGACCACACCAGTCGCGATGAGTGAAGGCACGAGGCCCGCTTGGGCCTGCAGTACCGCTCCCGCCGCGGCGACCACTGCGACGTAGATACCGAGGACGAGCACGGTCAACGTCGCGTAGACCAGGGAGCGGTTGAGGATGACGTCGATGTCGTACAACCGGTACTTAAGGACGGCCACGGTGATGGTGCCGATGAGCAGCGCTACGTGAAGCTTGAATGCCAATGTGCTTGGGACACCCGGCGCCACGTAGGTGAGCAGCAAGGTGACGGGCAGAAACACCGCCACCGATGCGAGCCACTTGAGCTGGAGGCGTTCGTCTCCGCGCGCCCGGCGGAAACGTAGCAGCAGGCTGAGTACACCGACCGCAATGGCCACATCCAGCAGTGTCCTAGCCGCGAGTCCGACGCTATCCAGTGCTGCCTGTGAGCGTTGAATTCCGACGAGGTTGTTGACGGTGGCCAGGCTGCCTGACTCCACCATGGTGCCCGGGCGCAGTATCTGGGTGACCAACAGCGCCGATGTGGCGACCACGGCCAGAGCGAGCGCCGGGGCCCAGCGTCGGGACAGTAGCTTGCCATCGGGGAAGAGCAAAAGCACTGCCGGGATGATGCCGAGGTAGAGCACCCAGGACCAGTTAGCCAGCCACAGAACCCACTCCCCGCCGGGCACCCTGGAATTCTGGACTAAGAGGGCGTGGACCGCGTACTCATTGCCTAGGGTGGTGACGGCCGCAGCCAGGCTCGCGCCGCAGAAGAGCCAGCCGAACGGGTTGTTCGGCCTTTTGGTCACGATCAAGGCACCCGCCGCGGCCCACGTAAGCGTTTGAAGGACCGTCGCCGTCCACAGCTCCGTGTTTAGTCCCCGGGTGTCGACGGCCCGGTTCATCCAGTGCAGCACCACTGCGGCGGCAGCCATGGCAGCTGCAACCCCTGCGACTGCACAGGCGGTCCCCGTGGCGTGTCGTCCCAACGTCATATTCCCAGCATGAACCACTTTGTTCCCCGCGTCACGGGTACACAGTCTCGATCCAGGCTGGGAATCTTGCCCACCCGTGCCCGGGAGATCTTCCCGAGCGTCATGGGTGCCTGCACCCATGACGACTGGATCCCGAGTACGAGAGTGTTGTCGAGGCGGACCATCCTTACCCAACCTCGGGGTCGGTCGACCTTCACCCGCAATGACGTGAACGGGTCGCACCGCAATCCTTGCCCACAGTACCGAGGCTGTCGCTGCGCCCCAGTTCGCCGACGTGCCATCGGCGGCGTTCGAATGCCAACACTCAAAAGTAGTGAGGATACCCAATGTCTGAGCAGCAAGCAGTCTCGCAGGACACCGGGTCGCCTGGTCACATCAGGCGCCGGACCTTTGTCGGTGCGACGGTCACCGCCGGCGGCGTGGTGATCGCGCTCCCACTGCTACAAGGTTGTAGTGATGACCAAGAGACTCGCCTCGGAAAGGACGAGTCGACAGTACGGCTGAACATCAACGGCGCGGAGCACGAGCTCACTGTCGACAACCGTACGTCGCTGCTCGACACGTTACGGGAGCGCGTTGGCTTGACAGGCACGAAGAAGGGTTGTGATCAGGGGGCGTGCGGCGCCTGTACCGTGCTAGTCGACGGCCAGCGCGTGGTGTCCTGCCTCACATTGGCGGTGATGGTAGACGGTGCGGACGTGTCCACCATCGAGGGCGTGGCCCGCGACGGCACACTGCATCCACTGCAGCAGGCTTTCATCGACGAAGACGCCTTCCAATGTGGCTTCTGCACGCCCGGGCAGATCATGTCCGGCATCGGCTGCATTCGGGAGGGACACACGTCCTCCCCCGAGGAGATTCGAGAGTGGATGAGCGGCAACATCTGCCGGTGTGGTGCCTACGCCAACATCGTGGCCGCGGTGGCCCGCACCGCACCGAGTGGAGCGTGAAACGTGTTTCCTTTTGAGTTCAGTCGAGCAGCAGACGAATCAGCAGCGTTGGAAGCCGGTCGGTCGGGTGCGCGCTACATTGCAGGCGGCACGACGCTGGTGGACTTGATGCGCGAGACCGTCGAGCGCCCTGTGTCCGTGGTCGACATCAACCGCCTGCCCTACCGCGATATCGAGATCGACTCGACAAGGCTGCGGGTGGGTTCGCTGGTACGCATGTCGGACCTGGCGGCGCACCAGGAAGTAAGGCGACAGTTTCCGGTGATCAGCCAGGCGCTGGAACTCAGCGCATCGGCCCAGCTGCGCAATATGGCTTCCATCGGCGGAAACCTGATGCAGAGGCCCCGTTGCCCGTACTTTCGAGACGTATCTGCCACCTGCAATCGCCGCGAGCCCGGATCGGGCTGCGCAGCGATCGACGGGTACAACCGTATGTCGGCCATCCTGGGGACGAGCGATCAATGCGTCGCCACTCATCCCTCCGACCTCGCGGTGGCACTGGTTGCCCTCGATGCCGCTGTCGTACTGCGAGATAGCGGCGGGGACCACACGATCCCGTTGGCGGAATTCTATCGTCTGCCGGGCAAGACTCCCGAACAGGAGCACAACCTGGGAACCGGTCAACTCATCGTCGCGGTGGACGTTCCCGTGAGCCCAGGCACTCGCCGTTCCGGTTACTTGAAGGTTCGAGACCGTCAGTCCTATGAATTTGCCTTGTGCTCGGCGGCGGTTGCACTGGATATCGCGGGTGACATTGTGAGAAGCGCCCGTGTGGCGGTCGGCGGTGTTGGTACCGTGCCGTGGCGGCTGCCAGCCGTGGAACGTGCGGTAGCCGGCCGCAGAGTCGGCCCCGAATTGTGGAGTTCTGCGGCCGCGCTGGCCGCTGACGGCGTAAATCCACTGAGCGGGAATGGTTTCAAGGTTGACCTGCTCAGGCGGACTGTTGAACGGCAGCTCACCACTGTTGCGGGCCTCTTATGACACAACCACAGATCGCCGTCGGGACCCCACACTCGCGAGTTGACGGACGGCTCAAAGTGACGGGCGGAGCTACCTACGCCGCAGACCAGGCCGTCGAAGGCGTTGCATACGCAGTGATGGTGGACAGTACTGTGGGGCGCGGTCGCATCACCGCCGTCGACACCGCTGAGGCCCTCGCACATCGCGGTGTGCTGCAAGTGTTCAGCCATACCAACGCGCCCCGGTTGGCCTACAGGGACAACGAGGGATCCAACAACCCGCCCGGTACCCGGCTGAAGGTCTTCCAGGATGACCGGGTGCTGTTCTTCGGGCAGCCGGTAGCCGTTGTCGTGGCCGACAGCCTGGAGGCAGCCCAACACGGGGCGCGTCTTGTTGCGATTTCCTACGAATCACAGCCACCGTCAACTGATCTCGCGGCCGCGGAGGCCGACGCACCAACTGTCTACACCCGAGGTGACGCCGATTCTGCGCTCGGTACCGCCCCGGTGCGCCTAGAAATGACCTATCGCACCGCCCGTAATCACCACAACCCCATGGAGCCGCACGCCACGATCGCACGCTGGGAGGGTGACCGACTGACGTTGTGGGACAAAACGCAGTGGGTGGTGGGTGGTACTCAGCAGGAACTCGCTTCGGTGTTCGGCATCAAACAAGAGCAGGTGCACGTCCTCTCTCCGTTCGTAGGTGGCGCATTCGGTAGTGGGCTGCGAGCTTGGCCGCATGTCACCGTAGCTGCGCTTGCCGCTCGTGAGATGGGCCGCCCCGTAAAGTTAGTGCTGTCGCGGCGGCAGCTGTATTTCGGTACCGGTTACCGGCCCGCGTACACCTACCAGGTGGCACTGGGAAGTAACCGCGACGGACGACTCACCGCGATGACGCACGAGATTCGTGGTGAGACATCCAGTTACGAGACTTTCACCGAGGAGGTGCTGGCGCCGGGACAAATGCTCTACAGCGTGCCCAACGTCGCGCAGTCTTACTCCACCGTGCCGCTAGACGTCAATACACCGATCTGGATGCGCGGTCCCGGAATGGCAACCGCAGTCATGGTTGTCGAGTCGGCCATGGACGAGCTCGCCTACGAATTGGGAATGGACCCGATCGAGCTGCGGTTGCGAAATGAGCCCGGCAACGACCAGTCGACCGGATTACCTTTCTCCACTCGAAGGTTGCGTGAGTGCTACAGCACCGGCGCTCGAGAATTCGGATGGCCGCGTCGCAACCCCCAGCCACGTTCCACTACCGATGGCGATTTGCTCATCGGCACAGGGATGGCCGCGGCGATCTACGGTCCTGCTCGGGTGACCGCTAAGGCCTATGCGCGAATCAACGCCGACGGCTCCGCGCTGGTGCAGTGCGCCACTAGCGACATGGGACCGGGCACCTACACCTCCATGTCCCAAATCGCCGCCGACGCACTCGGCCTGCCAATGAGCAGAGTCGTGTTCGAACTCGGCGATTCGAACATGCCGCCAACGCCCCCTCACGGCGGCTCGATGACCATGGGCTGCGTCGGCTCTGCGGTTCAGACAGGATGCGACATGGTTCGCAAACAGGCAATCGCCCTAGCCATCAATGACTCTCGCTCACCGTTGTACGGTACCCGAGCCGCCGACGTGCTGGTCCGCGACGGACGGTTGCAACTGCGCAGCGACTACGTGCGAGGGGAGACATACCAGCAGTTGCTCTCCCGCCACAACCGCTCGCACCTAGAGATGATCGGTTCCTTCACCCCGGGTGAACAAACTCAGTTTTCCATGTATTCATACGGAGCGGTGTTCGCTGAAGTGGCCGTTGATGCACGCCTAGGCACAGTGCGCGTGCGCCGAATGCTGGGGGTGTACGACGCGGGGCGCATCGTTAACCCCAAACTCGCCAACAGCCAGGCAATTGGGGGAATGACCGGAGGCATCGGCGGCGCTCTGCTGGAACACACTGTCACCGATCCTCGCGACGGACGCATTGTCAACGCGAACCTCGCCGACTACCTGGTGCCGGTGAACGCCGATATCAGGGATTTGCGCGCCATGTATCTCAGCGGCGGAAATGACTTGGAGTCCAGCTCCATCGGCGTGAAGGGCCTCGCCGAAATCGTCATCGTCGGAGTGGCGCCTGCAATCGCCAACGCGTTATTCCATGCCACGGGGCGGCGTATCCGCCATTTCCCCATCACCGCCGAGGCCCTCCTGTGATTCTTGCGGTTCACCCGAAATCCCCCGTCGCAGGCGCGACTTCTCCGGTTACCTAGCAGGAAGGGGCGTGTCGCAACGAGTTCGCCGTCTCATGCAGGGGTGCCTCTGATCGCTCTTCACGCAGGGAGTCTAAAGGTCTTGCGCAACTGCTTGTCGAAGATCCGAGTGGGGGCCAAACGGCGCATGACGCCGAGCTGGCGTGCTTGCGAGCCTGCAGCGTAGCGCAGCTTGGGTTTGGTATCGGTGGCGGCGGCGACAATGGCTTTGGCGACAGTCCTTGGGTCATCGCCACCGTTGACTTGCTCGGCCACCACCTGGTTGGTGAGGTTTCGCTGTCGCGCGTACGCATCCAACGGGCTGTCCGGCGCCGTGGTGTTGTCATCGAAACCGGTTCTGGTGCCGCCCGGCTCGACGAGCAACACCCTGATGCCGAGGCCGCGGACTTCGTGGTCGATGGACTCGGAGTAGCCCTCGACGGCGTGTTTGGTGGCGCTGTAGGCGGCCATGTACGGGGCGGGCATGAATCCGAAGATGGAGGAGATGTTGACGATCCGTCCGCTTCCCTGGGCGCGCATGTGCGGCAGCACGGCGTTGGTCATTCGGATGACGCCGAAGACGTTGATGTCGAAGAGCTTCTGCTGTTGTGCAATCGAGTTCTCCTCGGTGGCGCCGGCGAGTCCCGTGCCGGCATTGTTGACCAGAACGTCGATGCGCCCGAAGTCGGCGATCACGCCCTTGATGAGCGCGGCGACCGACTCGTCGTTGGTGACGTCGAGGTCGCGCAGTGTCACGCCGCGGCGTCGCTCCAGTCCGTTGGTGTTGCGGCTGGTGCCGACGACGTCGAAACCGGCCTCGACGAGACCGAGGGCGGCGAACTTACCGAGGCCGGAGTTGGCGCCGGTGACGAGTGCGACGGGCTGTGATGATGACATGTGGTTCATTCCTGACGTGGTGTGCGGTGGGTGGTCATGGTGTTTTCAGCGGACGCTCGTGTTGCGGCCGTCGTAAACGCCTGCGTGTCAGAGACTCCACGGCGATCAAGGCGGTTCCGACGAGGGCACTGGTGGCTCCGGCCGCGGCCAGCAGCGTCCAGCCGGAGCGGATGGAGGCGAACGCCGTGGGGGCGCTTGCGATGTGCGTCCCCACCACGGTGACGATCAGCGCGATGCCCAGTACCGAGCCGACCTGTCGGGCAGTGTTGATCAGCGACGAACCCGAACCCCAGCGTGGTCCCGGCAGCGCGGACCCTACGACCGAGGACAGGGTGGGCATGATCAGCGCGACCCCCAGCCCGGTCAGCAGCTGACCAGGTAGCAGGCCGCCCAGGTAATTCTCCGATGGTCCGAGCCGCCACAGCCACCAGAGCGCAGCGGCCATGAAGCTCAGGGCGCCCAGCGTGGCGACGGCTCCGATTCCCAGCCGTGCTGTCAGACGATTCGCCTGTCGGGCGACGACGACAACAACAACCGGGCCGGCCGCGAGGCCGAGACCGGCCGCTTGAGTCGACCAACCCCAGGTGGAGGTCAGGTACAGCACGTTGACCAGGAGCATGCCGGCGAATCCGCACGAGAACGCCAGCATCATGGCGGTGGCCAGCGCGAATTGGGGGACACGCAGCACCGCGAGATCCAACGCGGGCACCGGATGGCGGCGCGAGCGGAGGACGACCGCGCTCATGCCCACCACCGAGACGACGAGTGAGGTGATCACTACCGTTGCGCCCCAGCCCCGCTCGGGAACCTCGACCAACGCGTAGGCCAGCGCGCCGACTCCGATCACCAGGAAGGCGGCGCCGAGCAGATCGGGTCGTCCGATCGGCGCGACATCGGATTCGCGGAGGATGCGTGCCGCGGCCACCATGGTGACGATGCCGATGGGAACGTTGACCAGGAACACCCATTGCCAGCCTGCGGCGACGAGCAGCCCGCCCAGCGGCGGTCCGAGGGCGGCTGCGACCGCTCCCACCGATGCCCAGGTTCCGACGGCTTTGGCGCGCCGTTCGGGGGGCCAGGCGTTCAGTAGCAACGACAATGAGGTCGGTGTGATCAGGGCGGCCCCGACCCCTTGCACCGTTCTGGCGGCCACCAGCGTCCACAGGTGGGGCGCGAGCGCGCAGGCCGCGGAGGCGACGGTGAAGATCGCCAGTCCGATGAGGAAGACCCGCCGGTGTCCGTAGCGGTCGGCTAGGCGGCCGGCCAGCGCCAGTACCGCGGCGAAGACGACGGTATAGCTGTTGAGCACCCAGGACATCTGGCCGAAGTCGGCGTCCGGGAAGTCAGCGCTGATGGCGGGGAAGGCGATGTTGACGATGAACAGGTCGAGTGTGGCCAGGAAGGCCGCCGAGGATGTGATCACCAGGACGGCGCCCGGTCGGGCGTTGGCGGAGGTGGTCATGTCATGGCCAAGACGTCAGCCGCGTTGCGGGAGTAGGGCGCGGGCACACAGATCCGACACGTACTTGTCGATCAATTGCCGCGACAGGTGTGGAATGTCCTCGGCGCCCTCGATATTCTGCTGCTGTACGGCGTGCCGGAACGCCTCCGCGGGTGCGAGCGCACCCAGCGTCGGCCGCTCCGGTCGGCTGTAGGCCGTCAGCAGCGGTAGCACCGAATGCTGGCGTTGTGCGTCCGGGAGGGCGCGCAGTGCGGTGTCGAATCGATCCAGCCAGTCGCGGTAGTCGTCCACGCGGTTGATGTCGTGTCCGGCCTCGATCATCCAGTCCACAAACACGTCCAGCGATACACCGTCGTCGTGCGGATTCATCACGTCGTAGGACCGGAAGCCGGGACCGGCCGCGCTTCCGAGTGCGGTGATCGCTTCGGAGACGAAGTCCACGGGCAGGCCGTCGTAATGCGAGCGCGCACGCTGCCCCGAAGAACTTGTCTCGTAGAAGGATCGAGGTGCCAGGCCGGTGACCAGCAGGCTGTAGATCAGGCGGGTGAACATGTCGGGGACGTTGAGCTGACCGGCGTAGCGGCGGTGGGCCAGGATCATTCCCGACCGGAACACCGACACCGGCAGACCGCAGAGGTCATGAGCCTCGCGCAGCAACACCTCGCCGGCCCACTTGCTGTTGCCGTATCCGTTGGCGTAGGAGTCGTCGACCGGTCGCACCGGGCTGATCTCGCGGATGTCACCGTCTTCCTCGAAGCGTCCCGGCTCGACGGTCATCGCCACCGACACCGTGGACAGGTAGCTGACCGGCGTGAGCCGAGCGCTCAGTGCCAGCCGGATGACCTCGGCGGTGCCGATGACGTTGGGGCCGAACAGTTGCCGGTACGGCAGCACGTGGTTGACCAGGGCCGCCGGGTGGACGATGAGGTCGACGCGCTGAGCAAGGTCGTCCCAGATATGCGGCTCGAGGCCGAACTGCGGCTTGCTGATGTCTCCGGCGATGACTTCAAGATGAGCGGAGGCCAGCGCCCGGAAGTGTTCGAGCAGTTCGGCGTCGCCGCTGTCGAAGACCTCCTCCAGACGCGCCCGGGCGGAGTCGTCGTCGCCGCCGCGCAGCAGGCAGATCAGTGTCCCACCGGTCACGGACAGCCGCTGCAGCCATTCCAGTGCCAGGAATCTACCCAGATAGCCGTTGGCGCCGGTCAGCAGAACGACGCTGGGCGCCCGATCGTCAGGCGGCGGCATCGCCGAGGCTTGCTGGAGAAGGGTTTTCGGTAGGAACTTGTCCAGTGTGAGCTCGTCGGCACGTATCGTGCCGGTGCTCGAGTCGTGCACAGTGTCCGCCGTCGGTCCGGAGGGCCCGTCCCCGGCTTCCCGTTCGAGGTAGTCCGCGATGTCGCCCAGGGTCGTCGTCGGCCCGGTCAGTACTCCCACCGGAGTCTCCACGGCGAACAGTTCCTGCAGCAGGTTCGAGAACGTCAGCGCCGACAGAGAGTCCCCGCCCAGGTCCAGGAAGCGACCATCGGGGGTGACTTCGGCAACGGGTATGCCGAGCAGTGCGGCGGCCGCCTGGACGACGACGTCGATGGTCGGTTGGTCGCGCGCCGCGTCCCGCAGCGCGCGCACCTCGTCGGCCCGAGAGGCATCCAGCTGCTCGTATATGCGCTCGAGTTCGACCCCGTAACGTTCCTTCAGCTTGGGGCGCAGCAGCTTTCCCACTCCTGAGAGAAGCCCATTGTCTGAGGTGAATGGCTCGGTGTCGACCAGGAAGTCGACCGGCAGCTCGTAGGGTTGCAGGTCGGAGTCGCGGGCAGTGCGGGACAGCCCGGCGCGCACGGCTGCCTTCAGGTCGGCGTTGGCCCCGCCGTAGGTGGCCAACGCATCGTCGGTGGGGACGACGACGGCAAGCAGGGCGGGGCGCTCGCTGTTGCCGTAGACGAAGATCTGCCGGATCAGTGGGGCGCCGGCGAAGATGGCTTCCAGATTGGCTACGGCGACGAACTCACCCTGGGACAGTTTGATGACATTGTTGCGGCGATCGACATAGGCCAGCCGGTCTGGTGCGAGTTCGGCGACGACATCGCCTGTGCGGTAATAGCCGTCGGCGTCGAAGACCTCGGCGGTGAGCTCCGGGCGCCTGTAGTAACCGGACATGGCGGCTGCACTCTTGACCAGTAGCTCGCCCCGGGGGTGGGGCTTGTCGGTGCTGAAATAGCCCAGCTCCGGCACATCGACCAGCTTGTAGTCGATGACCAGCGGTCGCACGATGTTCCCGTCCGTGGTGACCGCACCGATCTCGGTCAGCCCGTAGGTGTCCACCAGGCTCACTTGCAGGGTCGATTCCAGGAAGTAACGCATGTCGGCTGCCAGTGGGGCGGTGCTGACGAAGCCGCCGAGAACCCGTCCGCCGAGGAGCTTTTCGCGTACCTCGGTCTTGGCCTTCTGCTCGGCGACATCAGGGTTGGCGCCATGGGCTACCAGTCGGTCCCTGATCTGCTGGTAGCGCTGGTACAGCATGTCCACGACGCGGGGGACGAGGCCGAGGTCGGTGGGTCGTACCAGCGCCCAGTCCTCGAACAGTGTCGAGAGGTCGCTTTCGGCGACGAAGTAGCTGGTGCCGCCGGTCTGGAACGATGCCGCCAGCGGCAGCCGTCCGCCCAGGTGGTTGAGCGGCATGAAGTTGACGTTGATCACCGCCGACTCGGTCGATTTCGTCGGAATCGTCCACAGGGTGGCCACCATCCGCTCGGTCCACATGGCACCTTTGGGTGTGCCTGTGCTGCCCGAGGTGTAGAGGATCATCGCCAGCCGGTCGTCGGATCCGTCGGTGTAGATCGGGGCGTGGGGCGCCTGCCTGCCGCGGGCGATGAGCTCAGGCAGGGTTTCGACGATGACATCCATCCCCGCGGCGGAGAATGTGTCGCGGGCGTGCTGCAGGCGTTCGGCGTGCAGTACATCATCGGCGCGGTAATCCAGCACGACCATCCGGGACAGCTCGTTCACGCCGAGTGCCGACTCGACGGCCAAGTCGAGATAGGCTGCACCGACTGCCAGTACCCGCGGCCTGGTCTCGTCGAGTATGGGTGTCAGCCGAGACGATGTGGCATTGTGCTGCAACGGTATCGAGACCAGTCCCAGGTAGCCGCACACCAAGTCGATCGTGAGGTAGTCGGCACTGGAGAAACCGATCGTCGCCACGAAATCACCCGGCCGGATGGGATCACGGTGGTCGTGGTGCCATGCGCCGGCCACGGCGCGGACATCGGACCAGAGCTCGCCATAGGACACGGTGGTGAACGCGGGGAGCAACCGTGTGGCGCTGCGACCGGCGGCCTCGTCGCGGATCGTCTCGCGGTCCCTGGTGCCCAGTGCCGGGCGGTCGGAGTAGCCCTGGGCCAGGGTCTGCAGTACCTGCGACAACCGCAACCCGGGGCGCCGCGCCGCGCCGAGCACGTCGGGACGCGGAATGGCCGCCTGCAGTTGCGCGTTGGCGACGACCGCGGTTGTGGTCGGTATCCCAGCGGTCACGCGGTCTCCTGAGCTCGATGCCACACCTTCTGGCTATGCCTTTGTCTAGTCAGACCCTAGGCCTCTGACTTTACTGAAGGCAAGTCAGCTGGCACCATGGCCGATATGACCTCCATGACACTCACCGGCCGGCTCAGCGACCGTGATGCCTGGTCGGCGGACGGCTGCTCCGTCGCGGCGGCGCTGGACGTTGTCGGGCGACGAGCCAGCCTGTTGCTGTTGCGGGAAGCGTTTTACGGCGCGCACCGGTTCGACGAGTTCTCGCGGCGGGCCAAGCTCAGCGAGAAGATCACCGCAACCCGGCTGAGGGAGCTCGTCGACGAGGGTCTGCTGGAGAGGCGGCCGTACCACGAACCCGGGCAACGCGGCAGAGAGGCGTACCACCTCACCGAGAAGGGCGAGGACTTTCTGCCCGCGCTGCTGGCACTGATGCGGTGGGGGGACCGCTGGGTCCGCGCAGACGGTGGGCGGGTGAAGTTGACGCATGCCGAGTGCGGGTCGCCGATCGATGTCGACATTCGCTGTGGGGCCGATCATTCCGTGTCAGCGGCAGACATCGAGGTCGCGCCA
This sequence comes from Mycobacterium hackensackense, assembly GCF_025822555.1. Lineage (NCBI taxonomy): Bacteria > Bacillati > Actinomycetota > Actinomycetes > Mycobacteriales > Mycobacteriaceae > Mycobacterium > Mycobacterium hackensackense. The sequence goes on from NZ_JACKUC010000032.1 coordinate 116,216, forward strand.
CGCGGTTGATGCGTGGACCTTTCGCGACCCGTCGGGCTGCACACAGTGAACCGCCAGGGTGGCAGTCGGCGCAGAGTCTTTTGCGGTCGTGCGTAGCGGCGATACCAATTCGCACCTGGCGCTCGAACCTGATCAAGTAGTCGCGAGTGACCGCGCGGTCCGCGTGTTGGAGATCGAGCCCATGTGGACCGTTGTATCAATCTGAAAATGACGACGAGCTGACCGAATATGAACACACTCATTGCCTACACAGCGGACGGCGTCGGCTACTCGGGCTGGCGCCTCCATCGCACGTACGATACCGGCGTTTCTGGTTCCTCGGTCGGCGCACTCGTCGATGTCGCCGTGGCGGTTGGGGTCCCAACACGGCCCATCGGGGTCACTCGACCGATCGGCCGGGGCCCGAACCCGACGGCATCACCGAGCGTTCAGGCTGGCCACGGGAAGTGTCGACGCCTCAGGGCCGCGCCGCCACGGCTCTTGATGCCCAGCATGATTCGGCGGTGCTGATGGCGGAACCTTTGGGTTGGCGGTGCATATTTTCCGGTGTTCCGATGTTAGAAACTCGCGCTTGTTGACGAACGGGTGAAGACGCGCGTTTCAGTGAGACCGTAGGTTGTATGGTGTGGGCTCCGGTTGATAATGAGCCTTTGCGATCTGTGGCACGCTGCTGCGATCTTTCGATGACCGACCTCAGGCGCGGATGACGACCGTACCCGCTGTCTCGTAAAGGTTGGCATCGGTGTTGCTCAACTCTGGCCCGGTCACCATCGCCTCGAATTCAGACACCTCGGCAAACCGCGTGAGGGACTCTGACTCTAACATCGAGTCAGCGGCTATAAGGATGCGACGGCGGGTGGCTCGTACGGCAGACTGCTTGACTGCCGCATCTGCAGGATCGCAGGTTGTGATGCCATGTTCGATCGAAATACTCTTCGCCTCAAGGTAAGCCAGATCTATGTTGAAGCTGCGTAGCATTTCTAACGTCCAATGGTCCGCAGTCGACAACGCGGAACCGCGAATCCGGCCACCCAGCAGCAAGACCGTCGCGGTTGAGCTGACCACGAATGCCTCAGCGGCCAGCAGTGACGGTGTGATGACGGTGAGTTCCTTATTGACGAGCCGCTCGGCTATCAGTCGAGATGTATAGCCCGCGTCCAGAAACACTGTCGTAGCGCCGCGAAGCAACTCCACCGCAGCAGCAGCGATCCGGTGTTTGTGGGCAAGATCGACTCCTCTGCGATACTCGACACCCGGGTGGAACGCCACGATCTCCAGTGGGATCGCGCCGCCGTGAACTCTTTTCAGCTGTCTCCGGTTTGCGAGTGTCTTGAGGTCGCGGCGGACCGTCTCGAGGGCGACGTCGAGCTCCTCGGCTAACGCGCTCACCTCTACCCGTCCTCGCGTAAGGGTGAACTCAAGGATCATCCTCTGGCGACTTTCGGAGTCCACTCCTTTCATATGGCTCGACAACCTCGACAACCTCGACGAGCAGGACGGCTGGTCCTATCTTTATGTTCGCTAGGGTTAGTTCTCAATGTCTCAGAAATCGTTTGCCTAGGCACTCAGAGGTCCTCATCGATGTCCAGGACCCCGAATGGCGCGGTTGGGACCTCGGCGATCGCCATCTTGGCCGCAGAGTCGGTCGGGGCGGCGCCACGCGCCAAGGCGGCCAGCGCAGCGTTGGTTCCAACGTCGCGGCCAGCTTGCTCACTGAGCAACCAGCGCACCTCCAATAGATCGCAGTATGCCTGAATAGGAGTGCCCTGATTGTTCAGAGCGGTGTGGGCGATGTGCTCGGTAGGCGTCACCACTTCGATGACCCACAGCCGGGCGGCGGTCTGCTCGTCGACGTCGTGTCCCTCCTCACGGCACAGTTGCGCCTGGTAGGCCAGTAGATCGCCGATCAGGATCTGAGCCTGACCCTCGCCGACGTCTAAACCGGTGAGGTTCTGTAGCCGGTGCGCGTGGTAACGCCGATCACCCACGGCCACATGAAGTCTCAGCTGATTAGGATTCTCGCCGACGGGCTGCAGCGAGACCTCGTCGACGGCAAATCCGAGGTTATTGAGCTTGCGCACCGTACCCTCGACGCGATACCGGTCCGCGAAGCCGAACACCGGCTCAGCATGCAGTGCTTCCCACAGGGTGTCATAGCGGCGCCGCGCTTCTTGCACCTCGGCAATGAGGACGTCTTCCAGTGCCGAGCGTCCTAGTCGTTCGGCGAGGTCGAGCATTCCCATCGCGACGTTTTCCACCATGATGTCGAGGTCGTGCTCGCGCTGGCCGCGACTCAACTTCGGGTGGACTTCCGATGTTTCGGCATCGACGAAATACGCCTGCAAGGTCTGCCCGTCGCGGGAGAACAGCGTGTTTGCCAACGAGCAGTCCCCCCAGAACACCCCGTGGCGATGCAGCTCCACCAGCAGCCCGGCCATGCCGTCCAACAGCCGCGCCCGGTGCTTGGGTTGGTCCGCGGGTAGCCGCATGAACAATCGCCGGTACTGCCACGACCCTTCGAGGTAGCGCGTCACCAGGATCGCGGTATCGAACTCGGGCTGGGTGACCAGACCAGCGGGTCGCACCGCGGGTAGGTCTATTTCCTCAAGCCTGCGCAGGACGTCGTATTCCTTGGCAGCGATGCGCGGCGGCATGTCCTTGACCGCCCACAGCGCACCGTCGGCGTCGACGAACTTCACCAGGTGGCGGCTGGGACCGACCGCGATGTCGCGCAGCGGAACTTCGGGGACGTTCCACTTCGACAACGGCTTATCCCACGGCAGGGCGAGCAGACCGGGAGTCGGCGTCCGCAGCCGGAACTCGGGCGCTCGCACGTCAGTTAAGACGTTCGCCGGTCTTCGGATGGAACAGATGCACAGCGCCTTCGGGCTTCTTGCGTAGCCGCACCGTATTCGCCAGCTTCGGCGCCGTCCGCGGGTTGCACCGCGCGACCAGTTCGACTCCCGATCGCCCGTGCGTGTACACGTATGCCTCGCTACCGAGATCCTCCACTAGATCGACGACGACCTCGACTCCGACACCGTCGGTGGAGATCTCGAGCTGCTCGGGGCGGATCCCGAAGGTGACATCTTGCAGGCCCGCCTCGCTGATCTTCGCGACGTCCGCGCGCTCCAGCTCCAGCACGGCGTCGCCGATCTTTATGCCGTGTTCTGCAAGGGGCAAGTCCACCAGATTCATGGCGGGCGAGCCGATGAAGCCGGCGACGAACGCGTTGGCCGGGCGGTCGTAGAGCTCGTTCGGCGAGGCGAACTGCTGAAGCTTGCCGAATCGCAGCACCGCGACGCGGTCGCCCATCGTCATCGCTTCGACCTGATCGTGGGTGACGTAGACGGTGGTGGTGCCCAACCGTCTTTGTAGCGCCGCAATCTGGGTGCGAGTCTGCACACGCAGCTTCGCGTCGAGGTTCGACAGCGGTTCGTCCATGCAGAACACCTGCGGCTCGCGCACTATCGCGCGGCCCATTGCTACGCGCTGCCGCTGACCGCCGGACAGCTTGGCAGGCTTGCGATCCAGAAAATCGGTGAGGTCCAGAATCTTCGCGGCGTCCTCGACCTTCTTACGACGCTCCTCGGCTGAGACGCCACGCAGTTTCAGTGCGAAGCCCATGTTCTCGGCGACGGTCTTGTTGGGGTACAGGGCGTAATTCTGGAACACCATCGCAATATCGCGGTCCTTGGACGGGACGCCTGTCATGTCCTTGCCGCCGATCTCGATGGCACCCTCGTCGATGTCCTCGAGGCCGGCCAACATTCGCAACGCGGTGCTCTTGCCGGACCCGGACGGGCCGACCAGCACGATGAATTCGCCGTCTTGGATGTCGAGGTTGAGGTTGTCGACGGCGAGTTTGTCCGATCCCTCGTAGATGCAAGACGCGTTCTTGTAGGTGATTGCAGCCATGGTGAAGGCTCCTTCTGGATCCGGAAAGTGAGTGGGTTACTTGATCGCGCCGAACGAGAGTCCGCGCACCAGCTTGTTCTGGGCGAACCACCCGCAGAGGATCACGGGTAGTGCCGCCATGGTTGCGGCCGCCGACAACACGGCCCAGTACTGACCCTCACCGGCGATGAAGCCGACCAGGTACACCGGCATGGTCTGAGCGTTCACCGCGGTCAGGTTGACCGCAAGGAAGAACTCGTTCCACGCGAAGATGACGCAAATGAGTGCGGTGGCTGCGATACCGGGCGACACCAACGGCAGGATCACCTCACGCACCGAACGCCACAGGCTGGCTCCGTCTAGACTTGCCGCCTCAAGCAGCTCGCCGGGTACCTCGAGGAAGAACGAGCGCATCATCCATACAGCGATCGGCAGGTTCATTGCTGTATAGAGGATCACCAGGGCCCAGATGTTGTCCAGCAGACCGATGTTGGACACGATCACGTACAACGGCAGAATTGCTGCGACGACAGGCAACATCTTGGTACTCATGAAGAAGAACAGCGCATCTGAGGTCTTCCGCACCGGTCGCAGTGACAGCGCGAACGCCGCGGGCACTCCGAGCAGCAACACCAGGATCGTCGACATCGCGGTGGCGAACACGGAGTTCAGCATCGCCGGACCGATGCCCTGACTGAAGACGGCCGAGTACTGATCTAGCGTCGGGGTAAAGAAGAGCTTCGGCGGATTGGTCGCCGCATCACTCTCGGCCTTGAAAGACGTCAGGACCATCCAGAACACCGGAAAGAAGAAGCCGAGCCCGACCAGCCACGCCACCACGCCCCACGGGCTGAGCTTCTTGTTCTTCTTCTTGCGAACCGGGGCCGATTGTCTTGCTGTCGAACTCGTTTCGACTGTTGTGGTCATGATTAGGCTGCCTCTTCCGTGCCGGAGAACGATTTGAAGATCAATCGAAGCGCGAAGCTGGCGATGATCATCGTGAAGACGACGACCACCACACCCATGGCAGCGGCCTGGCCCATGTCGAAGCCGAGGAACGCGCGCTGGTAGATGTAAAACGGCAGGTTTGCACTCGCTACACCGGGCCCACCTTGAGTCATCATGAAGATCGCGTCGAAGGTGTTGACCAGGTAGACCGCACCGAGCACGACGCCGAGTTCGATGAAGCGCCGAAGGTGCGGCAGCGTCAACTCCCGGAATAGCTGGATCGCGGTCGCCCCGTCCACTCGGCCGGCCTCGAGTTGATCACGGGGCATGGACGTCAAACCCGCGAGGATCAGCAGCATCATGAACGGCGTCCACTGCCAGATCAATTCGACCATCACCATGGCAAGCGGGAACTGCCCGATCCAGTCCATCGGACCGATCCCGACCAGGGACAGTACCCAGTTGAGGATGCCGTTGTTGGGGTCGAGGATCGTCGTCTTCCACATCAGTGCACCGGCAACGGGCGTGATCAAGAACGGAGTGATCAACAGAGTGCGCACCACACCGCGGCCGAGGAAGGCGCGATCGAGCAACAATGCGATCCCCAAGCCGAACACCGCCGAGATGAGTACTACTCCGACGATGAGGATGACGGTGTTGCCTGCCACCGACCAGAACTGGCTGTCCTGGATGACTGCGAGGTAGTTACTTAGCCCGACAAACTGACGCGAGCCGGGACGGACAAGGTTCCATGACAGCGTCGAGTAGTACAGTGTGAACAGGAAGGGCACCTGCGTCACCGCGATCATGAAGATGAGCGCAGGCAGAAGCGGACCCCGTCGTCGCCACGCCTCGGCGCGGCTCACGCCAACGCCTTGAGACTCTTTGATCTTACGAACCCGGTCGGCGACGGCCTTCTCGTCGGCTTCGGTCGTGGTATCAGCGGTTAGCGTCATCACTTCTCCTGATAGCTCTTGCCGACGGCCTCGGCATACAACTGTGCTTGCTCCAACGCGGCGTCGACGGACTGCTGCCCGGCGATTGCCGCACTGATCTGCTGGCTCACCCGTGTCCCCAGGTCCTGAAACTCGGGGATGCCCACGAACTGCACACCCGTGTACGGCACCGGCTGAACTGTGGGCTTAGCCGGGGTGGAGTTTGTGATCGATTGCAGCGTCAACGGGCCGTATGACTTCGAGATTGCCTCGTACTCCGGCAGTTCGGTGTACGTCGAGGTTCGGCTGCCGGGTGGGACGCGCGCCCAACCCAGCTGCTCACCGACCAACTTCATGTAGTCTTTGCTGGTCATCCAGGAGATGAACTTCCACGCCCCGTCGGGGTTCTTGGCGTGAGCCGGAATTCCCAGCGCCCAGGTGTAGATCCAGCCCGCGTTGGGTTTGACGACGATCGGCGCGGGCAGGTACCCGATCTTGCCGACCAGGTCCGGGTAGGTTTTTGGGTCTTCGAGCACCGAGACCGCCGAGGTCGCGTCGTACCACATCGCTGTTTGTCCCTGGCCGAACAGATTGGCGCACTCCTGGAAGCCGGTTGAGGAGGCGCCTAGCTCGCCGGATTCCTTGATGGTGTTGACATAGAAGTTCACGGCCTTTTTAACCTCAGGGGAGTTGAGCTGGGCGTTCCAATGGTCGTCGAACCAACGGCCGCCGAACGTGTTAATAACGGTGTTCAGGGGCGCGAGCACCTCGCCCCAGCCGGGTTTGCCTCGCAGGCAGATTCCCGCCCGGTCATCGCTTTTCAACGTCTTTGCCCAGCCGGCAACCTCCTGCCAGGTCGGTTGATACGTCGGATCTTGGTTGACCTTAATTCCGGCCTGCTCGAAGAGGTCCTTTCGGTACATCAGGAACGATGACTCACCGTAAAACGGAACCGCGTACATATTTCCCTTGTAGGACAACGATTCCCGCAACGATGGGATGAAATCAGCTTCGTCGTAGCCTGGAGTGTTCTTGGCGAACTCTGAGAGATTCAACAGCCAGCCGTCTTTCGCCCACTGCGGCGTTTCGAAGTTGCTGATCATCGCGACGTCGAACTGACTGCCGCCCATGGCTGTTGACATCGTGATTTTCGCCCGAGCCTGGTTCTCCGACAGCGAGATGAACTTCAGCTTGACTCCGGGGTTCTCCTTCTCGAACTCCGACGACAGTTTTTGTGCGTCAGTCATCTGGGAGTTGGACACCAGCGCGATCGTCACCTCGTTCGTCGATGCCCCCAGGCTGCCCGCACCTGAGCAGCCAGAAGTGAACAGGAGCGTGGCTGCCGCCATGCCGGCTGCAAGTTTGTGCAAAGCCCTGCGTTGAGATTTCACTGAACCTGACCTTTCGAGGGGGCGGAACTTCCCTGGCTGAGAAGCCAACGAGCACAATCGATATCGCAAACCAGGAATTTGGCGAGCTTGCCGCGAAGCGCTCCGAGAGTGGCGAGGTATTTGGTTGCGCCGCTGGAGACCAGCAGTGTCTTCTCGCACTCCTGTATCACCTCGAGGGGAACCGATACCGTGCGATGCTGCAACTCGGATTCGATCGGTGTGCCTAATCCGTCGTAGAACCTGCCGCCGATTTCGCCAACGGCACCCAGCGCGACGAGTTCGTCGAGCATCCTGGTGTCGAGGAAGCTTCCCTCGAAAAGGGTTGTGGCAGTTGATACTGACCCGACACCGAACAACATCGCATTGGCCCGTCGGCCCGCTTCCAGGGATCGGGAGATCAGGGAGTCGGCGCTGATGGAGGCGACAGTCGAGGGATCGGCATAGAGCGGCGCCGGCAGGCGGATCCCACTCGCTTGCAGCGTATCCTCGCAACGGCTAAGGATGAACTCGGTGCCGGTCTGATAGACGGCCGTCGACATCGCTCCGTCCAGTTGCACGACGGTGCGACAGGTCGCCAGACCTGTGGTCAGGGCAGTTGCCACAGCTACTTGCTCAGGCCCCCAGGTGAAGCCGAGGATGTCGGTGGGCGACAACCGTCGCATCAGCAGGGCGGCCGCCGCGCGACCCACGCTCGCGTATGCTTCCGGTCGGTCGCGCGCCCCGGTGTCGACGCCATGGCCCGCGACGACAGCTTCGGCGAGTCCGAATCGCTCCTCAAGCTCTCGCTCCTCATCGGCGTGCAGGTCATCACGCAGGCTGGGCGGTACGACCACCTCGATACGTACCAGGCCGTTGGCTTTGGCGCGGGCGACCAGGCGGCCCGCAGTCGGACGGGATACCCCGAGGCGCTGTGCGATCTCGGCCTGAGTGAGTCCGTCAAGGTAGTAGAGATTGGCCGCACGCAGCGCCAGGCGCAGGTCCTCGGTCCTAGCGCCACTAGATGTGGCGGGGGTCGTAGCCGCATTCGCGGCGCGGCCGTTCGTCATCGAGTTGGCCTTGATGCTCGGTACCGACATTTACGTCTCGCTCACCTAGAGTGTGAGCATTTGCTCACCCGTGCGTTCATATGCTCACCACGGTAACATGGCTAATGTGACGTACACAACACTTTCCCTAGATGCCCAAATGCGGGTTGCCGTACTCGCTGAACCAGGTCGAATCGAGATCGAAAGACGGCCGGTTCCGGAACCGGCTCACGGCGACGTGCTGATCAAGGTGTCAACCGTGGGGGTCTGCGGCTCGGACACGCATTACTACCGTCATGGTCGGGTAGGCAGTTTCGTCGCCGACGCACCGCTAGTCCTCGGCCACGAGGCGGCCGGAACCATCGTTGCGGTGGGCGATGGCGTGCTGGACTCACGCGTCGGACAACGGGTGTCCATCGAACCCCAGCGACCTGACCCCAACAGTGCCGAGACTCTCAGTGGTCACTACAACCTGTGCCCGCACATGCGGTTCTACGGCACCCCGCCCGTCGACGGCGCATTCAGCGAATACGTGACCATTGGTGCGGCGTTCGCGCACGCGGTGTCCGATGCGGTGTCTGATGAGGCCGCAGCCTTGTGTGAGCCACTCTCGGTGGCTATCGCGGCGACGCGCAAGGCCGGCCTCGACGGCGGCTCACGTGTGCTGATAGCAGGTGCCGGCCCGATAGGTATCGCGCTGGCTCAGGTCGCGCGCGCCTATGGTGCGACGGATATCTTCGTCAGCGATCCGGACGGGTCGCGCCGCGCCCAGGCACTGAACTTCGGCGCGACGACAGTGCTCGACCCCACCGCCGATCCGATCGGGAATCTGGGCGTCGACGCATTCATCGACGCATCTGGAGCGCCGTCGGCAGTAAACCAGGGCATCCGGGCGGTTCGGCCCGCAGGCAAGGTGGTGCTGGTCGGGTCGGGCGCCGAATCGATGGACCTACCGACCCAAGTGATCCAGAACCGAGAGTTGTTGCTCACAGGGGTGTTCCGGTACGCGAACTCGTGGCCTTCGGCGATCGCGCTGGTCGAGTCGGGCCGTGTCGATCTTGACGCGATGGTCACCGCGCGATTCACCTTGGACGACGTGGCCAAGGCCTTGGACCATGACCGGACGCCGGGTAGCGTCAAAGCGGTAGTGACAGTGTCATGAGACTCAGCAACAAGTCATCGGCGGATCTCATGGTCGCGAAGCCAAATTACAACCGGGACGAGATCGGCGTCGGAATAGTCCATTTCGGTGTCGGTGGCTTCCATCGCGCGCATCAGGCGATGTACATCGACCGGCTCCTCCAGCGCGGGTTGGCCCGGGACTGGGGAATCTGCGGAGTTGGAGTGCTGCCATCGGATCGCAAGATGAAAGATGTTCTTCAGGCCCAGGACGGGCTCTACACACTGATCTTGGAGAACCCCGACGGCACGCGCGACGTCCGTGTCATCGGTTCGATCATTGACTACCGCTACGCCCCGGACGACCCGGAGTCGGTGATCGAACTGCTTGCTGCACCCACTACCCGCATCGTGTCGTTGACCATTACCGAGGGTGGTTACCACATCGATAAGGCCGGACCCGACAGCGTCTTCGGTGTGATCACCGAGGCACTTTCCCGGCGGCGGGCCCGCAACATGGAATCGCCGACGATCGTGTCCTGCGACAACATCGAGGGCAACGGCAACGTCGCGCGGCAGGCATTCGTCAGCTTTGCGGATCGGTATCACTCGGGACTCTCCGACTGGATGGCACAGCACACCACATTCCCGAATTCGATGGTCGACCGGATCACCCCGGTCACCACCCCGGACGTCATTACAGGTCTGGCCGAGCAGTACGGCATCGACGACGGGTGGCCGGTGGTGACCGAGCCGTTCACCGCGTGGGCGCTGGAGGACGATTTCGCCGCCGGTCGGCCGCCGCTCGAAGACGTTGGCGTGCTCACGGTCGACGACGTGACTCCCTACGAACTGATGAAGCTGCGGCTGCTCAACGCCAGCCATCAGGGTCTGTGCTATTTTGCCTACCTGGCCGGCTACCGCCTGGTCCACGAAGCCGCAAGCGATCCGCTGTTCGCAGATTTCCTCTTGGCGTACATGGATTCCGAGGCCACTCCCACACTCCTACCGGTTCCCGGGATCGACCTGCCCGAATACAAACGCACGCTCATCGAGAGGTTCGCCAATCCAAGCGTCCGGGACACTATCGCCCGGTTGTGTGCGGACTCCTCCGACCGCATCCCGAAATGGTTGGTGCCGGTGATTCGGGCCAACCTGATCTCGGGTGCACCCATCCGGCTTTCGGCAGCTATCGTGGCGAGCTGGGCCCGGTACGCGGAGGGCGTCGACGAGGCGGGTCAACCCATTGAGGTCGTCGATCAGTTGGCCGACTCCTTAATGCCGATCGCCCAAACCCAACATCGACATCCGCTCGCATTTATCGAGAACAGCGCACTGTTCGGAGATCTCGCCTCGTCGCAGCGCTTTGTCGAGGCCTACCAATGGGCGCTGGACTCCCTACATTCCGAAGGAGCCCGAGCCACCCTCGAGCTGTTGCGGAAGGAAGTCTGATGACCCGCGCCCTCGTCATCGGTGAAGCCTTGATCGACATCGTCGAGCGCGACGGTCAGATCACCGGGGAGCACGTGGGTGGTAGTCCGTTGAACGTCGCGGTCGGCTTGGCGCGGCTCGGACGCGATGTCGATTTCTTCACCCACATCGCCGACGATCCACGCGGCCGCCGGATATCCGAGTACCTGGGCGCCTCGGGCGTCGCCCTCGTCCCGGGCAGCACCAGCGCACGTCGGACACCGTCGGCCCGGGCGTCACTCGATGTGACCGGTGCGGCGACCTACGAGTTCGACATCGACTGGCAACTGTCGGGGACTCCCGAGATCTCGCCACCGGTGGTTGTCCACACCGGGTCGATCGCCACCGCGCTCGACCCTGGTCGCCTGGCCGTCGAGGCACTACTGGATACCTATGGTGTCGCAGCGACTGTCACATTCGACCCCAACGTGCGCCCGGCGCTTATGCAGGACAGCACGCTGGCGCGAGAACGTATCGAGCGGATCGTCGAGGTCAGCGACATCGTCAAGGTCAGCGACGAGGACCTGGCATGGATTGCCCCAGATACAGAGTCCGTAGATCTGGCCCGCCGCTGGCTCGCGATGGGGCCGGCCCTGGTGGCTGTCACAATGGGCGGAAGAGGTGCCTTCGCAGTGTCGGCTTCGGGATTGGTACGGGTGCCGGCTCGCTCGGTGCAGGTGGTGGACACCGTCGGCGCGGGCGACTCCTTCATGTCTGGACTTCTAGACGCCCTCTGGTCGTTGGACCTGCTCGGGGCCGACCGGCGCGATGACGTACGCCGAATCAGCCCCGCTCACGTCGAGGCCGTCCTTGAAGCCGCAGTGCTGAACGCAGCTCTAACGGTGGCGCAGACCGGTGCAGTCCTACCGTACCGCGCGACACGCGACGCGGCGTTACGCTCGACTTCGTAAGTGCGCCATAAGCGGTCGCCGCGAGTTCCACACAGCGAGCGAACGCGACTCGTCTCAAGAGACCAGGTTTGACCCAAGGTCAGTCGCTGAGCCTGATCCCGGAGATTTGGCGGACCGAGCGTTCGCGGTGCAGCCACGTGTTTGAACCCCGCCGGCGGCCGCGGACGCTATCAGACTCCTGAACGGCGAGTAAGGCTGCGGCGCCGGTCGACACCGACTCCCGACTTGACCCGCGTCTAAGAACGCCTGATCAGCTCCGATGCGTCGGCAGGCTGAGCAGCGGAAAGGACGTGATCGATCTTGGTAGCCGTGGGGCGTTAGTCGTTTGGGCTGCGCCCGCCGAAAACCGCGTGTTGTCGACCGTACGGATCATACCGGGCGATTGGGCATATCCCAGAACGGCAACTAGGTGCCGGGGCTGGCCTGCAAGTGCTCGATGTCGTTTCAGTAAGCCTCGTCGGAACTATGCTGCACCTGTACCAATCCGAGGATTGGCTCCTCGCCGAGAACACCCGACATCGCGAAGTGTGACCAGTCGATCTATCTCCAGATCTGGCCAGACGATGAATCCGATCAACCGTGAGCGGGTTCGATAGTTCTCCCTTTAGCTCCACAAACAGACCGGCCAGGGAATGGCCGGTCTGTTGTTTCGCCGAAAGCAAGGTGGCAATGGAACCGAGTGCGGGTGCATCGCATCTCGCACCGCCGTCCAAACCAACCGCAGCATCGCCCGGCCGGGGACGGCGCAGACGGGCGAGAGCTCAGTTCACATCGCGGCCTGTCAGGCCCACGCTGAGATCCCAAAGGGATTCTGCCTGCCGGCGGTCCACTGCGTATGCCTTCACCCCGGTGCCATCCTCGGTGGCCGGACCGGCGACCTCGCAGTCTTCGAGATATAGGCCACCGAGGCCGTCCAACTGTGGGCTCGTCGCCGCCCACAAGCCAGTGGCCGCGCCTTGAGACATGGACTTGAACGTTGGGTCCGCGACGTTGCCGTCCTCGTCGATCCAGCCGCGATCGATCATCTCGGCAGATTCGAGGTGCCGCTGCAACGGGGTGAGGATTGACCCTGGGTGCAGCGAGAACGCGCGCACCCCGGCAGCCGCCCCCAATTCGTCCAGGCGTAGCGCAAACAGAATGTTCGCGGTCTTCGACTGCCCGTATGCCGCCCACTTGTCATACCTCGACGTGAACTGTGGATCCTCCCATCGGATACCCGAATTGTGGTGTCCAGCAGACGAGTACACGACGATACGGCCTGCGCTCCGCGCCAGGCTGGGCCAAAGATCCGCGGCAAGGGAGAAGTGGCCCAGATGATTGACCGCGAACTGGCTCTCCCAACCCGGCCCCGCCCGCTGCAGCGGTGTGGCCATGATCCCTGCGGCGCCAATGAACAGATCGACCCGCGCCCACGAATCACAGATGCGTTGCGCGCACACCGAAACCGAATCCAGGTCGGCAAGATCACCCTTCAGTACGGTCACGGCGTCCCCGAGGTGGTCGACGGCGCGGGCAGCGGCATCGATGCGGCGAGCAGGGATGATGACATGCGCTCCTGCTTGGACCAGGTGGTTGGTGGTTTCCAGCCCGAGGCTGGAGTAGCCGCCAGTGACGACGGCTACGGCACCGGTGAGGTCGATGCCGGCCATGACGTCCTCGCTGGTCGATCCATGCCCGAATCCAGAACCGATCGGATGCTGTGTGGTGGTTCCAGTCATCACGCCACGCCAAAATCTAGAGTGCCCTCTAGGTCAAGCCTCGGAGATGAATGCCCCTATGACACAGACCTTTACGATTGGGCAAGCGGCGGAACGCACCGGCCTGAGTATCCACACCCTCAGATTCTATGAACGTGAGAATCTGCTGATCAGCAATGTGGCCCGTACGAGCTCCGGCCGCAGACGGTATGCACAAACCGATGTCGAGTGGCTGGCGATCTGCGTTCGATTACGCGAGTCCGGGATGCCGCTCGCGCAACTCGCCGAGTTCGCCGCTCTGGTCCGCCAAGGACCCGGCAACGAAAACCAACGCCTGGAGCTCCTCCGTAAACACGAAGCTCACGTCCGAGCGCAACTGGGCAGTCTCCAGCATTGCCTCGATGTCATCGAGACGAAGGTTGCCGTCTACGAAGACCGGGTCGAACATGCCGCAGCGCAAGGACTGTGGGATCCGACCGCGGTCGAAAGTTGAGCCGGCGACTCCGGTGGTAAGCAGCGCTTTCGACCTTCGTGCCCTAGTCCGAAGCGGTCTTGCCGGAGGACGCATCACCCTTGCCCGACGAAGCGCCGGCACCTGCGGTGCCTCTGCTTTCCGACGTCGCGGCGGCGGTGGCGGGTTCCGGCGTGCGCCGCTTCGGGGCGGGCTTGGGCTTGACGCCCTTCTTGGGGTTGGTCCCCTTCACACCGAGGCCGGACTTGGCGCCGGGCCGGGTGACCTTGTCACCCTTGGTGTCGTCGGCCTTCGGCGATGACCCGGCGGTGGACCCGGCTTCGGTCTTCGTCTCGGTCTTGGTGTCGGTCTTGGTCTTGGTGTCGGTCTTGGTCTTGGTGTCGGTCTTGGTCTTGGTGTCGGTCTTGGTGCCCGACGTGCTGTCGGACTTGGTATCCGGCTTGGTGTCAGGCTTGGCATCCGGCTCGGCCGGAGCCTTCGGATCGCTGACAGCCGCTGTGCCGGTGTTGGTCTCGGTTGCCGGCTCCGTCGCGGTGGAAGTCTCGGATGCCGTTGTCGTGGCGGTCTTCGTCTCGGTCGCAACCTCGGTCTGTGGCTCGGTCGCAACCTCGGTCACCTCGGTCGCCGGTTCGGTGGTCACATCCACCTCGGCCAGGGGGTTAGCGGTGGTGGCCGCAGCCTCGCTGTCGACGTCGGTGCTTGCCGGCTTCTCTTCGGTCTTGGTGTCAGCGAGAGTGGCTGTCGCCGTGGTGGTGTCGTGCTTGCCGGTGGTTGCCGTCCGTGCGGATGCGCTCTCGCCGACGTCGGGTGTCTTCTCGACGGATTCCGCCGTGACAGCAGAGGTGGTGTCTGCCTCGCTACTGGCCGCTGCGACGCGCGCCGCCGCGGTGGCGACCTTGGCCGTACCGAAGATCCCGCCGAGCAGGTTCTTCACCGCCTTCATCACCGCCATGGCCGTCATCGGCACGAAGTTGATGATCGTCGCCACCATGGATGCGAGCTGGTGGGCAAAGGCGGCCAATCCGGTCTGCGGCTTGGGTTTGGTCGGATTTGTCGGCTTGGGCCCGGTCAACTCCAGGATCAGCTTCCTGATCACGTCGGCGGCGGCCTTCTCGTTCCAGGAGTAGTCGAACAGGCCGAAGTGGTGTTCGGTGTTCGTGCTGTTGGCGGGGCCGGTGTCCTTGACGTTGTAGATGAAGATGGGACCGCCGTTGAGGAACTTCTGCCAGGTCCTGATCATGTCTTCCATGAAGTCGGCCTGCTTCTGCAGATCGGCCGCGGTACCGCTCACCGTGGGCTGGCCGTACTCGCTGATCCAGATCTTCAGATCGGCGTCACCCTTGACGTTCATCAGCGCTCGGATGGCCTGGAGCTGCGCGAGTGCCGATGTTCCCGGCCACGTATTGGCAGGGCCCGCACTGAATTTCACCGAGTAGTTGTAGGGGTGGAACGAGATGGCGTCGAAGTACCCTTGGGCACCGTTGGCGTACATCTGGGTCACGAAGCTCACCGGGTCCAAGGTGAGGTTTCCCAGGGTCAGTCCGGCGCCGACGACACCACCGATCACCTTGATGTCCTGATTGGTACTCGCCGCGACCGTCTTGATCGCCGTGTAGGCCTTCTTGAGCATCTCGGTGTAGGAGGCCGCGCTGACGGGGTTCCATTCCAGGAATCCGTTGGGCTCGTTCCAGATCTCGTAGGCCGAGATCTGGCCCGCGTAGCGCTCGGCGACAGTCGCGGCGAACTTGGCGTAGATGTCCGGGTCGGGATGGCCGTTGCCCAGGGAACCAGCCCACGGTGGGGTCTTGTTGAGCACGCCGAGAATGCCCATCCCACGATCGGAGGCGGCCTTCACGATGTAGTCGGTCTTGGCCCAGTTGTACTTGGTGGCACTCGTCGGCTGGATGTTCAGCCAGAACACGCCGACACGGACATTGGTGACGCCGAGCGACAGCATCTTGTCCAGTGCCTTGTCGATCTCGGCATTGCTCATCGAGTACAGGTTCGACTCGGCGATACCGATCGTGGTCGGGGACTCGTCGATGGCCGCCGTATTGATGATGTCGTACGAGGCCTGCTGAACGGCCGGCACGTGACCATTTTGGTTGGTCGGCAAGAGATATTGACTCGTCGTCGCCGCGAATAGTGCTACCGCGGTCACTGCAATTACGGACCGAATGGCAACCCTTCGGAAATGCCTGAGCGCATGGCTCATGACGGCGACTCCTCTTTTGAAATAGAGCAATTCAGGTGCGTGACCAGCCTCTTGCCCAAAAGTTATGTGGGCAACAGCAAATTGGCAAATCATTCATATTGGGCATTAAGGTGGCCGCTTTCGGTACCTGATACTCGTAACTCGGCAAAGGATTGGTCAATTAGCTTGATTTCCATCAGGCGGCGGTAAGTCGAGTTATGGCAACACGCGAGGAAAGTCGCACCGCGCTCGGCGCGAACCGAAGGGGCATCGGCCCATGGGCCGCTAATGCACAGCAGATTCCCAGTTTTGGGACATTGCCTGCCGTGCGCCCATGCCGGGTGTGGTCTCAGGGTGTCGGGGCGGGCGATGGCTGGCGAATTCGGGCGGAGTCTCGCCGAATCCGAAAACGTCGCCGCACTGGCCTCAGGGGCAAGATTCGTTCGGCCGCGTGGACGCGTCGCGAGTCGCAGGCGACCCTGTGGCGGCAGGTAAAACGTCTGGTCGGCGCGCTATTGCGGGGCGAGAATCTTAGAGAAGATTTACAGTTCGCTTAGGCTGGTCGCCTTCACGACGCCGGCGGCTCGGCGGCCGGACGGCCTCAGAGCTCGGGGGTCTGCCCGGTTACCTGGAAGATGACACGACGCCCGATCTCCACGGCGTGGTCGGCAAAGCGTTCGTAGAACCTGCCCAACAGCGTGATGTCCACCGCGCTGGCCACGCCGTGGTGCCACTCCTTGTCCATCAGAACCGTGAACAGGTGCTTGTGCAGATGATCCATGGCGTCGTCGTCCCGACTGATCTGAGCGGCTCGCTGCGGATCGCCCGACAGCACCACTTCCTGGGCGCAGTTGCTGAGTTCGACTGCGATACGGCCCATTTCGGCGAAGTAACCGTCGACCTCCTCGGGTACCGCATGCCCGGGGTGGCGGCGGCGGGCGATCTTGGCGACATGCAGCGCCAGCCCGCCCATCCGTTCGGAGTCGGCGACATTCTGCATCGAACCGACCACCAGGCGTAGGTCGCTCGCGACGGGAGCCTGCAACGCCAGCAGGACGAACGCCGCCTCTTCGGCCTGGGTACGAAGGGCCGCCAGGTGGTCGTGATCGGTGATGACCTGCTCGGCGGTCACCAGATCGGCCTGCAACAGGGCCTGCGTGGCGCGTTCCATGGCCACTCCGGCCAGCCCGCACATCTCGCTGAGCGTCTGGGTCAGTCCGTCGAGCTGGTCTTGGAAGGCGGTGCGCATTGTCACACAGTAGATGCTGAACGGCGTGACAGGTGCACTTGGTGAACTCACCATGAATGTGATCTGGCTGGGTGGTGAAAGGAGTTGCCCCCGATGGGGCATTCCGGCTAACAAGGTTTTAACGCTGACATGTGGCCGGACGGCCGAGGGGGAACTGTGGCGCTATCCGATGTGCTGGCGCGCATCTTGGGATTCCTTCGTGCCGGTTATCCCGAGGGCGTCCCGGCCGACGACTACATTCCGCTGGTCGCGGTGTTGAGGCGGCGCTTGTCCGACGACGAAGTGCTCACCCTGACAACTCAATTGATTGCGTTGGGAAACAGGCCGGCGCACGGGACCGACGTGCGCGTGGCGATCACCAAGCTCACCGACGAGATGCCCTCGCACGAGGACGTGCAACGCGTCGAACACCGGCTGTTGGCGGCCGGCTGGCCGATAGACGACCCGCTGACGTTTCCGAAATAGGTTGTGTCAGGTGATCGCAGACGGCGAGGCGACCCCGGACGGTGATGGGGTGGTGTTCCGGCTTGTGCAGCCCGCTGAACGTGCGCAGGCGGAATTCTTCGCCGGTGTGCTCCGACAGGAGATCGCCACGATGACCGCGAAAATCGCGAAAGCCGAAGCAGATTGGCGCCGCCGCTGCGACGAGAAGGGTTATGTCGAACCGCCGTGCCGTATCGGGGTGGTGCTGCGACGGGTCGAGGAGGCGACGCGGATGCTCGGCGCGATCGACGAACGCTTTCTGCGTACCCGGTGAACGGGAATAGGCCCGGGCCGTCGCGGTGTTGCTCGGCACTATGAGCAGACCTTTCGGAGAGACAGAACGCGAAGAGTTCCTGGCGGCGAAGCACGTCGGGGTGCTGTCTGTGGCGTCGGGTGATGACCGGCCGCCGGCCAGCGTCCCGATCTGGTACGACTACACCCCGGAGGGGCTCATCCGGATCAACACGGGGGCAGCCTCGCGCAAGGCCCGGCTCATCGCACGGGCGGGGGCGGTCACCCTGGTCGTGCAGCACGAAGAGCCTCCGTACCAGTACGTGGTCGTCGAAGGCAGTGTCGTCGAGACCATCGAGCCCGCCCCGGCGCAGGCGCGGGAGGAGATCGCCATTCGCTACCTGGGCGAGGAAGGCGGGCGGGCGTTCGTCGAGTCCATGAAGGACATGCAGAGCGTGCTGTTCATGGTGCGGCCCGACCGATGGCTCACCGCGGACTACTCCTGACGGCTGCTCGGCCTCGGAGCGGTCCCCCCGGCAGCGGTCTGTACCGGGGGAACCTGGCGCGGAGACCACCCGGGTTGGGCTCGTGCGCCTTCGGCAGGGATCCCCACCCGGCAGCTGATCGAAACCTGTGTGGCGCGCACTCAGGGCACCAGCACCAGCTTCCCCGTCATCCGGCCGGTCCGGCTCAGTTCGTGGGCCTCTTCGGCACTGGTCAGCGGTAGGCAACGGGCAATACTCACCCGCAGGGTGCCGTCGGCCACGGCGGCGATCAACGGTTCGAGTCGGGCCCCGGTGGGCCTGCCGAGAATGCCCTTGGATTTCCGTGGCGCGATCACCCGGGCAAGTGCGGCGCCGGCGTCATCGCCGGCCACCATGATGTGCCGTCCGCTCGGCGCGAGCAGGGCACGGCATCGGCGGCCGGAGTATCCACCGGCGCAGTCGACGATGACGCTGAACGGACCGTACGCCGTTGCCTGGCTGAGGGCGTCGCCCTGCCGGTAGTCGATGACCACGTCGGCGCCAAGCTCTTTCACCCGTTCGACATTGGCGGTCGAACACACGCCACCGACGAACGCGCCCTCCTGCTTGGCGATCTGCACCACGAGCTGCCCGACGCCGCCGGACGCACCCAGTACCAGCACTCGACGTTGCGCAGTCGGCACCCGCCGGATCCGGCCCAGATCCACCACCGACATCCACGCGGTGACTCCCGGGATGGGCAGCGCGCCGGCCACCGTGATATCCACCGAATCGGGCACCCGGCAGATCTGGTCCTGGCGCACCACCACGGTGTCGGCATAGGACCCGCGCTGTCTTCGGGCGAAGTTGGTGCCACCGGCCACCCGATCGCCCACGGCCGCACGCGTCACCCCGGGACCGACGGCATCGACCACACCGGCGAAGTCGACACCCACGATCACCGGGGGCCTCGGGCCCAGCAGGCGGGCTGCCCAGCGCAGGGGACCGTGGCTGCGCATCTTCCAGTCCACCGGATTCACCCCGATGGACTGCACCCGTATCCGGACCTCGCCCCTGCGGGGTTCGGGGGTGGGGAGCTCCAGCAGTTCCAGCGGCGCCCCGGCTGCCCAGGTCCGCTGGGCCATCGCCTTCACCGCGCTTGTCCTGTCGGAGATCGGCCCACCCGTACAGCGTAGTGAGTCCGCGGCCGGGCCGTGGTGAGAATCAGCCGCTCGCAAACCAATTGGTGATCGTCATCGCACGAGCCGCCTCCGGCGCCTAAGGTGCGTAGTCGACGAAGGGGGAGGATCCGGTGGTGGCTTGGCTGGTGGAACACATCCCTGCGGGACTGCTCCTGCTCATCTTGATCGCGGTCATCGCCGGCGGTGCGATCCTGCTGTTGAAGGTGATACGCCACCGCTACCCGGCGCTGAACCAGGATGAGCACAATGATGTCACCAGATTCACCTACGGGGTCATCGGGTTCGTCTACGCCTTCTTCATCGGATTCGTCGTCTCGTCGATGTGGGGTCAGATCAACACCGCAGACGGTAACGCCCGGGCCGAAGGCGCCGCTGCGGTGCAGATGGCAACGGACGCCACGGTATTCGCCCCCGCCGACCGCGACCGGGTCAGGACCGCGCTGTTGACCTATGAGAACGCCGCGATCGCCGAATGGTCCGCCGGCGACAACCAGCGGTCCGCGGCTGCTGATCGTGCGCTGGTCGAACTGCGCACCGCCTACGCCCAGGTGCAAGCCACGACCGATGCCCAGAAGACCTTCCTGTCAACGTCATTCGGCAACCTGGACAAGATCGCTCAGGCGCGCACCGTGCGCATCCTGCAGGCGCGCAACGACGACGGACCCCCGTGGCCCCTGTGGGCGGTCATCTTCATCACCAGCACCATGGTGCTCGGCGCCGCGATCGTCTACGGCGTCGAGCGACCCGTGATGCACTACCCGATGGTGCTCATCGTCGCCGTATTGGTCGCCACCAATCTGTTCCTGGTGCTCGAACTGGCGCACCCGTTCGTCGGTGACATCGCCACCTCCCCGGACCCCTTGCACGAAGTTGTTCAGGTGCTGACGGAACCGCCGAGCTAGTCCCGGCCGGCCAGGTACTCGCGCACATCGGCGTCGAGTTCGACGCCGAAGCTGCGCAGCATCCAGCCCAGCGTCTCGTAGGCACCGACGGTGAAGATGGCGTCGAGCAGCTGCTCGGTGCTGAGCTCCGCCGACAGCGTCGCCCACGTCGCATCACCGATCACGCCGTCGGCGACCAGTTCATCCGCGGTACGCAGCAGCGCGGCATCCACCTCGGACCACGTCGACGCGTCCGGGCCATCGGTGATCGCGGCGATCTCACTGCGCGAGATCCCGACATCGCCGGCGATCACCACATGCTGGGCCCACTCGTATTCGGACTGCCGTAGCACCGCTGTCCGCAGAATGAGCAGCTCACGCTGGCGCGGGCTCAGCGAGGTCGCCGACAGCAGATGACCGTTGAACGTGAAGAACGCGCGCGCCAGTTCGGGGTGATACGCGAGCGCACCGAGCACGTTGAGCCCCTTGGGCCTGCCCTCCGTGGGGATCTGGGGATGGCGCCGCACCGGCGGATTCATCGCGGCAAGGGCGTCGCGCATCGTGGGCGGCCACTGGGCGGGGGGTATCGGGTCGACACGGGTCATGCGGGCGGCCGGTCCTCTCCTGGCAGACGGCCGTCCACGACGACGCCGGCGGCGCCCTCGATCGGCCGGATGGTGGTGGTGAAATCCGAGTTCGCGCCCCGATCGATCGGGGCGCGCTCCTCAAGATTGCCCCACGGCCTCCGGCGTCGGCCGGGCGAGGCCCACTTCCGCTGCGGTCAGATGGCGGCGGGCTCCTGCAGTTTCCACAAGTTGTTGGACAACAGCTTCTGCAACTTGCCGACCACGGCGGTGACCTCGGCGTCGGTGCCGACGAATCCGGCGTAGAACCCCACCCCGAACATCAGCACCAGCAGCATGTCGACCAGGATGTCCGGGTCGGTGCTCGGATCAAGGTGCCCCTCGGCGACCCCTTCGGTGACGGCGGCACGCACGAAGGTGCGCACGTCGTCACGCGGAGGGTAGGCATCCTGGCTGAGCTCCGGATGTCGCTGGGATTCCAGCATCGAGGTCACCAGGAACGCCGCCGCAGAGTCGTACTCCCGGTGCGCGAGCAGAGCTCCGTTGAGGAACGCCGACAACCTGTCCACGAGGGTGGTCTGGGTCGCGGCGGCAGCCACACCCGCGGTGATCAGTGCGGCGTTGGTCGCGGTCAGCACCTCTTGGTAGAGGGCCCGCTTGTTGGCGAAGTAGTGGTTGATCGCCGGCCGGGTCAGGTCGGCACGTTCGGCGATCGCCTGAAATGTCGCGGCGTCGTAGCCAAGTTCGCTGAAAACCTGCCGGGCCGCACGGATGATTCGCTCACGAGTCTCCGAGCCGTTAGCTGCCCGGGGGCGACCGCGAGTACGGCGCAGCGTTTGAGTCATACGCGGAGTTTGCCACACTTATCTGACCGGTGCGTAGAAATGCCGTTCCCCACCGCCGGCTCAGGCGCTGTACAGCAAAGTTCCGTCCGCGTTGTGGCTTCTCCGCGGACCAGGCCGTAGCCTCGTGACGTGTCTGGAGTGACCGATGCGCGTGCCGGGGAACTGGCCGCGTTGGAGTTCTTCGCCGGGTGTACCGCGCAGGACCTGGCACCACTGGCGGCGCTGCTGCAGCCGCTCACCGCCGTACCCGGTGAGGTGCTCATGCGCCAGGGCGAACACGCGGTGTCCTTCCTGCTGATCGGCACGGGATGTGCCGAGGTCACCCATATCGGTCAGGGCGGCGAAGCGACGGTGGTGCCGCTGCATCCCGGCCTGGTGGTCGGGGAGATCGCCCTGCTGCGCGGTATCCCGCGAACTGCGACGGTGACCGCGACCGATCCGCTGACCGGGTGGGTGGGCGACTCTGCAGCGTTCGCCATCATGCTGGATCTGCCGGGCGTGATGGACCGGATGGTGCGGACCGCCCGTCAGCGGCTGGCGGCCTTCGTCACCCCGCTTCCCGTCTCGCTGCGCGACGGGACCGAGCTGTACCTGCGGCCGGTGCTGCCGGGCGACAACGAACGCACCATCCACGGCCCCGTGGAGTTCTCCAGCGAGACCCTCTACCGCCGGTTCCAGAGCACCCGTGCACCGACGGCGTCGCTGATGGCCTACCTGTTCGAGGTCGACTATGTCGATCACTTCGTCTGGGTGCTCACCGACGGCCCCGACGGGCCGGTGGTCGCCGACGCGCGATTCGTGCGCGAGGGGCATGACGCGACGACGGCAGAGATCGCGTTCATCGTGGGGGACGCCTACCAGGGACGCGGTGTGGGCACGTTCCTGATGGACGCGCTCGCGGTGGCGGCCCGAGCCGGCGGGGTCACGACGTTCACCGCCCGCGTGTTGTCGGAGAACTATCCGATGCGGGCGATCCTGGACCGGGCCGGTGCGCACTGGGACCGCGAAGACCTCAACGTGGTGACTACCGTGGTGGACGTGCCTGAGGTGTCGATGAGCCCACGACGGTATCGGGCCATCTACGAGATGGCCAGGCGAGTGATGCGGGCGGTCGGGTGATGGCACCGGGTCATCCCCTTTCCATCGGCCGGCGGCCGCCCCTGAACAAAGACACCAGGCTCTGCATCTCGCTGGCGGCCCGTCCGAGCAATATCGGTACCCGTTTCCACAACTACCTCTACGAGGAACTCGGTCTGGACTACCTCTACAAGGCGTTCACCACCACTGATATCGCCGCGGCCATCGGCGGTGTGCGTGCGCTCGGCATCCGGGGCTGCTCGGTGTCGATGCCGTTCAAATTCGACGTCATCGCGCTGGTTGACGAGGTCGAGCCGTCGGCGCGGGCCATCGAGTCGGTCAACACCATCGTCAACGACGACGGGTACCTGCGCGCCTCGAACACCGATTACCTTGCCGTGCAACAGCTTATCGACAGCCATGGGCTGGATCCCGACGATGCCGTCATCATCCGGGGCAGTGGGGGGATGGCCAGTGCGGTCGCCACCGCGTTCCAGGCCAGCGGTTTCCGTTCGGGCACCGTCGTCGCACGCAACGTCCGAGCGGGCCGGCAGCTGGCGGACCGGCTGGGCTACGCCTATGCGCCCGAGGTCGGTTCTCTGCGTGCGCCGATATTGGTCAACGTCACACCCATCGGTATGTCTGGCGGCCCCGAGGAGTATCAACAAGCATTCGACGATGATGTGATCGCCAAGGCGCACAACGTCTTCGACGTTGTCGCGTTGCCTTCGGAGACACCGCTGATCACCGCGGCACGCGCGGCGGGCATCGAGGTGATCACCGGCGCAGAGGTCATCGCGCTGCAGGCAGCCGAGCAGTTCGAACGCTATACCGGGGTCCGGCCGTCATCGGAACAGATCGCCGCGGCCTCGGCGATCTCCCGCGCCTAAGGCGCGTTGACCACCGTGAACGGCTTGCGCACCCGCTCGACCTGATGCCCGGTGAAACCGGAATAGAAGATGCGGGCCCCGACGAACCACGACAGTGACGAGTGCACCGAGGTCGCGGTCGGGGCGGCATCAGGGGGCAGTGGCAATGCGAACGGCAGCCCGAACTCGGTGCCGCCGGGCATCGGAACCTTCTTACCCAGATGCAGCGGTGGCCCGTCCAGCGTGCCGTCCTGTGCGGGATAGCGCTCCAGCGGATGGTGTTCGCGTTCTCGTTGCCAATAGACCGCGATATCGGCGGTCGGCAGGTCCTGCTGAGGCCGCACCACCAGATGACCGGTGATGGCGGCGCCGGCCAGCCCCACCGGCGAGGCCAGCACGATGTCCAGCTGCGAGGCCGCATCGCCCATATAGCGTTCCTGCGGTTCGTCCACCGCGTCGACATCGCCGACCCCGATCACGACGGTGAACTCGCCCTTGGCGTCGACATCACGACCACCTCTGTCGATGACCAGCCGGCAACCCCACCGTGCCACCTGAGGGGATGAGCCCGGAGCCCAGGACGGCACCTTGAATGATGCGGTGGTTCCGGTGAATTCATCGGCGGCCAGGGGAATCTCCGTGCGGGAGACGCACACCCAGTCATCGGTGTCGCGTTCGCCGCCGTAGTTGGTGCCGACCTCCCCGGCCATCCACAGCGTGTCGTTGGCCGCCGCCGCAGCCGAGTCGGCTCGGCCGGCCCAGTGATACCGGTAAAAGTTGTCGTAACCCCACTCCAGCCGAGCCGAGGTGACTTTGTCGACCGGCTTGTCGGCGGTGACGGTCGCCGTCACGGATTGACGCGGCCGCACCACGCCGGGGGTGATCTCGACGCGCACGCCGCCGGTGCGGCTGAACAGTCCCACGGCTACTTCTGCTGGGAGGCCGCGTAATCCTCCGGATGGTGCTTCTTCTGGTGGTTGCGGATCGGCCAGAACAGCACCCACAGGATGGGATAGATGGTCACGTAGAACAGCAGGTGCAGCGCGGCGCCGACGGCCACGGTGAACACCCATCCCGGCCAGATGAGGATCAGGCAGAACTGGATGAACTGCTTGAGCACCACCGGGTAGCCCTCGGCCATGGACAACATGAACCTCGGGCTCATCACCTTCAGGTACTGCTGCACTTTCGACGTCTCGGCCTCGGCTTCGGCCTGTGCCGCACTGATGTCGCGACCGCGCTCGCCGCGCGTCTGACCGCGCTGCGGGGGCAGTGGTTCGCCAGGTGCGGGCTGTGTCATGGAGTGATCGTAGTTTGCTCGTCAATGGCTGTCGTGGCATCCATCAGCGGACCCATGTCGTCTTCGGTGCCCTGGGCGTTGAGTTGCAGAACGAACAAATCCTGGCCCGCCGGGATGAGCACCGTCTTCTGGGCGATCAACAACTTCTGGCCGTCTTTGACGTACGTCCCGCCGACCTGCACCGCGTCGAAGCCGCCGAGCTTGCCCGTTTGGCCTGCGTTGCCGCCTTCGTACTCGGGCAGGTTTTTCAGCTCGTTGGGTGCGTACTCGACGATCTTTGCTGGATCGGCACCGGTGAGCTTGGACATGATGGCCGTGATCGTCGGGGGGACCGGGCCGGCCGGTGTGCCGGCGAGCACGATCTGGCCCCACGCCCAGTCCGGTGCCTTGCCCCCGGCATCGGCCCAGCCCTCCGGGATCGGCAGGTTCACCGTGGGCGTACCCGGATCGCCTCGCTTGACCGGCGTTTCGGTGATCTTGTTGTCCTTGACGTAGTCCATGATCGTGTAGTTCGGGCCGCTGGCGTTGGCTGTCGAGCTCGGCGCGGCGCTGGTCGAACTGGCTTCGGACGTCTTGGACGTCGCCGATGTGCTGCTGGTGCTCTCTTTGGCCGCGGTGTCGGTCTTGGTGTTCGATCCACAACCGGCCAGGGCCAAGCCCAGAACGGTGGCCGCCACCGCGAGTCCGCGGGTCGTCGTGTGCATGGTCATGCCTTCTCCTGGGGTGGTCGCCGTCTTGCCTGGGAAAACTCTGTCAGAAACCTATGTCACTCGGCGTGAATCGGTCGGTGACGTTACCGGTCAGCGAGTCGTCATAGGGGTTGATCGCCACAGGTTGCGGGCCGAAGGGCAGTTTGTCGAACTCCACCCAGATGACGCTGGGGCTGGTGGTGAGTTCGAAGTAGTAGATGCGGTGGGTGAGATCGCTGACGGTCCGGTACTCGGTGTTGTACACCCCGAAGTCGCCGTAGGGCGCCCCGAACGGCACCGACACGTTGCGCATGATCGCCATGACGCCGGCCACCGCCTGACGCTCGGTGCTGGGTTCGGGCAGCAGGGCCTGGTAGTAAGCGGCGCGCTGAAATCGGTCGACGGGGTTGACGTTGCCGGGCAGCGGCAGGTCCCGGCTGGGATGGGAGAAGTCATGTGCGGCCAGCAGTTCCAGTTGCTCGTCGTAGCTGGGGTCGTTGGTCATCAGGGTGAACTGCGGCCCGTGGTGCACGACGAGCTCGCCGCCCGCCAGCTCGAGGATCGCCGAGTCACCGGCACTGTCCTCGATGGCCAGATGCAGGGTGGCCTCCCGGCCGCGCGCACCGACCATCACCAGCTGCACGCCGTCCATCAGCGCCAGTGCCTCGTCCACCGTCGCGGCCTGGTCCAGCAGGTACTGGGCCCACAGACCGGTGTGCAGCCCGGGCCGGGCGGTGTCGCGCGGCCCGGTATCGGTGGACTTCAGATACAGCGCGTGTACACCGAGACCGCGTTCGTTGAATCCGTCCACGGTGCCAAGGCCGTAGACGCTGGTGATCAGACTGGAATAGCGGCTGGTCCAGCGCAGCGGATTGTCGGCGATCACCACCTGGTCCAGCAGCTTTCCGCCGTCGCGGTCACGGCCGGCGCCGAACGCGATGAGCAGAGGTTCGGTCGATTCGGGCCAGTCCATGCTGCGGCCGGCGAGTTTGGCGAGTTGATTACTGTTCCAGAACACCCTGGTGCACATGAGGATGTGGTATCACAGCGGCGTGCGCACCATGGTGTTTTGCCTCGTGGTGGCGGCGGGTGTGACGGGATGCGGGACTTCGGACCACATCCCAGCGTCCTCGTCGCCGGCCACCGCGGCGGGGGCCGCCGGCCCCGTCGATCCGGCCGGGGTGGCGCGGGCCCGAAGTGGTCTGCCGGCCGGATACGAGGTGGGTACCCTCGCCGAACAGGCTGCACCCGTGACCTTTTGGGGCTTCAAGCCCGGGTGGGCCGCGGCTCCGGAGCACTGTGGCGCGCTGGTCGACCCCGGTGCGGGCACCCCGGTGCGCGGCTGGTCGGCGTCGGGGCCCGGCGGGATCATCTACGCCGTCGTCGCCGGGCCGGGCGCGCAGACCGGCCCGCCTGACGGGTGTGCGACCTGGTCGCTGGCGGGCGGGCATACCGATGCCGCCGTGACCTCGGTCCCCGCGCCGGGTATCGCAGGTACGCCGACGGTCGCGATGAGTGCGGTGGCCACCACGACCGTCGAGGGCGGCACCCAGACCCGAATGCATGCCGACACCGTCACCGCGTATCTGCGTGACGCCTACGTCGCGTCGGTCACGGTGGTCACCGATCCGGGGTCCGTCCAGCAGGGGCTTCCGCCGAACATCGCGCCAAGCCTGCTGGCGCAGGTGGTTTCGGCGGTCGCGGGGTGAGGCCCGGTAGATTGGCGGCGATGCTCACTCCACGAGCGGCCGCCCTCGTGGCCTGTGCTGCCGCACTCACCGCGTGCTCGACTGCCCCGCCGGCCTCCCCACCCAACATCGCCCGGGTCGCCGACGTGAAATCGCAATTCGGCCCGGAGTTCAAGGTCAGTACGGTCGCCCCGGCCGGGATCGATCCGAAAGCGCTCTCGGGGCAGCCGGTACCGCCCGGGGTCACGATCGAGCCGCCCGACTGTGCCAAGTTCGCCAACGGGATCTCGGTGCCCGCCGGTCTGCACGGCAACATGGCGGCCACGACGGCCGAGGGCAAGGGCAACCGCTTCATCGTGATTGCCGTGGAGACCTCGGAGCCCATCCCGTTCGCGGATCCGGGGCCCGCCTGCAAACTGGTCAGCTACACCGGCCCGGGAGTACGCGGGCAGGTCGAGGTGGTGGACTCCCCGCACATCGAGGGTGTACGCGTGCTGGGTACCCACCGGGTGGTGCAGACGGCCATGCCGGGCGGACCGCCGCGCATCGGCGAGTTGTTCAACTACGTGGCGAGTTTCGACACGTTCCTGGTGATGGTGACGGCCAATCCGCTGGTGGTGCCGGACAAACCGCCGGCGCCGGTGGATGTGCAGAAGGCCAAGGATCTGCTGACCGCAGCGGTCGCGGCGGTGCGCGGCAACTAGCGCACGTCGCGGGGCCGGAACTGGATGCTGATCCGCGGGCCGATCGGCCGGGCCGTCTTGGGGACCGCGTGCTCCCAGGTGCGCTGGCAGGATCCGCCCATCACCAACAGGTCGCCGTGTGCCTGGGGTAACCGCAGGCTGCGCCCACCCGAGCGGGGGCGCATCGCGAAAACCCTTCGTGCGCCGAGGCTGACGATGGCCACCATGGTGTCGTTGGTGCTGCTGCGGCCGACGGTGTCACCGTGCCAGGCCACGCTGTCGTCGCCGTCGCGATACAGGCACAGTCCGGCCGTGGTGAACCGCTCACCCAGTTCGCCGGCGTAGATGTCGTTGAGCCGCACCCGCAGCCGTGCGATCCCGGGATGCGGCGCCGTTTCGGTGGTGAGGTCGTGGAAGCTGACCAGCCTCGGCACATCGAGCACCCGGTCATACATCTGCCGGCGCTCGGCTCGCCACGGGATGGCGGTCAGGAGTTCGTCGAACAGTCGGTCGTCACTGCCGAGCCACCCGGCCCGGACATCGATCCACGCGCCGTCGCCCAGATGGCGACGCTCCGAGTGGTCGAAGAGCGACCCCTGAACGGCCAGAGACACCACCCGATGGTATCGCACAGGTGTTCGATATCAGAGCTTGGCGGCGCCGGGCCCCTGTTCGGAGAGCATGTCCCCGGGGTTGGACAGCAGGCAGGTCTTCAGGCTGAGGCAACCACACCCGATGCAGCCGGCCAGGTTGTCGCGCAGACGCTCCAGGTGCACGATCCGGTCATCGAGGTCCTGGCGCCAGCCGGCCGACAGTTTGGCCCAGTCCTTGCTGGTGGGTACCCGGTCGGTGGGCAGCGAGGCCAGGGCTTCGCGGATGCGGGCCAGCGGGATGCCCAGCCGCTGCGACATCCGGATGAACGCCACCCGGCGCAAGGTCTCGCGGGGATAGCGCCGCTGGTTACCGCTGGTGCGCCGGGACGCGATGAGTCCCTCGCGTTCGTAGAAGTGCAGCGCCGACACGGCGACACCACTGCGGTGTGCCATCTCACCCGGGGTCAGCTCATGAGACTCCATACACCTCAACCATAGTTGAGTTAACGTTTCCGGTGTGGAAACAGCTCGGGTACTGGGATGCAATTCGGAGGTGGGGACCCTACGGGTCGTCATCCTGCACCGCCCCGGGGCCGAACTGCAGCGCCTCACCCCGCGCAACAACGACAGCCTGTTGTTCGACGGACTGCCCTGGGTGGCCAAGGCTCAGGAGGAGCACGACGCCTTCGCCGCGGTGCTCGCCTCCAGGGGTGTCGAGGTGCTGCTGCTGGCCGATCTGCTCACCGAGGCACTCGCCTCCGGTGCGGCCAGGATGCACGGCATCTCCGCGGCCGTCGATGCCCGCCGACTGGGGGTCCCACTGGCCCAAGAGCTTTCGGCCTACTTGCGCACCCTGGATGCCGCCACGCTGGCGCATGTGCTGATCGCGGGGATGACGTTCACCGAGTTGCCGTTGGCGGGCAGCGAGTTGTCGTTGGTGCGCCGCATGCATCTGGGTGCCGACTTCGTCATCGACCCACTGCCCAACCTGATGTTCACCAGGGACTCGTCGTTCTGGATCGGACCGCGGATGGCGATCACCTCGCTGGCGCTGCCGGCGCGGTCGCGGGAATCGTCGCTGACCGATCTGATCTACGCCCATCACCCCCGCTTCCTGGGGGTGCGGCGCGCCTACGAATCGCGTTCCGCGCCGGTCGAAGGTGGCGATGTGCTGCTGCTGCGGCCCGGGGTGGTGGCGGTCGGGGTGGGTGAGCGCACCACGCCCGCTGGGGCGGAAGCATTGGCGCGCAGCCTGTTCGAAGACGATCTGGCGCACACCGTATTGGCCGTGCCGATCGCGCAGCAGCGCGCCCAGATGCACCTGGACACCGTGTGCACCATGGTCGACACCGACGCCGTGGTGATGTACCCGAATATCGTCGACTCGCTGTCGGCGTTCACCATGCATCGCACGCCCGGGGGTGGGGTGCGCATCGACGAGGAGTTGCCGTTCGTGCGGGCCGCCGCGGCGGCTATGGAGATCGACAGGTTGCGGGTGATCGACACCGGACTGGACCCCGTCACCGCCGAACGCGAACAGTGGGATGACGGCAACAACACCCTCGCCCTGGCGCCCGGTGTGGTGGTGGCCTACGAGCGCAACACCGAAACCAATGCCCGCCTTGCCGATTCGGGTATCGAGGTGCTCACCATCGCGGCCTCCGAGTTGGGTAGTGGGCGCGGCGGCCCGCGTTGCATGTCCTGTCCGGCGGCGCGCGACCCGCTGTAACGTCGAAGGATGCCTACGCTGCTGTGGTTCCGGCGTGACCTGCGCTTGTATGACCTGCCGGCCCTGCTGGACGCCGCCAAGTCCGACGGTGAGGTGCTGGCCTGCTACGTGCTGGACCCGAAGCTGCAGGCCACCTCGGGGGCGCGGCGGCTGCAGTACCTGTACGACGCGCTGCGCGATGTGCACGAGCAGCTCGACGGCCGCCTGCTGGTCACTCGCGGTCGCCCGGAACAACGGATTCCGGCCCTGGTCAAGCAGATCGGCGCCATGTCGGTGCACGTGTCGGGGGACTTCTCACCGTTCGGGAAGCGCCGCGATGCCGCCGTCCGCGAGGCCCTGGGTGAGATTGCGCTGGAGGAGACGGGCTCGCCGTATCTGGTGTCACCCGGGCGGGTCACCAAGGACGATGGCACGCCGTACAAGGTCTTCACCCCGTTCTTCCGATCCTGGCAGAGCCACGGTTGGCGCTCGCCCGCACAGACGACGGCGACGTCGGTCCGCTGGATCGACCCGGCCGATCTGGATGGCGGCGTGGACATCCCGGCCGGTGACACCGAGCTGGAGTACGCCGCGGGGGAGCGGGCGGCGCGCACGGCGTGGAAGCGGTTCGTGAAGGACGGATTGGCGGACTACGAGGAAGATCGCAACCGGCCGGATCTCGATGCCAGTAGCCGGATGTCGGCGCATCTCAAGTTCGGCACCATCCATCCCCGCACCCTGGCCGTCGACCTGGGCAAAGACCAAGGGGCCCAAGCTTATCTACGCGAACTGGCCTTCCGCGATTTCTACGCCGATGTGCTGCACCACTGGCCGCGCAGCGCGTGGTGGAACTGGAATCGCAACTTCGACGCGATCGAGGTCGACGAGGACGCCGAGGCGCGCCAGCGGTTCGAGCTCTGGAAGGCGGGCAAGACGGGTTTCCCGATCGTTGACGCCGGGATGCGTCAGCTCGCCGAAACCGGCTTCATGCACAACCGGGTCCGGATGATCACGGCGTCGTTCCTGGTCAAGGATCTGCACCTGCCGTGGCAGTGGGGTGCGCGCTGGTTCCTGGAGCAGCTGGTCGACGGGGATATGGCCAGCAATCAGCACGGTTGGCAGTGGGCCGCCGGCTGCGGCACCGACGCCGCCCCGTACTTCCGGGTGTTCAACCCCGACACCCAGGGCAAGAAGTTCGACCCCGACGGGGTCTACGTGCGGCGCTGGGTGCCGGAGTACGGGTCGGCCGACTACCCGGCCCCGATGGTGGATCACAAGGCCGAACGAGCCGAGGCGCTGCGGCGGTATGAGGGGATTCGGTAGCGGAATTACCGCCAGCTCGGCAGCCAGATCTGCATGTTCCACGTCGCCGGCGAGATCGGCAGCCCGGTGAGGATCGGGTACATCCAGGCGAAGTTCGTGATCACCAGCGCCACATAACAACTCACCGCGATCAGGCCCAGCGTCCGACGTTCGGCATTCTGCCCGGGTTGATACAGCACATCACCGAGGATCAGTGCGATCGCCATGATCAGGAACGGCGCCATGGTGGTGGCGTAGAAGAAGTACATCTGCCGGTCGATATCGGCGAACCACGGCAGGAAACCCGCGCCGTAGCCGACGAGCACCACCGCGTAGCGCCAGTCGCGGCGCACGAACGCCCGCCACATCGCCCACACCAGGACCGGTACGGCGACGAACCACATCGCCGGGGTGCCCACCAGCATCACGGCCTTGACACAGGACTGTGCGCCGCAGCCGGGCACGTTCTGCTGATCGATCGCGTACAGCACCGGGCGCAGTGACATCGGCCACGTCCACGGTTTCGACTCCCACGGGTGGTGGTTGCCCGCGGCATTGGTCAGCCCGGAATGGAAGTGATACGCCTGATAGGTGTAGTGCCACAGCGACCGCAGCGCATCCGGCATCCAGCTGTCCAGGCCGATCGAGCGGCCTTCCTCATGGCGGTCCACCGCGGTCTCGGAGGCGAACCACGGCGCGTAGCTGCCCAGGTACACCAGGAACGGGATGATCCAGAACACGTAGAGCGACGGACCCACGTCGCGGCGCAGGGTGCCCAGCCACGGCCGCGGCACGCGGTACTGGCGGCGGGCGATGACGTCGAACGCCAGCGTCATCAACCCGAAGAAGACGATGAAATACAGGCCCGACCACTTCGTCGCGCACGCCAGCCCCAGCAGCACGCCGGCGCCGAACCGCCACCAGCGCACGCCCAGGCGCGGACCCCACGGGGTCTGCGCGATCCGGCCCTCCATCAGCGCCACGTGCATCCGGGACCGCACCTCGTCGCGGTCGACGATCAGCGCGCCGAACGCCGCCACCACCCACATCACCAGGAACACGTCCAGCAGTGCGGTGCGCGCCGAGACGAAGCTGACGCCGTCGGCGATCAGCAGCAGGCCGGCGATCCCGCCGACCAGGGTCGACCGGGTGATCCGGCGCACGATCCGCGCCGTCAGCACGACGATGATGACGCCGCACACCGCACCGGAGAACCGCCAGCCCAGCCCGTTGTAGCCGAAGATCCACTCGCCGATCGCCATCAGCTGCTTGGCCACCGGCGGGTGCACCACCAGGCCGTAGCCGGGGTTGTCCTCGACGCCGTGGTTGCCCAGCATCTGCCAGGCCTGCGGCGCGTAGTGCTTCTCGTCGAAGATCGGGGTGCCGGCGTCGGTCGGCGAGCCGAGATTCAGGAAGCGGGTCAGCGCGGCCAGGGCGCCGATGATGAGGGTCATCACCCAGCCCTGAAGGCGATCCAGCGGCCCGAAGTCCGGCACGGGTACGAGCGGGCCGGGGCTGATCACGGGTACGGCGCGCTCCGGCTGCACGGTATGGGGAGCGGTCATCACCGACGATCGTAGGCTGTGGTCGTGTCAAACCCCGGCTCTGGCCGACTGTTGCTGGCGGCCACGCCGCTCGGACAGCCCGCAGATGCGTCCGCCCGCCTCGTCGAGGCACTGGCCGGTGCCGACGTGATCGCCGCCGAGGACACCCGACGCGCCCGCACCCTGGCTGCGGCGCTGGGGGTGGCGCCCGCGGGACGCTGGCTGAGCGTGTTCGACCAGAACGAGTCGGCGCGGGTGCCCGCCCTGCTGGAGGAGATCCGCGGCGGCGCGACGGTGGTCCTGATCAGCGACGCGGGAATGCCGCTGATCAACGATCCGGGCTACCGGCTGGTGACGGCCTGCATCGAAGCGGGGTTGGCGGTCAGTTGTCTGCCCGGTCCGTCGGCGGTGACCACCGCGCTGGCGGTGTCCGGGCTGGGCGCGGACAAGTTCTGTTTCGAGGGGTTCGCGCCGCGTAAACAGGTCGCGCGGCGCACCTGGCTGGGCACCCTGGCCGCCGAACAGCGCACCGCAGTGTTCTTCGAGTCGCCGCGCCGGCTGGCCGACACCCTGCGCGATGCGGTGGACACCCTGGGCGCGGACCGGCGCGCGGTGGTATGCCGAGAACTCACCAAGACCCACGAGGAGATCAAGCGGGGCACGCTCGGGGAGTTGGCCGACTGGGCCGCCGACGGTGTGCTCGGCGAGATCACCGTGGTGTTGGCGGGCGCGGTGCCCAAGGCCGACCTGGATTCCCTGGTCGCCCTCGTACTGGAATTGGTCGACGACGGTGCGCGCGCCAAGGACGCGTGTGCCGAGGTGATCGCCGCGCATCCCGGTGCGCCGTCGCGGCGTGAGCTCTACGATGCCGTCTTGAAGGCACGCAACTGAAAGACCCGGTGAGGCAATGAATACAGCGGTGTTCGTGGTCTTGCTGGTCGTCGGGATCCTGGCTGTGCAAGTACTGATCTGGATACCGATCATCGTGTGGATGCGCCGACGTGGTCGTGCCGTGGCGGCACGGTTGGCCACCGAACTGGAGGGCGAGACCGTCCTACGCGCACCCGAGAAGGGCTCCTACCGCGGCGCGACAGCCCCCGGCTACCCCGCGGTGAAGAACACCGGGCTCATTGCACTGACCCGTCGGCGACTGGCCTTTCGCACCTTGACCGGAACGGCGATCGACGTTCCCGTCGAGTCGATCACCGGTGTGCGGGAGGCGGCGGTGTTCAAAGGTTCGGTGACGGGCGGGCGGACTCACCTGATCATCGCCACCGCATCCGGTGAGATCGGCTTCTACGTCCGCTCGGGTAACGGGGATTGGATCGCGGCGCTCACGACCTGGGCACCGGGCCGGCCGGCGTAGTTCGCTCGGTCCGTGAGACCGACAATCGCGGCGGCCTTGTGCAGGCATTCCTCCCACTCGGCGTCCGGGTCGGAGTCCGCGGTGATGCCTCCGCCGACACCGAGGACCGCGCTGCCGTGGGGATCGAACTCCACCGTCCGGATTGCCACGTTCAATTCGGCTCCCGCCGACGGTGATGCCAAACCGACTGTCCCGCAATAGATTCCGCGGCGATCCGGTTCCCACTGCAGGAGCAGTTCGCGGGCCCGGCCCTTGGGCGTGCCGGTCACCGACGCGGGCGGGAAGCTCGCCTCGAGTACCGCCGGCGTGGACACTTCGACCGGAATCCGGGCCGTCACCGTCGACACCAGATGCCAGACCCCCGGTGCCGGGCGAACCCGCAGCAACTCGGGGACGGTGACCGAGCCGGTGACGGCAAGCCGGCCCAGATCGTTGCGCACCAGGTCGACGATCATGATGTTCTCGGCGATGTCTTTCACCGAGGCGCGCAGCGCTACCGGCGATTCATCAAGGGGCAGAGTCCCTTTGATGGGGCTGGAGGTCACCTGCTCGCCGTGGCGACACAGGAACAGCTCGGGGGACAGTGAGGCCACCGCACCCCATTCCCCGGCCACGAATGCGGCCCGGGCCGGTGCGGTACGGGTGACGGCGTCGACGAAGAAATCCAGCGGGTCACCGTCGATACGGCCGGTGTACTGGGTGCAGACGCAGGCCTGGTAGATCTCACCCGCGGCGATCGCCTCGAGGCAGGCCAGCACCCCGGCCTGGTGCGCATTGCGGTCCGGAGCCTGCCAGTCGATGGCATAGGGCCGGGCCGGTGTGGCGGTGATACCGGTCAACCAGTCGGGAGGTGCAGTGCCGGAGAGGCTTTCGTACCACCAGAGACCGTCGCGGTCCTGGCGCAGTACGCAATCCGACCAGCCTCCGGCGGCCGCGGGGAGGCGCGGGCTGCCGTCGGGATAGGACAGGTAGCCGAACCAGCCTCCGCCGACGATGGCGTCCGTCCCGACAGATCTTCCGGTGAGTGGCACGTCGAACACCCGCGCGCACGGTTCGGCCGCCACGCTGGGGGCGATGACCGCGCGTGACCCGAACCAGTCGCCGATCAGCGCGGCGGGTGGGGGTAGGCCGCGGCTGCGGCCCGCATCGGCGACGGCGCGCAGCACCCCGGGGGCGTCACCCAGGTGGCCGAGCCGGTCGATTCGCACCGGCCTAGCCTGTCAGAAGCTATCGGCTGATCGCGCGCGGGACCATGATCGAGGAGAGCTTGTC
This sequence comes from Mycobacterium hackensackense, assembly GCF_025822555.1. Lineage (NCBI taxonomy): Bacteria > Bacillati > Actinomycetota > Actinomycetes > Mycobacteriales > Mycobacteriaceae > Mycobacterium > Mycobacterium hackensackense. The sequence goes on from NZ_JACKUC010000032.1 coordinate 152,305, forward strand.
CGGATTGCGCATCGCGTAGAAATGGCTGATCCTGCCGTCGGTGATCTCCACGGTGATCACCCCTTCGAGGTTGTCACCCAGGTACAGGACCAGGGCGGGTGCGTTGTTGTACACGGCGAGGTCGATCCGCGCGTCGGGCCGTTCGCCGGCCCCGCGCATCAGGCCGAGCACCAACCTGGCCACCTTGTCCGCGCCGATCACCGGCCGCCGTGCGGCGCTGACCTTGCCCGCGCTGTCGGCCGTCCACACCACATCGGGTGCCAGCATCTCGACGAGCGCGGCCACATCGCCGGTGGCGGCGGTGGCGAAGAACTGCGCGGTGATCTGTTCGCCGACCGCGGCGTCGACATGGTCGAACCGCTTGCGTCGGGCCTGCACGTGTTCCCTTGCGCGGTGCGCCATCTGGCGCACCGCGGCCGGTGACCGGCCCACCGCCGCGGCGATCTCGTCGTGGCTGAAGCCGAACACCTCGCGCAGCACGAAGATGGCGCGCTCGTCGGGTGTGAGAGTCTCCAGCACCACCATCATCGCCATCGACACCGACTCGGCGAGCACCACGTCAGCCGAAGCATCCTCGACGAGAACGGGTTCCGGCAGCCATGGCCCGACGTACTCCTCGCGGCGGCGCGCCGTGGCGCGTAACGCGTTGAGCGCCTGCCGGGTCACCAACTGGGCCAGGTAGGCCTTGGTGTCGACGACCGCATCCAGGTCCACCTCGGCCCAGCGCAGGTAACTCTCCTGCAGCACATCGTCGGATTCGGTTGCCGAACCCAGGATTTCGTAGGCGATGGTGAACAGCAGCGGTCGCAGTGCGGTGAACCGCTCGGCGTGCTCGTTCATACCGGGTCGTTCTCCAGGAGCGCTGCCAGCCGCTCGGCCCGCTTACCACCCTTGATCAGGAAATAGGATCCGGGTTTGGCCGCCTCGCGACGCAGCTGCCACAGCGTGCCCTTGCACACCATCTCCTTGATCGACGCGGCGATACGGCCACCGACGTAGGCGCGGCGCGGGCTGTCGTCCGGGCGTGAGATCTGGATGGTGCCGTAGGACCGTCCGATACTGACGCACTGTCCGGCGAAAGCCTGGTTGATCGCCTGCGGGGCGTCGCCGTCGATGCGGGCCAGCACGGTGCGCGCAGCCTGCGCGGCCAGTGGCATCGCAGCCTGGCAGCTCATCCGCAACGGCGACCCCGACGGCGCCACCGCGTCACCGGCGCCGACGACGCGGTCGTCGTCGATGCTCACCAGCGTCTCGTCGGTGAGCAGCCGGCCCAGGTCGTCCGTGCGAAGGCCGCTGCGGGCGGCGAGCTCGGGCACCCCGAAGCCGACAGTCCAGACCGTGGTGGCGCTGCGCAGCAGGCGACCGTCGGACAGCTCGACGTGGTCGGCGTGCACAGCGGCGACCGTCGGGCCCACGATGACGGTGACACCCAGCTTGGCCAGCTGCTTGGCCGCGGATCTGCGCGCCTGGGCGCCCAGCGACGGCCCCAGCGCCGGGCCCGCCACGAGCGTCGTCGTCCGGCCGGCCTCGGCGAATTCCGAGGCCGCCTCGATACCGGTCAGACCGCCGCCCACCACCACGATCGGCGCCGACATCGGGACGTCCTGCAGACGGGCACGCAGGCGCTGCGCATCTTCGAATTCGCTGAGCGCATAAGCGAATTCGGGTGCACCGGCGCTGGTGCTGCCGACGGCGTAGATCAGGTAGTCGTAGTCGAGGGTGTTCCCCGAAGCCAGCTCGACGCGGCGTGCCGCGGTGTCGATGCGTTCGGCCTTGTCGACCACCAGAGTCACCTTGTCGGAGAGCAACTCGTCGTAGTCGGCGGTGGCGTCGTGGGTCCCCGCGACCAGCTGGTGCAGCCGGATGCGTTCGACGAACTCGGGCCGGGCGTTGACCAATGTGACTTGTGCTGTCTGCTGTTGGAGCAGGTGGTTGGCGGCGAGCACGCCTGCGTAGCCGCCGCCGAGGACGATCACTTTCTGGGTTGCGTTGTTCTCAGTCATGCCCTCAAGACACCGCCCATCCCGAAAGTGTGACAGGCGGTGACCCAGATCACTCCGCCTCGGCGACCTGGTACCGCGGGAACACGCCTTCGGGTTTGGGCAGAGCCGTCCCCGGCGCCAACCGGGTCCCGATGGCCGCGAAATCACGCTGCGCTGCCGACTGCCCGAGCAGGTCGAGCAGCTTGGCCATCGACCCGGGCATCACCGGCTGGCTCAGCAGCGTGGCGATGCGCACGGTCTCCAGCGTCGTGTACAGCACCGTGCCGAACCGTTCCTCAGCCTCGGGGGTCCCGACCTTGCGCAGTACCCACGGCTCCTGCGCGGAGAAGTACTTGTTGGCCGCGGCCAACACCGACCAGATGGCGTCCAGGGCCAGGTGCATGGCCTGCTCGTCGTAATGGCCGCGGACGCGCTCCAGCAGCCCGTCGGCGGCGGTGAGCAGTTCGGTGTCCTCCGCGGTGAACGGACCGGGCTGGGGCACCACGCCGTCGAGGTTCTTGTTGACCATCGACAGCGACCGTTGGGCCAGGTTTCCCAGCTCATTGGCCAGATCGGCGTTGATCCGGCCGATGATGGCCTCCTCGCTGTAGCTGCCGTCCTGACCGAAGGGCACCTCGCGCAGGAAGAAGTAGCGCACCTGGTCCACGCCGAACTCGTCGACGAGCACCAGCGGGTCGACCACGTTGCCGAGCGACTTGCTCATCTTCTCGCCCTTGACGTTGATGAAGCCGTGCGCGAAAACCCGTCGCGGCAGCTCGATACCGGCCGACATCAGGAAGGCCGGCCAGTACACCGTGTGGAACCTGATGATGTCCTTGCCGATCATGTGCAGGTTCGCCGGCCAGTACTTCTGAAAGTCCGCCGAGGAGGTGTCCGGGAAACCGACCCCGGTCAGATAGTTGGTCAACGCGTCCACCCACACGTACATCACGTGGTCGGGGTGATCCGGGACGGGCACACCCCAGTCGAAGGTGGTGCGCGAGATGGACAGGTCGCGCAGCCCGCCGGAGACGAAGCTGACCACCTCGTTGCGGCGCACATCCGGCCCGATGAACTCGGGATGGGCGGCGTAGTGCGCCAGCAGCCGGTCGGCGTAGGCGGACAGTTTGAAGAAGTAGGTCTGCTCCTCGGTCCAGGTCACCTCGGTGCCCGTCTCGGTCGCGAACCGCGAGCCGTCGCGTTCCTCGGTCTCGTCCTCGGTGAAGAAACGCTCATCGCGCACCGAATACCAGCCCTGATAACTACCCAGGTAGATATCGCCGGCGTCATTCATCCGGCGCCAGATCTCCTTGGACGCCTCGTAATGGTCGGCATCGGAGGTCCGGATGAACCGGTCGTAGGAGGCACCGAGCCGTTCCTGCATCCGTTCGAACACATCGGAGTTGCGATTGGCCAGCTCGGCGGCGGTGATGCCCAGTTTGGTGGCCGTCTCGGCCATCTTCAGGCCGTGCACATCGGTTCCGGTCAGATAGCGCACGTCGAACCCGTCGAGACGCTTGAACCGGGCGATCGCGTCGGTGGCGATGTACTCGTAGGCGTGCCCGATATGTGGGTCGCCGTTCGGGTAGGCGATGGCCGTGGTCACGTAGTAGGGATCCCCGGGGGTGCGCGTCCCCGCGCCGGGGGAAGACGAGTTGCTCATGAGGGTTTCCACCTTAAAGTGTCGGCGTGAGCTCCAAGAGACAGAAGCCGCCCGCTCCGGAGCCGCTCGCCCCGCTGATCGACGCGCACACCCATCTGGACGCGTGCGGCGCGCAGACCCCTGCGGACGTCGCCGCGATCCTGGACAGGGCCGGGGCGGTCGGTGTGCAGGCCGTCGTCACCATCGCCGACGATCTGGACGCCGCCCGCTGGGCCGCGCAGGCGGCGGGCTGGGACGAGCGCGTCTACGCCGCGGTGGCGCTGCACCCCACCCGCGCCAACGCCCTCGATGACGCCGCGCGCACCGAGCTGGACGCCTTGGCGCGGGATCCCCGGGTGGTGGCCGTGGGGGAGACCGGGATGGATATGTACTGGCCAGGCCGGCTCGAGGGCTGCGCCGATCCGGCCCAGCAGCGGGAAGCCTTCGCCTGGCATATCGATCTGGCCAAACGGACCGGTAAGCCGCTGATGATCCACAACCGTGACGCCGACGCCGAGGTGCTCGACGTGCTGGCCGCCGAGGGCGCCCCGGAGACGGTGATTTTCCACTGTTTCTCCTCCGGCGTCGAGATGGCCAGAACCTGCGTCGCCAACGGCTGGACACTGAGCCTGTCGGGCACCGTCAGCTTCCGGAACGCGCACGCGCTGCGGGAAGCCGCCGGGGTCATCCCGGACGGTCAGCTGCTGGTCGAGACGGATGCGCCGTTCCTGACGCCGCACCCGTTCCGCGGCGCACCCAACGAGTCGTACTGCCTGCCGTACACGGTGCGGGCGCTGGCCGATATCCTGGACCGGCCGGCGACCGAGCTGGCCGAGGTCACGACCGCCACCGCGAGGCGGGTCTACCAGCTGCCGGGCGTGTGAATTGGCGCCGGTTGCAGATCTTCGTTACCTTCCTGTTATAGAACGCGGGCGGCCAGCCGGGTCGCGAGTGCCGCGGGCCCGTATGGGTCGAAACCCGGAGACGACAGACTCTTGAGTGTTTTGGACAAGATCCATGAGGAGCGTTCGCCTGCGCTTCGGCTGCTCGTGGGAGCCCTTTTATTGACGCTCGTGTTTGCTGGTGGGGTGGCGGTCGCCTCCCACAAGACCGTGACGCTGACCGTCGACGGCGCGCCGATCACCGTGACCACCATGAAGTCCAAGGTCATCGACGTGGTGCGGGAGAACGGCTTCACCGTCAGTGACCGCGACGACCTCTACCCGGCGGCAGGTACCCCGGTGCATGATGCCGACAACATCGTGCTTAGCCGCAGCCGTCCCGTGCAGATCTCCCTGGATGGTCAGAACAGCAAAGAAGTGTGGACCACCGCCTCGACCGTCCAGGACGCGCTGGCGCAACTGTCCCTGACCGACACGGCGCCCGCGGCGGCGTCCCGCGCCACCCGCCTGCCGCTGGCGGGGATGGCATTGCCCGTGGTCAGCGCCAAAACGGTACAGATCAACGACGGCGGCACCGTGCGTTCGGTCCATCTGGCCGCACCCAACGTGGCCGGCCTGCTCGATGCCGCCGGAGTTCCGCTGCAACAAAATGACTCCGTCGTCCCGGCGGCGTCCGCGCCCGTCGTCGACGGCATGCAGATCCAGGTCACGCGCCTGCGGATCGAGAAGGTCACCCAGCAGATTCCGCTCGCGCCGGCCAGCCAGCGCATCGAGGACGCGTCGATGAACATGAGCAGGCAGGTCGTCGTCGACCCGGGAACGCCGGGCGTGCAGGACGTGACTTTCGCCGTGGCGACGCTCAACGGAGTCGAAACCGGCAGATTGCCAGTAGCCAATGTCGTCGTCACTCCGGCGCGCGATTCTGTGCTGCGCGTCGGCGCGAAACCGGGCACCGAGGTGCCGCCGGTGCGTGACGGACGAGCCTGGGATGCCGTCGCTCAATGCGAATCGGGTGGTAATTGGGCCATCAACACCGGCAACGGATATTTCGGTGGCGTCCAATTTGATCAGAACACATGGGAACGACAGGGTGGTCTGAGGTATGCTCAGCGGGCTGATCTGGCAACCCGTGAGGAGCAGATCGCGATTGCTGAAGTGACGAGGGCGCGTCAAGGATGGGGCGCCTGGCCGGTGTGTAGTGGGAGAGTAGGTAACTCCTGATGACGATCCGACTGCTCGGTCGTACCGAGATCAGGCATCTGGCGCGCGAGATCGACTTCCGACCACGCAAAGCCTTCGGACAGAACTTCGTCCATGACGCGAACACGGTGCGGCGCATCGTGTCGGCATCGGGCATCCATCGCCAGGACTGTGTCCTCGAAGTGGGGCCCGGCCTCGGCTCGCTGACCTTGGGTCTTCTCGACCGAGGTGCGCGGGTCACCGCGGTGGAGATCGACCCGGTACTGGCACATCAACTGCCGAAGACCATCGCGAACCACTCACACAGCGAGATCAGCCGGCTGACCGTGCTGAACCGCGACATCCTCACGCTCAAGTCCGACGATCTGGACGAGCAGCCCACCGCGCTGGTGGCCAATCTGCCGTACAACATCGCGGTGCCCGCCCTCATCCACCTGCTGTGCGAGTTCCCGTCCATCAAGACGGTCATGGTGATGGTGCAGGCCGAGGTCGCCGAGCGGCTGGCCGCCGAGCCCGGTGGCAAGGACTACGGCGTGCCCAGCGCGAAGGTCCGGTTCTTCGGCAACGTGCGCCGCTACGGCATGGTCTCGCCGACGGTGTTCTGGCCGATCCCGCGGGTGTACTCCGGCCTGGTCCGGATCGACCGCTACGAGACGTCGCCGTGGCCCACCGACGAGAGCTTCCGCGAGCAGGTTTTCCAGCTCATCGACATCGGCTTCGCGCAGCGCCGCAAGACCTCGCGCAACGCCTTCGCCGAGTGGGCGGGCTCCGGTAACGAGTCTGCCGAACGGCTGCTCGCGGCCAGCATCGATCCGGCCCGTCGCGGGGAGACCCTGTCGATCACCGATTTCGTCCGGCTGCTGCAGCGCTCCGGTGAGCTCGAGGTGCCGACTGCCCGGTCGGTGGAAGCCATCGAGGCCGTCGACTCCGTCGACAACACCGAGGCGTCGCTCAGCTGAGCATCGCCACAGGAGCTGTTCTCGTCGTCTTCACCGGCGGCACGATTGGTTCACGGCGCTCCGGTGACGTGATCGGGCTGGCCCCCGGCCAGACCCGGCTGCTGTTCCAGGCATACGACGACACGTCGACTTTCGACGTGATCGAGCCGCTGTCGCTGCTCAGCGAGAACGCCCGGCCTTCGGACTGGACCGCGATGGCGGCCGCGGTCACCGCGGCGATCCGGCCACACCACACCGGGGTGGTCATCACCCACGGAACCGACACCCTGTCCTACGGGGCCACCGCGCTGGCCTTTGCGCTGTGCCACCTGACGGTTCCGGTGGTGGTGGTCGCCAGCAACAGACCCCTCGATCATCCGAATGCCAACGGGCACAGCAATTTCCGCGATGCGCTCGAGGTGATAGACGCGGTGCCCGGTGGCGGCGTCTTCGTCACGTTCCGCAATCCCGACGGTCGCCGGCTGGTGCATGCCGGCGCGCGGTTACAGCCGTCCACGCCGATCCGGCATTTCGTGCACAGCGACGGCGAGGTCGATATCGCCGATCTGGATCGGTTGCCACCCATGTCGCCCGCGTCGCCGCCCTGGCCGGTGGGGGCCGTCCGATTCGGTGCGCGCGTGCTGTTCCTGCGCCCGTATCCCGGACTCGATTACCGGGCGGTCGATCCGACCGGCTTCGACGCCGTGGTGCATGAGACCTATCACTCCGGTACCGCGTGCACCGTCGACCCGTCCGGGCCCACCGATATCACGGAATTCGCGCGGCGTTGTCGCGCGGCCGGGGTGCCGATCTTCCTCGGCCCCGTCCCCTCGGATGTCGCCGCCTACGAGTCGGTGACCGGCTTTGCCGCCGCGGGGTTGATTCCCTTCCATCGGATGCGCGCCGAAACCGCTTATGTGAAGGTCTCTTTGGGCACCGGCATGGGCCTGACCGGGGACGCGCTCACCGAGTTCGTCCAGCGTGAGATCGCGGGGGAGTTCACCGGCTGAGCGCGCGAGCGATCAGGACCATGAATTCGGTACAGGACCGATAGCGCGCGTCCGGGTCCTTCGCCATGGCCTTGGCCACGATGGCATCGAAAGCGTGCGGTATCCCGTCAACGCGTCCGTGGTAGCGCGGCACGGGCGCGTGCAGGTGCTGTTCGACCAGGTCCATGGCCGTGTCTGCGGCGAATGGTGTTGTGCCGATGACGAATTCGATGCACGCGCAGGCCAGCGCGTACTCGTCGGTGGCGGCCGACGGTGGGTGGCCGGTGAGCAGCTCCGGCGCGGCATAGGGCAGCGACGCATCCGCGCGGCCCGGGTGATGCCAGACGTCCTCGGCCAGGGCGTGCGCGCTGCCGAAATCGACCAGCACGGCGGGGCTTTGCGGATCCTCGCGGGACAGCAGAATATTCGAGGGTTTGACATCGCAGTGCACGATGCCGCGGCGGTGGGCGTGGTCGAGAGCCCCGGCGATCTCGGTCAGCGCTCGCAACCGGTCCTCGCGGCCGGGCAGGTGTGTCACCGTCCCGCCGCGGGCCAGTTCCATCGTCAGCCAGCCGTCGCCGAGCCGGTGCATCCGCACGATATGGGGGTGGTCGAGCCGTGCGGCGAAGGCGAACTCACGAGCCAGCCGGTGGCGGTGCGCGCGGGCGACCTTGAGCGCGACGTCCGCACCGCCGTCGCGGTGGTGGGCGCGGTACACCGACGCGTAGCCGCCGTGCCCGAGGAGCTCGTCGGGCTCATAGCCGCCGAATCGCACGCTTCCACTATTCCCCCGGTCGCTTCGCTCCCGCGGGTGGTGGGCGAATAATGTCGACCTGTGCCCTCCTCCGACGGAAACACCGCGTCCGAATGGGTGCCTACGGGTTCCGTCACCGTGCGGGTGCCCGGCAAGGTCAATCTCTATCTCGAGGTCGGCGACCTGCGGGACGACCGCTACCACGAGCTGACCACCCTTTTCCACGCCGTCTCCCTGTTCGACGAGGTGACGGTCCGCAACGCCGACCTGCTGTCGATTGAGATGTCGGGCGAGGGTGTGGCCGGGCTGCCCACCGACAACCGCAACCTGGCCTGGCGGGCGGCCGAACTGATGGCCGAGCACGTCGGCCGTGCACCCGATGTCGCGATCTCGATCGCGAAGTCCATCCCGGTGGCCGGAGGTATGGCCGGCGGCAGTGCCGACGCGGCCGCGGTTCTGGTCGCCATGAACACCCTGTGGGAACTGGGTGTGGCCCGCCGCGATCTGCACACCCTGGCGGCCAAGCTGGGCAGCGACGTGCCCTTCGCCCTGCACGGCGGGACGGCGCTGGGAACGGGCCGCGGTGAGCAACTGGCCACGGTGCTGGCCCGCAGCACGTTCCACTGGGTACTGGCGTTCGCGGAGAAGGGCTTGTCCACGCCCGCGGTGTTCGGGGAGATCGACCGGCTGCGTGGTACCCCGAACCGGGATGCGCCGCCGCGCTTGGACGATGTCGAGCCGGTGCTCGCGGCGCTGTCGTCCGGCGACCCGCGCGAACTCGGGGCACTGCTGGGCAACGATCTGCAGCCGGCCGCGCTGAGCCTGCGCCCGGATCTGCGCCGCACATTGCGTGCCGGTACGGAGGCCGGAGCCCTGGCGGGCCTGGTCTCGGGGTCCGGTCCCACCTGCGCTTTTCTCTGCGAATCAGAGGAGGGGGCGGTGCAGGTCGGCGCGGCGTTATCCGGTGCCGGTGTGTGCCGCACGGTGCGGGTGGCCAGCGGCCCGGTGCCGGGGGCGCGGGTCATCGCCGAAGTGTGAGCCATCCCTCAATTCTCGCGACAGTTTGGCAGTTACTTAAGGGTCTCTTAAGATGGCTGACGGTGGAAAATAGCGCGATCCGGTCGTTCCCCACGCGACAGAGCCGTTCGGGGGAACTGGATCAGCTGGACCATCACCGTTTTGAGACATAACTGCTTCCCAATTGTGTGCGCGCGCCTCTCGAATAGTGCGTGCTAGCAGGCGGAATATAGGGAAACGTGCAATGACACTGGGGTCGACGTCGCCGGCGACGCGCTTCCAGACATTCAGGAGGTTGCCGTGAGCCGATTTACCGACAAGATGTACCGCAATGCCCGGGAGAGCGAGCGGGGCATGGTGACCGGTGAGCCTTACGAGCCCGTCCGCCACACCTGGGGTGAGGTCCACGAGCGCGCCCGCCGCATCGCCGGTGGCCTCGCCGCCGCCGGCATCGGTCCCGCCGACTCCGTCGGCGTCCTGGCCGGTTTCCCCGTCGAGATCGCTCCCACCGCCCAGGGCGTGTGGATGCGCGGCGCCAGCTTGACCATGCTGCACCAGCCCACCCCGCGTACCGACCTCGCCGTCTGGGCCGAGGACACCATGACCGTCATCGGGATGATCGAGCTCAAGGCCGTCATCATCTCCGAGCCCTTCGTCGTCGCCATCCCGGTGCTGGAGGAAAAGGGCATCAAGGTGCTCAAGGTCGCGGATCTGCTGGCCGCCGATCCGATCGACCCCGTCGAGACCGACGAGGACGACCTGGCCCTGATGCAGCTGACCTCCGGGTCCACCGGTTCCCCCAAGGCCGTGCAGATCACGCACCGCAACATCTTCTCCAACGCCGAGGCCATGTTCATCGGCGCCCAATACGACGTCGACAAGGACGTCATGGTCAGCTGGCTGCCCTGCTTCCACGACATGGGCATGGTCGGCTTCCTCACCATTCCGATGTACTTCGGCGCCGAGCTGGTCAAGGTCACGCCGATGGACTTCCTGCGCGACACCCTGCTGTGGGCGCGCCTGATCGACAAGTACAAGGGCACCATGACGGCGGCCCCGAACTTCGCGTACGCGCTGTTCGCCAAGCGGTTGCGCCGCCAGGCCAAGCCGGGCGAGTTCGATCTGTCCACCCTGCGCTTCGCGCTGTCCGGTGCCGAGCCCGTCGAACCGGCCGACGTCGAGGACCTGATCGACGCCGGCAAGCCGTTCGGGCTGCAGCCGTCGGCCATCCTGCCGGCCTACGGCATGGCTGAGACCTGCCTGGCGGTGTCGTTCTCCCCGTGCAACGCCGGTCTGGTGGTCGACGAGGTCGACGCCGATCTGCTGGCCGCGCTGCGCCGCGCCGTGCCGGCCAGCAAGGGCAACACCCGCCGGCTGGCCTCGCTCGGTCCGCTGCTCAAGGATCTGGAAGCCCGTGTCGTCGACGAGGACGGGGCGGTGCTGCCGACTCGCGGTGTCGGCGTGATCCAGCTGCGGGGTGAGTCGGTGACCCCCGGCTACATCACCATGGCCGGGTTCCTGCCCACCCAGGACGAGCACGGCTGGTACGACACCGGCGACCTCGGCTACATCACCGACGAGGGCAACATCGTCGTGTGCGGCCGGGTGAAGGACGTCATCATCATGGCCGGGCGCAACATTTACCCGACGGATATCGAGCGGGCCGCCGGTCGCGTCGAGGGCGTGCGCCCCGGCTGCGCCGTCGCGGTGCGCCTCGATGCCGGCCATTCGCGCGAGACCTTCGCGGTGGCCGTCGAGTCCAACGCCTACCAGGACCCGGTCGCGGTGCGCCGGATCGAGCACCAGGTCGCACACGAGGTGGTGACCGAGGTGGACGTCCGCCCGCGCAACGTCGTCGTGCTGGGCCCGGGCACCATCCCGAAGACCCCGTCGGGCAAGCTGCGTCGCGCCAACTCGGTCGCGCTGGTCACCGGATAGCTCGCCGGTTGACCTGACCGCCCGTTCGCGGCAGGTCTCGCCGGGAGGCTATTCGGCGGTGGTGGACGACGTGCTCGCCGGTTCACGCACCGGCGGATCGCCGGGCCCGTGCCAGATCACTGCCTGGGCGACGACCACGCCGGCGCCCGTCCACGTCAGGGCGGGCCCGCCGTGCAGCTGGTATCCCAGATCGAGGGCCTCGCTCACCCGCGCGCAGAAAACGGCGTCATCTGGACCCGTCAGAACCCGGTACCGCGGAAACCGATCACTCATGCAACGTACTGTCGCACAGCCGGGCCGCGGCCCCTTGTGCACGCCCGCGTCCGGCGAGAAACGTCGCCTACGCGTCGTCGCGCTTCAAGACGTAGGTGTGTGTCCCGGACAGGACCAGCTCACCGCGCTGATTGTGCACTGTGGCATCGGCTTTCACGATGCCCTCCGGGCCGTCGGGTACGAGTTCGCTGATGGTCAGTTGGGAGTAGAGCGTGTCCCCGGCGTGCACCTCGCCGAGGAACTCGCAGGTGACGCTCTTGAATCGGATGAAGACCTCGCCGATCACATGCGGAAAAAGGGTGGCACCGGGTGCGGTGAACGCCAGGACCTGTAGGCCGTGCACCACCGGCGCCGAATGACCGTGTGCCCGTGCCCATTCGGCGTCGTAGTGCACCGGATGGTTGTCGGCCGAGACGGTCTGGAAGGCGGCGGCGTGCGCGTCGGTCAGCGTCCGGCTCGGTGCCCGGAACACCTCGCCGACCTCTAGCTCGTCGAAGGTTCGTGCGGGCACGATGGCATATGCGGTCGGGTCGAACGGTCCCAGCTCGGTCATGGATGTCTGTCGCTCCCTCGTCGTCAGCGAGCATCGAGTCTCGCACACTCGGACGATCCGATTGATGGATAGATCGGCGATGAGAAATCTGATCTGGATATGGACCTCGGCACCCCGATCGCCAACCCGAAATAGGTTGTTTACCAGGCTTTTTGCGCGCGCTGCTCGCTGCATTCATCGACCGAAGCCCGCCCACAGCGGGCCGCCGCATTGCCCAGCTGAGTTTAGTGAACTATATTCAGCTACGTGACGGACAAACTCCCCGCGCGCCTGGCCGAACATCCCACCGTGCGTGCGGTCCGCGCCCGGACCGCCGCACCGGTGCCGCCGGTGATCGACGCGGACTGGCTGCGCCGGCTGTGTCTGGATGCCGGGGCCGACGATGTCGCGTTCGCCTCGTTCGACGACCCCGCGCTGGCCTCCGAACGCGAGTACGCCGAAACGGCATTGGCCGGAGTGCGCAGCTACATCTCGCTGGTGGTGAAGATGAACCGGGACAATGTCCGCTCGGCGGAGCGCAGCGTGGCCAATCAGGAGTTCCACCGCACCGGCGAGATCATCAACGAGACCGCACACCGTGTCACCCGGGCGCTGGAGGACACCGGGTACCGGGTGATCAACCCGTCGGCGACGTTCCCGATGGAGATGGACAAGTTCCCCGGGCGGATCTGGGTGATCGCGCACAAGCCGGTGGCCGTGGCCTCCGGGCTGGGTGTGATGGGCATCCACCGCAACGTCATTCACCCGAAGTTCGGCAACTTCATCATCCTGGCCACCCTGCTGGTGGGGGCACCGATATCCGAATACGGTGAACCGCTGGACTATTCGCCGTGTCTGGAATGCAAGCTGTGCGTCGCAGCCTGCCCGGTGGGGGCTATCGGAAAAGATGGGGAGTTCGACTTCGTGGCATGCTCGGTGCACAACTACCGCGAGTTCATGGGCGGGTTCACCGATTGGGCACAGACCATCGCCGACAGCGCCGACGCCGCGGATTTCCGGTCCAGGGTCAGTGATTCGGAGAACGCCTCGATGTGGCAGAGCCTGTCGTTCAAGGCCAACTACAAGGCGGCCTACTGTCTGGCCGTCTGCCCTGCCGGCGAGGATGTGATCGAGCCCTACCTCGACGACCGCAAGGGCTTCATGGATCTGGTGCTCAAACCCCTGCAGGAGAAGAAGGAGACGCTCTACGTCCTGCCGAACTCCGCGGCCAAGGCCCATGCCGAGAAGCGCTACCCGCACAAGACGGTCAAGGTCGTCGACAGTGGAATCCGAGGGCGCTGACGTCGCCGATCAGTAGGCTGGTTCGATGAACCGGCGTCTTCATGTGGTGTTCGGCTGGATCGCGGTATTCGGGGCGGCATCGTCCCTGTTGGCCGTGCTGGCGCTCGATGCCGTACTGGGTGGAGAGCCCTTGCGCGGCAGGACATTGCGGCGGGCCACCATCTCCGAGTATGTGTTCACCGCCGGTGGTTGGCTGTTCGTGATCGCGGTCCTGGCGCTGGCGGCCGGGTCGGCGCTGCTGCTGGCCGGTTTGATTCATGCCGGCCGGCTACCGCCGCTGTCGGTCGGATCGGTGCTGATGGTGCTCTGGGTGGTCGGGCTGCTGGGTGTGGTGGCCTTTCCCAAGCACAACTGGGCGGTTGGACCCAGTGCCAGCGGAACCGTGCACCGGGTCGCGACGTTGCTCGCGTTCGTGGCGCTTCCGGTGGCGGTACTGCTGATCGCCCGCGGCCGAGACGTGTGGGCGCGGCTGGCGCGCTGGCTGGCGTGGGGTTCGGTCGGCTGGCTGAGCGTGCTGTTCGGCGCGATCGCGGTGGGCGTGGTGGCGGGGCAGGCGTGGTGGCGGATCATCCCGCTGGGGTTGGTGGAGCGGGGGATCGCCGGGTTCGAGGTCGCCGCGGTGATCGCCCTGGCGGTGTGGCTGATCCGCGGGGCCCCTCAGGCCGCTGAGGTGCGGGCCATCCCGTCGTAGACCCGCCACACCACCGACTCGTGGTCGGCGGCGGAGATCTCACCGGCGGCCAGTTCTCGATCGGCGAGGGCCAGCGCGGTGGCGTGCCCCTTCAGTTCGGCGGACAACTCGGCACTCTCGCGATCGTTGACCCCGGCCATCCGCAGCACGGCCAGCGTCCGGACCTCGCGGCGGAACTGGTCGACGAATGCCATCGAGACGGCTCCCGCCGACAGGGCGACGAAGGTGGCTATCGTCAGCGCGCCACCTGTTCCCGCCGTCGGTAACAGCGCCACCTCCAGCACCAGCCACAGCACCAGACCCCATGTCGGCCAGGCCCGCCACACCCGCAGCTGCCGACGCTGCTCGCAGGACAGTCCGGGCGGGAACACCACCAGTCGGTAGCGGGTGATGCCGTGGCGGGTCAGGGAGATGTTCAACGACCCCCACGTGCGGTCGCCGTCGAGGAGGCGATGCCAGCGAGTGGTCTGCGTGGTGGCGCTCATGTCCTCAGGTCTACGCCCGGTTCGGGGCCCCGGCGGCGTCGTGAACGGAATCTTTACGGGCTGGGCGCCGATCTTGACGCCGTCAAAAGCATTGGTGAGATGTCGGGGCACCTCGCTACGGTTGAGGCCATGACCCCACCGGCGATCGAGGCGATCGAACTCGTCAAAGAGTTCGGCGACAATCGGGCCGTCGACGGGGTGAGCTTCACGGTGCCCCAAGGCGCCGTGCTCGGGCTGCTGGGTCCCAACGGCGCGGGCAAGACCACCACGGTGCGGATGATGACCACGCTGTCGGAACCCACCAGTGGTACCGCGCGGGTCGCCGGATACGACGTGCGGACCCAGCCCGATATGGTGCGGCGCAACATGGGGCTCACCGGACAGGCCGCCACCGTCGACGAACTGCTCACCGGCCGGGAGAACATCCGGATGATCGGCGGCCTGTACGGGATCGGCCGCAAGGACCTCAGGTCACTGGGGGATCGCCTGCTCGAGCAGTTCGATCTGGTGGCAGCCGGAGACCGGCCGGTGCGCTCGTATTCCGGCGGGATGCGGCGCCGCCTCGACCTGGCGGTCAGCCTGATCGCCGCGCCGCCGGTGTTGTTCCTCGACGAACCGACCACCGGACTGGATCCGCGCAGCCGCAGCGACCTGTGGGAGGTGCTGCGCGAGCTCGTGGCCGGCGGTACCACGCTGCTGCTCACCACGCAGTATCTGGAGGAGGCCGACCAACTCGCCGACGATATCGTCGTCATCGATCACGGCCGGATCATCGCCGAAGGGACACCGCTGCAACTGAAGGAGCAGGCCGGCAACGCCAGCCTGGTGGTCACGGTGTCGCACGCCGCCGACCTGCCGACCGCGCGTGACCTGGTGGCCCGGTCCGGCACCGAGGTGCATGTCGACGTGGGTGCCCGGCAGCTGACCGCGGCGGCCGACGGTATCGACGACCTGACCCGGGTGGCCAACTGGCTGCGGGACAGCGGCATCAAGATCGACGACATCGGGTTGTCCCGGCCCAGCCTGGATGACGTCTTCCTGTCGCTGACGGGGCATCGCGCCGAGACCGCCGAGGAGGCGCAGGCATGACCGCCGTATCCGAGAAGGCCATCGCGCACCCGGCGGTGCGGCCGACGAATATCGCGCAGCAGTCTTGGATCATGGTGAAGCGCAACATGATCCACACCAAGCGGATGCCCGAGATGCTCAGTGACGTGACGGTGCAGCCGATCATGTTCGTGCTGCTGTTCGCGTTCGTGTTCGGGGCGTCCATCGCCACCAGGGGCGGGGCGTCCTACCGTGAGTTCCTGCTGCCCGGTATCCAGGCGCAGACCATCGTGTTCACCGCGTTCGTCGTCGCATCCGGCATCACCGCCGACGCCGAGAAGGGGGTGATCGACCGGTTCCGCTCGCTGCCCATCCGGCGCTCCTCGGTGCTGATCGGCCGCAGCATTGCCAGCCTCATCCATTCGTCGATCGGCATCGTCGTCATGGCGATCACCGGCCTGTGTATCGGATGGCGGATCCGCGGCGGTGTCGGGGACGCGGTGTTGGCGTTCGCGCTGATCCTGGTGTTCGGGTTCGGGATGATCTGGTTCGGCATCCTGGTCGGTTCGCTGATGCGCTCGGTCGAGGCCGTCAACGGGGTGATGTTCACCGTGCTGTTCCCGATCACGTTCCTGGCCAACACCTTCGCGCCCACCGAACCGATGCCGCGCTGGCTTCGGGTGGCCGCCGAATGGAACCCGGTGTCCTCGCTGGCGCAGGCCATGCGGGAGCTGTGGGGCAATGGCCCCGCGGCGCCGCCGGATGCCCAGTTGCCCCTGCACCACCCGGTACTGGCCACCATCCTCTGGTCGCTGGCGATGACGGCCGTGCTGGCCCCGTTCGCGCTGCGGGCCTACGCGCGACGGACCTCGGACTGAGGCTTGTAGGCCGTTCGGATGAAATTATCCCCAAAGTCAATTTCCTAGCAAACCGACTGGCAACTCCCTGGTAGTTTCGCTGCGAACTTGCTGTTGAACTGCCATCAGACCGTGACATCCCGCGAACTGCCGCGCTGACCCGAGGTCCAGCGTGGGGTGAAACGTGTCCTCAGACAGGGGATGTCATGGGTTATGCGAAGCATGTCGGCCGGGTGGGTGCGCTGGCGGTCGCGCTGGGGATAGGTTCGGCGATCGCCGCGGTACCCGCGTGGGCGGACACGTCCGACTCGGAGTCTTCGTCGAGCGCGCCGTCGTCGAGCAACGAGAGCTCGAGCGGATCGGCCCCTGGTTCCGGAACCGAGACGTCGGGGTCGTCGACAGCGCCCACCACTACCAAGCCGGAATCTTCGGTCCCCGACAGCACGTCCGGAGTGGTCGAGTCCGGCAGTACACCGAAACGTTCCCACCTGCCGAAACCGAAGAGAAAGTCGCCAAAGGCGACTACCTCCTCCGACGCTCCTACCACTACGACGAAACCTAAAAAAGAGACCGAAACCGACACCGACTCGACGCCCCCTAGCTCGCAGGCGACCACATCGGCCGCAACCACTGCGCCGGCGGTGTCGGTGAGTGCGCCTGCAACGGCGACCGAGGCACCGGAGCAGGTTTCAACGCCGGTCCAGCCCAAGGAGCAGAAGGATCTGGCCGTAGCGGTACTGTCCGCCGTCACCGACCCGTTCAACAGCTCTGGCGGGCCAGGCGTTCCGGTGGAATCGCCGACCGTCTGGGTCGCTCTGGCTGCGGCCCGTCGTGAAGTGGAGACGCTGCTGACCGGTGCGAAACCGGAGGATAGCGGCACGCCGTTGAGCACCGCACAGGCGGCCACCGCGGTGAATGCGCCGCCGGTCGTCGGAGCGCCGACCTATTCGGCAGCGGACCCGACGACGGGTGCGGTGACCGGCAAGGTCGTCGCGACTGATCCCGAGGGCAAGAAGCTGTCGTACACCGTGGTGGCTCCGCCAGCTGAGGGCAAGCTGGTGCTCGACAACAAGACCGGTGCGTTCACGTTCACTCCGACCGCGGCGCAGCGGCTGATCGCCGGTCTGGGTGGTGCCGGAGTCGTCGAGTTCGGTGTGACGGTCTCCGATGGTGTCAAGGCCAACAATCAGGTCGCCACTTTACGTGTGACCATCGCGCCCACACCGATCACCGACGCCGGTGTGTTGGCCACCGGCAAGAACGTGACCGGCGTGGTGGCCACCGATAGTCGGGCTTACTTGACCAACTATGACGACAAGACAATCACTGTCGTCGACACGATTAATCGCGCGGTGTTGGGCACCATAGAACTTGAGGCCGAGCCGATTTCGGCCGTGCTCGCACCCGACGGCAAGAAGCTCTACGTCAGCCTCGACTACACCGATCACGTCGCGGTCATCGACACCACGACCGGAGCGGTCGCCTCGACCTTCGATCTGAAGGAGCGCTACCCGGTCAGTGTCGCCGTCAGCCCGAATGGCAAGACGTTGTACGTCACCACGCTGACCTACGACAAGAACGGTAACCAGGTAGCCTCGGTCGCCAAGGTCAGTACCGCCAGCGGCAAGGTCGCAGGCACAGTAAAGCTGCCCGGCGCCGTCCCCACGTTTTATGACATCGAAGTCGCGGCGGACGGGAAGAAAGTGTACGTCATCGCAGACATGCCGACCGACGATCCCGATGTCGTGCTCTCCGGTCTGTACGTCTTCTCGTCATCATCCAGCAGCGCCAAAGTCATTGCGACAGGGACGTATTTCACTGATGTGGAGCTGAGCCCGGACGGCACCCGCGCCTATCTGAATGAGGTCGGCGAAGGCACCATCAGCGGAATCGACACCAAGACATACAAGGTTGTGGGCACCATCGACACCTATGCTGAAACCCTGGGTGGCTTGACCATCAACGGTGACGGGTCCGTCCTGCTCGCGGTCGACACCGTGAACAACACGGTGGTGGCGATCGACACTCGGACGGCCGCCGTCTTGACCACGACACCTGTCACAGCCACCACGACCGATTTCTATCCCCGTGCGGTGCTTTCGCCGGACGGGATGGAGCTGTACTACTACGGCGACGATGATCAGCTGCAGATCATTTCGCTTGTACCGCACAACGATTTCCCGGTGGCGCATGCCCCCGTCGTCAATGCACCTAACGCCGACGGCGTAGTCACCGGGCATCTGACCGTCACCGACTCCAACGGCGATCCTTTGACGTTCTCGGCTGTGCCGGCCAAGGGGTCCATAGTCTTCAACGCCGACGGGAGCTTCACCTACACGCCGACCGCGGCTGCGCGCCACGCGGCGGCCACTGGCTTGGCGGGAACGACTTCCGAGACATTCCTGGTCACCATTTCCGATGGGCGCCGGGGTGTTCTCACGCAGGATCTCACGGTGGACATCGCGCCGTTGAACATCGATCCGACCGGGAAAGCCAAAGCGGGTAAGCCGAGTTCGTCCGGAGTCGTGAAGGGCACGGTGACCGGGTCCGATAAGGACAAAGACGTACTGACCTATACGGCATCAGACCCGGCCAAGGGTGACGTGACGATCGACGCCAAGGGGCGGTTCGTCTTCACGCCCACGCCTCAAGCCCGCCACGACGCGGCGGTTTCCGGAGCATCCAAGACGGACGTCTTTACCGTGACCGTCGATGACGGGCACGGTGGCAGCCATGACGTGCCGGTGACGGTGGCCATCAAACCTGCCAACAAGGTTCCAGATAAGACTGCGGCGACAATCGATTTCGTCAATCTCAACAACGGCAGGACCTGGGGTTCGATCACAGCAATTGATGCCGACGGTGACGATTTCACCCTGAGTGGACCTGCATCCACCAAAAAGGGAACCATCACCTACGACAACAACACCGACAGCTTTATCTACACCCCCACCGCCGCTGCGTGGGCGGCCGCGAGCGCGCTCAAGGCCAGCAAGTCCGCGAAGGCCGACAGCTTCACGATCACCGTGTCTGATGGACACGGCGGCACCGACACCGTCAAAGTGAAGGTCGATATCGTGCCCGTCAGTCACGTCGACGAAGGGCCGACCAACGGTCAGTCGACGATCGGGAAGACCGATGCGCTGTCCGGATTGGTGATTGGTGTCGTCCACGCGACAGATCCGGAGCGCGACGACCTCACTTACAGTCTTGCCACACCTCCGGATGCGGCTTTGGGTGTTGCCACGGTCGATGCCAAGACCGGACTGTTCACCTTCCGGCCGACAGCGCAGGCCCGCTTCAATGCGTGGACCTCGCCAGGGATCGATCAGGCCACCTTCACCGTTACGGCATCGGACGGCAAGTTGTCGATCCCCATCACCGTCGTCGCCGAGATCGCACCGTCCGCGACCTTCAACGTGGGCGTTCTGACCGACGCCGACAACGCTGACCTCGGAAACCAGGGGTTGGCGATCGGCTCCGACGGGCGGTTCTATTTCACCACCTACCAGTCAGGTTCGGCGGGCAACGTGGTGGTCCTGAACCACGATGGGAGCTACGCCGCGACTGTCGACGTCGCATCGGTGATCCCCTCGGCGTTCAGTACGGCATATGACATTGCGATCGGCCCGGACGGACGCGTCTTCGTCAGCGGCGAGACGGCCGACTCCGCCGATGATCTCGCAGCGGAATCCGGGCATGGGGTCATTGTCGTCATCGACCCGGCCCACGGATACTCGGTGGGTCTGTTCGCGCAGACCGCAGATCCTGCGAGCGCTTTGACAGTCGATGACGCCGGTCATGTCTACGTAGCGAACTGGAACAACGACTCCGTCGCTGTCTTCAATGCAGACGGGTCAGTGAACCATCTCATCACGATCAGCGTCCTGGAGGACGGTGACGACTCCGGTGTGGCGGGCCTCGCGCTGGGGTCCGGCGGCCGCCTCTTCCTGACTAAGCCGGCGCTTGGTGTCGTCAGGGTGGTGAATTCGGATGGCTCGCTTGCGAGTACCTTTGACCTTGGGGGAGCGCCCTGGTCTATCTCATTCGGCGCCAACGGCGCGGCGTACGTCACTGACGCGACCAACGCGGCTGTGGATGTCCTCGACACGGCAGGGAACGTGATTCGGACGATCAGCCTCCCGTCGGCGTCGAACCCCACAGATCTCACCATCGGTGGCGACGGGACCGTGTACGTCGCGTACACCGGGGCCCAGGGGTCGGCCATCGCGGTGATCAGCGCAGCCCCGATTTCGGCTCCCGATCCAACCGCGTTGGGTTCGGCGATTAAGGGAGTGCCCGTCGGCCTTGGTGCTTCGGGCGGGCTGGTGGTGTCAGGCGGCGTTGTCCATCAGACGGTGGTGAGCACTGATCCGGTCTCGGGTGCGTCGACCACGACGGTCGCGGTGATCGCTGCCGACGGAACGACCACCCTGTCGTATGTCGCCGGCATCGCAACGGGTCCGGTGGTTGTCGGGTCGAATGGTGTTGCCTACCAGACGATCAATGGCCAAGACGGGACCACGGGCGCTCCGCTGACGGGAGTTCTGGTCATCTCACCCGGCGGCGGGTCGACGTTCACGGGGCTGTACGCGGGCTCGCCGGCCGGTTCGGTGGTGGTGGGAACAGGCGGTAATGCCTACCAGGTCACCGTCAGACAGAATGCGGATTCCACAGACACCACAACGCTTCTCGCCATCAAGCCGGGCGGCGTGGCAACCTACGAAGTTGCCGGTGCACCTGCGGCAACCGCTCCCGGTAGTGCAAACGTCGTGGTCGGGCCTAATGGAACCGTATACGTGACGACGGTCGAGATAGAAGCCGTCAACTCCAAGATCACGACGCGCGTCGGGGTACTCACCGCAGCCGGCTTCAAGACCTACACGATCGACGGTTACGCCACGGGTTCGGTGGCTATTGCTGCGAATGGCACCGTCTACCAGGCGATCGCTGTAGACGCAGGAACAGACGCGTATGCATTCGGGGCTGCGGTTGCCGTGTTCAACGGCAAGAAGTTCGTGACGTTGCCCGCCGTGCTTCCTGGCCTGCCGCTCGGTAGCCCTCAGGTGGCAAGCGACGGTGCGGTCTATCAAGCGATCTTGGTGGTAGACGCCGAGACGGGCGCGACGACCACCACGATCGCCAAGATCGCCAGTGGCGGCTTCGATGTGGTGTTCGACGGCATATCGGGTTCTGTGTTCAGTGCTGGCGGAGACCTCATGCCGGTGGTCATCGGCGATGACGGTTCCGTTTACCAGACTGTTTCCGGCGATCCTGACTCCGAGTCCGGTGGCGTGACCACGTACGTGATGAACAGATTCGAGGACGGGTCGATTCGTACAGTTGATATGGCAGGGCGGCCAGTGGGCGCGATTGTGGCTGGGCCCGACGGCGTCGCATATCAAACAACCTACGATCCCGGTACCGGAGTCACCCAGGTGGTGGTGGTGTCGGCGACTGGGGCCGACGTGCATGAGTTCGTAGGCTATCCAGGCGATCCCGCGATTGGCGAACGAATCGCAGGTGTGGTGATCGGCGCAAGTGGCGCCGCCTATCAGACGCTCGCCGTCCTTGATCCGACGACGCACGATTACAACACGATGGTCGCAATCATTTCCCCGACTGACGTCGAAACGGCTGTTTACGAGGGCATCCCAAACGCCCCGGTAGTTTTCGGCGAGACCGGCACCGTGTATCAGTCGGTGAGTAGATTCGATTTCGCGACCCAGACTGACTTCACGGTGGTACTGGCGGTCGACGCTTCAGGCTTGACCCCCATAAGTGATCCGTTCATCGGGCACGCTTCTGGTTCGGTGGTGGTCGGCGCAGACGGACTGTTGTACCAATCGGTGTACTTCGAGGGAGGCGACGGCCAATACACCACCGCGGTACACGTCGTCGATTCTGCTGGGCTTACGGGTCGATCGGCTGCTGCATTAGCTGCGAAGGCCGCATCAAAAGCTGCCGGCGTTATTGGTGAACCTGTTTATGTTGGCGGCGACCCGGAAGGCGTGGCTGCGGACGGTCGATATGTCTACGTGGCTAACGAATCCAGTGGCACGCTGTCGATAGTAGACACTGCGAATAATTACCGAGTCACGACGGTGCCAGTTGGCAGTGATTCGATTGGCGTGGCCGTACGTGGCAACTTTGTGTACGTCACGAACCGCGGCAGTAATACGGTGTCAGTGATCGACATGTCCAACGTCACCAATCCCGTTATCCAACCTCGGGTTAGCACTGTTCAGGTCGGGGGTGGTCCATTCGGCGTAGCGGTGAGTTCGGATGGCAAATTTGTGTATGTTGCCAATCAGAACAGCGGTACCGTTTCTGTGATCGACGCGGTGCATGGCAACAACGTGATCGACACCGTCCCAGTAGGCTCCAGCCCTCTGGGGGTGGCGGTGAGTACCGACAATCGGTTCGTATACATCGCCAACGCGGGCAGCAATTCCGTGTCTGTAATCGATACAGCCCACGGTAATTCCGTCACGTCGGTTCAAGTGGGAAACTACCCATACGGCGTGGCAGTGAACGGTACTGACATCTACGTCGCTAATCTAAGCAGTGGCACGGTGTCAGTGATCGATTCAGCGCACAACAATGCGGTGACGTCAATCCCGGTCGGCTCCGGTCCGGAATGGGTGGCTGTGAGCCCGAAAAGCCACCGTGCGTATGTGACCAATTTTGGTAGTGGCACGGTTTCTGTGATTGACACTGACAAGAAGGTAGTTATTGACACTGTTTCGGTTGGGTACGCAGCTGGAGTAGCGGTTAGTCCGGACGGTCGTTTTGTCTACGCTGTACTAGCTGGCGGCGGGGGGAGCGCGGTCTCGATTATAGGTACTGGCGTATCTGGAGTTGCTCCGACAACGAAACCGATAGTAAGCAAGACGGTCTCAGTCATTAAGAACGACGGCACTCTTGAAGGGTTGGCGAAGCGACTTCCCGACAGTGACAATGTTCAAATCGACAAGATTCGAGGAGATGATGGGAAGGTCCGTCTCGCTGTATATATTGGCGGAGTCGAGCCCAACAATTTGTTCTCGTGGGCTAATGCACTCAAGTACCGGACGTTGCTCAATGAGGACAAGGCCGTATTTAATGCTATTGACAACGCGATCGCTTCGAGTCCTGAGCCGGTCGAACTGGTACTGATTGGTTTTAGTAAAGGCGGTATGTTGGCCCAGAATATTGCCGACTCGGGTAAGTACCGCGTGGCTGGCTTGGTGACGTTCGGATCACCCGTTATTACCTGGCCGGGATCCTATCCTCGGATCCATATCGAAGATCTTGGTGACCCGGTGCCCAACTACTTCATTGATCCGATCAAGGGAACCTTGAACAGCGGCAATAGAGTGCAGGGCAGCTACACAAACAGTCTGAATCCGCTGGACCACCATTCGATGGGTGGATACGCGAAACTGGCTGGCCTCGTAGACGATCTCGCAAAATCAAAGTACAAAGCGGTGCGGGATGCGGTCAGAAGTCTGAAGGGAACAATCATTGGTACAAAAACTATCTCTTACGGGCATTAGTGCTTGCTATTGAGGCGTATTGACGTCACGATCAGGTCAGATACCGCGTCGTGCCGAGTATTTGAGATGCGCCGTGCCAACCTACCAGGCGTGCACGGTGTTCTGGGCGGCCTCGACACCAACCCGAAGCAGAAGCTCCGTCGCGTCGGCGGCGTTCTCGCAGAGCAGCGGAACCTCAGGACGCTCGACAGAGTTGAAGGTCTCCAGCACGAAGGCCGCGGGATCCTTGCGCCCGGGCGGTCGGCCGATGCCGATGCGCACCCGCTGAAAGTCCTTGGTGCCCAGCGCGGCTGCCACCGAGCGCAGGCCGTTGTGGCCGCCTTCGCCGCCGCCGAGCTTGAGCCGGATCCGGCCGAAGTCGATATCGAGCTCATCGTGCAGCACCACGATATCGGCGGGTGCCACGGAGTAGAACTTGGCCAACGGCCCGACCTGACGGCCGGACTCGTTCATGTACACCCGTGGTTTGGCCAGCACCACGGACCGGCCGCCGAGGCGGCCGGTGGCCACCTCGGCGCCGGATCGCTTGTGCACCTTGAAACCCGAGCCGATCCGGTCGGCCAGGATGTCGGCCACCATGAAGCCGACATTGTGCCGGGTTTTGGCGTAGTTGGGCCCGGGGTTACCGAGCCCAACCACCAGTAACGGCTCGGCCAAAACTATTCGGCGGACTCGGCTTCGGCGGCAGGCTCCGCGGCAGCCCCACCGGCAGCGGCGGTCTCGCCGGCGCCCTCGGCGTTCAAGTCCTCGGCGGTCGGCGCGGCGACGACGTTGACCACCAGGGTCTCCGGGTCGACGATCAGGCTGACACCCTTGGGCAGCTCGATCTGGCCGGCGGTGATCTGGGTACCTGCCTCGAGGCCCTCGACCGACACGGTCACCTGCTCGGGGATGGACATCGCCTCGGCCTCCACCTGAATGGTGTTGGCGTCCTGGGTGACCAGGGTGCCCGGCACGGCCTCGCCCTCGACGACGACCGCGATATCGACGGTCACCTTCTCGCCGCGGCGCACGACCAACAGATCGGCGTGCACGATGTTGCGGCGGATCGGGTGGATGACGATCGCCTTGGTCAGCGCCAGCTGCTCCTTGCCCGCGATATCGAGGGTCAGGATGGCGTTGGTGCCCGAGTGGCGCAGCACGGCGGCGAAGTCACGCGCGTTGAGCTCCAGGTGCTGCGGATCCTCGCCGTGGCCGTACAGCACGGTGGGGACCTTGCCGTCACGGCGGGCCTGGCGCGAGGCGCCCTTGCCCGTGCGGGTGCGCACGTCGGCGGTCAGCTTGTTGGGGGCCGAGTTCTTGGCCATGTGTTGGTCCTCCTGTAAACCGGTTCACACACGGCCAGGGTCCAACGAAGTGGGTTCCCGTCGATAACGGTGGTCTTCTGCATTGACAGATGTCGACCAACCCTCGCCGTGACGTGAGCAAGGGTAGCCGATGACGGGCTCAGATCTGAAATTCAGTGCCCGTGAGCTGCGCAGACAGCTGCCACAGCCCCTCGGCGGTGCGCACCGAGCGAGCCAGTGGGCTACGCGGACCGGGGCCGGTCGGTCCCCGCATCCCGAACTTCGGGCCGATGAAGCTGTCACCGGGCACGTCCTGGGACACGGCGAACAACGTCTGCCTGGCGCCGAAGTCGGCATCGGTGGCGATCTTGTTCGCCGCCAACCACACCTTGGTGCCGACGGCGTTCCCGGTCTGGCCCTGCAGATTGGTCGCCGAGTAGCCGGGGTGCGCGGCGATGGCCCGCACCGGGGAACCGGCGGCGGCCAACCGGCGCTGCAGGGCGCTGGTGAACAGCAGATTGGCCAGCTTGGATTGGCCGTAGGCCGGCCAGGCCAGGTAGGGCCGGGACTTCCAGTTCAGGTCCTTGAGATCGATCCATCCGATCAGGTGCATCAGCGAGGCCACCGTCACCACCCGGTCGGTGATCTTGGGTAGCAGCAGGTTGGTCAGTGCGAAATGGCCGAGGTGGTTGGTGCCGATCTGGCTCTCGAATCCGTCGGCGGTCAGCGCGAACGGCACCGCCATGATGCCGGCGTTGTTCACCAGCACATCGACCCCGTCGACCCCGGTCGCGAACTCCCGGATCGAGTCCAGGCTCTGCAGATCGAGTCTGGCGACGGTGACATCGCCGGTCATCTGTGCGGCGGCGGCATGGCCCTTGTCCAGGTTGCGCACCGCCAGCGTGACCGAGGCCCCGACCCGGGCCAGCTCACGGGCGGTGACCAAGCCGAGCCCGCTGTTGGCTCCGGTGACGATGACCCGGCGCCCGGCGAAGGAGGGCAGATCTGCGGCTGTCCAGTTCATGCCGGGAACAGTAGCCAATCCCCGGGTCGCAGCGCTGCGGCCCGGCCAAACCTACTTGGCGGCGACCTTGAACCCGGAGATGATGCCCTCGATGTCTTTGCCCTGCTTCTGCGCCTCTTCGGCGTAGCTGGTGATGGTCAGCTGGATCAGGTAGCGCTGACCGGGAGCGCCCGGCGGCGTCTTCGGTGGGGTACCGGTCGCTCCAGCCGAACCGCTCCCTCCGGTCGCGATGATGATCCGGTTGTAGCTCTGCATCCGCCGCCCGTTGAGGTCGTAGGTGCCCTCGATCATCGACGACGGGAAGCCGCGGAAGTTCTCGGTCGACCCGTTGAGCTTCGTGAAGTTCTGCGACAACTGCGCGTCGGCGTCGGCGTGCTTGAGGGCCTCGGCGATATCGAAGTTCCCGGTCAGTTTGAACACCATCAGCATCGCCGTCGGATAGGTGTCGCCCTTGGCGATCACCCGGGTGCCCGGCGAGAGGTTGACGTTGCTGTAGGCCTGCCAGCCGGCCGGCCGCGGCAGGTCGACGGTCAGGTCGGTGATCTTCTCCGGCGCGACGGGATCGCCGGTGACGCCGACGCTTTCCAGGTAGGCCGACAGCGGCACCGGCTTCGGTGCGGCGCTGGGATCGGCGCTGGAGGTGGTCGTCGTCGGGGTGGTCCAGATCGACTTGTAATCCGGGGTGTCGTCACCGCAGCCGGCCAGCAGGACGGCCAGCGCCGCCAGGGCGACCGCGATCCTCACAGGATGTCGCGCACGCGCTCGATCGGCCGTGCCAGCCGGGTCCCTTTGTCGGTCACCACCAGGGGCCGCTCGATGAGGATCGGGTGTTCGGCCATCGCGTCGAGCAGTTCGTCATCCGATGCGTCGGCCAGGCCCAGTTCGGTGTAGAGCGATTCGCGTTTGCGCACCGCCTCGCGGACCGGGATACCGGCATCGGCGATCAGCGTGGCCAGCTCGGCGCGCGACGGCGGGGTCTTCAGGTACAGCACGATCTCCGGCTCGATACCGTTCTCGCGCAACAGGTCGAGCGTCTTGCGCGAGGTCGAGCATTTCGGGTTGTGAAAAATCGTCGCCACCATGGCTGATTGCTCCTCGGGCAGGCGTTCGTCGCTACGCGGACCCGTCGAAGAGGCCGGTGACCGAGCCGTTGTCGAAGACCGCGCGGATGGTGTTGGCCAGCAACGGTGCGATGGACAGCACGGTGAGCTGCGGGAAGCGCTTCTCCTCGCCGATGGGCAGCGTGTTGGTGACGATCACCTCACGCGCACCGCAGTCGGCCAGGCGCTGCGCGGCCGGGTCCGAGAGCACGCCGTGCGTCGCGGCGATGATGACGTCCTTGGCGCCGTCCTCGCGCAGCAGCTTGACCGCGCCCGCGATGGTGCCGCCGGTGTCGATCATGTCGTCGGTCAGGATGCAGGTCTTGCCCTTGACCTCACCGACGACCCGGTTGGACTTCACCTGGTTGGGCACCAGCGGGTCGCGGGTCTTGTGGATGAAGGCCAGCGGCACGCCACCGAGGGAGTCGGCCCATTTCTCGGCGACCCGGACGCGGCCCGAGTCGGGGGAGACGACGACCTTGTCGGCGTCGGCGTAGTTCTCGGCGATGTACCCGGTGAGCAGCTTCTGGGCGCGCATATGGTCCACCGGACCGTCGAAGAAGCCCTGGATCTGGTCGGTGTGCAGGTCCACGGTGACGATGCGGTCCGCACCCGCGGTCTTGTACAGATCGGCGACCAGGCGGGCGGAGATGGGCTCGCGGCCGCGGTGCTTCTTGTCCTGGCGGGCGTACGGGTAGAACGGCAGGATCGCGGTGATGCGCTTGGCGCTGCCGCGCTTGAGCGCATCGATCATGATGAGCTGTTCCATCAGCCACTGGTTCAGCGGCGCGGGATGGCTCTGCAGCACGAACGCGTCGCAGCCGCGCACCGATTCGTCGAAGCGGACGAAGATCTCACCGTTGGCGAAGTCCCGCGCGGTCTGCGCGGTCACCGGTACGTCGAGTTCCTTGGCCACCTGCTCGGCCAGCTCGGGGTGAGCCCGACCCGAGAAGAGCATCAGGTTCTTGCGGTTGTCGGTCCAGTCGTGGCTCATCTGTCGCCTTCGCCAGTCGGGTCGATTACGCGCCAATCGTACGGGCCAGTAACCGTCCCGCGTCCCCGGGTTACCAGATTACGAACATCAGGCGTCGGGTTCGGCGGCCCCGGCCTTGCGTGCGGCCTCGGCCGAGGCGCTCGTCGGCCGCTTGCGCAGCACCCATCCTTCGATGGTGCGTTGGGTGTTGTCGGAGACCGCCAGCGCACCGGGCGGCACATCCTCGCGCAGTACGGTGCCGGCACCGGTGTAGGCACCGTCGCCGACGGTGACGGGCGCGACGAACATGGTGTCCGAGCCGGTGCGCACATGGGAACCGATGGTGGTGCGGCGCTTCGTCTCGCCGTCGTAGTTGACGAAGACGCTGGAGGCTCCGATATTGCTGTGCTCGCCGATATCGGCGTCACCGACATAGGTCAGGTGCGGCACCTTGGTGCCTTCGCCGATCACCGAGTTCTTGGTCTCGACGAAGGCGCCGAGCTTGCCCGCCGCACCCAGCTCGGTACCCGGTCGCAGATAGGTGAACGGGCCGACGGTGGCGCCCGCGCCGATCACCGACAGTTCGCCGTGGGTGCGGATGACAGAGGCACCGTCGCCCACCTCCATGGACGTGAGGGTGGTGTCGGGACCGATGGTGCAGCCCGAGCCGATCGCGGTGGCCCCGAGCAGCTGGGTGCCCGGCTGCACGACGGTGTCGGGTCCGATCTCGACGTCGGCGTCGATCCAGGTGGTCGCCGGGTCGATCACCGTGACCCCGTTGCGCTGATGGCGCTCGATGATGCGGCGGTTGAGCTCGGCGGCCAGTGCGGAGAGCTGGACCCGATCGTTGACCCCGGCCACCAGGGCGGTGTCGGCGACGTGTTGGGCCCGCACCGGCAGCCCGTCACCGCGGACCAGGGCGATGGCGTCGGTGAGGTAGAGCTCCTGCTGGGCGTTGTCGGCGCGCAGCCGGCTCAGCGCGGACCGCAGCGCGGCCGCGTCGAACGCGTAGACGCCGGAGTTCACCTCGGCGATCGCGCGCTGGGCGGCATCGGCGTCGGCCTGTTCGACGATGGCCAGCACCGCGCCCGCCTCATCGCGCACGATGCGCCCGTAGCCGGTCGGGTCCGCCAGTGTGGTGGTCAGGATGGTGGCTCCGCCGCGGCCGTGCGTGCTCACCAGCGCGGCCAGCGTCTCGCTGTCGAGCAGCGGTACGTCCCCGGAGGTGACCACGACGGTGCCGGTGAAATCGTCGGGCAGCACGGCCAGGCCGACCCCGACCGCGTGCCCGGTCCCGAGTTGCTCGTCCTGCACCGCGGTGAGGATCGGGCGGCCGGCCCGCTCGGCGACCTGCGCCACCTCCGCGCCTACCAGGTCACGGCCGTGGCCGACGACGACCACGATATGGCTGGGTTCCAGCGGGGTGACGGCGAGCAGCGCGTGGGCGAGCATGCTGCGCCCGCCCAGGGGGTGCAGCACCTTGGGAGTGCTGGACTTCATCCGGGTGCCCGCTCCGGCAGCCAGAATCACCACAGCGGACTCGCCGTGCATGTTGGTCATCCCTGTCTCCAGATGTCCGGACCCGCGGGTCGATGTTCCGTCTGAGGGTAACCAGTGGTGGCGGGATGCCTCCGGTGCAGGACGGTCTCAGCGACGGTCGATCTGGCGGATCCGCTGCTGCAGCTCGGGGTCACCTTCGAGCGCCCGGTCGGCGATCGGGTTGACCACGCCGCGCAGCACCGACAGCGGGATCCATCGTTTCGGGACGTGGATGCGGGGCGCGCGACCGACGATGCCGTCGGCGACGGCGTGGGCGACCCGCACCGGCTGGATCGGCTTGCGCAGCGGCGCCGGGGTGGCCCGGTGCACGAGTTCGGTGGCCAGTGGGTCACCGCCGAAGGCGATATCTGCGATGGGGGTGGCGATCCAGCCGGGGTAGAGCACGCCGGCGGTGGCCGAGTAGCCGGCGAGTTCGGCGCGCAGTGCCCGGCCGATGGCCTCCACCCCGGCTTTGGAGGCCGCGTAAGGAGCATTGACCATGCCGTTGACGTAGGCGTACGTCGACGACGTGAGCAGCACGTGTCCCGCGGTGTCGAGCACGTCGGGCAACGCGGCGCGCACGGTGTTCCACACCCCTTGCAGGTTGACGGCGAGGACTTTCTCGAAGATGCCGTCGGGGGCGCTGGAGATGGTGAAAGCCTGTGCTCCGCTGGCGATTCCGGATTTGGCGAAGGCGATGTTGAGCTTTCCGAAGGTGTTCCCGGCCGCGGCGACGGCCGCTTTCATGGCGTCCAGGTCGGTGACGTCGGCACCGATGGCCAGCGTCCGCCGGGGGCCCAGGCGCTGTGCCACGGCGTCGACCCGGTCCTGTTGGAGGTCGACGAGCACCACCGCGGCGCCCCGGCGGTGAAGTTCTTCGGACACCGCGGCGCCGATGCCGCCCGCGGCGCCGGTCACCAGCGCCACCGACGTGGACAGGTCGATGCGGTCGGCTCGGCTCATCGGTGTCCTCCTGCCGGCCGGATGACGTGATGGGCGGGCCTGAATCGGCGGGCCAGGCGGCGGAAGGTGAACGAGAATCCCGGGAACATCGCGATGACGTGCCCGGACTTGGACTTGTACCAGGACTGGCAGCCGCCGGTGTGCCAGACGGTGCGTCGCATTTCGCGGTGGACCATGCGGGTGTAGTCGTCCTCGGCGATATCGGTGACCTCGATGGCTGTCGCGCCCTGCCGCTCGACCGCGGTGATCGCCCGCGAGATGTACTCCATCTGCGCCTCGATGACGAAAACCGCGCTGGTGTGGCCGATTCCGGTGTTGGGGCCGGTGACGACGAAGAAGTTGGGGAAGCCGGGGATCGACGTGCCCAGGTAGGCCCGGGGGAATTCCTGCCAGACATCGGCCAGCTTGGTTCCCCGCGCGCCGACGACGGGGTAGGAGATGACACCGTCGGTGGCGTCGTAGCCCGTCGACCACACGATCAGATCGAGGTCGACATGCTCGCCGGAGGCGGTCACGATGCCGGTTTCGGTGATGCGCTGGATACCGTCGGTGCGGTCGTGCAGCGTCGTGTTCTCCGCGGCCAGGGCGGGATAGAGCGTGTTGGACAGGATGATTCGTTTGCAGCCGATGGTGTAGTCGGGAGTCACGGCCGCGCGCAGGGCGGGGTCGCTGATCTGGCGGGCGATCAGTGCGCGGGCGTTGTCCTCGGCGACGCGCTTGAGCGCCCACCGCGAATACTTGAACCCGATCATCCGGGTTTCCAGGCTCCAGTAGATCGCGGTGCGCACCGCCTTGTGGATGAGGCGGTTGCCCAGCAGCCGACGCTGCCAGGGGGTGAACACCCGGTCGTGGCGGGGCATGACCCAGTGCGGGCTGCGCTGGAAGACGTGAAGTTCTGCGACATCGGGTGCGATCGCGGGGATGACCTGCGCGGCGCTGGCGCCGGAACCGATCACCGCGACGCGCTTGCCTCGGTAGTCGAAAGAATGGTCCCAGTCGTTGGTATGAAAGCTCTTGCCGGTGAACAGTTCCCGGCCCGTGAAGTCGGGGATGACCGGGGTGCTCAGCGGGCCCGACGCATTGATCAGATACTTGCCGCGGAACTCGCGGCCGTCGGCGGTGTAGACGGTCCACGCGTCCTCGGTCCAGCGGGCCTCGGTGACCTCGGCGTTGACGCGGATGTGGGGGCGCAGGGCGTGCTTGTCGAGGACGTGGTTGGTGTAGGCCTGCAGTTCGGCCTGGTCGGCGAACATCTGGGTCCACGCGTACGGCTCCGACGAGATGGAGTACAGCGGCGACTGCACATCCACTGCGGCGCCCGGGTACGAGTTCTGACACCACGTCCCCCCGACGAACGCCCGGCGCTCGAGGATGACGAAGTCGTCGATACCGGCCTTGCGCAGCGTCATCGCCGCGCACTGTCCCCCGAAGCCGCTGCCGATGATCACGGCACTGTGTGTCCCGCTGTCTGCCTCGATCTCGATCGCCTCCACCCGCTAATCTGATGTTGAACGTCATCAGATTAGCGGGCGACCACGGCTTCCCCGCCGGGCGGTGATGCAGCTCACTCGGGTGCGGTGACGGTGCCGCCGGCGACGCTGATCAGGAACAGCTCCAGTGCCGTCGCCACATCCGCGCGCGGTGCGGCGAAGCCCGACGCCAGCCAGGTCATCACCACGTGACTGATACCGCCGATGACCGCGCCCGCCACCAGCGGACGGAGTTCTGGAGCCACCGCGAACGGCGCGGGCGCCGCGGTGATCAGCAGCTCACCGAACCTGGCCATCCGGCTGAGATAGGTCGTCTCCACTTCCGGGCTGACGCCCAGCACCTCGAACCAGACCACCCGGGCCAGCCGCGGGTCGTCCTGTACCGCCGCCAGGAACGACTCCAACCCCAGCCGGGCCATCTCCTCGACGGAGCCGGCGGTCTGGATCGGGACGGCGATCGAGTCCTCGAGCCGATCCACGCATTCCTGATAGACGGCGACGAGCAGATCCTCCATGGTGCGGAACTGGTCGTAGAAGTAGCGGTCGGCGACCTTCGCCACGCGGCAGACCTGCCGCACGGTGGCCGCGCGGTACCCGGTCGAGCCGAAGATCTCCAGGCCGGCGTCGAGCAGTTGCCGGCGCCGCCGTGCGGTCCGTTCGTCTGCGCTGATGCCGCCGTAGGAGCGCTGGCCTTCCACACCAGCCATCTTGGGCCTGCCGGGGACGGCGTGCGGCACGGGGGTCGGCCGAATGTGCGCTGAATGAGCGCTGAATGAGCTCCGTCGCCAGGACTCGAACCTGAACTATCTGAACCAAAATCAGAGGTGCTGCCGATTACACCACGACGGACTGATCAACCCGAGACTCTAATGCAAGTGCGAATGGCCGGCGGGCGGGAGTTCAGCGACCCGGGGATTAGGCCGGCGGGCAGGAGTTCATCGACCCGGGGTTTAGTGTGGGCATGTGGCAGCACCGGAAAAGGAAGCCCGCGTCCCCCGCGCGCGGATGACGGGCACCGAACGCCGCCAGCAGCTCATCGAGATCGCCAAGTCGCTGTTCGCCGACCGCGGCTACGACGGCACCTCGATCGAGGAGATCGCGCAGCGCGCCAACGTGTCCAAACCCGTGGTGTACGAGCACTTCGGCGGTAAGGAAGGCCTGTACGCCGTCGTCGTCGACCGGGAGATGTCGGCGCTGCTGGACGGCATCACATCCTCGCTGACCAACAACCGGTCCCGGGTCCGGCTGGAGCGCGTCGCGCTGGCGTTGCTCACCTATGTCGAGGAACGCACCGACGGCTTCCGCATCCTGATCCGAGACTCGCCGGCCGCCATCACCTCCGGCACCTATTCCACGCTGCTCAACGACGCAGTCAGTCAGGTGGCTTCCATCCTGGCCGGCGACTTTTCCCGGCGCGGCCTGGACCCCGACCTGGCGCCGCTGTATGCCCAGGCCCTGGTCGGGTCGGTGTCGATGGCCGCGCAGTGGTGGCTCGATGTGCGCGAGCCCAGCAAGGAAGTGGTGGCCGCGCACCTGGTGAACCTGATGTGGAACGGGCTGACGCACCTGGAGGCCGATCCCGCCCTGGAAGCCGACTGACTAACCGACGTCGCGGGCCAGCAGATCGTCGATGGTCTCCCGGCGCACCGACAGATGGGCGCGCCCGTCGCGCACCACCACGACCGGGGGCCGTGTCGTCAGCGCGTCGCCTCGGGCGGCCGGGCCGGCGACGGCGAGCAGGTCGCCCGGATGGAGATCGGCAGGCAGGATCACCTGTGCGCAGATCACCTCACCGGCCCGGCCGAGCACGGTGACCGGCCGGGTCGATCCGAGCGGGTGCCGATTGGCCACGGCGACCGACTGCCGGTTCACCGGTGGGGCGGCGCCGTCGACGGTGACGACACCGTCGCGCACGGCCACCACCCGCGCGCAGCTCACCATCGCCCTGGCCGTGATCGCATGCCCGGGTTCGACGACGACGATCGGGCGCGGGAAGCGTGCCGCCGCGCAGCTCTCGTCGAGGGCGAGGTCGATGGCCTCATCGAGTTCGGTCAGATCGGCCGCGGAATCGTCGGCGTCGACTTCCCCGATGTTGAGTTCGGGCAGCTCGATGTCATGCCGGTCGCGGATTTCGGCCATCTCGGCCAGCGCCTGCTTGATCTCGCCGGCCCGGCAGTGCAGCCCGGCCAGCCGCAGCATCGGCTGGTGCAGCACCCGTGCGGCCAGGTCGGCGGAATCGACCAGCACCTGCTGCGGCCGGCTCAGCTGAGAGGCCAGCAGGGCGATCTCGGTGCCGCAGCCGATCACCATGCGCCCCACCCCTGCCGTGGCGCGCAGGTCGGCGGTGGTCCGGGCGCAGCCGCGCGCGACGATGCGGGACGGATCGACACCGCCGGCCACACCGACGGCGAGTTCGGCCGGGTTGCGCACGGCCAGCCCCAAACCTTCCTCGGCCACCCACCGGGCCACCTCCCGGCTCAGCAGCGCGTGGCCGGCGTACACGGTGCGCCGCTCCGGCAGCTGCACCCGGTAACGGCGCGCCCGGTAGCGGAACTCGGCCTCGTCGAGCACCAGCGCGGGAGCGCCGAACTGGTCGGCGACCTCGGTCAGCGGTACCCCGCCGACGCACAGCCGGCCGTCGACATCGACCTGCGTGGTCACCGGCCACACCGCAGGGTCGATCCGCTGAGGGGCTGCCCGGCGCAGCGAGTGCACCGCATCGAGAAGAGTCATGTGTCCACGGTGTGCGCACCGGCGGCCGGGCGCCATGATCTTGACGGTCTATTGACACCGCCGTACCAATTCTTGACACCGTTCGGACGCCACTAGACTGGGTGCCATCATGACCGCACCGGGGCACCATTCTGTCGAGACCCCGTTGGCGGGCCTCATCGAGCTGGCATTGACCGATCCCGGTCTGCGGGCTGTGACCGAACGCAGCGGCGACCTGGCCCTCATCGGGCCCGCCAGCGCGCGCCTGTTCGTCGCCGCCGCGGCCGCCCAGGCCGGACCGCTGCTCGTGGTCACCGCCACCGGTCGCGAAGCCGACGACTTGACCGCCGAACTGCGTGCGGTATTCGGCGAGTCGGTCGCGTTGTTCCC
Source organism: Mycobacterium hackensackense (assembly GCF_025822555.1). NCBI lineage: Bacteria > Bacillati > Actinomycetota > Actinomycetes > Mycobacteriales > Mycobacteriaceae > Mycobacterium > Mycobacterium hackensackense. The sequence goes on from NZ_JACKUC010000032.1 coordinate 187,869, forward strand.
GTCCTGGGAGACGCTGCCGCACGAACGGCTCTCGCCGGGTGTCGAGACTGTCGGTGCGCGGCTGCGGCTGCTGCGCCGGCTGTCCCATCCCGAGGACGAACGGCTCGGCCCGCCACTGCGCGTCGTCGTCACCACCACCCGTTCGCTGCTGCAACCGATGGCACCCGAACTGTCGGACGTGGAGCCCATCACGTTGACGGTGGGCGGCGAAGCGGACTTCGACGGTCTGATCGCCCGGCTCGTCGAGCTCGCGTACACCCGCGTGGACATGGTCGCCAAACGCGGCGAGTTCGCCGTCCGCGGCGGCATTCTTGACGTGTTCGCGCCCACCGCCGAACACCCGGTGCGCATCGAGTTCTGGGGCGACGAGGTCTCGGAGATGCGCATGTTCGCCGTCGCCGACCAGCGCTCCATCCCCGAGATCACCATCGAGAACCTGATCGCGATGCCGTGCCGGGAGCTGCTGCTGACCGCCGAGGTCCGCGAACGTGCCGGTCAGCTCGCGGGCGCGCTGCCCGCCACCGATAACACCATGGCCGGCGGCGTCGGTGACATGCTGGCCAAACTGGCCGAGGGCATCACGGTCGACGGGATGGAGGCCCTGGCGCCGGTGCTGCGCCCGGACGATCTGGTGCTGCTGACCGAGCACCTGCCCGCCGGCACCCCGGTGCTGGTCTGCGATCCGGAGAAGGTGCGGGCCCGCGCCGCCGACCTGATCAAGACCGGCCGGGAGTTCCTGGAGGCGTCCTGGTCGGTCGCCGCGATGGGTGGCAATGCCCCGATCGATATCGAGGAGCTCGGCGGGTCCGGCTTCCGCGGTCTCGACGAGGTGCGTGCCACGGCGGTGGCCGGTGGACATCCGTGGTGGACGCTGAGTCAGCTCACCGGTGAGAACGCCACCGAGTTGGATCTGCGGGCCGCCCCGTCGGCACGGTCGCAGCAGTCGCTGGAGGAGATCTTCGCGATGCTGCGCGCCCATGCCGCGACGGGCGGGTTCGCCGTCATCGTGACGCCGGGCGCCGGCACGGCGCAGCGCGTGGTGGAACAACTCGGCGAATCCGACATCCCGGCAACACTTCTGGAGTCCGGTGCGGCGCCGAAGGCCGGTGTGGTCGGCGTGCTCAAGGGGCCGTTGCGCGACGGCGTGGTGGTGCCCGGCGCAAACCTGGTGGTCATCACCGAAACCGACCTGACCGGTAACCGTGTCGCCGCGCCCGAGGGGAAAAGGCTTGCTGCCAAACGGCGTAACGTCGTCGACCCGCTGGCGCTGACTGCCGGCGACCTGGTGGTGCACGACCAGCACGGGATCGGCAAGTTCGTCGAGATGACCGAACGGGTGATCGGCGGTGCGCGCCGGGAGTACCTGGTGCTGGAGTACGCCTCGGCCAAGCGCGGCGGCGGGTCGGACCGCCTCTACGTGCCGATGGACTCGCTGGACCAGCTGTCCCGCTATGTGGGTGGCCAGGCGCCCACGCTGAGCCGGCTCGGCGGCAGCGACTGGACCAATACCAAGACCAAGGCGCGCAAGGCGGTTCGCGAGATCGCCGGTGAGCTGGTCGCGTTGTATGCCAAGCGGCAAGCCGCGCCGGGGCACGCGTTCGGTCCGGACACCCCGTGGCAGGCCGAGATGGAGGACGCGTTCGGGTTCACCGAGACCATCGATCAGCTCACCGCGATCCAAGAGGTCAAGGCGGATATGGAGAAGCCGGTCCCGATGGACCGGGTGATCTGCGGCGACGTCGGCTATGGCAAGACCGAGATCGCGGTACGGGCCGCGTTCAAGGCGGTGCAGGACGGTAAGCAGGTCGCGGTGCTGGTGCCCACCACGCTGCTGGCCGATCAGCACATGCAGACCTTCACCGCACGCACGGCGGGGTTCCCGGTCACCGTGAAAGGGTTGTCGCGCTTCACCGATCCGGCCGAATCCCGGGCCGTGATCGAGGGCATGGCCGACGGTTCGGTCGATATCGTGGTCGGCACGCACCGGCTGCTGCAGACCGGGGTGCGCTGGAAAGACCTCGGTCTGGTGGTCGTCGACGAGGAGCAGCGGTTCGGCGTCGAACACAAGGAGCACATCAAGAGCCTGCGCACCCACGTCGACGTGCTCACCATGAGCGCCACCCCGATTCCGCGCACCCTGGAGATGAGCCTGGCCGGCATCCGGGAGATGTCGACCATCCTGACGCCGCCCGAGGAACGCTTCCCGGTGCTGACTTACGTTGGGCCCCATGATGACAAGCAGGTCGCGGCGGCGCTGCGGCGCGAGCTGCTGCGCGACGGGCAGGCGTTCTACATCCACAACCGGGTGAAGTCGATCGACCAGGCCGCCGCGCGGGTGCAGGCGATGGTGCCCGAGGCGCGGGTCGTCGTGGCGCACGGCCAGATGAACGAGGACACGCTGGAGAAGACCGTCGAGGGGTTCTGGAACCGGGAGTACGACATCCTGGTGTGCACCACGATCGTGGAGACCGGGCTGGACATCTCGAACGCCAACACCCTGATCGTGGAACGCGCCGACACCTTCGGTCTGTCCCAGCTGCATCAGCTGCGTGGCCGGGTGGGCCGCAGCCGGGAACGCGGGTACGCGTATTTCCTGTATCCGCCCGAGGTTCCGCTCACCGAGACCGCGCACGACCGGCTGGCCACCATCGCGCAGAACAACGACCTGGGCGCCGGGATGGCCGTGGCGATGAAGGACCTGGAGATCCGCGGCGCCGGCAACGTCCTCGGCGCCGAACAGTCCGGGCATGTCGCCGGGGTCGGTTTCGACCTGTACGTGCGGCTGGTGGGTGAAGCGGTGGAGGCCTACCGGGCCGCGGTCGACGGCAAAACCGTTGTGGGCGTGGAAGAACCCAAGGACGTGCGGATCGACCTGCCGGTGGACGCGCACCTTCCGCCGGACTATATCGCCAGCGACCGGCTCCGGCTGGAGGGTTACCGGCGCCTGGCCGCCGCGTCCGACGGCGCGGCCGTGGACGCGGTCATCGAGGAACTCGTCGACCGGTACGGACCGCTGCCCGAACCGGCGCAGCGTCTGGTCGCGGTCGCCCGGCTGCGGCTGTTGTGCCGGCAGTACGGGGTCACCGAAGTCGCCACCATCTCGGACTCCACCCTGCGGGTGGGTCCGTTGACCCTGCAGGATTCCCAGCAGCTGCGGCTCAAACGGGTCTACCCGGGTGCGGCGTACCGTGCGACGACGTCGGCGGTGCAGATCCCGATCCCGCGGGCCGGGACCAATGTCGGCGCGCCGCGGATCCGTGATGTCGAGCTGGTGAAGGCGGTGGCCGGTCTGTTGCTCACCTTGGACGGACGTCCCGCCGGTGACGTGGATGTGACTGTGGGAAGTGGGGCGTCATGACTTCCCATGCCGGAGGCGTGAAATGACAGTCGTTCTGGTGGACCCGCGCCGACCGGCACTGGTGCCGGTGGATGCCGTCGCACTGTTGGCCGGCGATGTGCAGTACACCGAGGAGATGCCGATCAAGGTGCCGTGGTCACTGCCGTCGGCCCGCCCGTGTTTCGCCGGTGACGACGAAAAAGGCGCAGCGCCGGTGTTGTTGTCCTCGGACCCCGGGCATCCTGCGGTGAAGGCGCGGCTGGCGGCGGGGGAGCGGCTGATCGCCGCGCCCGCACCGCAATCCGGCGAGCGCTTGATGGACGCGGTGGCGATGATGGACAAGTTGCGCACCGACGGCCCGTGGGAGAGCGAGCAGACCCACGACTCGCTGCGGCGCTATCTGCTCGAGGAGACCTACGAACTGTTCGACGCGGTGCGCAGCGGCGATGCCGACGAACTGCGCGAGGAACTCGGGGATGTGCTGCTGCAGGTACTGTTTCACGCCCGCATCGCCGAGGACGCGCCCACGCACCCGTTCGGCATCGACGACGTCGCCGATGCGTTGGTGCGCAAGCTGGGCAACCGCGCTTTCGGGGTACTGGCCGGCGAATCGATCTCACTGGAAGAGCAGCTGGCTCAGTGGGAGGAGCGTAAAGCGCAGGAGAAGCTCTCCAAGGCCCGCAATTCGTGCATGGACGATGTCCCGACCGGCCAGCCCGCGCTGGCGCTGGCGCAGAAGATCCGGGAGCGGGTCGCCGGGGCCGGTCTGCCCGACGACCTGGTGCCGGCCACTCTGCGCGAGGTGCGGATAGACGCCGGCGGCGATGTCGAAAACGACCTCCGCACAGCGGTTCTGGAGTTCATCGACACCGTCCGCCAGGTCGAGCAGGCGGTCTTCGCCGACCGCCGGGGGGACGCCATCGCCGACGCGCCACCCGCCCAGATCACCGAGGACGAGTGGCGCGCCCACTGGCCCTCACCCCAGCAGTGACTGCCCCAGATAGCCGCCGTTGGTACCCGGCAGAATCGCGAACGTCGCGGTACCGATCGTGGTGACCCATCGGTTCAACGCATCGGCGGCGGCGAGCCGGCGCTGCACCGGGACGAAACTGCGCCCCGGGTCGCGCTGGTAGACCGCGAAGAGCAGGCCGCTGTCGGTGGTGGTGCCCGGTGGCGGCGGGTCGTCGTAGTTGTACGGCCGCCGCAGCATCAGCTCGTCCTCGGACCGGTGCCGGGCCAGGGCGATATGCGCGTTGGGTGGGATCACCGGGATACCACCGACCTGCGCGGTGAGATCGGGCTGGTCGGACTCGCGTTCTCCCGTCAGCGGCGCGCCGGTGTCCAGGCGGCGACCGACCGCGAATTCCTTGCTCTCCCGGTCTAATTCGTCCCAGGTGTCCATCTCGGCGCGGATCCGCCGGAGCACGAGCACGGTGCCGCCGGCGAACCACGGTTGCCGGCCGCCGTCATCCCAGACGTGTCGGTCGAATTCGGCCGGCTCCCGTAGATTCGCGGTGCCGTCGACTTGACCCATCAGGTTTCGCATGGTGGCTCCGGACCGGTCGGCCCCGGCGGCGTGCCGGAATCCGCTTTGCCGCCACCGTGGTACGGCGAAGCGTCGCACATTCTTCAGCAGCACCCGGGCCGCGTGCGCCAGCGTCACCGGGTCCTCGGCGCAGAGCTGGAGTAGCAATTCCCCTCCGCACCACCGCGGATCGAGCCGGTCGGTACCGAACCCGGGCATCTGGTACACCGTGGCCGGCAGCCGGTGCGCCAGCCCGGCCCGCGCGAACACCGCGGGTCCGAGTCCGACGGTGACGGTGAGCCGGGCCGGGCGCAGTGCCAGTTCGGGTTCGGTATCGGCCAGGGCCGGCACCCCCTGGGTGAGTCGCGCGGCGTCGGCGCTCCACAACTTGAGCACCGCGGTCAGCTGATCCCGGCCTGCGCCGGGCACCAGGTCGAGCGCGATGAACAAGGCGTGGGCCTGCGCTGCGGTGGCGATCCCGGCTTGGTGTGTTCCGTGGAACGGTTCGACGGCGGTGCCGAAACCGCCCTGCGGCGTGGCTGATCGGGCCGCACCGCTCTGGGTGAGGGCTGCCCCGGCGGCGAGCGCGGCGGCGCCCCCGGTGAGGAGGCGCCGCCGGTTCATCTCAGCCATGCGATTGGTAGTGCTCGTTGGCGCCGGCGAAATCGCGGATCTGCGCGGTGACGTCGAGGGTGGAACCGTCGTCGAACGTCACCGTGACGGGGACATCGGCACCGGGGGATAGCGGTGCCTTGAGGTCCATCAGCATCAAATGATCGCCGCCGGGCACCAGATCGTGCGTCCCGGCCGGCGGTATCACGAGGCCACCGGGTTTCGGGTGCATGGTCTTGGTGCCGTTGGCATCCGCGGTGACCTCGTGCACCTCCACCCGGCCCGCGACCGGTGAGGTGGCGGACACGATGCGCGCCTCGTGGTGGCCGTTGTTCGCGAAAGTGCCGAACAACGCCGCCATTCCGGAGTCGGCCGCGCTGGCCCACTGGTCCCGGACGGTGACCTCGGCAGCCATCGGCTGTTCCGGATGCGGAGCGGCGCAACCTGCCATCAATAGGGCCAGCATCAGCATGGCCAGCCGCCTACGCATCGGTCCCGGCCTTCCCGCGCTTGATCGCGGCGATGCCGAGATCGACGATCACGAAGGCCGCCAACGGAATCCCGAACAGCGGGAGGAACCAGCCGAGTGCCACCGCGGTGACCACCAGTGCGCCGGCTGCCCACGGGGAGAGCGTGCGCAGTCCACCCCGCAGCGGGGCCCTGCCGACCGCCCACGCCGACCCGCGCGTCGGGCGGCGCAGCCACCACATCCGGTACCCGCCGACGATGACGGCCACCAGCGCGACGGCGATACCGAGCAGGACCAGCTGATTGAGCAGACCGAACAGCAGGCCCATATGCGCCCGGATCCCCCAGTCGGCGAGCATGGCCACCACGGAGTAGTCCCGCCAGTAGTCCAGCGTGCTGGTCACCGACCCGGTGGCCGGATCCACGGTGGCGGCGTTGGTGGTCAGCCGGTAGGGCTTGTCTTGTTCGGTCACGGTGACACCCGCCCCGGCTTCGGGGGCCAGGGCCACCTCGACCGGCAGCTGCACTCCGGCGCCCGCGGCCGCGCGCACCACCGCGTCGTAGTCGATGTCGGCCGGATCGACGGTGGCGGTCGATGTCGGCGCCGGATCCATCGTGGGCCGTTGCCAATTCAGTGCGGTGCGGATATCGCTGACATGCGCTCCGGCGTAGGTGGACCAGGTGATACCGGTGGCTGACAGGAACAGCAGACCGGCCAGCAGCCATACCCCGGTGGCCCCGTGCCAGTTCAGCGTGCGGGCGCGGCCCTTGAGTCCGCGAGCCACCGTGAAGACGCGGCCGCGGCGGAACAACCACAGGCACAGTCCGCCGAGCGCCACCACCCACAGCCATGAGGCCGCGACCTCGCTGTAGATCCGGCCGGGCTCACCCAGCTGAAGGTGGCGGTGCAGCCCGTCCAGGAACGTGCTGACCGGTAGGTAGCCCAGCCAGGTCGGCTCGTCGCCGAGCACCCGGGCGGTGTACGGGTCGACGAAGACGGCCCGCCGGAATTCCTCGTCGAGGGCGGGATCGGCGAAGTAGATCCGGGTGGACTCACCCGTCTCGGCCGAGGGTCGCATCCCGGTCATGGCCAGGTGCGGATACGCGTTGCGGGCGGCGGCGGCCTGATCGGCCAGTGGCACCGGCCGGCCGGACGGCTCGACACGGAGCAGGTCGCCGTAGGCGAGGCGTTCGATGGTCGGTGCCATCGCGTACAGCCCGCCGGTGACGGCGGCGATGACGATGAACGGGGCCACCAGGATGCCGGCGTAGAAGTGCAGCCGCATGAGCAGCGGGCGCCAGCTGCGCCGCGGCGGCGGTGGGGCGGTCGGGTTTTCGGGTACCGAGATTTCTTCGGGAAGGGTCATGTCGTGACTCTCTGAATCGCTGCGAAAGTGTGTGGGGCGCGCAGAGATGCGCGCAACGCGTACCACCGCAGCCCACGAGGGCATGCGGTGTCGGGTGAGGAGTGGTGACCGTTACGCGAAGGTGCGCGGCGGTGCGCGCATACCCAAACCCGGGCGCAGCAGCACGGGGCGGATGACGACGGGCTCGGCCCGCTGAACGGGCGGCGGAGTGGGTCGGGAGCTGCCGACCGTGAACAGCCGCAGCCAGGTCAGCAGGGTGGTGCAGACCGTGTAGAGGTGTTCGACCACCACGATCGACAGGCCCAGGACCACCGCGGCGGCGGTATGGGCGGCGATCATCGCCGGGGTCAGGCCCAACGCGGCACCGGCGTGGTGGTGGCCGCCGGTCACGGCCAGCGCGACGTGGCTGAGGAACTGTGCGGCGCACAGCGCGGTGAACACCGCCAGGCCCCGGGTGTGGCGGCCGGCCACGTCGACCGCCGCAACAGCGGCTCCGGCGGTGGCGCACACCAGCAGTGCCGCGACCAGCGCGGCGCCGTGCGGGACGGCTCCCGCCGCGCCCGCGTGGGCCGAGGTGGCCATCACCGCCGAACTCCCGCCGACCAGCCCGCCGCGCAACCAGAGCGCGCGGGCGTTCGGCGTGGTCACCGGCGGAACTTTACCGGGCTGGGGTCAGGCGAAGATGCCCGAACCCCAGTAGCCGGTTTTGTCGCCGTCCTTGAGCCCGGGCGGGCAGGCGAACACACCGGTGCCGTTGGTGAAGATGTACTCGTTGAGCGCGTCGGACGACATCTTGGAGATGACCGGGACGAAATGCGTCTTCGGGTTGCGGGTGAACGCGATGAAGAACAACCCCGCGTCCAGATGCCCGTAGCCGTCGGAGCCGTCGGTGAAGTTGTAGCCGCGGCGCAGCAATTCGATGCCGTCGTTGTGGTCGGGATGCACCAGCCGCACGTGGGCGTCGCGGTCGATCATCGGTTCGCCCTTGGCGTTCTTGAGGTCGAAGTCCAGCGGGGCGAATTCGTCGTCGTAGCCCAGCGGTGCACCGGTGCCTTTGGTGCGGCCGATCACCCTCTCCTGTTCCAGCAGGGTGGTCCGGTCCCAGGCCTCGATCCGGTTGCGGATGCGTCGGGTCACCAGATAGGTGCCGCCGGTGTGCCAGTCCGGGCCGTCACCGTCGGCCACCCACACGTTCCGATTGAGCTTGTCGGTGTCTTCGGCCTTGAGGTTGTTGGTCCCGTCCTTGAACCCCAACATGTTTCGTGGGGTGGACTGGTCCCGGGTGGTGGACGAGGTACGGCCGAAACCGAGCTGCGAGTACCGCACCGCCGCCGTGCCGAAGGCCACCCGTGCCAGGTTGCGCACCGCGTGCACGGCCACCTGCGGATCGGTGGCGCAGGCCTGGATGCAGATGTCGCCGCCGCACCTGGCGGGGTCCAGATTCTCGTTGGTGAGCTTGGGAAGCGGAGCCAGGTCGACAGGTTTCTTGTCGGCGATGCCGAACCGGTCCTTACCGTCCTTGACGAAGAAGGTCGGGCCGAAGCCGATGGTCAGGGTCAGCTGTGAGGGCGGAAGGCCAAGGGCCTCACCGGTATCGGCGGGCGGCGCGTAGGGGTTCAGGCCGACCGCACCGTCCTTGACGGCGTCCTCGCCCCTGGTCATCCGCTCGGCCATCGCGGTCCACTCCTGCAGCATCGCCACCACGTCGTCGCGCTTGTCGGTGATGATGTCGAAGGTGCAGAAGTGCATCCGGTCCTGGGCTTCGGTGATGATGCCGGCCTGCCGCTCGCCGCGGAAGGGCACCGCGCCGTGAGGTTCCCAGTCGCCGCCGTGGGTGCTGGTGGCCGAGGCGCGCCCGGCCAGTGCACCCGCGCCGGCTGCGCCGACGACTGCGGCCGTGACGCCCGCGGCGCCGAACAGTTTGCGCCGGGAAAGCCCCTGGCGCGGGGTGTCCACGACGTGGATTTCCGGACCGACTTCCGGACCGGCGTCCGGACCGCCTTCGGGGTTACTGGGGTGCGATGACACCCTGCACCTGACTTACCTCCTTGGACAGCGCGTCGATGGCGCGGGACAGCTCTTGGCGCTGCGGTTCGGTGACGGTGTCGTAGAGCACGAAGCCGTCGCCCTTGTGGTACTTCGCCAGCAGCGCTTCGACATTGGCGAATTGCTCGTCCACCCGCTTGCCCAGGTCGGGGTTGCGCTCATCGAGGATGGGCCGCACCGAGGCCACCGCGGTCTGCGAGCCCTGCACGTTGGCGTTGAAATCCCACAGGTCGGTGTGGCTGAAGATGTCCTCTTCGCCGCTGATCTTGCTGGCGCTGATCTCGTCGAGCAGACCCTGCGCGCCACCGGCGATCTTGGTGGAGTCGATGGTCCAGTCCGGCGCCTTGACCCCGGCGTCGAGTTCCTTCACATCGGCCAACAGCTGGTCGGCCAGCGCGTTCGCGTCGGGCTGCAACCCGGTGACCCACAGCTGCTTCTCCAGGGCGTGGAAACCGGTCCATTTCTGGCCCGGCTCCAGATCGGCCTCGCGCAGGTCGATCCGCGGGTCCAGATCGTTGGGGAAGGACTCGGCGACCGGTTCGATGCGCTCGTAGTAGGTGCGGGCGATCGGGTACTGGGCCTTGGCCGCGTTGATGTCACCCTTCTTGACGGCGTCGACGAACAGCTGGGTGGCCGGGATCAGCGCGTCGGTCTGGCTGTTGACGTACCGCTTGTAGTTGTCGGCGGCTTCCTTGAACTTGCCCTGCGTGTCGACCTGCACGGTGTCGCCGGTGACCTTGAAGTCGCCGCGGATGCCGTCGCCGATCATGCCCGGCTTGCACGCCGTCTGGTAGGTGCCCGGCTCGGCCAGCTGGACGATCAGCTTGCGCTGCAGCCCGGGGGAGATGTTCTCCACCTCGCCCATCACCCGCTCGCCCTCGCCGTACACGTAGAACTCGGTGACCTTGGTGCCGTTGTTGGTGATGTTGAACGTCGTCGCGCCGGTCTTGCCCTCGGTGCCCGACAGCTCGCACTTGTCGTCGGAGGCGGTGACGGTGACCTCCGCCGGTGCGCCGGCCTTGGCGGGATCGCTGCTGTTGGCGTTTTCCTTGGCGGTGCACCCGGCCAGGGCGAGCCCGGCCAACAGCGCGGCTGTCAGGGCGGTGCGATTGTTCACGTGGTCGACCTTTCGATGCTTTTCTGCGGTGGCGGACGGTTCCGGAGCCGGGACCGTGTCAGTGTTCGATTCGGGCGTCGGTGTTCGATTCGGCCGACGTGTCGTCAGGCGTGGGGGCGTCGCCCGGCGCGGCCGGCGCCTTGGTGGGCCGCAGAAACACCGCGAGCACCAGGACCAGATAGGCCAGCCACGCCCCGAACTGCAGCACGGTGGGGGTCGGTGTGACGTTGAAGACGCCCTGGATCACCTGCCCGTACCAGGATGACCAGTTGAACCACGAGCTGATGTCGAAGGCCTTGTGGGCCAGGCCCGGCAGCCAGCCGACGGTCTGCAGGGCGCCCACGCCGTACGACAGGATGCCGGCGGCGACGAGGATCAGGAACACGGCCGTGTACTGGAAGAACTTGGCCAGGTTGATGCGGACCGCCCCGGCGTACATCGCGTAGGCGATGGCGATGGCGATCAGCACGCCCACCACCAGGCCGACCAGTGGCCAGAGCGTCTCGGCCTCGGCGAAGCCGACCATGAACAGCGCCGTCTCCACGCCTTCGCGGCCCACGGCCAGGAAGGCCAGGCTGGTGACCGCGAGCCCGCCGGTCTCCAGGGCGCGGGCCATCCCCGTTTTCAGTTCGCCCGACAGGCTGGCGGCCGCGGATTTCATCCAGAGCACCATGGTGGTGACGATGACGACGGCGACCAGCGAGGCCACTCCGGCGATGGCCTCGGCACCCAGCCCCGACACCGTGTAGGCGCTGAACTGGATGGTGAGGAACACCCCCAGGGTCATCACGATGGCCCCGGCCACGCCCAGCCACACCCACTTGAGCGCGTCGCGTCGGCCGGATTTGACCAGGAACGCGATCAGAATCGACACGACGATGCTGGTTTCCAGGCCTTCGCGCAGACCTATGAGCCCGCTGCCGAAAAGCTGTGAGGTGATGTTGGGTGCAGCGGCGAGAACGCTGGCCGGAAGTTCTGCCGATGCCGTCATTCAGTCGTCCTCGCTACCCAATTTCACACCCAAGCTTTGCCTTGCCAAAGATAGGTGTGGCGTACCTTATCAGGGGCGGTCTCGGTGGGGGACGGTCGTGTGACTGAATGGGATCGCCGCCCGCGCGTGGGACGATGGCACCAAGTGAAACGGTTTGAGGAGTCCGGTGTCGCCAGTGCGTTGGCTGCGGGCTGTCGCGGTGATCGGCGCGACGGCCCTGTTGATGGCCTCGAGCTGTTCCTGGCAGACGGGCATCCCGATCCCGGACGGCGTGCCGCCGCCGGCGGGTGATCCCGTTCCGCAGGTCGACACCCACGCGGCCGGGCGACCGGCCGACCCTCTGCACGCCTGGGCGGCCCAACGCGCACCGGCGCTGGGGATCCCGGTGACGGCGCTGGAGGCCTACGCGTACGCCGCCCGGGTCGCCGAAGTGGAGAACCCCAAATGCCACCTGTCCTGGCCCACGTTGGCCGGTATCGGCATGGTCGAGAGTCATCACGGCACCTATCGCGGGGCCACGGTCGCGCCGAATGGTGATGTGCGGCCGCCCATCCGGGGCGTCCAATTGGACGGCACCATGGGGAACCTGAAGATCCCCGATACCGACGGCGGCGTGCTGGACGGCGACTCCACCATGGACCGCGCGATGGGCCCGATGCAGTTCATCCCCGAGACGTGGCGGCTGTACGGCGTGGATGCCAACAACGACGGCGTGATCAGCCCGGACAACATCGACGACGCCGCGCTCTCGGCGGCGGGCTATCTGTGCTGGCGCGGCAAGGACCTGTCGACCCCGCGGGGCTGGATGGACGCGCTGCGTGCCTACAACCTGTCCGACCAGTACGCGCGCTCGGTCCGGGACTGGGCGACCGCGTACGCGGCCGGGCATTCCCTGTAGTGCATGACTGGGGCACACCGCGCCGAGGATCAACCCTTAGGCTCTTGGTTGAGCGCATGACCCGTCAGCCCAGTCCGTCACTTCCAGGAGGAACCCGTGCCCATCATCGAACAGGTCGGAGCCCGCGAGATCCTCGATTCGCGCGGTAACCCCACCGTCGAGGTCGAGATTGCCCTGATCGATGGCACCATCTCCCGCGCCGCGGTGCCCTCGGGCGCGTCGACCGGTGAGCATGAGGCGGTCGAGCTGCGGGACGGCGGATCGCGCTACGGCGGCAAGGGCGTGGAGAAGGCCGTCGAGGCCGTGCTCGACGAGATCGCCCCGGCTGTCATCGGCCTGGCCGCCGACGACCAGCGGCTCGTCGACCAGGCGCTGCTGGATCTGGACGGCACGCCGGACAAGTCGCGCCTCGGCGCCAACGCCATCCTCGGCGTGTCCCTCGCGGTGGCCAAGGGTGCCGCCGAGGCTGCCGGGCTGCCGCTGTTCCGCTACATCGGCGGACCCAACGCGCACATCCTGCCCGTGCCGATGATGAACATCATCAACGGCGGGGCGCACGCCGACACCGGGGTCGACGTGCAGGAGTTCATGATCGCGCCGATCGGTGCACCGTCCTTCAAGGAGGCGCTGCGCTGGGGCGCCGAGGTCTACCACTCGCTCAAGTCCGTGCTCAAGAAGCAGGGTCTGGCCACCGGTCTGGGTGATGAGGGCGGCTTCGCGCCCGATCTGCCCGGCACCAGGGCGGCCCTTGATCTCATCGGTTCGGCGATCGAGGCGGCCGGCTTCAAGGTGGGCAGCGATATCGCGCTCGCGCTGGATGTGGCGGCCACCGAGTTCTACACCGACGGAACCGGATACGCCTTCGAGAAGGAGACCCGCACCGCGGCGCAGCTGGCCGAGTTCTACGCCGGGCTGCTCGACGACTATCCGCTGGTCTCCATCGAGGACCCGCTGTCCGAGGACGACTGGGACGGCTGGGTGGCGCTGACCGCCGCCATCGGCGACCGTGTCCAGCTGGTGGGTGACGACCTGTTCGTCACCAACCCGGAGCGCCTGGAAGAGGGCATCGAGAAGGGTGCGGGCAACGCGCTGCTGGTGAAGGTGAACCAGATCGGCACTCTGACCGAGACGCTGGACGCCGTCGCGCTGGCGCACAACAGCGGCTACCGCACCATGATGAGCCACCGTTCCGGTGAGACCGAGGACACCACCATCGCCGACCTCGCGGTCGCGGTGGGCAGCGGCCAGATCAAGACCGGCGCCCCGGCCCGCAGTGAGCGCGTGGCCAAGTACAACCAGCTGCTGCGTATCGAGGAGACCCTCGGCGACGCCGCGCGCTACGCCGGGGACCTGGCTTTCCCGCGCTTCTCGCCTGCGAGCCAGTAGCTTCGGTCCTATGCCCGACGCGAAACGGCCCGATCAGCGGCGGCGCGGCCCGGCCCCACGGCCGGGCAAGCCGGGTGCCGCCCGGTCGCGTGCCGTTCCGCGTCGGATCGAGCCGCGTCCGGCTGAGGCGGGACAGGACGCTGCCGAGCCGGTCGAACCGGTCGCGGACAGTGTCGCCGAGTCGATCCGCAGGGCGGCCACCGAATCGCTGGACAACCAGTCCGAGCAGCACTTCGGTTCGGCCGCCCGGCGGGCGGCGATCCTGGCCGTGGTGGTGTGTGTGCTGACGCTCACCATCGCCGGGCCGGTACGCACCTACTTCGCGCAGCGGGCCGAGATGAATCAGCTCAAAGCCGCCGAGACACAACTACGTTCGCAGATCGAAGAACTTGAGCAGCAAAAAGTGAAACTTGCCGATCCGGTGTTCATCGCCGCCCAGGCGCGGGAGCGACTGGGTTTCGTCATGCCCGGCGACATCCCCTATCAGGTGCAGCTGCCGCCGTCGGCGGCGCAGCCCGCGGCCCCCGGCGCGGAGAATGCGCCCGTGAAGTCGACCGACCCGTGGTACACCTCGCTGTGGCACACCATTGCCGATGAGCCGCATGGTATTTCGCCGGTGATGACCCCAGCGCCCGAGGCGCCCCCGCCCGCACCGGACACCCCGCCCGTGCCCCCGACCCCGCCCGCCGGTGGTTGAGCCGGCAGATCTGGACGCCGTCGCGCGCCAGCTCGGTCGCGAGCCGCGCGGTGTCCTGGAGATCGCCTACCGCTGCCCCAACGGAGAGCCCGGCGTCGTGAAGACGGCGCCACGCCTTCCCGACGGCACCCCGTTCCCCACGCTGTACTACCTGACCCATCCCGCCCTCACCGCGGCCGCCAGCCGGCTGGAGTCCTCGGGGGTGATGCGGGATATGAGCGAACGGCTCGCCTCGGACGACGAACTCGCCGCCGCCTACCTCCGCGCGCACGAGTCCTATCTCGCCGAACGGGACGCCATCGAGTCGCTGGGCACCACGTTCACCGGCGGCGGGATGCCGGACCGGGTGAAATGCCTGCATGTGGTGATGGCCCACGCGCTGGCCAAGGGACCCGGTGTGAACCCGTTCGGTGACGAAGCGCTGGCGGTGCTGGCGGCCGAACCCGGGATGGCCGGGATCCTCGACCCGAAGGTGTGGACGTGAGCGTGGGCTTGAGAGTAGGGGCCGTCGACTGCGGCACCAACTCCATTCGATTGCTGGTCGCCGACGTGGTGCCGGGCGGCCTGCGTGATGTGCATCGTGAGATGCGGATCGTGCGGCTCGGTGAAGGTGTCGACGCGACGGGTGAATTCGCACCGGCCGCGCTGGCGCGCACCGAAGCAGCGCTCACCGACTACGTGGCCACCATGCGCGAGCACGGGGTGCAGCGGGTGCGGATGGTGGCCACCTCGGCCGCCCGCGATGCGGCCAATCGGGACGAATTCTTCGCCATGACCGCGCGGCTGCTGGGCCAGGTGATCCCCGGGTCGGTGGCCGAGGTGATCAGCGGAACCCAGGAGGCGGAGCTCTCGTTCCGTGGGGCCGTGGGTGAACTCGACCCTGACGCAGGGCCTTTCGTGGTGGTCGACCTCGGTGGTGGATCCACCGAACTGGTCCTCGGTTCCGCCGGGGTGCAGGCTTCCTACTCGGCGGACATCGGTTGCGTCCGCATCAAAGAGCGCTGCCTGCACACGGATCCGCCGACTGCGGCCGAGATCGGTGAGGCTCGGGCGATGGTGCGTGAACGGCTGGCCGAGGCGCTGCGGGAGGTACCGGTCGGGCAGGCTCGTACCTGGGTGGGAGTGGCCGGGACATTCACCACCCTCGCAGCGCTGGCGCACGGTCTGCAAGAGTACGACCCTGACATTATTCATTTGTCCCGCACCGGATTCGGCGATCTGCTGGAGGTGTGCGACAACCTGATCCGGATGAGTGCCGCGCAGCGTCTTGCGCTGGGGCCGATGCACGAGGGCCGGGCCGATGTGATCGCCGGCGGTGCCATTGTCGTCGAAGAACTGGCGGACGTGCTGGGCGATCTCGCCGGGATCGACGAACTCGTTGTCAGCGAACACGACATCCTGGACGGCATCGCGCTGTCCATCGCGGAGTGAGGAGCGAGGCCGGGTGAGTACGCCAGGGTCATGGGAGAACGGAGCACCCCCGCCGGTGATTCCGCGGCCTGCGCCCACGCGGCGCGGCCCGCACCTCGGCGTCATCGCCGGCGTGGTGGCCGCCGTCGCGGCCGTCGGAGCCGGCGCGGCCTTCCTGGTGCTCCGGCCCTCCGGTGATTCCGCTGCCCCGGCGGCGCCCGCGCCGAACCAGGGCTCGACGGCGGCGTCCACCACCAGTGCACCGCCGAGTGACCCCAATTCCCGGCTGCTGCGCGCGCTTCCGGCGGGTTACCCGACCGGTACCTGCACGCCGGTGGCACGGCTGGAGGGCGCACTGGCCACCATGGCGTGCACGGCCAACTCCGACCCGGGCGGGCCGGTCTCGGCGACGTACTCCTTGCTGGTCGACTCGGCCGCTCTGGACAAGGCCATCAAGGAGCTCACGAACACCTCGACCGTGGTCGACTGTCCCGGCCGGATCCAATCGCCGGGGCCGTGGCGCCACAATGCGTCACCTCAAGAGGTCAGCGGCACGCTGGTCTGCGGCATCCAGGGCGACAACCCGATGCTCGCCTGGAGCGATATCGACAAGCAACTGTTCAGTGTGGTGCAGGGCCGCCCAGGAGGTCCGACGCTCGACCACATCTACGCCTGGTGGACGTCACACTCCTGAGCAACCCTGCGGTGGCTGATCAGCCGGCCGGGGCGGGCACCACGACGGTCGTCGTCGGGGAGGCGCCGGCGGGCAGCGGCGTGCCCGCGCTTCCGCCCGGTGCCGGGACGGCTTCGGCCGGGACCGGCACCTCTGCGGCACCGGCCTCGGCAGCAGCGGCCGGGGCCGGCTGCGTACCGGCGGGGACCAGGGCGGGCGCAACCTCACCCGTGGGCAGCGGGGTGCCGGCGCTGCCGGCCGGGGCCTGCGCGGGCACGGCATCGGCGGGCAGCGGGGTTCCCGCGCTACCGGACGGCACCGGGGTGGCCGGGGTGGCCGCCGTGGTGGGTGCGCCCGGGGTGGTCGGCTCGGTGGTCGCGGCCGGCGAGGTGGTGGGTGCCGCGCTGGTGGTCGGCACGCCACTGGTGGTGGGGGCGGCGCTGGTCGAGGTGGCCGGCGTGCTGGTGGTGGCCGGGGCCTGGCGGGCCCGCGGAGCCGATCCGGTGGCCGGGCTCTGCACCGGTGCGGGCTTGAGCCAGACGATCAGGTCCTCGTCGGCGTTGGCGTACACCACGCTGTCGGGAGCCTGTCCCGTGACATCGAAATACACCTTGCCCGTGGTCTTTTCGCCCTGCGAGAGGGTGGAGGGATTCACGCCCTGCGCGGTGGCGACGCCGAACAGCGCGCGGTAGGTGTCCCCGTTCTGGGCGCGGGCGTTCAGATTCGACACGATCGGCGTGACATTGCCCTGCAGGGCCTCATTGGTGGCGGTGGCTTCCCACAGCGTGCCGTGCGGCTGGTAGGGGATGGTGTCGGTGCTGACCTTCAGACCGGTGAGCGTCCAGCCCTGGACGATGTCGCCGTTGGTCAGCGTGGCCTGGCTGCCCAGCTGCGAGGTGGTGGTCTGGTTGTCGGCGGTCGCGATGGGTGCACTGAATGCAGCGAATGCTCCTGCGGCGGCAATGGCTGCCGAGGCGAACCCCGCTGTGATGGTCGTGAACTTCACCGTGTTCCACTCCTGAAGTCGTGGGCGACTCCCCCCGTGGGGCCGCCCTGTGTGCGAAATTAGCAGGCACTTAACCCCCCGGGGAACGGTCCCCGGGAATCAGGCGGATTCAAACGGTGATGTCGCGCAGCATTTTCGGGCCGACGGATGCTCCGGTAGCAAACTCGTCGATGCCCCTGTCGTAGGGGTGGTGGACCGGCTATCACGCAGAGGTGGTGACCCTCGCAAATCAGAACGGTGCCTTCACCGGTCGATTGACCGGTGAAGGCACCGCCTTGGGGGGTCAGCGCCTGATATTGCAGTTGGGGGGATTCCCGCAGTGGTGGCCGCCATCGCACGCATTGCAATGACAGGTGCATCCGGATCCGGCTCG
Organism: Mycobacterium hackensackense; assembly: GCF_025822555.1. Lineage (NCBI taxonomy): Bacteria > Bacillati > Actinomycetota > Actinomycetes > Mycobacteriales > Mycobacteriaceae > Mycobacterium > Mycobacterium hackensackense. The sequence continues at coordinate 205,775 of NZ_JACKUC010000032.1, forward strand.
GTGGGTGACGCGCTCGACCATGCTGCTCAGCTCCTCGGTGTCCGGTACCGGACTCGGTGGAATATCAACATATGACCACCTCACCATAGTTCGGCTGGGCCGGAAAATAAAGGATCCGGGCATCGAATTGCCTTGTCAGGCGGGGTGTTGTGGCTATCCGGTGTCGCGGGCGCCGAGCCGTAGATGCTCGATGTGATAGACGGCCTCGTCGAGCAACTGGGCGACGTGCCCGTCGTAGAGCCGGTACACGATGTTGCGGCCGGACCGGTCGCCGGCGACCAGGCCGAGGGTGCGCAGCAGGCGCAGCTGATTGGACACCGCGGGCTGTTCCATCCCCACGGCCGCGGACAGGTCCGTGACGGTGCACGGCGACTGGCGCAGCCGGGTGAGAATGAGCAACCGGTTGGGAGAGGCCAGCGCCTGCAGCGTTTCGGCGACCTTGACCGCCGACACGGGATCCAGCGATGCCGCGGGTGCGGTACGGCCTTCGACTCCGTGTCCCATTCACCCATTCAAGCACGGTGAGCCAACCGGACTTGACATATTTAAATCTTTACATGTTTAGATGTATGGGTGATGACGGACATGGCGGTGCGGGCTCCCGCGGCTCACCCGGCGGTGCGCCGCCCGGCGATATGGACCGTGGCGTCGGTGCGGTGGGCGGCCCTGGCGCTGACCCTGTTTCTCGCCGGTTTGGCGGCCCAGCTTCTGCACGCGCCCGAATTCGTTTGGTGGACTGCCTATCTCGGCGGCTATGTGTCGGGCGGGTGGATGCCGGCCCGCGATGGGCTGGCCGAACTGAAGCGGCGGCACCTCGATGTGGACCTGCTGATGATCGTGGCGGCCATCGGCGCGGCGGCCATCGGGCAGGTGTTCGACGGTGCGCTGCTGATCGTCATCTTCGCGACGTCGGGGGCCTTGGAGGACCTGGCCACCCGGCGCACCGAGGATTCGGTGCGCGCGCTGCTGGACCTGGCCCCCGAGCGGGCCGTACGACTCGACGAGCACGGCGGTGAGCAGGTGGTTTCGGCCGAAGCGCTGCGCGTCGGCGACCTCGTGCTGGTGCGGCCGGGGGAGCGGATCCCCGCCGACGCGATCGTGGTGGGCGGTGCGTCGGATGTCGACCAGTCCTCCGTCACCGGAGAACCGGTACCCATGGCCAAACTTGCCGGTGACGAGGTCTTCGCCGGCACCCTCAACGGTGCCGGGGCGTTGCGGGTCCGGGTGCTCCGCGACCCCGCCGACAGTGTGGTGGCCCGGATCGTCGCCATGGTGGCGGAAGCGTCGGCGACCAAGGCCAGAACGCAGCTCTTCATCGAGAAGGTCGAGCAGCGCTATTCGGTCATCGTCGTGGTGGCCACGCTGGCGCTGTTCGCGGTGCCACTGGCGTTCGGCGAGGATCTGCAGGGCGCGTTGTTGCGGGCCATGACGTTCATGATCGTGGCGTCACCGTGTGCGGTGGTGCTGGCCACCATGCCGCCCCTGTTGTCCGCGATCGCCAACGCCGGCCGGCACGGGGTGCTGGTGAAATCCGCTGTGGCCATGGAACATCTGGCCGAGGTCGAGATCGCCGCCTTCGACAAGACCGGCACGCTCACCTCTGGCCGGCCGCGGCTGGCCTGCGTTCAGGTCACCGCCGGCCACACCGAGACGCAGGTGTTGCGCCTGGCCGCCGCCGCCGAGCAGGACAGCGAACACCCGCTGGGGCGCGCGGTCACCGCCGCGGCGCGGGCACGCGGGATCGCCGTGCCGGTGGCCGCGAATTTCCTGGCCCTTCCCGGCCGGGGCGTGCAGGCCACCGTGGAGGCCACCCGGGTGCAGGTGCTCAGCCCGGCTGCGGTGCCGGGCGAGCTCTCGGCGGTGCGGCGATTGGAGGAGTCCGGGGCCACCGCGGTGGTGGTGCTCGTGGACGACGCGGTGGCCGGTGTGCTGGGGCTGCGCGACACGCTGCGTGCCGGCGCGGCCGCCGCGGTCGGCGCACTGGCGGCCCTCGGCGGCCGGCAACCGGTGCTCATCACCGGTGACAATCACTGCGCCGCTGCGCATCTGGCCGAGCAGGTGGGTATCTCCGAGGTGCACGCCGGCCTGTTGCCCGAACACAAGGTCGAGATCGTGCGCGGTCTGCCGGGCCGGGTGCTGGTGGTCGGCGACGGCGTCAACGATGCGCCGGCGATGGCCGCCGCGCACACCTCGATCGCGATGGGCGGCCGTGGCGCCGATCTGACCTTGCAGACCGCCGATGCCATCATCATCGCCGATGAACTGAACGCCATCCCGGCGGTGGTGGCACTGGCCCGGCGAGCCCGGCGGACGATGCTGGCCAACCTGGCCATCGCCGCGACCTTCATTGCCGTGCTGGTGGTCTGGGACCTGTTCTGGTACTTGCCGTTGCCGCTCGGTGTCGCCGGACATGAGGGATCGACCATCCTGGTCGCGCTCAACGGGCTGCGGCTGCTGCGCAACCGTGCCTGGCTCGCCGGGTAGCTACCGCCGCAGAATCGACTTCAGGGCCTCCAGCACCGCGGGATCCTCGATGGTGGACGGCACCGGTTCGTCGCGGCCGTCGGCGATGCCGCGCATGGTCTTGCGCAGGATCTTGCCCGACCGGGTCTTCGGCAGCGCCGGGACCACGTCGACCGACTTGAAAACGGCTACGGCACCGATGTTCTCACGCACCGCCGCGACGAGTTCGGCGGCCAGATTATCGGCGGAGGCGCCCGCCTTGAGCACCACGAAGCCGCGCGGAACCTGGCCTTTGATCTCATCGGCGACGCCGATCACCGCGCATTCGGCCACGGCGGGGTGTTCTGCCAACACCGCCTCCATCGACCCGGTGGACAACCGGTGACCTGCCACGTTGATGACATCGTCGGTCCGCCCCATCACGAACAGGTAGCCGTCCTCGTCGATATAGCCACCGTCGCCGGTCAGGTAGTAGCCGCTGAACGCCGAGAGATAGGCCGCGACATAGCGGTGGTCGTCACCCCAGAGCGTGGGCAATGTTCCAGGCGGCAGCGGCAGTTTGATGCAGATGGCGCCCTCCTCGCCGGGTTCGGCGACGACGCCGTCCGAATGCAGGATCTGCACGTCGTAACCGGGCATCGGCACCGTCGCCGACCCGGGCTTGACCGGCAACACCTGCACGCCCATCGGGTCGGCGGCGATCGCCCAACCCGTCTCGGTCTGCCACCAGTGGTCGATGACGGGGATGCCGAGCTTATCGGCGGCCCAGTGGTAGGTGTCGGGGTCCAGTCGCTCGCCGGCCTGGAACAGGGATACCAGCGAGGACAGGTCGTAGTCCTTGATGCGGGCGCCGTGCGGATCCTCTTTCTTGATGGCCCGGATCGCCGTCGGCGCGGTGAACAGCACCTTGACGCCGTGCTCGGCGACCACCCGCCAGAATGCGCCCGCATCCGGGGTCCCGACCGGCTTGCCCTCGTAGAGCACCGTTGTCGCGCCCAGCATCAGCGGCGCGTAGACGATGTAGGAGTGGCCGACCACCCAGCCGACGTCGGAGGCCGCCCAGTACACGTCACCCGGTTCGACGTCGTAGATGTGGCGCATCGTCCACATCATCGCCACCGCGTGCCCGCCGTTGTCTCGGACGATGCCCTTCGGTTTGCCTGTGGTGCCGGAGGTGTAGAGCACATACAGCGGGTCGGTGGCGGCCACCGGTACCGGACCCACGGGTTCGGCCGTGGCGATGGCGTCGGCCCAGTCGACATCGCGTCCGTCGACCAGTGCGCAGGGTTGTTGTTCGCGCTGGAGGATCACGCAGGCGCTCGGGGTGTGCTCGGCATGCGCGAGCGCGGCATCCAGCATCGGTTTGTAATCGACGATACGGGTGGGCTCGATACCGCAGGAGGCGCTCACCACGACCACCGGTCGGGCATCGTCGATCCGCGCAGCCAGCTCGTAGGCGGCGAACCCGCCGAACACCACCGAGTGCACGGCGCCCAGCCGGGCACACGCCAGCATGGCGATGACGGCCTCGGGCACCATCGGCATGTAGATGACCACGCGGTCACCCTTGGCCACACCCAGGTTGCGTAGCACGCCGGCGAATCGGGCTGTCCGGTCGTGCAATTCGCGGTAGGTGTAGGTGCGGGTGGTACCGGTGACGGGGGAGTCGTAGATCAGTGCGGCCTGATCGCTACGCTCGTCCAGATGCCGGTCCAGGGCGTTGGCGCAGGTGTTGAGCTCCCCGTCGGGAAACCACCGGTAGAACGGCGGGTTGCTGTCATCGAGGACCTGTTGCGGCTCGCGTGTCCAGGTGACGGCCTTCGCGGCCTCGGCCCAGAATGCCGCCGGATCGGAGATGCTGGTGTCGAAGAGCTCGCGATAGCCGGACATACCGCAGAACCGTAGCGCGAAAACTCCTTCTACGAGGCCAGTCAGATCAGGTTGCCACGTGGCCGCTGTGGCGAATCTTCATCGAATCTTTGTCGTAATCGAACATCATGATCAACGGCGACCGGGATGCTTGAGTCGTGTTGACGACCACGGTGCTGAATGTCGGCGGTGTGCACTGGGCGACCACGGGTGCGGTGATCGAGTCGACGTTGCTCCGCCGCCCGGGGGTGTCCTCGGTGCAGGCCAACACCGTCAACAATACGGCCACCGTGACCTACGACCCGGCGGCCACCTCGGTAGCCGATCTGTCGCAGTGGTTGCGCGACTGCGGTTTTCACTGCCAGGGCCGATCGGTGCCGGCGCACGTGTGCGACCCGATGGCCGAACCCGGTGGCGCCGAGGCGGTATCGCCGCACGCGCTGATGGGCCACGGTGGCCACGGCGCGATGTCGATGGCGGCGATGGTGGCCGACATGCGGAACCGGTTCGTGGTGGCGTTGGTGTTGTCGGTGCCGATCATGCTGTATTCCCCGATGGGCCGCGACATGCTGGGCTTCACCGCGCCGGGCCCGTTCGGGCTCCGGGACGACGTGGTCGGGTTCGTCCTGAGTGTGCCGGTGATCTTCTACTCGGCCTGGATCTTCTTCGACGGTGCCTGGCGGGCGTTGCGCGCCAGAACACTGGACATGATGGTGCTGGTGGCCGTTGCCGTCGGCACGGGCTGGCTCTACAGCGTCGGTGTCACGCTGACCGGTGGTGGCGAGGTGTTCTACGAGGCCGCCTCGATGTTGACCACCTTTGTGCTGCTGGGGCATTGGTTCGAGATACGGGCCCGGGGCGGAGCCAACGACGCCATTCGCACCTTGCTGGAGCTCGCCCCGCCGGTGGCGGTGGTGATCCGGGACGATCTGCCCGTCGAGGTCCCCACCGCCGAGGTCGCCACCGGTGACCTGCTGCTGATCCGGCCGGGCGCAAAGATTCCCGTCGACGCCACGGTGGAGGACGGTAACTCCGAAGTCGATGAATCGATGGTCACCGGCGAAAGTCTGCCGGTCTCCAAGGGACCCGGTGCGACGGTGGTGGGCGCATCCATCAACACCACCGGGACCCTTCGGGTGCGCGCGACCAAGGTGGGCGCGGACACGGTGCTGGCCCAGATCGTCGCGATGGTCCAGCAGGCACAGAACTCCAAGGCACCCGGGCAGCGACTGGCCGATCGGGCCGCGTTCTGGCTGGTGGTGGTGGCGCTGCTCGGTGGCACCGTCACCTTCCTGGTGTGGTGGGCCGTCGGTGCCGGGGTGCAGACCGCATTGCTGTTCGCGATCACCGTGGTGGTGATCACCTGCCCGGACGCCTTGGGGCTGGCCACTCCGACGGCGATCATGGTGGGCACCGGATTGGGTGCCAAACGCGGTGTGCTGTTCAAAAACGCCACCGCCCTTGAAATGTCGGCTCGGGTCACCGCGGTGGTGATGGACAAGACCGGCACGTTGACCAAAGGCGAGCCGGAAGTGACCGATCTGGTGGTCGACGGAATGGCCGAGGACGAACTGCTGGCCTTGGTGGCGGCGGTGGAAACGGAGTCCGAACATCCGCTGGCCGCTGCGATCGTGAGCTATGCGCGTGCGCGTGGGGCACCCGTCGCGGCTCTCACGGGGTTTCGCAACGTACCCGGCCACGGCGCGGTCGCGACGGTGGCGGGCCGCACGGTGGTGGTGGGCAACCGCGCCCTGCTGGCGCAGGAGGGTGTCGATTCCGGTGCCCTGTTCGCACGTCGTGATGAGCTGGCCGCGGGAGGCCGGACCGCGGTGTTGGTGGCCGTGGACGGACAGCTGGTGGCGGTGATCGCGCTCGCCGATGCGGCGCGGCCCACGTCCCCGGCGGCGGTGACAGCCCTGCATGAACTGGGTGTGCAGGTCGCGATGCTCACCGGCGACAACGAGGCCACCGCCGAACGTATCGCCGGCCAACTCGGCATCGACATCGTGATCGCCGACGTACTGCCCGGGGAGAAGGCGGCCAAGATCGCCGAGTTGCAGGCCGCACATTCCCGAGTCGCGATGGTCGGCGACGGTGTGAACGACGCACCGGCGCTGGCGCAGGCGGACCTCGGGGTGGCGATCGGGGCGGGCACCGATGTCGCGATCGAGACCTCCGATCTGGTGTTGATGCGCTCGGATCCGCTCGATGTCGCGGTGGCCCTGCGGATCGGGCGGGGCACACTGCGCAAGATGCGCCAGAACCTCGGCTGGGCCATCGGGTACAACGTCATTGCGCTGCCGATCGCCGCGGGGGTGCTCGTGCCCCTGTTCGGATTCGTGCTGCGTCCCGAGGTCGCCGCCCTGTCGATGTCCGGGTCGAGCCTGATCGTGGCGGTCAACGCGCTGATGCTCAAACGTCTCAAGCTGCCGGCGTGAGCACCCGGGAGGCCTATACCGAACCTTCACAGAACGACGACAAGAGCCATACCGGGCGCTGTCAGGCTGGAGGGGTGAAGAAAACACTGATGATGACCGCGGCCCTGGTGGCCGCGGCGGTCACGCTCGGTGCGTGTGGCACCTCCACGACCTCCGCCGGACCGTCCGCGTCGGGCACGACCACGACTACCACCACGACGCAACCTGCGACGTCTGCGGAGCACAACCATGCCGACGAGATGTTCGCGCAGATGATGATTCCGCATCACCAACAGGCCATCGAGATGAGCGACATGGTCCTGGGCAAGCAGGGTGTCGACCCGAAGGTGATCGCGCTGGCCACCCAGATCAAGGCCGCGCAGGGGCCGGAGATCCAGGAGATGCAGGGTTGGCTGACCCAGTGGGGCGCCACCGGGATGTCCCCCTCGTCGGGAATGCCGGGTATGCCCGGTATGTCAGGAATGCCGGGAATGCCAGGTATGCCGGGCATGCAGACAGGGCAGGGCATGATGTCCGAGCAGGACATGGCGGCGCTGCAGAACGCTCAGGGCGTCGCGGCGAGCAAGCTGTTCCTGACGCAGATGATCGCCCACCATCAGGGCGCGATCACCATGGCCGAGACCGAGATCAAGACGGGTCAGTCGCCGGCCGCGGTCGCCTTGGCCAACAGCATCAAGACCAGCCAGCAACGTGAAATCGACACCATGAAAACCCTTTTGGGTTCGCTCTAACCGCCGGCCGTCGGACCCCCGACAGGCACCACCAACGTGAAGGTCGCACCGTGTCCGGACCCCATACTGGACGCGGTGAGGCTGCCACCGTGCGCATCGGCGAAGGCTTTGGCGATGGCCAGACCGATCCCGGCGCCGCCGTGCTCACGGTCGCGGGCGGCGTCCACCCGGTAGAACCGTTCGAAGATCCGGGACAGATGTTCGGCCGGGATGCCGTCACCGTCATCGGTGACCGTGATGACAAGGTCCCGATGGTCGGCCGTCACCCGCACGTCCACGTGGCCGCCGGAGGGTGTGTGCCGCAACGCGTTATCGAGCAGATTGTGCAGTACCTGACCGATGCGCTGCGGATCCCAGCGGACCTGGGGCAGGTCCGCCGGGACGTGGCTTGTCAGTGCGACACCTTTGGCCGCGAACCGGCCGGCGGCCGCGGCCAGCGTGGACGTCACCAGAGGTGCCGGGGCATCGAGCTGCACGTCGATCGCCGAGCCGGCCTCCTCGGCTTGAGCCAGGGCAGCGAAATCCTGCGAGAACCGCACGAGACGGTCCGCCTGCTCGCGCAGCATCCCCATGGTGTCGGCGTCCAGTGGTCGTACGCCGTCCTCGACCGCCTGCAGGTACACCCCCAAAACCGAAACCGGCGTGCGGATCTCGTGGGCGAGGTCGCTGAACATCTGGCGTCGCGTCAGCTCGATGGTGCCCAGGCGTCGGGCCATCTGGTTGAACGCCCCGGAGAGATTGTCGAAGTCCGCGCCCAGGCCCGCCGGCGCCACCCGGATGTCGTATCGCCCGGCGGCGACGGCACTGGCCGCCGCGGACACGTCGGCCACCGAACGCTGCAGACGCCGGCTGAAATAGGCCGTCACCACCAACGCCGTGGCGGCCGAGACCGCGACGGCCACGGCGATCGACAGCACGGTGGCATAGCGGTATGCCTGTTCGGCGTGGAACTGTTCGTTCGATCCGTGACCGACGCCGGCCCGGCGCAGGTGTTCCCGAAACAACGGCGGCCCGACGATCGCGGCGACGATCCAGGTGGTCACCCCGCCCGTCAGCAGGACCAGTATCTGCGCCCCCATCAGCCTGGCGCCCAGCCCGACTCCGGGTTTCTGTTGCCGGACAGTGGTGTTCTGCAGGTGATCCGGTGCGCTCATCCGCCGGTACCCATCCGGTAGCCGACGCCTCGTATCGTCTGCACGAAGCGCGGTTCGGCAGGATCGTCACCGAGTTTGCGGCGCAGGTGGCCGATGTGGACATCCACCAGGTGCGCATTGCCCACCCATGAGTCACCCCACACGGTCTCGATGATCTGGGGCCGGGTGAAGACCACGCCCGGGCGTGCCGACAGTGCGGCGAGGATGTCGAACTGCGTGCGGGTCAAGGCAATCGATGTGTTCCCCAGGGTGACGTCGCGGCGCTCGATGTCGATGGACAGCTCGCCGAACACCCGCGGCGGCGCGGTGGGCGGTGGTGTCCGCCGCACCGTATCGGCAGGCGAGGTCACGGTGCGCGGGCGGCGCAGCATCGCCCGGATCCGCGCCACCAGCTCGCGCGGGTTGAACGGCTTGGTCACGTAGTCGTCGGCACCGACCGAGAGCCCGACGATGGTGTCGGTCTCGGAATCGCGCGCGGTGAGCATCACGACATAGGCGTCGGAGAACAGGCGCAGTTGCCGGCACACCTCGACACCGTCGATACCGGGTAGGCCGAGGTCGAGCACGACCACATCAGGGTCGACCTCGCGAGCCCGGAGCACGGCATCGGTACCGGTGTGGCACACGGTGACCTCGAACTGCTCGCGTTCCAGATAGCTGCCCACCACATTGGCCAGGCCCACCTCGTCGTCCACGACCAACGCACGAAACCCGGAGCCGGGACCGGCAGGTGCTGCGGTGTTGTCCATGAACGTATCGTGCCGCGCGCGCGGCGCCGGACGCCGTCCTGGGCCGATTTTGACCGAATCTTCATCGAAGCAATACCCATTTCGCCGGTGAGCACGCTCATCGTGGCGGGGGAAGGAGAGATCTGCGATGAAGGGACTCACAGGCTCCGCCCTGACCCGGCGCGGGTTCCTGGCCGCGACGGCAATCGGCGGGCTGGCGCTGGCCGGATGCGGGGGCCGGCCGCGCAGCGGTGGTGCCACACCGGTCTCTGCCGACGCGATCGCGGCAGCCGAGGCGGCCCGTCCGCACACCGGGAGAACGGTGGACGTGCGACTGGAGGCGGGGCCGGCCCGGGTGGACCTCGGCGGCCCCGTCGCGCAGACGTACGCGTACAACCAGGTGGTGCCCGGACCGTTGATCCGGGCGGGTGTCGGCGACGAGTTGGCGGTCACCCTGGCCAACGGGCTATCGCATGCGTCCTCGGTGCACTGGCACGGTCTGGCGCTGCGCAACGATATGGACGGCGCGGCTCCGGCCACGCCCGATGTCCCCGCGACGGGCGACTTCACCTACCGCTTCACCGCTGCGCATCCGGGAACGTATTGGGCCCATCCGCACACCGATCTGGATGCCGATCACGGCCTCTACTTGCCGGTGATCATCGACGACCCGCGTGAGCCGGGCGCCTATGACGCCGAATGGATCGTCGTCCTCGACGACTGGACCGCCGGAGTCGGCAGCAGTCCACAACAGCTGTTCGACGGATTGCGGACGATGGGGATGGGAATGGGTGGACACACCATGCCCGGTATGCCAGGTATGCCCGGGGTCGGTGGCGTCGGTACGAGTGAGCTGCTCGGCGGCGACGCCGGCGATATCAGCTACCCGTACTACCTCGTCAACGGCCGGATCCCGGCCGCGGCCAGCACATTCCGCGCCAAACCCGGACAGCGCATCCGGATCCGGCTCATCAATGCCGGAGCCGACACCGCGTTCCGGGTGGCCCTGGCGGGACACCGCATGACGGTGACCCATACCGACGGGTTCCCGGTGCTACCGACCGAGGTGGACGCCCTGCTGTTGGGGATGGGCGAACGCTACGACGTGGTGATCACCGCGGGGGACGGTGTTTTCCCGCTGGTGGCCTCCGCCGAGGGCAAGAACGCCTACGCCCGCGCGATGCTGTCCACCGGCGCCGGAACCGTGCCCGACCCCGGATTCGTCCCCGCCGAGCTGCGCGGCCGGATCGGTACCGTCGCGGCATTCGCCGCGGCGCCGGAGGCGGTGCTCGCCGGCGACCGCGCCGAGACCACCCTGACCGCCCGGCTGGGCGGCGCGATGATGGGGTACGACTGGACCATCAACGGTCGAGGCTTCGATCAGATGGAGCCGCTCCAGGTCCGGCAGGGCCAGAATGTCACCCTCACCTTCGTCAACGACACCATGATGTGGCATCCGATGCACCTGCACGGGCACACCTTCGAGGTGATCACCCCGGATGGCCGGCCGGGTCCACGCAAGGACACCCTCATCGTGCTGCCGAGACAGACGGTCGGTGTCCGCCTGATCACCGACAATCCGGGCACCTGGATGTTGCACTGCCACAACACTTATCACCAGGCAGCCGGGATGATGACCAGCCTCGACTACGTCGTCTGACGAGTAGCCTCAAGTCATCTACTATGTCACTACGTAGTTGGTGGAGTCGGCGAGTTCGAGGAGATCTGCGTGGGGACCAATCGAACAAGCAGACTGCGCCTGCTGACATCGGCGCTGTTGGCGATCGCCCTGATCGGTGGCGGCCTTGTACTGACGCTCGATGGCTGTGTCGGACGATGCGCCGGTGCGGTCGTCGCCGACGCTCAGGCGGCCGGGCCGGCCGTACTTCCGCCGGGGCCGGTCGATCTGGTGCTCAGCCCGGCCGTGGGCGCGCGCGATGTCGACCCCCTCGCGCCCGTCACCGTCACAGCCTCTGCCGGCACCCTGGTCGACGTGGTGATGGTGAATGAGCTGGGCAAGCGCATCGACGGCGTGCTCACACCCGACCGCACCGTGTGGAAACCTGCCGTGCCACTGGGCTATGGCCGCAGCTATGCCGTGACCGCAACCGGGGTGGGGGCGAACGGGATGCCGCGACGGGAGGTGTCGACATTCTCGACGCTCGTACCGGGCAATCAGACCCGGGTGTCGCTGCGGACAACCGGCGCCGCGCCGCTGCGCGAGGGACAACGCTACGGCGTCGGGACGGTCGTCGTCGCGCACTTCGACGAGCCGATCACCGACCGGGCCGCCGCCGAGCGGGCACTGGTGGTGACCACCACTCCTCCGGTATCCGGGGCGTGGCACTGGGTTGATGACCAGAATGCGCATTGGCGTCCGCCGCAGTACTTTTCGCCCGGTACCACGGTGACGGTGGCGGCCGACATCTACGGCAGGGCCGTCGGCGCGGGCCTGTACGGACAGGAAGACGCTCGGGTCACGTTCACGATCGGGGATGCGCACGTATCGATCGCCGACGACGCGACCAAACAGGTGAGCGTGTACCGCAATGGAGAACTCGTTCGCACGATGCCCACCTCGATGGGCATGGGCGGCAGCGAAACGGTCAATGGGCAGACGATCTCGTTCTGGACGCAGCGGGGTGTTTACACCGTGCTGGACAAGGCCAACCCGGTCATCATGGATTCGTCCACCTTTGGGCTGCCGATCAATTCACGGCTGGGCTACCGGGAGACCATTTCGTGGGCGACCCGGATCAGCACCGACGGGGTCTATCTGCATCAGCTCGACAGCACGGTCTGGGCGCAGGGCAACACCAACGTCTCGCACGGTTGCCTGAACCTGAGCGGCGACAACGCGCGCTGGTTCTACGAATTCTCCCAGCCCGGGGACATCGTGGAAATCCGTAACACCGGTGGAGATCCGTTGCAGCTGTGGCAGAACGGTGACTGGAGCATGCCGTGGCCGCAGTGGGTACGCGGAAGTGCCCTGTCCTGAGAATCCGCGTCGTTGCGTGTGAAGACCGGTCTGCGCGGTAGGCTCCGGTGCAACAGCTTGGAGGGTGTCGGCAGTGGGTGTGCGAGGTTTCGGTGATTTGGAAGCCGTCGTGATGGACCGGATATGGAATCGCGACCCTGACACCGTGACCGTGCGCGAGATCTTCGAAGAACTCTCCCGCGAGCGGCGGATCGCCTATACCACCGTGATGTCGACGATGGACAACCTGCACACCAAGGGTTGGCTGGAGCGCGAACGCGACGGCCGTGCCTACCGTTATTGGGCCATCATGACGCGTGAGGAGCGCACGGCTCGGCTCATGCGGGAGGCGCTCGATGACGGCGGCCGGTCCGAACTCGTGCTGAGCTACTTCATCGAACAGATCGGACCCACGGAGTCGGATAGCCTGCGGGACGCGTTGCGGCGGTTGAGCCGGCGTACATCGAGGACCAAGAAGCGGTGACGCTGTTCTGCCTGGTCGTCTACGCTGCCGCGCTGGTCTTCGTCGGCCCGGCGGTCTTGACGCGGTTGACCCATGGTGGGCAGGCGCCTCGCGCCGGTGTGGTGTTGTGGCTCACCGCAATCGCAAGTGCTGTGGGGACCGGCATGGTCATCACCGCATTCGTCGCGCTGGATGTGATCACGCACTGGGGCCAGCCCGGTATTCTCGCGGCTTCCTGCCTGAAGTGGCTGTGCGAATTGGCTTCCGGTGCGGCCGGACTTGTTCCGCAGTTCGCGGTCTTGGCGGTAGTGGTGGTCCTGCTCGCGCTGGCAGTCGGAGTCGGGGTACGGCTGGCCCGCACGATCGCCCGCCTCCGCGGGCACGCTCACGAACATGGGGCAGCGATCCGTATGGTGGGCCGCCCCCTCCACGGCGGCGACGTGTACGTCGTCGAAGCCGGGGAGCGCGCCGCCTACTGCGTGTCGGGCCGGCCGTCGACGATCGTGGTCACCAGCTCGGCGGTTGCCGCGCTCGGCGCGCGCGAACTCGGTGCGGTCATCGCGCACGAACGCGCGCACTTGGTGGGCCATCACCTCACCATCGTGACCGTCCTGCGCGGGCTGGCGGCGGTACTCCCGCGAGTGGCGTTGTTCGCTTGGGCGCCCGGCGAGGTGGCCCGGCTTCTGGAGATGTGCGCCGACGATGCTGCGGCGCACCGGTTCGGCGAGCGCGCGCTGCTCGACGGCCTGATGGCCTTGGTAGGGGCAGCGCCGGCATCCGCGCTCGGCGCCGCCGACATCGCGGTGCTGCATCGGGCGGGTAGGCTGGCCGACCCGGCCACCCGACGTGCCCGGCTGAGTATTCGGGCGGCGCTGACCGGCGCGAGTGCGGTGATCGCGGTGGGACCTGCCGGTGTCCTGGCGGTGGGACTGTCCGGTGCCTGGGCGTGTATCGGCTGACCTGCAATTGATCTCAGCTCTCGATGACGCGTGTCACGTAGGGAGTCATACCGCCTGTTCGCACCGGTGAGATCTTCACCGGCACACCGGTCTGCTGCGCTTCGAGCATCTGGCCGTTGCCCAGGTAGATCGCCTCATGTTGTCCGCCGCCCGGGCCCCAGAACAGCAGATCGCCGCGCTTCGCCTGCGATGGCGCCACTTTGCGGCCGGCGTTGTACTGGTCGCCGGAGTAGCGGGGCAGTAGAACCCCCACGCCGGCATAGGCGTAGCGGGTCAAACCTGAGCAGTCGAATCCGACAGTCCCGGCCCCCGAATCGATTCCGCGGCTGGGACCGGTGAGACTGCCTCCGCCCCAGGAGTAGGGAACGCCGATCTGTGAACCGGCCCGCCGGATCACGTACTCGATGGCCTGGCGACCGTAGAGTCGATTGCCGAGCACGGCCGGGACCGGATCGGCTGGCGTTCGGATAATGCCCAGGCTGCCAAGGAATTTGCGGCCCAGATCCATGGTGGTCTGCGCGGCCAATGCACCGGCCTGAAGTGATGCGTTCGCGACGGCCAGCGGGTCGCCGGGCGCACCCGCGCTGAGCACGCCGGGCAACAAGGGGTCCCACGGACTGCTGTTGGGTTGGGCCGAAGCGGGAATCGCGGTGGCAAGAAGCGCCGAGATCACTGCGCCGCCCACGGCTGACAACACAAGCCGCCGCGTAGGCGGTCGACGGCCGACCGGGTCGTCGTTGCGAGCAGGACTGTCCATCACTTCACGAACTCCTTTGGCGCGGCTACGCGGTGGCTGCTGCGTTGTCACGTCCGGTTGCACGATCTACGTGTCAATCAAGTACGTAGTAAGTCAGTACATTGGCACACGTTACATCACTTGTTCCCCGTAGGTAACAGTGTTCCCAAATGTCATTCCTGTAATTAGCTGCCGCCCTTGCCGACTCGGAGGAGACTGCCCGGGGCCTGGTGAGGATCGCCGTTCGGTCACGATTCGCTCTCGGGGTGAGAACTTTCCCGCGCCAGAGGTCACCTATCTACGTAGTAGGTCAGTATGTAATGGTGAGTGTGGATCTCTCGGAGCGGACGGTATTGCTGGCGGGTGGGGTGAACGCGTGGGCGCAGGGCATTGTGAACTGCTTCCTGAATACGTCGATCTCCACCACGTGCATCGACGTCGCGGATCTATCGACTGCCCTCGCGTCGGCGCACACACCCAGTGTCATCGTGGTCGATCTCGGCTCGGTGCACGTTGATGAACATCGCGCACTCTGCACGCGACTGCGGATGGCGCACGGTGCGCGCGTCATCGCCCTCGGATCGGCGGGTGAGCGGGCCATGCTCCTGGACAGCAGAGGATCGCTGGTGGATACGTTCATAGCCAAGCCGTTCGGCTGCCGAGACGTCGCAGACCGGATCACCGCACTACTCGCCGGGGAACCTGCCGACACGGTTGAGTACGGGCCGAAATCCGATCAGGCGTTGCGGATCGATGTCGAGCGGCGCGAGGTACGCCGAAACGGAAGTCCGATCGCCTTGAGCAGGACGCAATTCGACATCCTCGCGCTGCTGGCGCGAGACCCTGGGCACGTCGTGGCCAGAGGTGAGATCCTGGCCGCGGTGTGGGGTCCGGCGTGGCAGGGCAGCGCCAACAATGTCGACGTGCATATCGGCCAGCTGCGCCGCCGCCTCGGTGACAACCCGGACCAACCGCGGATCGTGCAGAATGTCAGAGGCGTCGGATTCCGGCTCCGCTCATGACTAATCGGCCAAGATGGGCTGCGGCAGATCCGACCAGCGCGCCGGCCGCAGACCTTCGATCGCCTTCTCGGTGTACACCCGGAAGCCGAGTTCTGGTTTGTAGCCGTGGATCTCGGGAGTGTCGAGCTCGCGCAGGAAGGTCAGGATCTCCTGGCTGAACACCTGGCCGGGCACCAGCACCGGGAATCCGGGCGGATACGGCGTCACGAACGTCGCCGACACCACCGGTACGCCGGCGTCGATCTTGTCGAAGATCTCGTCGGTGGACAGGTACTCGCAGTGGGTGTCGTCGTAGGACAGGTAGAAGGCGCGGCGCACATCGCCTTCGGGCGTCTGCGTGCCGTCCCGAAAGACGGGGTGGAAGCCGCTGAAATTCGGCAGCGAGGCCGAGTTCGTGGTCAGCCGGCGCACCTTCTGCTCGAACCTGGCCCGTTCGCCCAGGCCCATCTCGGAGATCGACTCCTCCAGCTCACCGGCGATCTTCACCAGCACCTCGACCAGGAACGCCACCGAGCTGCGCGTGGTGCCGATATTGGTCATGAACAGCACGGTGTTGCGTGAGGTCTTGTTGATCTGCACGCCGTGCCGGTCCATCAGCTGTTCGCGTTTGAACTGGTCACCGTCGTAGCCGGTGCGCCCGATCGACAGCGTGATGCGCGACGGATCCAGCACGAACTCGTCCGAATCCCACACCGCCATCATGTTTTTCAGCCCGGATCGCAGAGGCTGGGCGATACCCGAGGGGCGGAACTGCTGCGGGATCAGGTCCGAGGTGCGCAGGCAGGACATGTACTTGCTCAGCAGCGGATGGTTGTCGATGGCGTCGCGCAGCTGCATGGCGTTCTCGATCTGGCGCTGCACCAACTCGACACCCTCCAGCGCCACCTGGCGGCGACCCAGATCCAGTGACGCGAGGATCTGGTAGTTCGGCGAGGTCGAGGTGTGCGCCATATAGGCCTCGTGGAAGGCCTCGGACACCTTCTGCTCGAAGTCCTGGTCGAAGACGTGGATCATCGAGCCCTGCCGCAGCGAGGTCAGGGTCTTGTGCGTGGACTGGGTGGCGTACACCCGGACCCGTGCCTCGGCGGGGTCGGGCCGCAGCCGCCGGTTCAGCAGCTCCTCGTCGGACAGCGGGCCTTCGTGGGTGAGCTGCTCGGTGTAGGAGGCGCGGTATTCGGGGTCGGCGAGCTTGTCGCGCAGGCTGCGAGCCGATGCCATGGCAGTGCGCTTGCGGTACACCGGGTGGAACCGGGCGAACGCGAACCACGCTTCGTCCCACAGGAATACGAGGTCGGGCTTGATGGCCAGGCATTCCTCCATGACGCGCTCGGTGTCGTAGACGATGCCGTCGAACGTGCAGTTGGTCAGCGAGATCATCTTGACCCGGTCGAGCTTGCCGGCGGCCTTGAGCGCCAACAGTTTCGACTTGATCTCCCGCAGCGGGACCGCGCCGTACATCGTGTAGTCGGCGAGCGGGTAGGCCTCCAGGTAGACGACGTTGGCGCCGGCCAGCATCATGCCGTAGTGGTGGCTCTGGTGGCAGTTGCGGTCCAGCAGCACGATATCGCCGGGAGCGACCAGGGACTGGGTGACGATCTTGTTGGCCGTCGAGGTGCCGTTGGTGACGAAATAGGTGTGCCTGCTGCCGTACGCCTCGGCCGCCAGCTGCTGGGACTCGCGCAGCGGGCCGGTGGGTTCCAGCAGCGAGTCCAGCCCGCCGCAGGTCGCCGAGGTCTCGGCCATGAACACGTCCAGCCCGTAGAACCCGACCATGTCTTTGATCCAGTGCGAGTTGACGATCGACTTGCCCTGGCTGATCGGCAGTGCATGGAAGACACCGGTGGGCCGGTGGCTGTACTGCTTGAGCGCGCTGAAGAACGGGGTGCGGTAGCGCGCGGCGACCCCCTGCAGGATGGACAGGTGCAGCTCCAGCACCCCCTCGCGGGCGTGGAACACCCGGCGGAACGACTGCCCGAGCCGGCCGGCGATGTCCTCGACCTCGATCTCGGTCATCAGGAACAGGTCGAGTTCGGGACGCAGCTCATGCAGCGACTTGGCCAGGATCGCGGCCCGCTCGTCGGGGGATTTGTGGTCGTCGAGATCGTGGGACAGCGTGTGGTCGATGAACTCCGACAGCGTGGTCAGGTCCCGGGGCGACTGGTGACTGAACCGGCGGCGGATCACAACGGCCTGCAGGTTGACGTTGAGGCGCGCGGCGATCAAGGCCTCGTCGCCGCTGCCGACGACGACCAACTCGTACACGAATTCGTCATCGGGCCTGCGCCAGCTGCGCACCTCTTTGCGCAGTGCCCGTTCTTGGGCCTCGGTCATCTTCTCCACGACCAGCACCTCGAAGTACAGCTGCTCGCGCCGGTTGGCGGGCTGGCTCTCCAAGGTGCGCGGGTCGGCCGGGAACAGATCGGCGGTGTCGTCGGCACCGGCGGTGTCGACATCGCCGGTGCGGTAGGACTCCGTGGTGAGCGCCCGGTTGATCCGGGCGACCGTGTGGGCGAACTTGTCGTACGCGCCCGCGTTGAACAGGCGCTGGATCTTGGCGAACTGAGGTGAGCCGGGGAAGGCCCAGTACGGTTCCAGCGGTGCCAGGTTGATCAGCAGGTCGTGACAGATGGCCACGTATTCGTCTTTGAGGTCGCCGGTCGTGCTCGGTCGAGTCAACCGGTCGGCGGCCTCTTCGAGGCGGCACCACGCATCGCCGCGGAACTGCCAGACACTGTTGTACGCACGCGAGTTGTCCACGGCTAGAGCGTGTACCGGGGTTGGCGTCGTGCGAGGTAGCAGCAGACGAACGCTTCGCGGCGATTACATGACCGAGAGCCGACCGCAGCCTGTGAGCACTAGGGCGTGATGGTGGTCTGCTGGTCGATGATATCGGTGGCATTGCCCAGCGTGTCGGCTTCCGACTCGTCGGCATAGGCGTTGAGTTGCAGCACATACAGGCCGTCATCGGCCGGGATGACGACGGTCTTCTGCGCGATCACACCCTGCTTGCCGTCGACGTCGTAGTTGCCGCCCAACTGGAAGGCGTTGAAGCCACTCAGGGTGGACGAGGCGCCCTCGTTGAGGGGCTTCCACCCCGGCAGGTTCTGCAGTTCGCCCGGGGCGTACTCGAGGATCTTCTGGGGGTCGACATTGCCGGTCAGCTTGGACAGCAGAGCCAGGATGCGGGGCGGGTTGTCGGGAACCGAGCTGCCCGTGAAGACGATCGCACCGTAGGGGGCTTCGGGCAGCTTGTCGGTGGCCTCCCACCCTTCGGGCACCGGCAGGTCGATCGACGGGCCCGGGTCGCCGCGCTTGATCGACGTCTCGGTGATCCCGCTCTCCTGGATGTAGTCCGCGATCGACTCGTGCGCTTCGGGAGTCGAGGGTGCCTTCTTGGTCGACGATGCGGCGGAGCTCTTCGTCGATGACGACGATGAAGCCGATGAGCTCTTCGAGGAGCTGCTGCCGGCATCGGATTTGGAATCGGAGCCGCAACCGACAGCGCCGAACAGGCCGAGTGCGACGACGGCGGCGGCCGCGGCAGCGCGGGTCGTGGAGTGTGTCATGGCGGGCACCGTAAGCGGTCGCGGTTGGAATTCGTTTGGAAGGGTCATCGGTCGTCCCCGTCCCCGTCGCGGTCCCCGTCCCCGTCGCCGTCGCCGTGGAAGCCGCGGAAGCCGTGGAAGAGGTCTTCGGGGTGGTGCAGGGCGTTGACCCGTGGCTGGCGGGTGTCCAGCAGTGGTGGCGGTATCCATTCGACGCGGCCGTCGGCCCGGATGCGGGTTGTCCAGCCGCGTTCTGTGACGAGGCGGTTGTGCGGGCCGCAGGCCAGACCCAAGTTGGTGATATCGGTGTGCCCGCCGACGCCGTAGTCGGTCTCGGCGTGATGTGTTTGGCACAGGTAGCCGGGAATGGCGCAGCCGGGGAAGGTGCAGCCGCGGTCGCGGGCGTGCAGGACCAGTCGCTGGCCGGGGGAGGCGATGCGTTTGGTGCGGCCCAGGTGCAGCGGCACCGCGGTGTGGCCGTCGAAGATGCTCAGGTAATGGCGGGCATGCCCGGCCATCCGGATCAGATCGCGCATCGGCACAGTGGATCCGCCGCCGGTGTGGGCGACCCCGGCCGCGGTTTCCAGCTCGGTCAGCGTGGTGGTGACGACCACGCTCACCGGTAGTCCGTTGTGCTCGCCCAGCTCACCCGCCGTCAGCGCGCTGCGGGCGAGCGTCATCAGGGCATCGTGTTGGCGCTGCCCGAGGCTGCGGGTGTCGGCGGCACTGACCTCGGCGGGTGGGGTGCCCTTCACACACGGGTGCACATCGTCGGGATTGCACATGCCCTTGGCGGCGAGCTTGGCGAAGATCGGTTCGAGATAGGCCCGGAATTCCGGGGTGACCTTGGCGCGTAGCTCGCTCATCCCGTCGGCGTCCTGTGGGCCCAGCGTCACGTTGCGGAGCATCTCCCGGCGCGCCACGGTGTCCTCGTCATTGGGTTCGGGCCCGTCGGGGTCGAGCAACTGGAGCAGCAGTGCGGCCGCCTTACGCAACGCCTCGGGCGTCTGCACGGCGGCGACAGCGGCCAGGTCGGTCTCGGCGTCGGCGCGGGTCCGGTCATCCACCACGGATGGGATCTTCTTCATGGTGTGGGTGATGATCCGGACATGCTCGCCGGTCAGTTCGCCGCGGGCCAGGGCCGCGGCGGTGCCCGGGTACACGGGCTCGAGCGGTTCGCCGGTCACCGAGCGCCGCGGGCCCAACAACTCACCCTCGCTCAACCGGCGGCAGGCTTCGGTGTGCGAGATCCGCAGTCGGATCCCCAACGCGTCGGCCCAGCTGCGCGCACCCAACTCGCCCGGACTGGACTGCGCCTTCACCGCCGCCATCACCCGGTGCTGCATCGCCGGGATCCGCCGGTTCACCGATTCCAGCGCCGACTGCACCTCCAACAGCTCAGCCACCGACGCGTCGTCGAACGCCACCGTGGACAGTTTGTCCACGGTGGCCAGCAGATCGACGACACCTTCCATGACTCGAACACTAGTACGCACCACCGACAGAACCGGCAGTTATCCACAGTCGCGGATTCATCCACAGATCCACCCGCACAACGGTTTTGGATCGGAAAAACGAGTAGACTCCGCGTGCGACAATGAGGTGTGACCGAGGACTGGCGCGCGACGAATCTGGCGAACTGGGAATCCCGGGTGCCCCTGCACACCGGGCCGGACGGGTATGACCTCGCAGGGTTCGATGACCCCGCCCACCTCTCCGACGTGGTCCGCTATGACCTACCCCGGCTGGGCCGGCTCGACGGACTGGATGTCGTTCACCTGCAATGCCATATCGGCACGGACACCGTGTCGCTCGCCCGTCTGGGCGCGAAATCGGTGACCGGTATCGACTTCTCGCCGTCCGCTCTGGAGGCGGCGCGCGACCTGGCGAAGGGGGCCGTGACCTTCGTCGAGTCCGATGTCTACGACGCGGTCGGCGATTTCGATCTGGTCTACACCGGTATCGGCGCCATCTGCTGGCTGCCCGACATCCGGAGGTGGGCCGCCACCGTCGCCGGCCTGTTGCGGCCCGGCGGACGATTGTTCATGCGCGAGGGGCATCCGGTGCTGTGGGCGATGTGCGATCCGCGACCGGACGGATTGTTGGTGTTGGAGTACCCGTATTTCGAGACCGACGGCGTTGTGTTCGTCGAGCACGACAGTTATGCCGGCTACGGCACCCTGGACTCCCCGACGTTGGTGCATTTCAATCATGGTCTCGGCGAGATCTTCACGGCACTCACCGACGCCGGACTGATCGTCACCGCGCTGGAGGAGCACCGCGAAGTACCGTGGAATCCGCTGGGCGAGGCCATGATCCCGAGCAGCGACTACCCGGGCGAGTTCGTGCTGGCCGAGGGGCGGGACCGAATCCCGTTGACCTACACCCTGCAGGCGGTCAAGCCCGCTACTGCTGGAACCGGTAACCCATCCCCGCTTCGGTGAGCAGATGTACCGGGTGTGAGGGATCGTCTTCGAGCTTTCGCCGCAACTGCGCCAGGTACACCCGCAGATAGTGCGTTTCCTTGGCGTAGGCCGGACCCCACACCTCCTTGAGCAGCTCCTCACGGCCCACCAGCTTGCCGCGGTTGCGCACCAGCATCTCCAGGATGCCCCACTCGGTCGGTGTCAGATGCACCTCGACGCCGTTCCTGGTGACCTGCTTCGCGGAGAGATCCACGGTGAAAGAGGAGGTTTCGATGACGGGCTCGTCGGTTTCGGCCGCCGCGGTACCCCGGCGTACGGCCGCGCGCAGGCGGGCCAGGAACTCATCCATGCCGAAGGGTTTGGTCACGTAGTCGTCGGCGCCGGCGTCCAGCGCCTCGACCTTGTCCGAGGAGTCGCTGCGCGCGGAGAGGACGATCACCGGCGCGCTCATCCAGCCTCGCAACCCCGCCAGCACCTCGATACCGGACATATCCGGCAGGCCCAGATCCAGAACCACGACATCCGGACGGTGATCGGCGGCCGACCGCAGGGCCTCGGCCCCGGTGGCCGCCGTGGTCACCTCGTACCCGCGGACGGACAAGTTGATGCGCAGCGCCCGCAGGATCTGTGGTTCATCGTCGATGACGAGCACCCGGGTCATGCTTGGACATCCTTTGCTGTTGCCGCCAAGTCGATCTCGATGGTCAGGCCGCCGCCGGGTGTGTCGGTTGCGGTGATCGTGCCGCCCATTGCTTCGACGAAGCCGCGGGCCACCGAAAGGCCGAGGCCGACACCGGTGCTGGTGTCGCGATCGCCCAGGCGCTGGAAGGGTTCGAACAGCTGATCCTCGGTGCCGCGGGGGATACCGGGTCCCTCGTCGACGACGGCGATGAGTACCCGGTCACCGACCTGGCCGGCGGTGACCCGCACCGGTCTGTTCACCGGCGAGTAGCGCAACGCGTTGTCGACCAGATTGGCCAGTACCCGCTCGAGCAGGCCGCTGTCGGCCATGACGACGGCATCGCCGACCTCGACCTTGACCCGGTCGAGCTCTTTGCGCGGGAAGCCGGTGACTCCCTTGCTGATTCCGAGCAGTGCGCGCTGCACGGTCTCCTCCAGGTACACCCGGCGCAGTTCGGGGCGGACCGCCCCCGCCGCCAGCCGCGACGAATCGAGCAGATTGCCCACCAGGGCGGTGAGCTGATCGACGGATTCTTCGATGGTGGCCAGCAGTTCGGCGGTGTCCTCCGCGGAGAAATCGACATCGCTGCTTCGCAGGCTCGACACCGCTGCCTTCGCGGCGGCCAGCGGGGTCCGCAGATCGTGGCTCACCGCCGACAACAGCGAACGCCGCAGTTCGTCGGCCTGGGCGATCGCCTCGGCCTCGCTTGCCTCTTCGGTCAATTCGCGTTGTTTGACCAGACCGGCCGCCTGTTTGGCGACGGCACCCAGCACGCGGCGATCCCGGGCCGACAGCTTGCGGCCGGACAGCAGCATCCAGAACTCGTCGTCACCGGCCTCCACCGCCGTGTCGGCGTCATCCACCTCCACGCACGGGTCCTTGCCCACGCACGCCACCGTCGCCGGCCCGTCGGGTCCGTCGCGGACCAGGCTGACCGCCCGCTGGGCGTACGTCTCGCGGACGCGTTCCAGCAGCATGCCCAGATCCGCCCCGCGCAGAATCGATCCCGCGAACAGCGCGAGCAGTTCGGCTTCCTGTGACGCGCGGGTCGCCTCGCGAGCCCGACTGGCGGCGCCGTCGACCAGCGCCGCCACGGCGACGGCCACGAGCAGCAGCACCACGACCGTGACGGCGCTGTCCGGTTCGGCGATGGTGAAGGTGTAGCGGGGATTGACCAGGAAGTAGTTCAGCAACAGACCGGACAGCAGCGCCGACAGCGCGGCGGGCGCCACACCGCCGAGCAGCGCCACCACCAGCACCCCGATGAAGAACAGCGCGCTCTCGCCGCCGATACCGAGGAAGGGGTCGAGCCACAGCGACGTGATGGCGCAGATGACGCTCGGAACGATCACGGCGGCCAGCCAGGACAGCAGGTGCTTCTGCCACGACGCCACCGAAGAGTACGAGCGCGGTCGCTTGGCCTCCGGGTGGGTGACCATGTGAACGTCGATCTTGCCGGACTGCTGGACCACCGACGCGCCGATGCCCTCGTCGAACATGCGCGCCCAGCGGGACCGCCGAGAGGTCCCGAGCACCAGCTGGGTGGCGTTCATCTCGCGGGCGAAGTCCAGCAGCGCGGCCGGGACGTCGTCACCGACCACGGTGTGCAGTGTCGCGCCGAGGCTGGTCACGAGTTCTCGCACCTTGCCCATCTGCGGGGCCGCGATACCCGAGAGACCGTCGCCCCGCACGACGTGCACGACCATCAGTTCGGCGCTGGATTTGGACGCGATGCGCGACGCCCGCCGCACCAGGGTTTCCGACTCGGCGCCACCGGTTACGGCGACGACCACGCGTTCGCGCGCCTCCCAGGTGTCGGTGATCTTGTTGTCGGCCCGGTACTTCGACAGCGCGGCGTCGACCTGGTCGGCGAGCCACAGCAGTGCCAGTTCCCGCAGGGCCGTCAGATTTCCGCGCCGGAAGTAGTTGGACAGCGCCGCATCGATACGCTCGGGGCCGTACACGTTTCCGTGGGATAATCTGCGCCGCAGCGCTTCCGGGGTGATGTCGACCAACTCGATCTGATCGGCCGCGCGCACCACCTCGTCGGGGACCTTCTCCTGTTGCTCGATTCCGGTGATCTGGGTCACCACGTCGTTGAGGCTCTCCAGGTGCTGGACGTTGACCGTCGAGATGACGTCGATGCCTGCGTCGAGCAGTTCTTCGACGTCCTGCCAGCGCTTGGCGTTCACGCTGCCCGGAGTGTTGGTGTGGGCCAGTTCGTCGACCAGCACCACCTCCGGGTGCCTGGCGATGACCGCGGGCACGTCGAGTTCGGGAAACCGCCCGCCGCGGTACTCGATGTACCGCGGCGCGACGATCTCGATCCCGTCGAGCAGCTCGGCGGTCTTCTTGCGGCCGTGCGTCTCGACGACGGCCGCGACCACGTCGGTGCCGCGTTCGAGCCTGCGGCGTGCCTCCCCGAGCATCGAGAAGGTCTTCCCGACGCCCGGGGCGGCGCCCAGGTAGATGCGCAGTTCGCCCCGCTTGGCCTTGTGCGTCGACGTAGCCGACCGTTCCCCGTCTGGTCTGCTCGCTCCCGGGGCGAGCACCTCGTCGCCGATGTTCACGCCCTCATCATCCACCGGTGCATCAACTCTTCACTGGATACTTCTCGTCCAGCTCCACATTCAGCATCAATACGTTGACCCGCGGTTCGCCGAAGTACCCGAGGGTGCGGCCGGCGGTGTTGTCCGCGACGGCCGTGCGGATCAGGTCCGGTGAGACACCCCGGGCCTTGGCGATCCGGTCCACCTGGATGGCGGCGTACGCGGGGGAGATGTGTGGATCCAGGCCGCTGGCGCTGGCGGTCACGGCGTCCGCGGGTACGGCCGGCTCTGCCGGGGCGGCACCCCGAATCGGGACGATCTGGCCGATGGCGTAATCCTCACCGAACTTCGCACATTCGACGCGGGCGCCCTCATAGGTGCTCAGGAACGGGGTCTTGGTCGTCTCGCACGGTTCGTTGACACTGACCACCCGCGTCGGATGGACGACGTCGCCGGATGCGGTGCGGGGTCCGATCACCGAGAGCACGGCCCCGACACTTTCCCCGTCGCTTCGCTCGCCCTGGCCCCCACCGCCGGTGCAGAACGGGCGGGCCCCGCTCACACCCTCGAGCTCACCCACGGCGGCGCTGCGCTGGCAGACCTGCGTGAGCAGGCTGGCCTTGTATCCGTTGTCGTCCTTGGCAAGCGACGGGTCACCGGGTGTGTCGACGATGCTCTCCGGTCCCAGGTTGCTCGCGCTGGTGGCGAGGGGGTCATAGCCGTTGCCCGCGGCCGACGGCCGGCTCTGGAAGTACTGCGGCAGTGCGTTGCCCTCCGCGTCGGTGAAGGACTGACCGATCAGGCTGCTGCCCACCGGTTTCCCACCGGCGTCGACGATGGACCCGTTGGCATTCTCACGCAGCCCGGGGATCTGGGCGATGAGCCAGATGAAGGCCGGGTAGGCGAGGCCGAGGATCACGGTGAGCACGAGCAGGGCGCGGAGCGCGGCCCAGTGCTGACGAATCAAACTGGAGAAATTCATTTCACATCCCTGGCAGGAACTGGATTACGAGGTCGATGATTTTGATGCCGATGAACGGCGCGATGATTCCGCCCAAGCCGTAGACGTAGAGGTTGCGGCTCAACAGTTTCGAGGCACTGCTGGGCGTGTACCGAACACCGCGCAGCGACAACGGGATCAGCGCGACGATGATGATCGCGTTGAAGATGACCGCGGACAGGATTGCCGACTGCGGACTGTGCAGCCGCATGATGTTGAGCAGATCCAGGCCGGGGAACAGCGTGACGAACAGCGCGGGGATGATCGCGAAGTACTTGGCGATGTCGTTGGCGATCGAGAACGTCGTGAGCGCCCCGCGGGTGATGAGCAGCTGCTTGCCGATCTCGACGATCTCGATGAGTTTGGTCGGATCCGAGTCGAGGTCGACCATGTTGCCGGCCTCTTTCGCCGCCGACGTGCCGGTGTTCATCGCCACGCCGACATCTGCCTGCGCCAACGCGGGTGCGTCATTGGTGCCGTCACCGGTCATGGCGACCAGCTTCCCGCCGGCCTGCTCCTTCTTGATCAGGGCCATCTTGTCTTCCGGCGTGGCCTCGGCGAGGAAGTCATCGACACCTGCCTCGTCGGCAATGGCCTTGGCGGTCAACGGGTTATCGCCGGTGATCATCACCGTGCGGATACCCATCCGGCGCATCTCGTCGAAGCGTTCGCGCATACCCTGCTTGACGACGTCTTTCAGGTGGATGACACCGAGAACCGAGGCGGTGCCGTCCAGGACCTGCCCGACGACAAGGGGGGTCCCGCCGGCGGCGGAGATGCCGTCGACGATCTCGCCGAGCTCCGCCGACACCTGGCCGCCCTGGTTGCGCACCCAGTCGGCGACCGAGCTGGCCGCGCCCTTGCGCAGGCTGTGATCGGTGCCCAGATCCACGCCCGACATCCGGGTCTGGGCGGTGAATTCCACCCACTGCGCCGTCGCCAGCTCGCCCGGAGTCCGGGCTCGCAGCCCGTACTCCTCCTTGGCGAAGACCACGATCGAGCGGCCCTCCGGCGTCTCGTCGGCCAGGCTGGACAGCTGGGCCGCATCGGCGAGTGCCTCGGCAGTCACCCCGGTGACCGGGACGAACGCGGAAGCCTGCCGGTTGCCCAGCGTGATGGTGCCGGTCTTGTCCAACAGCAGCGTGTTCACATCGCCGGCGGCTTCCACCGCACGACCCGACATGGCGAGCACGTTGCGCTGGACCAGGCGATCCATCCCGGCGATACCGATCGCGGACAGCAGCGCGCCGATCGTGGTGGGAATCAAACACACCAGCAGCGAGACCATCACGATGCCCGACACACCGTTGCCGGTGAGTGCCAAGCTGTCCGGCACACCGGGGTTGTTCATCTTCGAGTAGATGGCGAGCGGTTGCAGCGTCGCGACGGCGAACACGAAGATGAGCGTGAGCGAGGCCAGCAGGATGTTCAGCGCGATCTCGTTCGGTGTCTTCTGCCGGTTGGCGCCCTCGACGAGGGAGATCATCCGGTCGATGAAGCTCTCGCCCGGCTTCTGCGTGATCCGGACGATGATGCGATCGGAGAGCACGACGGTGCCACCGGTCACCGCGGAACGGTCGCCTCCGGATTCCCGGATCACCGGCGCTGATTCACCCGTGATGGCGGATTCGTCCACGGAGGCAATGCCTTGTACGACATCGCCGTCGCCGGGGATGGTCTCGCCGGCTTCGACCACCACGTGGTCGCCCAGCTGCAACAGGGGAGCGGCGACCTCTTCCTCGGTGGCCGTGCGGCCGGGGGCCCAGTCGATGAGGCGACGGGCCATGGTCGACGTCTTCGTCTTGCGCAGCGTCTCGGCCTGAGCCTTACCGCGTCCTTCGGCAACCGCTTCGGCGAGATTCGCGAAAATGACTGTCAGCCAGAGCCAGATCACGATCAGCCAGCCGAACCAGGAGGGGTCGGCGATCGCGAGGATCGTGCTCCATACCGCACCGATCTCGACGATCAGCATGACGGGGTTGCGCCACAAGGTGCGCGGATCGAGCTTGCGCAGTGCGTCGGGCATCGACTTCCACAGCAGTTTCGGATCCAGCAGGCCGCCTTGAATGCGGTTGGTGGACTGCGATTTGTGCTGTGCGTGCCCAGATTCGAGGGTGGGGGTGGTCATCAGTGAATTCCTTCAGCGAGGGGGCCGAGCGCAAGCATCGGCAAGAAGGTGAGCGCGACCAGGATCAGCGTGACACCGGCGACCATGCCGACGAACTGAGGTCGATGCGTCGGTAGGGTGCCGATGGACTCCGGGGTCTTGCCCTGTTTGGCCAGTGCGCCGGCCAGGGCGAGTACGAAGATGATCGGCAGGAACCTGCCGAACACCATGGCCAGGCCGAGCGCGGTGTTGTACCACTCGGTGTTGACGGTGATACCCGCGAATGCCGACCCGTTGTTGTTGGCCGCCGAGGTGAACGCGTAGAGCACCTCGGACAAGCCGTGCGGACCGGTGTTCAGCATGCCCGCGCGCTGGCCCGGCATCGCCATCGCGATGGCCGTGCCGGTCAACGCGATCAACGGGGTGATGAGGAAATAAGTTGCGGCGAGCTTGATTTCACGCGGTGTGATCTTCTTGCCGAGGTACTCGGGGGTGCGTCCGACCATCAGGCCCGCGATGAAAACGGTGATGATGGCCAGGATGAGCATGCCGTACAGGCCCGAGCCGGTGCCGCCCGGTGCCACCTCGCCGAGCTGCATGTTGAACAGCGTGACCATGCCGCCCAGGCTGGTGTACGAGTCGTGGAACGAGTCGACGGCACCGGTGGACGTCAGCGTCGTGGCATCGGCGAAGACGGCCGAGTCGGCCACGCCGAAGCGCTGTTCCACACCTTCCATCGCCGAGCCGACCGCGGTGGGCACGGTGCCGTGGCCTTGCAGCTGGAACAGCATCATGAAACCGACGCTGATCACGGCGAGCACGCTCATGACGGCCGCGATCGCGTACCCCTGCTTCTTGCTCTCGACCATCCGCCCGTAGGTGCGGGGCAGTGAGAAGCTGATGACCAGCAGCAGGAAGATCTCCACCCAGTTGGTCCACGCGTTGGGGTTCTCGAACGGGTGCGCGGAGTTGACGTTGTAGAAACCGCCGCCGTTGGTGCCGAGTTCTTTGATCACCTCTTGGCTGGCGACGGGGCCGCCGGTGATGGTCTGCTGCCCGCCGGCCAGGGTGTTGACCACCTGATCGTGCAGGTGGAAGTTCTGGATGGCGCCGCCCGCGATCAGGATGATGGCGCCGACGATGGACAGGGGCAGCAGGATGCGCAGCGAGCCGCGGACCAGGTCAACCCAGAAGTTGCCCAGTTCACCGGTACTGCGCCGGGCCAGGCCACGGACGAAGGCCATCGCGACTGCCATACCGACCGCCGCGGACACGAAGTTCTGTACGGCCAGGCCGGCCATCTGGACGAGATGGCCCTGCGTCGATTCACCCGAGTAGGCCTGCCAGTTGGTGTTGGTCACGAAGCTCACGGCCGTGTTCCACGCCAGGGCCGGAGTCATCGGCGTCGCCGGATCGTTCAGATGAAGCGGGAGCTTGCCCTGCACGAGCTGGAGAACGAACAGGAACAGGATGCTGATGGCCGAGAAGGCCAGCACGCTGCGTGCGTAGGCAGCCCAGGTCTGCTCGGCTTTCGGATCGGCACCGATGAGTCGGTAGATGAGCCGTTCGCCGCGCAGGTCTCGGTCGGACGAATAGACCCGGTACATGTAGTCGCCGAGCGGCACGTGTACGGCCACCAGGGCGACGATCAGGGTGACGAGGAACAGGATCCCCGCCCCCTCGCTAGTCAGGGCACTCACTAGAACCTCTCGGGGAAGAGCAGCGCGGCGAAGAGAAACAGTGCGAGGAGAATCGCGAGCACCAGCCCGACGATGTTGTCGTAGCTCACAGCCCCTCGACCAACTTCTGAATCAAGCCGAGCAGGGCGAAGATCGCCACCGTCAGCACGATGTACACGACCACCGACATGTCACTCCGTTCACTGAAAACTGCGGGCGGCGCTCGGGTGTGATCGAGGCAGCCTCTGGCAGGCTCCCCGTTCTGAGAGCCCGGCTTGAAGCTAGACCCGCCAAGGACGCTCACAGCGGGCATTGACGGTTTCTTTACGCCCGGGCGACAGTCCTTTACGCCGTTTATTCATCGCGGTTATCCAGGTCACATCCGCGTGGCCCAGATGGCGTCAATCGACCCAGGTG
The DNA here is from genome assembly GCF_025822555.1 of Mycobacterium hackensackense. Taxonomy (NCBI): domain Bacteria; kingdom Bacillati; phylum Actinomycetota; class Actinomycetes; order Mycobacteriales; family Mycobacteriaceae; genus Mycobacterium; species Mycobacterium hackensackense. The sequence goes on from NZ_JACKUC010000032.1 coordinate 235,720, forward strand.
ACGGCAGTTCTCGGGCCTTGACGATCACTACCACGAGGTCATTTACGGCCGGTGTGTTCAATGCGAACAGCGCCCACCCATTCGAGGTCGTGGCTGCGGGCCTCATGCCGCCATCGCGCGTGAAGGTCAACAACTCGTCAAGGTTTCCTGCGGATCCGTCAAGAGTCCGCTAGGACGGTGGCCGAACGGCATGGCGCGCGCCACAGTGGATGGTGTGGCCCCCGGCAGCAGGCCGAGGCCTCAACGAGCAAGAAGGTTTCGGTGTCCATTTCCGGCGTCTTCCTTTCTGCGCTGTCGGGAGCGAGATCGCATACATCGTTGTCCGAGACCGATTCGGCGGCCATGTCGCCCGACCGGCTGGTTCAGCGCAGGTGCGAGATCTACCGCGGCTACTTTCCGATGACCGAGGTCGCGGTGCCCGCGAGTGCGCTGCGAAATCACCTCGTTTCCAAGTGGGTTCGCGAACGCGGGATCGCGGTCGACGTGTGGTCGGGCCGGGATCTCGCGGTGGCGATCGCGGCCGGCATCAGTCCGCGGCGACTGACCATCCATGCGCAAGGATTGCGGGACGCGGAGATCCGCGCCGCCGCCGGGTTGAGGCCCGGCTGCATGGTGGTGAGTTCCCTGGCGGAGATCGAGCTGCTGGCATCGGCAGTCGAAGGCCGAACACAAGGTGTCATGGTGCATGTGACCGACTCGAACGCAGCCGATCTCACCGTGGTCCGGGCTCAGCAGGATGGTCGGCGCACCTTGCGTTGTGACAGCGAGCAGATGGATGCCGCGATCGGGGCAGTGCTCGGTAGCGCCCGCCTCGACCTGGTGGGATTGCACTGCGAGGTCGGCGGGCAGGTGGACGACTTCATCAGTTACCCGGCCGCCATCGGGCAGATGATCACGGAGATGACCCACATCCGTCGTATCCACGGTGAGGTGCTGACGCGGCTGGGATTGGGTGGGGGCCGTGCGGTGCCGAGCGGAGACTGGCGGGAGGAACTGCCGGAGCTCGCCGAAGAGATCGACGAATCCCTCGACGATGCCTGTGCCACAATGCGTTTCCCGCGTCCGCTGGTCGTGCTCTCGGCCGGCGGCGCGATCGTGGGACGGACGGCGGCATGACCGTGCATACCCTCGTCATCCCTCGCCTGTCGTCCGCGGATCGCTTCGCGCGCCGGTTGCTCGACGATATGGTGCGGCCCGCCGGCCTCCTCGACGAGGCGGTGGTGCTGCGCCGATGTGCCATGTACCGCAAAGCATTTCCTACTTCGGCGCTCAGCTTTCCGGCAAGTGTGCTGCGGTCGGGAGTGGTGGCGGACTGGATCCGGCGCCACGGAGTGAGTGTCGATATCGTCTCGGTCGAGGAACTCGATCTTGCGGTGTCACGTGAGGTGACTGCGAAGCATCTCGTCATGCACTGCCGGGCGGACACGGATCCCGCCGCCGTGAGGCGAGCCGTCGCCGCCGGGCTGATCAAGTTCGTGGTCGGTGCCGAGGAACACCTCGCTGTGCTCGGTGGCTCGACGGGTGCGGTCCGGCAGGTGATGGTCGACAGCGCTCAGCCCGGCTGGGAGGACCACGCGGCGCAGGTTGTCGCACAGCGTGCGACGAGCCTGATCGGTGTACATGGTGAGCTGCTGCGGTCCGACGGTGCGGGTGGCGCGGACACGGTGATCGAGATGGTCGCCGCGATGGCGCGGCTCAGCCGCAGGCACGGCGCCATCCTGAGCCGGATGAGCCTCGGTGGGTTGAGCGGGGAACCTTCCGGTGACATCCGGGTGCTGCGCGGCGTTGCGGAGGAGACCACCGAGGTCATCCGTGATGGCTGTGCGTTGTGCCGGTATCCGGTTCCCGCGCTGACGGTTTCGCTCACACCGTTGGCATTGGCGGCCGCGGGCTAGCTGCCCCCGCCGCAGCCTCCGCCGCCGCACCCGCCTCCGCCGCAGCTGGAGCCACCGCCGCAACCGCCGTGACCATGGGCTCCACCGCCGTCACCGGCGCCGCATCCGCCGCCGAGATAGCCGCCACCGGCCGCGGCGCCACCGGCCGCGGCGCCGCCTCGGGTGGACCAGTACTTTGCGGATTGCTTCTGTGCGCTGCGGTGACTGAGCCAGATGAGCAGTCCCCCGATGGGCACGACGAATGCCAGCGTGACGAGCAAGGCAAACAGGCCGTTCATTCCGAGATGGTAGACGGCCACGCGGGCGGGTGACTATCCCCTGTTCGGAGGAGCCGGGCAGTGATTTTTCAGGGACCGGCGCAGACGCTAACGTCATTGTCTGCACAGGCCCCCATAGCCCAATTGGCAGAGGCAGCGGACTTAAAATCCGCCAAGTGTCGGTTCGAGTCCGACTGGGGGCACCGAGAAAGTGCAGGTAGAACCGTTTTTGGTCGCTCGGGCTGGTGAGAAAACCGCTCTCGTCGCGGCGTCGTCGCGGCGCGCGGCGGGATCGCGGCGGCGAGGTCGCGCTGCTAGCTAACTGCGCGTCTGCTCAGGTTGTCGCTCGTCGCTGAAATAATCGCGTGGTGACTGAGCAGCCGGGGAACGACGACGCAGACTCGACTCAGAATGATGAGCCGACGGTGCTCGAATCTTGGACCAGCCCGTTCGGCATCGAGCGGGACAAGCGCAACGCCGATTTGGAGGCGATGCCAGGCTTCCGGCTGCGCGACGACCTTGACGCTCTCAGGCGCGCTGGGCACGTTATGTCCAAGAACGCCGATGAGCTGAACAGGCACGCCGCGAAGTTCCTGCAGCGGCGGATGATGGCTCGCGACACTACCGACGAATACGCAGACGAACTGGTCCGGTACCTGCATAACTACCTCACGTCGGTCACGTCGCTGATCGACTCGCAGCGGGTTGTGATGCGGCACTGCTGGGGTAACGGTTCGGAGTTCGAGAAGTGCGAGTACAGGGAACACGTCAAGACGTCATTCGGCACTGGCGAAGCGGAGTTCATGAAGGACCTCCGGAACTACTGCACGCATCGCTCAATTCCGTTGCCAGACATCAGCACTAATTTCTCCTGGGTTCAAGGTGGACCGACAATCATGGAGAACAAGCTGACGCTGGACCGCGACAAGCTGCTTGATTGGGACGGTTGGACAGCGCCCGCGAAAGGTTACCTGCGAGCCAAAGACAAAAGGTTCGACCTTTTACCGGTTCTGTATAGCTACATCACCACCGCAGCGGAGTTCTACGACTGGTTCGTGAACGAGATCAGGGAACGTAACGCCGACGACATTGCAGAGTTCAATCAAGCGGTGGACGACTATAACGAGTGGTACAGGGAAGAAATGGGGATGAACACTCCGGGATACAAGGCGCTATTCCCAGACACGTCGCCGCAAAATCGCGCCGAGCGACGTGGCCAACGGACTCAGCCAAAGCGGTCCTCAAAGCGCAATCGCAAGGGAAAGCGCAACTAGGGGCACGCGGTCACGGGGCGGTAAGGCAACGGGTTCCCCGCACCGTGACCGGGCCGTCTAGGGGGCGGTTGCTGCGGCCTGCACGGGGCGTAGGCGTGTTGCGACGGCATGGCGAGGGCTACCCGACTCGCTCGCCTGGGTAGCCGCGCGGCGGGTCGGCCGGCCGCCACCGGGTTTCCTGTACGCGGGCGCTGAGGTCGTCGCTTGGTGTGGGTTCGACCGGCGGGCACTTCGCCCGGTACACGCCGCTTTGGTTCGGTGGCGCGGTCTCCTTGCCGGGGGCGACTGGCCCAGGGCCGAAGCCGAACTCAGACTTGTCTCGGTAGTCGCGCTCTGGGTCCCGCGAGTTGCGTACGCGCTCGAACATGGTCAGCCCTATGTCTTGATGGCCGGGGCGGTGTAGCTAGCGTTGGTGGTCACCTGCATGACGACTGCTGCACCGCGATGTCGGACGCCCGTACCAAAACCCCTCGCATAGAAGCTGTCCGTAAGCGGGTACGGGCCACGCCCCGGAATATGCCGCAGCCCTTGATAAGCCGGATTGACGTGCTCTCGGAAGCCGATCGGGTTGCGGTCGGAGTCGAGCCCGCCCGTCGCTGCCACGATCACATACCCGAACGGCACATAGTGCGACTCGATGAGCCAGGCGTCGCCGTAGCTGCCGAGAACCTGGAACCCCTCAAAACTCCAGCTCTCGGCGGGCACCCATTTCATGCAGGTGTCGAAGTGGCTCGGGCACAGCACTTTCACCCTGACCCTCGACACCTACGGCGACTACATCCCCGAGCAGGACGGCGGCGCGCTCAACACGCTGCCTGAACCGCCCGCCCCGGTTAAGCGGGCCGCGGCGGCGGGCAATGTGGTGGCGTTACGGCGTTACGGCGTTACGGCGTTACGGCGTCGCGGCTAGCTTTCAGCGATGGCACTTGCGGCCACGTCCGCGAGGAATTGGGCGATGACGCCCTCGCTCCACCCCGAGAGCTTGAGATTCAATGTCTCATTTGCGGTCTCTGAAAGCTCCCGGAGCCATACTTCGAGGCCATCGCCGGGGTGCGACGTCATAATCAACTCTGACGGCATGGAATCGTCAATTCGCACGAAGATCCCCACCCGGAGAGTGAGTGATAACTCACGCGGCCAATCGCTTCTGGCAGAAATAAACCAGAGTCCGTCTGCCCCTATGGTTCGGTACCCCTCTGGGACCGGTGGCGATCCAGCGTTTCCCATGTACGCTTCCACCTTTAGTCGACTAGGAAGCGTCAGCGCAGCTAATTGCTTCTTTACCTCGGCGACCGCTAGTTGTCGCAATCGCATGGCACCTGCAAGTAGTTCTTCGTCGCCAGTTTCTCCGCCGAAGAGCTCGTTGAGACCAGCGAGGGTTGAAGCGATCGGCGGCCCGCTTCGTTGAAGGGACGCCCGAATGATCCCTATAGCATCGATTGTCCTCGTCATTACAAACTGAGCAAACTGAAATTGATTGCCGCCGTCCGCAGCCTCCAACGCGTCGAGATAGTCGTTTCGTTGGTCTGCGAAGACGATGAGCGGGACGCCTGGCGACCGGTAAAGGTAGACGCTGCTCAATGCCCGGGCAACCCTGCCGTTGCCGTCGGAGAACGGGTGTATGCAGACGAACCCGTAATGGGCATATGCAGCCTGGATTACAGGATGCGCTAAAGCGAATGCCTCTGATCGGAGTTCTTCAACCAGGCGCCGCATTTCCGGGGGTGTGTCGATGACCGGCGCATACGCGTGCACTCGGCCGTCCGCGAGCGTTGGGCTGTTGGGCATGGTCTTATATGTGCCTTTAGGCAGAGGCCGTTCTTGCGAACCGAATTCGCCATAGACGGTGTACGTTTTCTGGCTCTTGCAAATGATTTGATGCAGTTCTCTAATCCACAATTCTGAGATATCGACGGTTTTGGTTGCTGCATCCAGTACGTATTCGTACCCGCTGAGCGCATCATCGAACGCGAGCCGGACATGTGCGCCTCGGGCGTCGATTACCTGCTCCCAGGCGGCGGCCTGCGTTGCGATCGTTCGCGTAAACCCACGGTCAACGGTGTAGAGACCTTCGATAGCTCCAGTGTCGATAGCCGCATAGCGCATGGCCGCAGTCATCGCCTCTTCGAGGTTCTCCGGGGAGGCCGCTTGTTTCGACGCGGCGAGCAATTTCGCGTACCGCTCGAACAGTGCGTCATCAAATCCGCCTGTGTCCCACTCGGTGAAGGACGGAAACGGTCGATATACGCCAAGTTCTTCTGGGCCTTGTGTCATGTAAGCAATCGTCTCACTGTTGTCCGACATAGGACCTTAAAGAAACCCCGGCCCGCCTAGCTAACATCCTCGAATCAAGATCGTCGCAGCGTCATCGCGGCGACCGGGGGCGAATCTAGAGCGAATCGGGGCCGGAGCGGAGCCGTACCGGCAACGATCAAATCAGCTGTCTCACAACACAAATGATGCTTTCCGCGAACCGTTTCCCGAGGTCTTCGAACGCGGCGCGCCCCTCCTTAAAATCCGCCAAGTGTCGGTTCGAGTCCGACTAGGGGCACCATAAGTCGCCTGGTACGCGACGTTTCGACAACTACCGGGCGACGGGCCGCGCCCGTTTTGGCTGCACGCGGCCGACAGGCGTCATCGCCAGGCGGAACGGCAAGCCGGTCGAGGCGTACCGGGTTAGTCGGGGCATACCGGGTTATCTGGAGAGAGCCGCTGCGCGACAACTTCGGCCTACCGATCCTGCGCTACCCCGCACGCCCGGACGGCCCGCCGAAAACCCAGACATGCACCGAGCCCTACCCGACACTTGCCGAGGCGGAAGCCCGCCGCGACGAACTTAACGCCGCACGGCACACAACCGGCACTGCTGCCTGGCGGAACAACGCAAGGCGGGGGAGTTGCCGTTTGGGCACTACGCGCGACTGTGGCTCGACGCGCAAGCGATCCGGGTCGCCGACGGCAAGCTGAAGCAATCCACGTACGACGGCTATGTCGGCCTGTTGCACCGCTACGTGCTCGACGAGTTCGGTGCGCACGCGATCGGCTCGATAACCCCGCCGCACTGCGAACGGTTCCGCGCCCGGCTCGTCGCACAGAAGTCGAAGCAAGGTGCCGACGGCATCATCGGCAACGTGCTCGCACCCGGCACCCGCAAGCATGCCCGGAAAGTGCTGCGGTGGGTCCTCGCATACGCGACGCGGTCGCACGGCGCGATCGCAAGCAACCCGGCAGAAGCGACGTACAACCCCGGTGCACGCGCGACCGGCGACGCACGGCACTTCGAACACAGCCCGATGACTGCTGAGCAGATTGGGTGTCTATCCGCCGCGATCGCCGGAGAAATGCCTGGCCTGCCCTCGTATCCGGCCTATGCGCTACTCGTCGAGTTCGCCGCCTACACCGGCCTACCGCGCTGCGGAACTGGCCGGCCTTGAGGTGCAAGACATAGTGCTTGCCACTCGCCCTGCGACTTCCGTACGCGGCACCGTGCGCGTGCAACGCACGAAGTACCGCCGCGAGAAGGCGCGAGAAGGTCTGGGTTACCGGCACACCGAAGTCGAAGCGCAGCCGCCGCACCGTGCCGCTACCGGCGTGGTTGGCGGAACGCATGGCGGTGTATCTCGCGGACACGCACCCGCGCGGCAGCGACCCGACAGCACCCTTGTGGCCGAGCCGGAAGAACGGCGGCGGCTATCGCCCGAAAGGCACCCGGTACGCGGTGCCGCTCGACTGGACGCAACCGCTGCGCATGGACACGTTCTACGACACGGTGTTCAAGCCCGCCCTCGAGGCGGTCGGGCTGCCCGCAAGCCGCCCGCCGAGCACCACACCCGACGGCACTCCGATACCCGCAGTGCGGGGCATCCGCATGCACGACCGGCGGCACACCTTCCCGGTACTGCAGCTATCGGCCGGAGTGCACTTCATGCAGATGTCGAAGTGGTTGGGGCACAGTACGTTTACCTTGACACTAAACACCTACGGCGACTGGGTGCCCGAAGAAGACGGCGGCGCGTTAAACACACTGCCCGAACCGCCCGCCCCGTCGGCGGTACCGGCGGCGACGGTGCTACAAATGCGAGAGCGGCAGGCGAATTAGAGTTTCGGGTCAGCGGCAGTTACTTGCCTCGTTGCAGACTCCAGTTCGTCGAATGCGGTCGATAGCGCGTCGTACATCAGGCGGAATTCCTTGGCGGGCTCGCCGCCGCCTCGCGCTGCCTCCATCGGTCTCAGAGAGTCCTCGGCGATCTCACGTAGCGACTGCAAAGCGGTGACGATCTTCGGATTGCTCGTTAGAAGCGATGCGCGAATCGACATCTGCTTCAGCGCATTACACCGCACAAAGTATCTGTCGCGATCTGTGTACAGCTGTTCAGGAGGTGGTGCGTTATCGCTCCCTTCGAGGCCGAAGTGCAAGAACGCAGTTGAAAAGAAGGTCTGCTGACTCCCCAGAATATACGGCCGCTCTGCAAGGACTTTGGCGATATCTTCCCTCAGCTGGCTCGTGTGCTCCGTGGCTCTGCCCGCGGCAGCTTGCGCAGCTGTGGTGCGGGTGTTTAGCCACACTCCAAGTAAGGCAATTGTGGCGCCAACAGCGGGGCCAACTACGACCAAAATTAACTGCGCGTAGAGCGGCATACCGCAGCTAAACCGGCCGAGGTTTCACGCGGAACCCGCCTGTGAATCCCGTTTCCTCTGTGCCAAACAGCAGTTTGTGCTCCTCACGGATACAGCTTTCGAAGGCAGCTTCGAAAACATTCTCCGGCGAATGCCCCGCGGCCTGGAGCCCCTCGCCGAAGTAGTCGAGGAAGATGCGCTTTGCCATGACCCGCGTGGGTGGCCCGTCTTTGAAAGAGTCAACGACCGCAACGACCATAAAGTGGACAGCGAGATTCCCGGTGGACTTCTGCCGGAACACCGACAACCGCTCGCCGGGGCTCACCGCGCGGGACGGCAGGTCGGGCACGTAGTCGTCGTTCAGAAACACGTCTTCATCGACAATCTTCATCTGGCCAGGATACGTGTACTGTCCGACAGCTATCAGTGCAGCAAACACCGCCCATGCGCCGGAAATGGCTGCAGATTGGCTGCGACCTGCGGGAAATCTATACGCACCGACCCGATAGCTGAGCGCGCCTACGCACTACCTATACGCACTTATGCAACGTCTTGACGTGCAGTTTTACCAGAAAAGTTGCCGCATAACCGCAGGTCGACGTGTTTGCCGAAAAGCCTCGGATCGATTCTTAAAATCCGCCAAGTGTCGGTTCGAGTCCGACTGGGGGCACCGCGAAGGCCTGACCAGAACCTCTGCGCCAAATGGTCCTCGAGCGCAGGATCTGACACGGACAAGCCCTGACTCCACTCAAAGTGGCCCACGGTATCGATGTGCAAATGGCCCAGAAAGATGGGCCACCCGCTCGTAGCGTCGAGGGCATGACGACACATGACGCACGACTTCCCGAACATCCGAGCCGGCTGGACTGGGCGGAACTGGCCCCGGATGTCTACAAGGCGATGATCCGGCTGGACACCGCCGCGAATCGAACGTTGGACCCGACGCTGCTCAACCTGATCAAGATCCGCTCATCCCAGCTCAACCACTGCGCCTTCTGCTTGGACATGCACAGCAAGGAGGCCCTGGCGGCGGGCGAGTCCGCAGAACGGATCATCCAACTCGACGCGTGGGATGAGTCGCGGCACTTCTATACGGCCAGGGAGGTCGCCGCTATCGAGTTGACCGAGGCGATCACCGTCATCACGAACGGGTTCGTCGCCGATGACGTGTTCGCAAGGGCGTCAGCGCAATTCGACCAAACCGAGATGGCCTACCTGATCGCCGCGATCACCACCATCAATGCCTGGAACCGCTTCGGGGTATCCACACGCATGGTGCCCGGCCACTACCCGCCGGCCGCCTGACGGGCCCTCTCACGGCTTGTCGAACGCGGTTTGTCATCCTCCAGACACCTCTCACAGAAAACGCTAATGTTCTTCACGGCCGCGTCAGATCCGGTGCGACCTCCACCTCGCGGAGGGGAGCGATCGTGCGGGCAGGCATAGCCGGGATGTTCTGGCATCGGATGGTTCTCGGGGTTGTCGCGATGATGGGACTGGCCGTCCTGGGCGGCACAGCCGACCGGCAGATCGCTGCCGCACATCAGGTCGCTCTCGTGGGTGCGATCGACGACTCGCCCACCACCGTCGGGCTGGCCGACTCGAACCTGGCGCGGTTGGGCGATGAAGCCGCCATCACAAAGCAACTGGACATGATGCAGTCGATCGGCATCCAGAACGTGCGTATCGGGGTGTCCTGGGCAACCCTTCAACCCCGGCAAGGCGGCGGCTACAACTGGGGGCTCACCAACTACGACTACATCGTCGACCAAGCTCTGAAACGCGGCATGGGCGTGCTCGCCGTGCTGCACGAGACGCCCACCTGGGCGGGCGACAGACTCGGGTCCGGTATGCCCACCGATGTGACGACATTCGGCAACTTCACAGCGGAGGTGGCTGCCCATTTCGAGGGCCGGGTCGCGGATTATGAGGTGTGGAACGAACCCAATGCGAAGTTCTTCTTGGACCCGGTGAGTCCGGCGAACTACACCTCATTGTTGAAGGAGGCGTACACCCGGATCAAAGGAGTCGATCAGAACATCACCGTGATCGGCGGGGTGCTGGGTTTCGGGTTCACCTTGACTTCCCCCGATGGCACCACCCGGACCATGAATCCGGTCGACTTCCTCGACGGGATGTATGCGGCCGGCGCCCACGGTTACTTCGACGCGCTCAGCTTTCATCCCTACAAGCCCGACATCAAGTTCTCCGACCAGGAGGGCAATGCCCTCACCCCGCTGGCTCAGCTCGAGAAAATGCGACAGCTGATGGAACAGTACGGCGACGGAGCGCTGAAGATCTGGGCGACCGAGTACGGCTTACCCACTGTCCCAGGCGAGATCTCGCAGGAACAACAAGCCGATTTCATCAAGGACTTCCTCAACAACTGGGGCAAGGTGGACGGCACCGGGCCGATCTTCATCTACACGACCCGCGACCTGGACACCGGATCGAGCAACGAGCAAGACAACTACGGCATCTGGGAAACGGACTGGACGCCCAAGCTGGCCGTCGAGGTCATCAAGGACTTCATCGCGTCCCAGAACGGCAATCCGATCCTCGACTTCATCCGGAACGCCATCGTGAACCTGGCCAAGATCACCGGCGTGGTGATCAAGGGCATCGCCAACGCGACGGTCCGCGTCGTGAACGCTCTGGTGGACGCCACGGTGTGGGTCGTCAAGACGATCGCCAAGGTCACGGGGGCGGTGGTCAAGGGCATCGTCGATGTCACGAAGCGCGTCGCCACGGCTATCTGCAACACCGTGCACGCCGTGGTGGACCGCATCCAGGACGTCTTCAACCGCAACGACCCGCTGCAGGCCCCCACATCACTGGCTGGAGCCCGGTCGTTGAATACTGCCGCCGCCCGACTCACGACCACCGCCGCCGAGGTCGGCACCGCCACGGTCCCGAAGGATCAGCAATCCGAAACCGCCGCAGCGGATCTGAACAGAGTCAGCGAAGTCGCGGTCACCGGCGAGGTTGCCAAGCGTGCCACTGGAATCACCGCGGACACCACGAAAGACGTTGACACCAAGGAAATCCCCTACGCCACTACCGAGGTGAAGGCGACAACGGCAACCGAGATCTCCACAAAAGAGCCCGCTACCAAGGACGCCGAAACCGTGGAACTCGCGACCGAACAGACCACAGCGACGACCGCACCCGTGGCGGAGAAGGCTGCCGCCGCGTCGACGACCAAGACCGAGGCGACCAAGACCGAGGCGACCAAGAAGGACGAGGACGAGACCGCGTCGGCAACCGGCACCACGAAGACCGGCACCGTGAAGGCCACCACGTCGACCAAGCAGGACACCCCCACCGGCGGGTCTACAACAGATGCCGCCGGCACCTCGGGTCAGCAATCATCGCCGAACGCCGGGGCCAATGCCGGCTCGGCAAGTTCGAGCTCCAGCGAATAGCGGGACTTCGGGTAATTCTCCCGATTGGCAGTGGGTCGCCGATGGTCCGCGGTCGCTCCCAAAGTATTTGTATTCGCAAATAAATGCGGGACCGAAATTGATTGTTTCGCGACGCATTCGGTCCAACTGGACTATTCATATATGGGCAGCAGGTAGGTAAGGCTGCTGTTCAGCCCATGTCCCGGCGGGGGAAGGCGGGCGAACGCCGGGGGTGGCAAAGGCGTGCAGGTCAAAATATCGACGTCAGTAAATTAAGTGGAAAGCGTGTGCATTATCGGCGGGGGAAAACGACTGGCCCGGCTGTCGGATTGGCTCGACCAACCCGATCAGTTCGAGGCTGTCACTGCCTTCCTGTGTCATCGGGGGTTGATCCGCTCGACGCGCGTGCTGCTGGCGGTGGTCGCGGCATCGTCGGTGCTGGCGCCACTGGCGTTGATCGTGCCCGGTGCACGGCACGTCACCGTCGGCTCTGCCGTGGTGATCGGCGTGGTCGGAGCGAGCTTGTCCTGCGTGATGACGTGGTTCTGGCTCACCCGGTGGCCCACCCGGCGTCAATCGCTGATCGCGGCATCCATGGCCACCGTCTGCATCGTGGCCTGGAGCCTGGCCCAGCCGAGTGCCGCGCTGGCCGCCTTCACCTGCGCCGCGGTGCCCATCACCAGTGGGTACATCGCGTTCTTTCACAGCACCCGCGCGCTCGCGCTCAACATCGCGGCCGGCCAGGTCGCGTCTGCCGTCGCGGCATACCGCCTCGCGACCGACGTCGACATCAAGACCGCCATCGCCGCGCTCTGGCTGCTGTGGCTGATCAACATGGTGGCGCCGTTCACCGTCCGTGGCCTGTCGGAGGCCATGAGCAAATACGCGACCCGTGCCGACGAGGATCCGCTGACCGGCCTGCTGAACCGGCGGGGATTCCTGGACGTGGTGGAACGTCTGCTGATCGGCGGTATGGCGGGCGGGCAGAACTATCTCGTCATGCTGATGGTCGATCTCGACGACTTCAAACGGATCAACGACACCTATGGTCACGCGGCCGGGGATCGTGTGCTGCTGCGCGTCGCCGACATCCTGCGCAAGCACGCGCCGGTTGACGCGGCCATCTGCCGCGCCGGGGGAGAGGAGTTCCTCCTGGCGGCGACCTCCCGGACCGGCGACGCGGCATTCACCACCCCGCTGTGCCGGGCCATCGCCGCGCTCGCGGGAAATGTCACTGCCAGCATCGGCGTCACGGTCGTCCACGGGGACGACGTGCATGCCGCGCCGCGGCCGGCCGACCTGGTCCTCGACCTCATCGGAGCGGCCGACTCGGCGATGTATGCGGCCAAACGCAGCGGCGGAAACCGTGTCGTCATCGGCGCGCGGTGACGGCGATTCGCCTCCTGTTCGCTGACAAGAAGTGTGACCGACGGCTAGCGTTAGTCCCCGCGCATTTTTGATGATGAGGGGGAGGCGCAGTATGAAGCGTTCGTCATCGAGACGACGAGGTGTCCTGCACCGGACAGCGTTACTGGTGACCGCCCTGCTGCTCGGGTCGTTGAGCCCGATGCTGACGGCAGGTACCGCCTCGGCGGACGGCGAGAAATACGTCGTTGCCACGGACACGACGTTCGCGCCGTTCGAATTCCAGGACAAGCAGGGCAATTTCGTCGGTATCGACATGGATCTGATCCGTGCGATCGCCGAGAATCAGCACTTCACGGTGGACATCAAGCCGCTTGGTTTCGACGCGGCGCTGCAGGCCGTGCAAGCCAATCAGGTCGACGGCGTCATCGCGGGCATGTCCATCACCGACAAGCGCAAGCAGGTGTTCGACTTCTCCGAACCCTACTTCGAGTCCGGCATCCAAATGGCGGTGCTCAAGACCAACGAGGACATCAAGTCCTACGAGGATCTGCGTGGCAAGCGGGTGGCAGTCAAGAACGGCACGCAGGGCGCCACCTTCGCCAACTCCATCAAGGACAAGTACGGCTTCCAGGTGGTCTCGTTCGCCGACTCGTCGTCGATGTTCGACGAGGTGAAGACCGGGAACTCGGTGGCGGTGTTCGAGGACTACCCGGTGCTGCTGTACGGCATCGCGCAAGGCAACGGCTTCAAGACGGTCACCCCGAAGGAGGATCCGACCGGCTACGGGTTCGCGGTGAACAAGGGCCGCAACGCCGAACTGCTGCAGAAGTTCAACACCGGCTTGAACAATCTCAAGAAGTCCGGCGAGTACGACAAGATCGTCAGCACCTATCTCGGTGAGGGTGCGTCCAACGACGACAACTCGTTCCTCGGCCTGATCAAGAGCACCTACCCGGTGCTGCTGGAGGGCCTGAAGATGACCGTCATCTTGACGGTCGTGTCGATCGCCATCGCCCTGGTGCTCGGCATCATCTTCGGCCTGTTCCGGGTGTCGCGGGCGATCTGGTTACGCGCCATCGGCACCACATTCGTCGACATCTTCCGCGGCACACCACTTCTGGTGCAGGCGTTCTTCATCTACTTCGGTATTCCGTCGGCGCTCGGCTTCCAGATGAGCGCCCTGACCGCGGGCATCATCACGCTGTCGCTGAACGCCGGCGCCTACATGACCGAGATCGTGCGCGGCGGCATCCAGTCGGTGGACAAGGGGCAGATGGAGGCGGCCCGCAGCCTGGGCATCGGCTATCTGCCCACGATGCGGAAAGTCATTCTGCCGCAGGCGATCAGGACGATGATCCCGTCGTACATCAACCAGTTCGTCATCACCTTGAAGGACACCTCGATCCTGTCGGTGATCGGCATCGCCGAGCTGACCCAGACCGGCCGGATCATCATTGCCGGCAACTACCAGTCGTTCAAGATGTGGCTGATCATCGGCATCATCTACTTCGTCGTGATCATGGCGCTCACGAAACTCTCGGACCGACTTGAACACCGGCTAGTCAAATAGGGGCATCGAAAATGACCGATCTCATTCCCGAAGCTGCAACCGCGGAGCCGGGCGCCGTCAAGATCCGCATCGAGGGCTTGAAGAAGTCGTTCGGAGATCTGGTGGTGCTCAACGGTATCGACACCACCATCAAACAAGGCGAGGTCGTCTGCGTCATCGGTCCGTCGGGCTCCGGCAAGTCCACCTTCCTGCGGTGCCTGAACAAGCTGGAGGACATCACCGGCGGCAAGGTGACCATCGACGAGTTCGACCTCACCGACAAGAAGATCGACCTGGACAAGGTCCGCCAGCACATCGGCATGGTGTTCCAGCACTTCAACCTGTTCCCGCACATGACGGTGATCGACAATGTCACGCTGGCGCCGCTGCTGACCAAGAAGATGTCCAAGGCGGCCGCCGAGAAGAAGGCGCTCGACCTCCTCGCCCAGGTGGGGCTCGCGGAGAAGGCCCAGGTGAAGCCCTCCACGCTGTCGGGTGGGCAGAAGCAGCGCGTCGCGATCGCGCGGGCACTGGCGATGAATCCGTCGATCATGCTGTTCGACGAGGCCACCAGTGCGCTGGACCCGGAGATGGTCGGCGATGTGCTCGAGGTGCTGCGCGCCCTCGCCCAGGGCGGCATGACCATGGTGGTGGTCACCCACGAGATGGGTTTCGCCAGGGAGGTGGCCTCGCGGGTGATCTTCATGGACGGCGGCAACATCGTCGAGGACGCCCCGCCAGCCGAGTTGTTCGACAACCCGAAGCATCCGCGTCTGCAGGAGTTCCTCTCGAAAGTCCTGTGAGCTTTCTCGCCGGAATTTCGCCCACAGTCGCCGTTGCTGTGTGAAACTTACTTTCAAGTAAGGATTTGCCCAGCGCAAGTGTCCCTGACTTGTGCACGCTGCGCCTCAAGGGTGTTCGCGCTGCGGGTCGGTGCGGCAGCGGTGCCGTGGACCGCTTCTAGCTGGGCAATATTCGGCCAGGTGCGTGGTGTCGGGGAGGGTCTATGTCGTTTCGTCCGGTGATCGGGGTTGCGTCGTCGGCGTCCAGGTCGCTCCTCGTCTTCGCTGTAATCGCAGGCCTGGCACTTTTATCCAGTGTCGGGGTGGGCGTGCGGCTGCTCGCCGGCACTTTGGTGGCGATCGGCGGCAACAGCAACCCGAGCAGCGCCAGCATGATCCAGGAGTTGGGTGGTGATCCACGGTCGCTCGGAAGCTACCCCGGCTCCGTCGGGGTGGCCGGACACGGCTACCTCGATCCGACCAACCCGGCATCGCCCTATTACGGCTACGACTTCCAGAAGGTCGGCTGGCCGTCACAGATTCCGCTCACCTCCGGGTGGGACGGCAAGACCACCTTCGAACAGTCGCAGCAGCAGGGACTGGCCAATCTGCAGGGGGTGCTGGACTCGGCCCTGCTCACCGACGGGCCCGTCACCGTCGCGGGCTATTCGTCGGGCGCGAACGTCGTCGTCCGGGAGATGCGGTATCTGCAATCGATCGGCTCCCCGGATGCCGACCGGTTGTCGTTCCTGCTGATCGCCAGCATGAATCGACCCAACGGCGGTATAGCGCAACGCTTCCCGGGCTTGTTCGTGCCGATCTTCGGTGTCAAGTTCGACGGCAGCACACCGACCGATACCCCCTACAAGACCACGGATGTGAGCTGGGAGTACGACCCGATCTCGGACTTTCCGAACTATCCGCTCAACCTCCTGGCCGACCTGAACGCGCTGCTGGGTTTCGGCCTTTTGCACGCCAACTACTTCCCGGCGGATATGACCGGTCCCCGCGCCCGTCCCGATTACACCGACCCCGACAGCAACATCACCTATGTGACGCTGGCGGCCCCGGAGCTTCCGCTGCTGGTGCCGTTCAAGATGCTGGGGGTGCCCAAGCAACTCCTGGATCTGGTGCGGCCGGCGCTGAAACTACTGGTCGACCTGGGGTATGACCGCTCGATCAACCCCGGTGTCCCCACCCCGGCGTCGCTGTCCCCGACGCCGCAACGGCTGATCGCGCTGCCGTTCCAATTGCTCAACGCCGTGGGTGTGGGTATCCGGCATGCGCTCAACCCGTCCTGGGACAAGGTGCCCACCGTCTCGGATGAGACGGACGATCAGACTGCCCTCGCCGCCGCCACGCCCACTGCGCTGCCGCAGGCGAAGACGAGCACCCACGCGGCGCAGAGCGCGGCGGAGGTCACCGCGAAAACCGCTACGGGCAAAGCTGATACGACCACCCCCGCCGATGACGTCAAGAGCGACCCGGTCGAGGTCACGGGCGCGAAAGCGGACGACGCCACGCCCGCCGCAACCGAGGGCGAGACCGGTGGCGCCGACCCTGCGACGTCCGCCGAGGCCGACACGTCGAGTGCGTCGGCGAGCGATGATGCCGCCCCGCCCACTCGCCGACACCCCGCCGGCACCCACCGCCCGCACCGAACCAAGACGCCCGCAGCGGATTCGACCACGTCGTCGCAGACGCCCGGCGCCGGCTCGTCCGACGCCGGCTCGTCCGACAGTGCCCCGTCGAAAGCCGGTGGCAAACACGGCACGCGGGACAAGGACGGTGCGGCCGGTGATCGCACACCGCGGAGCGCCGGTGGCGCCGGCGAAAGTTCCGACTCGCACAAGAAGGCCGCCTAGCCGGTAAAACCAATGCATCGGCCCCTGATGTGCGACGATGGTGACGTTCTTGTCAAATAGATGTTGCGTAGCACCGGCCGCATGGGATGGATGTCATGGCTTCACGGGTTTTTGTTCGTCGTCTGGGGTTGACCGCGGGATGCGCGGCCCTCATCGCAATGGGCGGCCTCACGGCCGCGTGCGGTTCGGGTGGCAAGGAGGCGCCGTCCAGCACCACCACGACGACCACGACGACCACCACCACGACGACCGCGCCCGCGACGCCGACCGAGACGGTGTCTCCGACGCAAAAGTCGATCAACCCGACCGGTGGAAACCTCTTCACGCCCAGCGTGCTGGCTCCGCCGGCCCCGACGGAGCCCCCGGGCGTGCACCGTCCCGGATCGTCGTCGTAGGCGTAGAGAGGATCAGCATCGTGAACTCACGCATTCTGAGCCGTCGTCTGGGCGCCGTCGCCGGCGCCGCGGCCGTCATCGCCCTGGGTGGCCTGACCGCGGCGTGCGGTAACAGCACCAAGGAAAGCCCCAGCAGCACAACGACGACCACGACTACGACGACGACCACGACGACCACGCCCGCGGCACCGACCGAGACGGTGTCCCCGACGCAGAAGTCGATCGACCCGACCGGTGGGAACCTCTTCACCCCGTCGGTGTTGGCCCCGCCCGCGCCGACGGTCCCGGGCGGCCAGCATCATGGGATCAACGGCATCCCCTGATCCTCGCCGTAGCGCAGGCATGACCGGTCGTCGCCGGTTGTGGGTGCTGGTGGTGGCGGCGTCCCTGTTGGCAGCCGACGTCGCGCCGCTGTCGCCCCCGTCGGACGCCACCATCGCCGGTCCCTACGCACGACTGCTGGCCGCATCCGCCGATCTGGGTGCGTCCCGCTCGAGTGACACGCAACTGACGGTCACACTCGCCGACGCCCGTCGGCCCGACGAGTTGATCGGTTGGGCCGCCGAGCGTGGTCTGTCGGTGCGGTGGCGGCCGGGTGATGTCTGGGCCGTCGTCGAGGGCCCGGCGGACAGCGTGGCGCGTGCCTTCGCGGTTCCGGTGCGCGATTACCGGGGCCGCCGTGGCCAGGAGTTTTACGCGTCCCCGCGGCAACCCGCGGTGCCCGTCGAACTGATGAGCACGGTCAGCGATATCGGCCGCATCCTCGGCTACACCCCGCACCACATGGCGCGTCCCGGTCTGCTGCCGCTGGACGTGCCGCGCCAAGGGCTGAGCCCGGATGCGCTGCTGACCGCGTACAACGCACAACCACTCGCCGCAGCCGGGTTCACCGGCAAGGGTGCCACCATCGTGTTCTTCGAATTCGACGGCTACGACCAGAGCGATCTGGACACCTTCTCCGATACGTCGGGATTGCCCCGTTTCACCCCGGTGCTCGTCGGCGGCCAACCGGGCCCGTCCACCGGCGAGACGGTGATGGATCTTCAAGTGGCGCACGCCATTGCGCCCGATGCCCAACTGGTCGTCGTGAACGCGTACCCCACCGTCGAGGGCGACGGCGGCTATCAGAAGGTCGCGCAGCTGTTCGAGACCACGGATCGCCAATTTCCCGGAGCGGTGTGGAGCCTGTCGATCGGTTGGGGTTGCGACCGGTTGCACGGCACCGCCGACCTCACCCCGGTCCGTGCGGCGCTGGCGGCGGCGCAGAAGCACGGCACCACGGTGTTCGACGCGAGCGGGGACAACGGCGGCCTGGAATGCAAAGGCGGACCGGACTGGTCCTCGCCCCCGGGGCCCGACGATATCGGTCTCGACGCGGTGGCCTCGATGCCCGAGGTCACGTCGGTCGGAGGCACCACGCTGACCACCGACGAGCAGGGCCGGTGGCTTTCCGAACAGGCCTGGGTAGATGTGGCGATGTCACTGGGTGGCAGCGGCGGTGTCTCGAAGCTGTACTCCCGCCCCGCATTTCAGAGCAGTGTCGGGACAGGGCGGGACACCACCCAGCGGTTGGTGCCGGATGTGGCGGCGGTGGCCGACCCGTTCACCGGCGTGCGCATCGTGTTCGACGGGCAGTCGAGAATCGGTGCGGGAACGTCGCAGGCCGCACCCATCTGGGCAGCGTTGACGGTGTTGATGAACCAGTATCTGCACGCGCACGGCGGGCGGACGTTGGGTGGTGACCTCAATCCGTTGCTGTACCAGGTCGCTTCGGGCGCACGGCTGCCCGGTTTCCGCGATGTCCGTCTGGGGGCGAACGCAGTCGACGTCTCGAGTCCGGGCTATGACCTGGTGACCGGACTCGGCAGCCCGAACGTCGACAGTCTGGTCCGCGATCTTCTGGCCCTACAGACCGGCGCCGCGCGGCGATGACCGCATTCGCAGCCGGCCCAGATCAACGGGTGCTGTGGCCCTCGCTGACAACCACCCTCTTCCCGTATCTGCCACGTGAGCGGCGCACCCAGTTCCGCCTCGCGCTGGCGGGCGTGGCCGTCGCGCTGGCGGTATGCGCGGTCCTGCGCTGGCAGGCGCCGATGATCGGCACGGCCGCAGCCGGATTCCCCTTGGTGTTCGTGATGTATCTGCGTACCTGCGGCAGGTCGGGACGTGGCCTGGTGGCGACGGCTTTGTTCGCGGCGCTGCTGGGCCTGGGATGGGCGCTGGTCGCGGGGGAGATCGTGGCGCAGGCCTACGACGTCGCCCTGGGATCCGGGGTCACTTTCGGGCACACCATGCTGGAGGGTCTGTCGATTCCGGTCGGCGGGGCGGTTCTCATGTTGTTGCCCGCCTTCGCCGCACGCCTGGTGCCCGGATTGATACGGGATCCCTTGGACGGCTACGTGTTCGGCGCGCTGGGGGCGACGGCGTTCACTGCGGCGGCGACACTGACCCGGCTCAGCCCGCAGCTGGAGACCGGGGTGTCCACCTCCGAACGCTCCGTGCTCGCACTTCTCGTCGAGGCAGGCATCCAGGGCATTGCGGTGCCGCTGATGGCCGCCGCAGTCGGTGGCATGGTGGGGGTGGCACTCGGTGCCCGCCGCCGGCGCGTGGTGGCGGTGATCGTCGGCGTGAGCGTGGCGCTGATTCTCTACGGTGTGTTGGGTGTGGCCGAAGTCGCCCCACTGGCGCAGAGCGTGCACGTGGGAGTGCATCTGGTGCTCACGGTAGTGGCATTGCTGGCCGCCCGCGTCGCGATCCACTCCGGGGCAGGTGATCTCGGCGAGCAGCCGGCGGGCGATACCCGGGTGCTGCTACCGGTCGGGGTAGGTGTCGTCATCTCGGCGGTGGTGGTCGCGGCGGTGTCTGCGGTGATCACGCCCGCGGTTCCGAACTACAAGTGCCCGCCGGACTGCGGGCGACCGCCGATGGGCACACCCGTGGCCACCAACCCCCGATTCACCGCCGCCGACGGGTCGTTCTCGGTCTCCTACCCCGGGCCGGGCACCGCCTACCGGGCCACCCTCGATCCGGACGGGGTGACGCTGGACTTCATCGCCGGCGACACCGGCACCGTGGAACTCTTCGGTGAGCCGGCGGCGGGGCGTACGCCGCGTGCCATCGTCGAGGACCTGATCGCCCGCAGCTATCCCGACGCCACCGTGGACTACGAGATCCCCAATGCGGCAATCGGTTACCAGCCGGGATACGGAGTCTTCGCCGACGAGTACCCGCAAGACTCCTCCGGCAGCTACACCAGGCTGCGCATCATGGTGATGGTTGCGGTGAAAAACGAGGTGGCCCTGGTGGCTTCGGCGGTCGGGCCGTATCACGAGTTCAGTCCGTCATTCGGGATCGGGCACCCGTCCGGGGCGAATCTGCAACTCGCCATGGATATCGGCAAGTACGTGAACAGTTTCACCTGGCACGGTGACCCGCCACGCTGAGATGAGTCCTCAGGAGGGCCGGGGCATGGCGAAGAGAGCCTCCGGGCCGATCTCGAAGTAGTTGGCGGGCCCGCCGCTGCGCAGGATCGGACGAGGTCCGGCGGTGTCGTATATCCCGTCGACAAGGTGGTCGGATTCGATGTGCACGGCGACGACCTCACCGAGGACCAGCCAGGTGTCCAGCGCCCCGCCGGCGGCGGTGGTGAGCTGAATCAGTTGCGTCAGTTCACATTCGAAGTTCACCGGGCTTTCCAGCACCATCGCGGAGCTGACGATGGTCGCCGGAACGGGAGTCAGCCCGCTGGTCTCGAACTCGTCTTGATGGGCGGGCAGGGTGGCGGCGGTCCGGTTCATTCGCTCGGCCAGATCGCGGGTGGCGAGATTCCAGACGAAGTTGCCGGTGGCTTCGATATTGGCGACGGTGTCCTTCCATCCGATCGAGGAGAATCCGATGATCGGCGGATGGTAGTTGAATCCGTTGAAAAAGCTGTACGGGGCCAGGTTTCGCACGCCGTCTCGGCTGTGGCTGGAGATCCAGCCGATCGGACGCGGGCCGACGATGGCGTTGAAAGGATCATGGGGTAGCCCGGTCCCCTCCGCGGTGCGGTAGAAGTGGGCGTTGGTGCCGGCCATGTCAGGATGATTGCATGACGGTGGTTTTGGTGCATGGCAATCCGGAGACCGACGCGCTCTGGGACCCGCTCGTCGAGGCGCTCGGCCGCGATGACGTGATCCGGTTGTCGCCGCCCGGATTCGGTGCGCCGGTGCCGCACGGCTGGGCGGGCACCTATCTGGACTACCGCGACTGGCTGGTCGGCGAACTGGCTCGGATCGACGGTCCGATCGACCTGGTCGGCCACGACTGGGGTGGCAACCACGTGGTGAACGCGATGATGCTCCGACCGGAGCTGGTGCGCAGCTGGGCCACCGACATCATCGGGGTCTTCGACCCGGAGTACGTCTGGCATGAGGCTGCCCAGATCTGGCAGACCCCCGGCGCCGGTGAACAATTCGTCGAGGCCCTGATCGGCGGGAGCGTGCAGGACAGGGCCGGGCGGCTGACAGCGCTCGGAATCACCGACGACGTCGCCGCCAGGATCGCCGTGGGTCTCGGACCGGAGATGGGGGCGGCCATCCTCGGGCTGTACCGCTCGGTGGCGGGCGACGTCTTGGCCGAGGAAGGCCGGCGACTCGGAAACGCGGCGGTCCGTCCCGGGCTGTGCCTGCTCGCCACCGAGGACCACTACACCGGATCGGAGGAGATCCGGCGCCGCGCCGCCGAGCGCGCGGGTGCGCGCACCGAGGTGCTCGAAGGGCTGGGGCACTGGTGGATGGTGCAGGACCCGGTGCGTGGCGCGGCGGCGCTCACCGAATTCTGGGATTCCCTGGCCACCGTGTGAGTTCGGTTGGTACACGGCCGACATGGGGCCGTTCCCGGGACCGGTGGGCCTAACTGAAATGCGTCTTCGGCCGGGGCAGTCGCGCACCGTCGACGATGATGTCGACCTTCTCGTTGTAGAAGGCCACCAGCCCGGCGATCGGCGCCACCGCGGCCAGCGGATAGTCGTACGCCCAGGCCAGGTCGGCGTGGGTGGCTCCGCCCGCGTGTACGGACCAGTAGCCGGTCGTGGTGCCCTTGTACGGGCACAACGTCTGGGTCTGGCTGGCTGCCAGGTGCTCGAAACGCACGTCGGTCCGGTCGATGTAATACCTCGTGGGTAAACCGGTTTCGAACAGCAGAACCGGGCAGTGCGTGTCGGCGAGCACCGTCCCACCGAGCTCGACCACCACGTGTCGGTGGGAGCGGAGCGCATCGACGCGGGTGTACGGATTTCGCGGATGCCCCAGGATCCGTTCGTCCTCCTCGAACCACTCCAGACTGGACCATTCGAAGCGCACCAGACCGGGGACGAGCCCGTCGCCCTCGGGGTCATAGACACGTGCCGCCGACGGCACGGTGACCTCGCCGGCACTGATCGCGTACGACCGGGAGGCCCCGAACTGGCTGCGTTGCGGGTGGAGTTCGTCGACCAAGTGCTCCCGCCGCACATCGTCGAGGGGAATGTAGTACTGCGGGTAGTACGGCAGCTCCCACACGTAGCGGGCTGCGGTGGTGTCGAAGATCAGCTCACCGGCGCAGTAGCCGCGCACCCGCCTCGGTGCCGGCTCCACCCGTCCCCGCTGCGCGGCGTGGTGCGGAAAATCGGGCGAGTCGGCGGCCATGGGGCCATTCTCGCAATCGGGCCGGGACTCGTCAGGTCAGGACAGACTTGACCATCTGCGGGCATCTCGTCTTCACCGTCAGGCCGACGAGCTTCGTGGCCACGAGTTGGGGGATGCCCTGCATCGTCGCACCCGTGACCAACCAGGTCATCGTCTTGGCGCCGTCCTTCAACGACGGGCAGATGGTCCGGGACACCTGTTTGACCACCGCGGGATTGCCGATCGAAAACCCCGCGGCACTCAGTGCGGCCAGGATCGCGTCATCGGCGCCGTCGGCATGTGCCGGCGCGACCGCGACCGGTGCGGCGGCGATCGTGATACCGACCGCGGCGGCCATGACGCGACCAGACAATGACCGGGCTTTCGGGTTCGACATGCGTTCACTATCGCGGGAGTTTGCTGAGATGTCCAGTTCGGGCGCGCAAACATGCTCGTTGGTCGGTACACGGCACCGAATCGTCGGCAAGGGAGTTTGCGGGCGGGCTCACCGGTATTCGACGGTGAATTGCCAGCGTGTCGTGGTCGCCAGGGGCTGAAAACCCCGGGTCGGGTCCTACCGTTCAGTCATGGGTTTCTTTGAAGTCGTCGAGACGGTCGGCAAGGTGATCGACGGCATCGGTGTCGCGGTGATCGCGGTCGGGGCGGTGCTGGCGCTGGGCGCCACCGTCGGCCGCATGCGGGACAAGGCAAGTGATCCTTATCGGTTCTTCCGGGAACAGCTTGGGCGTTCGATTCTGCTCGGCCTGGAGTTCCTCGTCGCCGCAGACATCATCCGGACGGTCGCCATCACGCCCACGTGGCAGAGCGTGGTGGTGCTCGCGGGCATCGTGGTCATCCGGACCTTCTTGAGCTTCTCGCTGGAAGTCGAGATCACCGGGCGCTGGCCCTGGCAGAAGGGGGCAGCGGTCGAGAAGGCGGAACCCCAGGCGGGCGACTGATCCGAACCACACGGCCCCGGCGCGTCGGTCGATCGTCCGACACGCCGAATTGAATTGCGCGTGTCGAAAAGGGCCGATACGCCACAATATCGTTTGGGTAGACAGGGGACCGGAGAGATTGGGTATGCGTGCGCCGGAGGATGAATTACCCCGCCCGTAAATATTCTCGGGTCGCTGCTTCGGTCATTGTTTCGCTGGTGACGCTTGCGGTGCTCTTCGTGGTACCGACATCGC
The DNA here is from genome assembly GCF_025822555.1 of Mycobacterium hackensackense. Classification (NCBI taxonomy): domain Bacteria; kingdom Bacillati; phylum Actinomycetota; class Actinomycetes; order Mycobacteriales; family Mycobacteriaceae; genus Mycobacterium; species Mycobacterium hackensackense. The sequence continues at coordinate 259,964 of NZ_JACKUC010000032.1, forward strand.
AACGGCATCGACCCATGGAATTCGGACAGGTGACGCCATTGGCGGCCTCGTCGTCAACCTTGGGGTTCGCCGACTCGCAGTTCTTTTTCTATAACGAGGACCAAGTTGCGCAGACCGTGCAACGGTGGGTCGCGAACAACATTCACGCCGTGCGAATCGGTATTCCGTGGGCGAATGTCGAGACGAAGAAGGGCGTCTACGACTGGTCGCGTGCCGACCGTGTCGTCGCCGCAGCGGCCGCGGCGAACATATCGATCATCTGCGCCATCACCTCCAGCCCGCTCTGGGCGGCGGCTCCCGGTTCGATACCGCCCAACGGGCGGCCCGCATCGCCGGATGTGTACGGGAATTTCACCGCTGCCGTGGCGGCGCGCTACAAAGGCAAGATCGCGGCGTACGAAATATGGAACGAGCCCAATGGAATTTTCGGGTATCGGCCCGTACCGGATCCGAGCGGTTACACCGATCTTCTGAAAGCGGCGTACCCGAAGATAAAGGCCGTCGATCCTTCGGTGACGGTACTCGGTGGCGTGCTCGGCTCCGGTAAATCGTGGAGCACGTGGACCATCAACCCGGTGACATTTTTGACGAAAATGTATGCGGCCGGAGCCGGCCCGTATTTCGACGCGTTGTCCTACCATCCCTATAGCTACACCATGAAGTTCTCCGAGGGGATGTACCAGAGCGATTCGCCGGTCGAACAGTTGGTGCGGCTTCGTCTGCTCATGTTGGCCAACAATGAAAGGGCGAAGAGCATCTGGGTGACCGAATTCGGCGCACCCACCAACCGCGTCTCGGAGGACGCGCAAGCGGCTCTGATATCCAACATGATCAGCAGTTGGCGCGAACTGCCGTTCGGGGGGCCGTTGATGCTCTACACGACGCGCGATCTCAACAGTTCGAGCGCGATGGAAGAGGACCGCTTCGGGGTCTACCAGACCAACTGGACCGCCAAGAAGGCGCAACGAGTCGTTCAATCCCCGCCCGGTACGAGTGCTGTCTATCAGCGGTTCGCGACCGTCACCGACCCCGCGCTGGGTGACGTGCTCAGTCCGGTGTTCGCCGCGACGTCGACGGTGTGGGCGCAGCTGCGCACGGCGGCCATGTTGTGGGAACTGACGCCCGGCCAGTTCGTCTGGTCTCCGTCGCCCGTCGGGGATGTGGCCCGAGCGAGGCGAGTCGTCCCGCTGACGGCATTCGCGAACGGTTATCAGGACTTCACCGGCAGCACTCCGGTGCGCGTGTGGTACTCGCCCCAAACCGGGGCGCACTGGGGTAGTAAGGAATTCGCCAAGGCATGGGTGCCGCAACTGGGCCTCGCGACCTCGGATGAGGCGTGGGTGTTCGGCGGCAAGAAGATCATGTTCCAGAACGGTTCGATGACCTGGGCGCCCTTGGGCGGAACCAAGGTCTGGCTCAATCAGCAACGATGAGTGAGGCGCTGCCGGCGTAGGTCGGTCCGCGGGCTCGGTCCGGCGGGTGCGCTGTGTCCCGGAGCCGTTCGGTCATGGGTGTGACGCCACCAACCCGGCAACCCCGATATCGATATGACTTTGCCGGCGACCCTCGCCAGCAAACTCGCGCGCGGAAGGTTTGGCGTGCTCATTCCGGTGCCTGCAATTGCGGTGCCAGTTTCGAACCGGTGGGGACAAAAATGCAGGATCTCCTCATTTGTCCCACCAATACCTGGTTTGCTCGGTAGCGCTGGGGCGCTATGACGAACATCTCAAAGGTGGCATCTGCGTGCAGGTTTAGCGAAGTCGGCGCCTTCCGGCGATGCGCCGGACCGATAAATTCCGGGTTTGCTTACGAGGCTATTGGGTACTCCACGACCACGGCGCAGGGCAAAACAATTTACGGAAGGGTTAATACAATAGTTTGCTGTAAGACGGTTGTGACTATGGCTCCGTCAGCAACCCCTGTGCTAATTTTTGTAAGCCAACAAAGGCGTTTGCTAGAGGGAGGACGATCATGGATCGACGTCAGGGGATGCTGCAACGAGTTGCCACGGCCGCGGTCGTGAGCACCGGTGGGCTTGCGGTCGCGATGGGCGTTGCCACTGCTTCGGCGGGCGTGGCCGCGGCCGACTCGCAGCAGAACGTCATCACGCAGCTCGGGAACAATCTCGGGAAGCTGGGTAGCGAGCTGGGCAAGGCTGGCAGCAACGTGGGTGACCAGCTGGGTAAGGCCGGGACGAATCTGCAGAACCAGCTCGGTAAGGGCGGGACGAATCTGCAGAACCAGCTCGGTAAGGGCGGCACGAATCTGCAGAACCAGCTCGGTAAGGGTGGCACGAATCTGCAGAAGCAGGTCGGCAAGGGCGTCACCAACATCGTGAACAGGATTGGTAAGGCCTTCGGGGGCTGACCCCATCGCCGGTCGGCCGACGTGGCCGACGCGGAATTCTCGATCGAGCATCTACCGGTCCGTTCGCACTGCGAGCGGGCCGGTAGATGCTGTTTGGCACCGTCTCGTGAGGTGTTCCGCCGCAGAACCATTCGGCAGCGGCGAGTCAGCGTGAGCAGTCCAGTGAGACCGTCACCGTGCGCCTGACGACGACCGGGATGAAATCGCGGTCGCCGCGGTCGCCGACCCGCACGAGTTCGGTGCGCTCCTGCGGATTGCGGACGTTGGTGACCGTGCACTGATCCAGTGGTGCCGAACCCACCCGATCGATTTTCACGTCGAACCCCTGCGCCTGCAGAAGACCGACGGTGACTACCGCGGACTCACCTGCCGCCGACGCATCGGGCGCCGTCAGCGCGCCGATGGCCATCGCGGCGCCGAGGGGAATGGTGACCGCGGCGGTGGCCGAGACGATGCTGTTGACGGTGTGCTTCATGGCGAGACTCCTTGTGTGGGTGGGCCGGTTGGTATGGCCGGAGGTAGGTTGGCTGACACACACATCCTGTCGCCACGGGGTCGCCGGTACTTGGAGGTTGTGTGGAGAACGGCTGGAGATCGCAGGTAGACCACGATTCCGTGGGGCGGGGAGGCAAGGGCGGTGCCGTCTAGACGACCGTGCACCGGCGATCCGGTCTGGCTGGCCGATGTGCTCAGGGCCGAGGGGCTCGATGTCGTCGAGTACCCGGGCTGGCGGGACCGCGGGCACGGTGATTTCAAGGACATCCGTGGTGTCATGGTGCACCACACGGGATCCGATACCGCCACCGCGGCGTCGATCGCCCACGGCCGCCCCGATCTGGCAGGGCCGTTGTCGCAGTTGCACATTGCGCGGGACGGCACGGTGACCGTCGTGGCGCTCGGGGTCGCGTGGCATGCAGGTGCGGGGATGTATCCGTGGGTGCCGGCGAACATGGGCAATTGGCACCTGATCGGCATCGAATGCGCCAACACCGGTACCGGTCCGCTTGCCCCTCATCGTCAGAACTGGCCCGATGCCCAGTATTTCGCGCTGGTCCGCTGTTGTGCGGCGATCAACCGGCGGCTGGCCCAGACCTCTGCCCGCACCATCGGGCACAAGGAGTACGCGGGCTATGCGCAGGGCAAATGGGACCCGGGTGCGATCGACATGACGTTGTTGCGCAGTGATATCGCCGCGCGTATCGGTGTGATCGCCGACCCGGCGTCGACCCCGCGCCCGCCCGTTCCGGTGGGCGAGTACACCGGGATCCTGCTGTATCGCGGTGTGCGGGGTCCGCAGGTATCCGAATTGCAGCGCCGCCTGAAGTACGCCTACGCGTCCTACGCCGGGGGTTTGGTGGTGGACGGCGACTACGGTCCGCAGACCGAGGCCGCGGTGCGTGAGTTCCAGCGCCGCACCGCGGGCCTGGCGGTCGACGGGGTCGTCGGCCCGGCCACCGCGGCGGCGTTGCAGCTCAAGGTGATACCGGCAGACTAGCTCTGCTCGATGAGATTTCCCTCGCCGGACTGGTTGACCGCCGGTGAGCCGGAGTGGAACGCCACATGGTTGTTGAACCCGCTGGCCGTGATGGCGTCCGCCGTGTCCACGGTGACGTTGTTCTCGAAGCCGGACACCGTCAGGCTGGTGCAGTGCCCGGTGATGGTGATCCGGTTGTTCGCGCCGCTGACCACCACCACGTTGTCATTGCAGGCGATGGTCTTGACGGCGCCGATGCCGGAGACGCTCACCGTGCTACCTGGCTGGGGCAGCGTCTGCGACGGCGCGGCGGTCGGCACCGCGGTGGGGGCCTGGTTCGCCGTCGACCGCTGGCTGGGTGCAGCGCTGGTGATCAGGCCGCCGCCACCGGAGATCCCAGGAGAGGTTCGGGTCACCGCGGTGTTCTGGAGCAGCACCCATGTGACGATGCCCCCGGCCAGGACGAGGAAGCCGATCATGACCGGCACGATCAACATCCATGGACGCAACCCGGAACGTGGTGGCGCAGTGGGAAACCCGGACTGATACCCGCCGGGATACTGCCATTGTGCAGTGGGCGGCGGAGGTGGGGTGTAGCCGTAGGCGCTGTACTGCTGGTCGGTGCCCAGTTCGGAAGCCCTGGCCACATCGCTGAGCGGCTGCTCGAGGGCCCGGATCCGGGCCTCGGGATCATCCTGCGGGTTCATGTGCAGATGGTCCCACATCGTTGAACCGTTGATGTCGAACCGTTGATGGTCCCGTCGGGCTTCGCTATCTCGAGCAGTCCAGCGACACCGTGATTGTGCGCCGGACCACCACCGGGACGACGATGTCGCGGTCGCCGTGGCTGTCCACCTGGATGAGTCTCGTTTGTTCTTGCGGATTTCGGACACTGGTCACCACGCATTGATCCAGCGGGGCGCTGCCGACCCGGTCGATGTTGACGTGATAGCCCTGAGATTCCAGTAGCCCGATGGTGGACACCGCGGATTCGGCGGAAGCCGGCGCCGCGGTGGCGAGCGCCACGACGGCGGCGAGTGGGGCGAAGAAGATCGTACGCATACCGAGAACACGGCCCCGATGTGGAAACGGTTCAACGACAACGAAAACCCGGCCGGAGCAGCTCCGGCCGGGTTCCCGTGCGCGCCCTACACCGGTACCGGAGTGCGCTCCGATGCCGGCTCTTCGGCGCGTGCTTCGTCGACCATGGTCAGTTCGTCGAACGGTGCCTGGCCGCTCAGCACGGCGTCGACCCTGGCCCGGTCGATCGTCTTGGTCCACGAGCCGACCAGGACGGTGGCCACCGCGTTGCCGGAGAAGTTGGTCACCGCACGCGCCTCGGACATGAAGCGGTCGATCCCGACGATCAGGCCCACGCCGTCGAGCAGGTCCGGGCGGTGGCTCTGCAGACCGCCGGCCAGGGTGGCCATTCCGGCGCCACTGACCCCGGCGGCGCCCTTGGAGGCGACGATCATGAACACCAGCAGCGACAGCTGTTCACCGAGGGACAGCGGATGGCCCATGGCGTCGGCGATGAACAGCGATGCCATGGTCAGGTAGATCGCCGTGCCGTCCAGGTTGAACGAGTACCCGGTGGGGACCACCACGCCGACGGTGCTGCGGTCCACGCCCAGGTGTTCCATCTTGGCGATCAGCCGGGGCAGCGCCGACTCCGAGGATGAGGTGGAGAAGATGAGCAGGTATTCGCGGGCCAGGTAGCGCACCAGCTTGAAGATCGACACGCCGGATACCGCGCGCAGCAGCACGCCCAGGACACCGAACACGAACACGATGCAGGTGAGGTAGAAGCCGAGCATCAGGGCCAGCAGTTGGGTGACCGCACTCCAGCCGGTCTGTCCGACGACGTTGGCGATGGCACCGAACGCGCCGATCGGGGCCAGCCACAAGATCATGGTGAGCACCTTGAACACCAGCTTCTGCAGATGCTCGATACCGCGCAGGATGGGCTCGCCGGCGGTCCCCATGGCCTGCAGCGCGAATCCGACGAGAAGCGCAACGAACAACGCCTGCAACACATTTCCCTCGGTCAGTGAGGACAGCAGGGTGTTCGGGATGATATGGGTGACGAAGTCCATCAGGCCGCCGGCCTGATGTGCCTTCTCGGCCAGGGCGGCGCCCTGGCCCGCGGTCTTCTCGGACAGGTGCATCCCTGAGCCCGGCTTGAGCAGGTTGCCGACGACCAACCCGATGCCGAGCGCGACGGTCGACATGATCAAGAAGTAGACGAAGGCCAGCCCGCCGACGCGCCCGACGGTGGCGGCTTTGCGGACAGAGCCGATGCCCAGCACGATGGTGCAGAAGATGACCGGCGCGATCATCATCTTGATCAGGTTGACGAACATGGTGCCGAGGACACCGACGTCCTTGCCGATGGAGGGGGCGAGGAGGCCGACACCGACACCGATCACGACGGCGGCGATGACGGCGATATAGAGCCAGTGGGTGCGGTCCCGCTTTTTGGTAGGGGTGTCCTGATGAGAAGTCATGTAAGGATGGTCGACGAGTAAGTGACCCGGGTCACGTTTTAGTTCATTTCGTTCAGCTGGGGGTGGCGGTGCGCAGGTGGTGGCCGGCCGCATCACAGTGGTCCCTGGCAGGTCAGGCGATCGCCCTGCAGATCCTCGTGGTCGTCGTCGTGGTGCTGGCGGGCAGCGGCCTGGCCCTGCTGGACGCCCGCCGGGACGGCGACGCCGCCGCCCGTCAGCAGGTGCTGGGCATCGCGACCTCACTGGCGGATTCCCCGTCGACCGCGGCGGCGATCGAATCGGGCTCGGCGACAAAGATATTGCAGCCGACGACCGAGGCCGTGCGCACCGCCACCGGCATCGCGTTCATCACCATCATGACGCCGGACGGAATCCGGTTCACCCATACCGACCCCACCCAGATCGGCGGGCACTACCTGGGCACTCTCGAACCGGCGTTGCGCGGTGAGACGTTCACCGAGGTCTACACCGGCACCCTGGGTCCGTCCATCCGGGCGGTCGCCCCGGTGCGGGCGCCCGACGGCCGCATCGTCGGCATGGTGTCGGCGGGCATCACCCGGCAGACGCTGGCGCAGCGCTGGCAGGCGCAGATCCCGATCATCGTCGCGGTCACCGCTGCGGCGTTGGGGATTTCGCTGCTCGGTGCCTGGGCCATCCGGCGACGTCTGCTGCGACAGACACACGGGTTGCGGCCCGACGAGCTGCGGGTGATGTACGACCACCATGACGCCGTGCTGCATTCGGTGTCCGAAGGCTTGATCGTGCTGGACGGTCGCGGCGTGGCCCTGGTCAACGATGAGGCGCGCAGGCTGCTGGGCCTGCCGGAGGGGCCCGTGACCCGTGCGGACCTCCCGGAGTTCCTGCGCAGCCACGATCCGGGCGTCCGGGACGAGTTGCAGGTGACCGAGGATCGGGTGCTGGTGGTGAACCGGGCGCTGGTGTCCGGGGCATCCGGCGGCCGGGGGCGTGGCGACCGGGGCGTGGGCGCCGCCGAGGTCGTCACCATCCGCGACCGCACCGAGTTGCAGGGCGCCTTGGGCGAACTCAGTGCGCTGCAGGTGCTCACCGATTCCCTGCGTGCCCAGGCCCACGAACAGGCGAACAAACTGCACACCGTCATCACTATGGTGGAGATGGGCCGCCCCGAGGAGGCGGTCGCCGTCGCGACCCGAGAACTCGAACTGTCCCAGCACCTGGTCGACAGATTGTCGCAGTCCCTGAACGAACCGGCCCTGGTGGCGCTGCTGCTGGGCAAGACCGCTCAGGCCGACGAACGGGGCATCGCGCTGACCGTCACCGAGGACACCCAACTACCCTCGGATATCCCGCTGACCGGGCAGGAGATCGTCACGGTGCTGGGTAATCTGATCGACAACGCGCTCGACGCGTGTGACCGCGATGAGCCGTGGGTCGAAGTGACGGTGAACCAGGACGACGAGGCGTTGACGATTCGAGTGGCCGACAGTGGGCCGGGAATGGATCCGCAGACGTTCGAGCGGGCGATGCGCCGTGGCTATTCGACGAAAAGTGATGCGGCGGGCCATGGTCTGGGCTTGGCGCTGATCGCGCAGGTGGTCAACCGGCACGGTGGGACGATCGCCGCGGAGGTGACCTACGGGTCGGTGGTCACCGTGACGGTGCCGCGATGAGCGCGTGCGCGAAGAGCAGAGTGCGCCGATGATCCGGGTGTTGATCGTCGAGGACGAGCCACTGATCGCCGAGGCCCACCTCACCTATCTCGGCCGCCTCGATGGGTTTTCGGTGGTCGCGGTGGCGCACACCGCGCGCGATGCGATGCGGGCCGCGGCGGAAGCGCAGCCTCCCGTCGATCTGGTGCTGCTCGATCTGGGGTTACCCGATGCCAGCGGGATCGCGCTCGCGTCGGCGCTGTCGGGATTGGCGCCCGCGCCCGACATCATCGCGATCACCTCGGAGCGAGACCTGGAGATGGTGCGGGCCGCCGTCGCGCACGGGGCACTGGCGTATTTGCTCAAACCGTTCACCTTCGCGGCGTTCCGGGACCGGCTGGAGCGCTATCGGCGCTACCGCAGTGCGTTGCCCGCCGGCACCGAAGCCGCCAGCCAGGCCGAAGTGGACCGGGCCTTCGCCGAACTGCGGGTCGCCACCGACAAGGCCGTCTCGCCGAAGGGAGCGGCGCCGCACACCACCGACGAGATCGCCCGGGTGGTGCGGGACAGTCCGAACGGCCTGACCGCCGATGAGGTGGCCGAGCGGGTCGGGGTGTCGAGGGTGACGGCGTGGCGGTACCTGGAGCGGCTCGCCGACGACGGGACCGTCGCGCGTGGCACCGACTACGGGAAGGCCGGACGTCCCAAGACGCGCTATCAATGGCATTGAGGGCCGGGTGCCCCGGTGCCGGCCGGACATCACGGGTCGGCAAAGAATTCTTTCGGTTCTAGCAAATAGCCAATTCGGGAATTATGATTCTGCGAATTGGTATTCCGAAAGGGTTGCGGGTGAGTTCGACCAGGGTGAGTACGTGGGCAATCGCATTCGTGGCATTCTCACTTGCTTCCCTCGTCTCGGGAGGCGGCGAGGCGGGGGCGGTGCCGCAATCGGAAGCGGCCGCCGGTGGGCGCACGGTCACGGTCAACACGGGCAGTTTTGACCTGGCGGTCCGCTCGGCGCCGTCGGCGACCAGCCAGAAGATCGGCAGCATCGCCGATCACTCGAAGGTGGTCATCACGTGCTATGCCCGTGGCGTGGTGTTCAGCGGCGGTCCCTATCACTTGAGCACCGATCTGTGGAACAGGCTGCAAAGTGGCGGTTATGTCACCGACGCGATGCTGGACACCGGCTCCAATGATCCGGTGGTACCGCCCTGTGAGACCGAATCGATGCGGCTGACCGCGGGACGCGCCGTCGGCCGTAAGGCGCAGAACAATCCGGGCCGCGATGGCACCGATATGTGGGCCGCGTTCGAGAAATGGTATTTCGTCTCCGGAAAGCAGTTCTATCCGGCGATCGGTGGTGCGCCGAAGGATCTCGCGAGTGCGGCCAGGTCCTCGGGTTGGTCGGTGGCCGGCGATCCGCAGTCGCGTGCGATCGTCGTCATTCCGCCCGGTGTGCTCGATGCGCCTGCGGCCGGACATGTGGCGTGGGTGGACACGGTGTCCAAACGCGCCGATGGCACGTATCTGCGGCTCACCGAGATGGGTGGGCCCGGCATGGGCCCCGGCACCTGGTCGGCGCGCGACGTAAAAGCCCAGAAGGGCCTTTCGTACGTGCTGCTGCCCTGAGCGCGGGACGACCCCGTAGCTAATTTGACAGCAACGTCAAATCGACGGAATTCCGGTCATGGCGCCGCGGTTGGTGCCGCGGATACCGGGCGTCGGGGCGGCGGATTTGCTGATGTGTCGGGTGTGATATGCCGCTCATTTCCGGTTCCCGCGTTGCGGTCGCCGGTGGTCGCGGGTTGTTCGGGGCGTCTGGCTGGCAATTGCTGGCTCCGCATCTTCGGTGCTAGACGGCCCGCCTCGAATTGCTGAACAAAGGTCACAACTGCATAACGAAAAGTTTTCTAATAAGTGTCTGAGAGGTTGACGGCAGATCGTCCACCGGTCCCGTTCGAGCCCGCTGTCGACCCGTTTTTCGTCGCTAGAATCAAGGACGAACGCGCCAACCACGGCGCATGGCGACTGAATCTAGTGCCGGTGCCGACATACCGGCGGAGGTGTCGAGGAAATGGCAAGTGTTTTTGTGCGCGCGAATGATGCTGCGCTGACCGAATCGCGGACGGCGTTCGCGGGATCGGTGCTGATCGGACGTGGTGTCATCGCCGACGTGGCTGCCAATTCCACGACGATCGTGGCTGCCAACCACAGCGACGACTCCGTCACCGTGGTCCGCCCGGACACTGTCACGGGCCCGGGCCAGGTGCCTGTGCTGGGCGAGCCCACCGCCGTCGCACTTGCCGACGACCGCGCGTACGTGCTCACCAGCACCGCGGAGGTGGACAGCGTGGTGGTCGTCGACACCCGCGCCAACACGGTCCTCGCCACCTATCCGCTCGCATTCACCGCGACCGCGATCGAGGTGAGCCCCGATGGCAAGCGCGCCTACGTGGCGCGCACCGGTGACGACCATGTCGATATCGCTGTCATCGACACCACGGCCGAGCGGGTCGGCACCATCGACATCCCCGCGGGCGTCGGCGCCTCGATCGACGGGCTCCGGATCGCCCCGTCCGGACGCACCCTGTACGCGGCCGTCACCACGATCTCGGGCAGCCGTCTGCTGATGATCGACACCGAGACCGCTCGCGTGCGCAAGGCCCTGTCGCTGGGTGCGCCGATCCGCGACCTCGCCGTCACCAAGACCGCTGCGTACGTGCTGACCTCGGATATCACCGACCTGGGCGCGATCGTCGTCGTCGATCTCGCCGGTTTCACCGTCAACCGCACCATCGCGGCCGGCTCGCTGCCGATCCAGATGGCGATGTCTGCGGACGGTTCGCGTGCCTATGTCGTCGACTACGACCAGGTTGCGGTGCTGTGCACCGTCACCAACGACGTGTTGGAGACCATCACGGTCGGGTCCCGCCCCACGGCGGTGGCCCTGAGTGACCAGGGTGACCGGCTTTACGTCACCGACGTGGAAGGCGAGATCACCGCGTTCCGCGTGACGCCGCCGCCGATGTACTCGCCGTTCGAGGCCATCGCCTTCGCCGACGAGCGCGAACTCGAGCCGGTCGGCGTCTAACGCGTGCCGTTGATCGACCGGTTGCAGTCCAGCGACACCGAGATCGACTGACTGACCGTCTGCTGCACGAGCACCCGTTCATCGGTGCCCGGCCCGACATAGGGCACCCACTGTTTGACCGTGTTCGGATTGCGGACGTTGGTGACCACGCACTGACTCATCGGCAGGGTGCCGGTCCGGTCGATGTTCACGGTGTAGCCCTCGGACTGCAGGCGGTTGATGGTCTCCTGCGCCGTTTCTTCGGCGGCGGCGATCCCGGTGGACAGGGTGATCGCGGCACATACCGCCGTCGTGGGCAGCAGCCATCTCATTCGCATACGTCCATCATGGCCCATGTCGCAGGTTTGCGGTGCAGTCGAGCGACACCGAGATGGACCGGCTGACCACCACCTCGACATAGTCGTAGTCGTGTTTGCCGTTACGGCCGTTGTCCACCCGGATCAGCCGGGTGACGGTTTGCGGGTTACGCACACTGGTGACCACGCACTGATCGATCGGGGCGCTGCCGACCCGGTCGACGTTGACGGTGTAACCCTCGGACTCCAGCACGCCGATGGTGTCCAGCGCGGATTGGTCGGCGTGTACCGGTGGCGCGCACCCGAGCAGCGCGGCCACCGCCAGTGGCACGGCGGTGAGATACGGACGCATGACGCGCCCCCTGTCGATGTGGTGAACACTTGCTGTGAACTACATCGTCCGCCGGCGGTGATTCGTTGCAGGTGCAACCCGGGCTGGCGCTACCATCGCGGCGGTGTACTCCACCATGCAGAACTGGCCCTTGACCATCACTGCGATCCTGCGCCACGCGTGCGGCGTCAATGGGGACCGCGTCGTCACCACCGCCACCGGGCAGGGCGGCCACCGCAGCATCACCTACCGTGAAGTCGGCGAACAGGCCGCCCAACTGGCGCACGCGCTGCGCGGGCTCGGGATCACCGGGGACGAGCGGGTCGCCACCTTCCAGTGGAACAACGCCGAACACCTCGTCGCGTACCTGGCCGCCCCCGCGATGGGCGCGGTCCTGCACACCCTGAACATCCGGCTGTCGCCCGAACAGATCGCGTTCATCGCCAACGAGGCCGAGGACCAGGTGATCATCGCCGACGCCTCACTGGTGCCGTTGTTGGCCCCGGTGCTGCCTCAGCTGAGCACCGTGCACACCGTGATCGTGGTCGGCGACGGCGACCTCGACGCGCTGTCCGGTCCGACGGTGCTGCGCTACGACGAACTGCTGGCCGGCCAGCCCACAGAGTTCGACTGGCCCGAGCTCGACGAGAATTCTGCGGCCGCGATGTGCTACACCAGCGGTACCACCGGAAACCCGAAAGGTGTTGTCTACAGCCACCGTTCGAGCTATCTGCACGCGCTGACGGCATGCACCGCCAACGCCCTGGACGTCAGCTCCAGCGACGTGGTGCTGCCCATCGTGCCGATGTTCCATGCCAACTCCTGGGGCCTGCCCTACGCGGCGTTGATGGCCGGAGCCGACCTGGCCATGCCGGACCGGTTCCTGGATGGGGCCTCGCTCATCGAGCTGATCGAAACGCGGCGGCCGACGGTGGCCGGGGCGGTCCCGACGATCTGGAACGATGTCATGCACTGCCTGGAAAGGTCTCCGGGGCACGATGTTTCGTCGCTGCGGCTGGTGGCCTGCGGCGGTTCGGCGGTGCCCGTGTCGCTGATGCGGACCTTCCAGGAGCAGTACGGCGTCTACATCCAGCAGGCCTGGGGGATGACCGAGACCTCCCCGCTGGCCACGGTGGCCAAACCGTTGCCCGGCGTCTCCGAGGAGCGGCACTGGCAGATGCGCGCGACCCAGGGCAGGCCGATGTGCGGGGTCGAGGTCCGCATCGTCGACGACGCGGGCAACCGGCTACCCGATGACGGTAAGGCGATCGGTGAGCTGGAGGTGCGCGGGCCGTGGATCACCGGCGGTTACTACCTGGGCCGGGACGCCGAGAAATTCGACAGCGGCTGGCTGCGTACCGGAGATGTCGGCCTCATCGACCCGGACGGTTATGTCACGTTGACCGACCGGGCCAAGGACGTCATCAAATCCGGCGGCGAATGGATCTCGTCGGTGGAGCTGGAGAACCTGCTCATCGCCCACCCGGCCGTCTTGGAGGCCGCCGTCGTGGGTGTGCCCGACGAGCGCTGGGAGGAACGGCCGCTGGCCGTCGTCGTCCTCGACGAAGGCGCCTCGGCGGATGCCGCCGAGCTGCGGGAGTTCCTGGCCGACAAGGTGGTTCGGTGGTGGCTGCCGGAGCGGTGGACGTTCATCACGCAGGTGCCGCGCACCAGCGTCGGCAAATACGACAAGAAGACCATCCGGGCCCAGCACGCCGACGGCAGCTACGAGGTCATCATCCTCTGACCGATCTGCGCCCAATTGATCAAACGGGCGCGAAAGTCCCAGGACCTTCGCGCCCGTTTGTCGATCTCGGCGGGAGTCAGCGTTCGGCGCGCTGGTAGGCCGTCACCACGGCCGCGCCACCGAGACCGATGTTGTGCTGCAGCGCGGCTGCCACCCCGGACACCTGCCGCTTGTCGGCGGTACCGCGCAGCTGCCACGTCAGCTCGGCGCACTGCGCCAGCCCGGTGGCACCCAGCGGATGGCCCTTGGAGATCAGGCCGCCGGACGGGTTGACCACCCACCGGCCGCCGTAGGTGGTGTCGTCGTTGTCGATCAGCGCCGGGGCCTCGCCCGCACCGCACAGGCCCAGCGCTTCGTACAGCAGCAGTTCGTTGGCCGAGAAGCAGTCGTGCAGCTCGATCACCTGGAAGTCGGCGGGGCCGAGTCCGGATTGGCGATAGACCTGTTGTGCCGCTTGCACATTCATGTCGTAGCCGATGATGTTGGCCGCGCTGCCGTCGAAGGTCGAGGCGAAGTCGGTGGTCATGGCTTGGCCGACGATCTCCACGGCCTGACCTGCCAGCCCGTGCGAGTCGACGAAGGACTCGCTGACGACGATGGCCGCACCCGAACCGTCGGAGGTGGGCGAGCACTGCAGCTTGGTCAACGGGTCCGAGATCATCTTCGAGCCCAGGATGTCATCGAGGGTGTATTCATCCTGAAACTGCGCGTACGGGTTGTTCACCGAATGCTTGTGGTTCTTGTAGCCGATTTTTGCGAAGTGCTCGGCGGTGGTGCCGTACTTCTTCATGTGTTCACGCCCGGCCGCGCCGAACATCCACGGCGCCACGGGGAAGGCGAACTCGTCGATCTCGGCCAGTGCCTTGACGTGCCGGCCCAGCGGCGATTCGCGGTCCTGCGCGCCGCCGCCGAGGGAACCCGGCTGCATCTTCTCGAACCCCAGCGCGATCGTGCAGTCGGCCAACCCGCCCCGAATCGACTGCGCCGCAAGGTACAGCGCCGTTGAACCGGTGGAACAGTTGTTGTTGACGTTGACGATCGGGATGCCCGTCATGCCCAGCTCGTAGAGCGCGCGCTGACCCGAGGTCGAGTCGCCCGAGCAGTAGCCGACGTAACCCTGCTGCACCTCGGTGTACTCGATACCCGCATCGGCGAGAGCCTTGGTGCCCGACTCGTTGGCCATCTGGGGGTAATCCCAGCCCTCGCGCCGGCCCGGTTTCTCGAACTTGGTCATTCCGACCCCGACGACGAACACACGATTCGGCATGGTGATCCCTTTCGCTTCATTGCGGTCGGGATCGAACATACTTCTCAGGCGAAGGCGTCGGTGTACTGCGGGCAGTAGTAATCGATCGACATGACCACGAAGGCGGCGGCCTGCCGGGTGGTCAGGTCGGTGTGGGCGAGGATGTCGCCGCCGATATCGGTGCCGGAGGCGCCGGCCTTGAGTTCTGAGCAGACCTGGTGCGCATTGCCGATGACCGCGGAGGCGGAATCGTAGGAGATGCCCTCGTCGGCGATCTCGCTCAGGAACGCGGTATCGGTCTGCGAGGTGATCGCGCTCGCGGTGCCCGCCGAGGCGAACGCCGCCAGTCCCAGCGCCAACCCGGACATCGTGGTGACGAGTGCGGTGCGGGCGAAAGTGCTGAACATGGGCTGGACTCCTGGTGATGTCGGTCCCGGTCGCTCCGGGACGGCATCAGGGTCCAACGCCGATCTTGATGGATTCTTGGCGTCGTCTTGGCGGGCTAGCCGTAGGCCAGCCACCACTGGTGCAACTGTGCGAGATCGGGCGCCTGGATATTGCCGATCAGCAGGTCGGAGTTCTTCGTCCAGGTGATGTCGGGACCGTTGTTGTACGTGCCGCAGGCGATCGAGCCCTCAGCCCGCTGCGCGGAGTCGGTGTAGTGCCATGTCGTCGGCGAATCGATCCCGCTGCCCGGGCACTGCAACAACTCGGAATCGCCCTTGATGGCGTCGTCGAAGTGGGCCGACAACTGACCTTGATCGGCGAACAGCGAGTATCGCGACGCGGCCGGTCCACCCGGTGAGGAGGCCGGTCCGCAGTCGACGGTCGCCAGCGCGCCGGTCACCGGCGGGTGCAGCACCTGACAGGACCCGGGAGAGTAGTCGCGGGGCAGCATGCCCAGCAGCCGGTTCTCCAGGGTGCCCGGGCTGTCCGGTTCGGTGGTCCGGGTCCGTTCCGTCGTCTCCGTCGTGTCGGTGGTCTCGGTCGGCTCTTCGGTGGTCTTGCTGGTGCTGGTGGTCGGGGACGCGGCGGTGTCCTCGGGTTTGACCAGCCAGAAGACTCCGAGCGCGGCGAGTACCAGCACGAACACGCCCGCAGCGGCCGCGATCGGCAGCCACGGCGTCGCTTTCTTCTTCGGCGGGGGACTGCCCTGATTCCAGGTCGGCCCGCCCGACGGGGCCTGGTGGAAACCGGCGGGGGTGGCCGCGTACGGCGCCGGCGTGGCACCCGGTGGCGGCGGGGGGACCGGCGGTGGCGTGGCACCAGGAGGCGCGGTGGCCCCGAACGGCGGCGGCGTGGGCGGCCGGGCGGGCGCGCCGTACGGCACGCCGGGGCGGACGGCGGCCTCACCGCGCGCCACGATGGTGGCCGCTTGATCCTGATCCCGGGAGCTCAGTGCGTCGGTCGCGGCGGCGGCCAGGTCTCCCGCGCTGGCGAACCGGTCCTCGGGTTTCTTGGCCATCCCGCGGGCGATGACGGCGTCGAACGCGGTGGGGATGCCGGGCCGGGTGTGGCTGGGCGCCGGGACGGGATTCATCAAGTGGGCCGTGATCACCATGCTGACGCTGTCACCCGGGAACGGCTGGGAGCCGGTGAGACATTCGTGCAGCACACACGTCAGCGCGTACACGTCGGCGCGGTAGGTGACCTCGCCACTGGTGAACCGCTCCGGGGCCATGTAGGCGTAGGTGCCCACCGCGGTACCCAGTTCGGTCAGCTTCTCGTCGCTGGCGGCGTTGGCGATCCCGAAGTCCACCAGGTACGCGAAATCGTCCCGGGTGATCAGGATGTTCTCGGGTTTCACGTCGCGATGCATGATGCCGCTCTCATGGGCGGCGTCCAGCGCCGAGGCGACCTGGCGGATGATCGCGACCGCGCGCGCCGGCGTCATCGGTCCGTAGCCCTTGAGCAGCTTGCGCAGGTCGTTCCCGTTGATCATGCGCATGTCGACGTACAGCACGCCGTCGATCTCGCCGTAATCGTGGATCGGCACCACGTGCGGCTCTTGCAGACGCCCGGCCGAATGCGCCTCGCGCTGCAGGCGCTTGCGGAACACCGGATCGTGGGAGACACCCTCCGGCAACAGTTTCAGGGCGACGATCCGGTCTTTGACCGTATCCTCGGCCTCGTACACCTCGCCCATCCCGCCGCGGCCGATGAGACGCCGCAGTCGATACGGGCCGAAATCGGTGCCCTCACGCGAAGTCGGCCCGGTCATGTCTGCCTCGCTCCTCTACGTCCGCAGGCTCAACACCCTAACGGGTGGACGTGGCGCTCACAGCCGAAGCTCAGTCGGGACGGACGATCTCGAAGGCGAACTCGTGCTCGCAGATCCGGAAGCGGTCGCCGTCGTCGAGGCTGGCCGTACCGCGGATGCGCTGACCGTTCACCTCGACGCCGTTCGCCGAGCGCAGGTCGGTGATGACGAAACTGGTTCCGGTGTCGATGATGACGGCGTGGTGGCGGCTCACGTTGGCCTGGTCCAGCACGATGTCGTTATCGGGCAGTCTGCCGATCCTGGTGGCCGCGGCCAGCAGCGGGTAGACCCGTCCGGACCGGGTGCGCAGCTGTGCCGAGGCGACCTGCACACCCACGGCGGTGCGCAGGTCGAGATTGTTGATCTTGTGCACGGCCGTGGTCCGGGCGGCCTGACGGACGTTGAGGGGTTCCTGGCGCAGGATGCGCTCGTACAGCGTGCGCACCGTGGGCCCGGGGTCGATGCCCAGATCGTCGGCCAGGGTGGACTTGAGTCGCTGGAAGGCATCCAGCGCATCGGACTGGCGGTCGCTGAGGTAGTACGCGGTGATCAGCTGCGCCCACAACGGCTCGCGGTAGGGGAACTCCATGACCAGCGACTCGAGGCTGCCGATGATGGTATAGGCACGGTTGCAAGCGATTTCGGCTTCGGCATGGGCGGTGTGGGCCACCACCTTGTCTTCGACGAGTGCGGTGGCGAACGGGTCGACGAACTCGAAATCCCGCAGGTCGTCGAGCACCGGTCCGCGCCACTGTGCCAGGGCCGTGGCCAGGTGACTGCTGGCCTGCTCGAACTGTCCGGCCGCGGCGGCCTGTACCCCGGCGCTCTTGGCTGCGATGAAGCGGCCGATATCGCAGTTCGCATCGTCGACCGCCAACCGGTAACCCGGTGCCGCGCTGGCCAGCACCGTGCGCCCGTCCGCGCCGGTGCCGGAGATGAGCTTGCGCAGATTGGAGATGTAGGAGTGCAGGCTGGCTTTGGGTTCCGGCGGGGGGAACTGCTCCCACGCCGCGGTGACCAGGGAATCGCCGCTGACCGGCCGGTTTCGGCTCATGACCAGCAATGCCAGCACCGCCCGTTGCTTCGGCGTCCCCAGCGGCAGCGCTGCGCCGTCGACGGTCACCTGCAACGGGCCGAGTACACCGAAGTCCAGGGCGTTGGTCATCACCGGTCATTGTGCCGGGCGGCGGCCGTAAAGGTGGTAGAACGTGTTCTAGTTCTTGCATGCGGAAGGGAGCGACAATGGCGTTGCGCGTGGTGCAGTGGGCCACCGGCGGAGTGGGGGTGGCCGCCATCAAGGGCATCCTCGAACATCCCGATCTCGAGCTCGCCGGCGCGTGGGTGCACTCGGAAGCCAAGAACGGTCGCGATATCGGGAACCTCATCGGCAGCGCTCCGCTGGGAGTGGCCGCCACCAACCGGGTCGAGGACATCCTGGCGCTCGACGCCGACGCGGTCATCTACGCGCCGCTGCTGCCGAACGCCGAGGAGGTGGCCGAACTGCTGCGATCCGGCAAGAACGTCGTCACCCCGGTGGGCTGGCTGTACCCGAGCGAGAAACAGGCCGCACCGCTGCGGGCCGCGGCTCTCGAGGGTGGGGTGACTCTGCACGGCACCGGTATCGCGCCCGGCGGCTTCAGCGAGAAGTACCCGCTGCTGCTGTCGGCGCTGTCCACCGGAGTGACCTTCGTTCGCGCCGAAGAGTTTTCCGATCTGCGCACCTACGACGCACCCGACGTCCTGCGCCACGTGATGGGCTTCGGCGACACCCCGGACAAGGCGATGAGCGGCCCGATGCAGAAGATGCTCGACGGCGGGTTCATCCAGGCGATCCGGATGTGCACCGACAAGCTCGGTTTCCGCGCCGACCCGCGCGTCGTCACGTCCCAGGAGGTGGCGGTGGCCACCGCGCCGATCGCCTCGCCGATCGGCGATATCGCACCCGGTCAGGTCGCCGCCCGCCGGTTCCATTGGGAAGCCCAGGTCGACGGCGAACCGGTGGTGCGCATCACGGTCAACTGGCTGATGGGGGAGGAGAACCTCGATCCCGCATGGACTTTCGGGCCGGAGGGGCAGCGCTACGAGATGGCGGTGCGGGGCAATCCCGACTTCACCGTCGTGGTGCGCGGATTCCAGGGCGAACCGGGCGACGAGGCGGAGTCCGGTGTGGTCGGCACCGCCGCGCATTGCGTGAACTCGGTACCCGCGGTGTGCGCCGCGGCTCCCGGTGTCGCCACCTATCTGGATCTGCCGCTCATCGCGGGCCGAGCGGCACCGCATCTGAGTTAGGGCTCCACCAGGATCCGGATCGGGTCACCGTCGGCGTGGTGCAACTTCTCGATACCTTTGGCCACGTCCTCCAGCGACACGATATCGCTGATCGAGCGGTGCAGATCCAGTCGGCCCAGCGACACCAGCTTGGCCAGGGTGCCGATATCGGCGTTCTGATAGCCGAGGTGGCCCAGGACTTGGCGTTTGGTCAGGTTGAACATCGAGGTGGGCCCGATGGTCGGCGCGTCGGCGCTCATCCCGACCCCGACCAACCGGCCGCCGACGGTGAGATTGGCCAGCGCCTGGTCGAACGTCGAGGACACCCCGACCGCATCGAAGGCGACGTCCAGTCCGCGGCCTCCGGTGACTTCGGCGATCTTGTCGTGCAGCGCGTCATCGCGGGCGTCGAAGGCATGGTCGGCGCCCAACTCGAGGGCGCGTTGCAGCACGGCGGGTTTGATGTCGACCGCGACGATCGGCGCCGCGCCGACCAGCCGGGCCAATTGCACGATGTGAGTGCCGATCCCGCCGACGCCCCAGACACCGACCGACTCGCCGATGCCGACCTTGCCGGTGCGCACCACCGCGCCGAACGGCGTCGACACCGCGTCGGCCAGGATGGCGGCCTGTTCCAGCGGCACGTTGTCGGGCACCCGGGTGAGTCCGAAGGCCTGCGCGACGGTGTACTGCGCCCAGGCCCCGTCATAGGCGAAGGCCATCAACCGGATCCGCAGGCAGTTGCTCACGTCGCCGCGGCGGCAGTTCACGCAGTCCAGGCACGGCCGGCCCGCGGCGACGACCACCCGGTCGCCCTCGGCCCAGCCGGTCACACCGGGGCCGAGTTTGGCGACGGTGCCCGAGGCCTCATGGCCCTGGGTCACCACCGGGATCTGGGCCGGGAAGGTGCCGTTGATCAAACTCAGGTCCGAATGGCAGATCCCGCAGAACGCGACCTTGACCAGGACTTCGCCGGGGCCCGGTTCGGGAATCGGAACATCCTCCACCGCAATGGTTTTGGTTTCCGCGTAGAACCGCTGGGCCCGCATCGTCGCGCTTGTCATGCTGCCATCATGACGCACGAGTGTCGGAGAATTGGGTAGAACACACGCCTGTGCTGGCAGACTCGGACCTCGTGAAACGTGGCTTGATCCTGGCCGGTGGCGGATTGGCGGGTATCGCCTGGGAGACCGGGGTGCTCACCGGTATCGCCGACGAATCCCCGGACACCGCGGCGGCGCTGCTGGATTCCGACGTGCTGCTGGGCACCTCCGCCGGGTCGGCGGTCGCCGCTGCGCTGGGCAGCGGTGCGGCGCTGGCTGAACTCTTCGCCCGTCAGATCGCCGACCAGTCGCATGAGATCGATTCCGGTGTCGACATCGACCAGATCTCGACCGTGTTCCTGAGCGCGCTCAGTGAGCCGGGCAGCCCGCAGGAGCGGTTGCGGCGGATCGGGGCGATCGCGCTGGCCGCTCACACCGTGCCCGAGGCGGTGCGCCGCGAGGTGATCGCGCACCGGCTGCCCTCGCACGACTGGCCGGATCGAGATCTGCGGATCACCGCGATTCCCGTCGACACCGGGGAACTCGTGGTGTTCACCCCGCAATCGGGTGTGCCGCTGGTCGATGCCGTCGCGGCCAGTTGCGCGGTGCCCGGCGCCTGGCCGCCGGTGACCATCGGGGACCGGCGCTATATGGACGGTGGGGTGGGTAGCAGCGTCAACACCGCCGCCGCCGCGGACTGCGACGCCGTGGTGGTGCTGGTGCCCGCCGCCGAGTTCGCACCGTCCCCGTTCGATACCGGGACGGCCGGCGAGATCGCCGCGTTCGCCGGCCGCACCTTGACGGTGTACGCCGATGACGAGGCGCTGACCGCTTTCGGGCGCAATCCGTTGGACCCGGCATGCCGGCGACCGTCTGCGGTCGCGGGCCGGGCGCAGGGCAGGCGGGTGGCGGGGGCGGTCGCGGAATTCTTGGCGCACTGACCGGCCGAGCCGGTATCAGTCCAGGACGGCCAGCGCGGCGGCGGCGAGTTCCTGACCGATCTCGATGACCTCATCGGCACGATGGAACTCCAGGCTGCGACATGCCGTGCGCGGCACCTCGATCAGCAGGTCGGGGGGATACGCCGCCAGTGTGTGCCGGGCCAGCGCGGCCTGGGCGATGTCGATGGTGCGATTCATGATCTCGAAGCTGCCCAGGCGCGGCACCCCGGTATCGTCGGGCGGCTCGGAGTCGACACTGCTGAAGCGGCTCAGCACCGAACGCGCCGCCGGGGTCTCCAGTACCCGCTGGGCGGCAGTGGTGTCCAGCAATGCCGTTGTGCTGCGCCACATCCGGCCCAGAAACTCGGCGGTGGGCCGGGGCCCTTCCGGCTCCCTGAGCCGGGCCGCCGGATCCGCGCCCGACAGGCTGATCGCGATGGTGAGATCGGCGTTGACCGCCGCGATGGGCGCCATCGGCAGCGGGTCCAGGATGCCGCCGTCGGCCAGCAGCCGGCCGTCCACCACATGCGGGGTGAAGATGCCGGGGATCGCGATGGAGGCCCGGATCGCGTCATCGAGCGGACCGCGCTGCATCCACACCGATTTGCCGGCGATCAGATCGGTGGATACCGCGGTGTACGGGATCGGCAGCTCCTCGATGGTGACGTCGCCGAGGATCTCGCGCACCGCGTCGAGGATCTTCTCCGCCCGTAGCACCCCGGGTGAGCTGATCGAGGGGTCCAGCAGCCGCAGCACCGCCCGCTGCGTCAAAGAGCTTGCCCAGGTGGCGAATTCGTCAAGCTTGTCGGCTGCATACAGGCCGCCGACGAGGGCGCCCATCGACGACCCGGCG
The DNA here is from genome assembly GCF_025822555.1 of Mycobacterium hackensackense. NCBI lineage: Bacteria > Bacillati > Actinomycetota > Actinomycetes > Mycobacteriales > Mycobacteriaceae > Mycobacterium > Mycobacterium hackensackense. Next base: position 282,019 of record NZ_JACKUC010000032.1, read on the forward strand.
ATCCCGACGATCTCGTACCCGCGGTCCTGCAGCTCGTTGATGACCCCGATGTGCGCGTAGCCGCGGGCACCGCCGCTGCCGAGCGCAAGGGCGATCCGCATCGGCGCTCAGGACTCCTTCATGATCCGCTGCGCCACCGGTGCCAGCAGCCGGCCCGGCAACAGCCGCGCGCTGGCCGCCAGCACCGTGTTGGCCAGGCCCGAGATGACGGTGGGACCCGATTTGTCGACGGCGGCCAGCGCCGTGTCGACGACCTGCCGGGAAGTCTGGCGCCCACGGGTCATGAATTGCTTTCCGGTGCGGGCGAAGAACTCGGTCTCGGTGGCACCCGGGCACAGCGCCAGCACCCGCACCCCGCTGCCCTTGGTCTCCTGCCACAGCGCCTCGGTGAAGGACAGCACGAACGCCTTGGTGGCGCCGTAGACGGCCATGGTGGGGGTCGGCTGGAACGCCGCGGTGGACGCGACGTTGATCACCAATCCGCTGCCCGTCCGCACCATCGACGGCAGGAACCGCGCCGTCAGATCGACCAGGGTGCCGCAGTTCAGCTGAATTTGCGCGGCCAGCGCATCCGGGTCCAGCTTGACGAACTCGCCGTGCGACCCGACACCGGCATTGTTGATCAGCACGTCGACCTTCCGGTCGAGGGCCTCGACCTGCGCGGCCAGCTGTGCCCCCGACCCCGGCAGGGACAGATCTGCGGCGAGCACGTCGATCCGAATGCCCGGCGTGCTGCGCGACAGCGTTGCCCGCAGCTCCTCAAGCTTGTCCGCCCGGCGTGCGACGAGCACCAGGTCGGCTCCGAGACCGGCGAGCTGGTGAGCGAACTCTTCACCGATTCCGCCGCTGGCGCCGGTGATCAGTGCAGTGCGATTACGGAAGTCCACACCGTCATCCTGCCGTATTCGGGCAGATCGCGGCAGCGGGTGCAAACCCAGGCAGGTGGGCGGCCGTCACACCGGCGCGGCGCCGGGAACGGAACGCGCAACGGGCTTTCGGCTCGGCCTGATTCGAACCTCAGCCGCACTCACCGTTGGCGGCGGCGTTTGCCGCCATGATGACGCCGGCCTGCTGCGCCGGGGTGAGCTGCACCCACGGGGTGTTGAAGCTGCCCGGACCGTTGGCCTCGGGTGCTTGCAAGGTCTTCAGATAGTCCTCGACCAGGGTGCGCGGTTCGGCACGCTGCTCGTCGAGCCAGAGCTTGGCAGCGTGGCAGGCCTGCCCGTACTGGGATTCCGTGGCATCGGAGGGCACGTCGACGGCGGTGGTGACCCCGCCGGGCGAGACCGCGACGGCCCCCGCGTGCAGTGGCGCTTCCTGCGGTAACGGCGGCGGCTCCGAGATCGGCGTGGCGGTGGCCGGGCTCGACGCGGTCGGGGCCTCGGGGTGCGATGAACAACCGGCCAGGGCGACTGTTGCGGCCGCGAACACCAGAATCGGGTAGCTGCGCATGTTTCCAATCTATGCAACACTCGCGGCCGTGACGGAGGGGACCGGTTTTCGGGGCTGTTGTTGCGCGCTTGCTGTCTGACAGCACCAGCACGCACGCCCATCAACCGTTCCCTTTTTGGAGTCACCCATGGTTTCTGCCTCTGCCGCAGCACTCGTCGCCCCGCCCGCGGTCTCCGCGCCCACCCGCCTGCGGCTGCCGGATCTGCTCAACGCGACCGACCGCTACGCCGACGATGTGCTGTCCGGCCGGTATGACCGGTTGCTGCCCGTGGGCGGTCCACCGACCGACGAGCGCTGGTACAGCCGCCTCCATGGCGATGACGAACTCGATATCTGGTTGATCAGCTGGGTCCCGGACCGCTCCACCGAACTGCATGATCACGGCGGCTCGCTGGGCGCGCTGACGGTGGTGTCGGGTGCACTGAACGAGACCCGGTGGGACGGTCAGACCTTCAAGCGCAGGCGGTTGCGCGCGGGGGACCAGGCGGCCTTTCCACTCGGGTGGGTGCACGATGTGGTGTGGGCGCCGACACCGGTTCCTGCCGCTCCGGTCACGCTCAGCGTGCACGCCTACTCGCCGCCGCTGACGGCGATGTCCTACTACGAGGTCACCGACAAGCAGACCCTGCGCCGCAACCGGACCGAACTGACCGACGCACCCGAAGGATGACATGAGCCGGATCGATGAGGTACTCGCCGCCGCCCGGTCGCGACTGCACCGCCTGCCCGCCGACGAGGTGCCCGCGGCGCTGGAACGCGGCGCCGTGCTCGTCGACATCCGGCCCGCCGCCCAGCGCGCCGCCGAGGGCGAGGTGGCAGGCGCTCTGGTGATCGAGCGCAATGTGCTGGAGTGGCGCGCCGACCCGACCAGTGACGCCCGGCTGCCGCAGGCGGTCGACGACGATGTCGAGTGGGTGGTGCTGTGCTCGGAGGGCTACACCTCCAGCCTGGCCGCCGCCGCCCTGCAGGATCTGGGGCTGCACCGGGCCACCGACGTCATCGGCGGCTATCACGCCCTGGCGGCCGCCTCACTCGTCGGAGCGCAGCAGCGGCCGTAGCTGCTCGGTCTTGGCCGGGGTCCAGCCGGGTGGTTGCAGCACGGCCGCCCACGCGTTGGCGACATCGCGCACATAGACATGGCCGTGCCCGTCCGGTACGTCGACCGCGACCGCCATATCGGCTGACACCTGCAGGAACGTCACCACCGGGATCCACTCCATCCGAGGCGAAACGTCATAGCCGCGAGGTTCTCTGAGCCAATCGGGTTTGGCGAACAGCAGATCGGGATTCCACCAGGCGATCGGATCGGACGCGTGCTGCAGGTACACCACACGCGGGTGCCCCCATGGATCGGCGGGCCGGTTCAGATTGTCCGGCCGGGCAGCGAACCGGGCGTTCTCACCCTTGTCGTAGATCGGCAGCCACTGCGGTGATCCCTCGTCGCGGTTGATGGTCAGGTCGGTCCAGATGGTGTTGTTGAACGTCGGGCCGGAGAACAGCGCACCGTCGGTGCGGGCGATCAGGTTGTTCAATGCCAGGAACGGTGCTTCACCGCCGAAGGAGCCCAGGCTCTCGCCGAACACCACGAGTTTGGGTCGCTTGTTCTCGGGTAGTTCGCGCACCATCGCGTCGACCTCTTCGAACAGCGCCTGGCCGGCTTGGCGGGCGTTCTCCTTGTCCACCAGGAACGAGATCCAGCTGGGCAGGAACGAATACTGCATCGACACGATCGCGGTGTCGCCGTTGTACATGTACTCCAGTGCCGTGGCCTCGGCCTCGTTGATCCAGCCGGTCCCGGTGGTGGTGGCCACCGCGATGATCTTGCGGTCCAGGCCGCCGGCGCGCCGGAGTTCCTCGGCGGCCTTCTTCGCGATCGCCTTGATCCCCTCGGCCGAATTCAGCCCGGCGTAGGCCCGGATGGGCTCGGTCGCCTTGGCGCCGTTGAACTTCGACAGATCCTCGACCGACGGGCCGCCGGACACGAAGACTCGGCCCTGATGGCCCAGCGATGACCAGCTGACCAGTGACTGCGGGCCGCCTGAGCGCAATGGTGTTGTGGGAGCGGCATTGTTGGGATCAGCCTCGTTGTTCACCGACTCGAAGGTGTTGTTGATGGTGGACATCGCGAAACGCACCACCACACCGTTGAGCAGTGCGATGAACAGTGCCAGCAGCAGACCCACCGCCACCATCGCGGACACCCGTGGTGGCGCGATCCGTTCCAGCTGGCGCACCAGGAAGTGCACCAGCTTGTCGACCAGCTGGCCGAGTTCGACGAATGCGAACAGGAAGACGATGGACAGCACCGCCGTGAGCGGGTGGTCCCAGAAGGTCAGCCGCGGCACCCCGAACAGATCGCGAACGTCGTCCTGCCACACGTGGAACCAGACGATGGCCGCGATCTGGCCGAGGATGCCGACCACGATGAGCACCTTCCACGCCCAGCTCGGGGCCGGTGGGCTGGTGTCCCTGGACCGCATGTACCGAACCAGCCAGACACCGAAGACGCCGAACAGGTAGCCGATCGCGCCGGCCGCACCGCTGACCAGCCCCTGGAACAGCGGGCCGCGCGGCAGCAGCGACGGTGTCATCGACAGCCAGATGAACACCAGACCGGTGGCCGTGCCGAAGAAGGTGTAGTGCCGAATCCACCAGGCCCGCTTGGCTGCAGGTGCTGGCGGGGCTTCGAGGGCGGTGGCGGTCACCGCTTGACTTTAGCGATGCGTGAAATTCGGTGCGCGCTTCTCCGTGAACGCGTTCATACCTTCGGTCTGGTCGTCGGTGGCGAAGGCCGAATGGAACAACCGGCGCTCGTAGAGCAGGCCCTCGGCGAGCGTCGATTCGAAGGCTCGGTTGACCGCTTCCTTGGCCATCCGCGCCGCCGACAGCGACATCCCGGCGATGGTCGCCGCGGTGGCGTTGGCCTCCTCGAGCAGGGTGTCGGCGGGCACCACCCGGGACACCAGTCCGCTGCGCTCGGCCTCGGCGGCGTCGATGGTGCGGCCGGTGAGGATCAGATCCATCGCCTTGGCCTTGCCGATGGCGCGGGTGAGGCGCTGGCTGCCGCCCATCCCCGGCAGCACGCCGAGCTTGATCTCCGGCTGGCCGAACTTCGCGGTGTCGGCGGCGATCAGCAGGTCGCACATCATGGCCAGCTCGCAGCCGCCGCCGAGCGCGTAACCGGCGACCGCGGCGATGGTGGGCGTGCGGGTCGCGGCGAACTTGCCCCACAGGGCGAAGAAATCCGACGAGTAGACGTCGGCGAAGGACAGGTCGGCCATCTCCTTGATATCGGCACCGGCGGCGAACGCCTTCTCGCTGCCGGTCACGATGATCGCGCCGATACCCGCATCGGCATCGAATTCGGCTGCGGCCGTGGTGACTTCGTGCATCACCTGGCTGTTGAGGGCGTTGAGCGCCTTGGGACGGTTCAGCGTGATGGTGCCGACGCGGTCCGCGCGGGTCACCAGGATGGTCTCGTAGTCAGTCATCAGATCTCCTTGGTTCAGAACGTCAGATCAGGATGGGCGGCGGCGAAATACGCGTCGATCGCCGCATCGTCGCAGAGTTCCAGGGTGGCCGGCGACCATGTCGGGTTGCGGTCCTTGTCGACGAGTTGGGCGCGGATGCCCTCGACGAAATCATGGGAGGCCGCCGAGGCCACCGAGACCCGGTACTCCTGTTGCAGCACCTCTTCCAGCGAGTGCAGGTGCGCGGCGCGGCGCACGGCGGTCAGCGTGACCGACAGTGCGATGGGCGAACGGGTGGCGATGAGGTCGGCCGCGTCCCGGGCGGCCTGCTCATCGTGGCCGCGCAGGTCGGTGAGGATCTCGGCGACCGTATCGCCGGCGTAGCAACTGTCGATCCAATCCCGCTGGGCGAGCAACTCACTGGCCGGCGGCTCCTCGGCGTAAGAGTGCAGTGCATCTTCGTGCCCGTCGGCGATGACGGCCTCGGCGAAGTCGGCGAGGCGATCATGCGGGACGAAATGGTCGGCGAAGCCCATCGCGATGGCATCCGCGCCGGAGAACGGTGCACCGGTCAGCGCGGCATGCAGGCCGAGCCGGCCGGGAGCGCGGGACAACAGGTAGGTGCCGCCGACATCGGGGATGAAGCCGATGCCGACCTCCGGCATGCCCATCTTGGTCTTCTCGGTGACCACCCGGACGTTGCCGTGCGCGGCGACGCCTACGCCGCCGCCCATCACGATGCCGTCCATCAGGGCGACATACGGTTTGGCGAACCGGCCGATGTGCGCGTTGAGCAGGTACTCGTCCCACCAGAACGAGCGCGCCGCGGCGCCGCCCGCCAAGGCGGAGTGATAGAGGGCGACCACGTCGCCGCCTGCGCACAGCCCCCGTTCGCCGGCCCCGGTGAGCAGGACGGCGGTGATGGCATCGTCGTGTTCCCAGTCGGTCAATGCCCGCGCGATACCGGCGACCATGACGTCGTTGAGGGAGTTGATCGCTCTGGGCCGGTTCAAGGTCAGGATGCCGACACCATTGCGGACACTTACTAGGATGTCCTCGTTTTCGGTCACGATTGCAATCTAGTTCGTCGCCCCAGCGGATGCGGCGACGGGTAGGGTTTGACCAAGATCAATCCTGGACGTTTCCTGAGAGTCTTATCAGCGTCTCGGGAACCTGTCGCAGGACTTGATCGTTGATCGTACGTCCGGGAACGCCGGACCTACAGCACAGGAGAGGACCTACGGTGCGCGAGAGCAGCAACCCGGTATTCCGCTCCCTGCCGAAAGAGCAGGGCGGATACGCGCAATTCGGTACCGGAGCCGCGAGCTTCGGTGCGCAGCAAGTGCGTGATGCGGAACCTTATGTCACGCAGTACCCGGACCAGCAGCGCGGCGTCTCGCGACCGCTGACCATCGATGATGTCGTCACCAAGACGGGCATCACCCTGGCTGTGGTGACGGTCGTCGGCGTCCTGTCGTACTTCCTCGTGTCGCAGAACTACGGACTGATGATGCCGTTCGTGGCCATCGGCGGTCTCGGTGGCTTTGCGCTGGTGATGATCGCGACGTTCGGTCGCAAGCAGGACAACCCGGCCATCGTGCTGAGCTACGCCGCACTGGAAGGTCTGTTCCTCGGCGCGGCGTCCTTCCTGTTCGCCAACCTCGTCTCCACCGGCGGCCCCGGCATGATCGCGCAGGCGGTCTTCGGCACGGTGGGCGTTTTCGTCGGCATGCTCGTGGTCTACAAGACCGGAGCGATCCGGGTGACGCCCAAGTTCACCCGGATGCTGGTGGCCGCGATGTTCGGTGTCGTGGCGATCGCGCTGCTGAACATGGTGCTCGCGCTCTTCGGTGTCGGCGGCGGCGAGGGTTTCGGCCTGCGTAGCGGTGGCCCGCTCGCGATCGTGTTCTCCCTGGTCTGCATCGGCTTGGCCGCGTTCATGTTCCTCGTGGACTTCGATTCCGCGGACCAGCTGATCCGCGCCGGTGCGCCGGAGAAGGCCGCGTGGGGCATCGCCCTGGGCCTGACCGTCACCCTGGTCTGGCTGTACATCGAGATCCTGCGCCTGCTGAGTTACTTCAACAACGACTAGTACGACGGCGAGAGAAAGGGCGTCCACAGCGTGGGCGCCCTTTTTCATGCGTTGATGTGGCCGGGTTGCGGCCCGCGACTCAGGGCACCCGGGGCGTGACCCGGCTTGCCGCCTGGACGGCGTTGGCGCGGGCGGTGTCCACGTCGGCGTCGTAGGCCAGCGCCACACCCATCCGACGCTTCACGAAACTCTCCGGCTTGCCGAACAGCCGAATGTCGGTGCGCGGCACCCGCAGTGCGTCGTCCACCCCGTCGAAGACGATGCCCTCGGCATCCACGCCGCCGTAGATCACCGCGCTCGCCCCCGGGGTCCTGAGCGAGGTGTCGACCGGCAGGCCCAGGATGGCCCGGGCGTGCAGTTCGAACTCGTTCTGCCACTGCGTCACCATGGTCACCATGCCGGTGTCGTGCGGCCGCGGGCTGACCTCGCTGAACCACACCTGATCACCCTTGACGAACAGCTCGACACCGAAGATGCCCTGCCCGCCCAGATCCTCTGTCACCGTGCGCGCGATGTGCTGCGCACGCTCGAGGGCGGTGGTCGACATCGGGTGGGGCTGCCAGCTCTCGACATAGTCGCCGCTGACCTGTTTGTGCCCGATCGGTTCGCAGAACTGGGTGCCATCGATTGCCCGCACCGTCAGCAGCGTGATCTCGTAGTCGAAATCGACGAATCCCTCGACGATGATGCGGGTGTTGCTCACCCGGCTGCCGGACATGGCGTAGGCCCACGCCGCCGCCACGTCATCCGGGCCGTCGATCTTGCTCTGGCCCTTACCCGAACTGCTCATCACCGGCTTGACGACGCACGGATAGCCGATGCTCTCGTCGATCGCGGCCTGCAGTTCGTCCTGCGAATCGCAGAATCGGTACGGACTGGTCGGCAGCCCCAGGGTTTCGGCGGCCAGCCGGCGAATACCCTCGCGGTCCATGGTCAGCCGCGCCGCCCGCGCCGTCGGGATCACCCGCACCACGCCGTCGGCCTCCAGCGCCTCCAGCGTCGGGGTCGCGATCGCCTCGATCTCGGGCACCACGAGGTCGGGCTTCTCGGCTTCGATGAGGGCCCGGAGTTGATCGGGATCGGTCATCGAGATGGTGCGCGCGTGATGCGCGATCTGTTGGCCGGGCGCGTGGTCGTAGCGATCGACGGCGATGGTCTCGACGCCGAGGCGCTGCAAGGCGATCAGTACTTCGCGGCCCAGTTCACCCGAGCCCAGCAGCATCACCCGGGTGGCGTGCGCCGACAGCGGTGTTCCGAGAGTGGTCATGGTTCCTCGGGTGTCTGTGATGCGCTGGGGGCGCGAACATTTCGCATGCTCGCGCCCCCAGTGCACGGTGAAATCAGGACAGTCGCTCCACGACCATCGCCATACCCTGGCCGCCGCCGACGCACATCGACTCGATACCGAAGGTCTTGTCGTAGGTCGCCAGGTTGTTCAGCAGCGTCGCGGTGATGCGGGCGCCGGTCATACCGAACGGGTGCCCCAAGGCGATGGCGCCACCGGACACGTTCAGCTTGTCCTCGTCGATGCCGAGCTCGCGGGCGGAGCCGATCACCTGCACCGCGAAGGCCTCGTTGATCTCGACCAGGTCGATATCGGAGATCGTCTTGCCGGCCTTGGCCAATGCCCGCGTGATGGCCTCGATCGGGCCCAGGCCCATGATCTCCGGCGACAGCCCGGACACCCCGGTGGAGACGATCCGCGCCAGCGGGGTCAGACCCAGCTCCTTGGCCTTGGTGTCGCTCATGATGACCACGGCGGCGGCGCCGTCGTTGAGCGGACAGGCGTTGCCCGCGGTGATCGTGCCGTTGGGCCGGAACACCGGCTTGAGCTGGCTGATCTTGTCGTAGGAGGTGCCGGCGCGCGGACCGTCATCGGTGGACACGACGGTGCCGTCGGGCAGCGTCACCGGAACGATCTCGCGCTCGAAGAAGCCGTTCTTGATGGCCTCCTCCGCGCGATTCTGCGACCGCACGCCCCAGTGGTCCTGGTCCTCGCGGCTGATGCCGGTGTAGTTCGCGACGTTCTCGGCGGTCTGGCCCATGGCGATGTAGACGTCGGGGATGAGGCCGTCTGCGCGGGGGTCGTGCCACTCGGTGGCGCCCTCGGCCTGCTTGGCCGTGCGCGCCTGCGCCTCGTCGAACGCGGCGTTCTTGCTGTTGGGCGCACCGTCGGCGGCGCCGACGCCGAAGCGGGACACCGTCTCGACACCGGCGGAGATGAACACGTCACCCTCGCCGGCCTTGATGGCGTGGAAGGCCATCCGGGTGGTCTGCAGCGAGGACGAGCAGTACCGGTTCACGGTGGTGCCCGGCAGGAAGTCGTAGCCGAGTTCGACGGCCACCGCACGCGCGATGTTGTAGCCGGCCTCACCGGCGGGCTGCGCGCAGCCCATCATCAGGTCGTCGATGTCCCGGGGGTCCAGCGAGGGCACCTTGTCGAGTACCGCGCGCACCATCTGGGCGGCCAGGTCGTCGGGACGCATGGTGGCCAGCGATCCCTTTACGGCGCGGCCGATCGGTGAACGGGCAGTGGCAACGATGACGGCTTCGGGCATGATGGCTCCTCTGGCTCCCGAGGTGGAGGGGTTGCTTCCCCCAGAACCTAACCCGTGACAGGAGCGACGATCGGTGCGGGTACGCCCGTGGTGCGCCGCCACAGCCGGGTCAGGCCGCTGACCCGGCCGAACATCGAGTTCGCCGACTGCAGCGGCGACTCGGGATCGTGTTCACCCAGTGCGTCGCAGAGCGCCGGCAGCAACTGTTCGGCCGCCAGGGCGTACCCCTCGCCGGACGGGTGGTAGCCGTCCGGCGAGAACAGCCGGTCGGGTGCCTGCTGGAAATGCGGTGCCAGCAGATCCGAGAACGGCACCGGCACCCCACCGGCCGCGCGTACGGCCGCGGCCTGGGCGCGGGCCAGGCTCAGCCCGCGGCTGCGGGTGTACCAGCGCAGTGGTTGCGGGATCGCGGAGATGACACCGAAATCCGGGCAGGTGCCCACGACGACGACGGCGCCGCTGTTACGCAGGCGACGCACCGCGGACTCCAGTCGGCGCGCCGACGGACCGATGCCGTTGACGGCGGTGATGTCGTTGGCGCCGATCATGATGACCGCCGCGTCCGGCGGCGGACCCGCCACGTACATGGCGTCGATCTGACCGGACAGCCCTTTGGACGTCGCCCCGACAATCGCCTTCGTGCTCAACCGGACCCGCTTACCGGACAGCTCTGCCAGCCCCCGGGCGATCCGCACACCCGGCACCTCCTCGGCCGATTGTGAGCCGTAGCCGGTGGCGGTCGAATCGCCGAACACCATCAGGTGGAGATCGAAGGTGACACCGCGCTGAAAACGTTCAACCGGTCCGCCGCCGGGGTGGTAGACGCCGTCGGCGCGGGGTGGCACGTCCCAGGATTTGGGGATGACCTGCCGCGTCTTGGCGGCTTGTCCGGTCAGGAGGGTGCGAGCCCCGACATAGGCCGAACCCGTTGACGCGACGGCCGCGGCCGCCAGAGCGATGGTTGACCGACGCGGTGTGCCCACCCGGTTGATTTTAGTGACCTCGGCACGGATGTCAGTGAGCTCGAGCTGTCCGAACGGTCACGTTGCGGTATCGAGTGCGGCACCAAATCGGCACTTTGATTTGTTGAACAAATTGACGGTGGCAAGCTAAGTTACCCCGGTTGGCTAAGTAACCAGACTTATCCGGGCACTACAACGGCGTAGGAAGTGGTGGCGATGACGGCACCAAGTGAGATCTCAGGCTCCTCTCGTGCTGCTATCAGTGCAGCTAGAGCCCATCGAGTACGTCGATTCCCGGTCAGTGACTGGGCCCCGGTCGAGGTCGTCGAAGACGGTCCGAGCATCGCCGGCCGACTCGCTTCACTGGCCGCTCGGATGACCATCAAGCCGGTTCTGGCAATCGGTTGCCACGCTCCTACGCTGCCCTGGCCGTTCGGGATCGTGGACTTCGCCGCGCGAATCCTGCGGCCGTCGGCCGGCACCGTGCGTGCCACCATCGCGTTGCCGAACTGCACGGCGCAGCTGGTCCGCGCCGACGGGGTGCTGCCGGCGGACGGTAACCGCAGCGTCGTGCTCTACCTGCACGGCGGGGCCTTCCTGTCGTGCGGTGTGAACACGCACGGCAGGCTGGTGGAGAGCCTGTCGAAGTTCGCCGACAGCCCGATGTTCGTCGTGAACTACCGCAAGCTGCCCAAACATTCCATCGGCGAGGCACTCGATGACTGCTACGACGCCTACCGGTGGCTGCGGCTGACCGGTTATGCGCCCGAGCACATCGTGCTGGCCGGCGATTCGGCCGGTGGCTACCTCTCGCTGGCGCTCGCTCAGCGGCTGTTGGCCGAAGGTGAAGAACCCGCCGCCATGGTGACGCTGTCGCCCCTGTTCGAGATCGACAACGCCGGCCGCGAACAGCATCCGAATCTCGACGGTGACGCGATGTTCCCGCCGCACGCGTTCGGTGCACTCGCCGAACTGATCGGCAGGGCCGCGGACAAGACCGGGGAAGAGGTGTACGAACCCCTGGACTACATCGAGCCGGGCCTGCCCCGCACGCTCATTCACGTGTCGGGTTCGGAGGTTCTGCTCAACGATGCGCGAAAGGCCGCCCGAATGCTGGCCGCCGAGGGCGTACCGGTCGAGGTACGGGTCTGGCCAGGCCAGATGCACGTCTTCCAGTTGTGTTCGCCGTTGGTGAACGAGGCGACGCGCTCATTGCGCCAGATCGGTGAGTACATTCGCGAAGCCACCTGGTGACTCCCGCTTGGTGACTGATGGCGCGGCCTGACACGATGGATGTATGCGCATCGCCAGGCACATCAGTGACCTCATCGGTAACACCCCGCTGGTTCAGCTGAACTCGGTTGTGCCGCACGGCGCCGGACTGGTCGCCGCCAAGATCGAGTACCTGAACCCGGGCGGCAGTTCCAAGGACCGGATCGCCGTGAAGATGATCGACGCGGCCGAGGCGAGCGGCGCCCTCAAGCCTGGTGGCACCATCGTGGAGCCGACCTCCGGCAATACCGGAGTCGGTCTGGCGCTGGTGGCGCAGCAGCGCGGCTACAAGTGCATCTTCGTCTGCCCGGACAAGGTCAGCGAGGACAAGCAGAACGTGTTGCGCGCGTACGGCGCCGAGGTCGTGGTGTGCCCGACGGCGGTGCCGCCGGACCACCCGGACAGCTACTACAGCGTCTCCAACCGGCTGGTCGAGGAGGTTCCCGGGGCGTGGAAGCCCGACCAGTACTCCAACCCGAACGGGCCGGCCAGCCACTACGAGACCACCGGTCCGGAGATCTGGGCCGACACCGACGGCAAGATCACGCATTTCGTGGCGGGCGTCGGCACCGGCGGCACCATCACCGGGACCGGCCGTTACCTCAAAGAGGTGTCCGGCGGACGGGTCAAGGTCATCGGAGCCGACCCGGAGGGCTCGGTGTACTCGGGCGGCACCGGGCGCCCGTACCTGGTCGAGGGTGTCGGTGAGGACTTCTGGCCCAGTGCGTACGACCCAACCGTGCCCGACGAGATCATCGCGGTCTCGGATGCGGATTCCTTCGAGATGACCCGCCGGCTCGCCCGCGAGGAGGCCCTGCTGGTCGGTGGTTCGTGCGGGATGGCCGTCGTGGCGGCGCTGCGGGTGGCCGAGCGGGAAGGTCCCGACGCCGTGGTGGTGGTGTTGCTGCCCGATGGTGGGCGCGGTTACCTGTCAAAGGTTTTCAACGATGCGTGGATGTCGTCGTACGGCTTCCTGCGCAGCAGGCTGGATGGGTCCATCGAAGAGGTCACGGTCGGGCATATCTTGCGGCGCAAGTCCGGTGAGCTGCCGGATCTCGTGCACACCCATCCGTCGGAAACCGTCCGTGACGCGATCAACATCCTGCGTGAGTACGGGGTGTCGCAGATGCCCGTCGTCGGTGCGGAACCGCCCGTGATGGCCGGCGAGGTGGCCGGCAGCGTGTCCGAGCGGGACCTGCTCTCCGCCGTGTTCGAGGGACGGGCGAAGTTGGCCGACGCGGTCGGCGACCATATGGGCGCGCCGCTGCCACTGATCGGTTCCGGTGAACTGCTCAGCACCGCGGCCAAGACTTTGCGCGATTACGACGCACTGATGGTTGTCGAGGATGGCAAACCGATCGGTGTGCTCACCCGCCATGATCTTCTCGGATCGCTTTCCGACGGCGGTTTCCCCCGGTAGACGCGGCGTTCGCCGCAGTTTGATAGCTGCGAATTCAATTACTTACGCTAATGATTGGCGTGCCACGGTTGTTATGTCGGGGCGATGAAGAAATGGCTATGGTATCCATTTCGGGCGAATTCTCAGGTAGGGTGACACCGCTCATAGTCAGCTAATTTCCTCACCTTGGAAGGCGTCCATGACCACACCTCCGCCACCGCCGCCTGGAAATTATCCGCCGCCCCCACCGCCTCCCGGTGGTGGCTATCCGCCTCCGCCGCAGGGTGGCTTCCCGCCGCCTCCGCCGCCGGGCGGGGGATCAGGTCCGGGTTTCGGTGCGGGATTCGGGGGACCGGCTCCCGGCGGTGGGTTGCCGCAGGACGCGTACACGCCGTGGTTGACCCGTGTGCTGGCCTGGTTGATCGACTTCATCCCGGTGTTCATCCTCGAGGGCATCGGTTACGCACTGCTCCTCGGCACCCGGGAGACCGTGTGTGTCACCGATACCTCCGAGTACGACCTGGGCGACTTCTGCGCCACCGGAGCCTCGACGCTCGGTCAGGCCTCCGTCTTCATCGCCGGATTGGTGGTGCTGGCGTATGTGATATGGAACTACGGGTACCGGCAGGGCACCACCGGGTCGAGCATCGGCAAGGGCATACTGAAATTCAAGGTGGTCAGCGAGAGTACCGGCCAGCCAATCGGTTTCGGTCTGTCGATCGTGCGCCAGCTCGCGCACATCGTCGATGGCCTCATCTGCTACATCGGGTACCTGTTCCCGCTGTGGGACGCAAAGCGGCAGACACTGGCCGACAAGATCATGAAGACAGTGTGTCTGCCGCTCTGACCTAGGCTCAACCGAAGCGCCGGTCCGCGAAATCACTGCGCGGACCGGCGTTTCACCGTAACGACCGACTGACGAGAGGGTGTTATGACTCAGCCACCACCTCCGCCCGGCAACTACCCGCCGGGTGGATATCCGCCACCGGAGAACGTCCCACCCGCCGGTGGCTACCCGCCGCCCGCGCCGGGTGGCTATCCGCCGCCACCGGCCCCCGGCGGTTACCCGCCGCCGCCCGCACCGGGTGCGTACCCGCCCCCGCCGGCCGGTAACTATCCGCCGCCGCAAGGGAATTACCCGCCGCCGCCGGCCGGGGGTTACCCCCCGCCGCCGCCACCGCAGGGTGGTTACGCACCGCCGCCGCCCGGATACCCGGGTGCACCGGCGTTCGGCGGCCCCGGTCAGGGATACAGCGTCGGCGAGGCGTTCTCCTGGGCGTGGAACAAGTTCACCAAGAACGCGGCCGCAATCCTCGTGCCGACGCTGGTGTTCGGCGTGGTGTACGCGGTCCTGCAGGGCATCATCCAGTTCATCTCGAGCCTGTTCACCACCACGAACAGCTACACCAGCTACGACGGTGGCTACGCGGCGAGCGTCTCGATGGGTGTCGGCGGCATCGTCGTCTCGATCATCGGCAGCATCGTCATGCTGGTCGTCGCGGCGGTGGTGCAGTCCGCCTATGTCGGCGGCATGCTCGACATCGCCAATGGGCAACAGGTTGAGATCGGTTCGTTCTTCAAGCCGCGCAACGTGGGCAACGTGATCATCGCGTCGGTCGTGTCCGGCATCATCGTCGCCATCGGGGTCGTGCTGTGCATCGTGCCCGGCATCATCGCGACCATCATGCTGTTCTTCACCACGGTGATCGTGCTGGATCGCAACGTGTCCGGTATCGACGCCATCACGACCAGCTTCAACATCGCCAAGGCCAATTTCGGTCCGGTGGCGCTGACGTGGCTGACGACGATCGGCATCTTCATCGTCGGCACGCTGGCGTGCCTGGTCGGCCTCATCGTCGCCTATCCGGTGGTGTCGCTGATCACCGTCTACGCCTACCGGAAGCTCTCCGGTGGTCCGGTCGCCGCGCTGACGCCGTAAACCGTTCGAGCCGAAACGGGGTGGACCGCAATCCGGTCCACCCCGTTTCGCGTTCGGCGCGCACCACTAGCCTGAGGGGTATGAGCGAGCAGAAGAGTTCCTCGGACGCACACCGGTGGCAGGGTCTGGCGACCCGGGCGATCCACGCGGGCTACCGGCCGGATCCGGCCACCGGCGCCGTCAACGCCCCCATCTACGCCAGTTCGACCTTCGCCCAGGACGGTGTGGGCGGCCTGCGGGGCGGGTTCGAGTACGCCCGCACCGGTAACCCGACCCGGGCCGCGCTGGAGGCGTCGCTGGCCGCCGTCGAGCAGGCCGACTACGGGCGTGCGTTCAGCTCCGGGATGGCCGCCACCGATTGCGCATTACGCGCGGTGCTGCGCCCAGGCGACCACGTCGTCATCCCCGATGACGCCTACGGTGGCACCTTCCGCCTGATCGACAAGGTCTTCACCCAGTGGGGTATCACCCACACGCCCGTGCCGCTGTCGGATATCGATGCCGTCGCCGCGGCCATCACCGCGCAGACGAAGCTGATCTGGGTCGAGACACCGACCAACCCGCTGCTCAACATCGCCGATATCGCCGCGCTGGCCACCGTCGCCCGGGCGCGTGGCGCGAAACTTCTGGTGGACAACACCTTTGCCTCACCCGCGTTGCAGCAGCCGTTGACCCTGGGGGCGGATATCGTGCTGCATTCGACCACGAAGTACATCGGCGGGCACTCCGATGTGGTGGGTGGTGCCCTGTTGACCAGCGACGAGGAACTGGACGCGGCGTTCGGTTTTCTGCAGAACGGGGCGGGCGCGGTACCCGGCCCGTTCGACGCCTACTTGACCATGCGGGGCCTCAAGACCCTGGTGCTGCGGATGCAGCGGCACAGCGAGAATGCGGCGAAGGTCGCCGAGTTCCTGGCCGAGCATCCAGCCGTGGCGTCGGTGTTGTATCCGGGGCTGGACAGCCATCCCGGGCATGCCGTCGCGGCCAAACAGATGACCGGCTTCGGTGGCATGGTGTCGGTGCGGCTCAAGGGCGGACGGGCCGCGGCCCACGAATTGTGCGCGCGCACAGAGATTTTCATTCTCGCTGAATCTTTGGGCGGAGTGGAGTCGCTGATCGAGCATCCCGGTGCCATGACGCATGCCTCCACTGCGGGATCGCAGCTGGAGGTGCCCGACGATCTGGTCCGGTTGTCGGTCGGTATCGAGGAATCCGCCGATCTGCTCGGCGACCTCGAGCACGCACTCGGTTAGCCGGCCAGCGCCTGCCGCAACGCCGACGCGGTCACCGCGAGGTTGACCTCCGCCAGCCCCGTCGGTTGTTCGTCGACCCAGCTGCCCAGCGCGATCTCGCCGGCGCGGGCATGTACCCAGCGCCAGCCGCGGTCGTTGAGGCTCAGCAGCGCACCGAGCCCGTCCACCGCGTGCAGCAGCGAGATGATGGCTGCGGTCGGCGGTGGGGGCGGGTGTCGGTCGAACAGTGCCGCCAGCAAGGCCGCGCGGGCCGCGTCGACGCGATCTCGGCGGACGAGGGGCAATGCGTCGGGCTGTGCCATCCGGCGGATCTGCCCGATGTGCTCCAGCCAGCCCACCAGGTGGTCCTCGCTGTGCTTGCGCAGCTTGGTCAACGCGGTCGCGGGCCGCAGGGGGCGGCGTTGCAGGAGCTCGAATGCGGGACCGGTCACCGGGTCCAGGGGACCGGTCCCGGTCAGCGCGACCAGATGCCCCGGGGCAACGCGTTCACCGTCGACCGCGGGCCGGACCCGGCAGACAAGGGCGAGGTCCAGCAGTACGGCCGCGCCGACGACGCGCTGACGCCGTCGTCGTTCAAGGCCGGGAAGGGCCGACGAATTGTCGAGCAGGAGCAGAAGCAGGTCCTCGGCGATCTGGGCCATCGGGGATCAACCCTAGCGGTCGCCGAGGACGGCAGCCTCAGGCGTGATACGGCTCCGCGCTGAGCAGGGTAACCGTGACGGTGTTGCCGTTGGGAATCGTGTAGCTGCGGGTATCGCCGACCTTGGCGTCGAGCAGCGCCTCACCCAGCGGTGACTTCGGCGAGTAGACCTCCAGCTTGCCGTCGCTGACGCCCTCTTGGCGGGTGGCGATCAGGAAGGTCTCGGTGTCGCTCTTGTCGTCGCCGTACTGCACCTTCACCACGGAACCGGGCAGCGCGACGCCGGACTGCTTGGGAGCTTCGCCGACCTTGGCGCTGTTCAGGAGTTCCTGCAGCTGCCGGATGCGCGCTTCTTCTTGGCCCTGCTGCTCGCGGGCGGCGTGATAGCCACCGTTCTCGCGCAGGTCGCCCTCTTCGCGACGGTCGTTGATCTCGGCGGCGATGACGGGCCGGTTGGCGATCAACTGGTCCAGCTCGACCTTCAGCCGGTCGTGTGCTTCTTGGGTCAGCCAGGTGACCTGGGTATCGGTCATATCCTCGCGCTCCTGTCGTTGTTTGTTCTTGCGCTGCGCCGCGTGAGTGCTGTGGCGTGATGCCGCATTCGCAGCCGCAGATCGCGTACTAAAGCAGCAATACACGGCTCCAGCCGGAACCGTGTATCGGGCCAGTCTACCACCGTCGGGTCAGCGGATTTTCATGATTTCGCTGTTCGGCGTTGGTTGTGCCGACGCCCGCAGCGGTCCCGCGGGAGCGCGGCTAGGGGGTTCGCAGATATGCGGGCACGTCGGTGCCGCAGCCGTAGATATCGCCGACAGCGGGCGGCTTGGTCGTCTTCACCTCGGTGGTGACCTGCACCGATGTCTCGGTCGAGGGTGGGACCAGGATTTCGCGCCGGCCCACCTCGCCGCCGTCCTTGGACCGTGCCCGCACGATGCACACCACCGGTCGCTCCGGATCGGCACGGGTCACCGTGATGGTCACCGACACCGTCTGGTTGTCGATCAGCTTGTACCCGCCGAGCTCACCCTTGACGTCCCCGGCGCCCAGCCGGTTGAACGCGACGAGCGCGAGGGCCACCCCTGCCGTCACAATCAGTGCGGTCAACCCGATGGCCACCCGGCGCCGGGTACTGCGGGACAATCGCTCACGCCCATACCGGGCGGCGGGACGGTCGATGGTCAAGGTTTTGGCTGCCCGTCGGTCGGTTGCTTCTACTAGGACTGGAACTATAGGACCGTGGGCATGAAGAGGCGGCGGCCGCGGTTGTGGAAAGAAACCGTTAGATGAGACGAGATGACTGAACTGCGATTGATGGCGGTGCACGCCCACCCGGACGATGAATCCAGCAAGGGTGCGGCGACCACCGCACGGTATGCGGCTGAAGGTGTCCGCGTCATGGTGGTGACGCTGACCGGCGGAGAACGCGGGGACATCCTCAATCCGGCCATGGACCTGCCTGAGGTGCACGGCCGGATCGCCGAGGTGCGCCGCGACGAGATGGCCAAGGCCGCCGAGATCCTCGGCGTCGAGCACCACTGGCTGGGCTTCGTCGACTCCGGGTTGCCCGAGGGCGATCCCCTGCCGCCGCTGCCCGACGGCTGCTTCGCCGCGGTGCCGCTGGCCGAGCCCGTCGAACGGCTGGTGCGGGTGATCCGGGAGTTCCGGCCGCACGTGCTGACCACTTACGACGAGAACGGTGGCTATCCGCACCCCGATCACATTCGCTGCCACGAGGTCAGCGTCGCCGCCTACGAGGCCGCCGCGGACTATCTGCGCTATCCGGACGCGGGTGAGCCGTGGAGCGTGTCCAAGCTCTACTACAACCACGGCTTCCTGCGCCGGCGCATGCAGA
Organism: Mycobacterium hackensackense; assembly: GCF_025822555.1. Lineage (NCBI taxonomy): Bacteria > Bacillati > Actinomycetota > Actinomycetes > Mycobacteriales > Mycobacteriaceae > Mycobacterium > Mycobacterium hackensackense. Next base: position 300,908 of record NZ_JACKUC010000032.1, read on the forward strand.
TGCTGCAGGACGAGTTCGTCAAGCACGGCCGCACCGGACCCTTCGACAAGTGGCTGGAGCACTGGGATCCCGAGTTCGACGTCTTCGAGGGGCGGGTCACCACCCGGGTGCACTGCTCGGAGTACTTCTCGCAGCGTGATGACGCGCTGCGCGCCCATGCCACCCAGATCGACCCGACCGGCGATTTCTTCCACGCGCCCATCGAATGGCAGCAGCGGCTGTGGCCGACCGAGGAGTTCGAACTCGCGCGCTCGCGGGTACGGGTGCAATTGCCCGAGACTGATTTGTTCACGGGAATCGAGACATGACCGATACGTTCATCCTGATCGCCGGCCTCCTCGCCGAGGAGGGGCCCCGCGATACCGGGCCTGATTTCGGTAAGGCCAGTCCGCTGGGCCTTGTCGTGGTCGTCATCCTGTTGATCGGCACCTTCGCCCTGGTGTGGTCGATGAATCGGCACCTCAAGAAGCTGCCCGAGTCGTTCGACCCGGAGCACCCGGAGCCGGATCAGGCCATCGACGAGGGCACGACGGGTGAGTTCAAGGATGACGCCAAGGGGTAACACGCTCGGCGGGGCCACCAGCCCGTACCTGCGCCAGCACGCCGACAACCCGGTGCACTGGCAGCAGTGGGGCGCCGAGGCGCTGGCCGAGGCCGCCGAGCGGGATGTCCCCATCCTGCTGTCCATCGGATACGCGGCCTGTCACTGGTGCCACGTGATGGCGCACGAATCGTTCGAGGATCTCGAGGTCGCCGCGGCGGCGAACGCCGCGTTCGTCTGCATCAAGGTCGACCGCGAGGAACGCCCCGATCTGGACGCCGTCTACATGAATGCCACCATCGCACTGACCGGGCAGGGTGGCTGGCCGATGACATGCTTCCTCACCCCGGACGGCCGGCCCTTTTTCGCCGGCACGTATTACCCCAAAGATGGTTTCCTGCAATTACTGTCGGCGGTCGAGCAGACCTGGCGGGAGCGCCGGGCCGAGGTGGAACAGGCGTCCGAGGCCATCACGGGCGAACTGCGCGCGATGACCACGGCCCTGTCCGGAGGTCCCGCGCTGGAGCCTGCGCTGTGCGATCACGCGGTGGCCGCCGTGCTCCGCGACGAGGACCCCGCATACGGCGGTTTCGGGCGGGCGCCCAAGTTCCCGCCGTCGGCGCTGCTGGAAGCGCTGCTGCGACATGAGGAGCGGGCCGGAGCCGGCCTCGAGGTGGTGGAGCGGACCTGCCAGGCGATGGCCCGCGGAGGTATCTACGATCAGCTGGCCGGCGGCTTCGCTCGCTACAGCGTCGACAATGCCTGGGTGGTACCGCATTTCGAGAAGATGCTGTACGACAACGCGTTGCTGCTGCGGGTGTACGCACACTGGGCGCGGCGCACCGGAAACCCGTTCGCGCGCAGGATCGCCGGCGAGACCGCCCGGTTTCTGATCGAGGAGCTCGGCGACGGCGGCATGTTCATCTCGTCCCTGGACGCGGATTCCGGCGGGGTGGAAGGCCTGACCTACGTGTGGTCGCCGGAGCAGTTGCGGGAGGTCCTCGGTGCCGAGGATGGTCCTTGGGCCGCTCAGCTTTTCGGTGTGACCGAGGAGGGGACCTTCGAGCACGGGACGTCGGTGTTGCAGCTGCCGGTGGATCCCGACGACGCGGCCCGGTTCGCGCGGGTCCGGGACATGCTGCTGGCCGCACGCGCGCAGCGGGTCCAGCCCGGGCGGGACGCCAAGATCGTCACCGCCTGGAACGGGCTGGCCGTCACCGCGCTCGCCGAGGCCTCGGTGGCGCTGGGGGAGCCCGAATATCTGGATGCCGCAACGCATTGCGCTCGTTCGTTGCTGAACCTGCATCTCGTCGACGGCCGGCTGCGCCGGGTCAGCATGGGTGGGGTGGTCGGTGGCAGCGCGGGAATTCTGGAGGACTACGCGGCACTGGCCACCGCGCTGCTGACGCTGTATCAGCTCACCGGCTCGTGGTTGCCCGAGGCGACCGGACTGCTCGACACCGCGCTCGCGCACTTCGCCGACGCCGACGGGCGCTGGTTCGACACCGCCGACGACGCCGAGACCCTGGTGCTGCGCCCGGCCGATCCACTCGACGGGGCGACCCCGTCGGGGGCGTCGTTGGTCGCCGAGGCGCTGCAACTGGCCGCGCACCTGACCGCCACGCAGCGTTACGCGACGGCCGCGGGCGCCGCCCTGGCCACGGCGACCCCGATCCTGGGCAAGGCGGCGCGCTCCGGTGGGCATTGGCTGGCGGTGGCCGAAGCGGCGGTCCGCGGCCCCCTCCAGATCGCCGTCGCCTGCGATCCGGACCACTCCGAACTGCTCACCGCGGCAAGGATGTTGGCACCCGGTGGAGCGATCGTCGTCGGCGGCCCGGCGGACAGCAGCGAACTGCTGATCGGCAGGGACCGCATCGCCGGGCGCGACGCTGCGTATGTGTGCCGCGGCCGGACCTGCGATCTGCCGGTGACGACGGCGGAGGAACTCGCCGCGGCGCTGAGTCGCGCCGTGTAGCGTGCGGCGCATGCCCACTCCCGAGCAGATCACCGCCACCGTTCACCGTTATCTCGAGCTGGTCGCCAAGGGCGCACCCGACGAGGTCGTCGAGCTGTACGCCTCCGATGCCACGTTGGAGGACCCGGTCGGCGGCGAGGTGCACATCGGTCGGCAGGCCATCCGCGGTTTCTACGCCAATATCGAGAACGTCAAGGGCACGACCGAGATCCACACCCTGCGCGCGCTCGGCCACGAGGCGGCCTTCTACTGGCAGCTATCGCTGGACTTCGGCAACGGCGTCGGGATGAGCATCGAGATCATCAGCGTCATGACGTTCGACGCGGACGCCAAGATCACGTCGATGAAGGCCTACTGGGGGCCGGACAACGTCACCAACCACTAGAAAACCGCGAACCACATCGCGATGTAGTGGCAGATCGCCGCGACCGCGGTGCAGGCGTGGAAGAACTCGTGGTGACCGAAGGTCGTCGGCCACGGGTTGGGCCACTTCAGTCCGTAGAGCACACCGCCGATGCTGTACAGCGCGCCGCCGACGATCAGCAGCACCACTGCCGCGACACCCGCGCCGTCCATGATCGGGCCGATGAACCATGCCGCCACCCAGCCCAACAACAGGTAGAGCGGAACGCCGACCCAGGCTGGCGCGGACGGCCAGAACATCTTGAGCAGCACCCCGGCGGCGGCACCGCTCCACACGATCCAGAACAGCACCATGCCCTTGGAATCGGGCAGGGCCAGCAGGGCGAACGGCGTGTAACTGCCCGCGATGAACACGAAGATCGTCGAGTGGTCCAGACGCTTCATCCACTTGCGGGCGTTCGGCGATGTCCAGTTGACCCGATGGTAGGTGCCGCTGACGGTGAACATCGCGACGATGGTGAAGGTGTAGATCAGGGTCGACACGCCGGCACGGGTGCCCTGCAGCGACCACGACACCGACACCAACGCCGCACCCGCGATGAACGCGACGATCGCCGAGTAGACGTGGATCCAGCCGCGGGCGCGCGGCTTGCCCAGGAACTGGGCCACCCCGTCGACGACGGCGGCAGGCAGGTCGCCGGGATCGTCGGAGGATTGGGTGGTGGCTGCCGCCGACCGGTACGGCCGGCTGGCGTCGATCGGAGTTGTCATCGTCACCTCCACTGACTGGGTCACCTCCACTGACTGGCATGGGGGAGCCTGGTTGTCACAGTAGTCTGATTTTCGTGGAGATCATTCCCCCGCGTCTCAAGGAGCCGGCGTACCGGCTGTACGAGATGCGGTTGCGCAACGAACTGGTTCGCTCGAAATCCGAACTCCCTCGCCACATCGCCGTGTTGTGCGACGGCAACCGGCGCTGGGCACGCGACGCCGGCTACGACGATGTCAGCTACGGCTACCGCAAGGGTGCGGCCAAGATCGCCGAGATGCTGCGCTGGTGCCAGGCCGCGGGAATCGAACTGACCACCGTCTACCTGTTGTCCACCGAGAACCTCGGGCGCGATCCGGACGAGTTGTCGGCCCTCATCGAGATCATCACCGACGTCGTCGAGGAGATCTGCGCCCCGGCCAATCACTGGAGCGTGCGGACGGTCGGCGACCTGGAACTGCTCGGGGAGGAACCCGCCCGCCGGCTCCGGGAGGCGGTCGACGGCACGGCGAGAACGGCCACCAGAGGTCCCGGTTCCTTCCACGTCAATGTGGCCGTCGGCTACGGCGGTCGCCAGGAGATCGTCGATGCCGTGCGGGCCCTGTTGAGCAAAGAACTCGCCAACGGTGCCACCGCCGAACAACTCATCGATGCGGTCACCGTCGACGCGATCTCGGAGAATCTCTACACCTCTGGGCAGCCCGATCCCGACCTCGTCATCCGCACCTCGGGTGAGCAACGTCTCTCCGGATTCCTGTTGTGGCAGAGCGCATATTCGGAGATGTGGTTCACCGAGGCGCACTGGCCGGCCTTCCGCCGCGTCGACTTCCTGCGCGCGCTGCGCGACTACACCCGGCGCCACCGGCGCCACGGCCTGTAACCATCATGGCCTGGCTGTCGGCGGTCGTCTTCGCACTCAGCTGGTGGCTCGGCCTGTATCTGCTCGCCCGGAATCCGCGTAAGCCCGTGCTGGCGCTGGCCGCGGCCGGGCTGACGAGTTTCGCCGCGGTGGTCGCACTGGACGCGGTGCGGGTGGCGGCCGGCGGGCTGCAGCGCAGTACGCATCTACTGAGTCAGATCGAGGTCTACCTCGTCGTGCTGCCCGGCATCTTCTGGTTCGCGGTGTTGCTGGAACTGTCCCGCCCCCAGGACAACCCGCCCGGCCGGGCGCGCGAGTTCGTGGCAGTCGCGGTGGTGGCCGCGGTGGCGCTCACCGGCGCCGCCATGGCGGGCAACGTCGACGGTCCGCTGCGCGCCGGCCACTGGGTGATGTTCGCCGCGGTGTCGGTGTCCTCGCTGGGGGCGATGGCCACCACGACGTTGCGACCCGTCCAGCCGGTCCCGGTGGTGCGCTTCGTCGTGGTGGCCACCCTGTTCTTCGCGCTCGGCAACGCCATCCTGGTCATCCCGCTCGGCCTGGTGCCCAGTTGGCTTGCGTTGGCGTCCACCGGGTTCGACGTGGCCCTGCTCGGGGTGGCCGTCGCGCTGTCCGACGCCTTCGACGAGGGGCAGGCCCTGCGCGCCGACATGCTGCGGTCGTTCACGGCGACGGCGGTGGTGGCCCTGGTGTTCGGCGGGCAGGCCCTGGTCGGCCTCGCCGTGGCGGGGCCGTCGGCGCGGACGGCGCTGACGGTACTGCTGTTCACCAGCGTCGCGATCGCCGTCGCGATCAACGTGCTGGCCGATCCGCTGGCCGGACTGCTGGACCGGGTCACGTTCTCGCGCTCCCCGGAACTGCGGGCCGACCGTGCCGCGTTGCGCCGCACCGAGTCCGCCCTGCCGCTGCGCTCGGCGCACCCACTGGACCAGGTCGACGACGAGGCGTTCGCACGCCTGACCCGGCGTGCACTGGGCCACTACGGTGACCTGTCCAAGCTGGTGGCCAGTCCGCTCACCGCGCTGCCCATCATCGATGTCCGGCTCGCTTCCCGGGGCGCACCCGATCAGCCGCTGGAGCGGGCCAACGAACTCAGGGCGCTGTTGGCCGACCGGATCGCCGCGCTGAAACCACGCGACGGCGGCGACTTCGGCACCAGCGAGCAATGGCGGCACTACAACTCGCTGTACTTCCCGTACGTCGCGGGCGTGCGCGCCTACGCACAGAACGCGACCGCATCCGGACTCGACCCGGTGGCCCGACAGGCCTGGCAGTGGCTGGTCACCGAGGTGCCGCAGCGGTCCCTGCACAACTGGCAGAACGCCGCGGCCCGCGTCATCGCCGCCGACCTGCGCGGCGGGCAGGTGGCGCACACGGGCTGAGCTGGGCTTGGCAGTGTCTGGCAGCGACCGGGGCAGACCTGGCAGTGGATTTCTCGCAATGTTGGTGGTGTTCCGCACCCTCGACGAAGAGGAGCCCGATATGACCGCCACCCTCACCCGGCCACCGCTGACCGACAGTTCGGATTCGCTGCTGCGGTTCGTCATGCGCGCCGACGCCACCGTATGCGCCGCCACCGGACTGCTGGTGGCGGTGGCGGCCGATCCGCTGTCCCGGCTGTCCGGACTGTCGGCCGCCTCGGAGTGGATCGCCGGCGCGACCCTGGTGTGCTACGGCGCCATGCTCTATCTGCTGGCCGCCGCACCGGCGCTGCGGCGTATCGGGATCGGCGTCGTCACCGCCAACCTCCTCGTCGCGGCCGGGACGCTTGCCGTACTGATCGCGGGCGTCCTGCCGCTCACCACCGCGGGCGTCGTGATGACACTGGCCGTCGTCCTGTGCACGCTCGGCTGCGCGTGGTGGCAGTACCTCGGAGTGCGCCGTCTGGCGTGACTCCCTCCGACCCGGTGCGGGGTCGTCCCGCTAGAGGTTGGCGTGATGCCCCCGCACCGGCTTCTCCTCACCCCCCAACAGGAAGGAATGTTCGATGACCACTTTCACCGCCCCCACCACCCGGGCCAGGGATGGGCTGGTCCGCTTCGCGATGCGCCTGGACGCGGTGCTCGTCGGGATCACCGGCATCCCGTTCGTCGCCGCCGCAGACTGGCTGTCCTCGCTGACCGGGGTCCCGGTCGCCGTCGAGTACGGCCTCGGTGTGTTCTTCCTCGCCTACGGCGTGGTCGTGTACTGGCTCGCGGGCCGGGATCGGGTGCGCCCCGGTGCGATCGCCACCATCACCGCCAACGCGCTGTTCACCGTCGGCTTCGTGGGACTGGCCGAGGCCGGCATCTGGCCGCTGAGCACCTGGGGTTACGCCCTGCTGTTCGGGGGCGCGCTGTACACCGCGGTGATCGGCAGCGTGCAGTACGCCGGTCTTCGCCGGATCTGAACGCTCGCCGTTTCAGAGCTTGCGCAGCCGCAGCCGGTTGATCGAGTGATCGGAGTCCTTGCGCAGCACCAGGGTTGCCCGGGGCCGGGTCGGCAGGATGTTGTCGATCAGGTTGGGCCGGTTGATCGAATGCCAGATATCGCGGGCCGCGAACACCGCCTGCTCGTCGGTCAGCGTCGAGTAGTGGTGGAAATGGGAGGCCGGGTCGGCGAAGGCGCCGGCCCGCATCGACAGGAACCGGGAGATGTACCACTGCTCGATATCCTCGATGCGGGCGTCGACGTACAGCGAGAAGTCGAACAGGTCCGAGACCATGAGTGCCGGCCCGGTCTGCAGCACGTTGAGGCCCTCCAGGATGAGGATGTCTGGCTGGCGGATCAGCTGCTGTTCGCCGGGCACGATGTCGTACAGCAGGTGCGAATACACCGGGGCGCAGGCCACCTCCGCCCCGGATTTGACCGCGGTGACGAAGCGCATCAGCGCTCTGCGGTCGTAGCTCTCCGGAAAGCCCTTGCGATGCATCATGTTCCGGCGTGCGAGCTCTGCGTTCGGGTACAGGAAGCCGTCGGTGGTCACCAGGTCGACCCGAGGATGGTTCTCCCACCGGGCCAGCAGCGCCTTGAGCACGCGGGCGGTGGTGGACTTCCCGACGGCGACGCTGCCGGCCACTCCGATGACGAAGGGCACCGGGTTCTCCGGTGTCTGCTCGCCGAGGAACTCGGCGGTGGCGGCGAAGAGCAACTGATGCGCGGCGACCTGCAGGTGGATCAACCGGGCCAACGGCAGGTAGACCTCTTCCACCTCAAGCAGGTCGATCTGCTCACCCAGGCCGCGCAGGCTGCGCAGTTCCGCTTCGGACAACGCAAGGGGGGTGGCCATACGCAATGCGCGCCACTGGGCTCTGTCGAACTCCACATATGGGCTCGGCTCACTCGGCCGCGGCATGCGGTCAGTCTTGCATCTACGGTTGACGTCATGGACGCCGGCACGGATTCAGAGGCCCTGATTCGCGAGTATCTCCTTCTCGGTCTGCGCTTCGACCGGGTCGAGGAGGGCTATGTGGACTCCTTCACCGGCGATCCGCAGCTGCGCCGCCAGGTGGCCGATGAGGCCACTCCCGATCCGGCCGACCTGGCCCGACAGGCGCAGCGACTGCTCGGCCAGGTGCCCGGAAGCGGCCTGGACGGTCCCCGCGCGGACTATCTGTCGGCACATCTGAAGGCGTTGGCGTGCGCGGGACGCAAGTTCGCCGGCGAGGGGGTGGGCTTCGTCGAGGAGGTGCGCGAGTACTTCGACGTCGACATCGTCAAGGGCGATCCGCAGCGCTACCGCGATGCGCACCGCCGGCTCGACGAGGTGGTCGGCGGCACCGGCTCGCTGGCCGAACGGATGCACGCCTACCGCAGCGCCGAGGAGATCCCGCCGGCACGCCTGGAGGAGGCCATCCACGCGTTCTCCTCGGCGCTACGGGACAAGGTGCGCGCCACCTATCCGCTGCCCGAAGCCGAGACCATCACCTACGAGGTGGTCACCGACAAGCCCTGGTCGGGATTCAACTACTACCTCGGCGACTACAAGTCGACCGTCGCCGTCAACGCCGACCTCAAACAGCAGATGTCGAATCTGCCGCGGCTGGTGGCCCACGAGTCCTATCCCGGCCACCACACCGAGCACTGCCGCAAAGAGGCCGGTCTGGTGGCCCGCGACGGTCACGCCGAGCAGACCATCTTCCTGGTCAACACCCCGCAGTGCCTGATGGCCGAGGGCCTCGCCGACCTGGCGCTCTATGCGGTCGTCGGCGACGGGGCGAGCGGAGCGACGGGAAATGGGCAGGGCTGGGGTCCATGGGCCGCCGAGATCTATGCCGACCTCGGGTTGCGCTTCGACGGGGAGCGGGCCGCCGCCATCTCCGAGGCCTCCGCCGCGCTGGCCGATGTGCGTCAGGACGCGGCGCTGATGCTGCACGACGAGCACCGCGACGTCGACGAGGTGGTGGCCTACCTGTCCACCTGGCTGCTGACCTCGGAGACCCGGGCCCGGCAGATGCTGAAGTTCCTGTCTTCGCCGCTGTGGCGGGCCTACACCAGCACCTACGTCGAGGGGTACCGGCTGCTGCGTGGCTGGCTGGACGCCCGCCCGGCCGAGGTGTCGCTCACCGAGCGGTTCGGCCGGCTGCTGGACGAACCGCTGATCCCGTCCGCGCTGCGGGCCGCCTAGCGGCAGGTTCGGCGCGGTGAAACCGCGTCGTGGTGGGGCGATAGGCTGGTGGTCATGACTGCAGATTCGACCGTCAGCGCGCTCGGCGCCGACTACGCCGCCACCGCCAGCGAGGCCTACCGGTCCGCCTTGCAGGTCATCGAGCAGGTCGAGCCCCGGGTCGCCGCCGCCACCCGTAAAGAACTTGCCGATCAACGGGATTCGCTGAAGCTGATCGCCAGCGAGAATTACGCCTCCCCGGCCGTGCTGCTGACCATGGGTACCTGGTTCTCCGACAAGTACGCCGAAGGCACCGTCGGGCACCGCTTCTACGCCGCCTGCCAGAACGTCGACACCGTCGAGGCGCTGGCCGCCGAGCACGCGCGTGAACTGTTCGGCGCCCCCTACGCCTACGCGCAGCCGCATTCCGGTATCGACGCCAACCTGGTGGCATTCTGGGCCATCCTGGCCACCCGGATCGAGGCCCCCGCCCTGGCCGAGCTGGGCGCCAAGCACGTCAACGACCTGTCCGAGGCGGACTGGGAGACGCTGCGCAACAAGCTGGGCAACCAGCGCCTGCTGGGCATGTCGCTGGACACCGGTGGGCACCTGACCCACGGCTTCCGACCCAACATCTCGGGCAAGATGTTCCACCAGCGCAGCTACGGCACCGATCCCGAGACCGGTCTGATCGATTACGCCGCCGTCGCCGCCGCGGCCCGCGAGTTCAAGCCGCTCATCCTGGTGGCCGGCTACTCGGCGTACCCGCGCCGGGTGAACTTCGCCAAGATGCGTGAGATCGCCGACGAGGTGGGCGCCACCCTCATGGTCGACATGGCCCATTTCGCCGGACTGGTCGCGGGCAAGGTGTTCACCGGTGACGAGGATCCGGTGCCGCACGCGCACGTCACCACCACCACCACGCACAAGTCGCTGCGCGGCCCCCGTGGCGGCCTGGTGCTGGCCACCGAGGAATACGCCCCCGCCGTCGACAAGGGCTGCCCGATGGTGCTCGGCGGTCCGCTGAGCCACGTCATGGCGGCCAAGGCCGTGGCGCTGGCCGAGGCCCGTCAGCCGGCGTTCCGCGAGTACGCGCAGCGCATCGCCGACAACGCCAAATCCCTGGCCGACGGTTTCCTCACCCGCGGCGCACGGCTGGTGACGGGCGGCACCGACAACCATCTGGTGCTGCTCGACGTCACCTCGTTCGGGCTGACCGGCCGCCAGGCCGAGTCCGCACTGCTGGATGCCGGCATCGTCACCAACCGCAACTCCATCCCGAACGATCCGAACGGCGCCTGGTACTCCAGCGGCATCCGGTTCGGCACTCCGGCACTGACCACCCGCGGCTTCGGCGGCGAGGACTTCGACCGGGTCGCCGAGTTGGTGGTCGAGGTGTTGAAGAACACCGCCGTCGAAGGCACCTCCAAAGCCAAGTACAAGCTGGCCGAGGGCACCGCCGACCGGGTGAAGGCCGCCTCAGCCGAGCTGCTGGCCGCCAACCCGCTCTACCCGGGCCTGACGCTCTGAGCCTCGGAGAGCGACACGCAGCGGGCAATTTCGAGAAACATGTGTATGAGGGTTACAGTTATCTCATGGCACAGAAAACGCCTCCGGTTGCTAATGCGCTGACCCTCGAGCTGGAGCCTGTCGTCGCGGAGAACCTCACCCGCCATCTGGCGACCGAGGAGCCCTGGTACGGACACGACTACGTGCCGTTCGACCAGGGCGAGAACTTCGCCTTCCTCGGCGGCAAGGACTGGGACCCGTCCGACGTGACGCTGCCCAAGCCGGTCACGGATGCCCTTGAGATCCTGCTCATCACCAAGGACAACCTCGCCGCGCACCACCGCGAAATCGTCGAGCACTTCATCCTGGACCAGAAGTGGGGTCGCTGGATCGGTCGCTGGACGGCCGAGGAGCACCTGCACGCGATCGCGCTGCGCAACTACCTCGTCGTCACCCGTGAGGTCGACCCGGCGGCCAATGAGGACGTCCGCGTCGAACACGTGATGAAGGGGTACCGCGCAGACAAGCTGACCCAGATCGAGACGCTGGTGAATATCGCGTTCTTCGAGCAGTCGAACGCGGTGTTCTGCCGCAACCTGGAAGCTCAGATCACCGATCCCACGCTGAAGGGCCTGGTCGGCAAGATCGCGACCGACGAAGAGCGGCACGCGGTGTTCTTCTCCAACCTGGTCGCCCATGTGGCGACCACCGCACGCGCGGAGACCGTGGCGGCTGTCGTGTCCCGAGCGGCCGAACTCGGTGTGGTCGGTAGCGATATCGATGCCTATGCCGACAAGGTGGCCTCGGTGGCGTCGGCGGGCATCTTCGACCAGGCCGCGCTGGCGGCCGTCGTCGCTGATCGGATCGCCGCGTGGGGACTGGCCGAAGAACCAGAGTTACGAGAGTTCACGTCCGCGTAACCTGTTGTGCCGGTTGACCCGGCGCGCCTGACGCGCGCACCGTGCGGACCGGGAGTAGCGTCGCAAGGGATGGCTAGCAACTTGCTTTGCTGTCCGGGCGGTACCGATCGTTTCGACAAGAACGGGACCGGCCCCGGTCCTGGTACCGCAGCGCCCGCCGAACTGCCTTCGCGGGGCCGCGCGGGCTTAGGAGCGCCTCGTGACTGATTCTCAGATCCGGACCTATGTGCTCGACACTTCCGTGTTGCTGTCCGATCCTTGGGCGTGCACACGGTTCGCCGAGCACGAAGTAGTGGTCCCGCTCGTGGTCATCAGTGAATTGGAAGGCAAACGGCACCACCATGAACTCGGTTGGTTCGCCCGACAAGCCTTGCGCTTGTTCGACGACCTACGCCTGGAACATGGCCGGCTGGATCAGCCGATCCCGGTGGGTACCCACGGTGGGCGTCTGCACATCGAGCTCAACCACAGCGATCCGACGGTGCTTCCGGTCGGTTTCCGCACCGACACCAACGACGCGCGCATCCTGACCTGTGCGGCCAACCTGGCCGCCGAGGGCAAGAACGTCACCCTGGTGAGCAAGGACATCCCGCTGCGGGTCAAGGCCGGCGCGGTGGGCCTGACCGCCGACGAGTACCACGCCCAGGACGTCATCACCTCCGGCTGGACCGGGATGTCCGAGCTGGACGTGGCCGCCGAGGAGATCGACACACTGTTCGCCGATGGTGAGCTGGACCTGGCGGCGGCACGGGATCTTCCGTGCCACACCGGAATTCGGCTGCTGGGCGGCAGCTCGTCGGCGCTGGGACGGGTGAACGCCGACAAGCGCGTGCAGCTGGTGCGCGGTGACCGCGAAGTGTTCGGCCTCCGGGGAAGGTCAGCCGAACAACGCGTCGCCCTCGATCTGCTGCTGGATGAGTCGGTGGGAATCGTGTCCCTGGGCGGCAAGGCGGGCACCGGTAAGTCGGCGCTGGCGCTGTGTGCGGGCCTGGAAGCGGTGCTCGAGCGCCGCACCCAGCGCAAGGTCGTGGTCTTCCGTCCGCTCTACGCCGTCGGCGGCCAGGACCTGGGCTATCTGCCGGGCAGTGAGAGCGAGAAGATGGGGCCGTGGGCCCAGGCCGTCTTCGACACCCTGGAAGGATTGGCCAGCCCCGCGGTGCTCGAAGAGGTGCTCAGCCGCGGAATGCTGGAAGTGTTGCCGCTCACCCACATTCGTGGCCGCTCGCTGCACGATTCGTTCGTCATCGTCGACGAGGCGCAGTCGCTGGAGCGCAACGTGCTGCTCACGGTGCTGTCCCGGTTGGGCGCGGGTTCGCGGGTGGTGCTCACCCACGACGTCGCCCAGCGCGACAACCTGCGGGTCGGCCGGCATGACGGTGTGGCCGCGGTGATCGAGAAGCTCAAGGGTCACCCGCTGTTCGCGCACATCACCCTGATGCGCAGCGAGCGGTCACCGATTGCCGCGCTGGTCACCGAGATGCTGGAGGAGATCAGCCCCGAGGCGCTGCCCTGACCTGAGTGATTTCGGCGCGCTCACGCTCGCTCAGCGAGCGTGAGCGCGCCGAAATCGCCAGCCGGTAGGCTGCGTGGGTGTCACGACATGCCTGGCTGTGGACCGTCCTCGGGGTCGTGGCGGCTGTCGCGATCCTGATCGTCGGCAGCCTGTCCGGTCACATCCGCCGCGACGATCCCGATGCGGTGAACTGTGCCGAGGTCAAGTGCGTCGCGCTGACGTTCGACGACGGGCCCGGTCCCTATACCGACAGGTTGCTCAAGATCCTGCAGGACACCGATTCCAAGGCGACGTTCTTCCTGATCGGCAACAAGGTCGCGGCCAACCCCGCCGGCGCCAAGCGCATCGCCGAGGCGGGTATGGAGATCGGCAGTCACACGTGGGAACACCCCAACATGACGGCGATCCCGCCGCAGGCGATTCCCACCCAACTCAGCAAGGCCAGCGCCGCCATCGAGGCGGCGACGGGGCAGCGGCCGAAACTGCTGCGCACCGCCGGCGGCTTGATCAACGACGCCGTGCTGGCCGAGGCGGCCAAACAAGGGCTGGCCGACATCAACTGGGATGTCATCCCGTTCGACTGGTTCAACGACGCCAACATCGCGGCCACCCGCTACATGCTCATGACGCAGATCAAACCCAATTCGGTGGTCCTGTTCCACGACACCTATTCCTCCACAGTCGATCTGGTGTACCAGTTCATCCCGGTGCTCAAGGCCAACGGCTACCACCTGGTCACGGTCAGTCACATGCTCGGGGAACGGCAGCCGGGAACCAGCTATGGCAGTCGAGAAAACGGCGCCCCCGCAAACGATCTCACCGATATCCCGCCAGCCGAGATACCCGCGTTGCCGCCCACGCCGTCACCGCCGCCGATGCCGAACTTTCCCATCACCGATATCCCCGGGGCCAACTCCGGCGGCCCCAACAACGGAGCCTGACGGCCTGAGCCGGTGATGTTTAGCCACCCGGGCAGGGCGGCTACCCGAGTCGTGGAGAGCGTGAATCCCCACAACGGAGGAGAACAACATGGCCAGCCCCGTGCAGCGGTTCGTCGGCGCGACCGCGTACGACGTGACCGGTCACCGGATCGGCAAGATCGGCCAGATATTCGTCGACGCGTACACCCACCAACCGAAGTGGGTGACGGTCAATCGCGGACTGTTCGGGCTTTCGTCGTCCTTCGTCCCGCTCGCCGGCGCGCATTGTGACCGCAACGCCGTGACGGTGGCCGTCGACAAGGACAGCGTCAAGCAGGCGCCGAATCCGCGCGCGCGTGAGGGCATCACCCCCGAAGAGGAACACGAGCTGGCCCGGCACTACCACTTGCCCGCGGCACCGCCGCCCGCGCCGGCGCCTCCGGAGCGGTCGACCGGCAGGCACAGTGCGGGTATCGACATCGCGACGGCCGCGGCCGGGATCGGCGGTACCGCCATCAACACCGCCGCCCACGGCATCCACGACACACCGCCGAAGGAATAGCGCGCAGGGGGTCCTTGGCGTCCCCGTCGCTTCGCTCGCCCGCGATTTGATTCCCCGTCGCTTCGCTCGCCCTGTTACCCCTAGGATTCCGCGGTATGCACACCGGCACCGCGCTCGCCCTCACCGTGCTGGTGTTGATCTACGCCGTCATCTCCGGTCTGGTCAACAAGTGGTACCTGGCACCGGCGCTGGTGTTCGTGATCATGGGAATGATGCTCGGGCCGTTCGGACTCGACGTGGTCGCCGCGGATGACAGCCACACCTTCACGACGCTGGCACAGCTGGCCCTGACCGTCATCCTGTTCAACCAGGCGGCCTCGCTCGATCTGGTGCGGGCGGTGCGCCGTGGCCATGCCACCTTCCGGCTGCTGGTGGTCGGGATCCCCCTGGCACTTCTACTGGGCACGGTGACCGCGCTCGTGCTGCTGCCTGTGCTGCCGCTGTGGGAGGCGGTGTGTCTGGCGGCCGTCGTGGCGCCGACGGAGGTCGCGCTTATCGACGCCCTCTTGGAGGACCACCGCATTCCAGAGCGGGTGCGGCACGCGCTGTCGGTGGAGAGCGGCTGCTATGACGGGTTCGCGCTCGCGGCGGCGCTCGCCGCCCTGGCGCTGGCATCGGAGCACTCCGACGGCGATCTCGGACGCTGGGGCTGGTTCCTGGTGCACACCGAGTTGTTCGCGGTGCTGGTGGGTGCGGTCATCGGACTGGTCGGCGGGGTGGTGGTCGCCGCGTCATGGCGGCGGGGCTGGATGAACGACACCTGGGCACAATTGGCCACGCTGGCATTGGCGCTGGTGTGCTTCGGAGTGGCGGAACGAATCCACGCCAGCGGATTCGTCGCAGCTTTCGTGGGCGGGCTGGGCTTCGCCGCAATCGCGCGCCATGCGGACACCTCGGTACCCACCCAGGTGTCCAATGCCGCCGGTCAGGTGCTCGAGCTCGTCGTGTTCGCCATCTTCGGCGGCTACGCGATATTCACGGGCTGGCGCGAGATCGATTGGCGCACCGTGCTGTTCTGTGTGGCCGCACTGGCGCTGGTGCGGCCGGTCGCGGTCCAGCTCGCCCTGCTCGGCACCGATGTGCCGATGCGCAGCCGGTGGTTCATCGGTTGGTTCGGTCCGCGCGGGATCGGCACGCTGGTACTCGGTCTGCTGGTACTCGGCCACGGCAGCATCCAGAACACCTCGGTCATCACCGAAGCGGTGGTGATCACCGTGACGCTGAGCCTGCTGCTGCACAGCCTGACGGCCTGGCCGGGTATCCGATTCGTCGCGCCCGACCGGCTGGCGACACCCTGATCTAGTGAACCCGGTAGGGCTCCTCGATCAGATGAGTCGAGATGGACGCAGTCAGGTTCTTCGGCCGGAGTAGCGAATCCTCGCGTGAGATTCGGTCGGCGGGTGGTGTGGGTTGCCAACGGCGGCAGGTCTTGTCGATACCTATCGGATAGACGGTGATTCCGTCCTCGCTCACGTGCATACGCAAGAAGTTCTTGTACCCGGTATGCCGGAAAGCGGAAAAGGCCTCAGTCTTGTTCCAACCGGCGCTGAGGAACACCGCACAGAGAAAGAACGCGAAGATGACAGACCCCACGATCGAACCCAGGATGAACATCAACACGCCGCCGCACAGTGGCTCGGCCAGGGCCTGAATCGAGGTCTGCCCTGACTGCTGCGTTCGGGGAAGGCGGGGAAGAACGGTCCCGAGAATGAGTGTGGCCAGCCACGCTTGAGCCAGGAGGTGACAGAGGGTCTGCAGCAGGCCGACCACGCACCGTGCGATGCGTGCCGCCCACACCCCGTACCGCTTCGGGATGACATAGAACCCGGCGATGGCACCGAACAGCAGCAGGATCAGGATGGGGCTGGGCCCGGTGACGAAGGTGAGCAGGACTTCGGCGAAACCGGGCGGTGCACCGTCCAGGGACATGGTCCGGGTCGCGGAGGTGAGCCGCGTGTTGGTCGCGGCGAACAACAACAGATAGAACAGCCCGGGAATTGGCATGAACGTCCAATTGCGCACGGGCAGTGCGAGCGTCCGCAAGGACAGGCGCCGGGAGGTGGGCTCGCTGGGGTAGCGCGTCCGGAGAGTGAACTGCTCGGTGGCCGATACCGGGTCGGCGGATGTCGTGCGCCGGGGTATGTCGAGCTGTCCGTCCAACGTGTGGGTCGCCGACAGGAACGCTCCGCCACCGCCCGCGGTGATCTTCATCCGGTGTGCACCGTTCTCGTCCGGCACGTCGGCCTCGTACCGGGCGTAATGGTGGCTGTCACCGCTCAACATGAGCACCACGCGGACCTGTTCGGGCACCAAGGATTCGATCTTCTTCAGATTGCGATAGGAGGGCGGGTCGCTTCGGTAGACGGCGGGATCATCGGGCACGTCGATCCAGCTCGGTTTTGCGGTGCAGATGATCAGTCGGTCGTCTTCGGCCATCTCGGTCGCGGCGTGCCTGAAGTAGTCCAGCTGGACGGCATCGACATAGGCATCATTCTGAATATCTATACCCCACAGCCAGTTTCGCCCAGGAAGAAGCAGCGAGAAATAGCTGCGGCGCTGGATCAGCCTGCGCCCGCCGATCCAACCGTTCTGTGCGAACAGGCGCATGAATCCGGTCAAGCCGTCATACCAGTCGTGGTTGCCCGGAATCGCGAGCATCACCGGGTTGGTGGTGTGCACCGGGGTCAGCTCATCCTGGGTGGGCGCGGCGGCCGCGGGGCGGGTCTTCGGCTGGGTCCAGGGCAGCGCCGCGGTCATCGGGCCTTCGAATCGGTCGTGGTACTCCATCGGCGTCGCATACGGGTACACCTCGTCGCCACCGAATATCACCAGATCGGCTCGCGGCAGTGGGCTTTTCGCCCCCTCGGGATGAATGCTGTGCTGCGCCATGCACCACGCCACGGAGTACGTCGGGTCGAAGCCGTCGCCGGTGTCGGCGACGAAGTCGATCCAGATCCCGTCGGCTCCTGGGTCGATCTCGTGGACGACGCTGGGGAGTGCGCTCTGCAGCTCTCGCTTGTCCAGGTAGTCACCGAAGGCCGCGGCGAGGAGCACCTTGGCGGCCGAACGGGCGAGTGTCGGGGGACTGAACCACTTGACTGCCGCGCGTCTCCGGAAGCCGAGATCGTCGTCGGCTCGACCTGTCGCGGAGTTGGTGAGGTTGGGGACCATCATCGTGCTCCTCGTCCGGGTCGGCCCGCCGCGGATGGTTCGCCGATCGCAGAACTCGACGGAGCGTGGTCACGGCGCGCATCGCCGAGGTGCTCGATGGTAAGCCGATATTCCGTTGTTCGGAGCGACAATTGACCGATGTCGGTCGATCAGCCGACACCCGATGTCGGTTGGTGTCGGATGTGGCCCGCCCCGCCCGAGGGCCGGCAAGCCGGCGCTGGCCGGGATGCCGTCCTCGGGTGAGGTGGGCGCGTCACAAGGACTACTCGCCTGGCTTGACCTTCGCCATCGCCAGCACGTCGAGGCGCTTGTCCAGTTCGGCCTCGGAGAGCTTGTCGCCGATCAGGCCGCGGTCGATCACCGTCTGGCGAATCGTCTTGCGTTCCTTCAGGGCTTCCTTGGCGACCTTGGCCGCTTCTTCGTAACCGATCGCGGAGTTCAGCGGCGTCACGATGGACGGCGAGGACTCCGCGAGCTCGCGCAGGTGCGCCTCGTTGGCCACCAGGCCGTCAATGCACTTGGTGGCGAACAGCTTCGACACGTTGGACAGCAGGGTGAACGACTCCAGCACGTTGCGCGCCATCATCGGGATGTAGACGTTCAGCTCGAAGGCGCCGGACAGGCCGCCCACCGTGACGGCCGCATCGTTACCGATGACCTGCGCGGCCACCTGGGTAACCGCCTCGGGCAGAACCGGATTCACCTTGCCCGGCATGATCGAGCTGCCCGGCTGCAGATCCGGCAGCTGGATCTCGCCCAGTCCGGTCAGCGGGCCGGAGCCCATCCAGCGCACATCGTTGGCGATCTTGGTCAGCGACGCCGCGATGGTCTTGAGCGCGCCGGACGCCTCGACCAGCCCGTCGCGGGCGGCCTGAGCTTCGAAAGAGTCCTTGGCGGTGCGCAGTTCGGCGATACCGGTCTGGGCCACCAGCACCTCGACCACCTTGGCGCCGAAACCGTCGGGGGCGTTGAGGCCGGTGCCGACGGCGGTACCACCGATGGCCAGCTCACCCAGGCGGGGCAGTGTCGCCTTGACCCGTTCGATCCCGGCCTCGATCTGGCGGGCGTAGCCGCCGAACTCCTGGCCCAGGGTGACCGGCACCGCATCCATCAGGTGGGTGCGGCCGGACTTCACCACGGTGCGCCACTGCTTGGCCTTCACCGCGAGCGACTCGTGCAGGATCTCCAGCGCCGGGATCAGGTGGCGCACAGCAGCTTCGGTGGCCGCGATATGCGTGGCGGTGGGGAAGGTGTCGTTGGAGCTCTGCGACATGTTCACATCGTCGTTGGGGTGCACCGTCACCGGCGGGTTGAAGCCGGCCGCAATGGACGCGATGACCTCGTTGGCGTTCATGTTGGAGCTGGTGCCCGAACCGGTCTGGAACACGTCGATGGGGAACTGGTCGTCGTGCAGGCCGTCGGCGATCTCACCGGCGGCGGCGATGATCGCGTCGGCCTTCTCCGGCGCCAGCAGGCCCAGGTCCTTGTTCACCTGCGCGCAGGCGCCTTTCAGCAGACCCAGGGCGCGGATCTGCGTGCGCTCCAGACCGCGGAAGGAGATCGGG
This sequence comes from Mycobacterium hackensackense, assembly GCF_025822555.1. NCBI lineage: Bacteria > Bacillati > Actinomycetota > Actinomycetes > Mycobacteriales > Mycobacteriaceae > Mycobacterium > Mycobacterium hackensackense. The sequence goes on from NZ_JACKUC010000032.1 coordinate 320,178, forward strand.
AAGTTCTCCACTGCTCGCTGGGTCTGGGCCCGCCACAGGGCATTGATCGGCACCCGGACCTCGCCCATGGTGTCGTGCTCGATGCGGTACTCAGGCTCGCCGGCTTTCTTTTCGACAACGCTGTCGGTCATCTGTGTCCTTTTCTCGATGAAGGAGGGGTCAGGGGAGCGGATGTGCTGCGGACAGGTCCCCGGTGAAGTCCACCGCGGAGTATTCGTTGAGCTTGGACAGGCGGTGGTAGGCCTCGATCATCCGGACCGTGCCGGACTTCGACCGCATCACGATGGACTGCGTGGTCGCGCCGCCGCCGGAGTACTGAACGCCCTTGAGCAGGTCACCGTCGGTGACGCCGGTGGCCGAGAAGAACACGTTCTCGCCGGAGACCAGATCCTCGGTGTGCAGCACCCGGTCCAGGTCGTAACCCCGGTCGATCGCCTTCTGGCGCTCGTCGTCGTCGGTCGGGGCCAGCCGGGCCTGGATCGCGCCGCCCATACAGCGGATGGCCGCGGCGGCGATGATGCCCTCGGGGGTGCCACCGATGCCGACCAGCAGATCGGTACCCGACCCGGGGCGGCAGGCGGCGATGGCGCCGGCGACGTCACCGTCGGAGATCAGCCGGATCCGGGCGCCCGCCGCGCGTACGTCGGCCATCAGCTGCGTGTGCCGCGGCCGGTCCAGGATGCAGACGGTCAGGTCGGCGACGCTGGACTTCTTCACCTTGGCGACGCGCTTGATGTTCTCCGCGATGGGGGCGGTGATATCGATGACGTCGGCGGCGTCCGGGCCGACGGCGATCTTGTGCATGTAGAACACCGCGGACGGGTCGAACATGGCGCCCCGCTCGGCCACCGCGAGCACCGAGATGGCATTCGGCATGCCCTTGCTCATCAGCGTGGTGCCGTCCACCGGGTCGACGGCGAAATCGCACTCCGGACCGTCGCCGTTGCCGACCTCTTCGCCGTTGTAGAGCATCGGGGCGTTGTCCTTCTCGCCCTCGCCGATCACCACCACACCCCGCATCGAGACGGAGTTCACCAGTTCGCGCATGGCGTCGACGGCAGCGCCGTCGCCACCTTCTTTGTCGCCACGCCCCACCCAGCGGCCGGCGGCCATCGCCCCGGCTTCGGTGACACGGACCAGTTCCAGTGCGAGGTTACGGTCGGGGGCTTCCCGGCGCGATGGCGTCATGGGGCAAATTGTCCCATTAGCGGCTCCCAGTTTGGGAACTGGGATACTGGCAGACATGAGTGCCCCGCAGGAACCGGAAGCCGACACGCCGATCGTCGTGCCGGTGCCTGCGCCCGCCAAGAACCGGCTGCTGCAGGACGGCCGCGATATGTTCTGGTCGATGGCCCCGTTGGTGCTGGCCTGCGTGGTGTTGGCGGGGGTCTTGGGCATGTGCTCGTTCCAGCCCAGCGGCCCCGGCGCGGGGCCCGCGCCCAACTATGACGCGCCGGCGGCCTTGGCGGCCGACGCCGCGGCGCTGAAGATCCCCATCCGGCTACCCGCCCTCCCGCCGGGCTGGACTGCGAACTCCGGAGGACGCGGCGGGATCGACGGCGGCCGCGTCGATCCGGCGACGGGCCAGAAGGCCCGCGCGGTCAGCTCGCGGGTGGGCTACCTGACGCCCGCCGGGATGTACCTGTCGCTGACCCAGAGCAATGCCGACGAAGACGCCCTCATCTCCTCGCTCGACACCGACCTGGTACCCACCGGCACCCAGGATGTGGACGGCGTGAAATGGGTGGTCTACGAGGCCGGCGAGGGTGAGCCCGCGTGGACGACGCGGCTGCCCGGGGTGACACGCGCGGGCCGCGAGACCGGGGCCACGCAACTGGCGATCACCGGGTCGGCTGACAACGACGAGTTCCGGGTGCTGGCGAAGGCGGTACAGAGCGCTGCGCCGCTGCCGATCTAGTCGTCCGAGGTCGCCGGTGAAGCCGCCGGAACGGCGGGCTCGGTCCGGCGACGCGTGGCCGCCCGGGCGTGCGCGATCAGCCGGGTGAGAAGTCCGGGTGGCTTGGGCTCGGCATCATCCTCGGTGTCGACGTCCATCGGCACACCCTGATAGACCCACAGGTAGACGCTGATCGTGGTGACGATGACGATCATCAGCACGGGTCCGATGACGATGCCGAGGAAGCCGAACATGGTGATGCCGGCGAAGACCGACAGCAGCATCAGTGCGGAGTCCAGCCGGGCTTCCTTGGGCACCAGGATCGGGCGCAGCACATTGTCGATATTGGTCACCACCAACAGGTGGAAGGCGACGACGAAGATGCCACCCCCGACATTGCCGAACAACGCCATGCCGATCCCGAACGGGATGGTCACGATCCCGCCGCCGAGAGGGATGACCGACAGAGCGGACAACAGGATCGCGAAGATGAAGAACCCGTCGTGGAACCCGGCGATGTAGATCGAGATGGCACCGGCCACCCCCTGGGCCACGGCGATGACGAACTGGCCCTGGACGGTGCCACGGACCATGGCCGCCATCTTGGCCAGGTACAGATCGGTGACCTCCTCGCCCAGCGGGTTGAGCCGGCCGATGAGCACGCGCAGCTCATGGCCTTTGACCAGAATCGAAATGAAGACGTAGAGAAAGATGACGGCGGCGGTCAGACCCCCGAACAGGCCGCCCGCGGCGCCCTGCAAGAACTCCAGACCCCACTGGCCGGCCCGCTGCGCGAAGCTGACCACCCATTTCTGCAGGGACTCCGCGGTGATGTTCGTGCTCTGCAGGAACGGCAGCCGGTCCAGCAGTTCGTTGACCGCCCGCAGTGATCGGTCACCGAGCGAGCTCAGATCGGTCTTGCCCACCCAGTCGGCGACGCTGCGGACCATGATGCTGATCTGCACCACCCCGATGGCGACGGCCCCGGCGATCGGCACGATCACGATGGCCAGCGCGGCGAGCAAGGTGAAGGTGGCGGACAGGCCGGTGCCGAACCTCTTGTGCAGACGCTGGTAGATCGGATCGAACAGGTAGGCCACCACCGCGGCCACCACGATCAGGATGAAATAGCCACGCAGGAAGTACGCGCCGAAGGCGATCGCGGCGACCGTCGCGATCGCCAGCGCCCGCCTCTGACTGAGGGTGAACTCGGTTTCCACAGCGGCTATTTCACAGGACTGATCACTGGGCCGCGAGTTTCATGATGTGACCGAGCAGATCCGGGTAGCGCTTCATGTGGGATCCGCCGTTGAGATCGAGCACCTCGCCGGTGAGCCAGGAGGCCTTGGTGAGGAACACGACGGCCTCGGCGATGTCCTCGGGGGTGCCGGCCCGGCCCAGCGGGGTGTTCTCCACGTATTCCTCGACGACGCCCGGCACCAGCGCCGCACCTTCGGTGAGCGGGGTGTGCACGAAGCCGGGCGCGACGGCATTCACCCGGATGCCGCGCGGTGCCAATTCCAGCGCGGCGACTTGGGTCAGCATCGAGAGTCCAGCCTTGGCCGCGCAGTAGGCGCTCATCCCGGCCGCCGGCTGGCGGCCGTTGAGCGACGAGATCGACACGAGTGAGCCACCGTCGGCCAGGTGCCGGCCGGCATGCTTGGCGACGATGAACGACCCGGTGAGGCAACAGTCGATGACCGCCCGGAAGTCTTCGGCCGGCATGTCCACGATGAGCCCGATATTGGAGAATCCGGCGCAGTTCACCACCGCGTGCACACCCGCATTCTGCGCGAAAAGTGTTGCGATGGAAGCTTCGTCGGTGACATCGGCGCCCGTGCCGGTGTGCGGCGCCCCGAGTTCGTCGGCGCGGGACCGCGCGCCCTCGGCGTTGCGGTCGGCGATGACGACGCGATACCCCTCGGCGGCCAGCGCCTGGGCCGACGCCCAGCCGATCCCGGAAGCTCCGCCGACGACGATCGCTACCTTCTCCGTCGCCGCGCTCACGCCTGACTCCCGTCCGGGCGAGGATCGCCCCATTTGGCTTTGATCGCCTGCCACGGGTCGGCATAGCGTTGACCGGTGCCGTAATACGCCGTTCGGCGTTGCAGGACCTGCTTGGCCAGCGGTGCGACCAACCGCAGCAGCGGACGTTTGATACCGGCGTTCTCGGCCGTTTCGATCAGCATCTGCGGCCACGAATGACGTTGGAAATCAAGAACTTCCTGGGACCGGGTGGTGTCCATCCAGTCGGTGTTGAACCAGCCGGCGTCATCGTGGGGATCACCTTTGAGGCCGGTGGGCAGTCCGCCGACCAATCCCAGCGCGGCGGCCATGGCGGGTGCCACGTCGCCCTGCGGGAGTCGGTGGGTGTTGTCGTCGCCGCCGATCAACAGGGTCTCGCCGACGGCGTCGGCGGTGGTGGCGGCGGCGAACGCCCGTGCCACATCCCGGACGTCGACGGTCTGCAGGCGCCCGTCGGTGGGCAGCATGCCCTCGAAGTAGAAGTTGTCCATCTTCATGTAGGAGCCCGGATTGACGGTGAGCACCCCGCCGAGCCGCAGGATGACCCAGTCCAGCGCCGAGGACCGCACCAGGGCTTCGGCCTTGACCTTGTGGTCGCCGTAGATATCGGCGGGGTTGACCGGGGTATCGGCGGTGAGTACGCCCGAGACGGTGTGCGGATTGCGTGACCCGTACACCGCGATGCTGGACGCGAGAACGAAACGTGCTGGGGTAGGCAACTTCTCGGCCGCGGCCACCAGGCTTGCGGTGGCGCCGACGTTGACCTTCTCGGCCAGTCCGCGGCGCTGGTAGATGAACGGCGGGATGACGGCGGCCAGGTGGATGATTGCCGACGGCGCGATATCGGCGACCAGGGCGCCGACGGCGGACGGATCGGTCAGGTCGGCCCAGCGCACGGTGACACCGACCGGCAGGGCCGCGGCCGCCTTCTGGTTACCGGGCGTATCGAGGTCGGTCGCGACCACCCGACGGCCGTCCGCGGCGAGGCGGTGCACGGTGGCGGACCCGACAAGTCCGAAAGCGCCGGTTACCAGCACGGTATCGGTCATAGGCCCTCCATCGGGGGAACAAGAACGTGTTCCAACCCTAGCGAATGGGCGCTGTTGGGCTCACTGCATCCGTAGATCCAACCGGGCTGGGCGGCGCACCAGCACGCTGGGTAGCCATTCGGGATCCTCGGGCGCCGCCAGCCAGGTCGTCCGGTCCAGGAGCTGCCGGAGCACGATGCGAGCCTCCAGCCGGGCCAGTGCCGCGCCGACGCAGAAATGCAGGCCCTTCCCGAACGACAGGTGCGAGGGGGCGCCGGCGCGGCCGAGCCGGAATTCCTGCGGAGCGTCGAACCGATCCGGGTCGCGATTGGCCGCACCCCACAGCAGCAGGAGATGAGCGCCCGCCGGCAGCTCGGTACCGGCAAGGGTCGTGTCGGTCATGACGTGGCGGTAGTGCCCCCGAAACGGTGATTCGTAGCGCAGCACCTCTTCGATGAAGGCCGGTATCGATGTCGGGTCACTGCGCACCAGGCGCTGCACCTCGGGCCGGGTGCCCAGCAGCCACGCCGCGCTGCCCAACAGGGAGGCGGTCGATTCCGCCCCCGCGGAAACCAGTTGGATCAGGATGACCGCGGCTGCTGAGGTATCCACATCGCCGGCGGCACATGCGAGTGCCAATTGGCCCATCAGGTCATCGGCCGGTGAGGCGGCTGCGCGGGTGAACCGGTCGATCAGGTAGCCGCCGAGCTCCATGGCCGCGATCCCGGCGGCGCTCAGCTGGTCCTCGTCGACCAGTCCGTCCATGAGTTCGGTACTGGCGTAGGCGCGGTGCACCAGCTGGTCGACATCGTCGCGGGGCAGGCCGAGCAGATGTGCGACCACCATCATGGGAAGCCGGTTGGCCACGGCGGACATCCAGTCCCCCTCGGTGCCGGTCCACAGTTCGTCGAAGATCTCGGCGATCACCGGTTCCAGTGCCCGCAGGTGTTTGACGGCAAGTTTCACCAGCACCGGCTTGCGGTGTGCGGCGTGTGACGGTTCGTCGGCGGTGGCCAATACGTGCACCGGGTCGCCGGGATTGCCCATCGCGAAGGGCGTCACGGTGCCGTCGGGCCGATAGATCATGGTCGCGGTGAGATTCGAGGAGAAGTCACCGGTTCGGCCCGTGGCTTCGAGGACCGCGTCCCAGGTCGAAGCGAGGAAGAAGTCGCTGTCGCCGACCCGCTGCACGGGTCGTGCCCGCAGCCGGTCGTAGAGCGGATACGGGTCGTGTAGCGCATCGAGTGCGAAGAATTCTTGGGCCGCAACCATTTTCCCAGGCTCGGGCCTGCGTGAGGTGGCGTCAACGGGGCGCGGCGAAGTTGATACGGGCAGCTGAGCGCAGCCGATCGCGGCGTCGCACAGCGGTGATCTGACCTGCATCCATTTGTGAGAAGACACTGTCAATTCGTCTCAAACTGAGATAAACAAGGATCCATGTCGCCGCGACGTGAGGACTGGCTGGTGGGTGGTGATCGCCGCGCGGCGGCAGCCGACCGGATCTACGCCGCGGCCGCCGACATGATGGGCCGTCGCGGATTCGCCGATATCGATATCGACGCGCTGGCGGCGGCGGTGCACTGTTCGCGCGCCACGGTGTACCGGCATGCGGGCACCAAAGCGCAGATTCGCGAGGCTGTCCTGGTCCGGTCCGCGCAGCGGATCGTCGCGACGGTACGCGCGGCGGTGATCGATCGCACCGGCGCGGATCGGGTGCTGACGGCCATCGCCGTGGCTCTTCGCGAGATTCGTGCGGACCCGCTGGCCGCTACGGTGGTCGGGACGCCGGGGTCCCGCTCACTCACCTCATCGGATGCGGTGATGCGTTTCGCCGCCGAGTTCGCCGGTGTCGCCGAGGATGACGCGGAGGCCGCGGGCTGGATAGTCCGGGTGGTGCTGGCGTTGTTGTTCTGGCCGGCCGGCGACCAGGCTGCCGAGCAGCGACTGCTTGAGCGGTTCATCGCACCGGGTTTCAATTAGGGCGTGCCCAGATTCCCCAGCGCTTGATGCAACGAAAGCCGATATGGCTCATGCCGGTATCGATCTGCTGGGGTCGTCGCGCGGCGGGCCGGTACCGCATGCAGTAGCTGTCGGCGCACAGGAAGGATCCGCCTTTGATGACCCGGCGTGCGATCTGGAACTGTGGTTCGTGGGGATCGTAGCTGTCGGCCGCGCAGCATGGGGTGCCGGCGCGATCAGGGCCGTAGAAGTCGGCGGTCCATTCCCAGACATTGCCGGCCATATCGAACAGCCCGTAGTCATTGGGCGGGAAGCTCCCCACCGGCTGGGTGGTGCCGTAGCCGGTTTCGGGGAGGTAGGGGAACTCGCCGTGCCAGTAGTTGGCCAGCCGCTGCCCGGGCCGTTCGGGTTCGTCACCCCAGGTGTACGTCGCGCCAGAGAGACCGCCGCGCGCGGCGGTCTCCCATTGCGCCTCGGTGGGCAGCGTCAGTCCGGCCCAGTCGGCGTAGGTCTGGGCGTCCTCGAAAGCGATGTGCACCACCGGGTGCCGGTCCCGGCCCGCCAATGTGGACCGCGGCCCCCGCGGATGGTTCCAGCAGGCTCCGGGCGTCCACAGCCACCACTGGCTGAGGTGGCGGAGGTCGACGGGCCCGGCAGTGCGCCTGAACACCAGGGAACCCGGCACCAGATTCTCCGCCGGGGCCCCGGGGAAGTCAGCCGGGTCCACCGGGCGTTCGGCGACGGTGACATAGCCGGTGTCGGCCACGAACTCTGCGTACTGCGCATTGGTCACCTGATGGGGCTGGATCCAGAACCCGTCCGTGCTGACCTCGTGTGCGGGTCCTTCTTCGGGCTCGTGATCGTTCGAGCCGAGCACCGCCGTCTGCGGCGGAATCCACACCAGGTCATCAGGCAAAGACGTGCGCCCAGTCGTTCTGGATGCTGGCCACCGTCCAGCTCTCGGTCTCGGCCAGATCCAGCGCCTTCTCCGCACCAGCGATGTAGTCGAATTCACGCTCGGCATCGTCGTGCCGGACCAGCAGCCGGAAACCATTGGTGTACTGCAGCATTTCGATGTCACCGTTGGAATTGCCCGCGGCAAAGATGGGCCGCCGCCCGATCCGGTCCCAGATCCGCACCGGCTTTACCGGGCCGTCGTTGAGGAATTCCGGCTGCCCGGTCGTCACCAGGCTGCCGCCGGTGAACGTGACGCCCACCGAGCTACCCACCACACGCTCGGGTGGGATCCCGTACAGGGCGGTGGTCACCGGCCGCATGAAATCGCGTCCGCCACCGGAGACGATGTAGCAGGTGAACCCGTTCGCCTCCAGATACCTCAACAACTCGACCATCGGGGCGTACCCGCACGCGGTGTATGGCCGCCCCAGTGTGGGGTGTGAGGCCTCGGCGAAGAACGCCGAGACGCGCGCCGCGTGCTCCTCTACCGTCAGTCCCTGATAAGCCGAAAGGAGACCCCCGGCAAGAACTTTGAGATCGGAATCGTCGCCGTTGTAGTGCTTGGTGACGGCCTCGCCGAACCAACCGAGATCGCCGGCGGCTGCCGCCGCATACGGTTGCCTCGCCGCCAGCGCCGGATCGGCGGCCGCTTGCACGGCCAGTCGACGGACCAGGAAGTCCAGCTGGATGTACGCGGGCTTCTCCACCCAGAGGGTGCCGTCGTTGTCGAACACCGCGACGCGGTCCTCGGGCGGCAGGGTCACGGCGTGCGCCACGAAGTCGACGATCGCCGACTTCGTGGGACCGTCGTTCCAGGACGGCAGGCTCATCCGCCGCGGTTGGCCAGGAACTTCTCCAGTTCCTCGACCGCGTTGTTGATCGTGAACGACGCCGGCTCCTGCCGTGGCGGGAACTCCTTGAACGTCTCAAGGAACCGGTTGACCAGCGCCGAGCCGTAGAACATCAGATACAGCCGGTCTATCACCCAGTCCCAGTAGGTATTCGAGGTGACATCGGCGTGTTCGAACGGATCGGTGCGCAGGTTGAACAACTTGGGTGCGCGCAGCTTGGTGAACGGTTCGAACCACAGCTGGAGCGTGCCCTGGCAGCGCTGCTCCATGAAGACGATCTTCCAGTTGTCGAACCGGATGCCGAGCACATCGCCGTCATCGGAGAAGTAGATCAGACCGCGCCGCGGGCTCTCGTCGACCTCACCGGTCAGATACGGCAGCAGGTTGTAGCCGTCGATGTGCACCTTGAAGGTCTCGTCCCCAGCGGTATGCCCCGACTTGAGCTTGTCGACGATGTCCGGGTCACCCGCGGCCGCCAGGAAGGTGGGCAGCCAGTCATGATGCTGCACAATCTCATTCGAGACCGACCCGGCCTTGATCTTTCCGGGCCAGCGGATCAGTTCGGGGATCCGGAAGGCGCCCTCCCAGTTGGTGGCCTTCTCGCTGCGGAATGGGGTGGTGGCGCCGTCCGGCCAGCTGTTGGCGTGCGGACCGTTGTCCGTGGAGTAGATGACGATGGTGTCCTCGGTGAGGCCCAACTCGTCGAGCAGGTCCAGCAGCGTGCCCACGTTGCGGTCGTGATCGATCATCGTGTCGTGATACGGAGACTGCCAGCGCCCGGCCTGACCGCGGCTCTCCGGTTTGGTGTGCGTCCGGAAGTGCATGTGCGTCATGTTCATCCAGACGAAGAACGGGGTGTCCGCGGCGTGCTGGCGTTTGATGAAGTCGGCGCATGCCTCGGTGGTCTCGTCGTCGATGGTCTCCATCCGGAGTGCGCTCAGCGGACCGGTGTCCTCGATGCGCTGTTTGCCCACCGGGCCGTATCGTTCGTCGACCTCGCCGCTGTCCTCTTCGGTGGCCCAGGAGTGGATGACACCGCGCGGCAGCAGGGCCTTGCGCAGCATCGGGGCCTCCTCGGCGGTGGGGTAGTCCTCGTGCTCGGGCTCCTCCTCCGCGTTGAGGTGGTACAGGTTGCCGAAGAACTCGTCGAAGCCGTGGGCGGTGGGCAGGAACTTGTTGAGATCGCCCAGATGGTTCTTGCCGAACTGGCCGGTGGCGTAGCCGAGCGGTTTGAGCAGTTCGGCAATCGTCGGATCCTCCTTCTGCAGGCCGATGTCCACGCCGGGCATACCGACCTTGCTCATCCCGGTGCGGTAGACGCTCTGTCCGGTGATGAACGACGAGCGTCCGGCCGTGCAGCTCTGCTCCCCGTAGGAGTCGGTGAACAGCATGCCCTCGTCGGCGATCCGGTCGATATTGGGCGTGAAGTAACCCATCATTCCCCGGCTGTAGCAGCTGAGGTTGGAGATCCCGATATCGTCACCCCAGATCACGAGGATGTTCGGCTTTCCGTCGGGCATGACGCGACTCCTTCGCTTGGCGACCTGCGGTCGATGCTAGGGGATCTCGCCGCGCAATCGAGGGTTTCGGCAGCTTTGGCGCTCCGTTACGGAGCCTCTCCGGCGCCGGTGAATCATGTTGCACAGCAACGTATTGCACGTATCGCGACGGTAGTGTGCGCCGTTTGCTAGGGTGGAGTCATCGTAGGTTCCTCGCGCGCCGCCCTCTCGGCTCCCGTCTGCGGTCTCCAGAGACGGGAGCATCGCCGATGGCCGATGACGATGCGCACGCCGCGCTCATAGCGCGCCTGGCACTGTCCAACCACCCGGGACTGCAAGGTACCGTCGCCGGCGCGTGGTGGCCGTGCGACCGTCAACTCGGTACGGGATTGGCCGATCTGGTGGCGGTGCTCGGACTTCGCATCGGGCCGGTGCGCCGAGTGCTCTACGACCCGATCTGGTGGGACACGGCGCCGGCCCGGCTCATTCGCGGCTCGACGTCAGTGCCCGTCGATGCGTACTCGCTGATCGCCCGGGACACGCTCTATTTGATGGGCACCCACAACCGGCACTCTTTGCTGTTCGTGGTGCCACCGGCTGCCACGGAGCTCGATGCGCGCCTGGTGCTGGCCGCCGTCGCCACCGCAGCCAGTCCGCCCAGCGTGCAGACGCTGCGGGCCATTCTCGGCGGTGGGCGAGCGCGCCAGAAGTAGGCCGGGTTTTTGCCGAATCGGTGGGCCGTACCGTAATCTGTGAGACAAGTTTCCCCGGTTCTGTAGATGCCGAGCGAGAAACCAGAGGCCGGGACGCTACAGCGTCGCCGGCCTCGTCCAGTTTCTGGCGGTCACACCGTGGCGGGCTCGCCGGCCTTGCTCTGCATCTGGTGGAACAGGTCGGTGTAGTACGGCAGGCACTCGGCCATGGCCTGCTCGGTGGTGAACAGCGGCCGGTAGCCGAGGTCGCGCTCGGCCTTGGCCACCGAGAAGTAGTTGTTGAGGTAAAGCCGTTCCACCGCAAGGGGTTCGATCAGCGGCTCGGGAATGCCGAACTTGAAGTGCAACCACTGCCAGGCCATCATCGCCTTGTGCACCAGCTTGCCGGACACCCGGAAGGTGGGCAGGGGGCGTCCGCAGGCCGCGAGCACCGGGCGGGCGAACTCGAACATGTTGAGCGGCTCGGCGTCGTTGATGAAATACGCCTGGCCGGGTGCGCTGCCACCGGGCACCAGGTGCTGGCCGGCCAGGATGAAACCGTGAATCAGGTTGTGTACGTATGAGTTGTCCAACTTGATGTTCTTGTTGCCGACGAGCACCTTGACGTGTCCGGCGAGCACATTCTCGAACACTTTGCGGAACATGGTCTGGTCGCCGCGGCCCCAGATCCCGCTCGGCCGGATGGAGCAGGTCAGCATGCCGCCGTTCGCCCCGCTCTCCGAGAGCACGAACTTCTCGGCCACCACCTTGGTTTCGGTGTACAGGTCGTTGAACCTGTTCGTGTAGGGCAGGGTTTCGTCGCCGTCGACGATGTCCTGACCGCCCATCACCACACTGTTGGACGCGGTGTAGACGAACCGCTGCACGCCCGCGGCTTGTCCGGCGCGCACCAGGTTCTTGGTGCCTTCGACGTTCACCGAGAAGCTGCGCTGCCGGTATTCCTCGGTGACCGACGCGCCGCCCATCAGATCGATGATCGCGGCGGTGTGGATGACGGTGTCGATTCCGGCCACGGCCGTGGCGACGTCATCGGTGTTGGTGATGTCGCCGACGAGGGTCTGCAGGTTCGGATGATCCGGTAGGGGAGAGGACACCCGGTCGAACGAGCGCACCTCGTGCCCCCGCTCCAGCAGGGTGGTCACCAAGTTGGCGCCGACGAAGCCGGAGCCTCCCGTCACCAGAACGCGGCCGAGATCAGTCGTCAGTGATGCGTCACCCATGCCCCGAGCATAAATGAAACGTGTTCCAATTCTAAACCCCGCCGTTCGCGGCGGGGTCGACCTAGGGTGTGATCACTCTTCGTCAGGGGCATTCGCGCCGAGCGCGTCCTCCACTCGTTTGCGGGCTCCGGCCAGATGCTCCTCGCACCGTTTTGCCAGCTCCTCGCCCCTTTCCCAGAGCTTGAGCGAGGCGTCGAGGTCGAGCCCGCCCTGCTCGAGTGTGCGCACCACCTCGACCAGTTCGTCGCGTGCCTCTTCATATCCCAACTGACTAATGGGCTTCATCTGATCCCTCGCTGATGGTGATGACTGCGCCGTCGGCGACGCGGACCCGGAGCCGGGAGCCCGCCGGGGCGTCGGTGATGGACCGTAGAACGTGCGTCCCGCCGGTGTGATTTCCCGAGTCGCTGCGCTCCTGCCCGCCGGAGCCGACCACCTGAACCACCGCGTACCCGCGGGCCAGGGTGGCGGCCGGGCCCAGGGTCGACAGCCGCGCGGCCAGGTGCTCGAGGCGGTCGCTCTCGCCGGTGATCATCCGGTTGATGTCACGGCGCGCGGCGGAACGGGCCCGCTGCACCTCCTCGGTCCGCGCATCCAGGGCCAGCCAGGGCTGGGCCAGTACCGGCCGGGTGCGCAGCTGGTCGATGAGGTGCTGTTCGCGGTGCACCCAGTGCCGCAGCGAGTGGGCACCGCGCCGGCGCAGCTCGTTCACCAGTGCCTGTTCGGCGACGGCGTCGGGCACCACCCGTTTGGCGGCGTCGGTGGGGGTCGCGGCGCGCAGGTCGGCCACCAGATCGCACAGCGGGTTGTCCGGTTCGTGGCCTACCGCGCTGATCACCGCGGTGGTGCACGCCGAGATGGCGCGGCACAGGGTTTCGTCGGAGAACGGCAGGAGGTCCTCGACGCTGCCACCGCCGCGAGCCAGCACGATGACGTCCACCTCGGGGTCGGCATCCAGGGCCTTGAGTTCCTCGACGATCTGGGCCACCGCATTGGGTCCCTGGACGGCGGTGTTGCGTACCGCGAACCGCACGGCGGGCCAGCGGGCCGATGCCACCGCGATGACATCGTGCTCGGCGGCCGAGGCGCGGCCGGTGATGAGCCCAATGGTGCTGGGAAGGAACGGAATCGGGCGTTTCAGGCGTGGGTCGAACAGGCCCTCGGCCTCCAGTAGTCGGCGCAACCGGTCGATGCGGGCCAGCAGCTCACCGATGCCGACCGCGCGGATATCGGTCACGCGTAGGGAGAACGTGCCGCGCCCGGTGTAGAACGCCGGCTTGCCGTAGACGATCACCTGGGTGCCCTCGGCGAGTTTCACCGGCGCGTTCGCCACCAGGTCCCGCGGGCACGTGATCGTCAGCGACATGTCGGCGGCCGGGTCCCGCAGCACGATGAAGGCGGTGCCCGAGCCGGGACGCATGGTCAGCTGGGCGATCTGGCCCTCGACCCACACCATGCCGAGGCGGTCGATCCATTTGGCCACCCGGGTGGCCACGGCGCGAACCGGCCAGGGATTCTCCGGTGACTGGCCCGGATCGCTCACTTGGCCGTCGCGCGGGTGATCCTGTTGGCGAGCAGCGTCTGGAACGGGGCGCGGGCCTTGGTGGTTTCCTCGTAGGCCAGCAGAGCCTCCAGATCGTCGACCTTCAGCGAGGTCAGCCGCGCGCGCAGCTGCGCCAGCGTCAGCGCGTCGTAACCGAGTTCGGTGACGACGGACGGGGCCGAGCCGTTGGTGCCCGGTGCAGGTGTGCGGGGTGCAGGTGTATCGGCGGGACGTTCGGGCTCGCCTTCGCTGTACAGCGCGAAGCGGCCTTCGGAGCGGTTGGCGACCGGTGACCCCGTGGCGCGGGTGACGGGAACGTCGTAGACGGGGTCATCGGGGTCGTCGGGCAGGTCCTCGTCGAAGGTGGCCCACTCGGGCTGCTCGTCCTTCGGCGGGAACAGCTCCTCGAGCGTTTCGTCACCGCGGATCACCAGATCGGCGACGTCCTGCTGCACCTTCATCACCAGATGCGCGAGCTGACTGGCCACCGTCATCGGGTAGGCGAGGATGGTCTGCGGGAGCTTGCGGGTCTCATCCAGGGCGGTCACCGCTACACCCACCAGCAGTCGGACTCCATACGGTGCTGTCGACATGGGTGCCAGCCTACGGCTGGCCCTGCGCCACGGCAGGTAAGTACCCTTGAAGGATGCCGCCAACTGTCAACATGGGTATCCCGGGCGCCACGAGCTCGGTGAGTTCGGGTGTGGCCGGCAAACGCGTCCTGCTGGCCGAACCGCGTGGCTACTGCGCGGGTGTCGACCGCGCCGTCGAAACCGTCGAGCGCGCCCTGGAAAAGCATGGTGCGCCTATCTACGTGCGACACGAGATCGTGCACAACCGCTACGTCGTCGACACGCTGGCCAAGGCCGGCGCGATCTTCGTCGAGCAGACCGATGAGGTGCCCGAAGGTGCCATCGTCGTGTTCTCCGCGCACGGCGTCGCACCGACCGTGCACGTCGAGGCCGCCGAGCGCAATCTGAGGACCATCGACGCCACCTGCCCGCTGGTCACCAAGGTCCACAACGAGGCCAAGCGGTTCGCCCGCGACGACTACGACATCCTGCTGGTCGGCCACGAAGGCCACGAAGAGGTGGTCGGCACCGCCGGTGAGGCCCCCGACCACGTGCAGGTGGTCGACAACCCGGACGCCGTCGACAAGGTCACGGTGCGCGATCCGAACAAGGTCATCTGGCTGTCCCAGACCACGCTGAGCGTCGACGAGACCATGGAGACGGTGCGCCGGCTGCGGGAGAAGTTCCCGACGCTGCAGGATCCGCCCAGCGACGACATCTGCTACGCCACCCAGAACCGCCAGGTCGCGGTGAAGGCGATGGCGCCGGAATGCGAACTGGTGATCGTGGTCGGGTCGAAGAACTCGTCGAACTCGGTACGCCTGGTCGAGGTGGCGCTGAACGCCGGCTCGCAGAACGCCTACCTGGTGGACTACGCCGACGATATCGACCCCGCGTGGTTCTCCGGTGTCACGACCATCGGTGTGACCTCCGGAGCGTCGGTACCCGAGATCCTGGTGCGGGGCGTGCTGGACCGGCTGGCCGAGTACGGCTACGGCACCGTGCAGCCCGTCACCACCGCGAACGAGACGCTGGTGTTCGCGTTGCCGCGCGAGATCCGTCCGCCGCGTTCCTAGCGGTCTTCCCAGGGCTCGTCGTCACGCCGGTGCGAGTTTCGCGGGCGGGGGTCCTCATCGCTGCTGCGATACCGCACTCGTGACACCGGGTGATGGCTGGTGCCCGCAGGCGGGCGCTGGCGCTCGTCGTAACGCGCCTCCCGCGGCTCGCGTCCGTATCGCTCGTAGGTGTCCTGAGGTTCCGGGCGTCGCGGCCGCTCGTAGTACTCGGCCGGTTCGTAGGGACTCGGCGTGCTGCGGCGCGGATCCCGACCGGACGGGCGAGGACGGCGCGGCTGGCGGGCCGGATCGACCGGCTGCTCGGTGTCGCGACGGCTCCGTGCCGGACGTTCGGTTGCCGCCATCCGCTCGCGGCGGTCCGCGGCTGCCGCCGAGGCGGCGATGTCGTTCTCGGGCGGCCGGGTGTGGCGGGACCGTGACGGTGCACTGGGCCGGCCGCTGCGGCGGGCAGTGGACGACGGCGGGGCCTCCCGGCTGAGCCGGCGGGCCGAACCGCGTCGCGGCGGGACCTCGTCGGCCGGCTCGGCGTCGTCGGTGACCGACGTCTGGGCGAAGCGGCGGGCAACCCGGCGTGCGGGAGCGGCCGACGCCGCCGCGGCCGTGACGTGCGCCGCCGGTTTATCGGGCCACAGACGCTTGTTCGACGCACTGAGGTACCAGCGCACCATCCCGATGATCAGCACAGCTGCCGAGGTGAAGAACATCAGCGGGAACCGCTCGATCAGCGGGTAACCGCAGTTGATCAGGATGTCCTTGATACCGCCGATCTCCGCGCTGTGGAACAGGAAGTAGGCGCTGGGAACGGCGACGAACAGAATGAGCGGAGGCTGGATGACGGCGGTGAACACCGCGGACTGGCGCACCGCGAGCACCGCCAGCACACAACCGAGCACGTAGCACGTCGCGAAGACGGCGCCGAGCTCTTTGGTGCCTGTACCGGCGTCGAAGGCGATACCGATGGCGGTGAAGATCACCGCGATCACCACGGCACTCCACCACGGCAACCCCGGAATGCGGGGGAGCGCGGAGCGGTCGATCACCGCATCCGTCGGCTCTGCGGGCTGACCTGACACATGTTGACCGTACCGGCTGTTACTGCCCGTGCGCTGCCAGCACGCGCTGGCGTGCCCGTCACAACCTCTAGACTCTGGAGTCCGTGAGCTTGAACCTGGGAATCGTCGGACTACCGAACGTGGGCAAGTCGACGCTCTTCAATGCGTTGACCCGGAATGACGTGCTGGCCGCCAACTATCCGTTCGCGACGATCGAACCGAACGAAGGGGTCGTGGCGCTGCCCGATCCGCGCCTGGATGCGCTGGCCAAGGTGTTCGGATCGGAGAAGACCGTGCCCGCGCCGGTGACGTTCGTCGATATCGCAGGCATCGTCAAAGGCGCCTCCGAGGGCGCCGGGCTGGGCAACAAGTTCCTGGCCAACATCCGCGAGTGCGACGCCATCTGTCAGGTGGTGCGGGCGTTCGCCGACGACGACGTGGTGCACGTCGACGGCCGGGTTGACCCGCGCTCGGATATCGAGGTCATCGAGACCGAACTGATCCTGGCGGATATGCAGACGCTGGAGAAGGCGATCCCGCGGCTGGAGAAGGAAGCGCGCACCAACAAGGACCGCAAGGCCGTGCTGGAAGCGGCCGTGGCGGCGCAGGCCGTGCTGGATTCCGGTAAGACGCTGTTCGCGGCCGGTTCGGATGTCTCGTTGCTGCGCGAGCTGAACCTGATGACCACCAAGCCGTTCCTCTACGTTTTCAACGCCGATGAGGCGGTGCTCACCGATGCGGCCAAACAGGCCGAATTGCGTGAGTTGGTGGCCCCGGCCGATGCGGTGTTCCTGGACGCCAAGATCGAGTCGGAGCTGATCGAGCTCGACGACGAGTCCGCCGCCGAACTGCTGGAGTCCATCGGGCAGACCGAGCGCGGCCTGGATGCGTTGGCGCGGGCAGGTTTTCACACGCTGAATCTGCAGACCTACCTGACCGCCGGGCCGAAAGAGGCGCGGGCGTGGACGATCCACCGCGGCGACACCGCCCCCAAGGCGGCCGGCGTGATCCACACCGACTTCGAGAAGGGCTTCATCAAGGCCGAGATCGTGTCGTTCGACGACCTGATCGAGGCCGGCTCGATGGCCGCGGCCAAGGCGGCGGGCAAGGTCCGGATGGAGGGCAAGGACTACGTGATGGCCGACGGGGATGTGGTGGAGTTCCGGTTCAATGTCTGACGTTCTGCCGCCGTGTCCGGCGTGCGCGAGTGAGTTCGCCTACGAGTCCGGCGCACTCCTGGTCTGCTCGATGTGTGCCTACGAGTGGGCACCAGGCGCCGACGATGCCAGCGTGTCGGGTGATGTGTCCGGCGGTGTGGTCGTCGACTCGGTGGGCAACCCGCTCGCCGATGGCGACACCGTGACCATCGTCAAGAGTTTGAAGGTGAAGGGTGCCGGTGGTGGGGTCGTCAAGATCGGCACCAAGGTGCGCGGTATTCGCCTCATCTCTGACGGCGTAGGCGATCACGACATCGATGCGAAGGTGCCGGGTTTCGGGCAGATGCAATTGAAGTCGAGCGTGGTGAAGAAGGTTCTCTGAGCGCTGCACGGCTACGGGTGCTTGCCGAGCCGGAATCGTGCGGCGGTGACACCGCACGCGTCGGCCAGGGCGTGGGCCACGACGACCTGACGTAGTCCCCCCGACTTCTGCGCTGCCAGAGTCGAGGTGATGCCGACCGCGGCCGAGGCGGCGACGAACCGCCACCGACCCATCCGCGACGGCAAGACGCGTTGCGGCGCAAAGTGCCACAGCGAGAAGCCGATCAGCGACCACACCATCGTCAGCGAGGGCCGGCTACCGGGGTCCCGCATGAACACGCCCCGCCAGAGCAGTTCTTCGCCCGCGGCGTTGACGGCTGCGGTGGCGGCCATGACCGCCGCGGTGGGCACGTCGATCTGCCTGCGGTGGGGAATCAACTCGGCGCCCACCGCGCCGGCAACGGGAATGGCCAGCAGCACCACATGAACGCGGGGCAGGGGCCGGCCGGTGACCAGCAGCCTGGCGGCCTCGCGCGGCCCGAGCAGCCACATCGGCGCGGCGAGACACCAGCCGAGCCAATAGACGAGGAAACCGCCGTTGTAAGCGGCTCGCGCCGTGGTCCGGCGGCGCAGAAGGTCGAACACCACCGTCATCGTCAACGGTACGGCCGCCGGGATCGCCGAGACCACCACGTGGCGCGCGCTGCGTCCGCGCATCGGCATGCGTCCTTTCGCGTGATCGACCGATGTGCCGAGTGTGGGGGATATGCACGCGATCCGGGCGAATTCTGTGCCCACGGCCCACACTGCCACGTACGATTCTCCGTCGGTGGCCCTGACGTGCAGGTATTGTGGCCAGAAGGCCCGATGGTCAGCGAGTAGTTGGCACTGGCGTCAGGAGCGTGAACGTCGTGGCAGACAAGACGAGGTCGGTGAAGCCGTCGCCCGAGGCGACGGCCGATTCAGCGCGTCCGGTCCACGAACTGATCGTCGCTGGTCAGAAGCCCCTTCGGCGGTTCGTTGCGGAGAGTTGGCAGCGCAGTCTGGCCATCGGCGTCGACCCCGACCGCGGCGCCAGGGAAGCGGCGGCGGCCGCGCGGCTGTCGGAACTGCGAAACGGTCACCCGTTGGCGGTGGCCCTCCCGGTGATCCGCAAGCTACTGGTGGACTACGCCGTCGACTCCGGCGTCGTCGTGGCCGTCACCGCCGCCGACGGCACCATGCTCTGGGTCGAGGGTGACGCCGAGGCCTGCCGCAAGGTGGCCGCGATGAACTTCGTCCCCGGCGCCGACTGGAGCGAACAGGGCGCAGGGACCAATGCTCCGGGCACCGCGCTGGCACTCGACCGCGAGGTGCAGATCGACGGGCACGAGCACTTCTCCCGGCTGGTCCGGCCGTGGACGTGCACGGCGGTGCCGGTGCACGATCCGGTGACCGGCCTGCCGATCGGCAGCATCGACCTCACCGGCGGTTCCTCGATCGGGTCGGCGCAGACCTTGGCGCTGGTGCGTGCCACCGCCGTCGCCGTGGAACACCGACTTGCCTTGTCCTACAGCCAGACACCTGCCGTCCTGGCCGACTCTGTCGGCCGTCTCACGGTCTTGGGGGCGGACCGGCCGTCCTGGCACACCGTCGACGATCGGGGGCGGACGCGGTCTCAGCAGCTGTCCGGCCGGCACGCCGAGATCCTGGTGTTGCTGCTCCAGCATTCGGAGGGGCTCAGCAGCGATCACCTCGCGGTGCTGCTCGACGAGCGCGAGCTCGACGCCGTCACCATCCGCGCCGAGCTGTCGCGCCTGCGCCGCATCGTCGGCACCGACACGATCGGATCGCGGCCGTACCGGCTGCTCGCTCCGATGGACAGCGATATGGGCGAGGTGTTCGCCGCCTTGCGCCGCGGCGACATCGACGCCGCCCTGGACAACTACACCGGGTTGCTGTTGCCGCGATCCGGCTCACCGGCCGTGGCACGGCTGCGCACGGAGCTGAGCACCAGCTTGCGGGGGGCGGTGCTGGCAGCCAGTTCGGCCGGGGATTCGCACGCCCTGCGGCGCTGGCTGGACCTTCCCGAGGCCCGCGACGACCGGCACGGCTGGCAGACATTGCATGATCACCACGGCGCCGACGAACTGACACGCGCCCACATCCGGGGGCATCTCACCGCGCTGGACACCGCGCTGTCCTGACGTTGCACCAACGTTGCGAAATTCCCCAACCGTGCTGCAACGGGTTGCAAACTAGCTTGAGTGACGACCGACACAGTCATTCATAGAGCAGGAGGTCAACTGTGACCGTTTACGCACGCCCGGGTACTGAAGGCGCTTTGATGTCTTTTGAGTCCCGTTATGGCAATTTCATCGGTGGGCAGTGGGTGGCCCCGGTGGCCGGCCGGTATTTCGAGAACCCGACGCCGGTGACGGGGCAGGTGTTTTGTGAGATCCCGCGTTCGGACGAGGCTGATGTGGAGTTGGCGTTGGATGCCGCGCATGCGGCGGCGCCGGGGTGGGGTAAGACCAGCCCGGCGGAGCGGGCGGTCATCTTGAACAAGGTCGCTGATCGGATCGAGGAGAATCTGGATGCCGCGCATGCGGCGGCGCCGGGGTGGGGTAAGACCAGCCCGGCGGAGCGGGCGGTCATCTTGAACAAGGTCGCTGATCGGATCGAGGAGAATCTGGAGTCGATCGCGGTGGCGGAGTCCTGGGATAACGGTAAGCCGGTCCGGGAGACGCTGAATGCCGATATTCCGTTGGCGGTGGATCATTTCCGGTATTTCGCCGGGGTGCTGCGGGCCCAGGAGGGGTCGTTGTCGCAGATCGACGAGGACACTGTGGCGTATCACTTCCATGAGCCGTTGGGTGTGGTGGGGCAGATCATTCCGTGGAATTTCCCGATTTTGATGGCGGTGTGGAAGTTGGCGCCGGCGTTGGCGGCGGGTAATGCGATCGTGTTGAAGCCGGCTGAGCAGACTCCGGCGTCGATTTTGTATTTGTTCTCGCTCATCGGGGATTTGTTGCCTGCGGGTGTGGTCAACATCGTCAACGGGTTCGGGGTGGAGGCGGGTAAACCGTTGGCATCGTCGAACCGGATCGCGAAGATCGCGTTCACCGGCGAGACCACGACGGGTCGGTTGATCATGCAGTACGCGTCGCAGAATCTGATTCCGGTGACGTTGGAGCTTGGCGGGAAGTCGCCGAACATTTTCTTCAGTGATGTGTTGGCGAGCAACGACGCGTATCAGGATAAGGCGTTGGAGGGGTTCACGATGTTCGCCCTGAATCAGGGTGAGGTGTGTACGTGTCCGTCGCGGTCGTTGATTCAGGCTGATATTTA
>NZ_JACKUC010000033.1:0-2020 GCF_025822555.1 Mycobacterium hackensackense
AGATGTTGGGTGGCCGCGGCCATCGCGGGTACCACCAGCAGTGGATCGTTCACCGGTACCTGTGCGCCGGAGCGCAGCGCCGCCTCGGGGCCGCCGGCGTACACGTCGTAGATGCCGAGGACATCGGCGATGAACAGGCCGTCGAACAGGCCTCGTTCCAGCAGCTTCGCCAGGTCGGTCCAATACTCCAGGTCCTTGTACCGCGCCGCCTGCGATTCGGGATGCCGCCAGGTGCCGGCGACGATGTGGGTCACACAGTTCATGTCGAATGCGTTGAGGACGATCTGGCGGGTCACGGGCGGCCGGCCTCCGGGTACGGGAACACATCGGCCGTGCGCAGTGATGACATCGAGGGAATTACCTTCGTCCCGGCGTTCATGGCCGGGCGTGCCGGATGATCCGCGTAGTGGTGCTAACCCCGAAACGATGTCCGAACCCGGATTCTTGCGATAGCGATCAAATCGGCGCGATTCTCATCCGTAACGTTGCGTCACAAACCCGGGAATATCCGCACACCGATCGGTGTTGCGCAGCAGGTGACTGAGCATCCTGAACTGAGCCCCACCGACTGGGTCCGCAGCCAGACCGAGAAGATCCTGGAGACGGGTACCACCGAGGGCATCGAGATCCTTGATCGCCCGATCGTCCTGTTCACCACGACGGGGGCGAAGTCGGGCAAGAAGCGTTATGTCCCGCTGATGCGGGTCGAGGAGAACGGTAAGTACGCCATGGTGGCGTCCAAGGGCGGCGACCCGAACCACCCGTCCTGGTACCACAACGTGCTGGCCCATCCGCAGGTCACCGTGCAGGACGGCGACAAGGTCGTCGAACTCACCGCCCGCGAGATCGAGGGCGACGAACGCGCGCACTGGTGGGAACTGGCCGTCGCGGCTTACCCGCCGTACGCCGAATACCAGACCAAGACGACCCGGCAGATCCCGGTTTTCGTCGTCGAGTAGCCGCGGTGTGTGCCCGTCCGGCGGTATCCGCCGCCGGACGGGCACCCGCCACTCAGGTGAAGGCCCGGCTGTACTGGGGTGGATGCGCCAGCGCGATCCCAGCGTCATGCGCGGCGTCGCGCACCCAGTTGGGGTTGCGCAGCAGAGCGCGGGCGATGAAGACCGCGTCGGCGTCGCCGCCGGAGATGACGGCCTCGGCCTGCTCGGCCTCGGTGATCAGACCGACGGTCGCGGTGGGGATGTCCGCCTCGGCGCGGACCCGTTTGGCGAACGGAACCTGATACCCGGGGGCCACCGGTATCTTCGCGTCGGGCACCGCCCCGCCGGTGGACACGTCGATGAGGTCCAATCCCGCATTCTTCAGTCCGGTGGTGAGCGCCACGGTATCCGCCACGGTCCAGCCGGGGCGTGGATCGTCGGTATCGCCGGCGAGCCAGTCGGTGGCCGACACCCTGAAGAACAGCGGTAGGTGCTCCGGCCACGCCGCCCGCACCGCCGACGCAACATCCAGCGCGAATCTCATCCGGTTGTCGAGCGACCCCCCGTAGTCGTCGGTGCGCATATTCGACTGTGGCGACAGGAACTGGTGGATGAGATAGCCATGGGCGCCGTGGATCTCGAGCACCCGGAATCCGGCCGCGGCGGCCCGGCGGGCCGCGGCAGCGAAGGACGCCACGATGCTCTCGATGTCACGGCGGCTGAGTTCCTCCGGGGCAGGGAGACGGCCGAAAGGAATCGAACTGGGGCCCAGCGTCGTCCAGGACTGCGGGTCACGGGTGTGATCCGGCCAGGGCCGACCGGTGGATCCCTTCCGGCCGGCGTGCACGATCTGGATTCCCGGAACCGCACCGAGCGCGGAGATGAAATCGGTCAGTCGCCGAAATCCCGGCACCTGAGCGTCATTCCACAATCCGAGGTCGTAGATGCTGCTGCGGCCGACGGGGTCCACGGCGGTGGCCTCGACCATCGCCAGGGCCACCCCGCCGATGACCCGCGCACCGAAGTGCTGCAGGTGCCAGTCCGTGGGTGTGCCGGCCTCCGGTCCGTCGACAACGGCGGAG
>NZ_JACKUC010000034.1:0-358273 GCF_025822555.1 Mycobacterium hackensackense
AACTGGCATCCAAAAAAACAGCCACCCACCAAACTCAGGAAGACGGGAATCCCCCCAAAAACGAGTGGCCAAAAAACAACAAACAAAAACCACCAAACACACTATTGAGTTCTCAAACAACAGACTTGATTTTGTCGAAGCTACCCGTTTCGGGGCAACCCTGCCAGCTTAAACTAACTTGTCCGGCGAGTCAAGCTTCTCTGTCTCGCGTTTCCGCGGCGACTTCAAAAGATTAGATCCACGGCCGCCGCGAAGTCAAATCCCCTGGTCAGAGGCTTGTGACGGTGGTACGCCCGTCTCAGATCAGCTTACTCGCTCGATCTCCGCACCCAAACTGGCCAGGTTCTCCACGAACAACGGGTAGCCCCGATCGATGTGGTAGACGTCGTGCACCTCGGTATCGCCGTCGGCGACGAGGCCGGCGAGCACCAAGCCCGCACCGGCCCGGATGTCAGACGCCCACACCGGAGCGCTCGACAACTGGGGCAGACCACGGACCACCGCATGGTGACCATCGGTCCGCGCGTCGGCACCGAGCCGGATCATCTCCTCGACGAAGCGGAACCTCGCCTCGAACACGTTCTCGGTGATCATCGAGGTCCCCTCGGCGATGCACGCCAATCCGATCGCCATCGGCTGCAGGTCGGTGGGAAATCCCGGGAACGGCAAAGTCGCCACATTGACGGCTTTGGGCCGTTCGTACTGCACCACCCGGAAGCCGTTGTCGTGCTGGGTGACCGTCGCCCCCGCATCGTGCAGCTTGTGCAACACCAGCTGCAGGTGGGCCGGGTCCACACCCGTGACCGAGATGTCGCCGCGTGTCATCGCCGCCGCGATCCCCCAGGTGGCCGCGACGATGCGGTCACCGATGACGCGATGCTCGGTGGGATAGAGCCGGTCCACACCGGTGATCGTCAGCGTCGACGAGCCGGCCCCTTGGACCTGTGCCCCCATCTGGTTGAGCATGTCGCACAGGTCGACCACATCGGGTTCACGGGCGGCGTTGTGGATCGTCGTCACACCCTCGGCCAAGACCGCGGCCATCAGGATGTTCTCGGTCGCACCCACGGAGGGAAACTCCAGCTGAATCTCGGCGCCGCGCAGATGATCGGCCTCTGCCACGACACAGCCGTGCTCGATATTGCAGCGGGCCCCGAGTTGACGCAGGCCCGCCTGGTGCATGTCCAGCGGCCGCGATCCGATCGCGTCGCCGCCAGGCAACGCCACCTTGGCGCGTTTACCGCGCCCGACCAGCGGGCCCAGCACACACACCGAGGCCCGGAACTGTCTGACCGCGGCGAAGTCGGCGTCGTATTTGGGTTCGTCCGGAGACGCGATCCGGACCGTGGAGCCGTCGAGTTCGACGGTCGCCCCCAGGCCACGCAGCACCTCGGCCATCAACGGCACATCCAGGATGTCCGGACAGTTGGTGATGGTGCTGGTGCCCTCGGCCAGCAAGGACGCGGCCATCAACTTCAGGACGCTGTTCTTGGCTCCCCCGACGGCGACTTCGCCCGATAACCGACTACCACCGGTCACCACGAAACGCTCGCTCACGCGGGCCAGTGTAAGCAGATCAGCGGCCAGAATCAGAACGCGTGGCCAGGTTGCGATGCGGCTGTGACCGGTACGGTTCAACCATGGCCGTGCACCTGACCCGCATCTATACCCGTACCGGCGACGACGGGAGCACCGGGCTCAGTGATTTCAGTCGCGTCTCGAAGAACGACGCCCGTTTGCAGGCCTATGCCGATTGCGACGAGGCGAACGCCGCCCTCGGTGTGGCCATCGCCCTGGGCAGTCCGGCCCCCGAGATCGTGGCCGTCCTCCGCCAGATCCAGAACGATCTGTTCGATGCCGGCGCCGATCTGTCGACCCCGGTCGCGGAGAACCCGGAGTACCCGCCGCTGCGTGTGCCGCAGGAGTACATCGACCGGCTGGAGGGGTGGTGCGACCGGTTCAACGAGGGCCTGGCTCCGCTGAACTCGTTCATCCTGCCCGGCGGTACCGCGCTGTCGGCCCTGCTGCACGTGGCACGCACGGTCACTCGCCGCGCCGAGCGCTCGGCCTGGGCCGCGGTCGAGGAGTACGGGGATTCGGTGAACGTGCTGCCGGCCAAGTACCTCAACCGGCTCTCGGACCTGCTGTTCATCATGTCGCGCGCGGCCAACCCGGATGGCGATGTGCTGTGGAAGCCGGGCGGTGGGCAGGCGGACCAGCCGAAAGAGGATCGCTAGCCGGTTCGGCGCCGAGTGCGGCGAGACGGGCGGGATTCCACCCAGGAGGTGAACGCGGTGAGCGCGCCGCGGTCGAGGGCGACCTCGTAGCCGTGGCCGGAGTCGCGTAGTTCCAGGATTACGATTTCCTTGGTCATGATGTCGAACTCGTCCCCCCGGGGGGAACGGCGACCGACCACTTCCAAGGCCAATCGGCTGAGCCGCCGATCGGGCCACCAACGAATGCTGGACAACCGGTAGAAGCCGGCTTCGCCACCGCGATAACGCATGACGCCGTGCCGCCAACCCTGCCCTCCGACGGCGGGATAGTCGCGCAGGATGGCGGCCGTGCCGCCAACCTGTCGCAACTTCCACAATCGGTACACCAGGGCGGCGACCGCCAGCATCAGCACACCAATGAGCGCGACCATGATCCACATGAGCGCGCTCATCGGCCGTGACCTTTAGTCGAGCTGCCCGACGGCGCGCAGACGAGCACGCCCCCACGCCGCGGTGGCGGGGTCGTCGGATTGGGAATCCCGCTTTGCCGAGTCGGCATCCACTTCCGATTCGAACTCTGCGTTCTCGACCAGAATGCTCACTCCGGTCTCGGAGACCGACAGGAAACCGCCGTCGATCGCGATCCGCAGATCGTCCTCGCCCTCGCGCTCGACCCGGACCATGGCGTCGTCGACCAGCTGAGCCACCAGCGGGATGTGCCGCGGCAGGATGCCGATCTCACCCGCGGTGGTACGGGTGAACACGAACGTCGCCTTACCCGACCACAGCGCGCGCTCGACTGCGACGATCTCGACGTCCAGTTCAGCCATTGGACACCACCAATCCGTTTATCGGGTGAACGCTCAACTCAACCCACCTGTTCTTCGCGCAAGCGCTCATCACAGCTTGGCGCCGAGGCTTTCGGCCTTCTTCGCCAGGTCGTCGAGACCACCGATGAGGAAGAACGCCTGCTCGGGCAGGTGGTCGAACTCGCCCTTGGCCAGCTTGTCGAAGGCCTCGATGGTCTCCTTGAGCGGCACGGTCGAACCCGGCTGACCGGTGAACTGCTCGGCCGCCATCATGTTCTGGCTCAGGAAGCGCTCGATCTTACGGGCCCGGTACACCAGGACCTTGTCCTCTTCGGAGAGCTCGTCGATACCGAGGATCGCGATGATGTCCTGAAGATCCTTGTAGCGCTGCAGGATCCGGATGACTTCCTGGGCGACCCGGTAGTGCTCGTCGCCGACCACGCTGGGGTGCAGGATCGTCGAGGACGATGCCAGCGGATCCACCGCGGGGAAGATGCCCTTGGAGAACACCGCACGAGAGAGCTCGGTGGTGGCATCCAGGTGGGCGAACGTGGTCGCCGGCGCCGGGTCGGTGTAGTCGTCGGCGGGCACGTACACGGCCTGCATCGAGGTGATCGAGCGACCACGGGTCGAGGTGATCCGCTCCTGGAGTTCACCCATCTCGTCGGCCAGCGTCGGCTGGTAACCCACGGCCGAGGGCATACGACCGAGCAGGGTCGACACCTCGGAACCGGCCTGGGTGAACCGGAAGATGTTGTCGATGAACAGCAGCACGTCCTGGCCCTGCTCATCGCGGAAGTACTCCGCCATGGTCAGCGCGGACAGGGCCACGCGCATACGCGTGCCCGGCGGCTCGTCCATCTGGCCGAACACCAAGGCGGTGTCCTTGAGCACGTTGGCATCCGCGAGCTCGACCCAGAGGTCGTTGCCCTCACGGGTGCGCTCCCCCACGCCGGCGAACACCGAGGTGCCACCGAAGTTGCGGGCGATACGGTTGATCATCTCCTGGATCAGCACGGTCTTGCCGACGCCGGCACCACCGAACAGGGCGATCTTGCCGCCGCGCACATACGGGGTGAGCAGGTCGACGACCTTCAGACCGGTCTCCAGCATCTCGGTGCGGGGCTCCAGGTCGGCGAAGGCCGGCGGCTTGCGGTGGATCGACCAGTGGTCGAAGTCCTTGCCGTAGCCCGGCTCGTCGAGGCAGTCGCCGAGGGCGTTGAACACGTGGCCCTTGACGCCGTCACCTACGGGCACCGAGATCGAGGCACCGGTGTCGGACACCTCGGTGCCGCGCACCAGGCCGTCGGTGGGCTGCATCGAGATGGTGCGCACCAGGTTGTCACCGAGGTGCTGGGCCACCTCGAGGGTGAGGGTCTTGGCCAGCGCGCCATAGGTGATCTCGGCGTGCAGTGCGTTGAACAGTTCGGGTACGGAGCCGCGCGGGAACTCCACGTCGACCACGGGGCCCGTGATACGCACGACCCGGCCTGCGGTCTTTTCTGCGGTAGCAGTCATATTCTTCTTCGCTTTCCTACGAGGCCTACTTGGCGTCGGCGAGCGCGTTGGCGCCACCGACGATTTCGCTGATTTCCTGGGTGATCTGCGCCTGACGTTCACGGTTGGCCGCCAACGTGAGCGCCTTGATCAGATCGTCGGCGTTGTCGGTGGCCGACTTCATGGCGCGCCGGCGCGACGCCGATTCCGAAGCCGCCGCCTCCAGCAGCGCGGCGTACACGCGGGTCGCGATGTACCGCGGCAGCAGCGCATCGAACAGGTTCTCGGCGCTGGGCTCGAACGAATACAGGGTGTGCGGTCCGGTCTCCTGCTCGCCGACATACTCGACGACCATCGGCGCGATCCGCAGGGCCACCGCTGTCTGCGACAGCATGGACCGGAATTCGGTCGACACGATGTGCAGTTCGTCGACGCCGAGGATGCCGTCGGCACCCGCGTCGTCGCCGTCGTCGTCCGCACCGGACTGGAAGGCCGCCACCAGGGTCTCGGCGATGTCCTTGGCGTGCTCGTAGTCCGGCCGCTCCGAGAAGCCGGTCCAGGACTCAACCACGGCACGCTGCCGGAAGTTGTAGTAGCCCAAGGCCTTTCGACCGACGACGTAGAGAACCGGCTTCTTGCCCTCCTCACGGAGCAGCGAGAACAGCTCCTCGGCGCGGCGCAGCACGTTGGCGTTGTAGCCACCGCACAGGCCGCGGTCCGAGGACACCACCAGGACACCGGCCCGCTTGGGGTTCTCCCGCTCGACGAGCAGCGGGTGATCCAGCGCGCTGGCACCGGCGAGCTCGGTGAGCATGTTGGTGATCTCGGTGGCGTAAGGCCGGGCCGCGTCGACCCGGGCCTGCGCCTTGGCGATCCGCGACGTGGCGATCAGCTCCTGTGCCTTCGTGATCTTCTTGATCGACGAGGCGGATTTGATACGTCCGCGTAGCTCGCGAAGTGTGGCTGCCATGGGTTACCTAGGCCTTCTTGGGAGCCGGCTTGCGGACCTTGACCGATTCCTTCTCCAGGTCCTCGGGGTCCAGTGCTTCGGCCTCGGCGTCCTTGACCACCACCGAGCTGCCGTCGGTCGCCGAGAAGCCCTTCTTGAAGTCGTTGATCACCTTGACCAGGTTCTTCTCGGCCTCCTCGGAGAGCTTCTTGGACTCCTTGATCCCGGTGAGGATCTCCGAGTGGCTGGCCTTCACGTGCTCCAGGAACTCGTCGACGAAGCGCGAGACATCCTCGGCCGGAACCGAATCCAGATGACCCTGGGTGCCGAGGAAGATCGACACGACCTGATCCTCGACCGCCAGCGGGCTGTACTGCGCCTGCTTGAGCAGCTCGACCAGGCGCACACCACGGTCCAGCTGGGCCTTGGATGCGGCGTCCAGGTCGGAGGCGAAGGCCGCGAAGGCCTCCAGCTCGCGGTACTGCGACAGATCCAGACGCAGCGAACCGGCGACCTCTTTCATGGCCTTGATCTGCGCGGCGCCACCGACGCGGGACACCGACACACCGACGTTGACGGCCGGTCGCACACCCTGGTTGAACAGGTCGGACTCCAGGAAGCACTGGCCGTCGGTGATGGAGATGACGTTGGTCGGGATGAACGCCGAGATGTCGTTGGCCTTGGTCTCGATGATCGGCAGCCCGGTCATCGAACCGCCACCGAGCTCGTCGGAGAGCTTCGCGCAACGCTCCAGCAGCCGGGAGTGCAGGTAGAACACGTCACCGGGGAACGCCTCGCGGCCCGGCGGGCGGCGCAGCAGCAGCGAGATGGCGCGGTAGGCGTCGGCCTGCTTGGAGAGATCGTCGAACACGATCAGCACGTGCTTGCCGTCGTACATCCAGTGCTGCCCGATGGCCGAACCGGTGTAGGGCGCCAGCCATTTGAAGCCGGCGGGGTCGGAGGCCGGGGCCGCGACGATGGTGGTGTACTCCATCGCGCCACCCTCTTCCAGCGCCCGCTTGACGCTGGCGATGGTGGTGCCCTTCTGGCCGATCGCGACGTACACGCAGCGCACCTGCTGCTTGGGATCGCCGGTCTCCCACGCCTCGCGCTGGTTGAGGATGGTGTCGACGCAGACCGCGGTCTTGCCGGTCTTACGGTCACCGATGATCAGCTGGCGCTGTCCGCGGCCGATCGGGGTCATGGCGTCGATGGCCTTGATACCGGTCTGCAGCGGCTCGCCGACGCCCTGACGCTGCACCACCGAGGGCGCCTGCAGCTCGAGAGCGCGGCGGGACTCGGCGGCGATGTCCCCCTGGCCGTCGATCGGCTGGCCCAGCGGGTTGACGACGCGACCCAGGAAGGCGTCACCGACGGGCACCGAGAGCACCTCGCCGGTCCGCTTGACCTGCTGGCCCTCTTCGATCTTCTCGAACTCACCCAGGATCACCGTGCCGACGCTGTGCTCGTCGAGGTTCAGGGCCACACCCAGGACACCGCCCGGGAATTCCAGCAGCTCCTGCGTCATCACCGAGGGCAGGCCCTCGACGTGGGCGATGCCGTCACCGGCGTCGACGACGGTGCCGATCTCTTCGCGCTCGGTGGCGGCGGAAAACGAGGACACGTAGTCCTCGATGGCACCTTCGATATCAGCAGCCGAGATTGTCAACTCTGCCATGGTTTTTCGTCTTCCTACCTTGGGTTTTCTGGGGGTTCGTGGGGTGTCAGTCCGGCAGGCCGGTTTGGGCGGCAGCCAGTCGTGACGCGATGGAGCCGTCGATCACCTCGTCGCCGACGGCGATCGTCAGACCGCCGAGCAGGTTCGGATCGACATGCAGCTGGATGGCGACCGGGTGGCCGTAGATGCCGGTGAGCACCTCAGCCAACCGGGCATGCTGGGCCGCAGTCAGATCGGCAGCGGCCGTCACATGGGCGACGAGCTCCCCGCGACGTGCCACGGCGAGCTCGGCCAGGTCGATGACCGCCTGGTCGGCGCGCTCACCGCGGAGCAGTCCGACGGTCTGCGCCAGCAGCGCGCGGGCGGTGCCGTTCGCGGTGCCGAGAACCTTGTCCAGCAACGCAACTCGGCCCTCAGCCGGCGTCGTGTAGTCACTGAGCAGGGCGGACAGCCGGGGCTCGGCGTCCAGAACACGACCGAACCGGAAAAGCTGGTCCTCCACGTCGTCGACCTCACCGTCGACCTGCGCACGCTGCAGCAACGCCAGCCGCGCGGTGTACTCGATACCGTCGACCAGGTCGGCCTCGGCCGACCAGCGCTGCGCGACGGCGGTGCGGACCAGAGCGAGCGCGGGCTCGCCGATCTTGCCGTTCAACAGCCGGTCCACCAATGCGATCTTGGCGTCGGCCGAGTCGGACGGCTCGGCGAGGTGTTTGTTGAGCGCACCCTGGGTGATCAGCAGACGGGCCACCGCAGCCAGATCGCCGGCCAGCGCGGTCAACCCGTCGGCGTCCAGGCCCGCTGCGACGGTGTCGAACTCACCGGTCAGCGTCGCCACCGCCGCACGACTGGCGGCCCGCAGACCGGCGGTCGCAGCGGTGTCGATGACCACCGTGGACGGCGCCATCGCGGCCAGATCGGCCAGGAAGCGGTCCACTGTTGCGGCCTGCGCCGAGGGATCGGCCACATGGCCGCGCACCAGGTCACCCGCCTTCTCGACGGCCTCGTCACCGAGCCCCTGGCGCAGCTGCCGGACCAGCTGCTGGCGTGCCAGCTGAACCTGTTGTGCGCCCTGGGCTTTGATGCGCTCGGCGTCAACCCCGGCCTGCTCGGCCAGCGAGGCGGTGATCCGCACAGAGTCCTGGCGGGCCTCCTCGGTGACCTTCGAGGACTCGGCGGCGGCATCGGCCAGCGCCTTGGCGTGCATGGCGTCGGCGTCGGCGAGCCTCTGTGCTGCCTCCGCACTCTCGGCCAGAGCGGTGCGGACGGCGTCCTGCTGCTTGGCCATGAGCGTCTTCACCGGCGGCACCACATAGCGCCACAGGATGTAGGCGATCACGGCGAAGCCGATCAGCTGCCCGATGAAAATCGACATCTACTTGTTCCGTCCCGATTTCACGTCGACGCCGAGGATGCGGCTGGCCAGGGTGGCCGACAGTCCGTCGACCGAGGAGGCGAGCTCACCTTGAGTGGCCGAACCCTGTTGGGACAGCTGCTCATTGGCCTGGCGTAGGGTCTCGGCGACCTCACCGCTGGCCTCGGCCCGCTTGGCGTCCACCACCTCACGGCCGGCTGACCGGGCCTCATCGCGGATCGCGGAGGCCTCGGTGCGTGCGCCGGCCATTGCCTGGTCGTAGTCGGCCTGCGCGGCCGCTACCTGCTCGGCCGATTTACGGCTGTCCGCAGCGGTCTTGGCGAGCATCGCCTCACGCTCGGCAAGGACCTTGCTGACCGGCGGCACAACCCATTTCCAGATCACGCCGAGCGTGATCAGGAAGATGACCAGCACGGCGAAGAAGGTGCCGTTGGGGAGCAGGAAGTTGCTCTGTCCCCCGCCGCCTTCTTCCGCTGCCTGGCTGGACGCCAGGATGTCGATGCCGTCCGCCAGGACAGTCGAAACGAGTTCACCCATGCTTACGGATTACTAGCCCGTGTAGGCCGGCGTGGCGAAGACGAACAGCGCCATGAATGCCAGGTTGATGAAGTACGCGGCTTCCACCAGACCGACGGTGATGAAGAACGGGGTGAACAGCCGGCCCTGAGCCTCGGGCTGCCGGGCGATGCCGGAGATCAGCGCGTTACCGGCGATACCGTCACCGATACCGGCGCCGATCGCGCCGCCACCCATGATCAGGCCGCCGCCGATCAGCGCACCCGCCGTGATGAGGGCGTTTGCATCCATTCCTATTTCCTCCTTGATAGCTGGTGGCGTTGCCACCAGGACTTCTGGTTCGTACGGTTCAGTGCAGTGGTCGTGATGTGGATCAGTGGTGCGCGTTCTCTTTGGAGTCGTGGTCGTCGTGGTCCAGCTCCATCGACTGGCTGAAGTACAGGATCGTCAGCAGCGCGAAGATGAAGGCCTGGATCAGACCGACGAAGAGGTCGAACGTCTTCCAGATGGCGTTCGGAGCCCACTGGATGTACCAGGGGAACATCGCGATGAGTGACACCAGGATGCCGCCGGCGAAGATGTTGCCGAAGAGTCGCAGTGCCAGCGAGATCGGCTTGGCGATCTCCTCGACGATGTTGATCGGCGCCAGGATGCTGACGTGGCCCTTGAGCACCTTGATCGGGTGACCGATGAGCCCGCGGCGCCAGAAGCCGGCCGCGTGGTAGCAGAGGAACACGAACAGCGCGAGCGCCAACACGAAGTTGATGTCCGAGGCCGGCGGCTTGTACCACTCGGCGGCGGCCCCGTCGGCCCCGCCGTACTGCAGCGGGAGCACGGCCAGCCAGTTCGAGACCAGGATGAAGGCGAACAGCGTCACCGACAGCGGCAGCACGAAGGGGGCGATCTTCATGCCGATCGACCCTTCGATCTGCTGGCGCATCTGGATGGTCAGTGCCTCCCAGAACAGCTGCACCCCGCCGGGCACACCCGTCGACGTCACCTTGGCCTTCAGCACGAACGCCAGCGCGATGATGATGACGGCCGTGATGGCGGTCGCGAGGATGGTGTCGCCGTTGAACGTCATGCCCAACCACTCGAACACCATCGTGTGGTGCCCCACGTGGATGGCGGCGCCGCCGCCTCCCTCGGCGCCCTCAGCGGCGAGAACGATCTCATTCATCTGTGTCAGCTCAATCCTTCGATTCCGTGCCGGAGGTGTCGGGAGTGCCTTGGACGTCCAGTCCGTCTTTGCGGATCTTCTTCAGCACCGGAAGGCTGGTGGACAGCACCAGCAGTGCCTGGAAGATCGCCAATCCGAACAGGACGGCGATCCCGCCGTGTGCTTTGAAGCCGATCGCGACGGCCAGTGCGACGGCGGTGATGACCAACAGTCGCGTCGCGGAGTTTATGGCCATTTTCTTCTTGAGTGGGTGGTCCTCCGCCGTGATCGACTCGACGGCGCGGCGCACCAGCAGTGCGTTGAGCAAACCCAGTCCGAGGCCGACACCGAAGAAGACGCCGAAGAAGAGGTGACCGGTGTACCCGGCGGCAAGAATGGCCAGGGCGGTGAGGACGACGCAGACGACGAGCAGACGCAACGGGCGAAATGCCACGGAGGGGAACACCAACGGCGCATCCTGCGCTGGCGTCGTCACCTGGCTCACCTCAATCCCGCGTCGTCGAGGGCGTTACTCATCTGTCCTGCAAAATTCCTGTGCGTGCCCGCCGAGCGTATCGGAGGGCGACGGGCGCGCTGGAATCACCCAAGGGGTAGCTCCCTTTGTCGGTCGTAAATCGGCGCCAATCGGTCTTTCGACCGACGCGCCGGGCCGGCAACCCGTGAGGTTTTTCGGGTTATGGGCAGAACCGTACCACAAGGTAGGAGGCCCAAAAACAGGCCTACTACTTTTTGTCGTACAAACCCTCCGGACGGTCAGTCGACGGACTGTTCCCTACGCCGCAGCAGGGGAATCAGGGTGACGATGCCGGCGACCACGATGGCCGCCAGCATCACCGCGCCGGTGTAGCGCGGGTCGAAGAAGATGGTGCTCGCGGCACCCAACGCGACGATTCCCACCCACAAGTAGATGAGCAAAACCACCCGCCGATGCGAGTGGCCGATCTGCAGCAAACGGTGATGCAGGTGCATCTTGTCGGGGCTGAAGGGGCTCAGGCCTTTGCGGGTGCGACGGATGATCGCCAGCAGCATGTCCAGGGCCGGCACGAACATGACCGCGACCACCAGCAGGAACGGTGACAGCAGCGCGAACACGTCGCGGGCACCGTAGGCGTTCTGCGAGATCGGGCCCGCGGCCGTCGTCGATGCCGCGGCGAGCATGAGTCCGATCAGCATCGAGCCCGAGTCACCCATGAAGATCTTGGCGCGGTGGAAGTTGTGCGGCAGGAAGCCCAGGCACGCGCCGGCCAGCACCACCGAGATCATCGCGGGGGGATAGAACAGCACGTCGCCACCGTGGTCGCGCAACAGCCCGACGGAGAAGATGCAGATGGCCAGCGCGGTGATCAACCCGAGGCCGGCCGCCAGCCCGTCGAGCCCGTCGACGAAGTTCATCGCATTGACGATCGACACCGTCAGCGCCAGGGTCAGCAGGATCGAGGTGACTTGATCGAGGACCAGCGTGCCCACCCCGCCGATCGGGATGTAGAGGACGCTCCACGCCACCCCCATCGTCACCAGCACACTGGCGGCGGTGATCTGGCCGGCGAATTTGGTCAGTGCGTCCAGCCCCCACCGGTCGTCGATCAGGCCGACGAGCATGATGAGCCCGCCCGCGACGACGACGGCGGGCATACCGGTCGAATAGACGAAACCCCGGTTCAGCGCCGGTAGTTGCGACGCCAGCAGGATGGCGGCGGCCACCCCGATGTACATGGCCAACCCACCCATCCGGGGAGTCGGCTGCAGATGGACATCGCGTTCCCGCGGATAGGCGACCGCGCCGACCCGAGTGGCGATCACCCGGGCCCAGCCGGTGGCGAAGTACGTGATGATCGCGGCGGTGAGACCGACCAGGGCGAGCTCCCGCAGCGGGACCCCGGCGCCCCGGTCCGATAACGCCAGCACGGCTACGTTCACCACCCGGTGAACCGTACGCGACGAAGCTGAGGGTCAGATCCGGCGGGCTGGAGTGCAGCGACCCGGGAGATCAACCCAGCAGAGTCTCGGGTTCGGCACCGAGCACCTTGGCGATATCGGCGACGCTGACGGGCCCTTCGCGCAGCACCCGGGGGCTCTCGCTGGTGAGGTCGACGATCGTCGACGCCGCACCCTGCGGGGATGAACCGGCGTCCAGGTAGACCTCGACCCGCTCCCCCAGTTGGCTCCGGGCGTCCTGAGCTGTCACCGCGGCCGGGCTACCCGAGATGTTGGCGCTGGACACGGCCATCGGTCCGACCTCGCGCAGCAGCTCGATGGCCACCGGATGCAATGGCATACGCAGCATCACGGTGCCGGCCGAGTTGCCCAGGTCCCATTGCAGGGACGGGGCGTGCCGCACCACCAGGCTCAGCGCGCCGGGCCAGAACGCCTGGATCAGCTCGCGCGCCGCCGGCGGCACCGCGTACACCAGACCGTCGATCGTGTGCCAGGAACCGACCAGCACACCGACCGGCATATCCCGGCCGCGGCCTTTGGCGGCCAGCAGCGCGGCCACCGCGTCGCCGTCGAAGGCATCGGCACCGATGCCGTACACGGTGTCGGTGGGCAGCACGACCAGCCGGCCGCCCTTGGCGGCGCTTATCGCGGAGGCCAGCCCGGTGGCACGCTGGTCGGGGTCGGCGCAGTCAAACAGCTCAGACATAACGTCAGCCTCTCACCCGTTCCTGGTAGCCGTCACGAAGCGGGGCCGCCCGGTGAGATCCCGGCGGGCGGTGATGTCGGTGAATGCCGCAGACCGGTCGAACAGTTCGACCGTGGCGGATGAGGTGGTGTCGTCATGTTCGACGCCGATACGACCACCCGGCCGCAGGAGCCGGGCCGCCGCTGTCACGATCGGCCCGATGACCGACATGCCGTCCGCTCCGCCGAACAGGGCATGGTCCGGATCATGTTCTGCGACTTCGGGATCCAGCTCGGCACCGAGCGGGATGTAGGGCGGATTGCTGACGATCAAATCGACGGCTCCGTCGATGTCGGCCAGCAGTCCGTCGGCGGTGACATCGGCCCGGACGAGTTGCACCGCCGTGCCACGGCAGTTCAACTCGGCGTAACGCAACGCATCGACGGAATCCTCCACCGCGATGAGCCGGGCGTCGGGCCGGTGCCGGGCCAGCGCCAATGCGAGTGCGCCCGACCCTGTACACAAGTCGACGATCACCGCATCGGCCGGCAGCGGCTGGGCCTGCGCCCACTCCAGCAGCGCCTCGGTCTCCGGGCGCGGGATGAACACCCCGGGCCCGACATGCAGCACCAGCGGACCAAACGCTGCGGTTTCGACGATGTGCTGCAACGGAATTCGCAGTGCACGACGAGACACCAGGGAGCGATAGCGGTCGATGAATCCGGGATCCGGTTCGAATACCGCGAGCCTGCCGCGATCCACACCGGCGACGTGGGCGGCAAGCGACTCGGCATCCGCACGCGCGGAATCGATACCGGCGGCCGACAGCGTGGCGGTCGCGTCAGTGATCGCCTGCCGGACCGTGGGGCTCATGCCTGTTGCAGGCGCGCCTGCTTGTCGGCGGCGGCCAAGGCGTCGAGCAACGGGTCCATATCACCGTCGAGCACCTGATCGAGGTTGTGTGCCTTGAAGTTGATGCGGTGGTCGGCGATCCGATTCTCCGGGAAGTTGTAGGTACGGATCCGCTCACTGCGGTCGACGGTGCGGATCTGGCTGGCCCGGTCCGCCGACGCGTCCGCCGACGCCTGCTCCTCGGCCAGCGCCTGCAGCCGGGCGGCGAGCACCACCATGGCGCGGGCCTTGTTCTGCAGCTGTGAGCGCTCGTTCTGGCAGGTGACGACGATGCCGGTGGGCAGGTGGGTGATCCGGACCGCCGAGTCGGTGGTGTTGACGCCCTGACCGCCCTTACCGGAGGACCGGTAGACGTCGATACGCAGATCGGACTCGTCGATTTGCACGGCCTCGACGTCTTCGGGCTCGGGGTAGACCAGCACGCCGGCGGCCGACGTGTGCACCCGGCCCTGGGATTCGGTGACCGGGACGCGCTGCACGCGATGCACGCCACCCTCGAACTTCATCCGCGACCACACGCCGTCGGCTGAATCGCCCTTACCCGCGATGGTGATGGTGGCGTCCTTGTAGCCGCCCAGATCCGACCAGGTCTCGTCGAGCACCGTGACCGTCCAGCCGTGCCGCTCGGCGTAGCGGATGTACATCCGCGCGAGGTCGGCGGCGAACAGCGCCGATTCCTCGCCACCTTCACCGGACTTCACTTCGAGCACGACATCGTCGGCGTCGTGCGGATCGCGCGGGGCGAGCAGGTCGACGAGCCGGGCGTCGAGTTCGTCGACCCGGGCAGCCAGCTCGGGCACCTCGGCGGCGAACGCCTCATCCTCGGCGGCGAGCTCGCGGGCGGCCTCCAGGTCGCCGCGGGCGGCCTCCAGCTTGCGGTAGGTCGACACGATCGGGGACACCTGCGCAAACCGGCGCCCGACGCGCCGCGCCGCGCCCGCATCGGCGTGCAGCGCAGGGTCGGCGAGCTGGCGTTCGAGATCGGCATGCTCGGTCAGCAACGCTTCGATCGGAGAAGGTGAACCGGTCATCGTGACCTCCAGTAAACGCAGATCGGCGCCCGGCCTGACAAGAATCTGACAGAACGGGCGCCGATGGGACAGCTAGTTGTCGGCAGCAGCCTTGGTGTTGCGCTTGCCGTACCGCTTCTCGAAGCGGGCCACGCGGCCACCGCTGTCGAGGATCTTCTGCTTACCGGTGTAGAACGGGTGGCACTGCGAGCAGACCTCGACCACGATGTGGCCGCTGTCCTTGGTGCTGCGGGTGGTGAAGGTGTTGCCGCAGCCGCAGACCACGGAGGTCTCGACATAGTTGGGGTGGATACCCGATTTCATGGTTTTCCTCTTCAATCGTTGGCCGCCGGGTCGCCCGCCTCTGACCTGAGGACGTACGGACGTGAACCGGAACCGAGGGTCGACGGTCCATTATGCCAGGTCAACCGTCAAGTGCGAAAACGCACGATCACCGGCCGCTATTCCCGGTCCGCGACGCTATCCGGCGTGCGCCGCGTACGCGGTGCCGTCCCGCTTCCAGATGGTCCGGCCGTGCGGATCGGTGCCCATCGCGACCAGCTCGCGTTTGAGGATCTTGTTGGTCGCCGTGCTCGGCAGATCCGCCGCGATCCACAGGTAGCGCGGCCAGGCCTTCGGCGAGAGATCGGGCTGGGCGGCCAGGAACTCGGTGAATTCCGCGGGCGTCAGTTCCGCGCCGTCGCCCAGCACCACGGCGGCCATCACCTGGTCACCGACCAGCTCGTCGGGCACCGGATAGACGGCGACCCGGTTGATCGCGGGCAGTCGCAGCAGGATCCGCTCGATCGGGCCGCTGGTCAGGTTCTCGCCGTCCACCCTCATCCAGTCCGCGGTGCGACCCGCCAGGTAGATCCAGCCGTCCGCGTCCTGGTAGGCCAGGTCGCCGGACCAGTACACGCCGCCGCGCATCCGTTCGTCGGTGGCGGACTTGTCGTTGTAGTAGCCGCGGAACAGCCCGCTGCCCGAGGTGTTGACCAGTTCACCGGTGGCTTCGTCGGCGTTGAGCAGCGCACCGGTGTCATCGAAGCGCGCGACGGCGCAGGGTTTCCCGGTCTCCTGGTGGTAGATCGCCACCCCCGGGAAGCCCTTGCCGATGGAACCGGCCGGGCAGTCCTCGGTGCGGGTGATGATCACGGCGGTCTCGGTGGAGCCGAACCCGTCCCAGACGGTGCAGCCGAAGCGGCGGCTGAACGCGTCGATATCGCGGTCGGCCGCCTCGTTGCCGAAGGCGACGCGCAACGTGTTGTCGGCGTCGTCGGGTTGTTCGGCGGTCGCCAGGATGTAGGCCAGCGGCTTGCCGACGTAGTTCATGTAGGTGGCCCCGTAGCGGCGGATATCGGGCAGGAAACCCGAGGCGGAGAACGTCGCGGGCGCCATCGCGGCCCCGGCGTTGAGCGCCACGCTCCATCCGGCGTAGACGGCGTTGGAGTGAAACAGCGGCATGGACAGGTAGCAGGTGTCGGTGGAGTCCAGTTCGTAGCGCTGCACCAGGGCACTGCCGGCGAAGAGCACCGTCGCATGCGGCACCTCGACCGCCTTGGGATCGCCGCTGGTTCCCGAGGTGAAGATCATCATGAACGTGTCGTCGGCGGTGACCTCTTTGTGCGGCGTGAGGTCCGGCGCCCCGGCCAGCAGCTGCGCCCACTCGTCGCTGCCGGTGTCGTACACCGTGACGCCGGCCAGGTCGATCCCGTCGAGCAGCGGCTTGTGCTCCGCATCGGTGATCAGGATCTGGGTGTCGACCTTCGCGATATCGCGGGCCAGTGCGTCACCGCGCCGCGTGGTGTTGACACCGCACAGCACGTATCCCCCGAGCGCGGCCGCCGCAAGCGCGGTGAGCATGTCCGGGGTGTTGCCCAGCAGCGCGCCGACATGCAGCGGCCGCTCCGGATCCGCACGTGCGATGAGTGCCGCGGCCTGCCGCGCGGCGTCGGCCACGTGTGCGCGCCAGGTCCAGCTCCGGTCGCCGTGTTTGACCGCCACGGTGTCCTGCTCGGCGCGTGCGCGCAACAACTGCTGGAGCGTGTCGGCCACGGCTGACCCTCTCGACGACGGTGAACACATTGGTGAAAGTGTCTACCATGGCGGAGGGTGTGCACCATAGCCGCGCCGCCATTGGCACAATCAGTACAACCCCACCCCGTACGTATGACCAGGAGCCGGCACCTTTGACGAGCACCACCAGCACCACCACCCCGCGCAGCGTGCGTGATCGGCTGATCGACGCCGCCGAAGTCTGCCTGCGCGCCAAGGGCATCCGGGCCACCACCGTCTCCGAGGTGGCCGAGGGTGCGGGGGTGTCCCGCGGCTGGCTGTACCGGCACTTCCCCGACAAGGTGACCCTGCTGGGCGCCGCGATCGTCCGCCTCAACGAGGCGTACTGGTCCGAGGCGCACGCTGTCCTGGAGCAGGTCGAGGGCCTGGATCAGCAGATTGCCGCGGGTATCCGGCACGG
Organism: Mycobacterium hackensackense; assembly: GCF_025822555.1. NCBI lineage: Bacteria > Bacillati > Actinomycetota > Actinomycetes > Mycobacteriales > Mycobacteriaceae > Mycobacterium > Mycobacterium hackensackense. The sequence continues at coordinate 17,239 of NZ_JACKUC010000034.1, forward strand.
CCGCACCGCGTATGACGACCCGGGCGCACTCCTGATGAAGCTGCGGATCGACGAGCCCGATGAGTTCGCCGCGTGTGCGGGCGCCGGCGTGCAGGGTCTGGTGCCCGACCTGGCGAGCTTCTGGTCCCGCTACCTGATCGCCGCGCGGGAGAAGGGCGAGATCCACCAGGACGTCGTCATCGCCGAAGCCTCCGAATGGGTGGCGCGCGTGGTGATCTCGCTGGCCACCGTGCCGGGCGACACGCTCGATCCCGGCGACTCGAATCAGCTACTCACCCATATTCGGCGCTATCTCATGCCCGCGCTGCGCAGCGCTCCCGCATAAGCCGAATCGACAAAAGAGTCCCGCTTCTCACGAAACGGGACTCTTTTGTCAGTCGATCGGCGCGGACTTAGTCGTCGCCGTTGCTACCGGGTGCGTTCTTGGAAACCTGGACCAGGAACTCGTAGTTGGTCTTGGTCTTACGCAGCTGGCTCATCAACAGATCGATGGCCTGATGCGAGTCCAGCCCGGAGAGCACCCGGCGCAGCTTGTGCACGATGGCGAACTCCTCGGACGACATCAGCAGCTCGTCCTTGCGGGTGTTGGACGGATTGACATCGACGGCGGGGAACACCCGACGTTCGGCGATCTTGCGGTCCAGCTTCAGCTCGGCGTTGCCGGTGCCCTTGAACTCCTCGAAGATCACGGTGTCGCCGGTGGAGCCGGTCTCGACCAGCGCCGAGGCAATGATCGTCAGGGAGCCACCGTGCTCGATATTGCGGGCCGCGCCGAGGAACCGCTTGGGCGGGTACAGCGCGGTGGAATCCACACCACCGGACAGGATGCGGCCCGAGGCCGGCGACGCGTTGTTGTATGCGCGGCCCAACCGGGTGATCGAGTCGAGCAGCACCACGACGTCCTTGCCCTGTTCGACCAGGCGCTTGGCCCGTTCGATGGCCAATTCGGCGGCCTGGGTGTGGTCTGACGGCGGCCGGTCGAAGGTCGAGGCGATGACCTCACCCTTGACCGAGCGGGTCATGTCGGTGACCTCTTCGGGGCGCTCGTCGACGAGCACGACCATGAGGTGGCATTCCGGGTTGTTGGTGGAGATCGCGTTGGCGATGTCCTGCATGATCGTCGTCTTACCGGCCTTGGGCGGGGACACGATCAACGCGCGCTGGCCCTTGCCGATCGGCATGATCAAGTCGATCACCCGGGTGGTCAGCCGCTCGGGCGTGGTCTCCAGGCGCAGCCGCTGGTTCGGGTAGAGCGGCGTCAGCTTGGTGAAATCGGGCCGATTCTTGGCGTTCTCGACCGGACCACCATTGACGGTGTCCAAACGCACGAGTGGGTTGAACTTCTGGCGCGGGTTGTTTCCGCCGCCGCCTTCACCCTCACGGGCGACGCGCACCGCGCCGGTCACGGCATCGCCGCGGCGCAGGCCGTTCTTGCGCACCATGTTCATCGACACGTAGACGTCGTTGGGTCCGGCCAGGTAGCCGGAGGTGCGGACGAATGCGTAGTTGTCGAGCACGTCGAGGATGCCGGCGACCGGCTGGACGACGTCATCTTCGCGCAACTCGGTGTCGCGGTCTCCCCCGCCGCCGGAGCTGCCCGGACCGTCGCCGGTGCGCTCGCCACGGCGCCTGCGATCCCGGAACCGGCGTCCGCGCCGGCCCTGGCGGCTGTCGTCATCATCATCGCCGCTGTTGTCGCCGCGGTTGTTGTTCTCGCCGCGGTTGCTGTTCTCTCCGCGGTTGTTGTTGTCGCCGCGGTTGTTGTTGCGGTTCTGGTTGTTGCGGTTCTGCTGACCGCCGTGCTGCTGCTGGTCACCGCTGCCGGCGCCCTCAGCCTTGTCCTGCTTGTCCTGGCCGCCGGACTTCACCTCTTCACGAGGTGTCGCGTCACCGGCCGGCGCGTCCTGGCTCTTCGCCTCGGCGTCCTGCTTGGGTGCGGAGTCCTGCTTGGACTCGGCGTCCTGCTTGGGTGCGGTGTCCTGGCCGGCCTCGGCGCTGTCCTGCGACGCAGGCTCCTGCGCTGCGGCGGGCGCGCCCGTACCCCGGGAAGCGCCGCGGCGCTCACGCCGCGGCCGTTCGGTCTGCTCCGGCGCATCGGCTGCAGCGGCAGGGGCGCTCGCGGCCTTTGCCGCTGGTGCCGCGTCGGCTGCAGCGGCCGTGCCGCCGCCCCCGCTGCGGATTTCCTTGATGGCAGAGATGAGTTCGCTCTTGCGCATACCGGACGTGCCTTTGACGCCGGCCTCATTGGCCAGTGCGCGCAGGTCCGGGAGCAGCATCGACGTGAGCGAGCCGCCACGGCCACCGCGAGTAGCGCCCGTGCTGGGCGCATCGGTGGTTTCCACGACTGGTTGCGCGGCGACGGCCACGTCGCTGTCGCTTGTCGTGAAGAGGTCCGTATCAGTCACGGATTTCCTTTCTTTCCTCGCCGTCCATCCGACGCGAGGGGTCCCCGAAGGTCATGTGCAGTCAGCCAAACAGCCGATTGCGTTGTCTTCCACGGCGCCACCGTCACCATTGCAACGATGACCACCGGGATTCGCCGCCATGCGGAGGACCGTCAGCCCACGAGTGAAATACGAGAAGATGAGGTAGTCGTCCTAGTGTCGGCGCAGCTAGAGACGCTGCGATTGCTGGACAATTGCGAGAATAACTCGCATCACTGCCGGAAGCAAGAAACGCCCTCTTTCGCGTGTTATCCCGAAGCGGCGTTTCAGGCGATACCGGGTGACCAGCGAACACCGTGGCCCACCGCCATTTCGGTGATGGCGAATCCCTTCGCGGCGCCGAACTCCAGAGCCTGCTCCGGTAGGTCCGTGCCGTTGGTCAGAGCTATCACCGCAGGTCCGGCTCCTGAAAGCACCGCTGGTATCTTCAACCGCCGCAAGGCCGCGAGATATTCCGCCGATGCCGGCATCGACGGCGCCCGCTGCGGCTGATGCAGCCGGTCCTCGGTCGCCTCCAACAACAGATCGGGCCGTTGAGTGAGGGCCACCACAAGCATCGCCGCGCGGCTGAGGTTGAACCGGGCGTCGGTATGGGGCACCTGCGTGGGCAGCACGGCGCGGGTTTCGGCCGTCGATGACCGGTTCTCCGGGATCGCGGGGAACAACCGGATGTCCGGGTGCAGGTCCAGCTGGGCGGCACCGTAACGAGCCGGACAGGCGTGACCCCCGTCGCTCCGCTCTCCCGTGGAATCTGAAACGGTCCAGGACACCACCGCCCCGCCGAGCACGGCAGCCGCTGCGTTGTCGGGGTGCCCCTCGAACTCCGAAGACAACTGCACCAGTTCATCGCGGCTCAGTTCCGGCGAACCTACTTGCACGGCAAGCCCATTGACGACGGCCAATCCGCCCACCACGGCTGCCGCCGAGGATCCCAGCCCACGCGAATGCGGGATCACGTTGCGGCAGGTCACCTTCAACCCGCCGACCTGCAGGCCGGCTGCCGCCAGGCCACGGTTGATGGCCCGCACCACCAGGTGCGATTCGTCCAGCGGAACCTGACCGGCGCCCTGCCCTTCGACATCGATCTTGAGGCCGGATTCCGTTGTCTCCACGAAGATTTCGTCATACAGACCGAGCGCGAGACCGAGACTGTCGAAGCCGGGTCCGAGGTTGGCACTGGAGGCCGCCACAGCGGACGAGGCCGTCAACCCGGCCCGCAGAATCTGGGTCACGAGAGTTCGTCCGCCCGTCAGACCAGGCCGAGCTTCTCGACGACGGCCACCGGATCAACCGGCACCGGTGTCACCGGCGGCATGCCCTTGAGGGCGGTGTCGGGGTCCTTGAGACCGTTGCCCGTCACCGTGCACACCACCGTGGAACCGGGCTTGACCCAGCCGTCCTCGATCGACTTGAGCAGCCCGGCGATGCTGGCCGCCGATGCCGGCTCGACGAAAACGCCCTCGGCCCGGGCCACCAGGTGGTAGGCCGCCAGAATCTCCTCGTCGGTGGCCGCCACAAACCGGCCGTTGGACTGCTGCTGCGCTTCGACGGCCGAATTCCAGGATGCCGGTGAACCGATCCGGATGGCGGTGGCGATCGTCTCCGGGTGGCTGACCGGCTGGCCCGACACCAGCGGCGCGGCGCCGGCGGCCTGGGTGCCCAGCATCCGCGGCAGGCGGTCGCTCACGCCGTCGCGGTGGTACTCGCTGTACCCACGCCAGTAGGCGGTGATGTTCCCGGCATTGCCGACCGGCAACGAGTGCACGTCCGGTGCGGTGCCGAGCGCGTCGACGATCTCGAAGGCGGCGGTCTTCTGCCCCTCGATGCGCACCGGGTTCACCGAGTTCACCAGGGCGATGGACGGAAAGTCCGCCGTCAGCTTGCGGGCCAGCTCGAGACAGTCGTCGAAGTTGCCGTCGACCTGAATGATCTTGGCGCCGTGCATGACTGCCTGGGCCAGCTTGCCCATCGCGATCTTGCCCTGGGGTACCAGCACCGCGCAGGTGATGCCGGCTTTGGCGGCATAGGCGGCGGCCGACGCGGAGGTGTTACCCGTCGAGGCGCACAGCACCGCCTTCTGCCCGCGGGCCAGCGCATCGCTGACCGCCATGGTCATCCCGCGGTCTTTGAACGACCCCGTCGGGTTGAGTCCTTCGACCTTCAGGTGCACCGTGCAGCCGGTCTGCTCGGACAGTCGCTTGGCATGGATCAGCGGCGTACCGCCCTCCAGCAGGGTGACCGGCGTCCATTCGTCGGTGACCGGCAACCGGTCCCGGTACGCGGCGATCAGACCGGGCCAGGGGATGTGCACGGGTCCGGTCCCCGTTGCTTCGCTCGCCTCGGCGGTCTTGCTCATTCTGCGGTTCCTTCCAGTCGCAGCACGCTGTTGATGCGCTCCACGGCGTCGTGGTCGGCAAGAGCGGCAACGGTTTCCGACAGAGCGGCGTCGGTGGCCTTGTGGGTGACGACGACGATGCGGGCACCGTGGCGCTGCCCGTCCTCGTCAACGGTGCCCTCCTGGCGCACCTCGGCGATACTGACCTCGCGCTTGCCGAACTCGGCCGCCACCGAGGACAGCACGCCCGGTTTGTCGGCGACGTTCATGCTCACGTAGTAGCGCGTGGGGATGAAGCCGATCGGCGCGATGGGCAACTCTGCGTACTTGGACTCACGCGGGCCACGGCCACCCTGAACCCGGTTGCGGGCCGCCATCACGACATCGCCCATCACCGCGGACGCGGTCGGCGCCCCGCCGGCACCCTGCCCATAGAACATCAGCCGACCGGCGGCCTCGGCTTCGACCACCACGGCGTTGAAGGCCCCGCCGACGGTGGCCAGCGGGTGCTCCAGCGGCACCAGCGCGGGATAGACGCGGGCCGAAACCCGCTGCTGCCCTTCGTCGTTGGTCAGCCGCTCGCAGATGGCCAGCAGCTTGATATTGCAGCCCAGCGCCCTGGCCGACTCGAAGTCGGCGGCACTGACCTTGGTGATGCCCTCGCGATACACGTCGTCTGCGGTGACCCGGGTATGGAAGGCGATCGAGGCCAGAATCGCCGCCTTCGCGGCGGCGTCGTAGCCCTCGACATCGGCGGTGGGGTCGGCCTCCGCGTAGCCCAGGGCGCTGGCGTCGGCGAGCGCGCTGGCGTAGTCGGCACCGGTGTCGTTCATGGCGCTGAGGATGTAGTTCGTGGTGCCGTTGACGATGCCGGCCACCCGCAGCACGGTGTCACCGGCCAGCGACTGGGTCAGCGGCCGGATCACCGGGATCGCACCGGCCACTGCTGCCTCGAAATACAGGTCGACACGCGCCTTTTCGGCCGCCTGGGCAAGTTCGCCGGTGGACTGGGCCATCAGCGCCTTGTTCGCGGTGACGACGGACTTGCCGGTCTCCAGCGCTTTGAGGATGGCCTTGCGCGCCGGTTCGACGGGTCCCATCAGCTCGATGACGATATCGACGTCATCGCGGGAGACCAGCGCGTCGATATCGTCGGTGAGCAACTCGAGCGGCACCCCGCGGTCGGCGGAGACGGTCCGGACCCCCACACCGCGCAGTTCCAGTGGTGCGCCGATGCGGGCGGCCAGATCCGGAGCGCTCTCGTTGATGATGCGCACCACCTCGGTGCCCACATTGCCCAGACCCAACACCGCTACGCCGATGGGCTTGTCCTTCTTGCTCATTCGCCGCTCACCTCCAAACTCAATAGATCGTCGACGTTTTCCCGCCGCAGAATCAGCCGGGCCCTGCCCTCGCGGACAGCGACCACAGCCGGCCGGGTCAACAGGTTGTACCGGCTTGACATCGAATAGCAGTAGGCGCCGGTCGCGGCCACCGCCAACAGATCACCGGGGGTGATGTCATCGGACACCCAGGTATCGCGGACCACGATATCGCCGCTCTCACAGTGCTTTCCGACGATTCGAGCCAGTGCGGCCGGGGCATCGCTCACCCGCGACACCAGCCGCGCGTCGTACTCGGCGTCATACAGCGCGGGCCGGATGTTGTCGCTCATCCCGCCGTCGACGCTGACATAGCGCCGCTGCGCGGTGTCACTGATGGCGACATCCTTGACGGTGCCCACCTCGTAGAGGGTGATCGTGCCCGGCCCCGCGATGGCCCGGCCCGGCTCGACCACGAGCTTCGGCGTGGGCAGCCCGACGGCCGCCGATTCGTTCTTGACGATCGCCTTGAGCTTGTCTGCCAGCTCCTGCATCGGCGGCGGATCGTCGGACGGCACGTAGGAGATGCCCAGTCCCCCACCGAGATCGAGGATGTTCATCTGCGCGGTCTTGTCCACGCCGAACTCGGCGACCACATCGCGGAGCAGCCCGATCAGGCGACGCGCGGCGATCTCGAAGCCGGAGACGTCGAAGATCTGCGAGCCGACGTGGCAGTGCAGGCCGACCAGGCGCAGGTTGTCGGTGGCGAACACCTGGCGTACCGCGTCCAAGGCGGCGCCGCTGGCCAGCGACAGCCCGAACTTCTGGTCCTCGTGCGCGGTGGAGATGAATTCGTGGGTGTGCGCCTCGACTCCGGGGGTGACCCGCACCAACACGTCTTGGACGATGCCCGCCGCACCGGCGATGGCATCGAGGCGCTCGATCTCGATCTCCGAGTCCAGCACGATATGCCCGACCCCGGCCTTCACCGCGATGCTGAGCTCGTCCACGGATTTGTTGTTGCCGTGCACGGTGATCCGCTCGGCCGGGAAGTCCGCGTGCAGCGCGACGGCCAGCTCACCACCGGTGGCGACATCCAGCGACAGACCCTCGGATTTCACCCATCGGGCGATCTCGGTGCACAGGAACGCTTTCGACGCGTAATGCACGTACTCGCCGCCACCGAACGCCGCGGCGATATCCCGGCAGCGCGAGCGGAAATCGTCCTCATCGATGACGAACAACGGGGTGCCGAACTGGGCGGCCAAGTCGGTGACCGTCACCCCGGCAATCGAGACGACACCATCGGCACCTCGAGCCAGGTTGCGCGGCCAGACATTCGGGGCCAGAAGCAGGATCTCGTCACGCGTCTGCGGCTTCTCCGGCACGGCAGCACCGGCGGTCTGCGCACTCACATCCGCTCCGGGGCGCTGACGCCGAGGATCGCCAGACCGTTGGCGATGACCTGGCGGGTCGCCTCACACAGCGCCAGCCGCGCCGAATGGAGCTCTCCTGGCGTTTCGTCGCCCTGGGGCAGCACCCGACAGGAGTCGTAGAACCGGTGGTAGTCACCGGCCAGGTCCTCCAGGTACCGGCACACCCGGTGTGGTTCCCGAAGTGCGGCTGCGGTTTTGAGCACCCGGCCGAACTCACCGATGGTGCGCATCAGGGTGGCTTCACGGTCGTGGCTGAGCAGTTCCAGGTGTGCGGTGTCGGCGGCCAGGCCCAGATCGGCGGCGCTGCGGGCCAGAGCCGAGAGCCGGGCGTGCGCGTATTGCACGTAATAGACCGGGTTCTCGCTGGATGCCGAGGACCACAACGCCAGGTCGATATCGATCGGGCTGTTGACCGAGGACCGGATCAGCACATACCGGGCGGCGTCCACCCCGATGGCGTCGACCAGGTCGTCCAGGGTGATCACGGTGCCGGCGCGCTTGCTCATCCGGACCGGCTGTCCGTCGCGGACCAGGTTGACCATCTGCCCGATCAGCACCTCGACGGTGTCCGGGTCGTCGCCGAGCGCGGCGGCGGCCGCCTTGAGCCGGGCGATGTAGCCGTGATGGTCCGCGCCGAGCATATAGATACACAGGTCGAAGCCACGTGCGCGCTTGTCCAGGTAGTACGCGAGATCGCCGGCGACATAGGCGGGATGGCCATCGCTCTTGATGACGACCCGATCCTTGTCATCACCGAACTCGGTGGTGCGCAACCACGTTGCGCCGTCCTTCTCGTAGATGGCACCGTTGTCCCGCAGCTTCGCGATGGCCTGGTCGACCCGGCCGGAGGTGTGCATCGAGTCTTCGTGGGTGTAGACGTCGAAGTCGGTGCCGAAGTCGTGCAGCGACTTCTTGATGTGGGTGAACATCAGGTCCACGCCGATCGCCCGGAACGTCTCCTGCCGCTCTTCGGCGGGCAGGCTCAACGCGTCGGGCGCCTTGGCGAGCACGGCTGCGGCGATCTCGTTGATATAGCTGCCGGCGTATCCGTCTTCGGGCGCGGGTTCGCCCATGGCCGCGGCCACCAGCGAGCGGGCGAAGCGGTCGATCTGGCCGCCGTGGTCGTTGAAGTAGTACTCGCGGGTGACCTCGGCGCCCTGGGTGGTCAGCAAGCGGCCCAGGGCGTCGCCGACGGCGGCCCAGCGGGTGCCACCGATGTGGATGGGCCCGGTCGGGTTGGCCGAGACGAATTCCAGGTTGATCTTCAGGTCGAGGTCAGCCGAGTGCCCGTAGGTGGCCCCGGCGGACAGCACGTTGGTGACGACGACGCCTTGGGCACCGGCCTCGATACGCAGGTTGACGAAGCCGGGGCCCGCCACCTCGGCGGCGGCGATCCCGTCGGCGGCGGTCAACGCCTCGGCCAGCCAGCCGGCCAGCTCACGAGGATTGGCACCGACCTTCTTGGCGAGCTGAAGTGCGACGTTGGTGGCGTAGTCACCGTGTTCGGGGTTGCGCGGACGCTCGACGGTCACCGTTTCGGGCAGCGCGGCGGTGTCCAGGCCGTGTTCGGCCAGGACCGCGGCGGCGGTGGTCTTGAGCAGGGCAGCCAGGTCGGCGGGTGTCACAGGGGTCCATCCTATGGTCTGGGGTGGTCAGCACCCGAATCCATTCCGATTCACGGGGGCGCGGTCCCATGCGCTAGTCTTGCTCCGCTAGTCTGACAAAGCCCTAACGGCGCGAGTTTCACGCGCCCCCGTAGCTCAGGGGATAGAGCGTCTGCCTCCGGAGCAGAAGGCCGCAGGTTCGAATCCTGCCGGGGGCACAGGTGGGGTAGGAACGTATTCCCCTGTCATTAGCCAGACGTAGTTGCATCCTGTCGCTTTTGCTATCTCGATGCTGACGTCACGGATCTTATGAGGGTCGCGATTCTTGGTTTCCCAGTCGCGCCAGGTGTTGTACTTGAGGCCGCACGCAAGTGCGGCCTCTTTCATGTTCCAGCCCATACGTTGACGGATCAACGCGAGGCGCGCACCGAAGCTACGGTCGTCAGGAACCCAGGCTTCCATATCAACATCTGCGGTCATGTCGCAAGTATCGCGCGAGTCGCACATAACGCGCAATAGCCGGATCTAGATGTGTGATCTAAGCAATATCGTTCGATAAGTCGTACTTGACACGGTTTGTGGGCAATGGCATGGTTGCCGCATGCCCGAAACCGTACTAATTACGACCTCGGATGTCAGCACACGATTTGGCGTATCCAGTCAATCAGTTCGCAGGTGGATCGCGCAGGGAAAACTCCAGCCCGCGACCGTCACCCCTGGTGGCCACTACCGTTTCCGTCTCGCTGACATCGAAGCCCTGCTCGGCGTAGAGGCCAGCGCATGACCGCCGTCGTCGCCGAGGTCGGCGTCAACGTCCCGCCCGCGCCGATCTGGCGCGACGAAACCACCTACCTAGCCGTCTACGTAAACGGCGGCTACGTCGAGATCTCGATGGCCGACGGCTGGTCTGGCCGGTTGATGCCCGACGAGATCGCTTCAGTGCCAACAAGCTTCGCGCAGGCGATCGAAACGGCGCGCTCGTGGGCCGCCCGCTGGGACGGCCGTACCCGGACCTACCGGCCCGCGGTCGACCCCGAGTGCGCGATCTGTGAATCGACAGATTGCATCGTCCCTTTCCTGAACACGCACGTCTGCGCGCACTGCCTCAACACGGCGACGCTCGGCGATGCCCGTGACGCGATGGCGGCCCGCTGATGGGCTGGGGCGGCGACTACAGGACGCCAGAAGAGCAGACCGAGCTCGACGCGCAGCGCGACGCCGCGGCCGAAGCGCAGTTGCGTTCACGGCTGTCGCACTACGAGCGCCGGACGCTCGACACGCTGACTGATATCGCGACGTCGGTCGCGGCGATCGCTGAAGTCTTCGTCTCAATCAACGAGCGCGACATCGCATCCCAGCACGAGACCAACGACGCCGATGTCGAAGAGCGCGCGGCGGCCATGTACTACGCGGTGCACGGGGACGGCGCCCCGCCGTGGGAGAACTTGCCGCTGACACCGATTCCGGGCGGTATCCGTGACCTGTTCACGCGCATGTCGCGTGCGAGCTACGGGCTTCCAAATCCGGGCATCGCCGCTGGGGATGGCGGCGATGTCAGCGCCGGGCCGGGCGATCCTTCCGGCCCGGCGCGCCCGGAGAACGACCACCGCGGCTACTACAACTCCCGCGAGCACTGCGGTCACCTCTGGGCTGCCGACATCGCGGACCACGAGTGCTACGCCGCGGCTGGCCATGAGTCGCAGGAAGAGATCCGTCGTCATCGGTGCCTCTGTGGCGCGACGACTGACGTCGCTGATCCGAACTGAAACGGCGAACGCCGGCCCCGCTGCGAACGAAGACCGGCGTTCCGAGATACCGAGAAGGGCATCCGATGCACGACAGTCTAGAACACCGCGCCGGCACAGCACAGCCCGAACCGGACCCGGTACCCGCGCAACCGCTGTACACGGTCGGCGAACTCGTCGAAATGTACTCGCGCACAATCATGCTCGGCGTCGGGATGGCACCGTGACCGCGCCGAAGAAGTGCGGCGGCTCGCCCCGCTGCAAGAACATCGCAGTCCGATCGAAGCGCGGCATGTGCAGGAAGCACTACGAGGCGTGGATCGCGATCAACCAACCCGTCGACGCCGAGATCGTCCGCGCACACATCAATCGACTGCGCGCCGCGAACCTCGGCTACGGCCGCATCGCCGAACTCTCTGACTGCGGGCAGAGCACCATCCGCGATATCTCGCAGGGCACTCGCCGGTACTCGTATGCGCCTGTCGCGCGGGCGATTCTGGCGGTCAATCCCGACGTGGCCCGCCCAGCGAAGATGAATCCGATCGGCGCGATCCGGCGGACGCAGGCGATGGTCGCGCACGGATTCACTGAACAGCAGATCGGTGCCGCGATCTCGGTTCGGCAGTGCAACCTATGGAAGTACGTCCAAGGAACGGCGAGCTGGGTGCGGCCGGCCACGCACGACCGGATCGACGCCGCCTTCCAGACCCTTTGCGCGCAGCCAATGCCGGCTGGCTGGGTGCCTGATCGCGCCCGCCGTCGCGCGCAGAAGCGCGGATACGTTCCGGCGTTCGCGTGGGGCGATGACATCGACGATCCCGCGGCGGTGCCCGACCTTGGCGCCATCCTCAAGCCATCGCGCAGTGTGCCCGCCGACCAACTGTTGGAGATCGTTGCTGATCACCGCGAGCACGTCGGCCGGACCGACGCGGAGATCGCCGCGGCGCTCGGCATCAAGCTCGACACCCTCCAGACGCGGATCAGGCGCATCGAACGGTGCGCGTCATGAAGTGCATGATGTGCGGCCAGCCCGCCGGCCTGACGAAGGACGGTCGATACCAGGTGCATTCCACCGCCCGGATCCGCGGCCGGCGCAACTACTGCCCGATGTCGGGCGAACCCGTGCCCGAGTTGTCACTCGATATCAACCGCGTGAAGGAAGTAATCGCATGCTGAAGCAACTGTTCTCGATCCACCCGGAACCCGAAGACGGTGACGTCGATTGGCCCGTCTGGAATCACGCCTTCGAGCACCACGGAACCCGGCTCCGCGTCATCGTCGGTGACCTGCTCGCCGAGACGGAGCACGAAGCGGGCGGGCACGCCGGACTTCAGTTCGGGGTCAGCGTCGACCTGTCGCAGGAAGACGTGCCCGAGTTCTACCTGCCCGATCAGCCGAACGCGAAGTACGACGTGCACACCTTCACGCTGATCTTCTGGCGCTGGGGGATCTATGTCTCGGTGCGGGGACGGGTCTACGCATGAGCCGGAAGCCGCACGGGAACCGCGAGTTCCACGACGCATCGGATCCGCGATGCGAGGTGCACGCAGCATCGGGTGAGCCGGATCGGATCGAGCGGCGTTGCCCGAAGTGTCGTCCGCTGCGCAAGCGTCGGGCGGTGCGGCCATGACGACTGTCTTCCTCGACACCGAAACGCTTGGCACGAGCCGGCGCGCCCCGATCTGGGAGTTCGCCGCGGTCCGCATCGATGACAACGGCGAGCAGGTCGCCAGCGAGCACTTCCAGATCGTTCACAATCCGGCGCTCGTCGATCCTGATCTGCCGCAGTCGTTCCGCGACGACTACGCGCGCCGGTACAACCCGGATGAGGCTGTCCCGCCGGAGCTGGCCGCCAGCGCGATCGCCGAGATCGTCCGCGGCGATGCGGTGATCGCCGGATCGAACCCGGCGTTCGACATGGAGAAGCTGACCGACCTGCTCGGCTGCTACGGCCTGACGCCGGGATGGAACTACCACCCGTTCGACGTGCCTGGCAACGCTGTCGGATGGCTCGCAGCGCAGGGCAAGCTCATCCGCCGCCCGTGGAAGTCGGATGCGGTATCGCGCGCGGTCGGCATCAACCCCGACGACTTCGACCGACATACCGCGATGGGCGACGTCGAATGGTGCTGGGACCTGTACATCGCCATCACGGGCGGTGAGCACTGGTGAGCATCAACCACATTGCGGTGAACACACCCCGTGACCGCGGATGGATTCAGCCCGGATCGCCCGAGCACCGCGCGATGATCAGCCCGTCGAAGGTCGGCGCCATCCTCGGCCTGTCGCGGTGGGAATCGCCATTCCGGCTGTGGCATCGCATGAAGGGCATCACCCCGGACGAGCCGCCGAAGGACGCGTTCGATCTCGGACACGATATCGAAGCGCTCGCGGCTCGGCGGTGGCGCCGCCGCAACCCCGAATGGCGGCTCTCCCCCGACGAAGTGCAGTTCGTCGTCGACCCCGATCACTTCGGCTTCCCGGCGATGGTGACGCTCGATCGCCGCGCCGTGCACGGGGCCTGGCGCCGCGTCGTCGAGTTCAAGATGGCTCGCGATCAGAACGACGCCGAGAAGTGGGGCGACGACGGATCCGGGATCCTCCCGCCCGACTACTGGACACAGGTGCTCACCGCAATGTTGTTCACCGGGTGGACAGATCACCCCGGGCAACTGCTGTGCCTGGGCCCGCGGCTCGGCGATGAGCGCATGTATCAAGTCGAGTACAACGCCGACGCCCGCGAGGAAGCGGCATTCCTGATCGACGAATGCCGCACGTTCTGGACGTCGCTTCAGCAGGACGAGCCGCCGCCGCTCGACGACACCGTCGCCACGTACGAATGCATTCGGCAACTGCACCCGGAGATCGACGGGTCGACGATCGAGCTCGACGCCGACGAAGCGCTCGCCTACGCCGAAGCCCGGGTCGCATTCGACGCCGCAGAGTCGGCACTTCAGCGCGAGAAGAACTTCCTCGCGAAGCGAATGGAACTCGCGCAATACGCCGAGATCGGCGGCCTACAGGTCGCGCGGCGGCAGGCCGGCAAGAGCGGCCCGTCGCTCTACGCATCGAAGTCCATCACCCCGGAGAAGGTCCGGGACCACGCACCGAAGGGAACCGGATCCGATGACTGAAACCACGACCGCCGACGCGACCACCGCGGACGCCGAAGATCTGCTCGGCGCCGCCGAGCGCGCGGCCCGGGACGCCGGCGCGAAGACGCTCGCCACGATCGAACCGGAACAGGTCCGCTTCAACGATGATCAGATCGCGATCCTGCGCGCGCTCGGCGTCGAAGACGCATCCGATGGCGACCTGAACCTGTTCTTCCACGTCTGCCGCACAACCGGTTTGGACCCGTTCCGGAAACAGATCTACATGATCGGCCGGAACACGAAGCTCACGGAGTGGGTCGACGATGAGCGCGCAACGAACGGTCGGCGCAAGGTCGAGCGCTGGGTCACCAAGTACACGATCCAGACCGGCATCGATGGATACCGGCGCAATGGCCGGGAAGCCGCGAAGATGCTCGACGACGAGCTGCGCTTCGAAGGTCCGTACTTCACGGGCGCCGACGACTTCCACATCACCGACGACGGCGAAGTGATCCAGCACTGGCGCAAGGTGTGGCCGGCCGGCAGCGTGCCGCACGCGGCGCGGTTCGTCATCTACCGCAACGGCGAGCCGTTCGAAGGCATCGCGCACTTCGACGAGTTCGTGCAGACGAACGCCGTCTGGGATGGCGAAGGCCGCAATCGCCGGATCGTCGCGCAGGAACCAAATTCGATGTGGGCGAAGATGCCGCGCAATCAGATCGCGAAGTGCGCCGAGGCGCTGGCCTGGCGCCGTGCATACCCGGATGACTTCTCCGGCCTGATTCTCGAAGACGCCGCGCAGCCGACAGTCATTGATCCGGACGGCAACGTCGAGTCGGGTCCGGAGCCTGAGAAGCGCCGTCCGGCCGGCGGATCCGGGATCGGCGGCGTCCGGGCTGCCCGGGAACGCAAGCAGCAGCAGCGACGCGGCGACGTGATCGACGGCGAAGTTATCTCCGAAGAGCCGGCCGGCGAACCCGCCTCAGATTCGAGCGCGGAACCGGAACCCGAGCAGGTCAGCGAACCGGAGTCGGAGCCCTCGCCCGCCGACGCACCGACAGCGGATCTACGGAAGTCGATGCGCGACAAGCTGAACGGCGCGATCTCCGCCACCTTCGGCGAGCTGGACCTGAACGGCGACGACCAGCGCGACGACCGGCTCATCGTCTGCCGCGCGATCGTCGGCCGCGACATCGCATCGACGAAGGATCTCACCGACGACGAGCTTCAGAAGCTCCGGAACGGGCTTATTGATCGCAAGCGCGACGGCACACTCAAGTCGGATGTCACGGAGTGGCTGAACATCGCCGAGCTGCAAAGGCTCGAAGCGCAGCAGGTCGCCGAGGAAGCCGCCGCTGCGGCCCCATCCGACGACGAGCCGGCCGACTCGTGACCGCCCCCGCCCCGCAGTCGCATTCCAACGGCTGCCGCATCAGTCCGCGCGGGCCGCTCGTCGCCCGCGATCTCCGGGCGCTCGTGAAGCGGATGGACGAGATCGGACTGTCCGATCATGCCGACGTCGAGATCCGGACACCGATTGCAGGCGACCGGCGGGCCGCGACGATCACCGTCGTCGACTACCCGGCCGCGGACCTCGAATCCGTCGAGCCGCCAACAGACTTGCCCGCCGACCCGGACGAGCAAGACACCACCACCGAAGGAGAAATACAGCATGGGTAGGGACACCACGAAGGCCAGCGACCACAAATCGACAAACGCACTCGACGACGTCGACACCGGCGGCGTCGAAGTGAAGTTCTCGTTCGGGTCAAGGAACATCCGCGTCGAGCGCATCCCCGAGATGGGTGACGTCTTCGCGATCACCCTCAAGGTGCAGGTGAACGGCGACGGCAACAAGAAGAACGCGAAGGGCGAGCTGTACCCCCGCCGCGATCTCACGATCATCGAGGGCTGGCCAGAGGGCAAGAAGCCGCCGGCCAAGAACGAGAACCAAGGCGAGCTCTACCCGACGGATCCCGTTACCGGTGGGCCCGAAGTGGAAGACGGATCGGTCGACACCGGCGGCGACGAAGACTGATGCCGAAGCCGATTGATCTGGCGAAGCGGCGGCGCGCGGCGGTTACCGCGCTGCTGCTTTCGCTCGTCGCCCTGGCCGCCGTCGTTACGGCCGCGATCGCCGCACCGCACATGCGGACGTGGATCCTGATCCCCGTCTTCCTGGTCGTATTCCTGCTCGGCGGGAACCTCGCAGGCCGCACCTTCGGCCTGTTCTTCGGCGCGGCGGTGAAGGTCGTCGAACGCAACCCGATCGCCGCGGCGCGGCTCACCACCCCGGACGCGTTCCGCCAGCTCGGCGACGCCGGGCGTGAAGCCGGAACCGCTATGCGCGACGCGCTAGCCGCGCCCAAACCACCCGCCGAGCAATGCGAGCACGGCGGCGACCCGAGGAAGTGCAACTGATGACTACCCCGATGACCAAGCAATTCGAGATCGGACCGATCGTCACCGTCCTACACGGCGACGAGAACCAAATCTTCTGCCCGCTCCAGCAATTGAACGACATCCTCGGCTTCATGACGGGCGACGTCCCCACCGCGGAGCCCAACGATATCGACGGCGTCGACAGCATCGGCGAAGCGATCACCCGGTGCCGCCCGCACCTGGCCGCCCTGTTCCCGGAGCTGGCCGCCGAGCCGGAACCGGTCTGGCCGGACGTCACCGACCCGTCGATCGAAGCGGAAGTCGTGACGTGGCTCGTCCAGCTCGGCGCGAAGTACCACACGCCGCTGACGGTCCCGCAGTTGCCGGAGATCACCCGCGCCGCTGCCCTGCCGCCCGAGCCGGAGCCCCGCGCATGAGCGGCTACCCACCCGGTATGACGTTGCGGCCCATCGTCGCCTGGCCGCGCGAGCTCACCCGCGACCGCCAGCGATCACCGTTCTCCGCGACGTGGACGTCCACGATGACGATTCTCGACCGCGAACTGCACCATCTCGGCGCCGGCCGCCATCGCGCCGACTCGGTACTGCAAATCGCACTGCGCGAGCAGGACTTCCGGCTCGACGGCATGCCCTACGCCCGCGCGGTACCCGATCACCCCGGCGTGATCCTCAACATCGACGGCAACAAAGGCCCGATGTCGATGCCGTGCGACAAATTCAACCGCTGGCAGGACAACCTACGCGCGATCGCGCTCTCACTCGAAGCGCTACGCAGGGTCGACCGCTACGGCACCACGCCCGGCAATGAGCAGTACCGCGGCTGGCTGGCCATCGAGCAGGCCGGATCCGCGGCGAGCCCGCGCGAAGCGGCGGAAGTCCTCGCGAAAGCGGCCGGCCTCGTCGACGTCGTGTTCGACATGAGTCACGCCAACGTCACCCGCCTGTACCGGTCCGCGGTGAAGGCTGCGCACCCGGACCGCAACGGCGGTGACCAGACCCTTTGGGACACCGTCGAGCGTGCCGCCGGACTGCTGCGCGGAACGGGCTACCTGTCATGAGCTACCGCGGCGACCAGACAGCGAAGCTCACCCCGGGCACCCGGCTCGGCCCCGACGCGCACGACGTCATGCACGAAGTTACGTCGTCTTGGTACGACGAAGCGACCAACACGACGAAGGTGCGCACCCGGAAGCTAGAGCTCGGCGGCGGCCAACGCCTGCGATTCGAGGGCGGCCGCCAGTGACGTTCACCCTCACCGACCTGTTTTGCGGTGCTGGCGGATCCTCGACCGGCGCGATCATGATCCCCGGCGTCCAGGTGCGCATGGCCGCGAACCACTGGCCGCTGGCCATCGAGACGCACAACACCAATCACCCCGACGCCGACCACCTGTGCGCGGACCTGTCGCAGATCAGCCCGCGCCTGTTCCCGCGGACCACGATGGGATGGTTCTCACCCGAGTGCACGAACCACACCATCGCGAAGGGCCGCAAACGCGCCGACGCGCAACCCGATCTGTTCGGAGAGATCCTGCCGGACGAAGCCGCCGAGCGATCCCGCGCGACCATGTGGGACGTCGTCCGCTTCACCGAATACCATCGCTACGAGCTCGTTTTCGTCGAGAACGTCGTTGACGCTTACCACTGGCACCCGTTCCGGGCGTGGCTACTCGCGATGGAATCGCTCGG
This sequence comes from Mycobacterium hackensackense, assembly GCF_025822555.1. Classification (NCBI taxonomy): domain Bacteria; kingdom Bacillati; phylum Actinomycetota; class Actinomycetes; order Mycobacteriales; family Mycobacteriaceae; genus Mycobacterium; species Mycobacterium hackensackense. Next base: position 35,310 of record NZ_JACKUC010000034.1, read on the forward strand.
CTACGAGCACCACATCGTGTTCGTCAACAGCATGCACGCGCAGCTCTTCGGCGCCGGAGCCCCGCAGTCCCGCGATCGCATGTACGTCGTGTTCTGGCGCACCGGCAACCGGCGCCCCGACTTCGATCGGCTGGTGCGGCCCGCCGCGGTGTGCCCGACATGCGGGCCCGTGCGGGCGATGCAGTCCTGGAAGCGGCCTGACCGCCCCGCGTGGGGTCGCTACCGCGCCCAGTACGTCTACCGCTGCCCGAACGTGACCTGCCGCAACACGATCGTCGAACCGGCGTTCCGGCCGGCCGCCGACATCATCGACTGGGATCTGCTCGGCCAGCGCATCGGCGACCGCGCGAAGCCACTCGCCGAGAAGACGATGGCCCGTATCGAGGCCGGGATCGAACGGTACTGGGCACCGCTGGTGGTGCCCGTCGAAGGCCGCGACGGTAAGCAGGCGGCGACTGTCGACCAGCCGATCCGCACCATGACGGCGCGGGCCGAAACGGCGCTCGCGTTCATGGCCGAGCTGCGCGGCGGCGGATCCAAGCACCGGCCCGTGTCTGATCCGCTGGCCACCGTCACCGCGTCTGGAAACCATCACGGTCTGGTGACCACGTTCTACGGCAGGGGTGTTGGCGCGAAGCCGACTGGCGAGCCGCTGGCGACCGTGACGACCACCGAGCGGCACGCGCTGCTGATGCAGAACAATCACCAGAACCGGGCGCGGCCGGTGAGCGAGCCGACACCGACGGTGACCACCGCAACCACGCAGGCGGTCCTCGATTCACCGCGGCCGACCGTCGATGTCAACGACGTGTTGTTCCGGATGTTGGAACCGCGAGAGACCAAACGCGCGATGGACTTTCCAGCCGAGTACGTGATGCGCGGCAACCGCCGTGAGCAGTCCCGGCTCGCCGGTAACGCCGTGTGCCCGCCAAACGCGCGGGATCTCGTCGGCGTCGGCGTCGAATCGCTGACCGCGTCATGAAAGCGCTGACTGTGCAGCAGCCGTGGGCGTGGGCGATCATCAACGGCGGCAAGCTCATCGAGAACCGCACGCAGATCTGGAAGTACCGCGGCCCACTCGCCATACACGCCGGCGCACGCTGGTCCGACCGCGGCGAAGACAGTCCGCTCGTCCACGCAGCATTCCGCGAGCAGCGCGGGCCGCAGTGGAACGGCGGGAAGCTGCCGCACTGGGCTTTCGAGATGCGCGCGATCCTCGGCGTCGTCGACCTCGTCGACTGCCACCCTGACGCCGGCTGCTGCACACCATGGGGCGAGCAGTCCTACGTCGAGCACGGCGGCCGCGAACGCCGCCGCATCACGCATCTCGTCCTCGAAAACCCACGCCCACTCGCCGAACCGATCCCATGCAAAGGCGCGCTCGGACTGTGGACACCGCCGGCCGATATCGCCGAGCAGTTGGCGGCGATCGGATGACGAACCCCACCGGCACGATTCTTTCTGGGCTGATCTCTTCGGCCACGATGAGCGATTGCGGCACATACCGATACCGCCTGACCCGCATCTGGGACGAGTCGAAACCGGTCCTTGCGTGGGTGATGCTGAACCCGTCGACTGCGGACGGCAGCACGAACGACCCCACGATCCGCCGTTGCATTGCGTTCGCGAAGGCATGGGGATTCGGCGGCATCACGGTCGTCAACCTGTACGCGCTGCGAGCCACGGATCCCAAACAGCTCTGGCAGCATGCCGACCCCGTCGGTCCGGACAACGATGCCGAGCTCGCCAACGTCGCCGAGTGCTACTCGCTCGTCATGCTCGCGTGGGGATCGAACGCGGCGCCCGGCCGCGCTGCTGATGTCCTGCGAATCCTCTCGCGGGTCTATGACCGGAGCGGCAAGCTCGCGGTGCTCGGCTGGACGAAGGGCGGCCAACCGCGACACCCGCTGTATGTACGGGCCGATACCCACCCTGTGCGCGCTGACATCCCGCCTAGCTCTGGCGGTGGCCGATGAGCAAGGAATCGATCTCCCGTGACCGGTTTCGGCAAGCCGGACAGGCCAACTACCGCGACTGGTGCAAGGGCTGCGGCCTGTATCTCGTCGTCAACGGCAAGCACCGGGCCGACTGCACCCTCACGCCGCCGCCGTGCCCTGAATGCCTGTACTACCCCGCCGTAAACGCCGGCCAGCACCGCGCCGGATGCACGAACACGCAATCACGATTGGAGGCGGCAACCTAGTGGCGCTGCAATGGATCCGGCTAGACACCACGTTCCCGGACAACCCGAAAATCATGGATCTGGTCGACACCAATCAGCACCGCGTCGTGGTCGCGCACGTGTCGATGATGTGCCACATCGGCAAGACCGAGACCGACGGCTACTTCCCCGAGGGCGCACTACGCCGGTACGGCATCACGAAGAAAGACGCGGGCATCGCAACAGAATCCGGACTGTGGGTGCCGGCACAGGGTGGATGGGCGATCAACGGATGGGCCGAGCACAACCCCGTAGATGCAGCCGCAGCGGCACGCAGCGCCAGGGCGAGCAAGGCGGCGCGGAAGCGTTGGGAGAACCGGGACGGCGAAGGTGAGAACACTGCGCTACGTGAAGCGCTCGGACCCATCACCCACAAGCTCGCCGAGGGGTACTGATGACAATGCCGAAGCATCCGGTGAGCATATGCCCGAGCATCGTCGAGCATTCCGCCAAGCATTCGAACGAGCATGTGCCCCAAGCAATGCCCCACGATGCTCCACGCAATGCACATACATACAGACAGACTTACAAACACCCACTCACCTTGCGGAACCATCTTGCGTTGAGAAACGCGCGCAGGGGGGGATCACGATTCGTCCCGGCTGAGATGCCCCACGCGCCAACGGCCGCCGCTTCGCGCGGCCCGAAAGCGGTGCGACATGGCCGCTGACAACGCCTTCCGATTCGAGATCCGCGAACCCGGCGTCAAGGCGATCTTCGAGGTCAAGGGCAGTTGGTCGCCCGACGAGCGGCCCGAAGCCATCCGCAAGCTGCTCACCGACGCGTACGCCGAAGCGATGAGCCGGCTACCCGAGGACGGCTGATGACGATGGCCGAGAACGTGATCCCGCTCTACGACCCCGAGCCCGGCGACTACCAGCGCGGCCGCGCCACCGGCGGCACCCGCACCCCACGCAACTGGCACGCCCGGCAGGCCAACGCGCGCAAAGAACTCGCCGCGCTGCGCGACCTGGCCAAGACGGCGAACTGCCCGCCGGCGCCGCACGGCTGCGGCAAGCCGATCGGCGCCGAATGCGTCGACCGCAAGACCGGCAAGCCACTGAAGCACTTCCCCGGGCACACGGCCCGGATCAACCTCGCGAGAAAGGCGATGCGCAGTGATGACGCTTGAATCGAAACCGCCGGAGACAGATCCGCTCGCGCAGCTCGATGCCGAGCTCGACGACTCCCGCATCTGCGAATGCCCCTGCGACGAGTTCAAACAGCCTCACCGCAAGGGGCCATGCACACGTCCGGCGACGCACTACGTCGAAGCGCACTGCTTCGGGTGGTGCCAGCATCCGAAGATGAAGGCAAACCCGGATATCACGGCCGATGGTGATCGCTGCTCGTACCTCTGCACCGAGTGCTACGAGGATGGGATTGCTCTCGCGCAGGTGCAGATCGCGAAGCTACCTGCCCGCGCTGTGTGCCCGCCGCCGCCGGCTGGATTCGGTTGTGGTCGACCGATTGCCACGCTCGACGATTACGTGCCTGTTCGGCGGCCCCTGTGAAGCGCGATCGCCGGCCGCGGTTCTACCCGTCGCGGCAGGCGTGCTGCATCTGCTCGAAGCCCGCCGCCCCGCACTCCGAGGTGTGCGCCGAATGCAAGCGAGTCGTCCGATGAGCTACGTCTACCGCGTCGTCGTTGACAAATGGCCGACCCCCGACGGCCAGCCGTTTACCGCACAGACCCTTGAATTCTGGGAAGAGATCGTCTCTCAATGGAACGACGGCGTCCCTGACCCGGCGATCCCCGCTTGGCTGCCGAACCTCCGGTTATACGTCCCCACGCGACCGGACGCGATGGTGGAAGCGCCCGAATACACGCGGTGGATCGGCTACAACGGCGACCCACAAACGGGCGATCCCGGTTACACCGTGATCTTCGTACCGGCTGCGCCGACCCGGCGATTCTTCAGTCCGAACGGCGTTTCCGCGATGTGCCGGCAGCTTCGCGAGTGGAGCTGCGAAGCGCACGTTGAGCGGGCCCGCGTCGGCGAGTGGGAGAAGCCATGAGCGACCTATTCCCGATGTACGCCCGGCTGCGCGGCACCCTGGCCGCTGAGCAGCCCACCACGCCCGTATCGCCTTGCCGGCACCCGCGATCGCAGCGCCGGATCGAACGCACTTCGGCGTTCGTACCCGGCACTGCCCGGTACTCCGGCTACGTCGCCGAGGTGACCACCACGATTCACTGCGACGGCTGCGACACCGTCATCGGCAGCGAGACCCACCGCGAGCGTCGCCGATGAGCTACGTCGTCGGGATCGACGCGTCCCTCGTGCGCACCGGCATCACCGTCCTACGCCGCATCGAAGACGGACCGTGCCGGCCGAAAGTCCTGCGCTACTGCGGGTACTCGCTCGAGAACGGCGCCGACTGGGACGACCGGGCAGAGCGGATCATCGCGAACACACACGAGGTCGCTCACATCATCGACCGCCTACCGGAGAAGCCAGAGCTCGCGCTGATCGAAGCGCCGATCTTCCCGAAGGAAGTGCTGCCGTCCTACCTCGATCGCGGCGCCCTGTGGGTCGGTATCTGGTCAGTGCTGCGGGCCCGCGGCATCACCCGGGCATCGGTGTCGCCGACGACACTGAAGCTGTGGGTCACCGGCTCCGGCCGCGCCGATAAGGACATGGTGCTCGACGAGACCCGCAAGTGGTGGCCGGATCTGAACATCCCGAATCACGATGTCGCCGATTCCGCTGGCGCGGCGGCGATGTGCGCGATGAAGCTCGGCTGGGAACTGCCCTTCGCGACCCGGCGCCGGCACCTGTCCGGGCTCGCGACGGTCTGGTCGGAACCGGGTGCCCTCGACGGTGTCGTCCGGGCTGCGAATGAGCGGCTGGTGCGTCGCTGATGGCGCGCGGCCACTACGACAGGACACGGCTCCCGCGCCGGGGCCGGCCCGGATTCCTGCGCGCCATCCTCGGCGATCTCGATCGCGAGTGGATGAACCGCGCACTGTGCCGGCTGATCCCCCTGTCGGAAGTGGACGAGATGTTCTTCCCAATCAACGGCCGATCACACCAGGCGAAACGCGTCTACGAGCAGCGCGTCACCCGGGCGAAGGCGATCTGCAACCGGTGCCCGGTCGAAGCCAAATGCCGCGAGTACCGCGCCACGATCCAGGACGAGAACGGCGTCTGGGGAGGCCTCGACGAGATCGACCGCGACGAAACCCGGCCCCGGCCAACAGCCCAACCGAAACCGAAGCTCCGCTCATCACACGAAGGAAGCACACGCGCATGACGAACCCCGACAACCGCACATACGCCCAACGCGTCGAGGACGACCTCGAGGACGCCTGGCAGCGCGGCGAAATCAGCTACGCCGAAGCGTGCGCTGAACTCGAAGACCTCGGCGACCGCCCGTGAGCGGCGACATCACCGCCGACGTGCTGGTGCGCGCATGGGAACCGAACCTCCGCGACGAAGGCGCGCGCTTCGCCAGCACCACCGTGCGCCGCGACATCACGTTCCAAGCGCGCGTATCCGGCTCACTCGACGCCGAACAGATCACGATGCCCGGGCTCGTCGTCATCGGCCAGGGCGCCGAGCCATCCGGCCGCAACGCCGTCGACGTCGTCGCCTCGGCAATCCCCCACCAGATCGCCTTCACCATCCTGGCCACGCCCGAATTGATCTGGCAGCCGCTCTCATTCAGCCGCGACATCGTCGGCGCCTACCACTTCGAATGCGTTCCGTACATCGAGTGGAAGCGAATCGTGCTGCGCAACGAACCCACCCTGAAGGGAACACCGAGTGGTATCTGACTCGATCGACGTCGAACCACGCTGGCCGCTAGGCGACTGCGCCGCCCTGCTCGAATACCGGCGCACCGCAACGGGCATGCGGACGATCGAGCCGCACCGCCCCTTCGGCCCGGTCGGACATTCGTACCTGTCGATAACCTGCTCGATCACGCCACCCACGCGGACGAAGGTGCGCGACCTCGAAGACCTGGTCGCCTACCAGGAGTCGCGCGATCGCGCCCGGCAGATTCTTCACCCGTCCGACGCGGTCACCGTCTTCCCAGATATCGCGACCGGCGGCCGGTGCGGCACCTGCTACAGCACCGAGCGCACCGTCGTCATCGGCCCGATATGCCCGGACGAATTCCACGATGGCCCGCGCGAAACGCACTGGCGCCGAATCGCAATCCAAGCCATCGCGATCGCCGCCACGTTGATTTCACTGCTCGCTCTGTTCCTACTCACGATTGGAGTCCTGCCATGACAACCCCCAACACACCCCGTTCGATCGAGATCCGCGTCGACGGCCGCACCGTGCACACGTTCCTGGCCGAATCATTCAGAACCGAAGAGACGCACCAGAAGCTGACCCTCGACGCGGACCGCTGGCAGCCAAAGATCGACGTCCCACCGAATCCGGCCTTCACTGATCCGCCAGAACCGCCGGACGCACTTCGCGCGGCGCCTACCGGCGGGGAGACGAACTGATGGCACTCAACCGCCGCCAACGCCGGGCCCGCGCCGACCGCCGACCGTACGTCGGCGACACCCCGCAACAGCAAATGAAAGCGCTACTCAAGCAGCCCGGGAAGTTTCACATCGTCAACCTCCCCGATCAGAAGTCGTTCGTCGTGAAGGTCACCGACCGCGAAATGCCCCTGTTCCTCACGATCTGCGGCCAACTGAAAGGCGTACTCGGCCACTGCGAAGTCACCGCGGCAACACCCGTCGACGCCACGGTCGCCGACGCAGGGATGATCGCCCGGCAGACATCGAACGATCCCGTCCGGCTGAAACTCGCGCAGGACCGCACCGACGCCGCCGACGAAGCCGAGATCGACGCATCGATGGCCCGCCACCCAGCCGGAAAGAAACGGCCCGCCGGCGGCCGCCACGCCAAACCCGAACCTGACACCGTCTTCGATCAACTCACCAGCGGTACCGACGAACGACGTCTCGCTGCGATGGAACTCGCTGCCGCACAAGACGCCGCCCGAGCGGCATCTGACGCACTCGATGCCGCGAATGCCCGCCTGGCCGAGGTATACGAACGGTCCGGCGAGCTGCACAACAGGCACGTGCTCGACAAGTTCACCGAACAGGCCGGCGAGGCGATCTCCGTCAAGCTCGGCACCGCCACCGCGGCCGAGCTGTGCGGTGAACCGGTCCGCGAATGCAGCAACCCAGAATGCCCCGGCTGCACATGCTCGATCGCGCCGCCGTGCTCGCACTGTGTCGACCACGGATGCAGTCTGCCAGTCGGCCACGACGACGAATGCCTATATAGGTACACGCCCGACGACGGCCCGGAATACCAACTCGGCCGCGACATCGTGCTCGGCGACCGCTACCCCGCGCCTGAACCCGATCGGATCGACAACATCGACACCGCCCGGCAGTCCGCGATCGACGAAGCGCTACGCCAAGCACACGCCAACGCGAACCCCGACGGGACGACGGAATGAGGTCCACGGCCGCGCTGGTGATCGTCGGCGTTCTAGCGCTCGCCGGATGCGGTGATCACCCGGTGCCTGAACACGGGATCGTCACCGACGCGAAATACTCGCCGGCAACAGTCATCGTGCAGCCCATGACGTGCGTCGGGCAGCCGCCGATCTGCACTGGCCCGTTTATCACCCCGGTCCCTGAAGAATGGCGACTCGAAATCACCGACCTCAAGAACCCCGATTGGGTCGGAACCGTCGAAGTCAGCCACGGCGTGTACGACCGCTGCAACCTGCGCGAGCTCTGGCCGGAATGCAGCAAGGAAGGCAGCGGCGACGAACGACCAGGGCGAGCAGATGGCGCCGACTCGTAAGCGGGCAGCGCCAGCCGCGCGCGGCTACGACGAAGCGCACCGCAACCAAGTCCGACGGCTGCAACATCACCACGTCGACGGAACCCCGTGCTGGTGGTGCGGCCTACCGATGTTCCGGGATCGCACGAAGAACCCCGACTACGACCCCCACGCTATGCGCCGGGACGGGAAACCCGACTTCACATCCGGTGTGCTGCACGGCGACCACCCCGACGGCAAAGCCGACGGGAAACTCCCCGAACGACTAATGCACGGACTGTGCAACAAGCAGCGCGGCGATGGATCCCGAGACGACGAACGCCCCGCGCTGCGCCTCATCCGCACCGAACACCCACTAGGCAACCTCACGATGGGATGGCCCGCCGCATGAACGAATTCCAGACACCACCCGGCGTCACAGCTGCCGCCGACCAGGAGATCGCCATGCTCAACGAAGTGGTCGACCGACTCATCGCCAAATGGAAGAACGACCAAGCGTTCTTCGACGAAGCCGGACTCGACGAGCAAGAACGGATCGCGCTGTTCATGTACACCCATTGCGTCAGGCTCCGATACCCGGGAGGACTCATCGGCATCATGGTTGAAAGGCTGTCCCGCGCGTGACCGAACGCACCCGCTGGCGCTACTTCTGCCGATCCGAAGATCTCGACGGCCGCGAACTCTACAACTGGTGGTGCCCAGCGACCAGGACCGTGCACACCATCCCGGTCGATCAGTTCTGGCCCAAGCCGAAACCCCAACCAGTCGAAGCGATCTACCTCGGCAGCATCACGATCATTCAACTCGACGGCCGGTACTACGCCGAACACCGCAACGCAGACAACGAGGTCACTTTCAGGGACGAGATAGGCGACGAACTCGCCCTCAACTTCCAGCTTCTCGGCGTCGAACCGCCAAAGCCATGACTGGCCGCCCGTTCGCCGCGCAGGCTCGCCGACTCTGCCCGGAATCCGACGAGCACCACGCCCGCGTGTGGTTCTGCGAGACCTGCCGGCTACTCGAAATGCGGCTCACACCAATCACAACCATCATGCGCGACCTGCTCGACGACGATGCCCTACGCATCACCAACCCGTTCAACACCACGGAGCAACCCACACCCATGCCCGAACCCGACATCATCGACCGAATCGACGCGCTCGTCGACGAGCAGATGGCCGACGGCAAACCGCTCAACGGCTACGAATTCGGCGATCCCGACTACCCCCGCTGCCCACACTGCCGCCGGCACTGGCACGGCCTACGCATCACCCAACGCATCGCGTCGATGTACAACCTCGGCAACTTCGACCCCGAATACACCGTCGCCGAGGATGACTCGCCGATCCTGTGCGAAGGATCCGAATTCATCGGCCCGCAACGGCCACCGATCGGCTGGGCCAACGACGGCAAAACACCGATCTACCCGCAATGGTCCACCAGCGTCGGCCGATTCACGATGAGCATCGTCATCGACGAAGACGCCATACGCCGCTCATGGCAACGCTGGGCCGAGCTGATGCGCGAATCGGCCGCCGCCTGGGAATCCGTCATGCGCGGCCCGGTCCTCACGTTCTACGACGACATGTGGAACCTACTCGGACAGGTCGAAACGCGCACCACCGTCTGCCCTGATCTAGGCGACATCCCCGATATCGACGTGAAGTTCGGCCCCGAGAACTGGATTCACGAGATCCAACGCATGCCGCCGAGCCTGCAATTCCCCCGCACCATCCCCGGCTATCGCCTGGCGTCACCACTACAGGCCGACGTCAACCGGCACTGGCACGAGTTCACCGCACCCGAATACCCGCTACCCGAATCACCTGGCTACGACTTCAGCCAATACGCCGACCAACAGCCACCAACCGCCGGCCCAGCCCGCACACCCTACGACCGAAACCGGAGAACACGATGACCACCAGCACAGCCCGACTCTGGACCAAAAGCTTCGATCACATCGCAACCGAGAGCATCCCCGACGACGCGATCACCGCCGTCGGCAACAACATCCGCATCGGACTCCGCGGGAACGGCCCCCTGCGCACCGCGATCGAATCACTGCTCAACGCGCAGCCCGACGCAAAGCTGCCCGACATGCACATCTCCATCGACCCCGAACCCATCCGGAGGAACCCCTGGCGATACCGCACAGGCGCACTCGTGACCTACATCGAGCTCGACGGCGCTGACCTGACAATCACCGCTCTCGTACACGCCCGAGCAGGAACCCACTACCCCGATGAACCCGCCCCGGCCCCCGAGACCATCTACCCGCCCCGCGGATACGGCATCGGCTTCCTCGGCCGCGGCAACAGCGACCACGCCGTCATCGGCTGCTGGGCCACCGAAGACGAAGCACGCCAAGCCATCACCACCCTGCGCGTCTTCGCACTCGGCAGCGCACGGCCAAGCTGGGACGACAACGGACTAGAACCACCACCGCCACCGATCCACATCGAGCACGAACCCGAACCACCCGGGCTGATCGCGTGGGCATTGCAAGGCGCGCGAAGCCTGCTCGAAAGGAACCCGAAACGATGAGCGACGACATCCTGCAAGCGATCACCGAAGCGGCCGAGTTCGCCTCTCGCTGGGAACCAAGCCACCCGCAGTACATCGAAGGCACGCTCTACCTCACACAACAGCAGTGGGACGCGACCGTCGAACAGTTCCCACCCGAACCTGGCTGCAACTACGCACACGCACTGTGGGGAATCCCAGTGGCTGTCATCCACCCCGACAACCCGATCACGCTGCCCAGCGGCAAGCAGTTGTACCTATCCGGCATCCTCGGCGCGCTGCTCATCCACGACCCCGACGCGGCGCTCCTACCACCACGCACACCGGGCGAAGCCCTGCGCGACCTGCTCGACATCCCCGCGGAGCGGGCAACTACCGATGAGGCCGCCCACATAACCGCAGGTCAGGGCAGTGACGACCCGGGCTTGACTGCCGAGTCGCCCGCCAGTCAGGGCTCTGACCTGCGGTGATGCACCCCTACCCCCAGAAAAATCGGGCCCCCCACCCCCCAGACTCCCAACGGGGTGAGTCGACAATATTTTTTTTCAAGCCCGCCGTTTTCGCGCGAATCGGCCGGCCATGACCCCGCCGCGCAAGGCGGCGCCACGGACCGCGAACCGGACAAAAACGACCCCAAGTAGCGAAAAACCACCCGCTGATCAGGCCAAACAACCCGCCCGTAAACGGACGCAATCAGCGCGGACTCCGGCGAAACGCGTTCGTAAGTGCCCGAAGCCGACGGATGGCGCGAAGCTGATCCGCGAATTCACCACGAAGGACGACTCATTCGCCCGGAAGACGCTGATCACGCAGGCGGCCCGGCTGGCTGACCGGCTCGAAGTGATTGCTCGGCTGCTGTCCGGCGAAGCGGACGTGTTGTGGACGGCGAAGGTGGCCGGCCAGGTGGCGAACGTGGTGGTCACCGATCTGGTGCGGGAGGAACGTCAGCAGTCCGAAGTGCTGAGAAAGCTCATCATGGACATCGAGAAGCTGGGAGGCGGTGAGGGATCGAAGGATCCATCCGGTTCGGCGGACGACAAGCTGGTCCGGATCATCTCCGACCACTACGGAAAGAAGCGAGCGTGAAGACGGCCAATCGTGAGCGGCGAGTGATCACGCTGGAGTGGCCGCCGCGCGGCGACGAGCTGGTGACGCCGTGGGGACCGGTCGGCGGTCCGCCGCGTGAATTGTGGTCTGGGACCGAGGCGCATCCACACCGCGAGACGGTGGGCATGGATCCCGTCTTCCTCACGACGCCGGATGTCGTCGGCGCGAGCTGCTGCCCGGATGGATGGGAGCACGAAGGGATCGTCAGCACGGTAAGCCCAGCCGGGCTGATGACGCTGACTTCCGCCACGGGATCCTGGGTCTACGAGCTGTTCCCGGCCGAATGGTCAGACGGAGCCGTTCCCACTGTTTATCTCGCGGTCTGGCCGGACTAAATGGCTGATCTCGACGTCCGGCGGCCGGCCCGCGGCCGCGCCGTGCTGCCGGATGACTTCCTGCCGCAGCCGTTCCCGAAGTACGTCGGGAAGTGGCCGCGGCTCACCGGCCGACAGGTGCCTGAGTTCTGGCATGGCTTCGACGGCGACGAGACCGACGGTGACGTCGCGGCGAACCTCGGCTTCGAGTTCGGTGTGCGGTGCATGCCGTTTCAGTGGTGGGCGCTGCGCAAGATCTGCTCGCGGCTCGACCCGGACGAAGACGGCTTCCGGCTGTGGACCCACCCGGATTGCGTGCTCATTTGCCCACGTCAGAACGGCAAGTCCGAGATCGCCATCCTGCGGATGCTGTTCGGGATGTTCGTGCTCGGCGAGACGATCATCTACTCGGCGCAGCGCTGGCTCACGGCCGAGGACATCTACGACCGGCTGATCGAGATCATCGTCGAGTCGCCGGATCTGAAGTCTCGTCTCGCGCCGCGGAAGGGTCTGCCGCTCGGCTACTCGAAAGAGAAAGACCGCGGCATCATCGAGCTGAAGAACGGCGCTTCGGTCCGGATCGGCCTTCGTGGCAAGGATCTCGGCGTCGGTATGACCAAGATCGACTTGGTCATCTTCGATGAGGCGTACAAGCTGACCGCCGAACAGCGCATCGGTTTGACTGGCGCCCAGAAGGCTTCGAACAACTCGCAGACGATCTACCTGTCGACGCCGCCGGTGTTCGGCCTGCCGAAGTACATGCACTGCCATGTGCTCGCGTCGCAGCGGCGGCTCGGCCGGAAGAAGTCGGTCGACATGTTCATCGCCGAGTGGATGGCGCCGCGACCGCTGCCGACCGGGAACCCGGTAGAGGATGCGAAGGCGCTCGCCGCGGCCCGGGACCACGAAGACGCTGCGCGGATGGCTAACCCGGCGCACGGCCAGATTCACCGTCAGCGCGACATGGAACGCGAACGGCGGGCCGCTTCCACTGCGGACGAGATCGCATTGTTTGACGCTGATTACCTCGGTTGGGGGCTGTATCCGCCGGACGACTCCGAACGCGAACCGGTGATTCCGCGGGAAGTGTGGAAGACGATGGTCGATGAAGCGCCGGTCTATGTGGGCGAGCGGGTGATCGCTGTGCACCGCAGTTGGGAGCGCGGGCCCGATGGGCATCTGGTGCACGGCAGGACGTGGGCGATCGCGGGCGGCTGCCGCACGGCGTCAGGGAAGGTGCATCTCGAGGTCGGTTACCTGCGGAAGGCGACGCTGCCGCAAGTGGCTGTGTTCCTGGCGATCCTGATCGAGTTGTGGGATCCGGCGGCGATCATCGTCGATGGCCGCGGGCCGGCGAACGTGTTGGTCGCCAGGATGCGGGATCTCGGCTATGACGTGCTTGAAGCGAGTACCCCGCAGATGGCGAAGGCGGCCGGCGGCTTCGTCGATGCGGCGCTGGCCAGCCCGCCGGAGATCACGCATTCCGGGCAGCCGATCCTCGAAGCTGCGCTCGATGTGGTGCAGAAGCGCATGCTGCCGATGAACGACTTCGTCTGGAATGACGCCGAAGCCGGTGTTCCGCAGTGGACAGCGGTCACGCTGGCGCACTGGGGTGTGCAGATGTTCTCGGAGGAAGTGACCGAATCGGCTTCCCCTGCAACGTCGATGGATGCGGTCGATCTCGACGAGGTGGACATCTTGTCCGCGGCGTTCTAGCTCGTCGGTGCTAACTCTCTGAACACGCCAAACTGGCGTAATGGCACGACCCCCGGCGCTGACTACCGAAGTCGGCTACATCAATCCGAGCGCGACGGATCCTTCGACGTGGCTGCCCGGCTCGGTCCCCGATATGTGGTGGTGGGAACTCACCGAGCAGGTTCCCGATCTACGCTGGCCGCTGTCGCTGGTCACGTACTCGCGGATGCCCCGCGAGGATGCGCGCTGCTGGTCGCTGCTATCGGCGATCGGCCTGCCGATCCGGCGCACTCAGTGGCGCATCAATCCGAACGGAGCCGAAGACCACGTCGTCGCGCACATCGCCGCCGACACTGGACTGCCGATCGTCGGCGACAACGGCGGCGATAAGCCGATCCCCCGTCAGCGCGATCGCTTCAGCTTCAAGTCGCACCTTCGGGACGCGCTGTCCTGCCTGCGATATGGGCACAGCATCTTCGAGCAGGTCTACCGGTATGACGACACCGGCGGCCCGTTCGACGGGAAGTTCCGGCTACGCAAGCTGGCGCCGCGGCCGCAGTTCACGATCCGCGCGTTCAACGTGGCCCGCGACGGCGGCCTGCTGTCGATCGTCCAGGACGACATCGTCGACGGCCGGCTGTCGCTGTCCGACTCGAAGCTGATCGACATCTCCCGGCTGGTCGTCTACCGCAACGAGCCCGAGCCGGGCGTGTGGATCGGAACGTCGCTGCTGCGGCCGAGCTACAAGCATTGGCTGCTGAAGGACGAACTGATGCGGATCCAGGCCGCCGCAGCTCGACGCAACGGCATCGGTGTACCGGTCGCGTACACGAACGAAGCCGACAAGGGCAACCAGAAGAAGATCGACGACTACGAGAAGATCGCGTCACGGTTCCGCGGCGGCATGTCGGCGGGCGCGGCGTTCCCCGCCGGGGCGAAGCTCGAAATCCTCGGCGTGCAAGGCAACTTGCCCGACATGCAGCAGGCGATTGAGTACCACGACAAGCAGATCGCGCTCGCCGGGCTGGCGCACTTCCTGAACCTGGACCGCGGCGGCAGCTACGCACTCGCGTCGGTGCAGGCCGACGTGTTCGTCCAGTCAGTGCAGGCGATCGCCGAGGACATCGCCGACGTCTTCAACCAGCACGTGATCGAAGACCTTCTCGATTCGAACTACTCGATCGACATCGGATGCCCGTTGCTTGTGTGCGACGAGATCGGATCACGCCAGGACGCTACGGCGCAGGCGCTCGCGCTACTGGTGCAGGCCGGTCTACTCGACGCCGACCCGCAGATGAAGGCATTCATCCGGCAACTGCTCGGCGCTCCGGCGCTCGACCCGAACTGGAAACCTGAGCCCGCGGCCCCGACTGGACCGTCGAATAGCGCTCGCCAGCAGAGCAAACCGGATCTAGGGAAGATGGCGCTGACCATAGGGAAGCAGGGAGTGTTGTTCTGATGAACCCGGTGATCCGAGGCAGGTCCGCAATCTGCCGCATGATGGCGTCGATCGAGACGGTAATGCCCGGCATCTTCAACGCGGCGTTGCCGAAGATGCTCGACGACGATGCGCGCAAGGCGGCCCGCGCGGTGTTCGGCATCGCCGAGGACGCCGACCCGATCGAGTGGTTCAAAGTCCAGAACTCCGCGACGAAAACGACGAACGCGGCCGGCAAGTCGAAGACCTCGGCCGAGATCCTGATCTACGACATCATCGACCCGTGGGGTGTGTCGGCGGGCGACTTCGCTAATGCACTGAACGCGCTCGACGTCGATGAGATCGTCGTCGGGATCAACAGCCCGGGCGGCCTGGTGTTCGACGGCATCGCCATCATGAACGCGCTGAAGCGCCACCCCGCCAACATCATCACGCGCATCGACGGCGTCGCCGCGAGCGCGGCAAGTTTCATCGCCATGGCGGGCAACGAAATCCAGACATCGAAGTACGCCGAGATGATGATTCACGAAGCGCGCGGCTACGTTTCGGGCACCGCGGCCGACATGAAAGAGATGCTTGACCTGCTCGTTCGCCACAACGAGACGATCGCGGCGGTCTACCAGGACCGCGCCGGTGGTGAGCTGAAGGACTGGCTCAAGCAGATGAAGAACGAGACGTGGTTCACCGCCGAAGAGATGATCGCCGCGGGCCTGGCCGACACCATCATCGAACCGGCCGACGAGAGTTCCGCAGCAGACGAAACGCAATCGCTCAAGAATCGATTCGATCTGTCCGTCTTCAACTACGCCGGACGCAAGGCGGCACCCCCGCCGCAAATCCGGACCGGACCGACGCGGACGACGAAGAACGATCAACGAAAGGCGGCCACGATGGGCCTGAAGGAACAACTCGCCGAGAAGTACGGCGTCGACGCCAATCTCGACGACGACGCGTTCGCGGCCGCACTCGATGCCGCCGTCGCCGCGGAAAGCGAAGACACCGATGCGCCGCCGGCCGATGACCCCGCCGCGGCTGATCCCGCCGCAGATGGCGCCCTGGCCGCGGCCGCCGCGACACTGAAGGGCCTCGGCTTCGCCGTCATCGAGACTTCCGCGCTGGACGCGCTCAAGCAGCAGGGCCAGCAGGGCTCGGCCGCCTTCGAGACCATCGCGGCCGAGAACGACCTGAAGACGGTCAACGAGGCGATCCGCGGCGGCAAGATCAAGCCCGCTGATCGCGAGAAGTGGACGAAGAACCTGAAGCTGGACCGGGATTCGGGCGGCAAGCTCGGATATGCCGAGGCGCTGAAGACGGCCGAAGCGGTGTTCCCCGTGCAGGAGATCGGCACTGCGATGAACCCGGATCCGGGCGCCTCGATGGTCGCTCCGGACGACCTGTCGTGGTTCGACACCGCGGCGACCGAGCCGTCGACCGGCAGCGCCGGCGAGTAACCCCACCAGCGCAGCGACACGAGAAGGACTTCCGACATGGCGAACGAACTGATCGACATCTACAAGCCGGGCACCGATATCACCGGCCGCGCGTCGGCCGCGGTCACCGGGAAGCGCTTCCTGAAAATCTCGGGGAATCGCTCCGGCGGCAACATCGCCGTCGCCCCGGCCGATGCCGGTGGCCGGACGTGCGGTGTGGCCACCTCCGACGCCGCTTCCGGCGCGGTGGTCGGCATCGCCCGCGGTAAGGACCGCGTGGTCCCCGTGACCGCCGACGGCGCCATCGCCGCTTTCGTCGAAGTCGAAGTCGGCACCGCCGGAAAGGCGAAGACCATCGGCGCCGGTAAGGCGGTCGGATACGCACTCACCGCGGCGGCCGACGGAGCCGACGCCGAAATCTCGCTGTACTGACCAGGAAAGGCACTCTGAACCATGGCTATCTCCCCCGTCGCCTACCCATTGGGCGCCCCGGTCGTCGCGAACAACGGCATCACCGTCGACATGGCGCTGAAGCAGCCCGGCCGAATCAACAAGCGGCTCGCTGACCTCACGAAGCAGAAGTTCATCGCTTCTGAGATCTTCGGTGAAGCCGGCACCACCACGTCGACCGGCGCGATCATCTACGACGTCATCACCATCAACGAGCTGTACACGAAGAACGACGTGGAGCAGCGCGCGGCGGCGACCGAGTACCCGGTCGTCCAGGGCGAGCGGCAGCAGCCGAAGGTCGCGCAGTCCGAGGACTGGGGTGGCAAGTTCTGGATGGAAGACGGTGCGGTGCGCCGCAACGATTCCGCCGAGATGGACCGCCTGACCACGCAGCTCGCGAACACCATCGTGCGCAAGGTCAATCAGCGGACCGTCGCTGTGCTCGACGACGTGATCGCCAATCTCGGCGGCGCGGGCACCATCCCGGGTTCGGACTGGTCGAATGTCACCCTGACGGGCAACACGCCCACCCCGAACGCTGAGCGGCCGTTCGCCGACATCATCCGCGCCCAGTTGGCCGCCGACGTCGAAGAGCTCGGCTACGTCTACGGCGTGTGGGTGGTCAACCCGCAGCAGTACGCGGATCTGCGCATCGCCTACGGCCCCGACATCGATGCCATCCTGGCCGACGCCGATATCTCGATGTTCCGGTCCAACCGGGTCACTGCGGGCACCGCGTACGCGGCTGTGCGCGGCGGTGTCGGCTTCCTCGGCTACGAGCAGATGCTGACCACCGAGACCTGGCGTACGCCTGCCACGAAGCAGAACTGGGTGCAGTCCAGCGTGCTTCCGATCATGGGCGTCACCGACCCCTACGCGGTCAAGAAGGTCACCGGCCTGGCCGGCTGACCCTGACGACGAGAAACGGAGCATCGAACGATGGCGAAGCGAGTTGTCCGGGCCGCGCTGTGGGAGTACCGCGACGCGAAGGGTCAGCGTCGGCGGGCATTCTTCGGCCAGGAGGTCGACCTGCCGGCGTCCGAGATCGAAAGGGGTGAGGCGCAGGGCGTCTTCGGCTCTGCGCCCCTGCCCGACGGCACCGTCGTCGACCACACGCCCGCACCGGTACAGACGGGCGGCCCCGCACCGGTCCCGCCGCACGATGTGACCGGAACCG
Source organism: Mycobacterium hackensackense (assembly GCF_025822555.1). Lineage (NCBI taxonomy): Bacteria > Bacillati > Actinomycetota > Actinomycetes > Mycobacteriales > Mycobacteriaceae > Mycobacterium > Mycobacterium hackensackense. The sequence continues at coordinate 53,442 of NZ_JACKUC010000034.1, forward strand.
TCACCCTGCCCGAACCCGAACCGACGCCGATCCTGGCGCCGATCGAGCAGTCCGCGGTCGGCGGTGCCCAGCCCGAGATCGTCAAGACAGAATCGGTCACCGAGCCCGGCCCCGTCGAGCGACCCAAGACCGCTCAGAGCGTGGAGGTTTGGCGCGACTACGTGCGGCAGGTTCGTCCGGATCTCGCCGACCAGGTCGACGACATGACGAAGGACGAGCTGAAGGCCGTGCCGCTGAAGGCCGAGTGACCTTGTGGCAGGGCTCGTCACGCCGATCCTGTCCAAGACGGAGTTCGTCGCCCGGTTCCGCCCGCTCGTCGGCACCGAGGACACGCTGACCGACGATCTGCTGATGGCGGCATCGAACAAGGTCCGCCGCAAGTACGCCGAGAACGACCGCACGCTCGACGAATCAGATCCCGAAGTGCGTCTGCTGATCCGCGACGTTGTCGCCTCTGTCCTGCGGATGGGTGACTTCGCCGGCTATTCGTCGGTGACCATCACGACCGATGACGCAACCGAAGCGCGCGTGCTGGCCAATCCCGCTGCCTACGTGAGCATCACCGACGCGCAGTGGCGAGATCTCGGCTTCGATCTCACCGCTTCCCCACGCGGATGCTTCCCGGTGAACGACTACTGATGCCCGCGTTCCCGCTGGGCCCGGACGATGTCGACCTGATCTTCCGCGATCCCGTACTTGATGGCGCCGGCCAGCAGACAGTCGATGCCGACGGTCGGCCGGTATATCAGGATCGTCGAATCACGAAGACACGCGCGAAGTTCACCATCACCGGGATATCGCACACGTCGGCCACGGGCCAGCCGGCCGCGCCAGTGGCGGTCTACAACGCGAAGTGCGCATTGCCGGTTGACGCTGACACGCGCGCGCTGGCCGAGAAGGACGCGATCGAGCACGACGGCAAGGTGTTCGAACTGCTGGCCGACGCGCGGGTGAAGCGGACCCTGATCGACCGCATCGAGCACCATGTGCGCGTGTTCTGCTCACGCGAGGAGCACACGGCTGGTATCGGCGAGCAGGTGACGATCACGCCGCGCGGCGGCCAGGACGATGACGGCGCCCGCCTGCCCGATAGTGAGCCGTTTACCGTCGTGGCCACGGCGATCGACGCGGGCAACACCGTCGAACGCTATGGGGCCGAGGGCACTACGGAGGAAGCGGACTTCACCGTGGTCCTGCCGCTGGGCACTGGGATCCGCGACGGCGATTGGATTCTCGTGCGCGGCATGCGGTGCGTGGCCCGGATACAGCGACACTTCAGCCAGCATGCCGAACGCAACGAGGACGTGGTGCTGGCCAGGTTCCGCGGTGGTGGCGGCTGATGGCGCCGCGGCAGGGTTTCAAGCCGAACCGCAAGGTGATCGGCAACATCCTGAAGCACGATCCGGGCGTAGTCGCTGCGGTCGATGAGATCGCCGAAGATGCTCGGCGGCGGGTTGGTGGCGACGCCACCGTGCGGACGTACACCACGGATCGGCATGTGGCGTCGCTGGAAGTGGACGCCGAAGAGCAGGCGGTCGACGGAGTCGGTACGCGGGCGGTGAGTGAGGCGGCTATGGCATTCCGGTCGCGGCGGCAGTGGCGAAGAGCGTTCGCGCAGAAGGACGAAGATGCGCATGAGCGGGCCCGGGCGACCGACGTGGGATACCGCGGCCTGCCCGAGCATCGGGGGAAGTGATGACAACCCGAGTGCAGGGCGAGCCCGTCGACGCGGTGAAGGCATCGCTGGTGGCGCTGCTGGCCGACGAGGCAGTCGTTCCGCGGATCGCGACGCATAAGTGGCCGAAGGACTGGACGCTGGCCGAAGCGCGGCCGCTGGTGCTGATCGCGGACGACGGCGGGCCGCTGGACTGGCCGGTGAAGTCGGACCACACGATTCGCATCACGGTCGGGTCGGATGACGTGCCGACGAGTCGGCGGATAGCTCGCAAGTGCTTAGGTCACATTCTCGCTACAGTCCCGGAAGGACTAGCAGTAGTCCGGCCATTCGGGCAAGCGCTGACCGAGACGCAGCACCGAGCGACCGGAGCGGACCTTGCGTCCGGAACTGTGAACGTGGTGATTCGGACAGAGATCATCGCCTGAGTGACAGGGAGATACGAGCATGGCGGGCAACCCGAGCAATGTCCGGCTTTTCACCGAGGCCGACGTTTTCGTCTACAAGCAGCCGGTACTCGCGACTGCTGATATCCCCGCGGATATCACCGAGCCATTCGACACCACAGTCGCATGGGACGCAGCCAACCAGGCGTCGGTCAAGTGGGGATACCTCGGTATCCTCGTCGGCGCCGAAGGTATCGACACCCAGCGTGAATGGGACGAAACCGACATCCCTGGTTGGGGTTACGGCACGATCCTGGTCGCGTCGAAGGACTTCAAGGCGACCACGACCGTGCAGGCGCGCGAGGACAACGCCGTCGTGCAGTCGATCCTCTGGCCGGGCTCGTCCGATACCACGCTCGTGGTTCCGGATCCGGCTCACCTGTTCTTCGGATTCGAGAAGCGCACGGCCGACGGCTATATCGATCGCCGGATCACGAAGCGGCCCGCGCGGCTGTGGATTCCGGGCGATAAGGACGTCGAAGGCGACAACACCCCGAGTGAGTTGTCGGCGCGGATCTTCCCGAACAGTGCCCGTGAGCTGTTCACGTGGCAGCACGGCGAAGCCGCCTAGAGCCGGATCGGAGAACCTGAATCGTGAAGTACGTGAAGCTGAATAAGCAGGTCAACAACCGGCAGGCCGGTGAGATCATCAGGGTTGACGATGGGTCCGCTGCGTCGCTCGTCGAGAAGGAGGTCGGCGAGATCGTCGAGAGCCGGGACGAAGCGGAGGTACTGCGGTCGGCCGCGCGCCGCGGCAACGTCATCGTGCAGCAGGTCGCCGACGCCGACGACCCGAATGCTGTTGCCGGCGAGCCGGCCGAAGGCGAAACCGGTGATGCCGCCGAGGTGGTCGACGGCCAGGGCGACGTGCACACCGGCGAGCTGCCACCGCCGGACACCGAGCCGAAGAAGGACGAGAAGACCGCCGACACCCCTGCCTCGAAGCGGGGGAAGTCGGCCGAGAACGTCGGTCAGCCGGAGACGCCCCCCGAATCGAACCCCCCGGCGTAGACCGAACAACGAACGGGCCCCGATCCAGTCACGCGGATCGGGGCCCGTTCTGTTTCGCCAGTCGCTCGCTATCTCCGATTGCGACGTTACCGCGCGACTTCCGCCGCGAGCTCGCGCTGGTGCTGCCGCATCCATTCCAGCCGGGCGCTGTCATCGCCGACCGGCGCATTGCGGATCAGCTCGACGAGCCGTTTCGCATCGTCGACATCATGACCCCATCCCCGATACAGCAGCACCGGCTCGCCGTCATCGCCCCGTTCCATCTCGGCATGTGTCAGCAACACGTCGAACTTCTCGGCGGTCGGAAGCACCTTCCACGATGACGCGATGAAGTAGGTCACCGCGCCGTCTCGGGCGACGAGCCAACCGTCGTCGTCGACCCATTCGAGCGGTGTCACGGCGTGTGGAGCGGAATCGTGTTGAGCCGGATCGCGACTCCGGGAATCACTTCCTGGATCAGTGCGATCTCTTGATTTGCGTCGCCACCGGCCGGAAACGACAGCTTCCCGCCAGCCATTTCAATCGCCTTGTCCCGCATCGCCTGCCAGGCACCATCCCACGTCGTGTGGGCACCTTCGCCGTACCGGTCCGGGTGTTGTGTCTTCAGCGTCCAAAACCAGATCATCGGCGGGCCCGCTTCGGCGGCTGCCGCCTGCTCGGCCTGCTGATTCATGATCGTCCCGAGATCGTAGACGGCGACCTCGGCCGGATCGTGTGGGAACTTCACGCGACCGCCTTACCGAATCGCTGGTAGGCGCCCTGTCGTGACGTGCCGAGCGCGACGCCGATCGCGTCCCAGGTGTCGCCGGCGTCGCGGGCCGCCTTCACCGCTGCGACGAGCTCGGCGTCCGCGGCGGTGACCGCCTTCGCCGCGGCGATGATCCGCCGGATGTGCGTTGCGTCGCGCGCATCGGCTGGCTTCACTTCGACGTTGTCGAGGAAGTCTTCGAGATCCTTCTGTTCCTTCACCTTTGCCATGTCAGTTACCTCGGCTCTCATCTGCCGTGTCGGCGGGTCAATCCCGCGTCCTGTTGTGTCGGCGGCTTCCTGCCGCCGACACGGCCCTACCGCAGGTAGGGGTAGAACTTCGCGCGGAGCACGTCCGCGTGAATGATCCGCTGCGGTTCGTCGCAGGGAACGATCAGTTCCAGCAGCGCGCCGGTGCGGCTGGGTCCGATCACGAGAAGTTGCAGCTCACCGTTGTATTCCTGCTCGATGTAGCGCAGCGCGTTCTCGAATGCATGGAGCATGTCGGCGTCCGCGATGTCGTGCTTGCGGGCGCTGTCTTTGATCTCCATACGTAAATGATACGTTTACACGTCGATGCTGTCAACTACTCATTTACATCTAGCTTAATCCCCTTGTCGCGCAACCACTCCATAGTGGTCACGCGGGGATAGAGGCGACGCCGACCAATCTTCTGCGACGGCGGCGCCTGATCCACGGTGACCCAGTACCGCCATGTTCCCGAAGGGATTCCGGTGATCATCTCCAAGTCATACGCGCTGAGCAGTTCTTTCGTGGCGTGGTCGGCGCGGTAGACCTGGTGCACGCGCTGCGCTGCCTTCACGCCGGTTTGCCATGTGTCGATCGTGCTAACGAGCCAGATTCGGATCGAACCTGTGGGCAGCGTTCCGTCGTCGTTGACTGGCCCGACGACAGCGTCAACAGGCGGTAGATCACCGTCGCTCAGGCTCCCGCGCGCGGCGCCGATCCGGTCTTCGATCTGCTCGGCCGTCAGGTAGTGGCGCATTGTCATCCGCTTGGCCATCCTTCGACCACGGCGGCAGCTCCGGCATAGGTACTGCCCTTCGGGGAGGGTTCCACGCCCGATGTAGTTGAATTCTCCGCATTTTGCACACGCGCGTTTGGAAGGCACAAACACGACTTTATCGTTGATCTCTTCTCCCGCTTGTGAGTTCGTCGGCAGACGAAATCCGGAACTTCTATCCTCTGCTCGGAGACCTACCCGGCACGGTCGCGCCCGCTGGCGACCGGAGCGAGGACACGGCGGAAGCGAAAGCTCGGAGCTATGTCGATAGGTGAGCAGCGACGCGGCGCGATCGGAAGCGCTCGGCGAATCCACAGTCCGATTCGTCTGGCGTGACCACGAACTGATCATTCGACGGGCACTCGAAGAGTGGCCGCTCGAAGCGATCCGCGCTGGCCGCTACGTCGACGCCGTCGTCGATCTGCTCGGCGTCCAGACCGCGCCGATCCCCCACTACGGCGACGTCATGGACCTGGCCGATGCCATGGCCGCCGCGGTCGGAGTCACGCGGCTACCCGAATCGAAGATCAACCGCGACAGCGCATTCGGATCGTTCGGCGCCGTCCCGATCCTGCTGTGGCTGCTCGACAAATACGAGGACGACATCGCGTCCGATCTGCGGACATTCCGCAACGTTGACTATCTCGACCGCTGGCGCGGCGGTCTCACGCTGCGACAGATCTGGGTCTACGTGCGCCGCCTGCCACCGGAATCAGCGCTGGCCATCGCACGCAACGGCGGCCGCGAGCTGTGGACGAAGCAGCACATCCTCACCGCGCAGGTGTGGGAACGGCTCGCCGGTCAGGTGTACGTCGGCCGCCCGATGACGGCCGAAGAGATCGGCGCCGCGCTCGCGAAGAAGGCCGAGAACGACAAGACGATGGCCGATCTGGCGGCGAAAGAGGACTACTACTCGCCGGCCGCGAGCCGGGCGCGTTGGGAAGCGGCGCAACGGAAGAAGGCCGAGGTCGGTCGCGCCGTCGCCGCGGCGCCAGCGGCCGCCGCCCGAATCGATGAACCTCCCGCGGTCGCGATGGCCGCGCTGGAAAAGGCGATGGCGAACCGCCTTCGCGATCGGCAACCACGAAAGGCCGGCTGATGACCGCTACCGATGAACGCACTACCGACGCCGAGGACACCGCGGCCGAAGACACGAAGCCCAAGGATGCCGAGCAGTCCGAGGAAGATGACGCCGCTGCCGAATTCGCTGCGCTCGACAAGTTCATCAAGCGGACCACGACGAAGAACACCATCGACTTCCGCGGCCGGAAGTTCAGCTTCCCGCGAGCCCGCGCGAAGTGGCCCACCCGGGCGATGCAGATCTTCCAGCGCGGCGTGATGGAACGCTATCCCGACGCCGTCGAACTCATGCTCGGCGCCGAGCAGTGGGACGAATTCCTCGACGTCGCACCGCTCATCGAAGACTTCTGGGAGTTCTTCACGATCTTCGCCCGAGCGGCCGGCTTCGAGCGCGCCCCGGGCGCGGCCGAGAAGAAGTAACCGACGATGGCAGCCGGCGCAGAGGTAGGGCGGTACGTCCTGCCGATCATGCCTTCGATCGAAGGCATCGGACCGAAGATCGACAAGACGCTCGGCCGGGCGTTCGCGGGGATCTCGAAGTCCGCTAGTGCTGCGCTGGCTGACGGTGTCGCCGACGGTGTGAAGGCCGCGGAGGCGGCCGTCGAGAAGTCGTCGACGAAGATCGCGAAGCTCCGCGAGAAGGAAGCGGCCGCGGTCGACAAACTCAAGGTCGCCGAAGAGCGGATGAACGAGACCCGCGACAAGGGCGGGTCGGCGTTCGCGCGGGCCGAGGCGCAACGCAATTCGGCGTTGCGGGCGCAGAAGTCGGCGATCTCGGAGGTCGAATCCGAGACGCGCAGGCTGACGCGGGCGCAGAAGGATCTCGTCGACGCGCAGAACGCGAAGCCGTTCAAGCCTGGTCGCGATGTCGACTTCCTACAGGGGCTCGGCGGTCAACTCGACGGGATCACTGGGCGATTCGGGAACATCGGCAAGGGCGCCGGCGGTGCGTTCGTGGTCGGTGCCGTGGCCGCGATCGGTGCGGGCGCGCTGCTGGAAGCGGGCGAGAAGGCCGCCGGGCTGGTGCTGAAGGGCTTCGAGTCGATCATCGACACCGGGCTCGACTTCTCGAAGACGATGAACAACTTCCAGGGCGTGACCCGCGCCGCCCCGGCGGACATGGCGAAGATGCAGAAGGCCGCGCGGGATCTCGGCGCGGATACCACGCTCGCCGGCGCGTCCGCGTCCGGCGCGGCAACCGCGATGACCGAGCTCGCGAAGGCAGGCTTCAGCGTCGACCAGGCCATCGGCGCGGCCCGCGGCACGATGCAGCTCGCGACCGCCGGTCAGATTGAATCCGCGCAGGCAGCCGAGATTCAGGCGAACGCGATGAATGCGTTCGGCCTCAACGCCGATTCGGCTGCGCACACCGCGGATGTCCTAGCGAACGCTGCGATCGCGTCGTCGGCTGACATCCCTGATCTGGCGCAGGCGCTCGCACAGGTCGGCGGCGTCGCGAAGGGATTCGGCGAGAACCTGGACGACACGGTCGCAGCGCTGGCGATGTTCGCGAACGCGGGTGTGAAGGGCAGCGACGCCGGAACGCTGCTGAAGACGACGATGCAGTCGATCACCGACCAGGGCAACCCGGCGCAGGGCGCTATCCAGTCGCTCGGCTTGGAGCTCTACAAACTGAATCAGCAGGGCGACAAGCAGTTCGTCGGCTTCCGAGATCTGTTCCGGCAGCTCGACGAAGCGAAGAAGCGGATGACGTCGGAGGACTTCCAAGCCGACACGAACATCCTGTTCGGCTCGGACGCGATGCGGTCGGCGATGCTCGGCAACGCGCAGGCCTTCGACGACATGTACACGAAGCTGCAACGTGTCGGCGCCGCCGGCGAGATGGCCAACGCCCAGATGCAAGGGCTGCCCGGCGCGGTCGAATCCTTCAAGAACACGACGGAGTCGATCAAGCTCGACGCGTTCGATGCCCTCGGCCCAGCATTAACGGGCGGTCTGAACGAGTTCGTCACCTTCCTCACCACACACAAGGCCGAGGTCGTCCAGTTCTTCGTCACGATGGGCGACGCCGCCCTGCGGATGGGCCAGGTGATCGCTGGATCTGTTGCGCGCGCGGCGGGGATACTCGGCACACTCGCTGGCGCCGTCGGACTCGACGACATGGCCAAATCGCTGAAGTTTGTTGAGGAATCCTCCGACCAAGCGGTCAACTCGATGGGTAAGGCCCGCCTCGGACTGGAGCTCTACGGCAAGCGCACCGCGGAGGCGAAGAAGTTCACCGACGGCCTAGGCGACTCGGTGAAAACGCTTGCGGCCAACGGCAAGGACGTCACGATCGACGTCAAGGACAACACGCCGGAGGTTCAGCAGAAGCTCGCCGCGATGGGCTATCGGTTGATGGCGATCGCCGGGGATCCGACGCATTTGACGATCATCCCCAACACCGAAGAAGCCGGCAATCAGCTCGAAGCGTGGCGCGCCGAGCAGTCCGGGCAGACGATCAATCCCAACGTTCATCCCGAACTCGGGCCAGCAGACGATGCGATGAGCGCCTGGATCGCCAAATGGAAGACCGCGATCTCCGCACCCGTCAACGTACTTGCCCCGAACCAAGCGCCCAGCCCGACAACACGAGACCAGCTTTTACTTCCAGTCCCGCCTCGGGCCCGCGGCGGTATCGACGGCATCGGCCGCGACGCGCACATCGGATCACCGGTCTACCCGAACGGCCTTGTCCGATACCGCGAACCGTCGACCGGAGGCGAAGCGTACATCCCACTGAACGGATCGCAGCGCTCCCTCGATATCTGGCAGGAAACCGGAAGTCGTCTCGGCGTCCATGGCGTGATGGCCTTCGATCAGGGCGGATTCTCCCCCGATGTGGTGGCCGCCGAGGCGCTGGCCGGAACCGGCTACAGCCAGGGCAACCGCACCGACTGCTCGGGTATGGCTGCCCGCGTCATCAACCGTGCGCTCGGCCTGCCCGACTCCGGTCTGATGTCGACGAAGAACGCCGCGCAGTGGCTCGCCGAGCGCGGCTTCCAGCCTGGCATGGGCGGGCCCGGCGCGATCACGGTCGGTTGGTACGACCACGGCCCGAACCCGAACGACGGCCATATGGCGATGACGCTGTCCAACGGGATGGGCGCCGAAGCTGGCGGGAAGAACGGCGAATTCACTGTCGGATCGGGTGCGGCGAAGGCCAGCGATCCCCAATTCGACCAGCACATGTTCCTGCCGGTGCAGGGTATGTACGGCGAAGGCCGCGGATCCGACGGCGGTGTCGGCGGCTACGGGATGGGCGGCGGCAGCATCCCGGCTGGCTCGGTCGCCGGTGTTGATCCGACGACCGGTGAATCCGGCTACTACACGCAGGATCCGCGCAAGATGCGCGAAGCCGACCAGCGGGTCGCCGACGCGGACAAGCGGGTCGCGCGGGCCGAGCAGCGGCAATCCGAACTGAAGGCCACAGCGAAGGAATCTCAGAAGCAGGCCGCGCAAGACGAACTCGACGAAGCGAAGCGCGAAGCGGCTGATGCCCGTGCGGACCGCGACGACGCGGCGAAGGGCAAGTTCACGAAGCTGAAGTCCGGCAAGGGTGTCAACGGCCAGGGCAACGCGACTGACCCGATCGGCGGGATCGTCGGATCGTTCTTCAAGGAAACGCTGGGGCTCGACGGTTCGATGTTCCCGGACATCTCGCAGCTCGGCGTCGTCCAGCTTCTCAATGCGATCGCGGGGATCAAGTACACGCCGCAGGGCAAGGGCTTTCCGTGGCAGACCGGCTACGCGAACGGTGACGGTACGCCGTGGTCTGGGTCGCCGTTCGCACCGGCCGGGGCGCCCGGTGAAGCCGCGGCGACGTCCGGTCTGCCGTTCGGGATGATCCCGTCTGCCATCGACGCCGCCGGATACGCGCGCGCTGGTATGGCGCCCCCGGGAACGCCGGCGTCCGGCATCGGATCCGGGCCAGCTCCCGGCCCTGTCGACATGAGCCGCAACGTGTCGATCCAGGTCGACTCCGGTCCCACGAGCGGAGAGATCGGCGACGTCGTGCGCAAGCAGGTCGCCAACGTCGACCGCCTTCACACCTACGTGCCGAAGGGGGCCTGATCGATGACGACGATTCAACTGCCGGGATTCCCGCACACCGACGATCACCCGTGGCGCTCGCTTCCGCCGGAGATCCGAGACGAAGCGGTCACGCTGAAGTGGATCGGATCAGACGGCACGGTGTGGCCGCTGGCCGGGCTCGACGGTGGTGTCGAAGGTGCGTTCATCGCCGGCGATATCGAAGGGCTCGTTCACATCCCGTTCGACACGATCTGGACGAAACCCGCGTACGGCCCACCCCGCTTCCAGCGCGCTATCCGCGGCCGAAAAGAGATCTCGTTCCCGCTGGGCCTGATGTCGGACACGTCGCTGGGCTGGCTCGACACCGGTGGGCGGTGGTGGCGCGGATGCAAGAAGGACTCGACCGGCTTCTTCACTGTGACGACGCGGCGCTTCGGTGAGCTCTACATTCCGATGCAACTGTTGTCGGCGAAGTGCACGCTCGCCGATGACCCGGTGCGGCAGCGGTTCTCGATTCACGACATCGTGCTCGCTGTCGACGGCGACCCGTGCTGGCGGCGGCCCGACGTGCGGCCGGCGCCGTTCATCCGGCCACCGGGCACGAATAAGAAGCTGAACAACGGTGTGCTGCGCGCGGTCAACCGCGGCACCGAGCCGGCTTGGCCGATCTTCGTCATCAGCGCACCCGGGCAGATATCGCTACCCGATGGGCCGAACGCGTTCACCACGCCGGTCCTCGAGTCCGACATCTTGTCCGACTGGCCGCAGCTCGGCCGCCTCTACGGGATCCCGATCGTCGACGACATTCTCGGGACGCTGACCCGGCAGCGCACCGATACCCGCATGATCGACGTCCCGGAGCTGATGCCCGGCGAGCACGCCATCATCGACACCGATCCGTCGCACCGGCTCGCTATCACCGCGAAGGATCCCGTCGACACGCTGGTGAAGAAGTTCATCCGCAATAGCGATCTGCTGTCGTGGATTCTCGGCGAGTACGGCGATAGCGGGATTCCTTTGCTGCGCCGGTTCAAAGGGCAGGGTTTCACGACGCCGATCCCGCCGCGCAGTGTCGCGACGTTGCCGATCAAGCACTCGAAGGCTGGCGGGAAGATCTACGTGCAGGTGCCGCAGCGCTTCGAAATGGCGCTCGCATGACGGTCACTCTCGACGCCGGGCTACAGGCGAAGACGCTCGACGGTGAGCTCACCGAGCAGGTGTACATGCAGTTGCTCGAACGCCGCCACGCGTACATGTCGCGGAAGGTGAAGAAGCCGCTCATCCGGTTGTGGGATAAGGAATTCCACTTCATCACCAGTATCGAAGACGTCGACCGGTGGATGTGGGAAGAGCTCGCCACCGACGACGGCACGGCCGAGATCACGTTCTCTGGCAGTCACCAGGACTGGCTCCGCGACATCCTCATGGTGGAAACACCGATCGGGGCCGACCTGCACATCACCATCGACCCGGACCCCGATGATCCGCACGATTGGAAGAACCGCTGGGGCGGGAAGGTCGTCACCCTCGAAGACGACGAAACGGCCGGCGAGGCACCGGTTACCACGATCAAGTGCGTCTCGAATCGCCGCCACATGCGCGGAATCTACCTGGCCGCGAACCCCATCTTCCCGATGGAAGTCCAGCTCCCGAAGATGTACCTGTGGGGCGGCCCAACGGCTTTCACGTGCGCGAGCTCGGTGTTCATCAACCTGTTCCGCCTCTACACCCTGAACGGTTGGTTCCCGATCCCGCGGAACATGTTCGCGCCGGAAACCTGGCTGGAGAACATCTCGCCGCTGAACTGGCCGGTGCAGGTGATGCCGATCAACCCGGTCACCGATCAGTCGCGTTGGTGCACGATCGGTTCGCGCTGGAAGGACGCGCAAACCGTGCTCGGCCCGGTGATGAAGGATGCCGGCGTCATCTGCCGCGCGTACACGTGGCTGCCCGGCGACCCGCCGCCGTACACCATGTTCGGGCCGCTCGCGAACGCGCTGAAGCCGACCCGGGCATGCGTGATCCTGTCCTTCGAGGACAAGTCCGGGGTCGGCGGCCCGACGGGCACGATCATCGACGGCGGATTGAACCTGATCGCAGCAACTTTGGACGATCTGATCACTGAGACGATCATCCCGCTCGACGCGAACAAAGACGGCGAGACGGACCCGTTCTTCCGGAAGCTGCTCTCGGTCGCGCCGAAACCGCCGCCGATCGTCTACCGCGATGTCGGCTACGGCAACATCAAGCGAAAACGCCGGGTAATACACAAATCTCAGGCCACCGACATTGTGGTTGGTGGCAAGAGTCCCCAATGGGTCAACCAGGCAATAACATTCGCGATCAGATACGCGATATCCCAACTCGCACAAGTCGTGTTGGGTCAGGAAGCGTACGGCGTCGAAGGCCTCGACAACCTGTATCAAGGCCAGCTCGACGATGTGTTCCTGGCCTTCCAGCGGTTCGTAAACCCTTTGCGTTCAGCGGAAGCCGGACCGTACGCGTTCCGTGAACACTTCGCGCAGAACACCGGAACCGCGTATGTCCTGAACGCGATATCCGGCATCGCGATCGCCGACGAAGAGGTCAAGGCCTACTCGTCGATGAAGTTCGACGTCGGCGATGGCCCGTACGTCTACGGCCAGGACTACACGCTGGGCGACCGGGTCGGCGGTGAGATCCGCGGAATCCTCTACGTCGATCAGATCCTCGCGGCCCGGGCCGAAGGCACGCGCGACCTGGCCGGCGACATCCAGGTCAGCTTCGGCGATGACTCGCGCGAAGAGAACCCGATCGCCCGAGGTTTCCGCACGATCGGCAACGTCGCCAACTTCGCGGCACTACTAGCAGGAAGCGGGGATCTGTTCTGATGGGCAAAGGTGCACGGCTGAAACGGAAGTCACGTCCGACGATCCCCGGGATTCCGGATTCGCCATACTCCGACGCGTTCACCCCGGCCGAGTGGGATGACATCCGGGCCCGCGCCGACGACCTCGCGAAATACTTCCGCGACGCCGTGAAGATCACTGACGGCACGATCATCGGGATCGACGAAGCCACCCTGCAATTCCTGATGCTGCACGGCGTGCTCGCCGGCGTCACGCAGGACGACGAGCTCGCGCTGATCCGCGCGAAGGTGCTGCCCGACGAAGCCGGCCGCCTGGCCGACTCGCAGGAATGGGTGATCAAGCGGTTCGACACCGAGGAAGCGCGACTCGCCGACCTCGAAGAGGAAGCGCGGCTGCGCAAGGCCGCATTCGATGTCCAGGTCGCGCAGATGACTCCCGAAGCGCGGGCGGCATTCGAGCGGCAGTTCGAACCTGTCGCGCGGCAGGCCTTCGAACTCGGCGCCGAACGCGCGGCCGCGGATCTCGACGCCGCCGCTGAAGAAACCGACGAAGCGAAAGAACTGCGCGCACAAGCGCAGCGGCTCCGACAGGAAGGCCAGCTATGACGATCCCGATCGAACCGATCTACCTCGGTACGCGATTCGTCAACATCAAGTTCTACGCGATGCCACGCAACCCCGGCGATCCGCAGATGATCGCCGGGACGCTGACCCTGATGCCCGACGAAGCGGCCCTCACGCTCGACGCGCTGATCGGTCCGCAGGGCCCGCGCGGTCTCCCGGCGCCGTTCTGGCGCCCGGAATTTCAGTCGACGATCACCAATCCGGCAGATCTGCCGGACGGGCTGCTCGAGGCCGACGCCGGCCGCGCCTGGTACATCGCCGGTTTCTGGCATATCTGGGACGGCGACAACTGGCAAGTGCTGCTCGGCTCGATCCCGGGCCCGCCCGGACCGACCCCGAATATCTCGATGACCGCCGAGCAGGTGGTGATGTCGGGTGCCACCCCGTACGGCGAGATCGTCGTGCAGGAAGGCGGCACCGACGAGAACCCGACGTTCCACCTGCTGATCCCGGGCATCGTGGGCCCGAAGGGCGACAACTCCCGCATCGCAGAGTCGTTGGACTTCGAAGGCGAGATGCAGGACGGGCAGACGCTCATCTGGGATGCCTCGGCGCACGGCGGCGAAGGCCGCTTCATCCCGGGCGACCCGACGCAGCAGGTGATGCAGTACATCACGATCCCGCAGGGCAGCTTCGGTCCGGCCGGGGTGTACTCGTCGGCGCGCACCGTCATCGCGGCGCCGTCCGTCGGCCCGCTCGACTACGCGTTCTATCCGAAGGTCGGCGGTCACCTGCGCTGGCAGCGGTACGGACTCTTCAACTCGGCGCAGGTGTGCGTCGAAGTGCGGATGCTGCCGCAGGGATCCACGGATGCACCGGAGTCCGGCGAGCTGATCGGCAAGGCGATTTACGATCCGGCCACGCTCGACAGTGAGACGGTGGCGCACATCCGGGATCACTGGTCGTCGAATGCTGACCCCACCCGGGCGGTGAACCCAGAGTCGGCGATCGGCCGGATCTCGAAAGACGCGGGCATCGACATCTACGTGATGCTGGTGCGGCAGGGCGGATCCGGCTCGTACAAGTTCATCACCACCGATTCGCACCTGTCGATCGAGCTGATCCCGGTTTCCTGATGCCCAGAGCCGTTGACAAGCACCCGCAGAAGCGGGGCACTGGGAACGCGATCTTCAACCCGCTGCGGTCCGGCGTCGCGTCGTATGAGGATCCGATGTCGGCGATCGGGTCCGACATGCGGGAGATCGGCGGCCCGTGGCGCACCGTGTACAGCTCAATCGGGAAGCTGTTCGGGTTGCCGTCGCCGGAAGAGATCGTCGCCGGTGTGGCCAACGGCATCGGGACCGTCATCGCCGGCGCCGTCGACTTCCTCGGCAGCCTCGGCGAGCACTTCGTTGACCTGGTCGACGGATTCGCGAACATCTTCAAGATCCCGATCCTGGATCCGTCGAAGATCCTGAACCTGCCTGGGCTGTTCAGCAACGTGACGGCCGGCTTCAAGAGCTTCTTCGACACGTGGTTCGGCCGCACCGACGGCGACGGCTCGACGACACAGCTCACCTACACCATCGAGGCGATCAAAGACGCGGTGATCAACGGCTACACCGTGCACACCATCACGTCGAGTGAGACGAACTGGGCAGTACCGATCCCCGTGCCGACGGAGTTCACGGCGATTCTGATCGGAGGGGGCCACGACGGCGGCGCTGGCGGCAGCGGGGATCCCGGTCTGCACGGCTCGTACATCGCGTTGCCCGTCGACTTAACCGGCGTCACCGCTCTGGACATTCAGGTGGGCGCCCCGGGCAACAAGTCGTATGTGCGCGTCGCGAATACCACCACGCCGCACACTGGAACTGTCCTGGCTGAATCCGCGGCACCGGGCGCACCGGGAGGCATCGCGGGCCCGTTCGGATTGACGGCTTCGGCATCGACTCCCGGCTCGGGCGGCCAGGGCGCCGTGGGGTCCACGAACTCGACCCCGGGTGAGGCATCCGCCCTCGGAGTTGGGGGCACCGCGGGCAACAACGGCACATTCGGCGGATCTGGCGGCAACGGGGGCAACGTCTCGGCCGGCTCCCAGATCAAATGCGGCGGCGGTGGCGGCGGTGGCGGCGGGAAGGCGAACACGTCCTTCAACCAGGGCGGCAAGGGCGGCGCCGGCGGCTATCCAGGCGGCGGTGGCGGGGGCAGCGGGTCGAGCAACGCGGCCACTCAGAAGTCCGGCGGTGCGGGCGCTGCGGGTGTCGTCTGGCTCTTCTACAGGTAGGGGCGATGGAAGCAACATTGTTGACGGAGAACCTTTCTCAGTTTTGCCCGATCACCAATCACTACGCGTGCAGCGACGGGACGTTCCTTCTCGTCACGGTCCCCGCGATGGATTCGGTCGGGTCGCTGGAGATGTTCGGTGTGAAGGTGCCGATCTCGGTATCACATCTGCCCACTACGGTCGACGTCTACCTATCCGACGAAGATCAGAATGTGCTCGACGCCGACGGTGATCTCGCGAACGGGATGACGCCGCTCGCTCAGTTCGACGTCGACACCTGTCCAGATCACGCGGCAGCCCTTGCGGCGCGCGGATACACGCTCACCACGGAGGGCACCTGATGGCACGAGAACGGCCGCTGACCTATCAGGATTTACGCGAGGACTCGCCCACTTTCGGCGCGATCGCGGTGAAGCGCTACGACGGGCACCCGCTCGGCGATTACGGGGTCATGACGATCGACGCCGGCGGCGGCGGCGTGAAAGAAGTTCAGCTCGCCGGATGGACGTTGACCGTCCCGGTCGTCGACGTCGGCTGACCTCGGATCGGTTCGCTCAGAGTCACAGTCGCGTGCTGTGCTCAACGCGTGAGCTTCACCCGCTTCCTCCAAGACGACCCGCTGCTGACGCGGGCCGACTACATGCGCATCTTCATCGACGTCGCGAACGAACTCGGGCTCGAAGAGAAACCGGCCGCGGTGCTCGCCGGCATGTGCACCATGCAGGAAGCCGGCGTGAAGGACAACGATGCGCCCTTCGAGCGGCGAATCTGGTGCCCGGCCAACCCGACCCGGGAACCGTCGAGCGTGAACTACCCGCACGACAGCGAGTCCAACGACGGCCGATCATGCGGCATCTGCCAGCAGCAGCGCGGCCCGAACGGTGAACTGTGGTGGGGCACCGTCGCCGACGAGATGAACCCGCGCACCGCGATCCGCAACTTCATGCTGCGGTTGCCGAAGGAATTCCACGCCAACGACGGCGTCGACGCCGGTCACTTCATCGCGGCCGCGAAGTCCGCGAACGATGTCGTGCAGGGTGTGCAGCGCTCCGGCGTCCCCGAGGCGTACGCGCAGTGGTGGGGCGACGCGATCCGCCTGTACAACGAAGTGAAGGCCGGCGCCCCGGTCACCGTCCCGCCGCCACCGGATGCCATCGAGTACGAGCACGGGCCCTGGACCGGTGACCCGATCTGGCTGGCCGACGTGCTGCGCGCTGAAGGTCTCACTGTCGTCGAAACGCCGGGCTGGCTGGCATCCGGGCACGGCGACATGGGCTCGCTGTGGGGTGTGCTGAATCACCACACCGGATCGAATGGCTCGACGTGGACGTCGATCCGCTACGGTCGCCCGGATCTCGCTGGGCCGCTGGCGAATATCCACCTGCGGCGCGACGGTGTCGTCGAGCTGGTCGCTGTCGGATCGTGCTGGCACGGCGGGACCGGGTACTGGCCAGGCCTCGGCCGGCACGTCGCGAATCAGCGGATGATCGGGATCGAATGCCAGAACGACGGCGGCGGATCGCCCGGTAAGCCGCACCGCTCATCCTGGCCGGACGCCCAGTATGACGCGCTCGTGAAGCTGAACGCCGCGTTCTGCCGGCGCATCGATGCAGATGCGTCGCACTGCCTGTCGCACAAGGAATACGACCAGGGCGACCCGCCGACTGCCGAGGGCAAGTGGGATCCCGGAGCGATCGACATGCCAACCCTGCGCAACGACATCCAGGCGCAGATCAACCGCAAACCGACGACGACCGGAGGCTTCCTCATGGCACTCACCGATAAGCAGCAGCAAGAGCTCTACGACGAGGTGATGAAGCGCGGCCCGTCGCGCGCTGCCCTGGCCGAGGACGGCAAGGACATCGAAACGATGCTCGGCTACATCTACAACATCGACGGCAACATCTGGGACGGCCGCAACGCAATGGCCTACCTGCTCGACGTTCCGTACGCCGTCGAGCACGTCGAGCGCGTCGCGAAAGACGGTGTCGCGCCGGACTCGTACGCCGCGTCAAACCCGTTCGTCGCTGAGTTCGGCCAGGACATGTGCAAGGCGCTCGTCGCGTTCAAGCCGAAGTTCCAAGCGGTGTTCAAGACCGCGGCGGCGGGCTGATGAACGGCCCGAGCGGCAAGTGGATCGGCTACGGGCCGGGCGACTCCGGCGAGCCTGTGCGCGCAGCGAAACGTGAGCTCCGACGGAAGTTCTCTTACGCGGCCGGTCTCGACGACACCCCCGTCGCCGATCCCGCATTTCAGGCGGCGCTCGCCACGTACCAGGTGAAGAAGAACGTCGAGCTGGTGAAAGCCGGGAAGACACCGATGCGGATCGACGGCGTGCTCGACTACCGCACGCAGGACACGCTCGGCCTGATCGAGCACGGGCCAGCACCGAAGCGCTTCCCGATCCAAGGCGTCGGCAACGCGGACAGCCGCGCGTACCTGATGCCACCGGATGCACCCTCGTTTCTGAAGGACGTCGCCGCGTTCGGCGCGGAAGGCAACCGGCTGCACACCATCTTGCGCGCCAACGGTCCCGCGCCGATCATCCCGATCGGCTACTCGATGGGCGGCACGTCGGTGCAGCAGTACCTCACGAAGGTGCCGCCGGAGTGGCGTGACGACGTGAAGATGGTCATCACGTTCGGTGATCCGTCGATGCCCGAAGGCGGATCGCTGCTCGGCGACCGGCCGGGCCGCGGGATCTCGTCGATGCCGCAGCCCGATTGGTGTCGGGATCGCCTGTACTCGTTCGCGATCGAAGGCGACATGTACCCGCAGGCGCGCGGCCTGCTGTTCTTCCTATTCGAGATCATCGCCCGTGCTGAGCTCACCATCGAGTTCGCGACATGGCTGTTCACGAAGTTCCCGACCATGGCGATGCAGCAGCTCATGGGCCAGGCGCCGTCCGACGATCCGATCGCCGGTGTGCTGTCCGGGCTGGCGAAGTTCAGTGGTGCCGCGGCCGGTCCGCTGCAACTGCTGTTGCTGCTGCCGCAGCTCGTCGAGCTGATCGTCGATGCGCTCAAGTTCGCGGCCACCGGTGCACACGGCATGTACGGCGACCCAGGCCACGCGCTGTGGGACGGCATGACGGGCGTCGACAAAGCGGCCGCGCTGATCCGCGAGATGGTGCCCAACGCAACGCTTCTACTATTCCCTGGCTCGTGGGCGATCTGGAATCAGGGCTTTCAGTTCGACGTCGCGCTCCGACTGCAATAGAGAGAAGGCAGCATGTCCGCGCTCACTGAATCGTGGAAATCGATCCTCGCGTTCCTCGCGCTGTTTACCACCAACGTCGCCGTGCAGTTGACGACGGTCGGCGTGCCGTGGCCGGTCGATGGCGGCCAGTGGGCGCGGTTCCTGCTGACCACTGCACTCGGCACCTGGCTCGTGTGGCAGGGTCCGGCCAACAAGAAGCGTGCGACCCCTCGGCGGCGGCGTGCCCCGAAGCCGACCGTCCCTGAGAGCCCGGCGAAGTGACGGTCTGGAATGCCGCGTTCTGGTCTCAGATCACAGGTCCGGGCCTTGCTGTCCTCGTGGCCGCGGCGTTCGTTTGGGCGCTGGCGACCGGCAGGCTCGTCACCGGCAAGCAACACGATGCCGTTGTGAAGAAGGCCGAGATCGACGCCGAATCGGTCCGTGTCCTGTCTCTGGAGATGGCGAAGAAGACTGGTGGCGAAATGCTCGCGATGCAGCTTCTCACCACCATTCGAGAGTCCGCAGTGACGAAGGGTGGCACGTGATGTGGCCGTGGCGGCGCCGTGTCGCCGAAGCGGAACAGCAACTCGCCGAGGCGCAAGAGCGTAAGCGTGGTGTCGACGAGCTGGTGAATCAGTCTCGGCGCGTGACGAATCGGATGCGCCAGGAGATCGAGAAGAACGGCTTCACCGACTTGTTGACCCAAGCGATGCAGAGGGGTACCTAGATGCGCTGGCTGTACGTGGCCGGGATCGCCGCAATCGTCGGCACGTTCGTTGCCGACATCTGGTTGACGGTCGACTACGAGCTGGACGCGAACGTGTCCCTGCTCTATCTGGCCGCGTTGGTCACGATCTTCGCTCTGTTGTACGGGTTTCGCTCGAATTGGCGATCCAGCCGCGTCGGCAAGGTGTTCCTGATCAAGTGCGCGTTCCTGTCCTTGGTGCTGTGGCAGATCGTTCTCTCGGCCTGGTGGGACTCCGATTACCCCTTCCGCCAGCCGATCCGCTTCATCCTCTACACGGCGGGCGCCTGGACGTACGCGTCGATGGTGGTGCAACTGATCCGCGAGCAGCAGCGCGACCGGAAGCGGCGCCGCGAGAAGGAGGAGTCTTCGGATGGCTGACCTGGCCTTTCTGACCACGTTCTTCGTCGACTGGCAGGCGCGCGGAATCATCGGCGACACCTACGATCCAGGCTTCAACCCGGACGCGTTCAAACCGTGGTGCGATGTCCAGTTCACACCGAAGCTCATCGGGCAGGACTCCCAAGAAATCCCGATCATTGAGCAGAACCCCAAGCTGACACTGCTGCTGCTGCCGGTGCCCGCCCGCCTCGAGTCGGGTGTGCTGAAGGCGGTCCGGGGCGCCGCACCGGCGACCGGTGAGGACACCCCGACGGCCGACGAGTACAACGAGCAGAGAGATTCGGTCGGTGTCCCGCTGACCGCCGAGACGGCCGCATTGGAACTCCACGACGGCGTGCACCTGGTATACGAAGTCAAGTTCGGGCCGATGAAAATCAACGGCGGCACATACCAGTTCGACGACTTCGTCTTTCCTGCGCCCACCACCGCCACGCGCGTCCACCTGACGACCGTCGAGCGGCTCGACTTACCGCCGCGGCCAGAGCGCACCGAACTCGTCATCCAATCGACGAACACGGACTTTCTGCTCGACGCCGGCACCACGGGCAAGGATGTGGTGCGCGCCGACACGGCCGAAGAGATCCGCGAGCTCACCGGCGCTCTATTCGGGGTTGTGGTCGACTCCGCGGGCAACCCGGTAACGACGAAGCGAGCTCGAATCGTATTGGACGAGAACGGCGAGATCGACGACATCCTGATTGAGGAGGCATAAACGATGGGGATCGCAAGGGATGTCGCCACTTCAGCCGGACAGGCTCGCGCGCTCGACCTTCGTGCATCGGTTCGCTCCGGCGGCGCGGTGCTTTACCAGTCGAATTTCGACCAAGGTATGGACGGTTGGATCGACCACTGGGGAGGCTACGCGCCGCAACTGGCGATCGGCCGAACGAGTGAGATCTGCCATACCGGGTCGCACTGCCTGATGCTCTCTACCGGCGAGCATGCGGCGCCGCCAGCCGACGATGTTTCGAGTTTCGTGTCGGCGTTCAAGCGGCTTGCTCGCCACTCGGACGACTTCCGGTACGTGAGCTATTCCGCGTTTCTCGCTGTGGGGATCGGAAACTACAACGGGGCGTGGGAATCGTTCCTGATGTACATCGATACCCAGAAGCAGGACAACAGCTCTCGTTCCTTCTACTTTCTGCGGTGCTCCCGCGTGCTGTCGGGTACTTACCAGGGCGTCACGCTGGTCAACGAGCATGGTCCTTGGCTCATCCGCGGCGATACCGGCGCAACGCCGGAGCAGCGGATGATCCGAATTCCGGGGTCGGCCCATATGCATGTCGGCGACAACGAGAACAAGCAGAACTTCCAGTACGTCCGCCTCACAGTCGATTTGAAGGCCAACGCCGGCTTGGGCGGATACAAGGAATTACAGGTCGGCGAGCACGTCTTCGACCTATCGACGTTGGGGGCAGGCAAGTCGACCGAGCCCATCCAAGGTGGCACCGGTATCGATATCGACGACTTCGCTGGGGGTTTCAATATCGGGCTCGGCATCGGCCGCAACATCGCCATCGCCGACGGGTGCCAACTGATGGCCGACAACATCGTCGTGTCCGCATCGAAGGCCTACTGAGAAAGGCGGGCACAGCATGGGTAACGCACGCACACACGTGTTCATCGCCCAGGACTGGAATGGCGGGCTCCGGATCGGCGGATCCGTACCACTCATCCAGCCGCCCAACCGATTCGACTGGCGATCGAACTACGACAACTACGTCGTGTGGCAGCTCGCCATCCGTGGAATCACCGACGGCGGGCTGCCGGGCGCGCCGGCGAACGCACTGCCCGCCGCGTTCGCCCTCAAGGCCCGCTTCGAATACAAGCGGCCGCACTCCGGACAGACATACCGACACCAGTCGTCCGCGTGGCACAACATGACCGAAGACGAAGTCGCCACGCACATCGTCGAAGGGATGCCACTGTTCGGGCCCGGACGCGAATCGTCTGTCGTCGTCGACCCGATCACCGGCGTCGGGGACGGCATCATCGCCGACCAGAACACAACCGGCTACAACCCCGTGACAGGGATGTTCGCCAACCCGATCGTCGTGCGCCGCACGATGAAGTTCTTCCCACAGGGCATGCGAGTGAACAACCAAGGTTCGTTCTTCACCGGCGGCACCAACCCGCGGTTCCTGTACACCCTCACGGCGAACGGAGCATAGAGAATGTCATGGCGCCGCACACCGACCGGCCTCGGCCAGCAGTCGCAGCAGTATTCGCTTCCCGTCGCGCTGGCCGCCGAGCAGGTCCAGGACGTGCAGTACACGGGCCCTGCCGGGCTCACCGCATCGAACAACATCCTCGTTGCCGGCGGCGCCGCGATCGACACCATGGCCGGCGCAGGGCTTCCGACCTACCGATCGTTCTACGTCCAGGTGACAGGCACCGCCGGGATTACCGCGGGTGCGATCGTGTTCGAAGGATCCAACGACGGCGTCACGAACTGGGTTGTCCTGCCCTACGTGGACGGCGCGGCGGCCACCGGTAACGCCACCGCGGCCGGCGTCACCATCGCGGCGGGCACCACACGGTTCTTGCAGGGCGCGATCCCCTACCGCTACTTCCGGGTGCGCATCTCGACCGCGTTCACCGGGGCTGGCGGCTCGATATCGGCGATCGCCACACTGAGCCCAGCGCCGTATGTGTGGCCGATCGTGCAGGTTGGGCAGCCGACACCGGCGAACTTGAATGCGACGGCGCAGTTGGCGCCGCGCGGCAGCGGTGGCAACTCGGCGTTCAGTGCGGCCGTGACGAACGCCGCCGCGGCGATCAAAGCGGGCCCTGGCCAGATCTACGCCTATGAGCTGCACAACCCGAACGCCGCTATCGCCTACGTGGGTTTCTTCAACAAAGCCGCCGCGGGCGTGGTGCTCGGCACCGATGTCCCGCTGTTCACGATTCCAGTTCCCGCCAACCAGCGGATCGGTCTGCCGCTCGACGTGGGTGTCGCCTTCGGCACCGCTGTCTCGGTGGCGGCCACCACCGCACGCGGCGGCGCCGTGGCGCTCGCGAGCGCAGTCGACGTGACCGTCTTCTACACGTAAGGAGCACCCGCTATGCCTGGTCATCCTGATTCGACGTCGACGCGGCCGGTCCGCAACGGCACCTGCAAGACGTGCGGCGGCGCCATCCGGCACTACCCACCGCCGGCCGGCGGTGACGGTCCCGGCGCGTGGGCCCACCTCGGCCGCGACTGGCTGAAGGATCCGCACGATCCGGATCCGACCGACGAATCACTCGCCGCCGCGCAGGTGACACCCGCCGACTAGCGCGGCGGCGAAAGGACGTCGGCGATCGAGTGCGCCCGGGCGTCGATATGCCCGCCCGCCGTGACCACCGCTTCGCACGCATACGGCTCCGGCCCCGCGTACCCGCCGAAGCCGTTCTTCGCGTTCACCGTCCCGGCGGCCGACCAATACTTGTCGCCTGCCGCCGGATCGAATTCGAAGCCTGGCGCCGGTGTCGAGTTCGGCGCCGGCCATGCCTTCCAATCGTCGAACTTCGCTGAGTCGGGATCCCGCAGGCTCTTCTTCGCCGATTCCTGGCACGTGCTGATCACAGTGGATGTGGTTTCCTCGACACTGAACGTCGGCCGCGAATAGGCGCTCCGCGTCGACGAGCTCGGCGCCGCTGACGGCTTGTCATCGTCACCGCCGCCCGAGAGTAGCCCGATCATCATGATCACGAAGAACGCCCCGACGACACCAACGACAGTTCCCGCGACGAGGGTCGACGTCTTGGCGCGCGCCGGCGGTGGTGGCGCGGGTGCCCATGCCTTGCCGTCCCAGTACCGCTGCTGCGGCACGCCCGACGGATCGCGATACCAGCCCGGCGGCGGCGTCGGAGCGCTCATAGCCGGACAGGCTATCGCGACCCACAGGGACTCCGCAGCAGTTAGGCAGCGGCGCGGAACGGATCAAGTCGGTTGATCGCCGCGTGTCGCTTCCGGTCGGGCACCTTGAGGTAACCCTGGGTGGTCGACAGCGACGCATGTCGAAGCAGATCTTGCACGGTACGGATGTCGGTCCCGTCATCGAGCAGCGTCGTGCCAAACCAATGGCGCAGCTTGTGCGGCGTGCCCGCCACGTCGGCCCGCCGCATCGCCAAGCTGACCACATGCGATACCGATTTCGGCAAGATCGGTTCACCCGGACGCATCGAGTTCCCGGGAAACCAGATCCCGTGTGTCGGCATCGTGGCGGCAGCTTCGATTAGGAGCGGATGCAGAGGGATCGTTCGCGACTTCCGGTTCTTTCCGTCGACCCATATCGACGGCACGGACGCGTCTACGTGCTCGCCACGGACGCCCGCGACCTCGGCGCACCGCATGCCAGCCAGTGTCATCAGCAGAATCATCACGCGGGTGCGGTGATGCATACGGACCGTGAGCAGACGCAGCAGACCGTTGTCGGAGACGGGGCGCGGCTCACGGTCCGGTTCTTTCGGGCGGCGGACCTTAATCATGGGGTTGTCGTGGCGCAAGTCCGTGAATTGCAACCAGTGGAACCACGCTTTGAGGTAGCCGTGATAGGTGCACGCCGTGCCCGGGGACCAGTCGAGACGGTGTGAAGCCATCCACGCAACGATGTCCATCGGCTTCGCTTGGCAAGGCTGGACGCCTGTCTCGTGGGCGAACTGCGTGACGATTCGCGCGCGTTCTGAGATCACGGTGAACGAGCGGTGTTCGCCGTGCATGGCCAGGATCCAGTTTTCCAAGTGTGCGATGTCCATACTTGGTAGTTCGTTGCTAGGCGGCTGTCGCGTTGCTGTGAACCTGTTCAAAGTTAGGCCGTCTTCTTTGTGGGACACGCCATAGGCCCTTGTGCCCATTCACGCAGGTTGATAACGTTTTCGGGCTGTAGTTCTTCGGAGCAGAAGGCCGCAGGTTCGAATCCTGCCGGGGGCACCCTTGTTCTAGCAGTTCAGGCAGGTTTGCGCGGGCTTCCCGCGGCCGCCTACGACCACTCGGCGAGCACGCGCATCTTGCCGGCCTTCACCGCCGCCTCTCGGCGCCGCCGCTTCAGCTCGGGCGCGAAGGCGTTCCGCCCGTTCTCCTGGAAGTTCAGCGGCAGATTCAGGGCATCGATCAGCTTGGGTTCGAGATACCAGGGCTCGGGGTGCAGCACCCAGGACACCGCGGCATTCTCGGCCATCCACTGGGTCAGGACGGCTTCCCCGCCGGCGAAGGTCTGCCGCTTGCCCGACCCGATGCGGCGCAGGGCGAAGCCCAGCTGATCACCGAGAAGCACGCCCAGCGACTTGCGCAGCGTGGAGCCGTCCGCGCCCGCATTGCCCGCACCGAAGTGGTACCGGACACGTTTGCGCAGATCCTGCGGGACGTACGGTTTGCCGTCTGTCCGAGGCGGCCCGGGGCTGATACCGACGTAGAGCAATGTCCAGCCGTCGCGTTGTTCACAGCCGGAGACATCGATACCGCCCGGGATATCCCGGAACCACCAGCCGTACGCGCCCGCCGCACTCGGCACCGGGCACGGGTCGGCGAACACCTCGGCACGTGTATACCGCTGAGCAGCAAGGAAATTCACGACCGCGTTGGCGCGGCGCTTCTCGGACATCGACTCAGCCATATCGCCCAGCGTAGTCGCGGTTGCACTGACGTTGCGCACTGTCGCGCGGTGACCGTGCGACACCATCACGAACGTCACCGCCCACGGCTACCACGCCACATCTCGACCGGTGCCGAAGGCGACGCGCACGTGGTGCATCTGATGTCACTATGACCAGGTCCCGTACCTTTCTCGGTGGACGCGGGCCCCGGCTAGGATCTGCTGATGTTTCGCATCGACGGGATCAACGGCGAGAGCATCGTGGTCGACGGCGTGTGGGTGGAGAAGCTGAGAACCAACAACTCGATAGGGCGCAACCCCGCCGACAAATACTCGGGCACCGACGTCAAGGAGATCAGCCGGCGCAAGAAGCTGTTCGGCGGCGAACGCGAGCACCTGCTTCAACTCACCATCGGAGTCGGCACCTTCTACTCGCTGATGGTGCCCGCCGAGAAACGCGCCGAAGTCGACGCGCTCCTGGCCGAACTCGATGCCGCTCGGGTCCGCGCCACGTCTTAGCGCAGGGCGATCATCGATGACTGTTCGGCACCAAAAGCAGTACGTCGAACCGCCGTGGCGCGGACAACGTTGCGGGTCGCCGAGCTAGCCGCGGCGACGGGTCTTGATGACTTCCAGACGTTCTTTGAGCAGGTCTTCGAGTTCTTCCACCGAGCGGCGCTCCAGCAGCATGTCCCAGTGGGTGCGCACGGCCTTCACCGGCTTCTGCTCGGCGGCCTCACCGTTGATGAGGATGCCCTCCTGCCCGTTGCGGCATGCCCAGGTACCCGGAAGGTCGGCGTCGTCGGCGAACGGCACATCGAATTCTTCGCCGTTGTCGGTGCGGTAACGCGCCACCTGGCGCGGTGCCAGGTTGTGGTCACGGTCGGTCTCGTAGCTGACTCCGCCGAGGCGGCTGCCCTTCATCACGCGATTCGACATAGCCAACAATCCTCATTTCACGTAACGGGGCTTCCCCGCAAGACTACGCCCTGATACGGCGCTCCCGTTCCCGCGACGACCTCAGCAGCGATGCGCTACAGGACGCTCGCCGCGGCGGCGGCCTCGATCGCCTGGTTCTCCGCGATCACCTGCTCGACGGTGGCGACCGCCGGTTTGGGCGTCCAGTCCTGCCGGAACAAGCCGAACGAGGCCTGGGTCGGGTCGGGGTCGGGGTAGTCCGCGAAGGTGTGCAGGAACGCCGGCCCGGCGAACTCCAGGGTGCGCCAGGTGCGCAGGAAGTCACCGATGTAGGCGGCCTGCGCGGTCTCGGAGACATCCGAGGTCGGCTCGCCGTACTCGGTGGCCCAGATCTTCTTGTTCCCGTCACCGTTGGCCACCATGACCGCGTACATCTGCTCGGCCTGAGTGATCGGCGTGCCGGCATGGCCCTCCCCCACCGAGAACAACAGCGCGTACTGATAGGGGTGGAACGACACCGCGTCGAAGTATCCGCCCGCACCGGCCGCGTACATCTGGGCCAGGAACGTCACCGGGTTGATCGCCACTCCCGGGTCCTCCGGCCCGGCGCCGACCGACGCCGCGATCACGACGGCATCCGGGTCGGCACCCTTGATGGCGGTGTAGGCCACCTTCAACAGCGCGGTGTACTGCGCGGCGTCGGGAGCCGGCGCCCAGAAGATGCCGGCATTGGGCTCATTCCAGACCTCGTAGTCGGAGACCCGGCCCTGAAAGTGGGTCGCCACCTCGGTGACGAACTCCGCGAATGCGTCCAGGTCTGCCGGGCGGCCTTGGTACTGCGCTTGACCGGGAACCGCAGCCCAGTCCGGAGTCGTACCCAGCACACCGAGCACCGTGATGCCGTTGCTCTGGGCGCTGTCGACGACGCGGTCCACGGCGGTCCAGTCATACGTACCGTCGGCGGGCTCGATTCCCGCCCAGGGCAACATGATCCGAATGGTGGTGATACCGGCATCCTTGAGCAACCCCATGGCCTTGTCGGTGTCGGTCTGCGAATAGAAGTACATCTGCTGGGCATTGACGGCGATCTCGGTGGGCCGCTGATCAACGGCGGTGGCCGACGGCGGCGCAATCGTGACCCCGACCGTGGCCGTGGTGGTCGCGCCGAACGCATCGGTGACCGTGACGGTGAACGTGTCCGTATCGTCCCCGGGGGTCACCAGGGCGCGATACCGGGCGTCGACATCCGGGGTGTAGGTGAACTTTCCGTCGGACGTCACCGTGGCCGCACCGAATGCCGGACCGCTGCCCAGGCTGTAGGTCAGCGTGTCGCCGTCCGGATCGCCGGCGGTGACCGTGCCGGTCACGGTGCCGATGGCGCTCGACGTGTCGTCCACGGTCGCTTGGCCGTTGGTCGGCGCGTTGTTCGTGGTCGGGTTCGGGGCGATGGACACCTTCACGGATGTCGTTGTGGTGCCTCCGAATCCGTCACCGATGGTGAAGGTGACGGTCTCGGTCTTGGTCGCCGCACTGGCTCCGGCTTTCGAGGCCGCCAACCGGGCAGCGGCCGTCGGCGTGTAGGTGAACGATCCGTCGGCGTTGACGACGACGGCGCCCTTGGTGGTCTTGCCCGCGGTGTAGGTGAGCGTGTCGCCGTCGGAGTCGGTCGCGGTGACCGATCCGGTGACGAGGCCCGAACGAGGGTTCGTCTCCGCGATGACGGCTTTGGCCCCACCGGGTTTGACGTTGGCCGCGCCGATCTTGACGTTCACCGTGACCGGCACGACACCGCCGTGGCCGTCGTCCACGGTGACCGTGAAGGTGTCCATCTTCTGGTCGTGGGTGGCGCCGGGCGCCAGCGCCGCGGTACGGGCCGTCGCCGTGGGTGTGTAGGTGAACGCCCCGGCCGTCGTGACGCCGACGGTGCCCTTCGCCGGCTGCCCGCTCACCGTGTAGGTGAGCTTGTCCTTGTTGCCGTCGGCGGTCGCGATCGTGCCCTTGACCACACCGGTCGATGCGTTCGGGTTGCCGATGGTCGTGGTGACGGTCGGGATCTTGTTCTCGGGGGCGATGGCCAGCGCGACGATGGTGGTCATCGTGCCGTACCGACCGTCGGAGACCGTCACGGTGAACGAATCCTTGGTCACCGAATCGGGCGCACCGGGCACGGCTGCCGCGTGCCGGGCGGCGGCGGTGGGCGTGTAGGTGTAGGTCCCGTCGGCGTTGAGCACCAAGGTGCCCTTGGTGGGCTTGGCGGTCACCGCGTAGGTCAGTGGATCACCGTCGAAGTCGACGACACCGACGCGTCCGGCGAGCGCGCCGGTGGCCGGATTCGACACGGCCGCAACCGGATCGTTGAGGAAGGGCGCCTTGTTCTGCGGAACCAGGGACACCACGCGGACGGTGCCGTTGAGGGGATCGGTCACCCACATCTGCGTCCCGTCCGGGGTGAGCACCGTGCCGGATTGCGTCGATGTCGCGGCGACGCCGCTGTCGGCGACGCCGACGACCGCGCCGTCGCTGGTGCGCAGCGCCGCCACCAGGCCGGTCGAGGTGGTGACCATCAAGGCGCTGCGGTCTTTGGTGAGCGCGATACCGGACAGTGGCTGGCCGAGATCCAGTGTGCCCGTGGTGTGTGCGCCGAGATCGACGACGGTGAGGCCACCGCTCGCATCGGCGACGTAGACCAACTTGTAGACCGAGTCGACGGCCAGCCCGACGGGGGTGCCGCCGATATCGGCGATCGACGTGGCCGCCGAACCGGTGGACGAGAACGACGAGATGGTGCCGCCGCCAGTCGCTTTCGCGCTCACGACGAAGATCGTCTTACCGTCGGCACTCACCGCGAGTTCACCGGGTGTCAGGCCCCCGGCGAGGGCGACGGTACCGGCGGTCTTGTTGGTGGACGTGCTGATCTTGGTCACCGTGCCGGTGGCGCCGTTGGCCACGTACACCGTGCTGCTGCCGGGGTTGATGGTGAGGGCAGTGGGATTGGTGACCGCGACGGTGGCCTTCACCGTATTGGTCTTGGTGTCGATGACGGTGACGGTGTTACCGGTCGAACTGGACACGTACAACCGGGTGCCGTCGGCCTTGACGGCAAGACCGTCGGGACCGGTTCCCGCCGCGAACGTGGTGATGACGGTGTTCGTGGTCGTGTCGAAGACGGTGATCTTCCCGGTGCTGCGATCGGCGACATAGGCCCGGGTGCCCGAGGTGACGACCGCACTGGGGTCGGTGATGTTCGTGACGGTGGCCGCCGTGTAGAACGGCGACGGACTCACCGGGATGTTCACCGGCACCGCCACGGTGTTGACGCCGTCGGTCACGGTGAGCGTCATCCCCACGATGTCGTCGGCGGGTGTGGCGGAAGCGTTGAACCGCTGGGCCGTGGTGGGGGTGTAGGTGAGCGTGGCCGTCTTGGCGTTGTAGGTCAACGTGCCCGTGGCCGGCGCGTTCCCGAGTCCGACGGTGACCGCCTTCCCCTCGGGGTCGCTCGTGGTCAGTTTCCCGAGGACGGTGCCGGTGGTCGCGTCGGGCCGGCCCCAGGTGACCGACGCGGTCGGCGGCTGGTTGGCCGCGGCGACGGTTTGGGTGGCCGCCATCGCCCGTGCGGCGACTTCGGTGGTCGTGTCCTCGGTCGTCCCTACTTCACGTCGTGCCGCACCGAGCATCACCCACCCCAGCGGTGAGTCCGCCAGCGCGCCACGCAGCGCGCCCAGGAACGACGAGGCCACCTGATGAGCGATACCGCTGACCAACGTGCCGAAGGTCTGTATCGGGTTCGGTACGACCGGTCGCGTCACCGCGAGTGCCGCCGGGGCCTCGGTGACCGCCTGTTGCGCCACGGCGGCGGCGACTCTGGCGGTCGACGGCGGCTCATTCTCCGCGGCGGAGCCACCGGTAGCCGCCTGCGCGACGGACCGGCTTGTCACCTTGGCGGATTCGGCGACAGAGGGGCGCGGCGTGGGTGTCTGCTTCTTCTTGGCCTTGGGCTTCGGAGTGGGCTTGGGAGTGGGCACCGAATCGTCGGCACGGGCGTGGGCACCGCCCGAACCGGATACGACCGCACCGGGGGCCACCTCTTCGGTGACCGAACCGGTGGGTTCACCTGTCGTCGTCGGTGCGGTGGTGACGGCTCCACCTGCCGGCGTGCTGCCACCCGAACCCGAGGACCCGGTGGATCCGGATCCGGTGGTCGCCCCGGTATCCGCCGGAGCGGAGACGGTCGAGTCGTCGGGAGTAGCGGAGGCGATGCCCACCGGCACCCCGATCGCCGATCCGATGCCCAACGCCACGGCCAATGCGCCGACCCTGCCGACGTGTTTGCCATAGCGCAGTTGCATCATCTCTCCCACTGCTCGGTGGCCGTACTGTTGAGCGCGAGCGTTGGCTTGACTCTGCGAAACGACAGCAAGTGTCGCGAGTGTAACTCCGGCTTTCCACCCTCGAGTTCGCTTTGCGCATTTGCTGTAAACGGTTTACCCGGCGAGTTTCACCAGCCGGTTCGACCGGATGGGCCGCGCCCCGCAAGCCCGGGAAGCGAGGTTGCCGGCGCATCTGGTCCCGGGCGCTCAGACAGATGACTCACTACCCTTGACGAGATGTCTGCCGGGCCGTCCACACCGCTGCGCGGGCCGGACACCCTGCCGGCCCTCGAACCCGTACCTCGGCAGGCCTCGCTCACGGGCTTGCGAGCGCTTGCCGCCCTGATGGTGGTCGCCACGCACGCCGCGTTCGCCACAGGCGCCCTGAACCTCGGTTACCTCGGCTCGCTGCTGGGCCATCTGGACATCGGGGTGCCGATCTTCTTCGCGTTGTCGGGCTTGCTGTTGTTCCGGCCGTACGTCCGATCGGCGGCCGCCGGTGCCCCGGCGCCCCGGCCGGGTCGCTACGCCCGGGCCCGGATCCGGCGCATCATGCCGGGCTATGTGACCGCCGTGCTGTTCACCTATGTGGTCTTCCTCTACTTCACCCCGGAACCGAATCCCGGCCAGACGTGGCTGGGCTTGCTGCGCCACCTGACGCTGACCCAGATCTACACCGACAACTTCCTGGTGACCTATCTGCATCCGGGCCTGTCGCAGATGTGGAGCCTGGCCGTGGAAGCCTCCTTCTACGCCGTCCTACCACTGCTGGCCCACCTGCTCATGGGACGGCGGTGGCGGCCCGGTCCGGTGCTGGCCGGCCTCGGCGCGCTCGCCGCGATCGCACCCCTGTGGCTGCTCCTGGCATCGCACACCGACTGGCTGCCCAACTCCGCAGGCATGTGGCTGCCCGCCCATCTCGCCGCGTTCGCGGCCGGAATGGCACTTGCGGTGCTGCAGGAGAACGGGATCCGGGTACGCGCGGTGGCCACCCTCCCGGCTGCGGCAGTGGCCTATCTGGTCGCCGCCACGCCGGCCGGTGCGCATCCGGTGTCCAGGGCGCTGTTGTACGCGGCGGTCGCGATGCTGGTCACGGCTCCACTTGCGCTCGGCGATACCGGACGGTGGACACGGCTGCTCGGCAGCCGGCCGATGGTGTGGATCGGCAACATCTCCTACGAGCTGTTCCTGCTGCACGTGGTGATGATGGCGATCACGATGCACCTGGTGCTGGGCTGGCAACTCTTCACCGGCTCGACACCGGTGCTCGTCATCGCGACACTGGCCACCACCGTGCCGCTGGCGTGGCTGCTGCGCGAAGTCACCGGGACCCGAAAGCCGTTGGACGCCAACATCGGCCGGCACGGATCTAGCTGAACTCCCGCACCGCCTCGGCGACGCGGCGCAGCTGTCCGATATCCGAGGACGTCGGGATGAGATGCACTTCGTCGGTGCCGATCTCGGCGAACCGGTGCAGCACCTCGACCAATTCGTCCTCGGTCCCGGCCCACCCGGTCGTCGGCGCCATGGCGTCGACGTACTCGGCCGGGATCCAGTTCATGTACCGCCGCAGGTGGTGGTGTACCTGGGCGCGGGCGGTGTCCTGGTCGCCGAGTGCGAACCAGAACGAGGTGGCCAGGTGCGGCGCCGGCCGTCCGGCCTGCGCCCACGCAGCCCGGGCGACATCGAAGAGCTCGTTCTGTTTGTCCACGTCGAGATCCATGGTGATACCGGCCAATCCGGCCGCCCACGGCGCGGCGCTGCGCACCGTCTTGGGGCCGATCGTGCCGACCAGAAGCTCCGGGCCACCGGGTTGCACCGGCGCGGGCCCCACCGGCAGCACCGAATCGGTCACCTTCTCGCCGTTCCACACCCGCTTCATCACCGCGACCCGGTCGGCCATCTGCCGCATGGTCTGGGTCGCCGGGTCCGCACCGGCGGCGACATAGTCCTCGTTTCGCCCACCGACCCCCAGACCGACGGTGAGCCGGCCACCACTGAGCAGGTCGCCGGTCGCGAGTCCTTTGGCCAGCAGCACGGGGTCGTGCAGCTGGGGTACCACCACCGTGGTCACCAGGCGTACCCGCTCGGTCCAGGCCGACAACGCCCCGAGCAGGGTCAGTGAGTCCGGGTTGTCGAACGCGATGCGCTCACCCCAGCACAGCGACGAGAACGGTCCTTCGTCGATGACCTTCGCCCACTCTTTGAGCACCGCCGCGTTCAGATCCGGTTCCATCACCGGCATCGTCATTCCCACATGCACGTCGGGGATTCTGGCACGGGCGCGGACTGCCAGTATGTGGTCATGGCGATCTCCACGACATCCATCGCACATGTGCGGCTCACGGTCACCGATATCGAACGCTCGCGGCAGTTCTACGAGGGTGTCTTCGGTTGGCCCGTGCTGGTGGAATTGCCGCCAGGGGCCGATACCGCGACACGAGAGGCGCTGGCGTTTCTCTACGGCGGGGTCATCTACGACCTGGGTGGCGCCCTGATCGGGTTGCGGCCCGTCGGCGACGGCGACTTCCACGAGGACCGCACCGGCCTGGATCATCTGGCGTTCCGGCTGGCCGACCGGGCCGCCCTGGACGCGGCGGGCGCACACCTGGACGCACTCGGTATCGAGCACGGGCCGGTCAAGGACATCGGGCCGGCCTACATCCTGGAGTTCCGCGATCCCGACAACATCGCGCTGGAACTCACCGCGCCCAAGTAACCGGGGGTTATCCCCCGCCCGGTTCGGCGGAAAACGTGGTGTCGCCGGACGTCGACTGTCCATAGGTTGGACCCATGGTCGCAATCTGGTCCGGCACTGCAAACGACACCGTCGACACCGTCGATGACACCACGGCGGTCCACCGGTGGCGTGATCTCGGGGTGATCCCCACCGCGTCGATGATCACCGGCGCCGCGCTCGCCACCGTGTGGTTGTGGATTCCGTTGTCCATCTTGGTGATCGGCATCTCCTCCATCCCGTCGGTGATCGGATTCGCACTGTCCGCAGTGGTGTTCGTCTACCTGATGCGGGGCGTGGAGTGGGTCGAACGGGTGCGCAGCGAGGCGGTGTTCGGCCTGCACATCCCCGTGCCGCCCCGCGCCATGTCGCCCTACACCGGATTCCAGCGCTGGGCACACCAGCTGTGGCTCGACATCAGCGGCAGCCGGTTCTGGAAAGCGGTGGGCCAGCACTACCTGCGGATGACATACGACCTGCTGGTCTGTGGACTCGCCCTGGCGCTGCTGGCCTTCGCCTTCCTGGCCCCGGCGTTCGCCTCGGCGATCCGGCGCAGCGACGCCGACTCCGGACTGTCCTTCCTCTCGCCACCGCTGGCCTGGCTGCTGGCCGTGGTCGCACTGCTCGCCGCGATCGCGCTCCTGGTGTTCGCCCCCGCAGTCGACGCGAAGATCGATCGCTGGCTGCTGGCCGCCTCCCCCACAGCAGCGCTGCAGTCCCAGGTCAGCGCGCTGGCCGACGCGCGGCAAGGTGCGGTGTCCTCGGCGCAGACCGAGCGCCACCGCATCGAACGGGACCTGCACGACAGTGTCCAGCCGCGACTGGTCTCGTTGGCGATGACCATCGGGCTGGCGCAGACCAAACTGGACACAGACCCGGCCTCGGCCAAAGCCCTCATCGGCGAGGCACACGCCGATGCGATGAGCGCGCTGGCCGAGCTGCGCAATGTGGTGCGCGGAATCGCCCCGACCATCCTCAGCGACCGCGGGCTCGATGCCGCGCTCTCGGCGGTGGTGCAGCGCACCCAGATCTCGGGCGTGCCGACCACTCTCGATGTCCATTTGCCCGTCAGGCTGCCCGACGAGGTCGAATCGGTCGCCTATTTCGTGGTGGCGGAAGCACTGACCAATGTGGCCAAACACGCCGGCGCCGGTCAGGCGGTGGTGACGGTGCGCCTGGACGAGGCGGCGCGGGTGCTGCACGTATCGGTGTTCGACGACGGGTGCGGTGGCGCCGAGATCGGCGCCGACAACGACGCCACCGGCCTGCGCGGCCTCACAGAGCGGGTCCGTGCCGCCGGCGGCACGTTCACGGTGTCCAGTCCGGCCACCGGCCCCACCATCGTGACGGCGGTGCTGCCATGCGGATCGTGATCGCCGAGGATTCGGCCCTGCTGCGCGCCGGTATCGAACGCATCCTCGCCGACGCCGGACACCAGGTCGTCGCCGGTGTGCCAGATGCCACCGGACTGCTGAACATCGTCAACTCCGAACACCCCGATCTGGCCATCGTGGACGTCCGGATGCCGCCGACGTTCACCGATGAGGGCATCCGCGCCGCCGCCCTGCTCCGCTCCCAGAACCCGGAGTCCGCGGTTCTGGTGCTCTCCCACTACGTCGAAGAGCGTTACGCCGCCGACCTGATCGCCTCGGATACCAAGGGATTCGGCTACCTGCTGAAGGATCGGGTGGCCGACGTGCCCGCCTTCCTCGATGCGGTCGAGGTGGTCGGCGGCGGCGGAACCGTCCTCGACCCCGAAGTGGT
This sequence comes from Mycobacterium hackensackense, assembly GCF_025822555.1. Lineage (NCBI taxonomy): Bacteria > Bacillati > Actinomycetota > Actinomycetes > Mycobacteriales > Mycobacteriaceae > Mycobacterium > Mycobacterium hackensackense. The sequence continues at coordinate 88,866 of NZ_JACKUC010000034.1, forward strand.
CTCGCAGATCCTGGTGCGTTCGCGACGCCGTGTCGTGCTCGACGAACTGACACCACGCGAACGGGAGGTGCTGCAGCTCATGGCCGAGGGTAAGTCGAACTCGGCGATCAGTGCCGCACTGCATGTCTCGGTCGGGTCGGCCGAGAAGCACATCGCGTCGATCTTCGCCAAATTGCAACTGACCCCCGATGACAGCGAGAACCGCCGGGTGCTGGCCGTCTTGCGCTACCTCGAATCCTGAAAGGTACTGCCCCATGAGCATTCTCACCCCGCCCCAGGCACCCGCCGGACCACCCCCGGTGTCTGGCGGCGCGCGCAACGTCATCCGAGTCCTGCTGGTCGGCATCGCCGTCGTCGTCATGTCGGGTGCGATCGCCTCCTTCGGGACGCTGGCCTGGGGGCTCAGCGCCTTCCGGGTGGTGACCGACCACCAGACGCTGCCCGCCGCGATCCGGTCGCTCACCCTGGACACCGCTGATTCTCCGGTGGCCGTGCGCATCACCGCCGACCGCAACGCCACCGAACCCCGCATCGATCTGCGCATGGTGGCCTCCAGCCGCAACAGCAATCAGTACCTGCGAGTCACCAATGACGCCAACGGCACTCATGTCACCGTGGACGGAGCCGCCGACGGGATCCTGGACTTCGGCGATCCGGGCGAGGTCACGGTCACCCTGCCGCCCGAGACCGGGCGCCGGCTCGCGCTGACGGTGCGCCAGAACACCGGTGTGTTGCTCGCCCAGGCCGACCTGGATCAGCTGACCGCGAGCACCTCGGACGGCGCGGTCGTGCTGCGCGGCGCGGTCCGTCGCGTCGAGGTGCGCGCGCAGGACGGGGATATCACCGCGCGGGAACCGATTTCGGTCGGTGAGTCCTTCGATGCGGCCACCACCGACGGTGAGATCGCGGTGAAATTCGCGGATGTGGCGCCACGGCGGGTGGACGCGGTGACCCGCGACGGTGACATCTCGCTCTCGCTGCCCACCCCCGGCCCCTACCTGGTACACGCCCAGTCCGGCGGGTCGGCCACCGTGCGGGTACCCGAGACCAGCGATGCCGCACGCGCCGCAGCCCAGATCAACGTCCGCTCCGACGACGGCGACGTGACCGTCGATACGCTCAGATCAGCCCGCCGATGATCTGGGCGGCCGGGCCCGTCGTGATACCCCGGAATCCGGTGCCGGCCCAGATATTGGTGGCCTGCGGGTCCCCGGCCCGCACCGATGCGGCGCGTACCGGGCTGGTCAGGTAGTGCACCTCCGGGTATCCCAGCGGCGCCCTCTCGTCATGCTCGTCGATGAACCTGTTGCGTAAGCCGCGCGCGTATCGTCCCGAGAAGGCCTTTGTGACAACGGTTTCGGTGAATGCGGGGTTCTGCAGCGCGGCACGGTGCACCGGGCTGCTACCGGCCTCGTCGGCGAGCAGGAAGGCGGTGCCCAGCTGGGCCGCGGCGGCACCGGCGTCCAGCACCCGGCCCACATCCTGCGCCGTCACCAGGCCACCGGCGGCCACCACCGGCACCCCCGTCGCCGCGAGTACCTCGGCCAGCAGCTCATCGAGGGGTTGAGCGGCCGGCCGGGCGGCGGGGTCGTAGGTGCCGCGGTGTCCGCCGGCGGCCGGGCCCTGCACCGCCAACGCGTCGACACCCTTGCTCACCGCTTCCTGCGCCTCCGCGAGTGTGGTGACGGTGGCGACGGTCGTGATGCCCGCGGCGCGGAGCCGGGCGGACTCCTCGGCGCTGGGCGAACCGAAGGTGAACGACACCACCTCCGGCCGGATGTCGAGCACGACCTCGAGCTTTGCCGCCCAGTCGTCATCGTTGAACTTCGGCTCGCCCAGGGACACGCCATAGCGCGCCGCCTCACCGGCCAACTCCGCGATATACCGATCGATATCGCCGGGTTGCACGGCGCTGGGCTGGGGCGCAAAGAGATTCACCCCGAGAGGTCGCGTCGTGAGCTTACGGGCGGCAGTCAGCCGTTCGGCGAACGTGTCGGCCGAGAGATAGCCGGCGGCGATGAACCCCAGACCACCGGCCTCCGACCCTGCCGCCGCAAGCGCCGGGGTGGACGGACCACCTGCCATCGGCGCCACCAGAATCGGGACCGCCAGGTCGTTCAGGTTGAACTCACCCATCACACACCGCCTTCGCTTCGTGCGTCATCGCATCCGAAGAACACCACCGGGCGTAGCGATCATCCCATCCTGGGCACGGCTCACGGACGGTGATTGGCCGACTGGCTGACGCGCGCTTCGAGGATCACCACGCCGTCCCCGCTGAGCGCCCCCAGCATCCGCGGGCGGTTGCCCAACACCGAGACCAATTCCGCGGCGCGCCCCGACACCGCGGGCCCGTGACCGTACGTCCAGTCTGCGTCGGTGGCCTCCAGCCGTAGCCCCCGGCTGTGGCGATAGGCGGGAACGAACGGGTTGGGCAGTGTCACTTGAGTGTCGAGCACGGCGGCCAGGATGTCGGCGGGGATCTGCGGTTCACGGCCCAGCGCATAGACGATGTCGAGTTCATGGGTGACGTGGTCACCCAGCAGCAGCCGGCGGGGGAAAGCGCGGCCCGTGCCGGTCGGGACGGCGATCAGTCGGGCCAGGTCGTCGAGCAGTTGCTGCGGCGAGCGGCGGACGCTGAGCCGGACGGCCAGCGCGGTGTTGGCCGGGTCGAAACTACGACGGCGGAGCAGTTCGGCGGCGAACCCGCCGACGGTGCAGCCATATCCGACGACCAGGTGCGCCAGGACATCGCGGTTGGACCATGCGGCGCACAGACTCGGTGCGGCCCAGTCGTCGGCGGACAGCTCTGCCAGGACGGCGAGCAGCCGTTCATCGTTGACCCGCAGCCGTTCACGCGCCGACACGCAGATGCTCCTTCAGGAAGGCCGTTTGGTCGGCCAGCACCCGATCCACCAGCGGCGGGTGGTAGATGGCAAAATGGTCTGAATCATAGTGGCGGGCAATACCATTCGGAGCACGCTGTGCGACGAGTTCACCATAGCGGGGGTCCATCAGATTCTCCCGGTCGCAGACGCAGACCAGTAGTGGCGCGCGCACCCGAGCCGCATGCCGCAGCGCCGAGGTGGTGACGATGGCGACCGCTCCGCCAGCGGCAATGCGGTTGTCGAAGACGGCGTCAGCAGGCACGGTGGAGTTCCACCCCGCTTCAGCGCCGTCGGCCGTCACCATCGCGAATCCGCCGGACGGCCCGACGATCGGGATGTACCGCCGACCGCGGCGGATCAGCGTCCGCAGCGTGTCCTCGACGACGGCCGGCACCAGCCGCAACGGTCCGAGGATGCCCAGGCTGCGTGCCGCACCGGGCCCGTGCACGATCGGGCACTGCACGACGGCGGCCGCGATATCGGCACGCTGCGCGGCCACCCGCACCACATTCATCGCGCCGAGACTGGTGCCCCACAGCCCGAGACGGGTGCTGTCGATCGCGGGGTGGGTGCGCAGACGGGCCAGTGCGGCGTGCACGTCCTCACCCTGAGCGTGCAGGGAAATCCGTTGCCGGGGTTGACCATCGGAGGCACCAGTGTGTCGGTAGTCAAAGGCCAGGGTGGCGATACCGGCCGCCGCGAAATGCTGCTCGTAGACCGCCAGCATCATGTCGTGGGTCGCGCCCAGGCCGTGGGCCAGCACGACGGCCGGATGCGGTCCCGGCCCGTCCGGCAGGGTCAGCCAGGCCGCGCAACGCGTGCCTCCGGACTGAAAGTCGATGCGCTCGGTAGGGATTGTCTGCATGGGGGAACCACCTTCATAAGTACGATGTACGTATGAGCTAGACTGCAATACGTACGTCGTACTTGTCAAGGGGATTCGGATGCGAGCAAGATTCACGGTGCACGAAATCGCCGGTGCCGCACTGCGCATCGTCGACGAACAGGGCTTGGCGGCGCTGAGCATGCGATCGTTGGCGACCGCCCTGGGTACCGGTCCGATGACCGTCTACAACTATGTGGCCGACAAGGCCGGACTGGAAGAACTCGTGGTGGCGGCCGTCGTCGCCGAGATCCCGCTGCCCGCGCAGACCGATGACTGGCGCCACGACGTGCACGCCATCGCGTACGCCATGTGGGAGGGCGTACGCGCGCATCCCGCTGCGGTCCCGCTGGTGCTCACCCGCCGGATGTCCTCGCCGACCGGATTCGCCATCGTCGATGCGCTGGTCGCCGCGCTGGGGCGTGCGGGCCTCACCGACACCGGGCTGCTTGCCGCATTCCACGGGGTGTTCGGTTTCGTCATCGGTGGCGCCCAGAGCACCCTGGCCGGGCCGCTGACCGGGAGCGCGACCGAAGCAGCTGATCGCATCGGTTCGGTGGCCGGCGCAGAGCATCCGCACATCGCCGCGCTGGCGAAGGTGGCGATCACCACCCCCGTCGAGGACGATTTCGCCCGCGGATTGCGCATGCTCATCGACGGGATCGCCTGTCACGTTCAGCCGTGACCGCGTTCGGTCTCCTGCCCGAGGTAGTCGGCGGCCAGGGTCGCCACATGGGCGGGCAGCTCACCGGTGGCCACATCGGCGAGGGTGGTCTGTTCCAGCACCGAGCGCATGCTGGCGCGCAGCGCCCGCCACACATCGGTGAGCGCCGCGGTCGGACCGGAGTACGGCAGGTCGCCCAGGCCGATATCGCGCACGCTGGCCAGCGGCCCGTCGATACAGCGCAGCACATCGGCGATGCTGATCTCGGCGGCGGGGCGGGCCAGCTCGTATCCGCCGTCGCGGCCGCGATGACTGCGCACCAGCCGGTCGGTGCGCAGGTCGGAGAGGATGTCGACGAGGAACTGGGCCGGGATGCCCTGGGCCTTGGCCAGGTCATCGGTCTTGACCAGGCCACCGTCGCCGACGGTGGCCAGCTGCACCATGGCACGCACGGCGTACTCCGCCTTCGCCGACATGCGCATACTGCGGATTCTGCCAGGCGCGCCGATCAGCGCAGCGGCGGCGCGACGTTGCGCACGGTCCCGGTCATGGCGCGCACCGAGTCGGGCACCGGAATCGACGGGTCACAGTCCGGCGCCGCCTCGGGCGTCCCGTAGGACAGCGACAGCGGTACCAGTCCCGCCCAGGCGCCGGCCTCGACATCCGATTCGGGATCCTCCGACCAGCCCGCGCTGACCTTGAGCGACCAGTTGTCGGCACCGATCGGCATCCGCAGCACCATGCTGGCGACCAGCTCCCTACGGGTGCTCGGTCGGAGTTCGGCCACCCGTCCCGGGATGAAGGTGTCCGTCAGGGCGTTCAGGTAGTCGCCTTTCTCCGTCTCGGGGATCGCCTCGAAGGTCCCGAACAGAACGGCACTGCGGTAGCGGAACGAGGATTCGAAACCGCTGCGCGCCACCACCACCCCGTCCAGGGTGGTCACCGACACCGCCGCAGCCGCCCCGTCGGCCAGCGCGCGCAGCCACGGCGACCCCGTGGAACCGTGGATCACCAATTCGTCTGCCAGACGCGCGAATCCGATCGGGAACGCGATGGGATGCCCGTCGCGCACCAGGGCGACCGTGGCCAGTGGTGTGCTGTCGAGCAGTTCGTCCAGTCCGTCTCGCGAGGTGTCCTGTTTCTCGCGGAGCCGGGTGACGCGGGTACTGGGCGGGGACGTCGGCGACTGGGTGTTCACACCCTCAAGCTTCGCCGATGACGCACGCCTGCGCCTGCCATTTTCCTGTCCGCTCCGTCACGACGCGGTCATGGACGTGCCGTGGCCGGTACTCAGTCCGGGATGCCGGCGCCGTCGGCGACCACCACGGCGAACAAGTCGGACAGCGCCGCCAGGCTGGCCGCCTGGAGGGCCGCCGCGGGCACCGGTCCGTCGGGGCCGGGCAGCGAGCGGGTGGCCGTCGCCGCGGCGACCACCGTCGGCGCGAAACCCAGATTGAAGGCCCCACGGGCGGTCGAGTTGACGCACATGTGTGTCATGAACCCGGCCAGGATGAGGTTCGTCGCCCCGACGGTCTTCAGTTCGTTCTCGAGGTCGGTCTGCACGAACGAGTTCGGGAAATTCTTCACGATCACGGGCTCCCCGCCGCGCGGGGCGACCTGGCCGGCGATCGCACCCGACTCCCCCGCGATGTCATACAGCGAGCCGGGGCCGTCATCGTGCTGGATGTGGATGACCGGTATGCCGGCGCTGCGAGCGCGATCCAACAGTGCCGCGGCCTCGTCCAGCGCCGCCTGCACGCCGTCCAACTCCATCACGCCCTGCGTATAGGTGTTCTGGCAGTCGATCAGGACAAGGGTGGACTCGGACAAGGCCGCCGGCCGGGCGGGCAGACTGGCCAGTTCACGCAGGGTCGGTCGGGTCATGCCTGCACAGTAGCCAGGCCTCGATGAATTCCGCGTGACCAGGTGCGCCGCCGGTCCGGCGAGTCGGTCGCCCTGTCCAAGACACGATGGACGAGAGCGGGATCACCCGGAGGTATCCGGGGCGGGCTCGGCCCCTCGGTCGACGGCGGCCAGGGTGAGCGCGCGCACCACGCTGTGGCGACCCAGGTCGACTTTGAAGCCGTTCTGGGAAAGGGGTTGTGCGTTCACCATCGCTAGTTGTGCTGCGGTGTCGAACGTGGCCGCCGTGGGCGTCTTGCCGAGGAGACTTGCCTCGGCCTCGGGGAGTCGCCACGGCATGGCCGCCACCGCCCCCAATGCCAGGGCGGCGGCGGTGATGACCCCGTTCTCGATGACGAGTCCCGCCGCGACCGATACCAGGGCGAACGCGTAGCTGTGGCGGTCGCGGACTTTCAGGTACCAGGAGTGCTCGGCGAAAGCGGAGGGCGGCAGTTCGATCCCGACGATCAGATCGTGTGGGTCCAGCGCGTTGTCGATGTCCGGGGTGCGGCCGGGCAGCACGAAGAACCGATCGATCGGGATGGTGCGCCGCCCCGTCTCGTTCTGCACATGCACGACGGCATCGAGTACGGCCAGCGCCACGGCCATATCCGACGGGTTGATCGCGACACAGTCGGCGCTCGCACCGAAGATGGCGTGCTCACGGTTGAAACCGTGCTGCGCGGCGCAGCCACTACCCGGGTCGCGCTTGTTGCAGGCGGCGAACACCGTCTGCATGAAGTAGGGGCAGCGGGTGCGCTGCAACAGATTTCCACCCGCGGTGGCCATGTTGCGCAACTGTGTGGTGGCCCCGCTGAGGATCGCGTGTGACAGCACCGGGTACTGGGTGCGGATCAGTGGGTGGTTGGCGAGTGCGCTGTTGGTCACCCCGGCCTCGATGAACACCCCGCCGCTCTCGGTCGAGGTGATCGACGTCAGGCCCAGACGCCGCAGATCGATCACACCGGACGGCTGCTCGACACCCCCCTTCATCAGGTCGATGAGGTTGGTCCCGCCGGCGAGGTACTTCGCTCCCGTGGTCGTGGCCGCGTCGATCGCGTCCCCGATGCTGGACGCGTGCCGGAACTCGAAGGTTTTCACGGACGCCGCTCCCCGGCGACGCTCTCGATCGCTTCGGCGATGTTGGCGTAGGCACCGCACCGACAGATGTTGCCCGCCATCCGTTCCCGGATCTCGGGTGCGGTGAGTCGGGGGCAGCCGGTGACCACGTCGGCCCGGGATCCCTCGAAGGTGGCCATGCTCAGGTCACCTCGCTGGTACTCGGCGAGCATGGCGTGGGCGGAGGAGATCTGCCCGGGTGTGCAATACCCGCACTGGAATCCGTCACAGTCCAGAAAGGCCTGCTGCAGCGGGTGCAGGTCGACGCCGTCGGCGATGCCCTCGATGGTGAGGACATCGCTTCCGTCGACCGAAGCCGCCAAGGTCAGGCAGCTGAGCACACGTTCGCCGTCCAGCGACACGGTGCACGCGCCGCACAGACCGTGATCGCACCCCTTCTTGGTCCCGGTCATGTGCAACCGCTCTCGGAGCAGGTCCAGCAACGTCGACCTGATATCGACCGTCATCCGGTGGGTTTGGCCGTTGATGTGCAGCTCCACCTCGGTCTCACCGCTCATCGGGTGACCTCGTGTCCACCGGCCGGTACGGGATCATCAGGTCCTCCAAGGTGATCGGCAGGTCACGCAACCGCTTGCCGGTGGCGTGGTGGATGGCGTTGGCGATGGCGGCGGGGACTCCGCAGGTGCCGATCTCACCGATGCCGCGTACGCCGATCGGATCGAGGCCGTAGTCGGGCGCGTCGACGAAGGAGATGTCGAATTCGGGCCGGTCGGCCTGTGTGGGCACGTAGTACTCACCGATCGGCAGCGCCGTCCGGTCGTCGTAGGGCACCTGTTCGAGCAAGGCCATGCCGAGTCCGAAGGTGATACCGCCCATCACCTGATTGCGGGCGAGTTTCGGGTTGAGCACCCGCCCGCAATCCATCACCGCGACCCACCGGATCACGCTGGCACGGCCGAGGTGCTCGTCGACCTCGACCTCACAGAAGTGCACGCCGAAGGACTGAAAAGCCTGCGCGCTCTGGTCCCCCGCGTCGCTGCCGGCGACGAACGTCAACTGGTCTGCGAAGGCGCCGACCGCCGCGGGTGCGCAGGCGGCGATATCCACCCCGGCGGGGTCGGCGCCGAAGTACGGCGAGTCGGGGTCCTCGGTGAGCAGGACCAGCAATCGGCGCTTCCACTCGGTGGCGGCGGCGAAGACTGCGGAGCCGACGGTGGCGGTGGTCTGCGAGGCTCCGCTGTAGGGTGCGGCGGGGAATTCGGAATCGCCGGACAGAAAACTCACCCGGTGCATCGGCAGTCCGGTGGCATCCGCGGCGACCTGCGTCATCACGGTGCGCACCCCGGTACCGACTTCGTGTGTGGCCGAGGAGAATTCGACATGACCATCGGCAGACGTCAGCACCCGGCAGCCGGCGGGCATGCGCCGGCCGGGATACGTGGCGGTGGCCATCCCCCAGCCGACCTGGACACCGCCGCGCTGTAGTGAGCGCGGCGCCGCGGGCCGGTCGCGCCAACCGAAGCGCTGCGCCCCTTGTGCGTAGCAGTCGAGCAGGTGCTTACCCGACCACGGCTTGCCGCTGGCCTGATCGAGATCGGCGTGATTGCGGATCCGCAGGTCGAGCGGATCGATGTGCGCGCGCTCGGCGAGTTCGTCGATGGCCACCTCGAGAGCGAACAGTCCGGGCGCCTCGCCCGGGCCACGCATGAAACATGGTGTCGGCGCGTTGATCCGAGCCGTCCGGTGCGACACGACCAGGTGCTCGGACTGGTAGAGAAACCGGGTCGACAATCCTGCCGGCTCGCAGAAATGCGCGACGGTCGAGGTCTCGGTCACGGTGTGGTGCTCGGTACTACCGATATGTCCGTCGCCGTCGGCGATCAGCGTCACCTCCTGGTGGGTGCGCGGGCGATGACCTGTCGAGGTGAACATCTGATCGCGGGTGAGGACCAGCTTGACCGGCCGTTGCACCTCCCGGGCCACCACCGCGCACAGGACGACATGCATCCACAGGAAGCTCTTCGACCCGAAAGCACCACCCACCAAGGGCGACAGGATGCGAATGTGATCCTCCGGTATCCCGAGGTAGGCGGCCAGGGCCATCCGTTCCCCGGCGATCCATCGTGTGGAGTCGTGGATCGTCAGGTGATCGCCGTCCCACTGCGCGATCGTCGCCGACAGTTCGATGGGGTAATGCGCGTTCATCGGTGTGGTGTAGCGCGCATCGACGCGCGTGACCGCGCTCTCCGGCAACGGTGCGACACCGCGCTGATCCTGGAGTTTCTCTTCTTCCAGCTTCACGAAATGGTCGGGACGATAACTGCCGTGCCTGATCTGGCCGCCCTTCTCGTCCGGCGCCGCCGGTTCGGCGAGCACCGCGGCAGCGTTCAGCAGTGCGGGCGCGGCCTGATAGGCCAGTTCGAACAACGACGCGGCGCCGGTGGCGTTCTCCAGGCTGTCGGCGACCACCACGGCCATGTGCTGACCCACATACTGCACCGTCAGATCCGACAACGGCGGGCGACGCTCCAGCGGCAGGTCGTACGTCAGCTCATCGGGTAACACCTTGAGCGCAGGGCAGTTCAGTGGGGTCAGCACATGCAGCACTCCGGGCGCCCGGCCGACCCGGTCGGCACCGGAGCGCAGGGAATCCTCGGTGACCCGGCCGTGCGGGATCTCCGATTGCACCAGCACCGCGTGCACCAGACCGGGCACGGCAAAGTCGGCGGCGTAGTGGGCGCGACCGGTCACTTTGTCCACGCCTTCGACACGGCTGACCGGTCGCCCCACGCTTTCCGACGCCGTCGGCATATCCTGTGACCTCTCCTCCGTGTCTGCGCACTCCAGGGTCGCCGGTGCGCGGTGCGCCGTCATCAGTCATGTGACTGATGACGGGTGTCCGATGGTGCTCTCACACTGAGGTCCGCGTCCGAACCGGGGAGGGCAGCGACGTGACGGCGAACCCGCATGGCCTCGCACTCGATCCTGCCGCGCAGGCGTTCCTGGTGTCCGCCGGATCCCACCCGCTCACGCACACCCACGCCGCGGCCGCCCAGCGTACCGCCTGGGCCGAGCTGCAACGGGATACACACGCAACGGACACCGCCGCACCGATCTCCGAACGCTGGACCACAGTCGAGACACCCGATCACGGGGCCCTGCGAGTCCGCATCGTCGAGCGATCGGATCGCACCGCCCCCTCGGCGGCAGTGCTGTATCTGCACGGCGGCGGTTGGGTCCGCGGAGACGCAGCGACCCACGACAGGATCGTTCGTGAGTTGGCGATCAGGTCGGGCGCCGCCGTGATCTTCCCCGAATATGCGCTGTGCCCAGAGGCGCGCTATCCCGTCGCCCTGGAGCAGGTCTACGCCACCGCGCAATGGGTGATCACCCGCGGCGCCGAGCACGGTCTGGACTCCGCCCGGCTCGCTGTCGCGGGCGACTCCGAGGGCGCCAACCTCGCGATCGCCGTGATACTGCTGGCATTGCAGCGCAAGTCTTTTCAATTCCGCCAACTGGTGGCGTTCACGCCGGTCACGGACGTGGATTTCGCGACGCCGTCCTACCTCACCTTCGCGCAAGGCTACGGCCTGCGCCGGGACACCATGCAATGGCACTGGGACCAGTACGTCCCGAATCCCCAGGACCGCACGCTGGACACCGTCTGCCCGCTACGCGCCCAGGACCGCGACCTGGCCCGCTTTCCCCCGTCGTTGATCATCACCGCCGAAGCCGATGTCGTCCGTGACGAAGGCGAAGCCTTCTCGGCGCGGTTGCGCGCGGCCGGCGCTGTCTCTGCCGCGGTGCGGTACGAGGGCACGATTCACGACTTCGTGGTGTTGAACGCACTGCGGGAGTCCGGTGCGGCCAGAGCGGCCACCGCACAGGCGGCGGCCGCTCTGGCTGCCGCGCTCAGCTGGTGAACTCCCGAAGTTCGTGGCGGCGCGTCACACCGAGTTTCGGATATACGTGATAAAGGTGGGAGGCAATGGTGCGCGGCGAGAGTTTCAGCCGCTCGGCAATCTCCCGATTGGTCAGACCCGACGCGGCCAACGCGACGATCTGACGTTCCTGGGCCGTCAACGCGTGCAGCGCATTTCGGTCCACCGACGCGGTATCCGGCACCCCGGCTGCGCGCAACTCGGCACGCGCGATCTCGGTCAGAGGTTGCACCCCGAGTCGCTCGAACACCTCCAGCGCGGCACTGAGCAACAGTTTGGCCTCAGCGGGTCGACGGGCCCGGCGTAACCACTCGCCGTAGTGCAACCGCGCCCGGGCCCGGTCCAGTGGCCATTGTTCGCCCGCCGGGTCGAACACCGCGAGCTTGTAGTGACGTTCGGCCCGGTGCCCGGCCGTCGCGAGTGCGGTGGCCTGATGTTGCAGAAGGCGAAGGCGTGCAGGTGGTTTGACCATCACCTGGCGGCCGATCCTGGCGATGAGCGGCGCCACCTCCTCGGTCCGACCGCACCGCGTCGCGGCCCAGGCGAGGTCGGCGACCGCGCGGTAGGAGATCACGAAGTGCGCAGGATCGGCATTGCTGAGGAACATCGCCCCGAAGCGCCGGTAGGCCTCCTCGAAATCCCCCGATGCGACCGCGATCCAGCCCGAGGCGCGCATCAGGGCCACTTCCGTGGCCCGCGGCGGGGCTGCAGACCCTGGGGCGACGGCGCGGGCCTCCTTCAGGGCAGCGCTCGCACCGTCCACGTCACCCCGGAAGGCGAGCAGCGCGGCGGTGCAGGCCTTGATCTCGCGGTCGACCAACGTGATCGACCGGACGGCGCCGATCGAGGCGGCGGCGGTGAGCAGGTGCGTCAACTCCTCCCATCGACCGGTGTCCAGCAGCGCCCAGGCCAGCGGCGCCAGTGCGAACGTGAACCCGCGCAGCCCTTCCAGATTCGCCGTATCCCCGACCACGATGCCGAGCTCCCGCGCCGCGACGGCCGTGTCTTCGCTGGAATAGGCCATCGCACCGGCGATCAACCGTCGTGCCATGTCCGCCGGCGTTCCGGGCTGCGGTCGCAGCAGCGCACGGTCGAACACGCGAGGCCGGGCACCGGCCGAGCCGGCCGTCTCGGCGTACATCGCGATATGGGCCCGCTGCAACGACGCGACTCCCACCGGGAACGGCAGCGAGAACCGGCTTGCCGCGGTGGGCAATTCGAGGGTTTCCAACCAGCGACGGAGATCCCGGCGATGGTCGAGTTCCCCTGAGTAGTACGCGGCGCCCGCCGCCGCGTACAGCAGCGCCAACTCCAGGTGCCGGTCGACGGGGCGCCGGCCATCGAGGACGGACCGCACGGTGTCGACCGCTTCGGTGGGACGCGCGTATTGCAGCAGCGTGGAGGCACGAGTCAGCGCGGCGAACCCGGCGACATCGGCATCCTGGGCCTCCCGCAGCGGCACATCGGTGAGCGCCATGGCCCAGCCGGGGTCGCCCCCGAAGTTGGCCGCACTGGCGGCCTGCGCGTAGCGGCGAGCCGCGTCACCGCGCTGCGGACTCATCTCGGCCGCCCGTTGCAGCGCGCGTGCCAGCTCCAATTCCGTTCCCGGACAAGATGATATGGTGGCCGACTGTTCCAGCGCCTGGGCAATCTCCTCATCCGGCCCGGGTGCGGCGGCGGCGAGATGCCACGCCCGCAGACTCTCCGTCAGCCCTGGGGTGGCGGCCAGCGCCACGTGGGCGGCCCGCTGCATGCCCAGGTCGCCGGCGGCGTATGCCGCCGACCGGATCATCGCGTTGGCGAAGATCACGCGCCGGTCGTCGGTGAATTCGACGATGCCGGCGGCGCGGGCGGGTTGCCAGTGGACAAAGTCGTCGGCGTGGCCGGCGGCCCGGGTGATCGCATCGATGCTCTCGTACCCGGTGGCCGCCGCCGCCACCAGCAGCAGCTTTCGGGTGTCGGCGGGCAGCCCGGCGATTTGATTGACGAAGACCGGATGGTACCCGGCCAGTTCGCTCATGGTGGCGCCGTGGAACGTCCTGGTCTTGTTGCGGCCATAGGCCCGGGCGTACTCGATCAACGCCAGCGGATTGCCACGCGACCAGCGGATGACCTCGCCGCGCACGCTGCGATCCGGTTGGTCTGGTTGCGCGTCCAGGAGTTCTGCCGAAGACGCCGCCGAAAGCGGTGGCACGTCGATGCTGTCGATGGACCTTGCCACACCGCCGAGCACGTCGCGGCGACGCGCGGTGAACAGTGCCCGGACCCGTGTCCCCGCCAGCTGCGCGACCACGGCGAAGAGAAATTCGCCTGCGTCGCTTCCCAATTGGTCGATATCGTCGACCAGCAGCACGATCGGCGCAGCGGCGGCCTCCAGCAACGCCACCACCGCGTCGGCCAGCGGCGCCGCATAGGCGTGTGGCGTCCCGCCGCCGTCGAACAGATCGCGCAGTACCCGCTGCAGGCCCCACGGCAACTGCTCGCAGTGGTGGCGAAACGGCCACAGCACCGTGGCCAACCGCACATGCCCGGGCGAACTCGACGCCCCGGCAAGCCACAGCACCTGCACACCGTCATCGGCGCCGGCAGCTGCGCGGCGCAGCAACGCGGTCTTGCCGATCCCCGCCTGCCCGATGACCAGCAGCGCCGGTGGCGCTCCGGGCGCGTGATTCACCACCGCCGAAAGTGTGGCGACGACGCAGTCTCGACCGATGAGACGCGGCGCACTGTGCACCACTGTCATCGCCACAACGCCTCGGTGAGGAACCAGGCTCCCTGTTCGATGGCAGCCCGGGTGGGCGGCGTGTCGGCGAGCTGCTTGAGTACGACGAAATCGTGCACGGTACCCAGGTAACGCAACGCCGTCACGTCGACTCCCGCAGCGCGCAACTTCGCCGCGAAATCCGCTCCTTCGTCGCGAACCACATCGGCCTCTGCGGTGACGACCATCGTCGGCGGCAGACCGGCCAGGTCCTCGGCCGCGGCGTACAACGGTGACACGGTGGGACATTCGGGGTCGTCATCGCAATACTGCTGCCAGTACCAGGCCTGTTCGTCGCTACTGACCAGATAGTTCGCGCCGAACGTGCGGTGGGATTCGGAGCGGCACAGTGCATCCGTGGGCGGGTAGTAGACGAGTTGCGCCCGAAGGCGCGGCCCGCCGCGGGATTTGGTCAACATCGCCACCGCGATCGCCAGTGTCGCGCCCGCACAGTCACCGGCGATCGCGAACTCCTTCGCGTCCAGTTCGAGATCGTCGGCGTGGGCGTGGATCCACCGCAGCATGGCGTAGCACTCCTCCAGCGCCACCGGGTAACGCGCCTCCGGGGTGCGGCTGTACTCGGGTACCACCATCGACACCCGGCATCTGAGGGCGAACTCGGCGATCACGTCGGCATGCGTGTCGGCATCGCCGAACATCCACTGGCCGCCGTGCAGGTAGAAGACCGCGGGCAGCCGACCATGCACTCCCTGCGGGCGCACGATCCAGAACCCGGTGAGCCCCGACGGTCCCACCTGCGCGGTATGGAACCGCACGACCGTGCCGACCGGATCGAGGCCGGACTGCTGAGCCTCCCGCAACGCCACCCGCCCGTCTTCGGGGCCGAGATCACGCATGGTCGGCGGAGTTCTCATCGCGGCCAGCAGACGGGCGGTCGCCGGATCGAGGACCACCCCGCCGGAGTGCTGATGGGAGCTCACTGGTTGCGCCTTGTCGCCAAGACGCGGTCATCGTGACCGCGTGATCCTCGAATGATAGGCCCGGGCGCCTGCACCGGCTCGGCTTCCGCAGGCGGGAGACTCCTCAGTCATCCGACTGATGACCAGAGCGTGGGTGCCGACGGACACTCGAGCAATTGGTGGCTGACCGGAAGCACCGGAGTACCACTGGCGGTCCCCTTGATTACCGGCAGCATCCATGACAGACCGCCGGTAGGTCGACGAGAGTGAACGACAACACCACGCAGGAGGAAACCGCATGACCTCGCTCGCCGCCCCCGGTATCCACACGGCCTCGCTGCACGACGGTGAGATCGTCGAGGAGAACGACCTGGGTTCGATGCGCCGGATCACCGCCGACAACCTGCCCATCCTGAAGAACCTGTCGATCAAGCGAGTGCTGCTGAACCCCGGCGCCATGCGCACGCCGCACTGGCACGCCAACGCCGACGAACTCACCTACTGCGTCTCGGGTACCGCCCTCGTCTCCATCCTGGACGACGGCAGCAGATTCTCCACCTTCGTGCTCACCGCGGGCCAGATGTTCCACGCCGCCTCCGGCTCCCTGCACCACATCGAGAACATCGGCGACGACGTGGCCGAATTCATCATCGCCTTCCGCCACGAACGCCCCGAGGACTTCGGCTTCGGCGCCACGTTGGGCGCCTTCTCCGACGCGGTCCTGGGCAACACCTATGACCTGCCTTCCGCGGATTTCGCCACGATCCGCCGGACCACCGTCGACCGCAAACTGGCCGCCCGCGTGGGCGACCCGGTCGTGCCGTCGGGGGCGTACTTCAAGGACCCGCACAAGTTCGATATCGAAGCCCAGCAACCCGGGCTGAACTACGTCAGCGGTAACGCGCGCTTCGCGCGCGACCAGTACTGGCCGGCGCTCAAGGACATCTCGATGTACTCGCTGCGTGTCACCGAAGACAGTATGCGCGAACCGCACTGGCATCCCGTCACCGCCGAGATGGGGTATGTCCGACACGGTGCGGCCCGGATGACCGTCATGAACCCCGACGGAACACTGGACACCTGGAACCTGACCACCGGCGACGTGTACTTCATCCCGCGCGCCTATCCACACCACATCGAGAACATCGGTCAGCTGAAGCAACCCCCCGAGTCGCTGCGCTCCGGCCCCCAGGGCGACTGGCATTTCCTGATCTTCTTCGACCAGCCGTTCCCCGCGGATATCGGCTACCGCGCCTCGGCCAGCGCATACTCGCGCGCCGTACTCGCGGCCGCCTTCGACACCCATATCGACGACCTGCCGGATTTCCCCTTCACTCCCGCCGACCCACTGATCGTCTCCCGTATCAACCCGGTCGACCAGTAACCATCCACCTACCGAGGAGCAGGACCATGAGCACGATCACCACCACCGACGGCACCGAGATCTTCTACAAGGACTGGGGTCAGGGCCAACCCATCGTCTTCAGCCACGGCTGGCCGCTGTCCTCCGATGACTGGGACAACCAGATGTTGTTCTTCCTCTCACACGGCTACCGCGTCATCGCGCACGACCGGCGCGGCCACGGGCGCTCCACCCAAACACCCGGCGGACACGATCTGGACCACTACGCCGATGACCTGGCTGCCCTGGTGGAAGCACTCGACCTGCACGATGCCATCCATGTCGGCCACTCCACCGGCGGTGGTGAAGTGGTCCGCTTCCTGGCGCGCCACGGTGCCCAGCGCGCCGCGAAAGCCGCACTCATCAGTGCAGTTCCACCGCTCATGGTGCAGACCGAGGCCAACCCCGAAGGCCTGCCCAAATCGGTGTTCGACGACCTGCAGGCCCAGTTGGCCGCCAACCGCTCGGAGTTCTACCGGGCGCTTCCGTCAGGGCCGTTCTACAACTACGACAAGCCGGGCGTGCAGTCGTCGGAAGCCATCATCGAAAACTGGTGGCGCCAGGGCATGATGGGTGACGCACTGTCGCACTATGACGGGATCGTCGCGTTCTCGCAGACCGACTTCACCGAGGATCTCAAGAAGATCACCATCCCCACCTTGGTGATGCACAGCGTGGACGACCAGATCGTGCCCTACGTCGCGTCCGGGCCGAAATCCGCTGCGCTCCTGCAGAACGGGACCTTGAAGACCTATCGCGACAACTTCCCGCACGGTATGCCCACCACCCACGCCGACGTCATCAACGCCGATCTCCTGCACTTCCTGAAGCTCTGATCGGCGATCGGGATGCCACACCAGCCCCACCTGCAGTGCGACGCAGGGGCGGTGCACTGACGTGCGTTGCCTCATCATCGGCGGCTCCCTCGGCGGGCTCGCCGCCGCCCACGAAATGCGATGGGCCGGAGCCGATATCGCGGTCTACGAACGCTCCGTCGACCGCACCCAGCCGCGCGGCGCGGGCATCGTCATGCAGCCCGAAGTCGCCGAGCTGCTCGCGAAGATCCACAGGTCGGTGCCCTCGGTCAGTGTCGCCCTGTCCGAACGCCAACAGTTGCACCGGCACGGCGAGCCGCACCGGTACTCGGCACCGCAATGGATGACGGCGTGGGACACCCTGTATCACGCCCTTCGTGAACCACTGGGCGGCGAGAGTGTGCGGATGAACAGCACGCTGACCGAACTGAGCCTCGACGCCGGGCGGGTGACCGCGGGATTCGGCGACAGCCACGAATCGACAGGCGATTTCGTGGTCGGCGTCGACGGGATCGGCTCCACCACACGACAGTTGCTCACCGGCCGCAACGACCTGAAGTACAGCGGATATGTGGCCTTCCGGGGGCTGGAACCCGAGGCGGATGTACCCGAACACCTGCTGGCGCTGCTCGCGGAGCGGTTCACCATGTTCGCAGTCCCCGGCCTGCAGATGCTGTGCTACCTGGTGCCGGGTGCAGACGGGCAACGCGCCGCCGGTGCGCGCCGCGTGAACTGGGTCTGCTACGTCAACACCGCGGCGGCCCGACTCACCGAGCTGATGACCGCGCGGTCGGGCCAGCGGTTCGACCAGTTCCTGCCGCCCGGCGAGCTCACCGAGCGGTCCCAGGCCGCCCTGCTCGAACTCGCAGCGCGTGAGCTGCCACCGCAGTTCGCCGAATTGATCGGAGTGTCAAGAGTTTTCCTGCAGCCCGTCTTCGACCTTCCGTCCGCACAGATGGCGGCCGACCACATCGCATTGATCGGTGACGCGGCAGGTACCGTCCGCCCGCACACCGCGTCGGGAACCTCGAAGGCGTTCGGCGACGCTGCCGGATTGGCCGCCGTGCTCACCGGTTGGCGGCCCGGCTCCGCGTTACCCGTCGGCGCGCTACGCGGCTGGGAACATGCCCGCCTGTCTCATCTGCGGGCGGTGGCGGCCGGCGGCATCCGACTGGCCGGCCAGTCCGGTCTCGGACCCGGCGGACCGCAATACCTGACCGCCGAGGAGAGCATCCGATGACCGGGCCGGTCGCCGCCGTCGACACCGACCACGAGGAGTGGACGATCGTCGACTGCGAAGACCTGGGGGTCATCAAGGTGCGCCTCGTCAGGCCGACGGCGATCACCGACCCCGTCCCCGCCATCGTCTTTCTCCGCGGCGGCGACCTCTTCCCCGAAGCCGCGGGCTCACGAGACCGGTTGGTGCAGCAGCTGGTCCTGCAGACCGGCGCCACGGTGGTCTGCCCGGACTACGGTTCCGTCTGGAGCGCCAGGTATCCCCGGACCGTCGAGCAGATCTACGAGGTATGCCGTTGGGTGCTCGCGCACGGTGCCGCCCACGGCATCGACCCCACCCGGATGGCGATTGCCGGTGACTCCGCGGGCGCCACCCTGGCGATCTCGGTCGCCCTGATGTCGGTACAGCGCAACGAGTTCGCGCTCAGGTTCCTCGCGGCCTTCTGCCCCCTCACCGACCCGGGCCGCGACACGCCGTCGCACCGGCTGTTCGCCGACGGTTACCTGCTGTCCAGCGCCACCGCAGGGCAATGGTGGCGGCAATACAGCGCGGATCGGCCGACCCCGGAGACCTGGGGAGCCGGTGCGCATCCCGCACACTTCGCCGGCCTGCCCCCGACGCTGATCATCACCGCCGAGGCCGACCCGGTCCGCGATGAGGGCGAGGCCCTGGCCGCCCTGCTCCGACAGGCGGACGTGCCCACGACGTCGGTCCGCTACGGCGGCACGGTCCACGACTTCGTCGCCCTCGATTCGCTGGCCGAGACCGAGTCGGCGAAAGCCGCTCTGCGGCAGGCCACCTCGTTGTTGGCGCTGGCCCTGGGCTGTTCGGCGACATCGGGTGTCAACCCCGCCGCACCACCGCTCACCGACGGTCAGTGGGATGTCCTGACCTCCTACGGCACCCGACACGACGTCCGCTCGGGCGAGACCCTGTTCCAGGCCGGCCAGGCCGGATGCGACATGATCGTCGTGGAAGCCGGCACCGTGGAGGTGGTCCGCCGCGCCACTGCCGACAGCGCGGAAATGCTGGTGGCGCACTACGGTCCCCGGCAGTTCACCGGGGAGCTGAACCTGCTGACCGGGCAGGCCACCTATTTCGATGCCCGCGTCGCCACCGCGGGCACCATCGTGCGGATCGATCCGCGCGAATTCCGCCGCCTGATGGATGAGCAACCGGATCTCTCCGATGTCATTCTGCGGTCCCTGGTGGCGCGGCGCCAGAATCTGCTGACCCGCCAGGCCGGCACCGTCGAGATCCTTGCCGGTGCACCGTCGGCGCATACCCTTGCCCTGCACACCTATCTCGACCGCCTGCAGTTGCCTTTCACATGGACCGATTTCCGCTCCGCGGCCGGCGCTCGCCTGGCGCATGGCACCGGCCTGTCCGCCGCCGACCTGCCGGCGGTCGTCACCGCCGAATCCGTGATTCGGCAGGCCACCCCCGAACGGCTCGCGCAGGCGTTCGGCCTGGCCGGTGGCGCATTCGAGAGCGGCGACGTCGACGTGGTGGTCATCGGCGCGGGACCGGCGGGCCTGGGCGCGGCGGTGTACGGGGCGTCTGAAGGGTTGCGCACCCTGGTCCTGGATTCGGTCGCGCCCGGCGGCCAAGCCGCCAACAGTTCGCGTATCGAGAACTACCTGGGATTCACCTCCGGTCTCAGCGGTGCCGAACTCACCGGGCGGGCCACCATCCAGGCGCAGAAGTTCGGAGCTCGTATCGACTCGCCGCGCCGGGTGGTCGGCGTGCAGGCCACCGCGGGGCGGATCGAGGTACACCTGGCCGATGCCACCGTCATCACCACGGGTGCGGTCGTCATCGCCACCGGCGCGCGCTATCGCTCATTGCCGATCGAACGGTGGACCGACTTCGAAGGTGCCGGAATCTACTATGCGGCAACAGAACTGGAGGCCCGCCGGTGTACCGATGCGCCGGTCACGGTCGTCGGCGGCGCCAACTCGGCCGGTCAAGCAGCGCTGTTCCTCGCCGACCGCGGGAGTGCGGTCGATATCTGCGTCCGAAGTTCATCGCTGACGGCGAGCATGTCGGCGTACCTCGCCGAACGCATCGTGGCGCACCCCAGGATCACCGTGCACACCCGCACCGAGGTGACCGGGCTGGCCGGGGCCGACCACCTCACCGCGATCACGACCACCTCGAACCGCAGCGACGGGCAGGTGATCCGCACCGAGCGCGATTGTGTCGGGCTGTTCTGTTTCATCGGCGCCGCCCCGGCCACCGACTGGCTCACCGGTGTCGCGCTCGACGATCGCGGCTTCATCCTCACCGATGCCCAGATACCCGCCGACTCGCTGGGACCCGAATGGGCCGCACTCGGTCGGCGGCCGCTTCCGTTCGAAACGAGCGTCCCGGCCATCATGGCGGTCGGCGACGTGCGGGCCGGCTCGATCAAACGGGTTGCCGCGGCCGTCGGCGAGGGGTCGAGCGCGATCAGCTCCGTGCACGCAGCCCGAGCGATCCGAGCCACCGTGTGACCGGCCGCGGCGGGACAGCTGAGGTCAGCCTGCCGTGACCGCCAGCACCGCGGCGGCGAGCTCCGGCCGGCACACCACCAGATCGGGCAGGCGCACGTTGTCCTGGTTGTAGACCAGCGGCGAGCCGTCGATCCGCGAGGTGTGCAGGCCCGCAGCGCGTGCCACGGCGACCGGTGCCGCGGAATCCCACTCGTACTGCCCGCCGGCGTGTACGTACACATCCGAGATGCCTTGTACCACGGACGCCACTTTCGCTCCGGCCGAACCCAATTCGACCAGGACGCCGCCGAGGGCGTCGCGGACGGCGAGCGCCACGGCGGGCGGCCGGGTCCGCGAGACCACGATGCGCGCAACGTCCGGGGCGGCGGGCGGGGCGGCCACCGTCGGGGTGGCCAGCGTGACACCCTGGGCCGGCAGCGCGACCGCACCGGCCACCAGGTCGCCGGCCTGCCACAGCGCGACATGCACGGCCCAGTCCTCGCGACCCAGTTCGGAGAACTCCCGGGTGCCGTCGAGCGGGTCGACGATCCAGACCCGATCGGCGGTCAGCCGGGCCTTGTCGTCGGCACCCTCTTCGGAGAGCACCACGTCGGCAGGCCTGTGCCGGGCCAACGCGGCGACCAGGAAGTCATGAGACCGCTTGTCCCCGGCGGCCTTCCGTTCCGCTTCGCTGCCGTCGGCGAGGTCACTGCGCACACCGAGCAGCAGCCGGCCGGCCTCGGTGGCCAGCTGCGCGGCCAGCTCGTGATCGGATTGACTCATGCCCGCTTACCTAACAGGTCGATCACCTGTTGCGCCAGTTCGTCCGGGGTGTAGTCGGGCGTCAGCCGCAGATCCGGGTCCTTCGGCCGCTGGTAGGGACTGTCGATACCGGTGAAGTGGGTGATTTCACCACGGCGAGCTTTAGCGTAGAGACCCTTCGGATCACGCCGCTCGCAGTCGGCCAACGGGGTGTCGCAGAACACCTCGAAGAAGTCGTATCCGCGTTCGGCGTGCACCCGGCGGGCCAGCTCGCGATGCTCGGCCAGCGGGCTGATGGCGGGCACCAGCACGATCTGGCCCGAATCGGCGAGCAGCGTCGCGATGTGTGCGAGCCGGCGCAGGTTCTCGGCCCGATCGTCCATGGAGAATCCAAGATCGGCGTTGAGGCCATGCCGCAGATTGTCACCGTCGAGCACATAGGCCGGCCGGCCGGCGGCCAGCAGCTTCTGCTCGACAAGCATGGCGACCGAGGACTTTCCGGAACCCGACAGCCCGGTGAACCACACCGTCGAACCCTTCGACAGCCGATCGGCCGCGGTCACCAGGTTCTGGTGGCGCACCGCGTTCGGGCTGGCCGCGCGGGTGGCCGCGGGCGCGGTGGCGCGCACCATGCCGGCGGCCACGGTGCTGTTGGTGTCCGGGTCGATGAGGATGAACGACCCGGTGGCCGCGTTGCGCGAGTACTCGTCGAGCAACAGCGGAACCTGGGTGCGCAGCGTGACCCGGCCGAGTTCGTTGAGCTTCAACGCCGTCGCGCTCTTGTCGCGATGCAGGGTGTTCACGTCCAGCCGGTAGTCCAGTGCGGTCACCTTCACCCGGGTGGTGCGGGTGGTGTGCTTGATGAGGTAGTCACGGCCCGGTTCCAGCGCCGCCGCATCGGCCATCCAGCACACGGTGGCGTCGAACTCACTCGTGACATCGGGCTGGTTGTTGGGCCTGGCGATCATGTCGCCCCGCGAGATGTCGATGTCGTCGGCGAGGCTGATCGACACCGCCATCGAGGTGAAGGCCTCGTCCACCGGACCGGACGGACCCGAGATCTCGGTGATGCGACTGGTTTTCCCGGCCGGCAGAACGACGACCTCGTCACCGGGACGCATGACACCACCGGCGATGGTGCCCGCGTAGCTGCGGTGATCCGCGTGCTCGCGGGTCTGCGGCCGGATCACGTACTGCACCGGGAAGCGGACGTCGACCAGGTTGCGGTCACCGGCGACGTAAACCTCTTCGAGATGGTTCAGCAGTGCCGGACCCTCATACCAGGGCGCCACATCGGATTTGGTGACGACATTGTCGCCGTTGAGCGCCGACAGCGGGATGCTGGTGACATCGTGAATGTCCAGGCGCGCCGCGAACTCGTGGAAGTCGTCGCGGATCTTGTTGAACCGCTGCTCATCCCAGTCCACCAGGTCCATCTTGTTGACGGCCAGCACGATGTGCTGGATGCCCAGCAGCGAGGCCAGGAAGGCGTGCCGGCGAGACTGCTCCAGCAACCCGTGCCTCGCATCGACCAGCACGATCACCAGCTGCGCCGTGGAGGCGCCGGTCACCATGTTGCGGGTGTACTGCACGTGCCCGGGGGTGTCGGCGATGATGAATTTGCGCTTGGCGGTGGCGAAGTAGCGGTAGGCGACATCGATGGTGATGCCCTGCTCCCGCTCGGCGCGCAGGCCGTCGGTCACCAAAGCCAGGTCGGTGTAATCGTTTCCGCGTTCCTTGGAGGTGCGCTCGACGGCCGCGAGCTGGTCCTCCATGACGGCCTTGGAGTCGAACAGCAGCCGGCCGATCAGCGTCGACTTACCGTCGTCGACGGAGCCGGCGGTGGCGATGCGAAGAAGCGTTGCCATATCAGAAATACCCCTCGCGCTTGCGATCTTCCATACCTGCTTCGGAGATGCGGTCGTCGGCGCGGGTCGCGCCACGTTCGGTGAGACGGGACACCGCGGTCTCGGCGATCACCTCGGAAACGGTGCCCGCCAACGATTCCACGCACCCGGTGCAGGTGACATCACCGACGGTGCGGAACCGCACGGTCTTCTCGACGACCGGCTCGTCCTTGCGTGGCTGCAGGAACTTGTGCACCGCCAGCAGCATCCCGTCACGTTCGAACACCTGGCGCTGGTGCGCGTAGTAGATGGACGGCAGCGTGATCTTCTCGGCCCCGATATAGGACCAGATGTCGAACTCGGTCCAGTTCGAGATGGGGAACGCACGGATGTGCTCGCCCTTGTGGTGACGGCCGTTGTACAGGTTCCACAGTTCCGGTCGCTGCGCTTTCGGATCCCACTGCCCGAACTCGTCGCGGAAGCTGAACACCCGCTCCTTGGCGCGGGCCTTCTCCTCATCGCGCCGCGCGCCACCGAAGGCGGCATCGAATTTGTTCTCCCGGATGGCGCGCAGCAGCGTGAACGTCTGCATCGGATTGCGCGACGGGATGGTCTCGACGACGCGGCCGGCGTCGATATCGTCCTGCACCTTGGCGACGACGAGGCGCACCCCGTGCTGGGCGACCAGCTCGTCGCGGGCAGCCAGCACCTCGTCGAAGTTGTGGCCGGTGTCGACGTGCATGACCGGGAACGGCAGCCGGCCGGGCGCGAACGCCTTGATGGCCAGGTGCAGCATGACGATCGAGTCCTTGCCACCGGAGAACAGCAGGACGGGCTTCTCGAACTCGGCGGCCACCTCGCGGATGATGTGGATGGCCTCGGCCTCCAGCGCGCGCAAGTGGCTCAACTCATATCGGGCCGCGGCCGGGTCCAGGTCGGTGGGGGCACTCATCGCATCTCCATAAAGTTGGTAGAGATGACCAAGATTGCAGACATAACCCGGAATCTAACGGGTGCACCGGGACAGTGTCAATGTTTCTGCGCGGTTGCTGTGCCGCGAAGGTGCGCAGATCAGCCGGCGCCACTGACGTGCGCGCCGGCATTGCCCGGCAACCGCAACGACTCCACCAGCGTCACCGCCATCAACGCGCCGAACACCAGGTACGTCAGCGAGTAGGAGGTCAACTGACTCAGCAGCAGGGCCGCCAGCGCGATACCCAGGCCGGCCGCCAGTTCCTGCACCGCCGCGTTGAGCGTGTTGGCATGCGTGAGTCGGTCCCCGTCGACGTCGGAGAACGCCAGGCTGTTGTAGGCCGTGAACCCGACCGATCGCAGCGCACCGCTGAGGTAGAGCACCGCCGCGATGAGCGCCACCGGCACACCCGGCCTAAGCGCCGCCAGCAGACCGAAACAGCCCACCGAGGCGAGCCCGTTGACCAGCAGCACGGTGCGGATGCCGAATCTACGCATCAACGGTGTGGTCGCCGGTTTGATGGTGAGATTGCCCGCGAAGAGCGCGGCCACCATCAGACCCGCCGCGAACGGAGTCCAACCGAACTCGAGCTGGAACTGCAACGGCAGGAGGAACGGCACCGCCGTGATGACCATCCGGTACAGCGATCCCGCCGACACCGTGATCCGCAGCGTCCGTACCTTCAGCACCCGGAGCGCCACCAGCGGCGCCTCGGTGCGCAGCAGATGCCAGACCGCCGCGATCAGAAGCGCCAGCGCGGCCACACCGCACCCGCCGACCAGCAGCCAGTCGGTGCCGTCGACCCGGATGTGTTCCAGGCCGATGAGCGCCGCGGCGATACCGCCGCCCAGCAGCAGGATGCCCGGCCAGTCCAGCGGTGTGCGCGCCGGCGCGGGGTCACCCCGAATCAGCTTGAACGCCAAGATGAGCCCGATGACGCCGAGCGGAATGTTGACCAGGAAGATCCACCGCCAGTTGCCGACGGTCGCGATCGCGCCGCCGAGCACCGGAGCCAGCACCGGAGCCGCGAGTGCCGGCCAGGTCAGCAGCGCGATCGCCCGCACCAAGTCGGCCTTGCCACTGAACCGCAACACGGCCAGCCGGCCGACCGGCACCATCATGGCTCCGCCGACGCCCTGGGCAATCCGCATCCCGACCAGCATGGGCAGCGACGCGCTCAGCGCGCAGCCCACCGAGGCCAGCGTGAAGATCGCGATGGCGGCGATGAACACCCGCCGGATACCGAAGCGGTCGGCCATCCAACCGCTGGCCGGGATGAGCACGGCGACGGTGACCAGGTAGGCGGTGATCGCCACGTTGACATCGATGGCACCGACCCCGAATTGGGCGGCCATCGCGGGGATCGCCGGTGTCAGGATGCTGGCGTCCAGGATCTCCATGAAGAACGCACCGGCGACCAGGAGCGCCATGCTCCGGGGAAACGGCGGACTTTCAGGTGCACCCACACCGAAAAGGTAGTGAGTTCAGTTGTTCAGGACAAAGTCGATCCGTCGGGCACAGATGTCGGCCAGGTCCAGCCCGTCGACGGCGAAGCGGCGGTTCAGCCGCACCAGCGCCACGGCGAGCAGCAGCGGAGCGGTGACATCGGTGAAGGCGAGGTTGCCGATCCGGCGCCCGACCGCGTGTTCGTACCGGTCGACGGTTTCCTCTCGGGTGGGGGTGCCCACGGCGGACATGTTGTCGGGCAGCGGACTGCTCACCCAGTCGGTCATCAGCAGCCAGCTGATATCGGCGGCCTGATCGCCCAGGTAGGCGATTTCCCAGTCCAGCACCGCCTTCGGGGTCAGGTCGGGCCGGTACAGCACATTCGACATCCGGGCGTCTCCCCAGCACAGACCCACCCGTTCCGGCTCGTAGAGGTGTGCTTCGAGCCAGCCCAGTGCACGGGTGAAGGTCGGGTGCAGTGGCGCGTCGGCGTACGCCCACTTCAGGGCGTACCGCAGAAACCCGACCAGATCCGCGGGCGCGGGCGGTCCGAGGAACCCCAGTCGGTGGGCCTGCACATCGACGCGGTGCACCGCCGCAATCATGTCGACGCAGCCGTTCCACAGCGCGGCACGGCCGGCATCGTCGGTCTCGGCGAAGATCCCCGCTCCGTGATAGGGCGGCACATCGCTGACGCCGACGATATCGTCGATGCGGTCCATCACCAGATACGGGCTTCCCAACGCGTCGCCACGGGGGTCGATCCAACGCACCGACGGCACCGGAACCGGCGATGGCGCAAGGCGTTCCATGACGAGGTACTGCCGGCGCAGGTCGTAACCGGGCAGGATCTGGAATTCCGGCGGACGGCGAAAGACCAGCCCCAGCGGGGCGGCGCCGTCCAGGTCCGTGACGTCGAAGAGGTAGGTCTCGGTGGAGAATCCGCCCGGACTGGGCGCCCAGTTGATGATCCGCGCGTTCCCCGCGCCGGGGATGTGCCGCCGCACCAGGTGCTCGAGTGCGGCGGGCAGATCCGCAACCGGCATCCTCACCATCCCGTGTATCCATAACGCGGGTATGCGCCGACAAAGACCATCTCCACCAGGCCGTACCCGGTCTTACCGGCCATGGTCACCCGGCACAGCGTCTCGGACAGCAGGCTGACCGGCCTGACGACGTCGAGATCGTTGGTGTCGGCGGTGAACCCGTCGAGGAAATCCGTTCCGCGCCAATGCCCGGACGCGTACCCGTCGACCTCCATATAGCCGGCCAGGCCGGGCCAGAAGTCGGTGATCGGGCTGACCTCGATGGTGCTGGTGGTGCGGTCGGCGCGGTGCACGGTGAAGGTGCCGCCACTGATCACCCGCAGGTCATCGCGGAATCTCAGATCATGCTCGACATCGATGATGGAACCGGCGGGCCGACCGGTCTCGATCGGGTGCAGGATCTCGCCCTCGAACTGCCAGCGCTCCCCCGTGCTGGTCTCGCGCTGCGCGAAATGCACCAGCTCGTCGTCGAATTCGAAGATGCCCATGTAATAGAGGGTGCCGTCGGGGATCTCGGGGGGTTGCAGGTTGGCCCCCTCGAAGAGGCTGCCACCGCCCGGGCCGTTTCGCACACCCCACGAGTGGTCCCGACCGAACCACCATCGTTGCGGGTCGATCTCGATGCGCTCGCCGTCGATTTCGATCCAGCCCTCCAGCTCGCCGTTCTGGTAGAACCGCCGCGCGTCCTCGCTGACCCGGCCACGACTGCGATGGAAGGCCGGGGTCTGCTCGTAGGCGGGAAACTGTCCGCGCAGCCGCAGATCGAGGCTGACCCCCTGCTCGTTGGGTGCCAGCTGGGCGCGTACGGTGCGCAGCGGCTCCTCCACCGAGTACGTGAACGGTCCGACGGAATACGTTCCCAGAGCATCGGTCTGGGGATTCAGCTCGCTGGACATCCGCACCACCCGGGCCTTCCCGCCCCGGCGGGTGATCATCGCGTAGGCGTCGGTCACGTTGCGGTTGGGGTAGCGGGCCATACCGGTCA
Organism: Mycobacterium hackensackense; assembly: GCF_025822555.1. Lineage (NCBI taxonomy): Bacteria > Bacillati > Actinomycetota > Actinomycetes > Mycobacteriales > Mycobacteriaceae > Mycobacterium > Mycobacterium hackensackense. The sequence continues at coordinate 116,892 of NZ_JACKUC010000034.1, forward strand.
TCACGTTGACATCACCCGAGCGATCGAAGCCGTACATGACGATCCGCTCGGTCCAGCGCAGGTCCGACTGCGAGACGTGGTCGAAGGTGGTGGGCAGTTGATGACAGAGGAGTTCATCGTGCGGGGTGAGCATCGGCGCGCCTTCCACTAATTACGTTATAGGTCGTAACGTAACAGGCTGTTCCGGAACGGGCTAGGTTTTTGGGCATGACCACCGCAGCAGGGCGTCCCCGGGATCCGGCCAAGGATGTGGCCGTGCTGCAGGCCACCCGCGAACTGCTGGTAGAGGCGGGCTACCAGGGCACCACGATGGTCGCCATCGCCAAACGCGCCGGGGTCGGCGCACCCACTCTGTACCGACGCTGGCCGACGAAGGAAGCCTTGGTGGAGGACGCCGCATTCGGGCACACCAGCCCGGTCCCGGTGCCCGCCACCACCGGTGACCTGTACGCCGATCTGCGCGGCTGGGTGGCGATGTTCTTGACCTGGCTGGCCGACCCCGTGCCGCGCGCCGCGCTGCCAGGACTGCTCACGGCATATCACCGCGACGAATCGATCTACGAACGACTGGTGCTGCGCGCCGAGGCCGACGTCCGAGCGCTGATGACCGAACTGCTCGACGGCGACGCCGAACGCGCCGACACCGTGTTCGACCTACTGGTCGCCACCACCGTGGTGCGGGCGATGACCCGCGGCCTGGCCGACCACGACGCCTTCTGCGACCGCACCGCCGCGGCACTCACGGCGCTGGCCCGGGCTGAATTCACCACCAGGTGAGCGGCGGGCGCCGGCTAGAGAGTCACCTCCTCGAGGCGGCCCGTCGCGACATCGAAGACGAAGCCGCGCAACGATTCGTGCTTGGTGACGAACGGGCTGGCCTCGATCCGGCGCAGTGACTGGCGCACATCCTCGGCCACATCGGGGAACGCTTCGGCGGCCCATTCGGGTTTGAGGCCGATTTCGTCCTGGATGCCGCGCTTGAAGTCGTCGTCGGTGAAGGTCAACATGCCGCAATCGGTGTGGTGGATCAAGATGATCTCCCTGGTACCGAGCAGTCGCTGGCTGATCGCCAGCGAGCGGATCTCGTCATCGGTGACCACCCCGCCGGCATTGCGGATGACGTGTGCCTCACCCTCGCCCAATCCGAGGACACGGTAGACGTCCAAGCGGGCGTCCATGCAGGCGAGCACGGCGACATGCTTGCTCGGTGGCAGCGGCAACGGCCTCGACTTCTCGGGGCTGCTGAACGTCTTGGCGTATTCCTCGTTGTTGCGCAGCAGTTGATCGGTGACAGACATATGCCGGACGCTAACAACGGTCGACGTCGAGGGCACCGGTCGGAATCACCGTGAATCCAGCACGCCAGGAGATCAGGCGACCGGTTTACTCAAGTCGTAGACAGTGGTGCCACCCACATCGAGCTTGGTGTAGTGCTGCTGCACCCACGCCGAGATCTGGGCACCCGCGCTGTGACTGTCCGAACCCGGTCCGCCGTGCCCGCCCGGGCCGCGGTCGCCGACGATGAAGTACCGCACCTGGCCGTCGGTCACGTCATGCTGGAACTGCTCCAGCGTGGGCGAATTGTCACCACCGGCGAATCCACCGATGGACATGATCGACGCTCCGGTTCTCAGTTCCAGACCGCCGGCCTGCATCGAGCCGATCGTCGCTGCGGCCCAACGGTTGTCGAGCCCGGTGATCAGCTTCTCCAGCGCGGCGTCATCGGTCTTCTTGTCCCGGTCCCCGGGCGGACCGAAGGGGAAGTCGCCGCCGGCGCGGGCCGGGCCCGAACTCGGCATCGGCCCACCGGAATGCGTGCCTGCCACCGTCGCGATGGAATACGCCGCACTACCGGCGAAGCCGAGCAGCAGGGCCGCCGCGGCCACCACCAGGGTGGCCTTGCCCAGCTTGTGCGCGCCCACCGCCAGCACCGCGGCCACCAGGACCGAGCCGATCAGGATGACCCAGCGCAGCGCGGGGAACCAGTCGGGGGTGCGGTTGAGCAGGATGAAGGTCCACACCCCGGTGCCGGCCAGCATGACCGTCAGCACCAGCCTCGGGGCCAGGAACTGCCGCCCATGCCACAGCTCGGCCACCGCGATACCCAACAGCGCGGCCACCGCCGGGGCCAGCGCCACCGCGTAGTACGGGTGCACGGTGCCGTCCATATAGCTGAACACCGCACCGGTGACGAACAACCAACCGCCCCAGAGGATCAGGCTGGCACGGACCTTACCGGTGCGCGGACTGCGCCGGGTGAACCACAGCCCGGCGGCCAGCCCGATCAGCGCGGCGGGCAGCAGCCAGGACACCTCGGTGCCCATGAAGTCGTTGAACAACCGGCCGATCCCCGGCTGGCCGCCGAAGAACACGTTGCGGCCACCTTCGCCGCCGGGCCCACCCGGGAAATGTCCACCGCCACCGGGCTGATTGTTACCGGTGATCCGCTGAATGCCGTTGTAGCCGAACGCAAGCTGCAGCAGGCTGTTGTCGGTCGAACCGGCGATATAGGGCCGGGCATCGGCGGGCCACAGGCTGACCAGCGCGATATACCAACCGGCGGAGAACGCCATCGCCACCACACCCACGGCCAGCGCACCCACCCGCTTGCCCACGGTCGCGCCGCCGGCGATCAGGAAGGCGATGCCCAGGCCGGGCAGCACCAGGAACGCCTGCAGCATCTTCGTCAGGAACGCGAAACCGACAGCGCAGCCGGTCAGCGCCATCCATGTGGTCATGGCGCCCGCCGAAACCGCGCCGATGGCCCGCACCGTGCAGTACGCCGCGATCACCAGCAGCAGCACCAGCAGCGCGTCGGGATTGTTGTAGCGGAACATCGACGTCGCCACCGGGGTCAGGGCCAGCGCGGTGCCGGCGATCAGACCCGCACCCGGCCCGCTGCATCGCCGCACCGTCGCGTAGAGCACCGCCACCGCGGCCACACCCATCAGGGCCTGTGGCAGCAACATGGTGAACTCGCTGAATCCGAACAGTCTGCCCGACAGCCCCATCACCCACATCGCCGCGGGCGGCTTGTCCACCGTGATGGCGTTGCCTGCGTCAAAGGAGCCGAACAACAACGCTTTCCACGACTGCGTGCCGGCCTGCGCCGCGGCGGCGTAGTAGCTGTTGGCCCAGCCGTTGGAACCGAGGCCCCAGAGATAGAGCACCGCGGTGGTGGCCAGCAGGGCCAGCAGCCCGGGCCGTTCCCAGGGGGCCTGCGTCCCATCACCCAGCAGCAGCCGGGCTCCCCTGCCGCGCGTGCCGGGGGCCGTGTTGATGGCGATCTTCCCCGCCGCTTCGGCATCCGCCTGCCGGGAATCGGTCACAGTCATCTCAGTCCTTCGGGTATCGGTATCTCGTTCAGGAGGCACGGCGCGGATGAAACACCCAGCCGCGCAGCAGCACGAAGCGGACCGCGGTGGCCACCAGATTGGCCAGCACCAGGACGGTCAGTTCGACCAGCTTGTGTGGCTGTCCGACGAAGGCGTGCAACCCGGCCAGCGATCCGCTGGTGATGGCCAGCGCGATGCCGAACACGATCAGGCCCTCGAACTGATGCCGCGCCGCGCCGGCGCCGCGCACCCCGAAGGTGAAACGGCGATTGGCGGCGGTGTTGGCGACCGCGGTCACCAGCAGCGCCACCAGATTGGCGGCCTGGGCGCCGATCGAGGCGTGCAGCGCCATGAACAGCAGCAGGTAGGCGATGGTGGAGGCGACACCGACCGTGCCGAACCGCACCACCTGGCGCAGCAGCGAGCGCGGTGCCGCGGCACGGCGTGAACCCAGCTGGGCGGCAATGGTATTGATCGGGATGGAGCCGTTGGCGAAACCGCGCAGCAAGCGGCCCACCCCTTTCAGGTCGGCGGTCGCGGTGGCGATGATGTCGACCCGGCTGTCGGGGTCGTCCACCCAGTCCACCGGCACCTCGTGGATGCGCAGGCCGGTGCGCTCGGCCAGCACCAGCAGCTCGGTGTCGAAGAACCATCCGGTGTCCTCGACATAGGGCAGCAGCTCGCGGGCCACGTCGGCGCGGATCGCCTTGAAGCCGCACTGGGCGTCGGAGAAGCCGGCCGCCAGGGTGGACTTCAGGATCAGGTTGTAGCAGCGGGAGATGATCTCGCGCTTGGGGCCGCGCACCACGCGTGCGTTGCGGGCCAGGCGGGTGCCGATCGCCAGGTCGGAATGACCGGAGATGAGCGGAGCCACCAGGGGAGCCAGTGCGGCCAGGTCGGTGGACAGGTCGACGTCCATATAGGCCAGCACCGGCGAATCGGACTGCGACCACACCTGGTGCAGGGCACGGCCGCGGCCCTTCTGCTCCAGCCGGACCACCCGTACCTCGTCGAGTTCGGCGGCCAGCTCGGCGGCGATCCGCGGGGTGTCGTCGATGCTGGCGTTGTCGGCGATGGTGATGCGCACCGGATAGGGGAAGTTCTCCTGCAGGTGACGGTGCAACCGACGGACCGAGTTGGCCAGCGCCGCCTGTTCGTTGTACACCGGCACCACCACGTCGACCACCGGAACGGCGAGCGAGCGAGCGACCTGTACGGCGTTGGGCCGCGCGGCGAAGGCGATGTCTGTCATGAGTCCATACTTGGGTGTCGGGGTGTGTCGGCCGTGGGCGCAAGCTATGCGAAACCTATGAATGCGGCGGAGCGGTCAGGTCGTAGACCGTCACACCGGCCACGGGCACCGCGGTGAAGTGGCTCTGCACCCAGGACGCGATATCCGCAGCCTCCCGGCTGCCGCTGGTCTCGGACCGCCAGTTGCCCATCATCACGGCGTGGATGAAGTAGTGAATCTTCTTGTCCGACACCAGTTTCTGGAACTCCTGCAGGGTCGGCGCCGGATCGGTGCCGTTGAAACCGCCGACCGCCATCACGGGCGCACCGGTGGCCAGTTGATAGCCGGCCGCGTTGGTGGAGCCGACGGTGGCGGCCACCCAGGTGTAATCGTCGGCGTTGGCGCTCAACAGGGCCGTCAGCGCGGGTTTGGGGGTGGGAGTGTCGAACGGGCCGCCCCCACCAGCACCGAAACCGCCACCGAAGCCGCGCCCCGGCCCCACCGAGGGGATGGCCCCGCTGTGCGGGCCGGCCGCGGTGGCGACGGCGTATGCCCCGGGGCCGGCCAGGCAGGCCGTCACCGCCAGCGCAGCGGCGACGCCGGCCACCGCTCGTGGCAGCCGGCCGGACACCAGGATCAGCACCGCAGCGCCGATCCCGGCGACCGCCACGACCGCGCGCAGCCACGGCATCCAGTCGGCTTGCCGGCCCAGCAGCACCGCCGCCAGCACCGCGGTGACGAGCACCGTGCCGGCCAGCGCAGTCGCACATCTCAGGTCGGATCGCCGCTGCCACAACATGCTCACCCCGATGCCCACGCACGCACCGATGGCGGGCGCGAGCGCCACCGTGTAGTAGGGGTGCAGGATGCCGTTCGCGTAGCTGAACACCATGGCCGTCACCACCAGCCAGCCACCCCACAAGATCAGGGCGGCGCGCGTGGCATCGGTGCGGGGTGCACGCCGGGTCAACACCAGGCCGGCGCCCAGGCAGACCAGCGCGGCGGGCAGCAGCCACGCGATATGGGTGCCCATCTGGGAGCCCAGCAGCCGGCCCCAGCCCACATCGTGGTTCATGTTGCCCAGTCCGCCGACCTCGTCACCGGTCAACCGGCCCAGGCCGTTGTAGCCCAGCGCCAGTTCGATGATGCTGTCGTGTTGGGAGCCCCCGATATAGGGCCGGGACGCGGACGGCCACAGTTCGACCAGCAGTAAGTACCAGCCGCCGGACAGCACCAGGGCCACGATGCCCCCGACCAGGCGCCACAGCCGGGTGCGCAGCGGGGCGGCCGCACAGATCAGATAGGCCGCGGCGAAAGCCGGCAGCACCAGGAACGCCTGCAGCATCTTGGCCAGGAACGCGAACCCGGCGGCCACGCCCACCGCGACCATCCACCAGCGGCTGCTGCCCGGCTCGCATGCCCGCTGCACGCAATACGCGCCCACCACCAGCAACAGCACCAGTAGCGCGTCGGGGTTGTTGAACCGGAAGATCAGGGCCGCCGCGGGGGTCAGCGCCAGGATCGCACCGGCCAGCAGAGCGGCACCGGGCCCGGCAGCCCGGCGCACCGCGGCGTACAAGAAGCCCACCGCGGCTATGCCTTCGAGGGCTTGAGGCAGCAGCACACTCCACGGGTGCAAGCCGAACAGCCGCACCGAGATGTCCATCAGCCAGAGCGCCGCCGGGGTCTTGTCGACGGTGATGGCGTTGGCGGCGTCGCTGGATCCGAACAGCATGGCGGTCCAGTCGCTCGCGCCGGCCTGCACCGCAGCGGAGTAGAAGCCGTTGGCCCACCCGCTGATCGACAGGTTCCACAGGTACAGCACCGCCGTCCCGGCAAGGAGCACCGCCAGGGCGGCGCGTTCCCTCACCGCGATCCGGCGGGCGGTCGATGCGGGCACGGGCACAGCTACCTCGGGCAGTACGGCGGTCACCTGATCGATCCTCACAACCCGCGCTACGTGGCGGTTTTGTCGGCGCTGTGCGTTACCTGTGACTCACCTCGGGGCAGCGTGACGACGAACTCGGTATCGCCCGGCGCGCTGCGCAGGTCGATACGCCCGCCGTGCGCCCGGATCACGGCGGCCACGATCGCCAGACCCAACCCGGTGCTGCCCATCCGCCGCGATCGCGACGAATCCCCGCGCGCGAACCGTTCGAAGACCTCCGGCTGCAGTTTCGCCGGGATGCCCGGCCCATCGTCGGCCACGGTCAGTTGCACGTCGCCGTCGGGCAGCACGCTCAGCGAGGTGACCACCGAGGTGCCCGCCGGGGTGTGCGTGCGGGCGTTGCCCAACAGATTGGCCAACGCCTGGTGCAGCCGGGCATGGTCGCCGACCAGCAGCACCGGCTCCTCGGGCAGGTCCAGCGACCACACGTGATCCGGGCCGGTGGCGTGCGCGTCGCTGACGGCATCGACCACCAGCTGCGACATGTCGACCTGGGCGCGTTCCAGCGGGCGCCCCTCGTCCAGGCGGGCCAGCAGCAGCATGTCCTCCACCAGCGTGGTCATCCGCTGGGCTTCGGACTCGACCCGACTCACCGCGTGCGCGACATCGGCCGGCAGATCGTCACGCTTGCGCTGGGCGAGTTCGGTGTAACCCCGGATTGCTGCGAGCGGGGTCCTCAACTCATGGCTGGCGTCCGAGACGAACTGGCGCACCCGCGTCTCGCTGGCATGGCGGGCCGACAGCGCGCCGGCGATCCGGTCCAGCATCCGGTTCAGCGCCGACCCGAGCTGACCCACCTCGGTGTGGACGGTGTCGGGGTCGACCGGGACGATCGGGGTGGGCAGATTGACCTCGCCGCGGTCCAGTTCCAGATCGGCCACATCGCGGGCCGCCGCCGACAGCCGCGACAGCGGTGCCAGTTGCCGGCGGATGATCCAGATACAGGCGATGATGGCCCCGGCCAGCGCGATCGCGGCGACGACACAGAACATCGCGAGCACCCAGAGCAGGGTGTCGTCGACCACGGTGGTGGGCAGGCCGACCACGATCACCCGGCCACTGCGGTGCGCATGCAGGGCGAGCACCCGGTAAGACCCCAGACCATCCAGGTGCATGGCGACCGGGGTGCGCGTCGGCGGGACGGCGGCCAATTGAGCGGCCGCGGTGGAACTGATATCGGCGGTGGTCCCCTCCGAGGTGATCACCCCGGCGTCGAGGGATCCGTCGTGCCCGATGACCATGCCGACGGTGCGGATCGCCTGACCGGGCGCATTCAGGAACCCCGGGCCGGGCCCGGCCTCCGGGTCGAACCGGAATGCGGGCGGCCCACCGCTGTGCTGCGGGCCGTCCAACGGCGGCCCCGGCCCGAACGGGGGCGGTGGCAGGTCGACGATGCCCGCGGAACGGCGGGCGGCTTCCAGGAGCTGGGTGTCGAGCTGGTGCATGAGGAATCGCTGCAACGCGAACTCGGTGGCGACGCCGATGCCGACACACAGCAGCGCCAGCAGCGTGACCTGGGTGACCAGCAGCCGCATGCGCAGCGACCAGGTGCGTGGTGCCAGGACGCGGCTTCTCACCTCAGCGCGGGGGGCGCAGGACGTAGCCGGCGCCGCGGAGGGTGTGGATCATCGGTTCGCGGCCGCTGTCGATCTTCTTACGAAGGTAGGACACATACAGTTCGACGATATTGGACCGGCCGCCGAAGTCGTAGCTCCACACGCGGTCCAGGATCTGCGCTTTGCTCAGCACCCGCTTCGCGTTGCGCATCATGAACCGCAGCAGCTCGAACTCGGTCGCGGTCAGCGAAATGGGATCGCCGCCCCGGGTGACCTCATGGCTGTCCTCATCGAGCACCAGATCACCCACCACGATCTGCGCACCGCCGGCTTCGTTGGCCACCCCGGTGCGGCGCAGCAGCGCACGCAACCGCAGGACGACCTCTTCCAGGCTGAAGGGTTTGGTGACGTAGTCGTCGCCGCCCGCGGTGAGGCCGGCGATCCGGTCCTCCACCGAGTCCTTGGCGGTGAGCAACAGCAGCGGCAGTCCGGGCTGCTGGTCGCGAAGCTTGCGCAGGACGTCCAGGCCACTCATGTCCGGCAGCATGACGTCGAGCACGACGACGTCGGGCGGGTTCTCCTTGGCGAGTTCGATGGCGCTCGCACCGTCGCCGGCGGTCTCGATATCCCAGCCCTCATAGCGAAGGGCCATCGACACCAGTTCGGCGAGCACCGGCTCGTCGTCGACGACGAGAACGTTGATCGGCTTTCCGTCAGCCCGCCGCATCACGACGCGCGCCGGATCTGACTCGGATCCCGATCCGCTAGACATTCCGCTTGCCTGCCCGTTCGCCAGCCCATTGGTCACCGTGGTCACACTGTTCAGTATTCAAACAAGTAATGGGCTGGCACTGTGCCGTTCCTATGCGCAATCTATGAATATTGCGAGTTCTATCCACAACCGTCTCGTCTCACAGCGTGCACATAGGGATTCCCGTCACAGTGGCGGACATGAGCGTGGAAGAACAACCCTGGGGCCGGCCCCAGGAACACCGCTGGGGTAAACGCGAGACCATCGCCGCGGTCGGCGTGGCCGTGGTGATCGGCGCCCTGGGCGGCGGGGCGGTCTACGCGGCGACCGACAGCGGTGGCCGTGGCGGGGGTTTCGGTGGATTCCCGGGTGGCCCGCCTCCCGGCGCGGAACCGTTCGGCGGAGGGCCGGGCCGGTCCGGGACGGGTCACGTCGCGACGGATCCGGCGACGCTGCACGGCGAGTTCGTGGTCCCCGACGGCAACGGCGGGTTTCAGACCGACATCGTCCAGGTGGGCACGGTCACCGCCGTGTCGGCCACGTCGATCACCGCTCGCAGCGACGACGGGTTCACCAGCACCTACGTCATCCCGCCGACAGCGGCAGACAGCAGCGTGCCGTTCACGGTCAATCAGAAGGTGAGCATCCGCGCCACCCGGACCGGTGACACCAGATCGATCACCACGATCGGCGCAGCCGATCACTAGTGCGGGACGGCGAATCCCGAGGGTGTGGTGAAGGTGACCGGCGGCTCGTTGACGGTCGGTTCCGGCGATTGCACCGCGGTGGTCTCGGTGACGGTCTCCCCGAGGGTGGCCGGCGTCGTCGTGACCGGTCCCGGCGGCGCCGGGTCCGCACGGCTGACCTCGCTGCCTGCCACGGACAGCACACCCATCGCGAGGACGGCCCCGAGCCCGGCGGCCGCGGACAGCAATTTCACTCTGGCGGTATCCATGGCTTCGGGGTAGCCGACAAGCTGCTCCACGAAACCTGGAGATCATCAGCCCTGTGGATCGGCGTTGGGCGCCTCACCCGGGTAAAGCGGCACCTTGCCACGGATCGCCGGCACGGCCATCGTGGTCGCCTCGACTGTCGGGACCACCGACGTGGTCGCCGCCCCGTCATCGGATGGACCTGCCGCCCCCGCCACCGGCATCGTCGTGGCCGTGATGATCCCGCACACCAAGAGCGCGGCCGTGGCGAGACAACCGATCAGCATGATTGTCAGTTTCATGCGTTCCAGCGAACGCCGCCGAGCTGGATAGGGGCTGGCCAGCCGGTATGAGATACCTCGATATGACTGCGCTGTGCAGCAGCTACTTGGCGGGGCCCTTGATGGCGGGCACCGCGCGGGCCACCTCGGGTGTGGACGGCGGAGTCGGCTCCAATGTCGTGGTGACGCCGATCTGCATCGTGTTCGCCGCCATCGGTGCACTGGAATGGGCGAACAGCGCGCCGAGCACGCCGATCGCCACCAGGGCGCCCGCGCCGACGGCGGCGGCGAACATTTGAATCTTCCGGGGAGTTGTTGAATTCATGCTGTGAGAGTGAATCCCACGACACTGTGAGAAAGCTGACGCGTGCATGTCAATTCGCCGGTAACGGGCTTGTGGCGCGGTCATCTCCTACCCTGTGCCTCATGCAGGAGGTTCGATGACGCGGTTTCTGGCGCGACGATTGCTCAACTACATCGTGCTGCTGTTGTTGGCGTCCTTCCTGGCGTTCACGCTGGCTTCCCTGACGTTCAGACCGCTGGAGAGTCTGCAGCAGCGCAACCCCCGCCCACCACAGGCGGTGATCGACGCCAAGGCCGCCGAACTGAATCTCGACCAGCCGATCCCGGCGCGGTATGCCACCTGGCTGGTGGGCACCGTGCACGGCGACTTCGGTAAGACGGTGACCGGCCAACCGGTGAGCGACGAGCTGGGGCGCCGAGTGGGGGTCAGCCTGCGGCTGGTGGTCATCGGCTCGGTCGTCGGCGCGATCCTGGGCGTGGTGGTGGGCGCGTGGGGCGCCATTCGGCAGTACCGGCTCTCCGACCGCGTCATCACCGCGCTGTCGCTGCTGATCATCAGCACGCCCACGTTCGTCATCGCCAGCCTGTTGATACTCGTTGCGCTGCGGGTGAATTCGGTGCTGGGTGTGCAGCTCTTCGAATACACCGGCGAAACCTCGCCCGATGCGATCGGCGGCGGCTGGAACATCTTCGTCGACCGGATCCAGCATCTGGTGCTCCCGACACTGACGCTCGCGCTGGGGTCGATCGCGGGGTTCAGCCGGTATCAGCGCAACGCGATGCTCGACGTCCTCGGCCAGGACTTCATCCGGACCGCCCGGGCCAAGGGGCTGACCCGGCGGCAGGCGCTGGTCAAGCACGGGCTGCGGACGGCGCTGATCCCGATGGCCACCCTGTTCGCCTACGGTGTCGGCGGTCTGGTCACCGGAGCGGTGTTCGTCGAGAAGATCTTCGGCTGGCACGGCATGGGTGAATGGTTCGTCCAGGGGCTGGCCTCGCAGGACACCAATATCATCGTCGCGATGACGGTGTTCTCCGGCGCGACGGTACTGCTGGCCGGCGTACTGTCCGACGTGATCCTCGCGGCGCTCGATCCCCGGGTTCGAATCCGATGAGCGAACCCATGTCGACCACAGCCAAATCCGGTGTGGACGTCCAGACCTTCGCGTCCCGGCGCACCCTGGTGTGGCGACGGTTCGTACGCAACCGGCCCGCCATGGTGGCACTCGCCGTGCTGTGCCTCCTCTTCGTCGGCTGTTACGCGCTGCCCCCGCTGCTGCCCTACAGCTACACCGATCTGGACTACTACGCCCTGCAGACCCCGCCGAGCCCCAAACACTGGTTCGGCACCAACGCCCTGGGCCAGGATCTGTTCGCGCTGACGTTGCGGGGAATGCAGAAGTCGATGCTGATCGGGCTGTGCGTGGCCCTGATCTCGACGTTCATCGCCGCCGTCGTCGGCGCGATCGCCGGCTACTTCGGCGGCTGGCGCGACCGCGCGTTGATGTGGGTCGTCGACTTGCTGTTGGTGGTGCCGAGCTTCCTGCTGATCGCCATCGCCACCAGGAACACCAACGGCTCTGGGGCACTGCTCGTGCTGATCGTGCTGCTGGCCGTCTTCTCCTGGATGATCAGTTCACGCATGGTGCGCGGCCTCACCATGAGCCTGCGTGAGCGCGAATTCGTGACCGCAGCAAGGTATATGGGTGTCAGCAACACCCGCATCATCGCCCGGCACGTGCTGCCCAACGTGGCCTCGATCCTGATCATCGACACCACGCTCAACGTCGGTGTCGCGATCCTCGCCGAAACCGGATTGAGCTTCCTCGGGTTCGGCGTGCGCGCCCCCGACGTGTCACTGGGCACCCTGATCGCCGACGGCACCCCGTCGGCCACCACCTTCCCCTGGGTGTTCCTGTTCCCGGCGGGCGTGCTGATCCTGATCGTGATGTGCGCCAACCTCGCCGGGGACGCGTTACGTGATGCGGTGGACCCCGGATCGCGCCGGCTGCGGGGGCGTGCCAAGTGAGCCTGCTGGAGGTCCGCGACCTGACCGTCTCCTTCCCCACCGACACCGAATGGGTGTCCGCGGTGCGCGGGGTGTCCTTCGATATCACCCCGCGTGAAGTCGTGGCCCTGGTCGGCGAATCGGGTGCCGGGAAGTCGGCGAGCGCGATGGCCGTCGTCGGCCTGCTTCCCGAGTACGCCGAGGTGTCCGGCTCGGTGCGCCTGCACGGTGAGGAACTGCTGACCCTCGACGACGACCAGCTGTCGAAGATCCGGGGCCGTTCCATCGGGACGGTGTTCCAGGATCCGATGTCGGCGCTCACGCCGGTGTACACCGTCGGTGACCAGATCGCCGAGGCGCTGCGTATCCACCAGCCCGGCCTGGACCGCCGCAAGGCCCGGACCCGGGCGGTCGAACTGCTGGAGTTGGTGGGCATCACCAACCCCGGCCAGCGGGCCCGGGCGTTTCCGCACGAACTGTCCGGTGGCGAACGCCAGCGCGTGGTGATCGCCATCGCGATCGCCAACGATCCGGATCTCATCATCTGCGACGAGCCCACCACCGCCTTGGATGTCACCGTTCAGGCCCAGATCCTGGACCTGCTGCGCACGGCCCGCGATGTCACCGGCGCCGGCGTGCTGATCATCACCCATGATCTGGGGGTGGTAGCCGAGTTCGCCGACCGGGCGCTGGTGATGTACGCCGGCGCGGTGGTCGAAAGCGCTTCGGTGTCAGAGTTTTACGAGAACCGCGCGATGCCCTACACCGCCGGTCTGCTCGGCTCGGTACCTCGGCTGGACGCACCCCGCGGCCGGCGACTGGTGCCGATCCTCGGCGCCCCGCCGTCGATGGCCGCGCTGCCCCCGGGATGCCCGTTCGCACCTCGCTGCCCACTGGCCACCGAGGACTGCACCGCCGCCGAACCGCCGCTGCTCCAGATCGGCCCCGGGCACAGCGCGGCATGCATCCACACCGACGCGGTGATCGGCCGTAGCGCGGCCGAGATCTACGGCGTGCGTACCGAACCCGAGAACGCCGAGGTGACGGACACCCCGCCGGTGGTATTGCGGGTCCGCGATCTGGTCAAGACCTATCCCCTGACGAAAGGCGTGCTGCTGCGCCGTCAGGTCGGCGAGGTGCGGGCCGTCGACGGTATCAGCTTCGAACTGCGCGAGGGTCGCACCCTGGGCATCGTCGGCGAATCGGGATCGGGCAAATCGACCACGCTGCACCAGATTCTGGAACTCACCGCGCCGCAGTCGGGTTCGATCGAGGTGCTCGGCACTGATGTCGCGACGCTCGACCGCAGCACCCGGCGGCGCCTGCGCACCGACCTGCAGGTGGTGTTCCAAGACCCGGTCGCCGCCCTGGACCCGCGCCTGCCGGTCTCGGATGTCCTGGCGGAACCGTTGTCCGCCAATGGTTTCGACAAGGTCGATATCGCAACCCGGACGGCCGAACTGCTCACCACGGTCGGATTGCGCCCCGAGGACGCCGGCCGCTACCCCGCCGAGTTCTCCGGCGGGCAGAAACAGCGCATCGGTATCGCCCGGGCACTCGCGCTGCAGCCCAAGATCCTGGCCCTCGATGAGCCGGTGTCGGCGCTGGACGTGTCCATCCAGGCCGGCATCATCAACCTGCTGCTGGATCTGCAACAGCAGTTCGGGCTGTCGTATCTGTTCGTCTCGCACGACCTGTCGGTGGTCAAACATCTGGCCCACGACGTGGTCGTCATGCATCGGGGTGTCGTTGTCGAACAAGGCCCGGCCGAAGAGGTGCTGACCGCACCGCAGCACGAGTACACCCGGCGGTTACTCGCCGCAGTCCCGCAACCTGAGGATAAAGTCGATCGCCATGAAGATCCGTAGCCTGACTTACGGGCTGGCTTCCGTCACGTTCGCCGTCGCACTCGTCCTCTCCGGCTGTTCCAGCGGAGACCAGAGCATCCCGCCGATCGGCGGTGACGCCACGGTGGGCACCACCAATGACATGAACCCGCAGGACCCCAACACCCTGCAGCAGGGCGGTAACCTGCGACTCGCGCTGCCCGCGATGCCGGCCAACTTCAACCCGCTGAGTATCGACAGTGAGGGAACCGGCGCCGCCATGCTGCGCGCCACCCTGCCGCGCGCCTTCACCATCGCTCCCGATGGCTCGCCGTCGGTGAACCCCGACTACTTCACCAGCGTGGAACTCACCAGCGAGAACCCGCAGGTGGTCACCTACACCATCAATCCCAAGGCAGTGTGGACCGACGGCACGCCGATCACCTGGGAGGACCTCGCCTCACAGATCCAGGCCACCAATGGCAAGGACAAGCGCTACCGGATCTCGAGCTCAGCCGGTCAAGACCGGGTCGCCTCGGTGACCCGCGGTGTCGACGACCGACAGGCTGTAGTGACGTTCTCGGCGCATTACACCGACTGGAAGGGCATGTTCGCGGGCAACACCACGCTGCAGCCCAAGAAGATGACCGAGAACCCGGAGGTCTTCAACAACGGGCAACTCAACGGGCCCGGCCCGTCGGCAGGGCCGTTCATGATCTCCAATATCGACCGCACCGCCCAGCGCATCACGCTGGTGCGCAATCCGAAATGGTGGGGCGCCACCCCGCGACTGGACAGCATCACCTACCTGGTGCTCGATGACGCAGCCTTGGTCCCTGCCCTGCAGAACAACACCATCGATGCCACCGCTGTCGCGTCCCTCGACGAGCTGCAGATCGTGCGCAACACCCCCGGCATCGCGGTCCGGCGGGCATCGGCGCCGTATTGGTACCACTTCACCTTCAACGGCGCGCCGGGATCGATCCTGGCCGATCCTGCGTTGCGCGTGGCGGTCGCCAAGGGTATCGACCGCCAGGCCATCGCCAACGTCACCCAGCGCGGCCTGGTGGACAATCCGACCCCGCTGAACAACCACGTCTTCGTCGCCGGCCAAGAGGGTTACCAGGACAACAGCGCGGTGGTGGCCTTCGACCCGGAGAAGGCCAAGGCCGAGCTGGACGTCCTGGGCTGGAAGATGAACGGCCAGTTCCGCGAGAAGGACGGCAAGCAGCTGGTGATCCGCGATGTGTTCTACGACTCCAAGAGCACCCGGCAGATCGCCCAGCTGGCGCAGAACAGCCTGGCGCAGATCGGCGTGAACCTGCAGCTGGAGGCCAAACCGGGCGACCGGTTCTTCACCGACTACATCACCGTGGGCAATTTCGACATCGCTCAGTTCGCCTGGCAGGCAGACGCCTTCGCGCTGTGCTGCCTGACCCAGATCTACACCACCGGCGCCGAGAGCAACTTCGGCAAGATCAGCACCCCCGAGATCGACGCCAAGGCTGACCAAGTACTCAACGAACTGGATGCCACCAAGGCGCGTGACCTGGCCAACGAGGCGGACAAGCTCATCTTTGCCGAGGGGTTCAGCCTGCCGCTGTTCCAGACCGCCGGCAACGTCGCGGTCCGCAGCACCCTGGCCAACTTCGGCGCGGCGGGCCTGGGCGACGTGAACTACACCGCCATCGGGTTCATGAAGTCCTGACGCCCTCGACCCAGGGCGGCACCGCCGACTCGGCCAGCGTGGCCGCGGTGAGCGCGGACATCGCAAGGCGCAGAACCACTTTGGCGGGTAACGCATCGAGTTCGGCGGCACGGTCGGGCAGGATGTCCGCCGCACCCGCGCGCACGGCGGCGACGATCGCCAGTGCCGCCCGCTCACGCACGTCGAGCACACTGTGCCCGGCACTGGGCAGCTCGACGAGCACCGCACCGGGGATCAGTTCGGCGATCCTGCGGGCCACCGCGGGCGGGGTGACCAGATCGCGACCACCCGAGACGACCACCGTCGGCCAGCCGAACCTCGGCATCTCGGCGGTCAGATCGAAGGGTTCACTCTCGAACGCCTCGTGCTCGGGGTTGTGCTCGGCGATACCGACCGATGGGTCCAGCGGCAGACCGTCGGGCACGCCCGCGAAGTTGAGCTCCCGGAAGGCGATCCGATTGACCAGATCCTCCTCGTGCCGAAACGGCGACGCGTGGTGCGGGATACGCCGCATCAGATTGAGCCCCGACCAGACCCAGGTCCGCCCACTGGACAGCAGCTCGATCTGCCGGCCCAGCAGCGCAGCTCCGCCATAGCCGTACAGCGCACCTGCCAGCTGACCCGCAGAGTCGGTGAGCACGCCGTCGTCGAACAGTTTGCGCACCTTGGGCGCCAAATCGGCAGTCTGCGGATCGGTGCCGTCGAGCAGCAGGCCGCGGATCGCCGCGCGCATGTAGTCGATATCGCTCGCGGACAGCAGGGGTGAATCGAGCACCATCTGCGCCACCCGGTGCGGATGCCGCACGCCGAACCCGGCGGCCAAGTACGTGCCGTACGAGGTGCCGTACATGATCGCCGAGCCGACCCCGGCGTCATCGAGCACGGCGGCGATATCGTCGACCACCTGCTCGACGCTCATCGCCTCCGGCGGCAGGTCCGCACCCGTGTCGTCGTGCCGCGACAACCCCACCCCGCGGTGCTCGATCATGATCACGTCCAGCCCGGCGGCGGCTGCGTGCCGGCGCAGCCCCCGGTAGGACGCCACCGAAGCCATCCCCGGGCCACCGGGAATGATGACCAGCGGATGCGCCGATTTCAGGCCGGTCCGCACGTAGTAGAGGTCGAATTCGCCGGGATGTCCGGGGGCGATCGGCCGGCGCACGGCGCGCACACCAGGCAGTGCGGCGAGCTTGGCATGGGCTCGACAGCGCTTGGCGGTCATGGTCATCGTTTCTCATTGTGCCCTGCCGCAGCTCTTAGGTTCGCGGTGATCGCAAGCAGTGCGCCCCGGCGGGCCCGCTCAGTACAACTGGTTGACATGACCACCGTGGAAAACACCTCCCGAATCCTGCCCGGATCACCCGAATGGACCGAGCTGCTCACCCGCATCGGCGCAGGCGCCAAGGACCGAGACCGTAACGACGAGAATCCTTTTGACCAGGTGGCCGCCCTCAAACGGGCCGGCTTCGGCACGCTGCGCGTGCCAACCGAGCTCGGTGGTGCGGGATTGACTGTCCCGCAACTTTTTTCCGCGGTCATCGATGTCGCTCGTGCTGATCCGATTGTTGCCCACATCTTCCGGGCGCACTTCTGGTTCGTCGAGGAGCGGCTGCGCGGTGACGACCGGCGCTGGCTGGACAAGGTCATCGCGGGCAAGACCTTCGGCAACGCCTTCAGCGAGAAGGGCAGTCTGGCGGTGGGCAGCCTGGTGTTCAACACCCGGCTGCTGCCGGCGCCGGGTGGTGGCTTCCGCCTGGACGGCGAGAAGTACTACAGCACCGGCACCCTGTTCTCGGACTATCTGACCGCCACCGCGACCACCGACCACGACTCGGTGGCCACCGTGGTGGTGCCCGCCGACCGGGCCGGCGTCAAGCTGATCGACGACTGGGACGGCTTCGGCCAGCGCCGCACGGGTACCGGCACCACGACGTTCAGCGGGGTCACCGTCGCCGCCGACGAGGTACTCAGCGACACCCCGTACGACGCCGAACCATCCCCCACCGTGCAGTACGCCTCGCTGCAGCTCTACATCCACGCCATCGTGGCCGGGATCCTGGAGTCCGTGGTCGACGACGGGGTGACGCTGCTGCGGTCACGGGAGCGCAGCTTCAGCCACGCGGTGGCCGAGAAGCCCACCGAGGACCCGCTGCTGCAGCGTCAGCTCGGCGAGTTGGCCAGCACCGCCTATATCGCGCGGACCGCGGTGCTCGACGCCGCCGCCGCCATCGCGGCCGCCGATGCGTCGGCGGTCAACGGTGTCCCCGACGCCGAGCTGGCCGCGGAAGCTCAGCTCAAGGCGGCCAAGGTCAAGGTGCATCTCGACGATGTCGCCCCGGAGGCCGCCACCCGGCTGCTGGAGCTCGGCGGTGCCAGCGCGGCCAGCCGGGCCCGCAACCTGGACCGGCACTGGCGCAACATCCGCACCATCACCCTGCACAACCCGGTGGGCCTGAAGGCGCGCGCCATCGGGCAGAACCTGCTGCACGGCACCCCCGTCCCGGCCAACGCCTACTTCTGACCAGTGATTTCGGCGCGCTTACCCGCGGTGATCGCGGGTAAGCGCGCCGAAATCGCATAGGAGACCACCATGACCAAGCAACTGCACCTCGGCGGCTTCCAGATCGCTTCGCAGGTCACCCACAGCCACGCCGCCTGGCGCCATCCCGGCAGCGACACCTCATTCACCACCCCGGAGTACTACCACCGGATCGGGCGGATCCTGGAGCGCGGCAAGTTCGACTTCGTCTTCTTCGCCGACCTGCTGGCCGCCCCGGCCCGCTACGGCCGCGATATCAGCGAGCCGCTGCGCCGGGGCACCCAGGCCACCGCCACTCTGGATCCGTCCCTCGTGGCGGCCACCATCGGCGCCGTCACCTCCAAGCTCGGTGTGGCGATCACCAAGTCCGCCACGTACTTCCATCCCTATGAACTGGCGCGCATCTTCGCCAGCCTAGACCACCTCACCCGCGGGCGGGTGGCCTGGAACATCGTCACCTCCCTGACGCAGAGCGAGGCGCAGAACTTCGGCCACGACAATCACCTCGATCACGAGTTCCGCTACGAGCGGGCCGAGGAGTTCGTGCGCACCGCGATCGAGTTGTGGTCCAGCTGGGATCCCGACGCCCTGGTGCTGGACAAGGAGACCGGGGTGTTCGCCGACCCGGGTCGGATTCGTCGCATTGACCACGACGGGCAGTACTTCAAGAGCCGCGGCCCGCTCAACGTGCCCCGCTCCCCGCAGGGACGCCCGGTGCTGATCCAGGCCGGATCGTCGAACACGGGCCGCGATTTCGCCGCCCGCTGGGCCGAGGCGATCTTCGAGATCGACCCCACTCCCGAGGGCCGGCGGGCGTACTACGACGACATCAAGTCGCGGGCAACCAATTTCGGCCGAAACCCGGACGATGTGCTGATCTTCCCCGCGTTCATCCCGTTCATCGGTGAGACGGAGTCGATCGCCCGGGAGAAACAGGCCTTCCACAACGAGCTGGCCGACCCGATCTCCGGGCTGATCACCCTGAGCGTGCACACCGACCACGACTTCTCCCAGTACGACCTGGACGCACCGGTGGAGGACGTGCAGGTGACCGGCACCCAGGGCCTGTTCGACACCGCGCGGCGGGTGGCCAACCGCGACAACCTGACGTTGCGCGATATCGGCAAGTGGTACGCCCAGGGTGTGCTGCTGCCCCAGTACGTCGGTACCGCCTCGCAGGTGGCCGATCAGATCGAGGAGTCGTTCACCGCGGGAGAGGCCGACGGTTTCATGGTGTCGGCGGCTCAAAGCCCGGGCACCTTCAACGATTTCGTCGACTATGTGGTGCCGGAGTTGCAGCGCCGCGGTCTGTTCAGAACCGAGTACCAGGGTGATACGCTGCGCGACCACCTGGGGCTGAGCTCAGTAGACGATCGCGTCGCGGTCTAACGCCGTAGGGCTCACGCGGACAGTTCGATGACGTGCGAGTCGGCGATACCGGCGTACCGCTCCGGATCACAGGTCAGCACGATGACCTGACCGTCGCCACCCACGGCGTCGAACACCGCGGCCATCTTCGTCAGCCGGTCCGGATCACTGAAACCCAAGGCGTCGTCGATGACCACCGGCACGGTGTCCTCCTTGGCGACCAGCGAGGCGCACGCCAACCTGGCCACGATCCCGATCTGTTCCTTGGCGCCGCCGGACAGCGATTCGTAGCCCACCGTGCGGCCGCCCACCGTACGGCTGCAGATGCGCAGTGAGCTGTCGATCTCGACCTCGAAGTCCGCGCCGAAGACCATCCGGCCCAATCGCTCGATCTCCCCGCGAAACGGCTCGATATAGCGCAACCGCGCCGACTCGCGGTGCCGCGCCATGACCGAGCGCAGGAGTTCAGCGGCCCGCGCCCGACGCTCGATGCGCTGGTACTCCGAAAATGCGTGCTCGCGTTCGGATTCGGCCGTGTCCAGGGCGCCCTTGCGGCCTTCTGTGCCGTACAGCCGCAGCGCGGTCGCGATATCGGCGAGCGCGGTGGCGGCCGCGACCCGGTCCCGCTCTGCCGCGTGCGCGGCGGCGGTGGCCTCGGCCAGTGCCGCGGTGACCAGGTCCGGGTGCGCCGCAGCGAGCTCCGCGTCGAGGGTGGCCACGGCGGCGGCCGCGCTCCGCGCGTGTTCGGCATCGGCTTCGGCACGCTGTCGTAGCGCCTCGTCGGTGGCCACCACGCGCTCGCCGGCCAGTCGTTCGGCGGCGGCGGTCAACTCGGCCTGTGCGGTGCCCAGCTTCTCCCGCAGCACACTCGCCGCGACCGTCGCCTCGTTGAGGCGGGTGGCCAGCCGGGCCACCAGGCCGCGTAGTTCCTGGGCGTCACGATCGGCCGCACGGGCCGCCGTCAGCGCCGCGTCGAGTTCGGCCCTGGCGGCGTCCAGATCCCCGTCGGGGTGCGATCCCCCCTCGCACAGGACGCGGTGCCGCGTGCGCAGCTGTTCCACCGTCTCGTCACCGGTCAGCGCATCCACCGTGGCGCGCAACCGGTCCCGGGTCGCGGTGCACGCTGCCCGCCGTGCGTGCAGAGTGCGGGCGGTGGCCGCATCAGCAGCATCGCATCGGTGCAGCACCTCGGCCAGCGCCTGACGGGCCGCGTCGAGCACGGCGGCGGTGTCCACCGCGTCCGCACCGGGTACCACCCGGGCCGACAGCACCCCGGCGATCTCGATATCGGTCGGTGCGGCGACGCCGGCGGACCACTGCTGCCCGGCGGCGAGCACCGTGGTCTGGTCCCCGGACCGCAACTCGATATCGGCCAGCGCGACGAGTTCCACATGGGCGGAAGCGAGTTCGGCCCGGTCGGCTGCGCGTTCCACGGCCCGCTCGGCGGCCTCCACCTCCCGCAACAACGCATCGGTGATGGTGATGGACGCCAGTTCGGCGCCGACCCGCTCGAGCTCACCGGTGGCGGCGTCGATACGCGCCAGCTTGCCTGCCAGCCGGGCCGCCTCATCACGGGCGGCCAGCGCGGCCACCGCACCCCGGGCAGCCTCCACGCGCGTCCGAGTGCCCTCGGCCGCGGCCTCGCCGGCGATCGCCGCCTGTTCGGCGGCCGCATGCTCATCCCGGGCTGTGGCCTGGGCGCGGGCGGACTCCGCCGCGACAGAGATCAATTCTGCTGCAGCAAAAGATCTTTCGTCGATCTCGCCGCGAAGACGATCCCGCTCGGCGACCGCAGCCGCCGAGCCGCCGCGCTTGGCTTCGGCCGCCGCGGCGACCAGAGCCGCCTTGTCCCGCTCGGCGGTGAGCCGCTCGACGGCGGCCGCCACCTCCCGCGCCTGCGCCAGCCGCACCTGGGCGGCGTCGCGCTGCGCGGCACGTTCGGCCACGGTGGTCGTCAGCACCGCATGGCGGTTGACCGCGTCGTCGACCTCGGCCACCGCGGCGGCACGTGCGGCCACCTCCGCATCGGCGTCCCGCAACCGCTGGATGGCCGCGGCCCACACGCCGGTCGGGCGGCCGGTCTGGGTGAAATAGGTCAGGTACTCGGCGTCGATGCGGTCGATCAGCAGCGGATCGGAATCTGTGCCGCCGGTGTCATCCCCGGCTCCGGCGGCCACGTCGAGCGCGCGCGAGAGCGCATCACAGCCCGACAGATCCACCGGCGCGGTGGCGGTCGCCTGCAGGACCCGCTGCGCCTGCCACAGCGCCGTGTCCACGGTCTCGTCCAGCATGGCCAGCACGCGTTCGTGCGCCTCGTCACCGGTGAGCTGTTCACGGCGCGGGGACAGCACGGTCAGCTCCGTCTCGGCACGCTTGTGGAACCGCTTGCGATAGATGAAACGGTAAGGACCGGTGGAGATTTCGGCGATGACCTCCGAACCCACATCGGCGTGGGTGGGCTTGACCGCCTTGACCTCTTTCTTGGTGGAGCGGTCCTTGGACATCAGCAGCAGGTCGAGCGCCTCGATCATCGAGGACTTGCCGATCTCGTTGGCACCGCTGATCACCACGACACCGCGGTCCGGGAAGTCGATATCGCGGTGGGCCACCCCACGGTAGTTGGTCAGTGTCAGGCGGTGCAGTTTCATGCGACGCGCCCTTCGGCGAGCCGCAGCAGCAGCCCGAGGGCCGAGCGGGCGTCGTCGGCGTCGGCACCGTCGGCCCGTGCGGTGGCCATCAACTCCTGCACCGCGCCGGCGGCGAAACCGCCGATCGACAGATCGTCGAACTCGCCGTCGGCGGGGATCACCGCGATATCGGTGTGCCGCTCCCACAACCGCAGCGAGGCGAACAGCCGCGCATACCGGTCCAGGCAGGCATCCAGCTTCGCCTTGTCGGTGACGGTGAGCGAACCCTTGAGCACCAGCCGCACGACGGTGCGGTCCTTGTCCGGCAACTGGTCCAGGTTGATGTCCAGACTGGCGATATCGCGGTCGTCGTCCACCTCGTGGCGCAGGGTGATGAATCGCCACCGACCGATATGCCGCGAGGTCACCTGCACCTGCGCCTCGTCGAGATCGACGATGAGCACATGCCCCGGATCGGATTCCACGTCGTCATAGTTGGTGACCTCCGGAGAGCCGGAGTACCAGATGCGTCCCGTGTCACCGACCCGGGTGCGGGAGTGCTTGTCCCCCAACGCGACATAGTGCACCGCGCCACGGTCGAGTGCGTCGTTCAGAGCGGCCAGCCGAATCAACGACGGCTTGGCCGGGTCCGGGTCCAGCACGTCCACGCCACCGTGCGCGACGAGCACCCGCAGCGTCCCGTCAGCGGGCAGCGACTGCAGCACCGCGCCGGCCAGGTCGGTGGTCGGCGCCTTGGACCGCCATGGCGCGGCCACGATCTCCAGACCGGGACGGACCTCGAAGACGCCGTCGCGGTCCAGCACGGTGACATTGTCGGGCCGTTCCGCGAGGAACAGGGCGCTGGTGTAGACGGAGCCGGCATCCAGCGGATCGTGGTTGCCCGGCAGCAGGTAGACCGGAACCCCGATGGCGCGCATGGCTTCCAGCGATTTGCTGACCTCGGCGGGCGCGAGCTGGTTGTGCTCGAACACGTCACCGGCCACCACCACGAACTCGGCCCCGGTCTCACCGGCCAGCGCACCGAGCCCCGCCACGGCCTCCCGACGGGCTGCGGAGTAGCGCGGCTGTGCTTCCGAGCCACCGGCTCCGAGGAAGTGCCGCGTCATACCGAGCTGCCAGTCGGCGGTGTGGAGGAAACGCATGACGGGAAGTCTAGGTTCGACCGCCGACAAGTCCCGGGATGCGCCTCGGCTCGCCGTTGCGGAACCGTACGGTGGCTCTATGCGAACCCTCATCTTGTTGCGGCACGGCAAGTCGGACTATCCGACCGGGGTGTCCGACCACGACCGTCCGCTGGCCCCGCGCGGCATTCGGGAGAGCGCGCTGGCCGGGGACTGGCTGCGCGCGCACGCACCCCGGATCGACGCGGTGCTGTGTTCCACCGCGACGCGGACGCGGCAGACGCTGGCCCGCACCGGCATCGACGCACCGGTGACGTTCGTCGATCGCCTCTACGACTCCAGCCCGGGCATCGTCCTCGCCGAGATCAACGAGGTCGCAGAAGATCTCGGCACCCTGCTGGTCGTCGGGCACGAGCCGGTGCTCTCCGCGCTGGCGTTGGGGCTGGCCGGGCAGGCCAGCTCCGCGGAGGCCGTCGAGACCATCGAGCAGAAGTTCCCCACGTCGGCGATCGCGGTACTGCAGGTCCACACGCCGTGGAGTGCGCTGGAACTGGGCGGCGCCCAGCTGGTCACCGTGCACGTACCCCGGTAGCGGTGGTCAGGAGCTGGTGGCCAGCGTCAGTTCCATCAGCTTCAGCGCCATCGAGCAGGCGTCGATACCCGGCGTCTGCGGGTTCACCCACCAGCCGACCACCCCGCTGGCATCGCTGGCGACCCCGCACGCGCCGTTGGCCGCCGGGTTCTTCATCACGATGGACGGCACACCGGCCACCGCGCGATTCTCAACCTGGTACTTCAGCTTGTCCGCGACCTGCTTCTCGTTGTCCAGGCTGCCCTGCTCGAACCAGAACCGGGTGATGTCGATCAGGCCCGCAGGATTGGCGGCCTGCCAGCGGCAGACCGCACCGACGAAGGTGCTCTGGATGTCCAGCGGATCCGCCCCGACCGTCTTGGCCAGGATGTCCTCGGTGAGGACGTCGCATTCCTTCAGCAGGTTCGGGTAGGTCTTCTGCGAATCGTTGTTGCGCGGCACATCGCCCGAACCGGCCTTCACCGCCGTCCCGTCCACCGTCGAGGAGCAACCGGCCAGCAACGCGACCACTGAAGCCATAGTGGCCAGCGCAGTGAAAACCCGGCGGCTCATTTGGCGTTCACAATCGATTGCCGGGTCAGTTCCTTGGCCACCTCACACGCGTCCGGATAGGGCTTCTCGGCGAAGCTGACGGACCACTCGATGAAATCGTCGTCGAACTGGATACCGATCTCACACAAGCTCTTGCCCAGCACGGGGTCCTCCCCGACCGCGATGAAACCGCTGCGTCCCTCGATGGTGATGTCGTCGACGCTGGCGCGGGACAGTTCCTCGGTCTTGCGCTCGCGACCGATGGGGCTGCCGCGGAAGCTGGTGAAGGAGAAGTGCGGGCCGACGATGCCGCCACCGGCCAGCCACTGGCACCCCACCGAATTGCGCGCGGTGTTGACCAGACCGGTCACCTTGGTCAACTGCGCGACCGTCTGGTCGCTGACGCCGCCGCACTCGGGGAAGATCGGACCGTGCTTGGCCTGCGGCGCCGAGGCCGTACTGGAAGGCACCTGAGGCGAGCTCGGGCTGTCCGAGTTGGAGCAGGCGGCAACCAAAGGGAGCGCGGCCGCGGCGGTCACAAGGACCAATGTCTTCGCGGGACCGCTGAATCGGCGGTGGCCTCGTCTGGGCGTCACGACATGCACTGTAGCGGCAGCCTGGCGCAGAACCACCGACATGCGCACTGACCTGCCTTTTCGTGTCCCATGCCGAAGATCGGCGAACACAGGGCGGTATGCGACAGTAACCAGATGCTCTTGGCGTTGCTGCGACGGTACGTGCGGCCCTACCGCGGGTTGCTCATCGTCGTGGCGACGCTTCAGGTGATCAGCACTCTCGCGTCGCTGTATCTGCCGACGATCAACGCCGACATCATCGATCAGGGTGTGGCCAAGGGCGACACCCCGGCGATCGTCCGCCTCGGCGGCGTGATGCTCGGGGTGACCGCCCTGCAGGTGGTGTGCGCGGTGGGCGCGGTGTTCTTCGGCTCCCGGGCCAGTGTCGGCTTCGGCCGCGACCTGCGGTCGTCGATCTTTCGTCATGTGCTCGGCTTCTCGTCCACCGAGACGGCCCGGTTCGGCGCCCCGACGTTGCTGACCCGGACCACCAATGACGTCCAGCAGATCCAGCTGCTGGTGCAGATGACCTCCACCATGCTCATCACCGCACCGATCATGGGTGTCGGCGGTATCGCGATGGCGGTGCACCAGGACGCCGGCCTGTCCTGGCTGCTGTTGATCAGTGTGCCGGTGCTGGCGCTGGCCAACTATCTCGTGATCAGGCATCTGCTGCCGATCTTCCGCTCCATGCAACGCCTCATCGACGGGATCAACCGGGTGCTGCGCGAGCAGATGGCCGGTATCCGGGTGGTGCGGGCCTTCGCCCGGGAATCGCTGGAGCGCAGCAGGTTCGACGAGGCCAACCGCGCGCTGGCGGACACCGCGATCACCGCCGGACGGTGGCAGGCCGTGATGCTGCCGGTGACCACCCTGGTGATCAACGTGTCCAGCGTCGCACTGATCTGGTTCGGCGGGCACCGCATCGACGCCGGGCAGATGCAGGTCGGTTCGCTGATCGCGTTCCTGGCCTATTTCATGCAGATCCTGATGGCGGTACTGCTGGCCACCCTGCTGCTGGTGCTGTTGCCCCGCGCGTCGGCGTGCGCGGAACGCATCACCGAGGTGTTGGGCACCCATCCACAGATCACCGACCCCGCGCATCCGGTGCGCGTCGACACACTCCGCGGCGAAGTCACCCTGCGCGGGGCCACCTTCAGTTACCCGGGCGCGGACCGACCTGTCGTGCAGGGGGTTTCGCTGACCGCCCGGCCGGGCACCGTGACGGCCATCGTCGGCAGCACCGGATCGGGCAAATCGACACTGGTGTCGCTCATCGCCCGCCAGTACGACGTCACCGCCGGCGCGGTGCTGGTCGACGGACTCGACATCCGGGACTACGGCACCGAAACCCTGTGGTCGGCAATCGGGTTGGTGCCCCAGCGCGGCTACCTTTTCACCGGGACGATCGCCGACAACCTGCGCTACGGGCGCAGTGACGCCACCGAGGACGATATGTGGACCGCGTTACGGGTCGCCGCCGCCGACGATTTCGTCCGGGCCGACCCCGACGGCCTGCAGATGCGGGTCGCCCAGGGCGGCATCAACTTCTCCGGCGGTCAGCGGCAGCGGCTGGCCATCGCGCGGGCGGTGATCCGGCGGCCCGCGGTGTACCTGTTCGACGATGCCTTCTCCGCGCTGGACGTACGCACCGATGCACGGGTGCGGGCGGCGCTGCGCGAAGCGTCGGCGGATGCGACGGTGATCATCGTGTCGCAGCGGATTTCCACCGTGGCCGGTGCCGATCAGGTGATCGTCATCGACGCCGGACGGGTGGTCGGCACGGGCACGCACTCCTCGCTGCTGCAAGACTGCCCGCCCTACGCCGAGTTCGTCGACTCCCAGTCGGTGACCACATGACCAGACCCATGCGCGGTATGCCGCAACCACCGGCCGCCCGGTCCAGGGATTTCACCGGTTCCGCGATCCGCTTGGTGAAGAGACTGACACCGCTGCGCGGGATGACGGCGGCGGTGATCGCGCTGGGCGTGTGTGGGATCGCGATCGGGGTGATCGGTCCGCGGATTCTCGGCCACGCCACCGACCTGCTGTTCAACGGGGTCATCGGGCGTGGACTCCCCGCCGGGATCAGCAAGGAACAGGCGATCGAGGCGGCCCGGGCCAGGGGTGACAACACGTTCGCCGATCTGCTCTCGGGCATGAACGTGATACCCGGCCATGGTGTGGACTTCGCCGCGGTGGGGCGCACCCTGCTGCTCGCCCTGGGGCTGTATCTCGTTGCCGCACTGGTGGTCTGGGTCCAGGCCAGAATTCTCAACGTCGTCGTGCAAAGAACCATCGCCACGCTGCGCACCGATATCGAGAACAAGGTGCACCGGCTGCCACTGTCCTATGTGGATGCCCGCCAGCGTGGTGAACTGCTCAGCCGGGTGACCAATGACGTCGACAATGTGCAGTCCTCGCTGGCGATGTCGATCAGTCAGTTGCTCACCGCCGCGCTGACGATCATCGCCGTGCTGGTGATGATGCTGACCATCTCACCGCTGCTGGCCCTGCTGACCGTGCTGACGGTGCCGCTGTCGCTGCTGGCAACGCGGGCCATCACCCGCCGTTCGCAGAAGCTGTTCGTCGCGCAGTGGACGAACACCGGCCGGCTCAACGCCCACATCGAGGAAACCTACAGCGGTTTCACCATCGTCAAGACCTACGGCCACCGTGACCACGCCTGCGCGCAGTTCGCCGAGTTCAACGACGATGTCTACCGCTCCAGCACCGGCGCGCAGTTCCTGTCCGGCCTCGTGGGGCCGGCCACCACGTTCATCGGCAACCTCAGTTATGTGGCCGTGGCGGTAGTCGGCGGCGTCCAGGTGGCGACCGGCCAGATCACTCTGGGCAGCATCCAGGCGTTCATTCAGTACGTGCGCCAGTTCAACCAGCCGCTGACCCAGGTGGCCGCCATGTACAACACCCTGCAGTCCGGGATCGCGAGCGCGGAGCGGATCTTCGATGTCCTGGATGCCCCCGAAGAGGCTCCCGATCCCCCGCCGCCGCCGGTGACACCCACCGCCGGCCGGGTGGAATTCGACCGGGTCACCTTCGGCTACCGGCCCCGCACCCCGGTGCTGCACGACCTCTCGCTGGTCGCCGAGCCCGGGACCACGGTCGCCATCGTCGGGCCGACCGGCGCGGGCAAGACCACCCTGGTGAACCTGCTGATGCGGTTCTACGACGTGGACTCGGGCCGGATCCTGCTGGACGGCACCGATATCACGTCGATGCCACGGGCGATGCTGCGTTCGCGGATCGGCATGGTGCTGCAGGACACCTGGCTGTTCGGCGCCAGCATCTACGACAACATCGCCTACGGCCGCCCCGGCGCCGGACCGGACGAGGTGCACGACGCCGCCCGCGCCGCTTTTGTCGACCGGTTCGTGGCCGGCCTGCCCGACGGCTACGACACCAGGGTCGGCGATGACGGTGGCCGTCTCAGCGCCGGCGAGAAACAGCTGATCACCATCGCACGCGCGGTGCTGGCCCGCCCGCAGTTGCTGATTCTCGACGAGGCGACCAGCTCCGTGGACACCCGTACCGAACTGCTCATCCAGCAGGCACTGGCCGAGTTGCGCAGGGACCGGACCAGTTTCATCATCGCCCACCGGCTGTCGACCATCCGCGAAGCCGACCGGATCGTGGTGATCGAGGACGGCCGCATCGTGGAGCAGGGCACCCACGCCGACCTGCTGGACCGCCGCGGCGAGTACTGGGCATTGAGTCAGATGTAGCCCCGGTCGCGGCCGCCGGGACTAGAGCCCCGGTCCCTCGGCCCGCAGATCGTCCACCGCCGTCATCGCCGTACGCAGCTTGGACAGCCATTCGTCGGTGTGCTCACCGACCAGACGTACCGACCAGGCCAGCGCGTCAGATCGGGACCGGGCCACACCGGCGTCGACCAGGGTGTCCAGCACCTGACGCTCGGGCTGGCGCAGCCGCGTCATGACCGGTACCGCCAAGTGGGTGAACAGGATTCGCTCCTCGCCTGCCCGGACGCCCCAGGAGACCTTGCGCCCGAAGCGATCCTGCGCCTCGTCGGCGATCCGCATGCGTTCGCCGCGGGTCTCCTCGCGGAACTTCGCGGCGCGACCCGACAGCCGCGATGTGCTCTCCTCGCCGTCGGTATCGGGCAACCGGCCGATGACGGTGATCTCTTCGCGGTCGACCACGACGTCCGGATCGCCGGCGAACCAGCCGTCGGGCAGCCGCCCGGCGAACCAGTCGGCGGCTTCTGCGGCGTCACGCGGGGCACGATGCCCGTGATCTCGATGATGATGTGTCTTCATGATTACATGATTACACCGTTACAAAGGCCGGTGGGCGCAGTTCACCGACAGTGAACAGCGCGGCTGTTCACCTACCGCTTGAGCAGCACTGCCGCACCGCCGGCCAGCACCAGGGCCACCAACAGCAGCCCGGCCCACCCGGCACCGGCCAGCCACCACACGGCGGCGACGGCGATGACCGCCGGCGATACGAGAAACAGCACCATGCCCGGGTGTTGCCTGGCGACCGCCAGGGCACTCTTGGCCCGCACCCGATCGAGCTCGTCTCCTGCCATGAACAAAGAATGCCAGCCTAAGGTGGCTCTAGCACGTGCCGAATTCTGGGGAATTTGAGGAGATACGGTGAGCGGTCAGTGGCTCAGAGATCCCGAGGGCCGGTTCGAATACCGGTGGTGGGACGGACAGAAGTGGACCGATCAGGTCTCACATCAAGGACAGGTGCACGCCGCGCCGTTGGGCGCGCCGCCCGTGCAACAGCAGCAGCCTGCACCACCGCAGCCGGTGACGCCCGCTGCCGGCGACGGATTCACCGGTATCACCGGCGATCTGGTCGACGGACGGTTCAGCGAGAAGGAATCGGCCGCCGTCGCCAACCAGAACAAGAAGTTGCTGCGCGTACGCGTCGGTGAACCGTTCCTGGCGCGCCAAGGTGCGATGGTGGCCTACCAGGGCAATGTCGAGTTCAACTACGAGGGCGGCGGCGCCGGGAAGTTCCTCAAGAAGGCCCTGACCGGTGAGGGCCTGCCCTTGATGCGGGTCGCCGGCCAGGGCGATGTGTTCCTGGCCGAGCAGTCCTTCGATGTGCACCTGCTGCACCTGAACAACTCCGGCTTGTCGATCAGCGGCAAGAACGTGCTGGCCTTCTCATCGAGCCTGGACTGGAACATCGAGCGGGTCAAAGGCGGCAGCATCGCCACCGGTGGCCTGTTCAACACGACACTCCGCGGCACCGGCTGGGTGGCCCTGACCACCGATGGGCCGCCGGTGGTGCTCAACGCCGCCGAGGCGCCGACCTTCGCCGACACCAATGCGGTGGTGGCATGGTCGGCCAACCTGCAGACCTCGCTGAAGACCAGCTTCAAGGCGAGCGCGCTGATCGGGCGCGGCTCCGGCGAGGCGCTGCAGGTGGCTTTCGCCGGTCAGGGTTTCGTGATCGTCCAGCCGTCGGAGGGCATCACCGTCCCGGTGCAGTGACCGGTCGCTACAGCGTCTGGAGGATCGCCTTCATGGTGTCGATCTCCTTCTGCTGAGTTTCGACGATGGCGTGGGACAACTCGATCGCCGGGCCGTACTGCCCGGTGGCGATCTCGTCCTGAGCCATGGTGATCGCACCCTCGTGGTGCGCGATCATCTGGGTGACGTAGAGCTTGGCGGCTTCCGGGCCGGGGGCGTTGCGCAGCGCCTCGATGTCCTTCTCGGAGACCATGCCCTGCATCGAATCATGGTTCATCGGCGCCGTCGCCGGGCTGCCCCAGGACGTGAGCCAGCCCTGCATCTGCTGTATTTCGGGGGCCTGCGCGGCCTTGATCTCAGTGGCGAGCTGAACCACCCGGGGGTCGACGCCCTGCTTGGCCAGCAGGATGTCGCTCATCTGCACCGCCTGGGTGTGGTGCGGAATCATCATCTGGGCGAACATCACGTCGGCATCGTCATGGGTGGTGGCATCCGCACCGGCCGACGCCGAACTGGGGTGGTCATGGTCGGCGTTGCCGTCGTGGCTCGTCGCACTGGGCTGGCTGCTACAGCCCGCCAGCACCGCAACCGCTGCCGCGATCACTGCCGCTGTCTTCTTCATATCTCTCCTCACATCGCTGGGCCGGACGTGACCATTTACCCATACCCCCTACCGGTATATCATGGGGGCATGAACATCGTTCTCAATGTCGAGGGTATGAGCTGCGGCCACTGCGTCTCGGCCATCACCGCCGCGGTACAGCCGCTGCCCGGCGTCACCGGAGTCGAGGTCGACCTCGGCGCCGGCACCGTCACCGTCTCCGGCACACCCGACACCTACCCCGATCGCAAAGCCGTGACCGCCGCCATCGAGGACTGCGGATACGACGTCCCGAGTGCGGCATGAGCACCCTCACCCTCGACGTCGGCGGGATGACGTGTGCCTCCTGCGCAGCGCGAATCGAGAAGCGACTCAATCGGATCGACGGGGTTCACGCCACCGTGAACTTCGCCACCGAGCAGGCCCGCGTCGACTTCCCCGACACCGTCAGCCCCGACGATCTGGTCGCGGCCGTCGAGTCGACGGGCTACTCCGCCACAGTGCCGTCTCCGGAGCCGGTGGCCGCCCCCGAACGTGACGAGTCCACCGAATGGCGGCAACGGCTGCTGATCAGCGCCGCCCTGAGCGTGCCGGTGGTGGCACTGTCGATGATCCCCGCACTGCAGTTCACCAACTGGCAGTGGCTGGCCTTCACGCTGGCGTCACCGGTGGTGGTGTGGGGCGCCTGGCCGTTCCACCGGGCCGCGTGGACCAATCTGCGGCACGGCGCCGCCACCATGGACACGCTCATCTCGGTGGGCGTCAGCGCCGCATACCTCTGGTCGGTATGGGCTCTGTTCTTCACCCATACCGGGATGCCGGGTATGAAGATGCCCTTCGAGTGGGTGTCCCGCGGCGGTGCGCCGCACCTGTACCTCGAAGTGGCGGCCGCCGTCACGACGTTCCTGCTCACCGGGCGGTACTTCGAGGCGCGGGCCAAGCGCACCTCCGGGGCGGCGCTACGGGCCCTGCTGGATATGGGCGCCAAGGATGTCGCGGTGCTGCGCGACGGGACGAGCGAGGTCCGGATCCCGACCTCACAACTGGCGGTCGGCGATGTGTTCGTCGTGCGCCCCGGCGAGAAGATCGCCACCGACGGCACGGTCACCGCAGGCACGTCGGCCGTCGATGCGTCGATGCTGACCGGCGAGCCGGTGCCTGTCGAGGTGGGTCCGGGCGACACAGTGGTCGGGGCGACCGTCAACGTCGGTGGACGGCTCGAGGTGCGGGCCACCCACATCGGTTCGGACACCCAGCTGGCCCAGATGGCCCGGTTGGTCAGCGAAGCGCAGAGCGGTAAGGCCGACGTGCAGCGGCTGGCGGATCGGGTGTCGGCGGTCTTCGTGCCGATCGTGATCGGGTTGGCCCTGCTGACCTTGGCGGGCTGGTTGCTGATCGGCAGCTCGGTGGCCGCTGCCTTCACCGCCGCCGTCGCGGTGCTCATCATCGCCTGCCCGTGCGCGCTGGGACTGGCCACGCCGACCGCACTGCTCGTCGGTACCGGCCGGGGTGCGCAGTTGGGCATCCTCATCAAGGGCCCGCAGGTGCTGGAGTCCACCCGCCGCGTGGACACCGTGGTGCTGGACAAGACCGGCACCGTCACGACGGGCCGGATGTCGGTGGTCGCGGTACACGTAGCCGATGGCGAATCCGAGGCCGAAATCGTCCGGCTGGCAGGCGCTCTCGAGCATGCCTCCGAGCATCCGATCGCCCGCGCGATCGCCGAGCACGCCGGCGGAACACTGCCGCCGGTGGACGGGTTCGAAAATCACGGCGGACGCGGGGTGACCGGCGTCGTCGACGATCGGGCGGTGGCCGCGGGCCGGCTGTCCTGGCTGTCCGAGGAGTGGGCCATGACGGTGCCGGCCGATCTGCGTTCGGCCGCCGAGGCGGCCGAAACCCAGGGCCGCACCCCGGTGTGGTTCGCCGCCGACGGACGTGTCCGCGCGGTCATCATCGTCTCCGACACCATCAAGGACACCGCGGCCGAGGCGATCGCCCAGTTCCGGGCTCTCGGCCTGACTCCGGTCCTGCTGACCGGCGACAACCGTGGCGCCGCCGAAGCCGTTGCCGCACAACTGGGTATCGAGCAGGTGGTGGCCGAGGTGCTGCCCGCCGGCAAGGTGGCCGAGATCAAGCGGCTGCAGGCCGGCGGTGCGGTGGTGGCGATGGTGGGCGACGGCGTGAACGATGCCGCCGCGCTGGCGCAGGCCGATCTGGGTCTGGCGATGGGCACCGGCACCGATGTCGCCATCGAGGCCTCGGACCTGACGCTGGTGCGCGGCGATCTGCGCGCCGCCGCCGACGCGATCAGGTTGTCCCGAGCCACCCTTCGCACCATCAAGGGCAACCTGTTCTGGGCGTTCGCCTACAACGTGGCCGCGCTGCCGTTGGCTGCGCTGGGATTGCTGAACCCGTTGATCGCCGGCGCGGCGATGGCGTTCAGCTCGGTGTTCGTGGTGACGAACAGCCTACGGCTGCGCCGGTTTTCACCTGTTCGGTAGCCGAGCCCGGAACAGTTTGGTGTCATCCTTGATGCCCTTGAGTCGCCGTGCACCGGCGAAGGACCACTCGAACCCGGTATCGTCGCCGATGGCGTCGCGGGCGGCCTCGGAGACCAGCACAGAACCCGGCCGTGCGACGCCGGTGATTCGGCTGGCCAGGTTGACCGGGCTGCCGAACCAGTCCCCGCCCCGGCTGACCGCCATACCGGTGGCCACGCCGGCACGCAGACGCAGGAAATCCTCGCCTGCCTCGGTCGCGTCGACCAGTGCCAGCATCGCGACCAGCAGCGGCACCGGGTCCGGACTGACCAGCATCACGGCATCGCCGATCGACTTGATGAACCGCACCGGTGGCACGACCACGTCGTAGGTCAAGTCGACCAGGCGGCGCGCCAGGTCCTCCAACTCCTCGGGCGGCACCGCCTCGCCGAGTCGGGTGAAGCCGACCAAATCGGCGAAGGCCACCGCCACCGGCCGGGCGCCGGGTAGCGGCAGCCCCTTGGCGCGTTCCCCTGCCGTCACCGCCTCGGTCTCCATGGTATGGCGCAACTGCAGCCGAAGCATGTCCTGGATCATCGGCCCGAGCAGCGGATCAGCTTGGCGCAGCAGGGCTTCGGAGGCCTTGGCGATCTCCAGTTCGGTGGCGCCGGCGGCCATCATCGCCGAGAGTGCGGTGAACCGAATGGCTTCTGCCGTCTTGGCCAGACCGTCGGCGATGACCCTGATCACCGCCACGATGCGCTCCTCATCGAAGCCCAGATCCATGAACTTGACGACATACGAGGTGATGTCACCGTCGATCGCGGGGTGGACCCGCGCGTCGGGATCGTCGGACTGCGGTAACCCGATGGCGCGCTGGATCCGTCGCAGCAGATCGAGATCGATCCCGGTCGACTCGCAGATCTCACGCGCCGACACCAGCGTGCCGTCATCCCCGAGTACCCGTCGTGACGCCAGGAGCAGCGGTGAGTACGCATCGCGGATCTGGCCGGTGGTGATGCCCTGCTCCAGCAGCCACTCGATCAGCTCGGCACGCTCGGCCCGCGCGTCCCCCTCGAGCCCGTCGAGTAGGTCGGCGATGTCTGGAGAGTCCACGACGTCAACGTAGCGGTACGGGATCGTCGGTGTGGGATCGTGGCTGGAATGACCGACGTCCTGCGCGGGCTGCCACCATTGGTCGGTGCCGGCGCCCGCTTGCTGATCTGCGGCAATATGCCCAGCGTGATGTCGCTGGCGGCGGCCGAGTACTACGGCAACCCGCGCAACGCGTTCTGGCGGATCGCCGGTCAGGTGTACGGGTTCACCGCGGACGCGCCGTACCCGGAGCGGGTGCAGTCGCTGCTGGCGCACGGCATCGCGGTGTGGGATGTGCTGCGGACCTGTATCCGCCCAGGCAGCCTGGATTCCGCGGTGCAGCGCGACAGCATGGTGCCCAACGACTTTGCGGCCTTCTTCACCCAGCATCCGTCGATCGAGCGGGTGCTGTTCAACGGGGCGGCCGCCGAGACGAACTACCGCCGGCTGGTCGGCGTCACCCCGGTGCCCGCCGTGCGGCTGCCGTCCACCAGTCCGGCGCAGACCATGCGCTTCGCCGACAAACTGGCGATCTGGCGCGCCGAACTGGCCGACTAGGATCGCGCCATGAAAGGTTCAGTGACCGTACACATGAACGC
Source organism: Mycobacterium hackensackense (assembly GCF_025822555.1). Taxonomy (NCBI): domain Bacteria; kingdom Bacillati; phylum Actinomycetota; class Actinomycetes; order Mycobacteriales; family Mycobacteriaceae; genus Mycobacterium; species Mycobacterium hackensackense. The sequence continues at coordinate 152,394 of NZ_JACKUC010000034.1, forward strand.
GCCGGCCGACCAGGTCTGGAATCTGATCGCCGATGTTCGCAACACCCCCAAGTACTCACCGGAGGTGTTCGAATCCGAATGGCTGGATGGTGCGACCGGACCCGCGCTGGGCGCGCGATTCCGCGGGCACGTCAAACGCAACGAGATCGGGCCGATCTACTGGACGACGTGCCGTGTCACCGCCTGCGAGCCTGGGCGTGAGTTCGGCTTCGAAGTGCTCGCCGGGGACAAGCCGGTGAACAACTGGCATTACGCCCTGGCCCCCGCCGGTGACGGCACGGACGTCACCGAGTCGTTCTGGATGACGCCCGGCCTGCTCGACACCGTATTCGGTATCTTCGGCGGCCAGTTGCGCACCCGGCGCAATATCCGGGACATGACCACCACCCTCAACCGGATCAAGGCCGAGGTCGAAGCGGGCTGATCACCCGGATGTGTCCTGGGCCTGGCCCGGCGGTCCGTCACCCAGGATCTGTTCGGGGTGGTGGTAGAGGTTGGTGCGGGCTTGGCCGGTGTCCAGTAGCGGTGGGGGGATCCATTCGACACTGCCTGTGGTGGTGAGGACGGTTTTCCAGCCGCCGTCTTTGACGAGGCGGTTGTGCGGGCCGCAGGCCAGCACCAGTTGGTCGATATCGGTGGCGCCGCCCTGGGCGAAATCCTGCACCGCGTGGTGGGTTTGGCAGCCATACGCCGGGACCCGGCAGCCGGGGAACGTGCAGCCCCGGTCGCGGTAGGTGAGCACCAGACGCTGATCAGCACTGGCGCAACGCCGGGTCCGCCCGAAATGCAGGGGCCGCCCGGTCACCTCATCGAACACCGCCAGGCACAACAACGAATGCGAGGCCAGGCGGATAACCTCACGCATCGGCACCCGACTGCCCGCCGCGGTGACCGCGTGTCCGGTCGCGGCGTCGAAATCGGCGACGGTCGCACCCAAAACCACCGTCACCGGCAACCCGTTGTGCTCACCCAAGTCACCCGACATCAACGCCTCACGGGCGACGGTGATCAACGCATCGTGCTGGCGCTGCCCGCGGGTGCGGGTATCGGCATCGATCGCCTCCTGCGACGGGGTGCCCTTGGTACACGGGGACTCATCGGCGGGATTACACATCCCCGGCCCGGCGAGCTTGCCCAGCACCGGTTCCAGATACGCCCGCCCCTGCGCGGTCAGGGTGCCATGGAATTCACTGTTGCCGTCCTCGTCCTGCGGACCCAGCACAAACGTCCGACGCTCCTCACCCCGCTCGACGTCCTCGTCATCACTCGGTTCGGGCCCGTCCGGGTCCAGCACCGCCAGCAGATGCTTGGCCAGCGCGCGCAACGTGTCCGGGTCATGGGCGCTCGCGTACCCGGCCAGCCGGGCCTCGGCATCGGCACGGGTCGGCTCATCCACCCGAAACGGAATCTTTTTCATGGTGGTGGTGATGATGCGGACATGCTCGGCGGTGATCTCCCCGCGCGCCTGCGCAGCCGAAGTGCCCGGATACACCGGCGCCAACGGCTGCCCTGTCACCGCCCGCCGCGGGGCCAGCAGTTCCCCCTCGGCCAAGCGGCGCCCGGCCTCCTGCGCGGAGAGCCGCAACCGGATCCCCAACGCATCCCGCCAACTCCGCGCACCCAGATCACCCGGGCTGGCGTGGGCTTTCACCGCCGCCATCACCCGATGCTGAATCGCCGGAACCCGCCGATACACCCGCTCCAACACGGTCTGAACATCCAGCAACTCGGCCACCGAGGCACCGTCAAAGACCGCGCCCGACAGCTTGTCGAGCACCGCCTCCAGATCGACCACACCCTCCATGACTCGAACACTAGTACGAACCACCGACACACGAGCGAGTTATCCACAGCCCAAGAAATCATCCACAGATCCACCCGCACAACAGGATTCGATGTTGCGCCAAGCGCGAGACAGTGCTAGCGCGCTACCCCAGCCGATCCACGATGTCCTTGGCCTCCTTCAAGCCCAACCCGGTCTCGTCCCGGAGCACCTTGATGGCCTGGATCTTCTTGCCCTGCAAGACGAGATTGCGGACCGTCGTGCTCGCCCAGGTCTCGTTGGGATCCCCCACCGGTCGCGGCGGCACCGCACCGCCCACCATCCGTTCCAGTGCCGCCACCCGGCGCTCGAGTTCCTCGACCCGACGCTGCACATCGCCGTCGCTTGCGCTACCGAACAGTCCCATGGCTCACAGTGTGCACCGGCGGTCGTCGATGCGCCCACGGCCGGGCCGACTCGATCTGCGCGCCCAGCGACAACAGCGTCGCCTCGTCGGACGGTCGGCCGATCAGCTGGATCGACATCGGTATCCCGTGGGGGTCCAGTCCCCACGGCACCACCGCCGCCGGCTGCCCGGTGACATTGCACATGGCCTGGAACGGCACCCGTGCTGCCACCAAGGCCAAGGTGGAGATGGCACCGCGGCGCTGATATGCCCCGATCCGCGACGGTCCGGTGGCCGCGCCGGGGGTGAGGACCACGTCGACGTCGTCGAAGACGGACAGCACCCGCGCCGCGATGGCCGGCTCGGCGGCCCGGATCGCGGCCATCCTGCGCTCGGACAACAAACCGCCTATCCGGGCGAAAGCCCTTGTCCGGGAATCCAGCCGCTCCGGGTGCGGCAACATCTGCACATCGTCGTAGACACCGCGGAAGTACCGCGGCAAGGCGTGGCCGTACACCACGCCGAGCGGATAGTCCGGGTCCCGTTCGATGACCTCGTGGCCCAGATCGCGAAGCAGCCCAACGGCTTCGGTGACGGCGGCGCGCTGCGGTGCACCGACCCGTGCCGTCACCCCGGGCGGCACCTTGAGACTCACGGCGATCCGCAGCCGGCCGGGCGCTCGTGCCGCCGCCGCCACGAAATCGCCACCCGGGGCGGTGACGTCGAGGAACAGCGCGGCATCTGCCACGGTGCGCGCGACGGGGCCGTTGGCCACCAGACCGCACCAGGAGTTCTCGTGCGGTGCCGTGGGCACCCGGTCACGCTGCGGCTTGATCCCGAACAGACCACACCAGGTGGACGGCACCCGGATCGATCCCATGCCATCGGAGCCCAGCGCGATCGACGCCAAGCCGGCGGCCATCGCCGCACCACTTCCCCCGCTGCTGCCGCCGGGGGCGAAATCGGTGTTCCACGGGTTGTGCGTCGCTCCGTAGCTGAGGGTTTCGGTGAACGGCCAGATCATCATCTCCGGCACCGCGGTCTTGCCCACGATGACCGCACCCGCGGCCCGCAGCCGCCGCACCACCTCGGCGTCCTCGGTGGCGGCCGGGCCGTGCGCGCTGCTCCCGTAGGTGGTCACCTCTCCGGCGACATCGGTGTCGTCCTTGATCGCCACCGGCACGCCGAGCAGCGGCAGCCGCTCCCCGGCGTCCAGCCGGACCTGCGCCGCGGCGGCCTCCGCCCGCGCTGATTCGGCGAGAACGACACGGTACGAACGGATCTCGGGATCGATATGCGCAATCCGGTCCAGGAACAGCTCAAGCAGATCAGGCGCTCTCAGGGTTCCGGCGGCCAGCATGCGGGCGTGTTCGGCCGCGCCCGCGAACGCGATATCGCTCATGATGGCCACGGTAGCGCTCACGGCCCGTGTGCAGTGGCGTACTCCCCCGGCGTGCAACCGAGCATGAGGCGAAAGTCGTTGATGAAATGAGCCTGGTCGTACCAACCCAGCCGGATCGCCAGGTCGGCGAAATCGATGCCGGGCGTGCTCTCGATCTCCAGGGCCGCCTGCTGCAGCCGGTAGCGGCACAACACCCATTTCGCCGGGACCCCGACATAATGCGCGAAAACCCGCTGCGTGGTGCGGGTACTCCACGGCGAGATCGCCATCACCTGTGTCACCCGGTGCAGGGTGGTGTCCTGCTGCATCCGCTCGATCAGTCCGGTGAGCTCCCGGTAAACGGGATCGGCCGGCGCGCGGACGTCCCCGATCGCGTCATCCAGGCGCGAGCGCACCGCGTCTCGATCCTCACCGAATTCGATTGGCGCACCGAAGAGGTCGTCATCCGCGGGTTGCACCAGACCGGTGAGTTCTGCGGCGTCGCGGCCGAATCGCGCGGTGAACCCGCCGGGCCGGAAGCGGGCGCCCACCACGGTGCCACGCTCGGCGATGGTGGTGCGGAACACGCGTGGCACCACGCCGTGCACCAGTGTGTTCGGCAGCGCGAAGCCGTGCCGGGCGGCGTCATCGCCCCACTCCCTGGTCAGGTGCAACGACGGGAAGGTGATGACGGTGCTGTCGTACGGCCCCTCCGCCCGGCGGTCCCACCGCACCGACCAGAAATGTTCGACGAATCGGCCGGCAGCGTCCGACGGCGGCCAGCGGCGCAGCTCGAAGGCCGCGATGCTGCCCGCCCGCCCCACCACACCCCGGACCGGCGCTGGCGTGTTTTTCCAAGCCGCCACGGGCTCAAGGCTACGAAACTGGCCGATATGAGCAGCACTCCGATCCCCCAGGGTTACACCAGCCTGACCCCGTTCCTGTGCGTCGACGGCGCGGCCGCGGCGATCGATTTCTACACCGAGGCGTTCGGTGCCACCGTGATCAGCCGGATGGATGGCCCGGATGGGACCGTCACCCACGCGGAATTGGACTTCGGCGCGGGCCGGTTGCAACTCGGCGATCCCCAGGATGCCTACCAACTGGCCGCCCCGAACCGGGGTGCATTCGCCACCGAGTCGATCGGGTTGTACTGCGCCGATGCCGACGCGGTGGTGGCACGTGCGGTGGATGCCGGCGCCACCGTCCGGGAACCCCTGCAGACCTTCGTCACCGGTGACCGATTCGCGTCCCTCATCGACCCGTTCGGGCGGCGCTGGACCGTGATGACCCGCGTCGAAGACCTGACACCGCAAGAGCAGGAACGCAGGCTTGCCGAGTGGGCGTCCTCGAACACCTGACGGAGGGCGGCTAACGTGGCGGCATGACCTGCGTGTTCTGCTCCATCGTCACCGGCGCCGCCCCCGCGATCAGGATCCACGAAGACGACGACTACCTGGCGTTTCTCGACATCCGGCCGTTCACCCGTGGCCACACCCTGGTGATCCCCAAGCGGCACACCGTGGACCTGACGGACACCCCGCCGGACACGCTGGCCGGGCTGACGGTGCTGGGCCAGCGCATCGCGAAGGCGGCCCGGGTATCCGGCCTGCACGCCGACGGCAACAACATCGCGATCAACGACGGCAAGGCCGCCTTCCAGTCGGTCTTTCACATCCACCTGCACGTGGTGCCACGCCGCACCGGCGACAAACTGGCGTTCGCAAAGGGCCTGGTGCTGCGCCGCGATCCGGATCGCGAGGAGTCCGCACGCCTGCTACGTGCGGGGTTGGCGAGACTGGAGCACACCGCGCAGGATTGACCCATGACGCATCTGTCCCCGATAGAGCAGGCCGGCCTGCGCGTGCTGCACCTGCACGACCTGCTGTACCAGAAGACCAACGGCCTGATCGGTCACCGGGTCCCGGGCTTGCCCAACAGCCTGCTGCTGCACACCGTGGGCGCCAAGACCGGGCAGCCACGCGTCAACACGCTGAGCTACGCGCGTGACGGCGGTGACTACCTGGTGGTCGCGTCGATGGGGGGCGCACCGCGCTCGCCGGGCTGGTACCACAATCTCAAGGCCCGGCCGGAGGTCGAGATCAACGTGGGCACAAGGCGGCTGGCGGCCACGGCACGCCCGATCCTGCCCGACGACCCGGATTATGCGCGGCTGTGGCAGTTGGTGAACAAGAACAACGCCAACCGTTATGAGGCCTACCAGCGCAAGACCAGCCGGCCCATCCCGATCGTCGCCCTGAAGCCTGCTTAGAGAAGCTCCTTCGCGAGCAATTCCAGCGTAGTCACCCGGGCCGGCGCGGTGGAAGGCGAGGTGCCGCGGTACGCCGAGCCGACCGGGCTGATCATCACCTCGTCGACATCGAATTCCTCGGCGAGCGAACGGATCTGCTCGGCGGCCTCGGCCGGGTCGCCGAGCACGGTGCGGGCCCGGCCCGCGTCGATGATGAGCTGTTCCTGCGCCGAGACGGTCGCACCGAGCGCATCTTCGACCAGATCGAGTGGCCCCAGCGGCCGACCGGTGCGCAGCCGTCCCATCATCTGCAGGTTCGGCAGTAGCAGATCCTCGGCCTCGGCGCGGGTCTGGGCCACCGACGCGTTGACCGTCAAGAACGTGGTGGGCTCGGAAAGCTCTGCGCTGGGCCGGAATTCAGCCCGGTAGGCGGCCAGCGCCTCGGCGGTGCCCTGCCCGCTGAAATGGTTGGCGAAAACGTACGGCAACCCCTTGGCCGCCGCCAGGTGCGCCGAATACATCGACGAGCCGAGCAGCCACAGTCGCGGCTCACTGGCCGCGGCAGGGGTGGCCTTCAAGATGTAGTCCTCTTGCTGCGCCACGCCGCCACGGGTCAGTGCCACCCGCACACCACGAGCACCCATCAGGGCGGCCACATCGTCGAGATACTGCGGGAACCGCTCGATATCCGTATCGTCACGGCCGGCTGCGCCGCGCAAGGCCACCGACGTGACCGGGTCCGAGCCGGGCGCACGGCCGATCCCGAGATCGATACGCCCCGGGGCGGCAGCCTCCAGCAGTGCGAACTGCTCCGCGACCGCCAGCGGCGCATGATTGGGCAGCATCACCCCACCGGAACCGAGCCGGATATGCGAGGTCTGGGCGGCCAGATAAGCGATCAGCACCGGCGGACTGGTGGCCGCCACCGCCGCCATGTTGTGGTGCTCGGCCACCCAGTATCGGCTGAACCCCAGCCGATCGGCGGTCTTGGCCAGCGCCGCCGTGGCTGCCAGCGCATCGGCGGTGGACTGGTCCGACCGGACCGGGACGAGATCGAGCACAGAAAGACGCACGACTGCGTCAACGCCGGGTGATGCCGGAACGTTCCCGTGCCTGTACGAACACCTCATCGAGCATGGCCGGTGTCAGCCGGCCGGTGAACATGTTCTGCTGGCTGGGGTGGTAGCAGCCCAGCAACGTGCGGCCCGTGGACAGTGTCGCCACCGCGCCATGACCGAACACCGGCTTCGCCTGTCCGGCAAGCTCCTCGGCGAGCAGTCCCTGGGCGATCTGCCAGGCAAAGCCGCCCAGCGCCACCACCACCCGCACGTACGGCGCAACCAGCCGCCATTCGGCGAGCAGCCACGGCGCACAGGTCAGCCGCTCCGCGGGGGCGGGCTTGTTGGCCGGCGGGGCGCAGCGCACCGGCGCCACGATCCGCACGCCGTTGGCCCGCATCCCGTCGGCGGCGTCGACGCTGAGACCGGAACTGACCAGGCCGGCCCGGTGCATCGCGGCGAACAATTGGTCGCCGGACCGGTCCCCGGTGAACACCCGGCCTGTGCGGTTGGCTCCGTGCGCGGCCGGCGCCAGCCCGACCACCAGGACGCGGGGGCGCGCCGCCCCCCAACCCGCCACCGGGCGGCCCCAGTAGGGCTCGTCGGCGTAGGCGCGCCGTTTGGTCACGGCGATCTCTTCTCGCCAGCTGACCAGGCGTGGGCATGCCGCGCACACCGTGCAGGCGGCGTCGAGTTCGGCGACCGTTCCCGCGCCGGCGGCCAGCGCCGCGACGGCCTCGGGATCGTGAGCCACCGGCGTCGTGGATTTCGCCCGATCCCCCGGCCAACCCGTCCCGGGTGGCACCGGCGAGGCGAACAGCCGTCCGGTGCGTGGATGAGGAAGCTCGCGGGGCACGCGATCATCCTGTCTGAAATTCGATGGCCGGGTATGGCGAAGCGCTGTTAGATTCTCCGGCGAGACGCCATGAACACACGCCCCCGCGGCCCAGCGCTGCTCATCCTGTTCGCTGCCCTCATGGCGGGATCCGGCAACGGCATCTCCATGATCGCCTTTCCGTGGCTTGTGTTGCAACGCAACGGATCAGCTCTTGATGCGTCGATCGTCGCGATGGCCGGGACTCTGCCACTGCTGGCATCCACCGTGATCGCCGGCACCGCTGTCGACTACATCGGCCGGCGACGGGTCTCGATGCTCGCCGACGCACTGTCTGCCCTGTCCGTCATCGCCGTGCCGGTCATCGCGCTGATTTTCGGTGTGCACGCCGTCAACGTCGCGGTACTGGCAGGTCTGGCCGCGCTGGGCGCCGCGTTCGACCCGGCCGGGATGACGGCACGGGAGTCGATGCTGCCCGAGGCCGCCGCGCGCGCGGGCTGGACACTCGATCACGCCAACAGCATCTACGAGGCGGTGTTCAACCTCGCCTACATCGTCGGGCCGGGCATCGGCGGCCTGCTGATCACCACCCTCGGCGGGATCAACACGATGTGGGTCACCGCGGCCACCTTCGGCTTCTCCATCGCGGCGATCGGGTTGCTGCGGCTGGAGGGCGCGGGCAAGCCGAACCGCGAGGCACTGCCCGAACGTGTGTGGGCCGGCGTCGTCGAGGGCCTGTCCTTTGTGTGGAACACCAAGGTGTTACGCACGCTGGCCATCATCGATCTGACGGCCACCGGGCTGTACATGCCGATGGAGAGCGTGCTGTTCCCCAAGTACTTCACCGACCGCAACGAACCCGCGCAGCTGGGCTGGGTGCTGATGGCGCTGTCGGTGGGCGGCCTGGTCGGCGCGCTGGGATACGCGGTGCTGTCGAGATACCTGAAGCGGCGCACCACCATGCTGATCGCGGTGATCACGCTCGGGGTGGCCATGACGATCGTGGCATTCCTGCCGCCGTTGCCGGTGATCCTGGTGCTGTGCGCGATCGTCGGTTTCGTCTACGGCCCGATCGCACCGATCTACAACTACGTCATGCAAACCCGGGCACCACACCACCTGCGCGGTCGGGTGGTCGGCGTGATGGGTTCGCTGGCGTATGCGGCGGGGCCGCTGGGTCTGCTGCTGGCCGGGCCGCTGGCCGATTCGGCCGGATTGCACACGACATTTCTCGCGCTGTCCCTGCCGATGCTGGTGATCGGCGTGGTCGCCGTCGCCTTGCCGTCACTGCGCGAACTCGACCGGCCCGTCTAGCACACCGGGTCAATCGGTCCGACCAAAAACCCAATAATGCTAGGCATTTCCTGGGCACGCCTTTTACGCTGCCTATGTGCGTTTGACGTGGCCGTTGACGGGCCGCACCGAGGAGATCCGAGCTGTTCGCGCGGGGGTGTCGGACCCTGACTCAGCCGGGATCGTGGTGTGCGGTCCGGCCGGTATCGGCAAGAGTCGCATCGTGCGCGACGCGCTGCAGGGCACCGAGTACCGCTGGATCGTCGGCACCACCTCCGCACGCGACATCCCGCTGGGCGCCTTCGCCGCGTGGACCACCTCGGCTGACGATGACCGACTCAAGTTGGTCCGGAGCGTGATCGAGGCGGTGACCGCGTCGCCGGCGGGACGTCCGGTCGTCATCGCGGTGGACGACGCCCACCTGCTCGACGACCTGTCGGTGTTCGTGCTGCATCAGATCGTGCAGCGCCGGGCGGCGAAACTGGTGCTGACGGTACGCGACGGGCGCGACGGGTCCGGGGTGCCCGACAGTGTGCGGGAGATCTGGAAGGATCCCGGTCGAGCCGCGGGGACGGGCACCGACAACCTGGCCTTCGACAGGCTCGACGTGCAGCCGCTGGCACCCCAGGAATCGGCGGAGCTGCTCGCCGCCACGCTGAACGGGCCGGTCGATCCCGACGCGGCCACCCGGCTGTGGAAACTCACCCGCGGCAACGCGCTGTATCTGCGCAACATCGTCGAGCAGGAACTCGCCGACGGCCGCCTGGAGCTACGCGGCGGGTGCTGGCAGTGGGGCGGTAAACCGGTGCTGCCCAGCAGCCTGGTGGAACTCATCGATTCCCGGTTCGGCGATCTGCCACCGGCCGTCGGCAAGGTGGTCGACGCGTTGGCGGTCGGGGAACCCATCGAGCTGGCGGCACTGCAGCGCATCACCGACCACGAATCGGTGGAGGATGCCAACGTTCGCGGGCTGATCACGTTGGATCACAGTGATTCCGGTGTGCAGGTTAGGATTTCGCATCCGCTGTACGGCGAGATACGCCGGATGCGGGCACCGTCGACGACGCTGCGCCGGCTGCGTGGCCTGGTGGCGACCGAGCTGGCGGCCGGACCCGATCGCGACAAGATGCGCATGGTGGTACGCCGCGCCAGCCTCAGTCTGGATTCCGACCTGCCGCCCGATGCCGACCTGTTCGTGCACGCGGCGCGCGGGGCGATCTGGCTGGCCGATCTGGGTCTGGCGGACCGGCTGGCGCGGGCCGCCATCGCCGGCGGAGCCGGGGCCGACGCGCACTTCCTGCACGCCCACGCGTTGTCGTGGTCCTTTCAGGGCGAGGAGGCCGAGACCGCTCTTGCCGCGCTGACGGCGCAGAACTGGGATGACCGCGACCGCGCCAGATTCGCCTATCTGCGGGCCACCAACCTGCTGTGGGCTCTGAGCCGGCCGGACTGCGCCAAGGCCCATATCGATGCGGTGTCGGTCGGACCCGAGGGCCGCAGCTGGATCGACGCCTTACTGGTCATCTACTGGTTCGCCACCGACCAACCCGAGGCCGCACTGGAGGCGGCCAAGGTCCTGAACCTGGCCGAACTGCCGGGCGTGGTCGGCCCCGAAACGGCCTTCGCGCTGACCGTCGTCACCGGCGACGCGGGCCGCACGTCCGAAGCGCTGAAAACGGCAGAGACCGGATACACCACCACGGTGCGCGCCCACGATGCGCCCCCTATGCGGTTCAACATCGCCGATGCCGAGCTCAGTGCTCTGCTCCTGGCGGGCCGGCTCAGCGATGTGTGGCCCGTGGCCGAACGCGTCCGCGAGCAATCTGCGGAACTGCCCGGGGCCGCCCACGCACTCGGTGCGGCGATCGCCGGCCGGGCAGCGCTGGGGACCGGCAGATTGCACGAGGCCTGCAGCCTGCTCGACCAGGCGGCCGTGGCGTTTGCCACCAATCACTCCACCGGGTGGGGCTACCGGTACAACGTCGTGCGCGCCACCGCGCTCGCGATGCGCGGTCGAAGCGCCGAGGCCACCGCGATCCTCGACGAGATCGACGCCCAGCAGCGCCCGTTCCGGTCCCTGGACTACGAGCGCAGTATCGGTAGGGCCTGGGTGGCCGCGGCTCAGGGTGTGGTGAGCGAGGCCGCGAACATCTTGTCGGCAGCCGCGGACACCGCAGCGGCCAAGGGCCAGTTCGCCGCCGAGGCGATGTGCCTGCAATTGGCCACGCAGTTCGGTGCGCACTCCCATGGCGCCAGGTTGGCCGAACTGGCCACGGTGACCGAAGGTCCCCGGGCCGGCCTGGCCGCTCGATTCGCCGCCGCGCTACACGATGACGATGCCACCGAATTGAGCTCGGTGTCAGAGGAATTCGAGGCGATGGGCGATCTGGCTGCGGCGATGGACGCCGCCGCGCACGCGGCGATCGCACACCGTACCCACGACCGGCGCGGTTCGGCATTGAGCTGTTCGGTGCGCGCCGAAGCACTGGCAACGCAGAGCGGGGTGGTCACTCCGGCGCTGTTGCAGGCCGCCGACCCGTTCCCGCTCACCGCACGCGAATGCGAGGTCGTGGCGCTGGTCGCGGTGCCGCTACCCACCAAGGCGATCGCCGAACGTCTGCACCTGTCCGCACGCACGGTCGAAGGCCACGTGTACCGGGCCATGCACAAGACCGGCACGACCACCCGTGAGGAACTCGCCGAGCTGTGGCGTAAGCGGCGGCGCACGGAGTGAAACCCCACCGGTGGCGCCGGCCATACACTGGCCCGGTGAGCTCCACCCTGGACAGCCTGATCGCGGCATTGCCCGAGGGCACCGTGGTCACCGATCCCGATATCGTCGCCTCCTACCGGCAGGACCGTGCCGCCGATCCCCACGCCGGCACCGCATTGGCCGTGGTCCGGCCGACCCGCACCGAAGAGGTGCAGGCGGTACTGCGCTGGGCCACCGGCCATCAGATCGCGGTGATCCCGCGGGGCGCGGGCACGGGGCTTTCCGGTGGCGCCACCGCTCTCGACGGCGCCATCGTGCTGTCCACCGAGCGGATGCGCGATATCACCGTCGACACCGCCACCCGAACCGCCGTCGCACAACCGGGGCTGCTCAACGCCGAGGTGAAGAAGGCGGTCGCGGCCTACGGGCTGTGGTATCCGCCGGATCCGTCGTCGTTCGAGATCTGCAGTATCGGCGGCAATATCGCCACCAACGCCGGTGGCTTGTGCTGCGTGAAATACGGTGTCACCACCGATTACGTGCTCGGTCTGCAGGTGGTGCTGGCCGACGGCACCGCCGTGCGACTCGGCGGCCCACGGCTCAAGGACGTCGCCGGCCTGAGCCTGACCAAGTTGTTCGTCGGGAGCGAGGGCACGCTCGGTGTCATCACCGAGGTGACGCTGAAACTGCTTCCCGCCCAGCACAGCCCGTGCACGGTGGTGGCGTCCTTCGACTCGGTGGAGGCCGCGGCCCGGGCGGTGGTCACGATCACGGGAAAGATCCGGCCGTCGATGCTCGAGTTCATGGACTCGGTCGCCATCAACGCCGTCGAGGACAAGCTGAAGATGGGGCTGGACCGCAACGCCGCGGCCATGATGGTGGCCGCGTCGGACGAGCGTGGTCCGGCGGGCGCGTCGGATGCCGAGTTCATGGCACAGGTGTTCACCGACAACGGCGCCACCGAGGTGTTCTCGACATCCGATCCGGAGGAGGGCGAGGCCTTCGTGGCCGCCCGCCGGTACGCGATCCCGGCCGTCGAGGCCAAGGGCTCACTGCTTCTTGAGGATGTCGGCGTGCCGCTGCCTGCGCTGGCCGACCTGGTCTCCGGGATCGCGAAGATCGCGGCACAGCGCGAGGTGCTGATCTCGGTGATCGCCCATGCCGGCGACGGCAACACACATCCGCTGATCGTGTTCGATCCCGCCGATACCGATATGGCGCAGCGCGCCGAGCTCGCGTTCGGCGAGATCATGGATCTTGCCGTCGCGTTGGGCGGCACCATCACCGGTGAACACGGTGTGGGCCGGCTCAAGCGGCCCTGGCTGGCAGGGCAGATCGGGCCGGAGGCAATGGAACTCAACCGGCGGATCAAGGACGCGCTGGACCCCGCCGGCATCCTGAACCCGGGCGCGGGGATCTAGCCGTGTCCTTCGAGGGAATCGTCGCCACCGATGTGCGGGACTCCACCCCGGACTGGGCGCCCTATCGCGAGGCGCAGGCTCCCGCAGGGGCACCCAATGTGCTGTACCTGCTGTGGGATGACACCGGGATCGCCACCTGGGACTGCTACGGCGGTCTGGTGGACATGCCGAATCTCCGCCGGATCGCCGACCGCGGCGTCCGGTTGACCCAATTCCATACCACCGCACTGTGTTCGCCCACCCGCGCCGCATTGCTGACGGGCCGCAACCCGACCAGCGTCGGGGTGGCGTCGGTGCTCAACCTGGCCGACGGCTTCCCCGGACACCACGGCCGCATCCCCGCGGAGTCGGCGCTGCTGTCCGAGGTGCTCTCGGAGCGCGGCTGGTCGACCTACGCCGTCGGGAAATGGCATCTGGCGCCCATCGAGGACTGCCAGGCCGCGGGCTCCCGCCGATACTGGCCGCTGCGTCGCGGATTCGACCGGTTCTACGGATTTCTCGACGGGATGACCGACCAGTGGTACCCCACCTTGGTCCGGGACAACGACCCGATCGATCCGCCGGCCAGCCCGGAGCAGGGCTATCACCTGTCCAAAGACCTGGCCGACAACGCCATCGGCTTCCTTCGTGATCACCGCGCGGCCGCGCCCGACAAGCCCTGGTTCATGTATCTGTGCCCGGGCGCCGGCCACTCCCCCCATCAGGTCGCCCCCGAGTGGGCCGACCGGTACTCCGGCAGCTTCGATATGGGCTACGAGCGCTACCGCGAGATCGCCCTGGCCAACCAGAAGGCCCTCGGCCTGCTCCCGCCGGACACCGAGCTGTCCCCGATGAATCCGTACGCCGACGCCACCAGCCCGGACGGAATTCCCTGGCCGGACAATGAGAATGTCCGGCCGTGGGATTCGTTGTCCGAGGACGACAAACGGGTGTCCTGCCGGATGGCCGAGGTGTTCGCCGGGTTCTTGTCCTACACCGATGCGCAGATCGGCCGGATCCTGGACCACCTGGAGGACACCGGCCAACTCGACAACACCCTCGTGGTCGTCATGTCCGACAACGGGGCCAGCGGCGAAGGCGGCCCGAACGGCACGCTGGACGAATCGGTGCCGATGCTCGGCGGATCCCACACCACCGAGGACGGCCTGCGCCTGTTCGGCGAACTCGGCGGGCCGGCCACTGCGATGAACTACTCGAACGGCTGGGCCATGGCGTTCAACACGCCGTACAAGCTGTTCAAGCGGTACGCCTCGCACGAGGGCGGGATCGCCGACCCGTGCATCGTCTCCTGGCCGGCCCAACTGTCCGCCCACGGCGCGGTCCGCGACCACTACGCCCATGTCAGCGATGTCACCCCGACGGTGTATGACCTGCTCGGCATCGGCGATATCACCACCGTCAACGGTATCGAACAGACTCCGTTGGAGGGCACGAGTTTCGCTGCCGCTCTGCGGGATACCGATTCCGGAACCGGTAAGCACACCCAGTTCTACTCGATGATGGGCACCCGCGGCATCTGGCACGACGGCTGGTTCGCGGGCACCGTGCATCCGCCCACCGCGGCCGGACCGCGCGGCTGGGCGGCATTCGACCGGGATCGCTGGGAGCTGTTCCACATCGAGACCGACCGCAGCCAGATCCATGACCTGTCCGCGCAACATCCCGACAAACTGGCCGACCTGCAGGCGCTCTGGCACGAGCAGGCCCTGCAATTCCGGGCCTATCCGTTGACCGACCTGAGTGTGCAGGAGATCGTGCTGCGCGCGGCCGCCGCGATCGGCGAGCCCGCGTCGCGGGCGGTCTTCTACCCGGGTACCCCGGCCGGGCACACGGCGTTTCGCGGGCTGGTGCGCGGCAGGTCGTTCACGTTGCAGGCGGCGGTATCGCTCGAGCGACCGGATGCCGAGGGCGTGTTGTTCTCCCAGGGCAGTCGCACGAGCGGGCAGGTGCTGTTCCTGACGGATGGGCATCTGCACTATGTGTGCAACGCAGGCGGTCAGGAGCAGAAGGTCACCTCGGCGCATCCGATTGCGTTGGGACGCAGACTCTTCGAGGTGCGCTACGCCCGCACCGGCGCGGTCGACGGCACCATGGACATGGTCGGTGACGTCGCATTACTGGTCGACGGACAGCTGGCGGGGACGGCGGCCCGGGTGCGGATGACCGGGCTGGACATCATGCAGACCGTCTCGGCGGGTCGCGGTGTCACCTACTCGGTCTCGGCTGCGTACACCTCGCCGTTCCCCTTCACCGGCGGCGGATTCGACGAGGTCGTCCTCGATTTCACCGGCCGCGACACACATGACGACGGCGCCGTGGTCGATACCGCCTTCAGACGGGATTAAACACCGGTGACTTTGCACGCCCTTATTTCGGGTGCAGGTATCGCCGGGCCCGCGCTGGCCCACCAACTCAACGCCCGCGGCTGGCAGACCACCGTGGCCGAACGGTACCCGCAGCGCCGCGACGAAGGACAGAATGTCGATATCCGTGGCGCCGCACGGGAAGTCGTGCGCATCATGGGTATCGACGAGGCGGTGCGCGCGGCCAACACCGGCGAGGTGGGGATGCGCTTCGTCCGAGCGGACGGTTCGGCGGCGGCATCGTTTCCCGTCGACGCATCCGGTGAGTCCGATGGTCCCACAGCAGAATTGGAGATCCTGCGCGGCGAGCTGTCGCGCATCCTCGTCGAGCGCACCGAAGCGCAGACCGACTATCGTTTCGGCACCCAGCTCTCCGACGTCGTCGATCACGGTGATCACGTCACCGCCGTACTGGACGACGGCACCTCGGTGGACGCCGACCTCCTGGTGATCGCCGAAGGGCTGCATTCGCGTTCACGCCGCTTCGTCACCGGCGCCGAGGTCACCCCGCTCGGGATGTACCTGGCCTATGTCACCGTGGCCCGGCGGGATGACGACGGCCGTTGGTGGAACTGGCAGCATGTGAGCCGATCGCGCAGTGTGCACGTACGCCCGGACAATCTCGGCACCATGCGCGCGGTCCTGACCTTCATCTCCGATGTCCGCGGTATCGACAACCTGGACGAGGCCGACCAGATCGCGATTCTGCGAAGCACTTTCGCCGACGCCGGGGGCGCCGCGCCGCGCATCCTGGACGAGCTCGACCAAGGTGCGCCCATGTACTTCTCGACGGTCGGCCAGGTGCACACCCCCACGTGGAGCAAGGGCCGTGTCACCTTGCTCGGCGATGCCGCCTTCTGCAATGCCACCTTCGGCGGCGCGGGTACCAGTCTGGCGCTCATCGGCGCCTACATTCTGGCCGGCGAGCTGGGCGTGGTGGCCGATCATCGCGCGGCACTGGCGAGCTATCAGCGACTGATGAAGCCCTTCGTCGGCGCCGCACCCGCTGTCAGCGCGGGCGGGCTTCGCATGATGAATCCGCGCACCGAAACCGGAATTCGCGTGATCCACGCGGGTGCCCGCCTCGCCACCAGCCCGATCGGCAAGACGATCGGCAAGGTGGCCGGACGCAGGTTCGCAGGCGTTCGCCTGCCGCTGCCGGACTACCCGGTGCCGTGAGGGCCCGCGGCGCTAGCTGATCGGGACCAGCGGGCTGAGCACATCGTGCACGAACTGCACGATGTTGGTTTGCGGTGATCCGTCCGGAAAGCTCACCGTGGCCAGCAGGTTGCCACCGGCGTCGACGAAGTTCCCGTCGGCCCGGTCCTGATGGGTCGACGACGTCACCAGGATGATGCCCGACGTGCCGGCCTGTTTGGCCAACGGCACCGAGAACTGCGCGTTCTGGACGGTGCTGTTGGCCTTGTCCTCCTTGATGATCCGGTCGGCCGGAAAACCGAGCGTCTTGAGCAGGAAGCTCATCGTGCCGGCCTCGGTCTTTCCGTTCTGCGGGTTGCCGCCGGTGACGATGATCGGTGACTGCGGGAACATCTGGGCCACCGCCAGACCGGTGAGGACGCGGCGCCGCAGGATCGGGCGCATGTCACCCTGGGGTGTGAGGCCGTAGCCGAGGATCACGATCGCCGGCTTGGAGAAGTCCTTACCCCCCGGCGCGGGCGCCGCCTGGGCCACCGGAGCGATACCACCCCACAGACCCGCAAGCGCCAGCACCACCGCCGCAATCCGGCTACGCATCACCGCAGATTCCCCTCGTCACTATTTGACGTTAGCGCCACTAAGGGTTCGTCGCACCGGCGCGCGCCGGTGTTACGTCAACTGCGGTGTGGAACACTCCAAAGACACCACGAGTGGACGAGACGGAGGGGCCGATGAGCCAGCAAGATCCGGACGTCAGGGCGACTTCCGCGGCGAACACGTGCGAAATCGTCGAGCGCCGGGTCGGGGCCGTCACCGTCATCGAGGTGTCGGGAACGGTCGACATGATCACGTCGCCACAGCTGGAGGCAGCGCTCACATCAGCGATGACGGGCGCACCGCAGGCCATCGTGGTGGACCTCAGTGCCGTCACGTTCCTGGCGTCGACCGGCATGGGTGTGCTGATCGCGGCGCGTGACGAGCTCCCGGCCACCACGCCGCTGGCAGTGGTCGCCGACGGACCCGCCACCAGCCGGCCGCTCGATTTGATCGGCTTCGCCGACATCCTGAACATGCGGCCGACGCTGGACGCGGCGCTGAGCGTCGTCACCGGCTGAGCTCGACGCCGCTTTCGCCGGCGTCTACAGCCCGGCCGGCACGACCTTGCCGTTGACCGTCACCTCGACCTGGCTGGTCTTGGGATCGAAGGAAATCCTGCCGTGCTCGAACGTCGTGACGAGAAGCCCGTCGTCGGCGTTTTCGTCGCTGGTCGGGACGCCCAGCGGACCTGCCGACCCGTTCTCGCCCGTGATCGCGGGCACGCCGTCCGGGTCGCGCTGGACATTCCACGCCTCCCGGATCTTGCCCCAGGTGATGTACGCGGGCGTGCCGTCGTCATCGTTCTTGGCCACGATCACGCCGCCCTGAAACTGCTGGAACACCACCCCGCTGTCGCGCGTTCCGGCGTTGTGGTCGCCCGTCAGCGCCACGCCGAGAGCGTCCTTCTGACTCGGGGTGGCCGAGGCGTACTTGACCGCGATGGGGCCGGTCAGCGTGACCTCGACGTCCCTGTCCCCGATCAGTTTCACCTCGGTCGGCGGCACCGGGGCCTCGGACGTGGCGACCAATCCCACCTGAGGCGGCACCGGCGCCCCGACGTTGCCGCCGTTGCTGTAGGCCAGGGTGATCAGCGCGACGGCGGCCACGCCGCCGGCGGCAGAAGCGGCACGGCGGTATGCGGTCGTCCCCATGGATTCCTCTTTCGGGTCTGCCGGCCTGGGCGGATCGACTACCAAGCTACTTGGGTGTCGCAGATCTTGTTGCCCCAGGACCATTGACACAGGTACCTATCTGTCATACATATAAGACATGTCACTTGATGTGTCTCACGCGCCCCGCTTCCAGCTTGCCGGCGCGGACACCTGGGCCGACCCGTTCGCGCTGTACGCCGCACTGCGCGACCACGACCCGGTCCACCACGTCATTCCGGACAATCCCGAGCACGACTATTACGTGCTGTCCCGGCACGCCGACATCTTCACGGCGGCCCGCGACCACGAGACGTTCTCCTCGGCGCAAGGGCTCACCGTCAACTACGGAGAGCTGGAAATGATTGGGCTGCAGGATAATCCGCCGATGGTCATGCAGGACCCGCCCGCGCACACCGAGTTCCGCAAGCTGGTGTCCCGCGGCTTCACCCCGCGGCAGGTCGAGGCCGTGGAACCCAAGGTCCGCCAGTTCGTCGTCGAGCGCATCGAGGGGTTGCGTTCGAACGGCGGCGGCGACATCGTCACCGAACTGTTCAAGCCGTTGCCGTCGATGGTGGTCGCGCACTACCTCGGCGTGCCGGAGGAGGACCGCGACCAGTTCGACGGCTGGACCGAGGCCATCGTGGCGGCCAACACCACCGAGGGCGGGATCACCGGTGCGCTGGAGACACTCGGCGAGGCACTCGGTTCGATGATGGCGTACTTCACCGCCCTCATCGAACGGCGCCGGGTCGAACCGGAGGATGACACGGTCTCGCACCTGGTGGCCGCGGGCATCGGCGCCGACGGTGACATCGCCGGGGTGCTGTCCATTCTGGCGTTCACCTTCACGATGGTCACCGGCGGCAACGACACCACCACCGGAATGCTCGGCGGCTCAGTGCAACTGCTGCACCGGCGGCCCGATCAACGACGGCTGCTCGCCCGGCAACCAGAGCTGATCCCCGATGCCGTCGACGAATTCCTGCGGCTGACCTCGCCGGTACAGGGCCTGGCCCGCACCGTCACCCGCGACGTCACGATCGGCGACACCACCATTCCCGCCGACCGCAAGGTGTTGCTCTTGTACGGCTCGGGCAACCGCGACGAGCGGCAGTACGGACCCGACGCCGCCGAGTTGGACGTGACTCGCCGACCGCGCAACATCCTGACGTTCAGCCACGGCGCACACCACTGCCTGGGCGCCGCCGCGGCGCGGATGCAGTCCCGGGTCGCACTGGAGGAATTACTCACCCGCATACCGGAATTCACCGTCGACGAGGACGATATCGTGTGGGCCGGCGGCAGTTACGTGCGCCGGCCACTGTCGGTGCCTTTCACGGTGGGGCGGCGGGCTGGAGCGCAGCGACCCGGGGTATCGATCTGACATGCCGGACTGGCTGGCCGAACGACGCACCGAGGTGGCGGCCGAACGCATTCTCGACGCCGCCGACGAGCTGTTCACCCGGCGGGACGCGGCGACCGTGGGGATGAACGACATCGCCACGGCCGCAGGCTGTTCGCGCGCGACGCTGTACCGCTACTTCGAGAATCGCGATGTGTTGTACACCGCGTACGTACACCGCGAGACGCACCGGGTGTTCGGCGCGATCGGCGAGCAGCTTGCCGGCCTGACCGATCCGGACGAACGACTGATCGCGGGGATGCTCGCCGCCGTGCAACGCGTCCGCGCCACTCCCGCCCTGGCATCCTGGTTCGCCAGCACCCACCGGCCCATCGGCGGCGACATGGCCGCTCAATCCGAGGTGATCGCGGCCTTGGCGCAGGGCTTCCTGGCGACACTGGGCGATACGACCGGAGTCGAGGCGAGGGCCCGCTGGGTGATCCGGATCCTGGTGTCGCTGCTGCTTTTTCCCGGCCGCGACGCCCAGGAGGAGCGCGCGATGCTGGAATCCTTCGTGGTGCCCGTGGTCAGGCCCGAGCAACCGGTCAGGCAGCCCAGTAGGCGCGCGCCTTGAGCGAGCGCTTCGGGATCTTGTAGTCCTCACGCAGCACCTTGGCCACCGCACGGGTGGTGCGGTTGTCGCAGGCCACCCAACCGAAGTGCGCGGAGGCGTCGAACGCCGCCGCGGCCACCGCTTCGACGAGCGCCTCCCCCGCGTTCTTGCGATCCACCCACGTCACGCCGGGGCGTGCCACCGGCAGCTCACGGTCGTCCTCGTGTGCCGACTCCAGGAACACCCGGGCCGGTGCGTCGCCGATGGCTTCCAGAAGCGAGTTGATCGCCGGTAGCGAGGCGGTGTCGCCGACGATCACGTAACCCTCCGGCGCCGGTGCGGGCAGCACGAAATCGCTACCCAGCACGGTCACCTCCAGGATGTCGCCCGGTGCGGCCTCGGTGGCCCACCGCGTGGCCAGCCCGTCGTGCAGGGCGAAGTCGATGTCCACGGTGCCGGCGACCGGATCGGGGTTGACCAGGGTGTAGCCACGCTGATGCGATTTGGCGCCGTCGGGAAACCAGCCGCGGACCCACATCGTCGGGTGGATGGGCCGGTCGGCGAGCAGCTCCGCGGCAGCGAAGTGCAAGCGCAGGAAGTGCGCAGTGATCTCGGTCCGGCCGGTCACCGTGAGTTCGTAGTCCCCGCCGCGCCACAGTTTGACGAGCGCGCCGGACAATCCGCGAGACGGCTTCTGCTCGGACAATGCATCCCCCTCGACGAGTGTTCAGTGCTTAGGTAAGGATACCCTATCCTCGCACTCGAGTGGCGCGGTGCAGAAGCCACGCCAGCGGGACGGTCACCGCCATCGTCCAGAAGAACAGCCACCACATCGGGCCGGTGTAGACCGGGTAGCCCAGGATCTCCACCATCACCAGCTCCATCACGACCAGGTGGACGAGGAAGATCTCGTACGAGATCTCACCGAGGAACACCATCGGCCTGCTGCCCAGCAGCCGTGAGTACCAACCGTGATCTCCCAACGCCAGGGGCGCGACCACCAGCGTGGCGATGACCGCGTAGAAGGCGGTCTTGACCAGTGCCTCGGACAGCTTGGCCGGCGAGGTGGTGGGTTCACCGCCGATCGGGGTGGCCACGATGAGGTAGCTGACCAGAGCCAACGGGATGCACACCATCGCGTAGGCCCGCGCCCCGATCGCCTGCAGCACCGCCAGCAGCATGCCGCCGAGGAACCAGGGCAGATAGGTCGGCAGCCACAAGCGGGCGCCGTCCGGCAGCCCCTGCGTGGTGTGCACCAGCGCCAGCCACGCCGGGTTGACGGCGAGCAGCCCGAACATCCCGATTATCAGCAGTCCCGGCCGCCACCGCCGCCGGCACAGCACCACCAGCAACAGCCAGGCGAGCAGAGGCAGCGCGACGTAGAACGCCGCCTCGACCGCCAGGCTCCACATCTGCGTGAGCCCTTGGTGCAGATAGGAGAACAGGTAGTTGTCGGTGTAGATCTGGGTCAGCGTCAGATTGCGCAGCAGACCGGTCCAGTTATGGCCGGGATTCGGCCCGGCCTCGCGAAAGTGATAGATGGCGTAGGCGGCCAGCACCGTGACGACGTACGCCGGCATGATGCGACGCACCCGGTGCCAGGCGTAGCGGCGCACCGACGGCGCGACGGCCCCGGCGGCCGCCCTGTCGACCCAGGGTTTGAACAGCAGATAACCCGACAGCACGAAGAAGATCGGCACACCGATCTCGGCACGGGACAGCAGCAGGCCCACATAGCCGTGGTTGTACTTGCCGGTGGTGTACGCCGCATGGGTGAGCACCACCAGCAACGCCGCGAGTGCCCGCACACCGGTGAGCGACGCGACGCGGTCGACCGAAGTGACCGACTCCAGGCCGCCCTGTTCGCATGTCTCCGGTCGCAGGTCACGAATCCTTGCGTCGTGGCTTCTGCGGGCGATCGGGTTGCAGGTTGATCAACACACCCTGAATGCGGGTGTTCTCAAGGGCTTTGAACACCTTGCCCGGCAATTTGGCCGGCAGTTCCACCAGCGAGTGGTCGACACGGATGGAGATGTGGCCGAAATCGCTGCGGTGCAGACCGCCCTCGTTGGCGATGGCACCGACGATGGCGCCGGGCGCGACCTTGTGCCGCTTGCCCACCGCGATGCGGTAGGTCGCCAGATCGCTGCGCGTGCTGTGCTTCTTGTGCCCGGGCCCGTCCTCGCGCGGCCCGCGGTCCTCGCGCTCGCGCCGCTTCTCCGGCGGCGGCTCGGTCATCAGGAAGGCTTCGCCGTCACGCGATTCCAACGCCAACGCGGCGGCGATATCGGCGATCGGCACGTCGTGGTCACGCTCGTAGTCCTCGATGAGCCTGCGGAACAGCTCGATGCCGGGCGCGTTGAGTGCGTCACTGATCGAGTCGTTGAACTTGGCCACCCGCTGGGCGTTGACGTCGTCGACGCTGGGCAGTTCGATCTCGATGAGCTTCTGCCGGCTGATCCGCTCGATCGACTTCAGCAGATGACGTTCGCGCGGCGAGACGAACAGCAGGGCCGTACCCGAGCGGCCCGCCCGGCCGGTACGGCCGATGCGGTGCACATAGGACTCCGGGTCGTGCGGGATGTCGTAGTTGAGCACGTAGGTGATGCGGTCGACGTCCAGGCCACGCGCCGCCACATCGGTGGCCACCAGGATGTCGATGCCCTTGGCGCCGCCCGCCTTGAGATTGGCGATGGTCCGCTCACGCTGCGCCTGGGCGATGTCACCGTTGATGGCCGCTGCGGAGAATCCGCGCGCGCGCAGCTTCTCGGCGACCTCCTCGGTGGCCTGCTTGGTCCGGACGAAGATGATCATCGCGTCGAACTCTTCGACCTCGAGCACCCGCGTCAGCGCGTCCATCTTGCGCCGGCCGTCCACCTGGATGAACCGCTGTGTGATGTTCTCCGCAGTGGCCGTCTTCGTCTTGACCGCCACTTCGACGGCATCCTGCAGGTACTTGCTGGTGATCTTGCGGATGGCCGGCGGCATGGTGGCCGAGAACAGCGCCACCTGTTTGTACTCGGGGGTGTCGGCCAGGATCCGCTCCACGTCCTCGGCGAAGCCCATCTGGAGCATCTCGTCGGCCTCGTCGAGCACCAGGTAGTCCAGGTGCGAGAGGTCCAGGCGGCCCTTCTCCAGATGGTCGATCACGCGCCCCGGCGTGCCGACCACGATCTGCGCACCGCGCTTGAGCCCGGCCAGCTGCGGACCATAGGAGGAACCGCCGTAGATCGGCAGCACATTGATACCGGGCAGGTGCGCGCCATAGCGCCCGAAAGCCTCCGCCACCTGCAGCGCAAGCTCACGCGTCGGCGCCAGCACCAGCGCCTGGGTGTGCTTGCTGGACGGGTCGATCTTGGACAGGATCGGGATCGCGAACGCCGCCGTCTTGCCGGTGCCGGTCTGGGCCAGGCCCACGACATCGGACCCGGCCAGCATCGGCGGAATCGTCGCGGCCTGGATCGCCGACGGCGACTCGTAGCCGACGTCTTTGACGGCCTGCAGCACAGCCGGGTGAATCTGCAGGTCAGCGAAGGTCGTCTCGGCGTCGGTCGCGCCGTCATCAGGGGAAGTCATTTCACGAGCAGTCTAGAGCGTGCGCGCCGCCCTGCCTGGCGGAGCCGGATTCCCGTCGCTCCGCTCGCCTCGGCACGTCGAGAAGACAGGTACGGTTCGGTGTTGTGCGGAGGGTGGTGCTGGGGGCGATGCTGGCGGTGGCAGTCACATCGGGACCCCTTCTGACAAGCTGTGGATCGAGCGATTCGACCGTCTCCAAGACACCGGAAGCCAGCACCGGGCAGGCCCCCGTTCCGTCTGTGGCCGCGCCCGCACCCATCGTCACGCCGACGACAGCGGCTCCCGCCCCCGATCCCTGCGCGGTGAACCTGGCCGCCTCCGAGATCGTCAAGGCGGTGTCCGAACTTCCCCGCGATCCGCGCAGCAATCAGGCATGGAGCCCGGAGCCGTTGGCCGGCAACTACAACGAGTGCGCGCCCCTGTCGGTGGTGATCGTCAAGGCCAACACCAACGCGCCGAACGCCAGCACGCGCGCCGTGATGTTCCACCTCGGCAAGTTCATCCCGACCGGGGTGCCCGACACCTACGGCTTCAACGGCATCGACGAGACCGCCAGCACCGGCGACACCGTCGCCCTGAAATTCAGCAACGGCACGCCCGGGTTGGACAGCGTGGTGCGATTCCGCTGGAACGGCAACGGCGTCGAGCTGATCGGCAACACCGGGCACTGAGTCGTCGGCATTGTCGGCCCGCTCCCCTAGCCTGGGTGCGTGTTCGTGGCCGACGATCGTGTGATCTACAGCGCCTCCGACCTCGCGGCCGCGGCCCGGTGTGAGTACGCGCTGCTGCGTTCGTTCGACGCGCAACTGGGCCGTGGCCCCAAGGTGTCGGCCGCCGACGAACTGCTGGCCCGCACCGCAGCGCTCGGCCACGACCACGAACAGCGTCATCTGGAGGAACTGCGCACCGAGGACGCGGTCACCGTGATCGGCCGGCCGCCCTACACGGTCGCGGGTCTCACCGCCGCCGCCGAGCAGACCATGGCCGCGGTGGAGCGCCGGTCACCCGCGATCTATCAGGCGGCGATGTTCGACGGCCGGTTCGCCGGGTTCGCCGACTTCCTGCACCTCGAGTCCGGTCCGGCCGGGCGGCGCTACCGGCTTCGGGACACCAAACTGTCCCGGTCGGTGAAGGTGGAGGCGCTGCTGCAGCTGGCCGCCTACGCCGACGCACTGACCACCGCCGGTGTCCCGGTGGCTGCAGAGGTGGAGCTGGTGCTCGGCGACGGCGCGGTGTCGCGGTACCAGGTCGACGAACTGCTGCCGGTCTACCTGCCGCGGCGCGCGGCCCTGCAGCGGTTGCTCGACGAGCATCTGGCCGGCGACCGGCCGGTGTCCTGGGCGGACGAGCGGGTGCGGGCCTGTTTCCGCTGCCCCGAGTGCAGCGTGCAGGTGAAAGAGACCGATGACCTCCTGCTGGTGGCCGGGATGCGCACCAGCCAGCGCGCCCGGCTGATCGACGCCGGCATCGGCACCGTGCACCAGTTGGCCGCCCACGAGGGCGCGGTGCCCGAACTGTCCAAGCGCACCGTCACGACGCTGACCGCACAGGCGCGCCTGCAGATCGCCGAGCGGATCGACGGCAAACCACCGTTCGAAGTCGTCGACGCGCAGCCGCTGATGGTGCTGCCCGACGCGGACAAGGGTGACCTGTTCTTCGATTTCGAGGGCGATCCGTTGTGGACGGTCAACGGCCGCGACTGGGGTCTGGAGTACCTGTGGGGTGTGTTGACCGTCGCCGACGAGTTCACCCCCTTCTGGGCGCACGACCGGGAAGCCGAACGCCGGGCACTGGTCGATTTCCTGGCCATGGTGCGCAAACGGTTGAAGCGCTATCCGAAGATGCACATCTATCACTACGCGGCGTATGAGAAGAGCACCCTGCTGAGGCTGGCCGGCCGGTACGGCGTCGGCGAGAACGAAGTGGACGACCTGCTGCGCAACGGAATTCTGGTCGACCTCTACCCGTTGGTGCGCAAGAGCATTCGGGTCGGCACCGAGAGCTACAGCATCAAGTACCTCGAACCGCTGTACATGGGTGGCGAGCTGCGCGACGGCGAGGTGACCAATGCCGCCGACTCCATCACCCAATACGCCAGGTACTGCGCCCTACGCGACGAGGGCGATGCCGACGAGGCGGCCAACGTGCTCAAGGAGATCGAGGACTATAACCGCTACGACTGCCGCTCCACGCGCCGGTTGCGCGACTGGCTGGTGGCCCGGGCCATCGAATCGTCGGTCCCGCCTCGCGGGCCGCAACCGTTGCGGGACAAAGCGGCTCAGGACGAAGTCGAGGTCGCCGACGCACTCGATCGCACCCTGATGAAATTCGCGGGCGACGGTATCGAGGAACGCACGCCGGAGCAGACCGCCGTCGCGATGGTGGCCGCCGCCCGCGGATTCCACAAACGCGAGGACAAACCGTTCTGGTGGGCACACTTCGACCGCGTCAACAATCCTGTCGACGAATGGTCGGACAACAGTGATGTTTTCGTCGCCGAACGAGCCGAAGTCGTCAACGACTGGCACCAGCCGCCCAAAGCGCGCAAGCCCCAACGTCACGTCCGACTGACCGGCGAACTCGCCAACGGCGGACTCGCGCACGACATGTACGCGCTCTACGACCCGCCGGCACCCGCTGGCCTGGCCGATGATCCCGACCGCCGCGCGTTCGGATCGGTCGCGGTGCTCGAATGCGATGACCCCGAGGTCCCGACGGCGGTCGTGATCTGCGAGCGGGAACCGAAGGGCGGCAGCACCTTCGATCAGCTGCCCTTTGCGCTGACACCCGGTCCGCCGATCAACACCAAACCGCTGCAGGAGTCGATCGCGGATACCGCGGCGGCCGTCCGAGCGGGACTACCCGACCTGCCCGCCGATGCCGTCACCGACATCCTGCTACGCCGCGCACCGCGCATGGTCGGCGGTGGGCCGCTGCCTCGCACCGGCGACGTGGCCGCGGATATGGGCACCGCGCTGCTGGCCCTGGACTCGTCGTACCTGGCCGTGCACGGCCCGCCCGGCACCGGCAAGACGTTCACCTCCGCCAAGGTCATCGAACGGTTGGTCAACGGGCATGGCTGGCGCGTCGGCGTGGTGGCCCAATCACACGCCGTGGTGGAGAACCTGTTCCGCGATGTCATCGCCGCCGGGGTCGACGGTGCGCGGGTGGGCAAGAAGGTCAACACGGTGAACTCCGGCTGGACCGCGCTGACCAACCCCGAGTTCGCAGGTTTCATCGCGAACAACGAGGGCTGTGTCGTGGGCGGAACGGGGTGGGACTTCGCCAATGCCAACAAGATCCCGAGGCGGGCACTGGATCTTCTGGTCATCGAAGAGGCCGGTCAGTACAGTCTGGCCAACACCATCGCCGTGGCCCCGTCGGCCCGCAATCTGATGCTGCTGGGCGACCCGCAGCAACTGCCGCAGGTCAGTCAGGGCACCCATCCCGAGCCGGTCGACGGTTCCGCGTTGGGCTGGCTGGTCGACGGGCATCACACGCTGCCCGAGGAGCGGGGCTACTTCCTCGACTACTCGTTCCGGATGCACCCCGCCGTGTGCGGACCCATCTCCCGGTTGTCCTATGACGGCCGCCTCCGGGCACGCGAAGAGGTCAGCGGTGCAAGGCATCTGGAGGGTGTGATTCCGGGCGTACGGGTGCTGACCGTCGATCACGACGGCAACTCCACCGACAGCCCAGAGGAAGCACAGGCGATCGTCGCCGAGATCACCGCGCTGCTGGGTACCCCGTGGACCGATGAGCACGGCACGGTCGCGCTGGCCGCACAGCACGTACTCGTCGTCACGCCCTACAACGCACAGGTGGTGACGTTGCGCCGCACGCTGGACGCGGTAGGCCTGACCGAGGTCGAAGTGGGCACCGTCGACAAGTTCCAGGGGCGGCAGGCGCCGGTCGTCTTCGTCTCCATGGCGACCTCCTCGGCCGAGGAGGCCCCTCGCGGAGTGTCGTTCCTGTTCAACAGGAATCGACTCAACGTGGCGGTCAGCAGGGCCAAGTACACCGCATTCATCGTGCGGTCGGCACATCTGACCGACTACCTGCCCGCCACCCCCGACCGGCTGATCGAACTCGGTGCGTTCCTGGCGCTCACCAGCTGACCCTGACTTGTCGTACCCCTCTGCGATGATGGGTTCATGTCCAGTACCGCAACATCTTTGGCCGCCGGGGAGCGGCTGGAGGTGTTGTTCGACGAGATCGCCGAGTTGTGCGGGCAGCGCAACGCGATCGACGGGCGCCTGGTGCAGATCGTGGCCGAACTGGAGCGCGAGGAGCTCGCCGGTTTGACCGGCGTCCGCCGGGGTCGCCCCCCGTAACGCCGAGACCGTCGTCGCGGCGGCACGGCTGCTGGAAGAGTTTCCGCGTTGCACCGAAGCCCTGCGTGAAGGCCGGTTGTCTCTGGATCAGGTCGGGGTGATCGCCGAACGCGCCGCCGAAGGCTCCGATGCGCATTACGCCGACCTCGCTTCGGTGGCCACGGTCAGCCAGCTGCGGACCGCGATCAAGATGGCACCGCACCCTGATCCTGAGGCACCGTCCGAGCCGCGCCGCGAGTTCACCAAGACCAGCAGCCCCGACGACACCTATACGACCTACCGGATCCGGCTACCGCGGCTCGAAGCCGCGAAATTCGATGCCGCGCTGCAGTCCCACCACGACGCACTGATCGCCGAACACCCCACCGACACCGAAGACAGCGGGGACAGCAGCCCGTTCCCGACGCGGGTGGACGCGTTCATGAGCCTCATCGAGGCCGGCTGGGACACCGACGTGGCCCGCCGCCCGCACGGCCAGCACACCACCGTGGTCGTACATCTCGATATCGACAAGCCCGCAGCCGCGCTGCACCTGGGCCCGATCCTGTCCGAGGACGAGCGCCAATACCTGCTCTGCGATGCCACCTGCGAGGTGTGGTTCGAACGCCACGGCCAGCCGATCGGCTCCGGCCGGACCACCCGCACCATCGGTCGCCGCCTGCGCCGGGCGTTGGAGCATCGCGACCGCTGCTGCGTGGTCCCCGGCTGCGCTGCCACCCGCGGACTGCACGCCCACCACCTCCAGCATTGGGAAGACGGCGGCCCCACCGAACTGTCCAACCTGGTGCTGCTCTGCCCGTACCACCACCGCATGCATCACCGCGGCGGCCTCACCCTCACCGGACCCGCGGACCGGCTGGTCGTCACCGATACCGAGGGCCGAAAACTCCACGGCGGATCCTTGGCCCGTCCACCCACCACACCGGCACCCGCGGTCCCGCCCTACCCCGGGCCGACCGGGGAACGCACCCAATGGTGGTGGTACCAACCCTTCGAACCCCAGCCGCCACCAGGGGTCAACTAGATCACTGACCGGCCGTCACTCGTCGCGGGAGTGCCTGCCTCGACTGGGGCGCGAATGTCTGCCCTCCGATGGCGCCTCGGCCTGATCGTCGGACGGCGGCAAGGGCTGGAGCCAGCCGCCCTGGTCAGCGTGGAAACCGTTGTGCGGGTGGGCGATCTGATCCACCGGACGGTCCTCGAGCAGATCGTCGAGGATGCTGCGCCACGCGCGATCGGGTTCTGGTTCTGGTTCTGGTTCGACGTGCTGCCAGGTGTCCACGGGCCCGGCGTGCCAGGTGTCGGCGGGGGCGGGCAGCGGGTGTTCGACATGGGCATACAGCGGCTCGGTCATCGACTCATCCGCCATTCCGTCGACGACGGGGAGCAGGTCAGTTGGCGCGTCGGCTCCAGTGCTGCGGGCGGCCGGTTCAGCCCAATCCACCGTGTACTCGATGTAGTCGTCCTCGTCGTGCCAGTGCTCGTCCACGGAATGCTGGGGCGGCGGCGCCGGGAGCCGCGGTGCGGGCAGGCCGGTGACCAACCGCGGCGCGCCGACGCTGCCGCGCAGGAACAGCGCGGCCACCACCCCGAACAACGCCACGAACGCGGGCAGCAACAGCGACTGGGACAGCGCCGCCGAGAACGGCTCACGCAGGAAGTCCGGCAGGACGGTGGCCAGCCCCTCGGCACCGGCGGGTGCGGCGCCGCCGGCCGGCATCTCGGCCCCGATCCGCGAGGTCATGAACGCCGCCATCCCGGCACTGCCGAGCACCGAGCCGACCTGACGGGTGGTGTTGTAGACGCCCGACCCGGCCCCGGCGAGCTGGGGCGGCAGGTTGCGGGTCGCGGTGGCCGCCAGCGGTGACCAGATGAATGCCATCCCCGCCCCCATCACCGTCAGCGGGAGCAACAACCGCCAGATGGGTGTGCTGGGCGTCAACTCGATCGACAACCAGGTCAGCCCGATCGCCATGGCCGCGAAACCGAACCCGATGATCGGGGCGGGGTGCGCCCGGTCGACGATGCGCCCCACGACCGGTGCCAGCACACCGGTCGCGATGGCCATCGGTGCGGTCAGCAATGCCGACCGGGTGTAGGACAACCCGCACACCGCGGGCGCATAGAACATGACCGGCAGGATCATCGCGGTCACCGTGAAGCCGATCACGGCGATGCCGACATTCGACAGGGTGAAGTCGCGGTCCCGGAAGATCGTCAGCGGGATCAGCGGCTCGCGCGGGTTGACGGCCTGCCAGTAGACGAATGCGGCCATGAACCCCGCGCCCGCGACGATGGTGGCCCAGATCCAGGGCGCCCAGTGGTGCGACTGTCCCTCCTGCAGTCCGAATACGATGAGGAACATCGCGATGCCGGACAGCGCGACGCCGAGCACGTCGAAACTGTGCTTCTTGGTGGGCAACACCGGAACCAGCCATACCGCCAGCCCCAGGCCGAGCACACCGATCGGCACGTTGACGAAGAAGATCCACTGCCAGCCCAGCCCGTCGACCAGGACGCCACCGGCCAGCGGTCCGACCAGGGTGGCCACCCCGGCGGTCGCGCCCCACACACTCATCGCCACACCGCGGCGGTCCGGCGGGAAGATGCGGGTGATCGTCGACAGGGTCTGCGGCGTCAGCAA
The DNA here is from genome assembly GCF_025822555.1 of Mycobacterium hackensackense. NCBI lineage: Bacteria > Bacillati > Actinomycetota > Actinomycetes > Mycobacteriales > Mycobacteriaceae > Mycobacterium > Mycobacterium hackensackense. Next base: position 183,292 of record NZ_JACKUC010000034.1, read on the forward strand.
TGCCGCCCCGATGCCCTGCACCACCCGCGCGGCGATCAGCATCTCGATCGATCCGGACAGACCGCACCACAGCGAAGCCAGGGTGAACACCCCCAGCCCCAGCAGGTAGAGGTTCTTGGGGCCGAACCGGTCACCGAGGCGGCCGGCCACCAACAGCGGCACGGCGTAGGCCAGCAGATAGGCGCTGGTCACCCAGATGACACCGTCGTAGTCGGTGGACAACGCCTCCATGACGCGTTTGTTGGCCACGGCGACGATCGTCGAGTCGACGAGGATCATGAAGAACCCGACCAACATCGCCCACAGGGCGTGCCAGGGGTTGGCCGGGCGCACGCGTTGCTCAGTCAGGATTTCGGGCATCTACTCGGAGTGTCGAAGAGGCGGCGCGACCGATGCGCCGTACTGCCGACAACTTACGCCGCGTCGGCGACAGGCTCGCCGGCCGGCACATCCTCGGACTCCGCGGTGCCGGACCCGACCGCCAGCAGCGCGAACAGTGCGACGCTCGAACCGACGACCATCACCAGTGCGAGCGCGAACTCGTTGTTACCGAGCACCCCGACCAGTGGCGCCACGGCGGCGCCCAATCCGAACTGGGCCGCACCCAACAGCGCGGCGGCCGTCCCCGCCGCGTCGGAATGTCGGGACAGTGCCACCGCGGGTGCGTTCGGGATGACCAGACCCATGGCGGCGAGGATCAGCCAGATCGGTACCAGGAAGCCCCACAGTCCCCCGACTTCGCCGAGCGCGAGCGCGACGAACACCGCCGCGGTGACCGCCGACACGGCCAGGGCCGACACCGTGATGGTCTGCGGCGTGAACCGCTTGAGCAGCAGCACGTTGGCCTGGGTCGCGCCGATCAGCGCGACCGCCCCGGCGCCGAATACCAGCGCGAAGGCCTGCTGGCCCAGCCCGTAGTGCCCCTGCAGCACGAACGGCGCCGCGGCGATATAGCCGAACAGTCCGGCCATGCCGAGGGCGGCGACCAGAACCAGGATGACGAACCGCACGTCACGCAGCAGCTCGCCGTAGGTCGCGAGGATATTGCGCACGTGCAGCGGACGCCGATGCGAAACCGGCAGGGTCTCGGGCAGCGCGAGCGCGGCCATCAGCAGAAGGGCGCCCGCCAGCACCACCAGCGCGGCGAACACCCAGTGCCAGGAGGCCTTGAGCAGCACGACGGCCCCCAGGGACGGCGCGACCACCGGTGCCACGCCGAGCACGAGCATCAGCCGCGACATCACCGTGGCCGCGGCGGTACCCGTGTACAGATCACCGACCACCGCGATCGCGACGACCGACGCGGCAGCCGCTCCGACACCCTGCAGCCCGCGGCCGAGCCCCAGCACGACGATGTTCGGGGCGAACAGGCATATCAGGGACGCGACCATGTGCAGCACGATCCCGGCCATCAGCGGCCGGCGCCGGCCCAGCGAATCCGACAACGATCCGACCACCAGCTGGCCCAGAGCCAGCCCGGCCAAGGTGCCGGTCAGCGTCAGCTGCACCACCGAGGAGGACACCGACAGGTCGCCTGCGATGCGCGGCAGGGCCGGCAGGTACATATCGATGGTGAGTGGGCCGAGCGCGATCAGCAGCCCCAGCACCGTGATGATCCGGATGCGGCTGGGGGTCTGGATCGGTTCCACGCTCACGGATGTTGCCACGGTCAGAGGCAGCGCCGCACGTCCGTTTTTTCTTCCGCGCTGGGCGAACAGTGACCGCCGTCACGTTCGGGCACCGAGGCTCCGGCGCCGGTCGTTGACGAGAAGTTAGCCTTGTTGTGCATACAGGGCACGGGATCTGCACAGGAGACACAGCGATGAACGCTCGGTCCAACACCACGAGCCGGCTTCCGGCCACCCGTGACGGCGTCGACGAGGATCCCAGCGCGGCCGCCAAGGTCCTTTCGCAGCTCTTGGAACGCAGCACCCGGTTGCAGGCGCCTGCGGTCACCGCCTACGTCCGCCGGTTGCGCGACAAGAAGCCCGACGCCACCCCCGCCGAGATCATCACCAGCCTGGAGAAGCACTACCTGGCCGCGGTGATGGCCAGCGGCGCGGCGGTCGGGTCGGCCGCGGCGTTCCCCGGTATCGGGACGCTGGCGGCCCTGTCCGCGGTGGCGGGCGAGACCGTGGTGTTCCTGGAAGCGACCGCCGTCTTCGTCCTGGCAGTGGCCGAGGCACACGGCATCCCGGCCGAGCATCGGGAACGGCGCCGCGCCCTGGTGCTGGCCGTGCTGGTCGGCGATGACAGCAAGCATGCGGTGGCCGACCTGCTGGGCAGCGGGCGCACCAGCGGCGCCTGGCTGTCCGACGGTGCTGCGACGCTGCCGTTGCCCGCGGTGTCCCAGTTGAACAACAGGCTGCTGCGGTTCTTCGTGAAGAAGTACACGCTCAAGCGCGGCGCGATCGCCTTCGGGAAGCTGCTGCCGGTCGGCATCGGTGCCGTCGTCGGCGGGGTGGGCAACCGGCTGATGGGTAAGAAGATCGTCGGCAACGCCAGCCGGGCATTCGGTAATCCGCCGCCCCGCTGGCCGTCCACCTTGCTCGTTCTGCCCGCGCCGCGTCCGTAGAACCGGACATATCGACCCACATGTCACTGACATAACCGGCCATATGTCAGCTCGGGTCACCGGCCTGGTGCGTCAGTCCGATGTGCCTGGTCGCGCCGCGACCGGAAGCGATAGCCTTGTTGCGGCCGAGCGCGGATATCCGCACACACGTGGTGGGCTCGTCACACACGCCCGCCGTGACAGATGGAATCGAGGCGAAGAACTGCCGTGACCAGTTCCCCATCCCCCTTCGGACAGAACGAGTGGCTGGTCGAGGAGATGTATCGCAAGTTCCGCGAAGATCCCTCCTCGGTAGACCCCAGTTGGCATGAATTCCTCGTCGACTACTCGCCCGAACCGGTGACCGAGACGGTCGCCACCAATGGTGCCGCCGCCCACCCCGCGCCCGCCGCCACTCCCGCCGCTGCGCCCACCCCGGCACCGGCGCCCGCGCCGGCCAAGGCTGCGCCCGCCAAGGCCGCGGCCCCGGCCTCTCCCACCACCGCACCCAAGGCCTCTCCCACCACCGCACCCAAGGCCTCTCCCGCCGCCGCACAGGCAAAGCCCGCCGAGGACTCCGAGGTCTCGGTGCTGCGCGGCGCCGCCGCGGCCGTGGTGAAGAACATGAACGCCTCGCTGGAGGTCCCCACCGCCACCAGCGTGCGGGCCATCCCGGCCAAGCTGATGATCGACAACCGCGTCGTCATCAACAACCATCTCAAGCGCACCCGTGGCGGCAAGATCAGCTTCACCCACCTGCTGGGATACGCGATCGTGCAGGCCGTCAAGAAGTTCCCGAACCTGAACCGGCACTTCGCCGAGGTGGACGGTAAGCCGAGTGTCGTCACGCCCGCGCATACGAACCTGGGCCTGGCCATCGACCTGCAGGGCAAGGACGGTAAGCGTCAGCTCGTCGTGGCGGCCATCAAGCGTTGCGAGACAATGCAATTCGGCCAGTTCATCGCCGCCTACGAGGACATCGTGCGGCGCGCCCGCGACGGCAAGCTCACCGCCGAGGACTTCGCCGGCGTGACGATCTCGCTGACCAACCCGGGCACCATCGGCACCGTGCACTCGGTGCCGCGACTGATGAGCGGCCAGGGCGCGATCATCGGCGCCGGTGCCATGGAGTACCCCGCCGAATTCCAGGGCGCCAGCCCGGAACGCATCGCCGATCTGGGTATCGGCAAGCTCATCACGCTGACGTCGACATACGACCACCGCATCATCCAGGGTGCGGAATCCGGCGACTTCCTGCGCACCATCCACCAGCTGCTGCTCGACGACGACTTCTTCGACGAGATCTTCCGCGAGCTGGGCATCCCCTACGAGCCGGTGCGCTGGCGTATCGACAACCCGGATTCGATCGCCGACAAGAACGCCCGCATCATCGAGCTGATCGCCGCCTACCGCAACCGCGGTCACCTGATGGCCGATATCGACCCGCTGCGCCTGGACAAGACCCGGTTCCGCAGCCACCCCGACCTGGACGTGCTCACCCACGGCCTGACCCTGTGGGACCTGGACCGCGAGTTCAAGGTCGACGGGTTCGCCGGTAAGGAGTACAAGAAACTCCGCGACGTGCTGTCGGTGCTGCGCGACGCCTACTGCCGCCACGTCGGTGTGGAGTACACCCACATCCTGGAGCCCGAGCAGCAGAAGTGGTTGCAGGAGCGTATCGAGGTCAGGCACGAGAAGCCGACCGTGGCCGAGCAGAAGTACATCCTGAGCAAGCTCAACGCCGCCGAGGCGTTCGAGACCTTCCTTCAGACCAAATACGTTGGGCAGAAGCGCTTCTCACTGGAAGGTGCCGAGACCGTCATCCCGATGATGGATGCCGCCATCGACCAGGCCGCCGAGCACGGACTCGACGAGGTGGTCATCGGCATGCCGCACCGCGGCCGGCTCAACGTGCTGGCCAACATCGTCGGCAAGCCCTACGTGCAGATCTTCAGCGAGTTCGAGGGCAACCTGAATCCGTCGCAGGCGCACGGTTCCGGTGACGTGAAATACCACCTCGGTGCGAGCGGCACCTACCTGCAGATGTTCGGGGACAACGACATCGAGGTCTCGCTGGTGGCCAACCCCAGCCACCTCGAGGCCGTCGACCCGGTGCTCGAGGGCCTGGTGCGCGCCAAGCAGGACCTGCTGGACTCCGCAGAAGGGGCAGACGGCGGCTCCGAGAAGTTCTCCGTGGTGCCGATGATGCTGCACGGTGACGCCGCGTTCGCGGGTCAGGGTGTGGTGGCCGAGACGCTGAACCTGGCGCTGCTGCGCGGGTACCGCACCGGCGGCACCATCCACATCATCGTCAACAATCAGATCGGCTTCACCACCTCGCCGCAGGACTCGCGCTCCAGTGAGTACTGCACCGATGTCGCGAAAATGGTTGGCGCACCGATCTTCCATGTGAACGGTGACGACCCGGAAGCCTGTGTGTGGGTGGCCCGGCTGGCCATGGAGTTCCGCCAGCAGTTCAAGAAGGACGTCATCATCGACATGCTGTGCTACCGCCGCCGCGGTCACAACGAAGGCGATGACCCCTCGATGACGCAGCCCGAGATGTACGACGTGATCGACCACAAGCGCGGCGTCCGAAAGACCTACACCGAGGCACTGATCGGTCGTGGCGACATCTCGATCAAAGAGGCCGAGGATGCGCTGCGCGACTACCAGGGCCAGCTGGAACGCGTCTTCAACGAGGTGCGCGAGCTGGAGAAGCACACCATCGAGCCGAGCGAGTCGGTCGAATCCGACCAGCTCACCCCGAAGGGGCTGAACACCGCGGTCGACAAGTCGCTGCTGGCCCGTATCGGCGACGCTCATCTGTCCGCACCGGAAGGGTTCAACGTGCACCCGCGGGTGCAGCCCGTCCTCGACAAGCGCCGGGAGATGGCCTACGAAGGCAAGGTCGACTGGGCGTTCGGTGAACTACTGGCGCTGGGAACCCTTGTCGCCGAAGGCAAGACGGTGCGGCTTACGGGTCAGGACGTCCAGCGCGGCACGTTCACCCAGCGCCACGCGGTGATCGTGGATCGCAAGACCGGTGCCGAGTTCACCCCGCTGGACCTGCTGACCGTGGACGTCGACGGCAATCCGACCGGCGGCAAGTTCCTGGTGTACAACTCGGCACTGTCCGAATTCGCAGCGGTCGGTTTCGAATACGGCTACTCAGTGGGCGATCCCGACGCCATCGTGTTGTGGGAAGCCCAGTTCGGCGATTTCGTCAACGGTGCGCAGTCCATCATCGACGAGTTCATCTCCTCGGGCGAGGCCAAGTGGGGCCAGCTCTCCGACGTCGTGCTGCTGCTGCCGCACGGTCATGAGGGCCAGGGCCCCGACCACACCTCGGGTCGCATCGAGCGGTTCCTGCAGGTGTGCGCCGAGGGTTCGATGACCGTCGCGATGCCCTCCACCCCGGCCAACTATTTCCACCTGTTGCGCCGGCACGCCCTGGACGGCATCCACCGTCCGCTCATCGTCTTCACGCCGAAGTCGATGCTGCGCAACAAGGCGGCGGTCAGCGATGTGAAGGACTTCACCGAGATCAAGTTCCGCTCAGTGCTTGAGGAGCCCACCTACGAGGACGGTATCGGCGACCGTTCGAAGGTGACCCGGGTACTGCTGACCAGCGGCAAGATCTACTACGAGCTGGTGGCGCGGAAGGCCAAGGAACAGCGCGACGATATCGCGATCGTGCGGATCGAACAGCTCTACCCGCTGCCCAAGCGCAGGCTCAGCGCGACGCTCGACCAGTACCCGAATGCGCAGCAGTTCTTCTGGGTACAGGAGGAGCCGGCCAATCAGGGTGCGTGGCCGACGTTCGGGCTGTCGCTGCCGGAGTTGTTGCCGGACAAGCTGACCGGGATCAAGCGGATCTCGCGGCGGGCCATGAGCGCTCCGTCGTCGGGCAGCTCGAAGGTGCACGCCGTCGAGCAGCAGGAGATCATCGACCAGTCGTTCGCCCCGTAGGACACCGAACACGGAAATGCGCGAGATCCCTCAGCGGATCTCGCGCATTTCTGTGTTGAACGGTCAGAAGCCGGGCAGCCCGAACGGCAGTGGTGAGTTCCCGTTGGCCAGTGCGGCCACCGCGCCCGGGCAGAACGCCTGGATCGCCAGACCGGTGAACATGGTGGCCGGGCCCAGCGGCTGCCCCAGCGTGTCGGCCACATGGGCGGCGGCGTCGGCGGCCTGTTGCCCGGGATCGGCCAGCATCGGGCATACCGACTGGCCGACCTGTGCGGCGGTGGCCGGGTCGATATCGCCCAGACCGGACGAGCCGAGCGTCGAGACGAAGGAGTCGACACCGTCGTCGGCTTGGGCAGGTGCGGCCAAGGACAGCGCGAGAGCGCCAGCAGCCAGCGGTGCCGCCAGGGCGGCAATCCGGGTTCGGTTCATGGTGTGAGTATCGCTGCCGAACCTGTGCGCGTTACCCGATACCTGCGGTATCGGCCGGTCCGGCTAAGCTCGACGCCAGTCAACCGCCTACGCGAGGAGTGTCCATGGAGGGCTTTGCCGGAAAGGTCGCCGTCGTCACCGGCGCCGGGTCGGGGATCGGTCAGGCGCTGGCCGTCGAGCTGGGGCGCTCCGGCGCCAAGCTGGCCATCAGCGATGTCGACCTGGAGGGCTTGGCGGTCACCGAGGAACGCCTGAAGGCGATCGGCGCCCCCGTCAAGGCCGATCGGCTCGACGTCACCGAACGCGAAGCCTTCGAGCTGTACGCGACCGCCGTCAAGGAGCACTTCGGCGCCGTCCATCAGATCTACAACAACGCGGGCATCGCGTTCACCGGCGATGTCGAGGTCAGCTCCTACAAGGACATCGAGCGCGTCATGGACGTCGACTTCTGGGGTGTCGTCAACGGCACCAAGTCGTTCCTCCCCCATCTGATCGCCTCCGGCGACGGCCACATCGTCAATGTGTCCAGCCTGTTCGGCATCTTCTCGGTGCCCGGCCAGGCCGCCTACAACTCGGCGAAGTTCGCGGTGCGCGGGTTCACCGAGGCGTTGCGCCAGGAGATGATCCTGGCCAAGCACCCGGTGAAGGTCACCGCCGTGCACCCCGGCGGTATCAAGACCGCCATCGCCCGCAACGCCGGCGCCGCCGAAGGCCTGGACGCCGATCAGCTGGCCAAGATGTTCGACAAGAAGCTCGCGAAGACCACACCGGAGAAGGCCGCCCGGATCATCCTCGAGGCGGTTCACAAGAACCGCGCGCGGGTGCTCGTCGGCGCGGACGCCAAGGTCCTCGACGTCCTGGTGCGGATCACCGGTTCCGGCTACCAGCGGCTGTTCGCCGGCATGATGGGCCGGATGCTGCCGCGCTAGCGGGCCGGCGCGCTGGGCGCACGGGCCTCGAATGCACGCTGCCGCGCGATATCCAATCCTGTTGCGACGGCTCCCCTGACTACTGCTTCCTGACCGAGGGTTCCACGGATCAGCCGTGTGCTCATCGGCGTGATGAGTCGGAGCGATGTCACCAGGTCGTGCTCCATCAGATCGATGTTCTGACCCACGCCGCCTCCGAAGACCACCACATCGGGGTCGAACAACGCCAGCACCGTGGCCACCAACTGGGCGAGCTGTTTGGCCTCGCGTTCAACGACTTTCATTGCGCGGGTATCCCCCTCACGTGCCGCGGCGAACACACCCGCGGCGGATACCGGATCCGGCATACCAAGATGCTGAGCCTGCGCGACGATCGCGTCTGCGGCCACCGCCTCTTCGAGCATGCCCCGTGGCGGCCGGTCCGGACGCATCGGCACCAGGGCCTCACCAAGCGGCAGGTAGCCGGCCTCACCCGCAGCGCCATGCGCTCCCCGGTACAGCGCCCCATTGAGGAACAAGCCCACACCGACACCGGTGCCGATGGTGATGTAGACGAAGTTGTCGACCGAGCGGACCGCTCCGTAGGTGTGTTCGCCGATCGCAGCAAGGTTCGCGTCGTTGTCGATGGTGATGTGGGAGCCGACCTGCGCTCCCAACGCCTCTGCGATGCCCAGTCGCTGCCATCCAGGCAGATTGGCTGCATAGCTGATTCGCCCGCGCGTCTCGTCGTAGACACCGGGCGAGCCGATCACCGTGTGTACCGTCTTGTCTTCGCGGATGTCGGCTTCGGCACGCACGGCAGCCACCGCCTCACCGGTCAGTTCGACAAGACCTCGTGCGGTGGTGGCAGAGTTGCGGATAGTGCGCGCCGCCAACCGCCCACCCGCAAGGTCGGCGGCCACCAAGCGGATCCATTCGTGGCCGATGTCGACGGCGATGACGGCACCCGCATCGGCATTGGCCTCGAACGTCACAGCTGGGCGCCCGTGACCGACGACGCTCGTGCCTGTCTCGCGGACCAAACCGACCGACTGCAGGTCACCGAGCGCCGCGATCACCGTCGGTAGGGACAATCCGGTGCTGAGCACAAGCGCGGGCCGAGTGGCCGGACCTTCGGCGAACAGACAGTCCAGCAGCACGCGCTGATTCATCTCGCGCATCACGGACGGGGCTTGCGCCGCCCGCGGCCCGCTGTCCCGTTCGCGGTTGCGAACCACACTGCCCCCTTAGTAAAGACTCCTAGTCAATGGTAGAGCACGCCTGACCTTGCGATTGACAACTAAAGAGTCTTGAGTAAATACTCTTTACTAAGTCCACGGCGGACCACCCAGGCACCACGCGAACCCCACCCGCCTCTCGAAAAGAGCAGCCACGATGACGCCCTCGCCACCACCCGGCCAGCATTCCCTGAAATCCGACTCCATCGGCGTCGTCGGCGCCGTGTTCATGTGCATGGCGTTCATGGGGCCCGCGATCAGCGTCGCCTACAACACGCCGGCGGCCGCCGCGGGAGCCGGCTTCGCACTGCCCCTGTCCATCCTGCTGGCCCTCATCTCCTGTCTGCTCGTGGCCAACAACATCGCGGCCTTTGCGCGCAAGTTGCCCTCCGCGGGTTTCGCCTACACCTACAACTCACACGGATTCGGCCCACGTGCGGGCTTTCTGTCGGGGTGGGCGATGCTGACCGCGTACGGCATGGTCGGGCCGATGATCATCGCCGCCTTCGGCGGATTCTCGTCCACATTCATCGACTCGGTGTTCCACGTCCATGTTCCGTGGCAGCTCCTGTCCACATTCCTGGCCGTATTCATCTGGGTGGTGCTGGCCGCAGGCATCAGCGAGTCGGTACGTGTCGCGTTCGTGTTCCTGGCCATCGAGGTGGGGGTCATCCTGGCGTTGGCCATCACGATCCTGGCCAAAGGAGGCGCCGACGGCCTGAGTCTGCAGAATTTCAACCCCGCCCATTCACTGCACGGTTTCAGCGGTATCGGCACCGGAATGCTCTGGGGCATCCTCATGTTCATCGGCTTCGAAGCCGCTGCCACACTCGGCGAAGAGGCCAAGGGTTCCCGACGGGCGATTCCGGCCGCACTCTTCACCGCGGTGATCGCGATCGGCGGTTTCTATGTGATCGCCGCTTACGGGTCTTCCTCCGGCTTCGGCCTCTCCGGGGTGGCGGATTTCGCCGCCGACACCGACCCCTGGGCGACCCTTGCCCAGAAGTTCTGGGGCGGAACGGCCATCCTCACCTTGACCATCATCGCCAGCGCCACCGCCAACGGCATCGCCGGGTCCAACAGCGCCGTACGCATCCTGTTCTCTATGGGCCGCGAGGGAATCCTGCCCAGCGCGCTGGGCAGGACGTCGGGCAATGGTGTCCCACGAGTGGCCGTGACCGCTTACGTCGTGTTCTCGCTGGCCTTCGCGCTCCTCGTCGGAGTCAAATACGGCCCGTTCGGCGTGTGGGGGTTCTGCGGAACACTGCTCGGACTGGCGATGGTGGCCATCTACATCGCGGTGAGCATCGCGGTCATCCCGTTCTACCTGCGCCGCCACCGCGCCGAGTTCTCGGTACTGCGGCACGCTGTCATCCCGGTCATCAGCGTGCTCATCATGCTGCTGCCCATCTACGGCCAACTGCACCCGCTGCCCGCCTACCCCAACAACGTGGCGGTGTACTTCATCCCGATCTGGATGCTGATCGGCGTCGGCTACCTGGTCTACCTGCAGCGCAGACACCCGCACCGCATCGCGGCCATGGGCCGGGTCTTCGAGAGGCCGGAAGCCGATCAGCCCGAATCCACCAGCGAAGCCGCTTAGCCAGGCAACCCGAAACATCTGCACCGGAAGGACATCCGTCATGCTTGGCGAAGCCATGAGACGTGAGATCGACGAACAACCCGCCGCGCTCGGTCGACTCTTCGACCGATTCGAGGGCCTCCGTGCCGACGTGACCAGGCTCGGCGCCGGCGTCGCGGGGGTGGCATTTCTGGCCCGCGGCTCGTCCGACCGGGCCGCACTGCTGGGTCGCTATGCGGTAGAAGTCACCACCGGGCTGCCGACGTGCCAGCTCGCGCCGAGTCTGGTCACCGACCCCCCGGTGCACCGCTTTGGCAACTGGTTGGTCATCGCCCTCTCACAATCCGGCCGGACACCTGAGATTGTCAGCACTGCAGCCTATTTCAAGTCCGCAGGCGCGCGCCTGCTGGCCATCACCAACGATCCCGACTCCGCGCTGGCGCAACGCTGCGATGTACACATCGATCTGGGCGCCGGCCCAGAGGTGGCCGTACCGGCTACCAAGACCGTCACCGCCCAGATGCTCACCACCCTGGCGGTGTCCACCGCGCTGACCGATAGTCCCGCACGGTCGTCCTTCGCGCCGCTGGCCGAGGTTCCCGATGCCGTCGCCACCGTCCTCGCCGACGAAGAACCCGTTCGGGACATCGCCTCCGAGCTGGCCGCCTACGATCGCCTCGCCGTGGTGGGCCGCAAATGGTGCTACCCGGCCGCGCTGGAAACCGCGCTGAAACTCCAAGAGACCGTGGGGGTCATGGCGCACGGCTTCTCCACGGCGGACTTCCGACACGGACCGATAGCGGTCTGCGGGCCCACTACGCCCGCCGTGGTGCTGGCCGGTGCGGGCGGTGCCGCCGACGACGACTCGCGCGCACTCGTCGACGAACTACGGCAACGGCGGGCGTGGCCGGTTCAGATGGGGGTCGGCACCGCACTGGGCTGGCCGGCACTCGGTCACGCGGGCGAATGCGTGTTGGCCACCGTACGGGGCCAGCAGCTCGCCTACCACTGGTCGATGGTCGCCGGCGTCGACCCCGACCGGCCCATCGGCCTGCGCAAAGTCACCCTCACCCACTGACCATTCGGCACATCGACTCGGCGTCAAGGACTTCCCATGTTTCTGCAAGCGCTTCAGCGACGAAATCCGGCACTCATCGACGCCGCGATCCAGTTGCACCAATCCGGGCAACTCCCGCCCAACACCTTCGTCCTCGACCTGGACGCGATCACCGGCAACGCGCGCGCCCTCGCCGAAGAGGCGCAACGGCACCATCTCACCGTGTTTGCGATGACCAAACAGATCGGCCGCAATCCCGATGCCTGCCAAGCGATCATCGCCGGTGGTATCGATGCCGCAGTCGCGGTCGACATCGACTGCGCCCGGGCGACCACCCGGGCCGGCATGAAGTTGGGCCATGTCGGACACCTGGTTCAGATCGCCGGATGCGATGCCGACCAGACCGCCGCCATGGCGCCGGACTTCTGGACCGTGTTCAGCGACGAGAAGGCCACCGAGGCGGCCCGTGCCGCCGCCCGGCACGGCCGCGACCAAGCCCTGCTGGCGCGGATCTACGCCGAAGGTGACGAGTTCTACTCCGGGCACGAGGGCGGCTACCCGGCCGAGCACATCCTGCAGGTTGCCGACCGTATCGACGCCCTGGACGCTGCGCACTTCGCCGGCATCACGACATTTCCCGCGCTGCTGCACGATCGCGCGACCGGAAGCCTGCGCCAAACCCACAACCTGCGAACACTGGAGCGCGCCGCGAGTGCGCTCGCCGGTGCCGGACGCACCTTCCAGATCAACGGGCCCGGAACCACCTCGGCGGTGGCGCTGAGCCAGCTCGCCGCGGCGGGCATCACCCAGGTCGAGCCCGGGCACGCCCTCACCGGCAGTACCCCGCCACACGCCCACGACTTCGACCTGCCCGAAATACCGGCAGTCTGCTATCTCACCGAGGTGAGTCACACTTATGCCGGGCGTGCCTACTGCTTCGGTGGCGGGATGTACGTCGACCCCGTATTCCCCGACTACGACATGCATGCCGTCGTGGCCTCCGCGCCCGACCGTCAACGTCTGCTGCCTGCCACCGTCCCGCCACCATCCGCCATCGACTACTACGGACAGATCCACGGCGCCGGGCCCACCCCGGCGATCGGTGAGAGTGTCGTGTTCGGATTCCGCGTCCAGGCCTTCGTCACCCGTGCCCACACCGCCGGAGTGGCCGGGATCTCCACCGGAAAGCCCGTCGTGCAAGGAATTTGGTCGGCCGACGGTCTGCACCGGGCATTGACGTCCCACACTGACGCCGACCTACCGCAGAACCCGACAGCCAACCCCTGACCGGCAATCGGCCCAATGCGCTAACGCCCCAGCGGATGCGCGTCCAGATACGCGGCGGCCACCGCACCCGGGTCCTGCCCCGCGGCGACCTCGGCGCGCATCTGCGCCAGCGCATCGGTGTCGAGTACTCCGGCCAGCTCGTTGATCGACCGCACCTGCGGGTCGCTCAACGTGTTGCGCCGGTAGACCGGCACGACGTTCTCCGCTCGCACCAACGCGGTGCGGTCCGACAGCCTCGTCACCTGTTCCGGGACGTCCGGAGCCGCCGCCGAGGTCCAGGCCACGTCGATCTTGCCGTCCCGCAGGGCGGCGAAAAGTGCTTGGTCATCCGGGAATTCACGCGCCTCGGGTAGCACGCAGCCGGCCAGCGACGTGGGCCCCGGCCGCCCTGCGGGGTAACCGATCCGCAGCGTGGCGCACCGCTTCAACAGCGCAAGAGTGTCGGTGGCACCCCACTCCCGTGCGGTGCGATCGGTCACCGCGGGCAGTGGCTTGTCCGAGGTGGTGTCCGCAAAGTCGCCGGCCGCCAGCCCCTCCGGGAGCGCGGCCACCATCGAGCGGTAGACCTGTGCCTGCGACCGCGCCGGGGCATCCGGCTCGAATCTGGCGAGCAGGACGCCGGTCAGTCCGGCGGTGATGTCGATGTCACCAGAATCGAGGCCCCCCACCGGATCCTGGGTCACCTCGACGTGCGCGGGACTGCCGTAGAAGCGCAGTGCCGCGGCGTACAGATGCGCCAGCAGGGACGACTCGGCGTCGTGCTGGGCGCCGACGGCCACCGACCGCGGCGGCGGGGGCGCCGAGCAGCCGGCGACCAGCACTGCCACAGCGGCCACCAGCGCCACCGCGAACCGTTGCACGAGCCGACTCAGACTCCGGAAGCTTCCGCTACCGCGGCGGCCACCGCCGGGCCCACCCGCGGGTCCAGCGCACTCGGCACGATGTGATCGACGGCGAGATCGTCACCGACGACCGAGAAGATGGCATGCGCCGCAGCGACTTTCATCTCCTCGGTGATACGCCGCGCACCCGCGTCGAGCGCACCGCGGAACACACCGGGGAAGGCCAACACGTTGTTGATCTGGTTGGGGAAATCGCTGCGGCCGGTCGCGACGACGGCGGCGTACTTGCGGGCCGCGTCCGGGTGGATCTCGGGATCAGGGTTGGACAGTGCGAACACGATGCCACCAGGCGCCATCGTCGCGATGAGCTCCTCGGGAACCAGACCTGCCGACACACCGAGGAAGACGTCGGCGCCGCTGAGCGCCTCGGCCACCCCACCGGTGAGACCGCGGGGGTTGGTACGTTGCGCCAACTCGGCCTTGAAGGAATTCAGGTCGCTGCGATCGGACGCGACGATGCCCTTGCTGTCCAGCACGACGATATCGGTGATGCCGCTGTTGAGCAGGATGTTCGTGCACGCGACGCCGGCCGCACCCGCACCGGACACCACGACCTTCAGATCGTGGATGTCCCGGTCGAGCACCTTGACCGCACCCAGCAGCGCCGCGAGGACCACGATGGCGGTGCCGTGCTGATCGTCGTGCATGACGGGGCAGTCCAGGGCCTCGATGACCCGACGCTCGATCTCGAAGCAGCGCGGCGCGGAGATGTCCTCGAGGTTGACCGCACCGAAGGTCGGGCGCAGCCGGATCAGGGTCTCCACGATCTCATCGGGATCCTTGGTGTCCAGCACGATCGGGATGGAGTCCAGCCCACCGAACGTCTTGAACAGCGCACTCTTGCCCTCCATGACGGGCAGCGAGGCGGCGGGTCCGATGTCACCGAGGCCGAGCACGGCGCTGCCGTCGCTGACGACGGCGACAAGGCGATTGGCCCAGGTGTATTTCTTCGCCAGGGTCACATCCGCGGCGATCGCGCGGCTGACCTGCGCGACGCCCGGGGTATAGGCGATGGACAGGGCGCGCTGGGTGTCCAGCGGCTCGTTCAACGCGACCGAGAGTTTTCCGCCCTCATGGGCGGCGAAGATCTCGGCATCGTCGATAACTACTTGCGGGGTTCGCACCAATTCGGCCACGGCGACCACGGTAACTCACCCCTGGAACTCACACGGGCAGGTTCCCCCCTCGTGAGAAGACCGAAAAATGCGCTTTACGTCGAGAAACAGGCTACCCACGGGTAGGTTCCCAGCGAGTAGCCAGCTTCCGATGACGGGTATCGGACACCCGCGCCGCGTAGCATTCCATCGGTTCCCGACTGGGACTACGCGCTCTGACACGGAGGTTTGCGATGCCCTCATTCCGCGCGTTGCCGCCGTCCCTGCTACGCCCAGGGGTACGCAAGGCGGTTTCGGCTCCCGACGCACGTTCCATCCACGTACCGGTCGCGCGAGCGATGGTCGACTGCGGCGTGTACGTCGACGGTGTCCGGCTACCCGGCAAGTACACCCACGCCGCCGCGCTGAACAAGGTGCGCGAACTGGAGGCGCAGGGCACCTGCCAGGCGTTCGTCTGGGTCGGCCTGCACGAGCCCGATGAGCATCAGATGCAGGCGGTGGCCGATGTGTTCGGCCTGCACGAACTGGCGGTCGAGGATGCGGTGCACGCGCACCAACGTCCCAAGCTGGAGCGCTACGACAACACCCTGTTCCTGGTCCTCAAGACGATCATGTACGTCGAGCACGAATCGGTGGCCAAGGCCCGGGAAATCGTCGAAACCGGCGAGATCATGGTCTTCGTGGGCCCGGACTTCGTGGTGACGGTCCGGCACGGCGATCACGGCGGCCTGGCCGGGGTGCGCAAGCGCATGGACAGCACACCCGCCAACTGCGCGCTGGGCCCCTACGCCGTGCTGCATGCGATCGCCGATCACGTCGTGGACCACTACCTCGAAGTCACCGACCTCGTCGAACTCGATATCGATGCGATGGAGGAGAACGTCTTCTCCCCCACCAGCGAGACCGATATCGAGCACATCTACCTGCTGAAGCGAGAAGTGGTCGAGATGCGCCGAGCCGTCGGCCCGCTGAACCTCGCCCTGCAACGACTCGGCAGCGACCACAACGACCTGATCTCCAAGGAGGTCCGGCGCTATATCCGCGACGTCGTCGATCACAACATCCAGGCCGCGGACCGGATCGCCAGCTATGACGAGGTGCTCAGCTCGCTGGTCCAGGCCGCGCTCGGCAAGGTGGGGATGCAGCAGAACACCGATATGCGCAAGATCTCGGCCTGGGTGGCGATCGCCGCCGTGCCCACCGCCCTGGCCGGGATCTACGGGATGAACTTCGACTACATGCCCGAGCTGCATCAGGTGTGGGGCTACCCGGCCGTGCTGCTGACGATGCTGACGGTGTGCGTGCTGTTGCACCGCACCTTCCGCCGCAACCACTGGCTCTGAGTCCCTCCTCGGCGCAGCTCAGGACGGCGAGGACGCGCGCCGGTGGGCGTCGAGTACATCGACCCCGTCGGTGCGCCACGCCTCGCGCATGGCCTCGGCGCCCTTCAGACGCACCCAGGCAGCCTCGGTCGGGGTGATCGGGGTCGCGGCGAGGAACCGTACCGGCGCCAGCGGTTCGGGTAGCACCAGATCGCCGATCTCGCTGGGCCCCAACAGAAACGCGGTGAAGGGTGCCCCCTCGAAAAGGGAGGCGCTGAGGTCCACCAGGGCATCGGCGTCCAACACCAGCCCTTCGACGGCAGGTGCGGCGGCCAGCACGGCAACGGATTTCGCCAACCCCGTCGGGGTGGGCGCCCGCAGGGACACCACCACCTCCGCGCGCGGACCGATCTCGGGGTCGGCCAGAAAGTCCGTCGGATCCGCCATGGCCTGCCTGGAACAGCCCAGCGACACAAAATGATTCACCCGGTCACCATCGGGACCGAAGCGCAGCACATCGATCCGGTCGGCACCGAGGAAGGTGATGCTGGCCTCCGACGGGTCGCCGAGTACGCCGGCACCGGTGAAGTGCGCGCTCAGATGCGCACGAACGTCCGCCAGCGGGCTGGTCACGCGATGGACAGGTTGGCGCCGGTCGCCGCGTCGAAGATCATCAGCTTGGAGACATCCAGTGCCAATTCCGCCTTCTGCCCCGCCTTCACCTGAGACGACGCCGAAACCCGTGCCACGAACTCGTTTTCGCCGGTCCCGGACTCCGCGGCCAGCTGAGCGAGCTGCGCTGCCCGGGCACCCTCGCCCTCGGTGCGGAAATGCAGGTACTTCTCGGCGCCCAGCGACTCGACCAGATCCACCGTCACCTCGAAGACGTGCGCCCGGATCCGGGCGTAGGAATCGATCGCGGCGGCGTCGTCGAAGTGTTCGGGGCGTACCCCGACGATGAGCTCGGCCACCTGCTTCTCGACGAGGGCGGAGTGCGTCACCGGACCCTCCACGGGTAACGTCACCTCGCCGAACGGCAACCGCAGCCCGACATCGGTGAGGGTGGCCGGGAAGAAGTTCATCGCGGGGGAACCGATGAATCCCGCGACGAACAGGTTCACCGGGCTGTTGTAGAGCTCCTCGGGCGTGCCGATCTGCTGGACGACTCCGGCCAGCATCACCACCACCCGGTCCCCGAGCGTCATCGCCTCGGTCTGGTCATGGGTGACATAGACGGTGGTGGTGCCCAGACGGCTCTGCAGACGCGCGATCTCGGTGCGCATCTGCACGCGCAGCTTGGCGTCCAGGTTCGAGAGCGGCTCATCCATCAGGAAAGCCTTGGGGCTGCGCACGATCGCGCGGCCCATCGCCACCCGCTGCCGCTGACCACCGGAGAGCTGCGCCGGACGCCGATCCAGAAGTGCGGTCAGGTCGAGGATTTTCGCGGTCTCCTCCACCTTGGCCGCGATCTCGGCCTTCGGCAGCTTGGCCAGGGTGAGCGGGAACGCGATGTTCTGCCGCACGGTCATATGCGGGTAGAGCGCATAGGACTGGAACACCATCGCGATATCGCGGTCCTTGGGCTGCTTGTCGTTGACCCGCTCGCCGCCGATGCGCAGTTCGCCGGAGCTGATGTCCTCCAGACCCGCGATCATGTTGAGCGTGGTCGACTTCCCGCAGCCCGACGGTCCCACCAGGATCAGGAACTCGCCGTCGTTGACGGTCAGCGACAGATCCTGCACTGCCACAGCCCCGTTGGCGTAACTCTTGGTGACGTGGTCCAAAACGATCTCGGCCATGGAGCTACCCCTTCACCGCACCGGAGGTCAACCCGGCCACGATCCGTCGCTGGAAAATCAGAACAAAGATGATGATGGGCACCGTGATGACCATCGCCCCGGCGGCGATGGATCCGGTGGGTTCCTCGAATTGCGAACTGCCGGTGAAGTTGGCGATCGCCACCGGGGCGGTGATGGCCCGCTCGGTGGCCGTCAGCGACAGCGCCAGCAGCAGGTCGTTCCAGGCGAAGATGAACACCAGGATCGCCGCGGTGACGATTCCCGGCGCGGCCAGCGGTGCGATGACCTTGCGGAACGCCTCACCCGGGGTGGCGCCGTCCATCTTCGCGGCCTTCTCCAGATCCCAGGGGATCTCCTTGAAGAACGCGCTCATCGTGTAGATCGCCAGCGGCAGCGCGAAGGTGATGTACGGGATGATCAGCCCGGGCCAGGTGTCGAACAGCCCGATCCGGCGTTCGATGTTGAAGATCGGTGTCACCAGCGAGATCTGCGGGAACATCGCGATCAGCAGTGCCACACCGACCAGCACCCGCTTACCCGGGAACGCCAGCCGGGCGATGGCGTAGGCGGCCATCCCACCGATGGTCACCGCGATGACCGTGGTGATCAGACCGATCCCGATCGAGTTGATCAGCGCCGAGCTGAAGATGTCGCCGGTGAAGATGCCCTTGTAGTTGTCGAAGGTGATCTCCGACGGAATGAACTTGCCGTCCTTGACCGTTGACGTCGGCTTGAGTGACAGCGACAGGATCCACAGCACCGGGATGAGCGCGTAGAGCACCACCAGGACGTTGACCACAGCCCAGCCGGTCGCCCGGCCGGGACTGACCCGCTCGCTCATCGGGCACCTTCCTCGTCAGCGCCGGGCGCCGACGCGCCGAAGATCTTGATGTAGATGAACGCGATGACGGCAACCGACAAGAAGATCAGCACGCTGATCGCCGACCCGAGCCCGAGGTTGAACGCCTTGAACAGGTTGTCGTACCCCAGGATCGACACCGAGCCGGTGTCGTTGGCCCCGCCCGTCAGCACGTAGATGTTGTCGAAGATCCGGAACGCGTCCAGGGTCCGGAACAGCAGTGCCACCAGGATCGCCGGTTTGATCAGCGGGATGGTCACCTTTGTCAGACGTTTCCAGCCGCCGGCGCCGTCGACCTGGGCGGCGTTGAGCAGATCCTGGGGCACCAGGGCCAGGCCGGCCAGCAGCAGCAGCGCCATGAACGGCGTCGTCTTCCACACCTCGGCCAGGACCACGACGGCCAACGACGGGATCTGTTCGGTGAGCGGGGCGGTCCCGGCGGGCAACAGGTTGGCCAGATAGCCGGTGCCCGGCGTCCAGGCGTAGTACCAGCTGTAGGACGCGGCGACGGTCACGATGCCGTACGGCACCAGGATCGCGGTGCGCACGACGCCCTTGCCGAAGATGGTCCGGTGCATCACCAGGGCCAGCGCCATGCCGAGCACGAACTCGATGGCCACCGAGACCACCGTGATCGCCAGCGTGACGACGAACGCCGTCCACCAGTACCGGTCGGTGAGGATGGTGACGTAGTTGTCGATCCCGACGAACTTCGTGTCCTCGGGTGCGGCCAGGTTGTAGCGCTGCAGGCTCAGCCAGACCGCGTAGGCGATCGGGTAGGCCGTCACCGCCAGCATCAGGACGACGGCCGGGCTGATCAGCCAGTAGGCGAGCCGGCGCTGCGAGGCGCGGTCATCGACGGAGGTCATGGGATCAGCCCCTTACCGTCGATCGCCTGCTGCACCTGGTGGGCCAGTTCGTCGGCGGTGCGTTCCGGATCGATGGCGGTGATCGGCGCGAGGGTGGCCGAGATGCGCGTCGACACCGACTGGTAGACCGGGGTGGCAGGCCGCACGGCGGCATTGGTGAGCTGCTGGCGGATGATCTCGTACTGCGGGTATTTCTTCTGGAACTCGGGATCGTCGTACAGCGATGTCCGCACCGCGGGCAGCCCACCCTCCACCGAGGTGTAGCGCTGGTTGTCCACGCTGCGCAGGCAGCGGATGGCCTCGAACGCCTCGGCCTTGTGCTGGGTGTTGCGCCCGACGGCGAGGTTGAGGCCGCCGAGGGTCACCCGGGCCTGCTCCCCCGGTGTGACCGCGGGGTAGGGCGCGAAACCGAACACCTTCTTGCTGGCGTCGTAGGCGATGTCGAACTGCTCATCCGTCGGCGAGAAGGTGCCGACGTCGTTGATGGCACCCTTCATCGCCGGATCCTCGCTCAGCGGCAGGAAGCTCACCCCGCCTTTGGTGGCGTTCTCCAGCATGGAGGGCAGCACGAACGGCCAGTTGACCTCCAGTGCGGCTTTGCCCTGTTCGAGGGCCAGCCGCGCGGTGCCTTCGTCGGTCTGGGTGATCGACGGGTCCGCACCCGGCGCGGTGGCAACCGATTTGATGATGGACAACGCCTTCACCGTGGCGGCGCGGTGTTCGGGGGTATCGGTGAGCGTGACGGTCTTGCCGTCGTCGGAGAGCACCTGCCCGCCCGCGCTCTGCAGCAACGTGTTGAACCACACCACCAGACCTTCGTACTGCTTGGCCTGCACGGCGATCCAGCTCGGCCCGCCCTCGTTGTGCAGGCGGGTGGCCTCGGCCACCATGGCGTCCCAGGTGGCCGGTGGTCCGTTCATCAAATCTGCTCGGTACCAAAGCAATTGGGTGTTCGTGGTGATCGGGGCGGCGTAAAGTTTGTCCTGCCAACGCGACGTGGCCAGCGGACCGGGCAGCGTATTGCCCTCCGCATCGGCAACGGCCTGGCCCGCGGGATCATCCGACAACGGCAACACCCAACCGGCTTCGGCGAATTCGGCGGTCCACACCACATCGAGTGCCATCACATCGAGCGATTTGTCGTTCCCGGTGAGCCGTCGCGCCAGCTGCAATCGCTGATCGTCGGCGGCTTTGGGCAAGGACACCTGCTTGATGGTGAAGCGCCCACCGAGTTGTTCGTTGCACCGTTTGGCGACCGCGGTGAAGGTGGCCATCTCGCTTGCCGGGGTGTAGTAGCTGACGACGATGCCGTCATTCTTGGCGCCACATGCCGAGACCACCGACCCGGCCGTGAGCGCGGCCATCACCGCAGCGCACAGTCGTCGTGCCCGCACTACCGGCCTCCCGTCCTGTCGGGAACCTCCCGCGGGCAAACCGTAGAGCTATTCAGACGTGATATGCAACCGTTTCCGCGGCGCGTTGCCCACTCAGATCGTCAAGCGCGCCAGCAGATCCCGGCCCTGCTCGGCGCTGGCGGGCTCGCACAGCACGTCGTAGCGGCCGGCGACCAGTTGCATGGTGGAGCTGAAATCCCTTGTGCCGCGGGCCATCGCGTACGGAATCGCCGAGGTGATGAGGCCGAAGAACACACCGGCGATCAGCCCGGTCACGAGCGCCCCCCAGGGACTGGGACTGAAGAAACCGAGGATCAGGCCGATGAACAAACCCAGCCACGCACCGGAGAGGACCCCGCCGCCGATCACCTTCGGCCAGGTCAGCCGGCCCGTCACCCGCTCGACCTGCATGAGGTCGACACCGACGATGGTGACCTGCTGCACCGGGAACTCTTGATCGGAGAGGTAATCCACGGCGCGCTGGGCTTCGGCGTACGTCGGGTAGGACCCGATGGGCCAACCCTTGGGCGGAGTGGGCAAAGGCGCGGGGCCACGGCCGCCGGGAGTGCCACCCGGCGTCCGGCCGGGCTGCAGGGGACCGCTCATCGTGAGTTCTCCTTCATGCGCGTTTGCAGGGTGCCGCCTACCAACCTATCGGTACTCGCGAGCGGACACCGAGACTCGGCCGCCGCCCGGAGGTGCGATGCGCCAGCACCGCGGGGACCAGCACATACGCTACGTTGTGGGCATGACAGTACCGGGCCAGGACGCGGGTGCGACAGCATCGTCGGGGGCTTCTGAGACAACGCCGGATTCGAGTTCGGCGACCGAACCGCAGTCGGGCGCCTACGAGGCGCCGCCGCTCGAGCGGGCCCCCGAGCCCGTCCCGCCGCCGGCGGCTCCGGACTACCCGGGCTACGGCCCACCTGCGGGCTACGGCCCGCCGCCCAGCTACCAACCGCCGAGCCAACAACCGCCGAGCTATGAGCAGCCGCTCTACCCGCCGCAGGGTTATGCCGCGCCGCCGACCTATCAGCCCGGCGGGTATCCGCCCCCACCGCCCGGTTTCGGTGCGCCCTATCCCGATCAGTCCGGCTACGGCGCACCCGGCTACCCGGGGGCGCAGTACGGCACCCCACCGCCACCGCCCTACGGCGCTGCACCGGGTTACCCGCCCGCGGGTTATGGCGCACCGTACGGTGCGCCGGCCACCGAGACGAACCCGCTCGCGATCGGCTCGCTGGTCGCCTCGGCGATCGGTGTGCTGTGCGGGATCGGCTCGATCATCGGGATCGTGCTCGGCATCGTGGCGCTCAACCAGATCAAACAGACCCGCCAGGGCGGGCAGGGGCTGGCCATCGCGGGTATCGCAGTGGGTGCGGTGTCACTGGTGGTCAGCATGATCTTCGCCGTCACCCTGTTCTGAGCACCGGGCATGACCACCCCACCGCCCGATCCCTACCGGCCGTCGGATCCGTTCGCCCCGGTGGACTACCCGACCGACCCCGGTCTGCCGCCGCCCGTGTACCCGGCGCCCTACCCACCGCCGGGTTACCCACAGCCCGGCCCGTACCCGTATCCGGGTCCCTACCCCGGGTACGACCCGTACCGGCAGAAGCCGGCGGGCACCAACGGTAAGGCGATCGCAGCGCTGATCATCGCGCTGGGCGGGTTGGTGTTCTGCGGGCTGCCCTCGGTGGCCGGGCTCGTCCTCGGTGTCATCGCCATGCGCGAGACGCGCCGCACCGGCCAGGACGGCTGGGGCCTGGCGCTGGCCGGTGCCATCATCGGCGGCCTGGCCACCGCCGGGCTGGTGTTCTACACGCTGCTGTGGATCGGATTCATCGCCAGCGGCTTCTCGCTGGTCTAATTCGGCGGCTGGAACGGGGCGCCTGCCCGCGCCATCCCCGCCGCCCGGCCCTTGCCCGCGATCACCAGCGCCATCTTGCGACTGGCCTCGTCGATCATCTCGTCACCGAGCATCACCGCGCCCCGTGCGCCGCCCGCCTGCGAGGTGTGCCATTCGTAGGCTTCCAGGATCAGCTCGGCGTGGTCGTAATCGTCCTGCCGGGGGCTGAACACCTCGTTGCCCGCCGCGATCTGATCCGGGTGTAACACCCACTTGCCGTCGTAGCCCAGGGCAGCGACGCGCCCGGCGATCCGGCGGAACGCCTCGGTGTCGCGCACCTTCAGATACGGGCCGTCGATGGCGTTGATGCCGTGGGTGCGGGCGGCGACCAGGATCGTCATCAGCACGTGGTGGTGGGCGTCGCCCACGTCATAGCCCTCGGGCTGCTCCCCCACCACGAGGGTGCGCATGTTGAGGCTGGCCATCATGTCGGCCGGCCCGAGTACGAGGGCCTGTACCCGCGGCGCGGCGGCGATCTCGTTCACATGGGTCAGCCCGGCCGCGTTCTCGATCTGGGCCTCGATGCCGATGCGGCCCACGGGAAGTCCGTGGGTCAGTTCCAGTTGGGTCAGCAACAGATCCAGTGCGCGCACGTGCGAGGCGTCGGTCACCTTGGGCAGCACCACGATGTCCAGATGCGCGCCTGCGGTACCCACCACCTCGATGACGTCGGCGTGGGTCCAGGGCGTGGTCCAGTCGTTGACCCGCACACCCCGCAACTGTCCGGACCAGCCGGGCTCGGCCAGCGCGGCCGCGACCCGGGTTCGGGCGGCGGCCTTGGCGTCGGCGGCCACCGCATCCTCGAGGTCGAGGAACACCTGGTCGGCGCCCAGAGACTTGGCCTTCTGAATCATCTTGTCGCTACTACCCGGAACCGAGAGGCACGTTCGGCGGGGGCGATAGAGGTTGTCCACACCGTCAGTCTCTACGCTTGCCCTCATGGCGGCGGTCAACCGGGTCTATACGGCCCGACTTGCGGGAATGGTGGTGCTCGGCCCGGACGGCGAGTCCATTGGCCGCGTCCGCGATGTGGTGGTGAGCATCAGCGTCGTGCGCCAACAACCCCGCGTCCTCGGCCTGGTCGTCGAATTGCTCACCCGCAGAAGAATTTTCGTCCCCATCCTGAGGGTGACGGCGATCGAGCCGAATGCGGTGACACTCAGTACCGGCAACGTCTCGCTCCGCCGGTTCGCGCAGCGTCCCGGTGAGGTCCTGGTCCTGGGCCAGGTGCTCGACACCCGGGTCCGGGTCAACGATCCGGAGCTCGAAATGCTCAGCGGCACCGACGTCGTCGTGGTCGACCTCGGTATCGAGCAGGTGCGCTCCCGGGACTGGATGGTGACCAAGGTCGCAGTACGCCAGCACCGCAGACTCGGCCGCCGCACCGCCATGCACATCGTCGATTGGCAGAACGTCACCGGCCTCACCCCGGCGGCACTGAACCTGCCCGGCCAGGGCGTGGCGCAGCTGCTGGCGCAGTTCGAGGGTCAGCGGCCCATCGAGGTGGCCGACGCCATCCGCGACCTGCCCCCCAAACGCCGCTACGAGGTGGTCGCCGCCCTGGGCGACGAGCGACTGGCCGACATCCTGCAGGAGCTGCCCGAGAGCGAGCAGGCCGAGCTGCTGGACCAGATGGACACCGAGCGCGCCGCGGACGTGCTCGAAGAGATGGACCCCGACGACGCCGCCGACCTGCTCGGCGAGCTGGACGCCACCCGCGCCGAGATCCTGCTGGCCCGGATGGACCCGGAGGATTCCGAGCCCGTGCGCCGGCTGCTCAAGCACTCCCCCGACACCGCCGGCGGTCTGATGACCTCCGATCCGGTCGTGTTGGCCCCGGACACCACCGTGGCCGAGGCGCTGGCCCGGATCCGCGATCCCGACCTGACCCCCGCACTGGCCTCCCTGGCCTTCGTCGTGCGCCCACCGACCGCCACCCCGACCGGCCGCTACCTGGGCTGTGTGCACCTGCAGCGGCTGCTGCGCGAGCCGCCGGCCACGCTGGTCAGCGGCATCGTCGACAAGGACCTCCCGAGCTTGACCCCGGAGACGTCGCTGAACGCCGTGACGCGGTACTTCGCCGCCTACAACCTGGTGTGCGGGCCCGTGGTGGACGAGGAGAGCCACCTGCTGGGCGCGGTATCGGTCGACGACGTGCTCGACCACCTGCTGCCGCACGACTGGCGCGTGCGCTCCGAAGAGCCGGAGCTGGGGGCCGCGACATGAGCGACCCGTCGACCCGTCAGCGCATCGACACCCCGCGGATATCGCGGTGGCGACTGACGCCACAGTTCGACGTCGAGGCGGCGGGGCGGTTCGGCGAATCGTTCGCCCGGTTCCTGGGCACCGGCCGCTACCTGGCCATCCAGACCGTCTTCGTCATCGTATGGATCGCGCTGAACCTGTTCGCCGTCAAGCTGCAGTGGGACCCGTACCCGTTCATCCTGCTCAACCTGGCGTTCTCCACCCAGGCCGCCTACGCCGCCCCGCTGATCCTGCTCGCCCAGAACCGGCAGGAGAACCGGGACCGGGTGGCCCTGGAAGAGGACCGCCGCCGCGCCGAGCAGACCAAGGCCGATACCGAGTTCCTGGCCCGTGAGCTGGCCGCACTGCGTCTGGCGGTCGGCGAGGTGGCCACCCGCGACTATCTGCGCCACGAGCTGGAAGACCTGCGCGACATGCTCGTCGAACTGGTGCCGCCCAAGGGCAAGAAGAAGAGCAAACAGGCCACACCCCCGGTCGACGCCGAGACCACCGAGCCCGCCGAGATCGTTGCCGACAGCAATAGCTGACCATTGCCGCACCACACGCCACACCCAGTGGGTATGGTGACTTGGTTCACAACCAGTCGGGTACCGCACAACGAGGACGGTTGAGTGTTCAAAGGGGGAGGCGCCGCCCTTGAGGCAGCGCGGCGCCGAGCAGGCAAAGCCGTCGGCAAGCCCGTATTCGGTATCGCGGTGCTCACACCTGTCGTCCTGGCCATGAGCGTGGGAGCCTCGGCCCCCTCGATGAAACCGGTCCGCGACACCACCGTAACCACGCTGGCCGCCGTCGGCCCCGTCGCACCCGACGATTCCGGGACGTCCATCGTGGCGGCCTACAAGACACCCCGCCCGTTCCGCATCGGCGGCTCGGCGCTGTCCACTCCCCCACCCGCCGTCGTCATCAGTTCGCCCGGCAGCCTCCGCATCCCGGCGATCGTGCTGAACGCCTACCGCAACGCCGAACGCATGATGGCCGCCGCGGAACCGGGCTGCGGGATGAGCTGGAACATCCTGGCAGGCATCGGACGCATCGAGTCGATGCACGCCAACGGCGGCTCCACCGATATCAACGGCACCGCGGTGCGGCCGATCTACGGCCCCGCGCTGGATGGCACGCTGCCCGGCAACGAGGTCATCGTGCAGAGCCGCAGCAACGACCGGGTCACCTTCGCGCGCGCCATGGGACCGATGCAGTTCCTGCCCGGCACGTGGGCGCGCTACGCCGTCGACGGCAACGGCGACGGAAAAGCCGACGTGCAGAACGTGTTCGACGCGACCCTGGCCGCGGCACGCTACCTGTGTGGCGGCGGGTTGAACATGCGCGATCCGAACCAGGCCATGACGGCGATCCTGCGCTACAACAATTCCGTCGCCTACGCCCAGAACGTGCTCGGGTGGGCGCGCGCCTACGCCACCGGTGTGGTGCCGGTGAACCTGCCCCCCATCACCGGACCGGTGCCGCCGCTGGGCGATGCCCACCTGGACAGCAATCCGGAGGGCATCGGGCCCGGCCTGCCCCTGAACGCCATCAGCCTGCCCGCGGGCGATCCGTTGGCCCTGACCCCGATCTTCGATGTGGGTCGCACCGACGTCGCCAGCCAGTTGCCGACCGCGCCCGGACCCGGACAGGCGGTGGCACCGCAACAGAACTGCGCGGTGTTCTGCATCGGCCAGAACCTGCCGGAGCCCGAACCCGCCGCGCCGCCGCCCGGACTCGATCCGGCGGCTCCGCCACCGGTATTCAACCCGTTCGCACCGCCGCCTGCGCCGCCCGCGCCGGTGTTCAACCCCTTCGCTCCGCCGCCCGCGCCCCCGGCGGCACCCGTTCCGCTGGGTCCGGCTCCCGGCCCCGCGGCCTGAGCGACGACGCGGCCCCGCGGCCTGAGCGACGACGCGGCCCCGCGGCCTGAGCAGCGACCCGGTCCGGAGGCCGCCGGTATGCGGCCTAGACTCGCAGGTGATGTCTGCGACGAACAACGATCTGTCAGCCGCGGTTCGCGCCGCGCTGGGCAAGGTCGTCGACCCCGAACTGCGCCGTCCGATCACCGAGGTCGGGATGGTCAAAAACGTCACCATCGATGATGCGGCCGGTGTGCACGTCGAGGTGTACCTGACCACGTCTGCCTGCCCGAAGAAGACCGAGATCATCGACCGCGTCACCGCGGCGGTGACCGACGTACCGGGCACGGGTGCGGTCAAGGTCACCCTCGACGTGATGGACGACGAGCAGCGCGCAGAACTGCGCAAGCTGCTGCGCGGTGACTCCCGCGAACCGGTCATCCCGTTCGCCCAGCCCAACTCGCTGACCCGGGTGTACGCCGTCGCGTCCGGCAAGGGTGGCGTCGGCAAGTCCAGCGTGACGGTCAACCTGGCCGCCGCACTGGCCGCGCGCGGGCTCTCGGTGGGCCTGCTGGACGCCGATATCTACGGCCATTCGGTACCGCGGATGATGGGCGTCGTGGACCGGCCCACACAGGTCGATTCGATGATCCTGCCGCCGATCGCCCATGAGGTGAAGGTCATCTCGATCGCCATGTTCACCCAGGGCAACACCCCGGTGGTGTGGCGCGGACCGATGCTGCACCGCGCGCTGCAGCAGTTCCTGGCCGACGTGTACTGGGGCGACCTGGATGTGCTGCTGTTGGATCTGCCGCCCGGCACCGGCGATATCGCGATCTCGGTGTCGCAGCTGATCCCCGGCGCCGAGATCCTGGTGGTCACCACGCCCCAGTCGGCGGCCGCCGAGGTCGCCGAACGGGCCGGTGCGATTGCCCTGCAGACGCGGCAGCGGATCGTGGGTGTCGTGGAGAACATGGCCGGGCTGACCCTGCCCGACGGAACGGTCATGCAGATCTTCGGTGAGGGCGGTGGCCGACAGGTGGCCGACTCACTGACGCGTTCGGTGGGGGCCGATGTGCCACTGCTGGGCCAGATACCGCTCGACCCGGCGCTGGTGGCCGCGGGCGACAGTGGCGTGCCGCTGGTGCTCACCGCCCCGGATTCGGCGGCGGGTAAGGAATTGCGCAAGGTCGCCGACGCGCTGGGGGCACGCAAGCGCGGGCTCGCCGGGATGTCGTTGGGGCTGGACCCCGCCGGGCGGTAACGCGCCGGGCGCTAGGTGGCGTCGCTGTCGAACTTGGTGACGCCCGGTTCGGCCGGGGGCTGCTCGGGGCTTTCCACGGGCTTGGGCCCATCGGGTGAGACCGGCTTGGTGGGCTTGTCGAAATTGCCCGTCAGGAACGAGTCATCACCGTCGAGCAGGTGTTTGGTCAGCGCCGCACGCGGCGTCATCCCGCGCAGCTTCTGCAGTTCCGAGAGCGGCTCGCGCAGATCGTCGAACTCCGGCCCCAGGTCTTGGCGGAGCTGACTGGTCGCCCCACTGAGGTATTCACGGGCCTGTTTGAGCGTGCCCGCGGTCCATCGGATGGCACCGGGCAGCCGTTCGGGACCCAGGATCACCAGTCCGGCGATCACCAGGATCAGCATCTCGCCCCAGCCGACGTTCGCGAACATCGGTTACGTCGGGTTGTCGCCGGTGGGCGTGACCATCAACGTCACATGCCTGCCGTCGCGGACCACCTCGATGGGAGCTTCCTGCCCGATCTTGAGCTGGCGCGTCGCGACGACGAACTCGTCGGCGTCGGCGACCGTGCGGCCGCCGACCTTGACCACGACGTCGTTCTCCAGGATGCCGGCCTTCTCGGCCGGCCCGCCCGCCTTGACGTTGGCCACCTGTGCACCCGAGGCGACGTCATTGCTCACCGAACGGGCGCTCAGGCCCAGCGTCGGATGCGAGATCTTGCCGGCCTGGATCAACGCCTGCACGACGTCCTTGACCTCATTGACCGGGATGGCGAAGCCGAGGCCGCTGGCGCTGTCGGACAGCGATTTGCCGGCCGTGTTGATACCGATGACCTGGGAGTCCATGTTGATCAGCGGGCCACCGGAGTTGCCGTGGTTGATCGAGGCGTCGGTCTGCACACCGTCGATGACGGTGTCGGTGTCCGACCCTTCGCCGGAGAGCGGGACGGGACGGTGCAGGGCGCTGATGATGCCCTGGGTGACCGTGCTGCGCAGGCCGAGCGGGGCACCGGCGGCGATCACTTCCTCACCGACCTGAAGCTTGTCCGAGTCGCCCATGTTCGCGACGGTCAGATTGTCGACGTTGTCGACCTTGAGCACGGCGAGATCGGTCTTGGGATCACGCCCGACGAGGTTGGCGGGCACCTCCTTGCCGTCATTGAAGACGACGGAGATCTTGAACTTGCTCGGGTTGGTCGCCGCCTCGGAGATGACGTGATTGTTGGTGACGATGTAGCCGCGGCCGTCGACCACGACACCAGAACCCTGGGAGCCTTCCTGGTCGCTGACCGCCTCGATGGTCACGACCGAATCGGCCACGGCAGCAGCGACTTTCGCGAACCGGCCGGCCGGCATCTGCGGGTTGTCGTTGGTTTGCAGGGTCACCTTGGACGTGGTGAACGCCTCGACGACCTCGGCGGTCTTGCGGCCCACCCAGCCGCCGGCGATACCGATGACCAGCGCCACGATGGCGAGGATGGCCAGCGCGACGAAGGACACCCGGCGGCCGAACAGCACATCGCGCACCCCGAGCTTGCCTTGCGGGGCCGCCACCGTCACGGGGGCGGTCTGGGTCACCGCAGGCGCTCCGAGTGCCGCGCCGGCTGCGGGGTCGCGCCACGGGTCCGGCGCTGCGGCGTCCTCACCCTCGCGCTCCGCTTCCAGCGCGCCCGCGTCGGCCGGATGCCGCTGGAGCGAGTCGACGCCGGGATAGGGCCGTCCGAACGCTTCGGCCAGCACCTTGTCGGGCGCCTGGTCCTTCGGCGTGTACTCGCCCTGGTCCCGGTACTGGTCCGTGGCGAGGAAGGAGCCGTCGAAGCCGGCGGGCCGGCCGAAAGCGCGCTGCGCCGCCGGATCGACCGGGGGGCGCGAGACCGGGCGCGGTGCCAGCCGGGGCCGGTCGCCGGAGGGGTCCTGATTGGTCACGCGGGCATCACTTTCCGCTCCAGCGCACCGAGGGCGCGCGTCACTGTTTGTCTGTGCATGAATCTACCGGCGCTTGCGGCGGGTCCGAGCCGACTCTTCCGTCATCTCCCGAGACATCTGCTCGGCGGACACTTCCCTCGGATTCTCCTCCGGGATCTGGGACAACAAGCCCAGGAGCGCACTCGGGATGGCGATCGGGCACGAGTCCCGCAGCGCGCTTCGGGCCTGACGCTGCGCGTCGACCTCACCGGCGCACTGCGGGCACAGCGACAGATGGTGGCCGGCACGCAGGTGAGCCGTCATCCGCAGCTCACCGTCGACGAACGCGGCAATGGCCTCGGTCGACAGGTGTTCGGTGGACCGGAACCGGCGCGGTCCGACGGGCTCGCTGCTCTGGGACGCGAACTGGGTGGGCAACCAGGAGAAGGCACGGCGGAACACGTCCCCGGGGTCGACCATCACCCAGCTCCTCTCTGGCCACCGCGCATCGCGCGCACACTGTTCTTTTGAATGTAGCGCGGGAAGCTGAACCCCACACCTACGACGCTCAGGCGGAGGTCGGCAGCGTGTCGGAGTGCTTGGCCAGATGCTCGCGCAGCGCCTGCCGTCCGCGGTGGATGCGGCTACGCACCGTGCCGAGCTTGACGCCCAGAGTGGCGCCGATCTCCTCGTAGGACAGGCCTTCGATATCGCACAGGACGACGGCCGCGCGGAACTCCGGCGGCAGCGAGTCCAGGGCCGCCTGCAGATCCGGGCCCAGCCGCGAATCATGGAAGATCTGCTCGGGGTTGGGATCCTCGGCGGGCACCCGGTCGTAGTCCTCGGGCAGCGCCTCCATGCGGATGCGGGTGCGGCGGCGCACCATGTCCAGGAACAGGTTCGTGGTGATGCGGTGCAGCCAGCCCTCGAACGTGCCCGGCTGGTAGTTCTGCACCGAACGGAACACCCGGATGAACGTCTCCTGGGTTAGATCCTCGGCGTCCTGCTGGTTACCCGACAGGCGGTAGGCGAGCCGGTAGACGCGGTCGGCATGCTGGCGAACGAGCTCGTCCCACGACGGCATGGCTGCTTTGTCGCCGGTGGCGTCGAACACCGCCGTTCCGGTCAGCTCCTCAGACGGCTCCACCCAATCGGCATCCGCGTACTGCTCCAGATGGGGCATCGAGACCGGGGTGGCCAGGCGCGTGGTGGTGTTCGTCAGATCCTCCGTATCGGTGGGGCAACCAGCCATTTCGGGCGATTGCTCGGTGCCTTTGGCAACGCGACCGTAGATATCGCTATTCCCCGAGTGCCAGCTCCCGCCGATGTTCATGCAAGTACCGTCGCTGACCGGTGTGAGGCAGGCATAGGAGAAAACTGATTAATTCCTGAGAAAGCTGGATACCCGTTACTTCACCAGGCAAAACCTGACGAAATTCGGTGTGATCCTGATTTCAGGGGCGGGCGTGTCGATGCGCGGGGCCGTGCGTCTTCGCTCTACGCTGCGGGCATGGCCACCACCGACGACGCCGCACAGCGTGCTCACGCGATCGTCTCGCACGCCGAGGGCTCGATCACGGAGGACAACGTCACCGCGGCGGCCCGGGAACGCGCCGTCGACAGCGGTGCCGGGGCCGTCACCCCGGCCGTCGGAGCCCTGCTCAGCGTGCTGGCCCGGCTGACCGGCGCGAAGGCGGTCGTCGAGGTCGGGACCGGGGCCGGCGTGAGCGGACTGTGGCTGCTGGCCGGCATGCGCGAGGACGGTGTCCTCACCACGATCGATATCGAGCCCGAATACCAGCGCCTGGCCAAGCAGGCCTTCGTCGAGGCCGGGGTGGGGCCGTCGCGCACCCGGCTGATTGCCGGTCGCGCTCAGGAAGTGCTGACCCGGCTGGCCGACGAGTCCTACGACCTGGTGTTCATCGATGCCGCGCCGACGGATCAGCCGCTCTACGTGGCCGAGGCCGTGCGGCTGCTGCGCCCGGGCGGGGCGGTCGTCGTGCACCGCGCCGCACTCGGCGGCCGTGCCGGCGATGCCACCGCCAACGATGCCGAGGTGAGCGCCGTACGTGAGGCGGCCCGGCTGATCGCCGAGGACGAACGCTTCACCCCGGTGCTCGTGCCGTTGGGCGACGGGCTGCTCGCCGCCGCGCGCGACTGACGTTCTCCGCACCCGCGAGATTGCGGTTGTTGCGTCCCCCTCTCGCACTTCTGCGCAGTAACGGCAATCTCGCGTGATCTTTACCAATTCCTGACGTACTCGCCTCTTGACCGAACACTAAACACGCGTTTAGCGTACTGAACATGCGTTCAGTCGATGATCTGACCGCGGCGGCCCGAATCCGCGACGCCGCGATCGACCAGTTTGGTCAACACGGCTTCGGCACCAGCGTGCGGGCCATCGCCACCGCGGCGGGCGTGAGCCCCGGCCTGGTGATCCATCACTTCGGGTCCAAGGACAAGCTGCGCCAGGCGTGCGACGACTACGTCGCCGAGTCGATCCTGGAAGCCAAGACCGAATCCATCCAGAGCACCGACCCGGCGAGCTGGTTCGCCCAGATGGCCGAGATCGAGTCGTTCGCGCCCGCGATGGCCTATCTGGTGCGCACCATGCAGAGCGGCGGCGAACTGTCGAACAAGTTGTGGCGCAGGATGCTCGACAACACCGAGCAGTACATGGAGGAGGGCGTTCGGGCCGGCACCGTCAAGCCGAGCCGAAACCCGAAGGCGCGCGCCAGATTCCTGGCCATGGCCGGCGGCGGCGCATTCCTGATGTATCTCCAACTGCACGAGAATCCGACCGACCTGCGGGCGGTTCTGCACGACTACGCCCAGGACATGGTGCTGCCGGCCCTCGAGGTCTACACCCAGGGCCTGCTCACCGACTCCACCATGTACGACGCGTTCGTCGCACAGGACGAACAGGGACTGCCCATCGCCACATCTCCGGAAGGAAGCCAATGATGACGCAGAACGCCATCGAAATACAGGGTCTGGTAAAGAGTTTCGGCGCCGCCCGCGCCCTGGACGGACTCGATCTCACCGTCGCCGCCGGAGAGGTGCACGGCTTCCTCGGCCCGAACGGGGCCGGTAAGTCCACCACCATCCGCACCTTGCTCGGCCTGGTCCGCGCAGATGGCGGCACCGTGCGGCTACTCGGTGGCGACCCGTGGGCCGACGCCGTCGAACTCCACCGCGATATCGCGTACGTGCCCGGCGATGTGACGCTCTGGCCGTCCCTCACCGGCGGCGAGACCATCGATCTACTGGCCCGGATGCGCGGCGATATCGACGCCGGCCGGCGTGCCGACCTGATCGAACGGTTCGCCCTGGACCCGACGAAGAAGGCCCGCACCTACTCGAAGGGCAACCGGCAGAAGGTCTCGCTGATCTCCGCGTTCGCCTCCCATGCCCGGCTGTTACTGCTCGACGAACCCAGCAGCGGTCTGGACCCCTTGATGGAGAACGTCTTTCAGCAGTGTGTGCGCGAGGCCAACCACCGCGGGACCACCGTGCTGCTGTCCAGCCACATCCTGGCCGAAACCGAGGCCCTGTGCGACCGGCTCACCATCATCCGGGCCGGGCGCACCGTGGAGACCGGCACGCTGGACTCGATGCGGCACCTGTCCCGCACCTCGATCACCGCCGAGATGATCGGCAATCCAGGCGATCTCAGCCGCATCCCGGGTGTCGAGGACATCAGCATCGACGGCACCACGCTGCGCGCGCAGGTCGACAGCGCGAGCATCGGTCAGGTGATCAAGGCGCTCGGCGATGCCGGAGTGCGCAGTCTGGTGAGTCAGCCGCCCACCCTGGAAGACCTTTTCCTGCAGCACTATGACGTGGTGCACTCATGAGCCGGCGAGAAGCCGAAGGCGGATCGCGCATGACCGTGGCCACACTGCACCGCGCGCCCGTCCGGTCCTCGAACTTCACCGGAACCTCAGGCCTGCTGCGCCTTTACCTGCGCCGGGACCGGGTGGCGCTGCCGCTGTGGGTGCTGTTGTTGTCCCTGCCGGTCGCCACCGTCTATGTCGGCAGCACCGAGACCGTGTACCCCACCGCCGCCGACCGTGCCGCGTTCGCCGCCACCATCATGGCCAGCCCCGCCCAGCGTGCGCTCTACGGCAACATCTACAACGAGTCGGTCGGCGCGGTGGGTGTCTGGAAAGCCGGGATGTTCCACCTGCTGATCGCCGTGGCGGCGATTCTCACCGTCATCCGGCACACCCGCGGTGACGAGGAGTCCGGCCGCACCGAACTGCTGGACTCCACCGCCGTCGGGCGCTACGCCGGGCTGACGGCGGCACTGCTGCTCACCGGTTCGGCGACGATCGTGACCGGCGTCCTGGCTGCCGTCGGCCTGCTCACCCTCGATATCCCACCGGCCGGCTCGGTCGCCTTCGGTATCACGTTGGCCGCTTCCGGTCTGGTGTTCACCGCCGTCGCAGCCGTCACCGCCCAGTTGTCATCGAGCGCCCGGTTCGCCCGTGGCGCAGCGTTTTCCGTCCTCGGCGCGGCCTTCACCCTGCGCGCGGTCGGCGATGCGTCGGGCCCCGAGGGCGGTCTGCTGAGTTGGTTGTCACCGCTGGGTTGGTCGCTGCAGGTGCGGCCGTTCGCCGGTGACCGATGGTGGATACTGCTGCTGCATCTGACGCTCGCGACCGTGCTCGTCGTCGTGGCCTATCGGCTGCTGGCGCGCCGCGACGTGGGCGCCGGACTGTTCGCCGAGCGCCCGGGCCCGGCCACGGCCGGGACCACCCTGAGCGGGCCGCTCGGATTGGCACTTCGTCTGGACCGCGGCGCCCTGCTGCTGTGGACCGTCGGCCTGTGCCTGTACGGCTTGATCATCGGCAGCGTGGTGCACGGGATCGCCGACGAGGTCGGCAACAGTGCGGTGGCGCGAGACGTCGTCGTACGACTGGGCGGAAGCTCCGCGATGGAGGAGGCGTTCGTCGCGGTGGCGTTCAGCATGCTCGCCATGATCGCGTCCGCGTTCGCGATATCGCTGACGCTGCGCTTGCCTCAGGAGGAGTCCGACCAGCACGCCGAGGCGGTGCTGTCCGGCTCGGTGAGCCGGACCCGTTGGCTGGCGAGCCATCTGCTGCCGGCTCTTCTCGGATCCGCCGGCGCCCTGCTGCTCGCGGGTGTGGTGGCAGGGGTGACCTATGGGGCGGCGGCCGGTGATATCGACGGCAAGCTCGGCGCCGTCCTCACCGCCGCAGCGGTGCAACTACCCGCGGTGTGGCTGCTCGTGGCCGTCACCGTCGCATTGTTCGGACTCGCACCGCGTTTCGCCCCGTTGGCCTGGGGTGTGCTGATCGGATTCATCGCGCTGTTCCTGCTCGGCTCGCTGTCGGGATTCCCGCAGCTGCTGCTCGACCTGGAGCCGTTCGCCCACATCCCGCGGCCCGGCGCCGTCACCGCCACCCCGCTGCTGTGGCTCCTGACGATCGACACGGCACTCATCGCCGTCGGGGTTGCCGCGTTCCGCCGTCGTGATCTGCGTTGAGGAGGGCGTCATGAAGGTGTTGTGGCAGGCCCTGGTCTCCGGATTCTTCGGCCTGGTGTTCTTCGGTGTGCTGTTGTTCGTGCCGGCGGGCACGTTGAACTATTGGCAGGCTTGGGTTTTCATCGCGGTATTCATGGCCACCACGCTGGTGCCGAATGTCTATCTCGCCGTGAAGAACCCGGCCACCCTGGCCCGGCGGATGCGCGGCGGTCCGACTGCCGAGACGCGGCCGGTGCAGAAGGTCATCATCACGGCGACATTCGCGTCCGTCGTGGTGATGACGGTGGTGAGCGCGCTGGATCACCGGTTCGGCTGGTCGCATGTGCCGACGGCGGTGGTCATCCTGGGCAATGTTCTGGTGGTGGTGGGACTGGTGCTGGCCCAGGCGGTCGTCCTGCAGAACAACTTCGCCGGGGCGAGTATCCGGGTCGAGGAGGCGCAGCCACTGGTCTCGACGGGCCTGTACGGGGCGGTGCGCCATCCCATGTACTCGGGAGCACTGATCATGATGTTCGGCACCCCGCTGGCCCTGGACTCCTACTGGGGTGTGCTCGTCACGGCCCTGGCGGTGCCGATCCTGGTGGTGCGGATCCTCGATGAGGAGTCCCTGCTGCGCACCGAACTGGCCGGCTACCCCGCATACATGGACGCCGTTCGCTATCGCCTGGTGCCCTATGTCTGGTGAGGAATATCTGGTGAGCGCCCCGCCGACCTAGGATCAGGTCATGCCCAGCCCGCACGCAATGCCATGTCCAGGTGCCGGCAAGAGCTGGACGGTCGACATGGCCGGAAACCCGGTCTGCCCGCGCTGCCGGTGCGCACTGAGCACCGTCGCAGGCAAGGGCCGCACCCCACGCAATACGCCGAAAGTCCCGCCGCACGACCGGCCGCGCAGCGACGACCACAAACGGCGGCGCACCTGAGCATCTGCCGAGTCCGCTTCGTAGTCCACTGAATCGGCCGGACCGGGCCCCATACTG
Organism: Mycobacterium hackensackense; assembly: GCF_025822555.1. Classification (NCBI taxonomy): domain Bacteria; kingdom Bacillati; phylum Actinomycetota; class Actinomycetes; order Mycobacteriales; family Mycobacteriaceae; genus Mycobacterium; species Mycobacterium hackensackense. The sequence goes on from NZ_JACKUC010000034.1 coordinate 220,233, forward strand.
ACGGTGTGGAGCTGCTCACCGGATTCGGGCTGGCAACGGCCGCGGGGCTGAACGCCTACATCCCGCTGTTGGCGCTCGGTCTCTTGTCGCGGTTCACGGACCTGGTGAGCCTGCCGGCCGGCTGGTCCTGGCTGGAGAACGGCTGGGTACTGGCGATCGTCACGGTGCTGCTGGTGATCGAGGTCATCGCCGACAAGGTGCCGGCGCTCGACTCGGTCAACGACACCATCCAGACATTCGTGCGGCCCACGTCCGGCGGCATCGTCTTCGGCTCCGGCACTGCGGCACAGACCGCTGCAGTGACCGACCCCGGCACGCTCGCCGGTTCGGGTCAATGGGTGGCAGTGGTCATCGGTGTGGTCACCGCGCTGATCGTGTCGCTGACGAAATCGGCCGTGCGTCCGGTCGCCAACATCGGCTCGGCCGGGATGGCCGCCCCGGTGCTCAGTACCGCCGAGGATGTCGTCAGCGTCGGGCTGGTGTTCAGCGCCATCCTGGTGCCGGCGTTGGTTCTGGTGGCGTTGGTCGCGGTGGCTGTGGTGATCATCCAGGTGTGGCGGTGGCGACGCCGGCGCAAGAACGCCGCCGACATCCGCTGATTCACGCCCCGATGGTCACCGGGATTCGGCGATGCGATAACCGTTGCTCCCGCACGCCTTGGCCTCGTACATGGCGCGGTCCGCGGCACGCAGGATGTCCTCACCCCCGGCGATCGAACCCACCGCAGCGGCGATCCCGATGCTCAGGCCCACACTGCCGGACCAGTCGGCGATCGTCATCGGGGCGGAAGCCACTTCGATGACCCCTTGCGCCAGCACGACAGCCGAATCGAGCAGCGGCGGGTCGGCGACGTGGATGATGACGAACTCGTCGCCGCCCCGTCGCGCCACGGTATCCGCCGGGCCCACACACGACGCCAGCCGGCTGCCGATGGCCGCCAGCACCCGGTCCCCCACCTCGTGACCGAATGCGTCGTTGATCTGTTTGAAGCCGTCGAGATCGACGCAGAGCACCGCGAAGCCGTTACCGTCCCGCGCACGTTCGATCTGCGCGGTCAACCGCTCGTACAGCAGTGCACGATTCGGCAGTCCGGTCAGGCCGTCGTGATAGGCGTGGTGAACCAGCTCGGTCTCGAGCTCCTTGCGACGTGAGGTGTCCCGTACCGACACCACATAGCCGTCGCGCAGACCGGTGGCCGGGTCGTGGGTGACCTTGACGAAGGCTTCCAGCCACACCCAGGAGCCGTTCTTGTGACGCATCCGGTGTTCGGTGACGAAGCTGTCGAGGCGGCCGTCGTGCATGGCCAGCATCTGCCGTCCGAACCCCTCGACGTCGTCGGAATGGGTGATCTCGCTGGCGCGCTTGCCCACCAGCTCATGGGCCTCATAGCCGAGCAGCGTTCGGATCGAGGGTGACACGTATCTGCGGACCCCGTCGAGGCTGCCCCGGATGAGCGTGTCGGCCGAGTTCTCCGCCACCAGTCGATACAACGCGGTGTCGCTCTGCTGCTGCAGGTGCAGCGATGCCAACAGACCGAAGTCTTCGAGTTGCGCACGGAGCCCGGCGGTGAGGGCACGCGGGTGGGGATCGGTAACCCACAGCGCCCCGACCAGCTCAGCGCCGCGGTGTAACGGGACCGCGGCGACGAACCGGGCGTCCGGGAACACACTCATCGCCGGATGGGCGAGGACGCGCGCGTCCTCGATGAACAGCGGGGCACCCGAGGGCGGCCAGAGGGAACGAGGAATCGCGGTGTCGTCGCCACACACCAACGCATCCCGGCACTCCAGGGCAGCCCGCACGCTACGGCATATCGCGTCGAAGAACGGCGACTCCAAAGCCGTCAGATCCAGACGCCCTTGCCCACGGCGACGACTCCCCCGGAGCTGATCGAGAAACGCTCGCGGTCCTTGTCCAGGTCCACCCCGACCATCTCGCCCGGCCCGACGACGACGTTCTTGTCCAGGATCGCGCGACGGACCACGGCGCCGCGTCCGATCCGCACCCCGGGCATCAGCACGCTGCCCTCGACGATGGCGCCGTCATCGATGGCGACGTTGGACGACAGCACCGAATTACGCACCGAGGCCGCCGAAATGATGCTGCCCGCGCCGACGACGGACTCCTGGGCCGACCCACCGTTGACGAACTTCGCCGGGGCCAGGTTCTCCGAGCCGCCGCGGATCGGCCAGCGCTTGTTGTACAGGTTGAAGATGGGGTGCACCGACACCAGGTCCATATGGGCGTCGTAGAACGCATCCAGGGTGCCGACGTCACGCCAATAGCCGTGGTCACGCTCGGTGGCTCCGGGCACCTCGTTGTCATTGAAGTCGTAGACCGCGGCCATCCCGTCGGACACCAGGCGCGGGATGATGTCGCCGCCCATGTCGTGATCGGAGTGGTCGTCCTCGGCATCGGCGCGGATGGCGTCGATCAGCACCTTGGTGGTGAAGATGTAATTGCCCATCGACACGAAGGTCTGCTCCGGGTCGTCCGGCGTGCCCGGCGGGTCGGCCGGTTTCTCCACGAACTCGCGGATGCGCCCCGACTCGTCGGCGTCGATGCAACCGAAGGCCGACGCTTCCGCACGCGGGACCCGGATGCCGGCGACGGTGGCACCCGCACCGCTTTCGATGTGGAAGCGCAGCATCTGCTCGGGATCCATCCGATAGATGTGGTCGGCGCCGAACACGACCACATAGTCGGGATCCTCGTCGTAGATGAGGTTCAGCGATTGCAGGATCGCGTCGCCGGAGCCCGTGTACCACCGGGGCCCGAGCCGTTGCTGGGCGGGCACGGGGGTGATGTACTCACCGGCCAGCCCGGACAACCGCCAGTTCTGCGATATATGACGGTCAAGTGAATGCGACTTGTATTGCGTGAGAACACAAATCCGCAGGAACCTTGCGTTGACCAGGTTGGAGAGTACGAAATCGATGAGCCGGTACGAGCCACCGAAGGGCACCGCCGGTTTGGCCCGGTCGGCTGTCAACGGGTATAGCCGTTTCCCCTCTCCGCCCGCCAGGACGATGCCCAGCACGTGTGGCGCTTCCCTCATGCTTGTCAACCTATCGGCGATATTGCACTAGGGCCAGCCAATCGCCCCCATTTGATGCATGTCGGTCAAGACAATTCGTTATTCCCCAAAAACGTTGACCGCAATCATGCGCGCCGAACGGCGGCCCACTACCGTGCACACCATGCGGGTGGCGATGATGACACGGGAGTATCCACCTGAGGTGTACGGCGGCGCCGGCGTACACGTCACCGAACTCGTCACCCAACTCAGACACCTGTGCGAGGTCGATGTGCACTGCATGGGTGCACCGCGCGACACCGCGATCGTGGCGCAGCCCGACCCGGCGCTCGCGTCGGCCAATGCGGCGCTGTCGACGCTGTCGGCGGATCTGGTGATGGCGAACAACGCCGGTCTACCCGGACAGGCTGCGACGGTCGTGCATTCGCACACCTGGTACACCGGGATGGCCGGGCATCTGGCCGCACTGCTGCACGGCGTCCCGCACGTGCTGACGGCGCACTCGCTGGAACCGTTGCGACCATGGAAGGCCGAACAGCTCGGGGGCGGCTACCGGGTGTCGTCCTGGGTGGAGAAGACCGCGATCGAGGCCGCCGACGCGGTGATCGCCGTCAGCTCCGGGATGCGTAACGATGTGCTGGCCACCTACCCGGCGCTGGATCCCAGCCGGGTGCACGTGGTGCGCAACGGGATCGACACGACGGTTTGGTACCCGGTCGCGAGCGTAGGGAGCGGTTCCGCCGGAGCGCCCGACCCGGAGGGGTCGGTGCTGGCCGAACTCGGGGTCGACCTGTCCAAGCCGATCGTCGCGTTCGTCGGCCGCATCACCCGGCAGAAGGGCGTTGCCCATCTGGTCGCCGCGGCCCACGACTTCGCCCCGGACGTACAACTGGTGTTATGTGCCGGCGCGCCGGACACGCCGGAGATCGCCGCCGAGATCAGTGCCGCTGTCCAGGAACTCGCCGCCAGCCGGACCGGGGTGTTCTGGGTACGCGAGATGCTGCCGATCGGCAAGATCCGCGAAATACTCTCCGCGGCATCGGTTTTTGTCTGCCCGTCGGTGTACGAGCCACTGGGCATCGTGAACCTCGAAGCGATGGCATGCGCGACGGCTGTGGTGGCCTCCGACGTGGGCGGCATTCCCGAGGTGGTCGCCGACCACCGCACCGGCCTGCTGGTGCACTACGACCCCCAGGACACCGCATTCTTCGAGCGGCGACTCGCCGACGCGGTCAACACACTGGTCGCCGACCCCAAGCGGGCACACGACTATGGCGCCGCGGGACGGCAGCGGTGTATCGAGGAGTTCTCCTGGGCTCACATCGCCGAGCAGACCCTGGAGATCTACCGCAAGGTGCAGCGCTGAACCCTCGGGGTCAGCGCCGCGGCCTGGCGGGGGTCTAGCTGGTCACGCCTTTGAGTTCGTCGCCCAGGGCGGCGGCCTCATCCGGGGTGAGTTCGACGACCAGTCGACCACCACCCTCCAGTGGTACTCGCATCACGATGCCGCGCCCCTCTTTGGTCGCTTCCAGTGGACCGTCACCGGTCCGGGGCTTCATCGCCGCCATCGTGTGCTCCCTCCGCGTGAGCCGGCCCGCGTGGGCGGACCCGTTCATGGCCGGCAGCAGCCGGCCCAAGTTTGGTACTGAACTCACCCTATTGTTCCCTATCCAACCGCGTCGGTGTGAAAAGACCCGGCGATGGCACCAGACCGAGACCAGTTCAGGTGGCTGTGGACACCCAGCAGGAGGCGATGTGGTCGTCCACCATGCCGGTCGCCTGCATCAGTGCGTAGGCCGTCGTCGGCCCGACGAACCGGAACCCGCGGCGCTTGAGTTCCTTGGCCATTGCCTTGGACTCGGGGGTGACGGCGGGCACCGAGGACATGTCCGCGGGCCGGGTGCGCGACTCCGGCGCAAACGACCACAGCAGATCGGCGAACTCGATATCGAGGTCGGCGACCGCCCGGGCGTTGGCGATGGTCGCCTCGATCTTGGCTCGGTTACGCACGATCCCCTCGTCGGTCAGCAGACGCTCGACATCGCGTTCGGTGAAGCGGGCCACCTTCGCCACGTCGAACTTCTTGAACGCTCGGCGGAAGTTGTCCCGCTTGCGCAAGATGACCAGCCAGGACAGCCCGCTTTGGAAGGCCTCCAAGCTGACCCTTTCGAACAGCGCGGCCGAATCACGTACCGGCTGCCCCCATTCGGTGTCGTGATACTCGCGGTAGAGCACCGAGTCGGGCTTGGAATCCGTTGGCGCCCAGCCACACCGAATGCGACCGTCCTCGTGGGGCAGATCGCTCATGATTCCTCGGCGCGGGCGTGCGCCGCCTCATGCTCGGCAGGTTCGCGCTCCTCGGCGATTCCGTACGCGGCCCGGACCGCGGCCAACTCGCCGCGCACCAGATCGAGTTCGGCACCCAACCGCTCCAGCACCCAGTCGACCTCACTGGTCTTGTAGCCACGGAAGGTCTGCGTCAGCTTGACCGCGTCGACGTCGGCGCCGGTCACCCCCGACGCCGGCAGCACGGTCGCGGTGGTGCCCCGCGGAAGCGGCGGCAGCGATTCACCGCGACCGAACAGCACACTGCCCAGGGCAAACAACACCACGCCGACGAGGACGAGCACGACCAGGTACAGCAGGATCAGGGTCACGCCTCGATTTTGCCCTAACACACCGACAACCTCGCCGCGGCGGGCGCGACTCAGAGATCAGGGGCGCAGCGTGTTCATCGGCGGCCTGTCCTCCAGGGACACCGAGGACGTGCGGGCCGTGTAGTCGTCGCCGTCGGCGAAGAACTGGGTCAGCCCCACACCGGAGTCCGGGATGCCGCAGCGCGACAACAGGGTGGCGATCACCTGCCGGCTCATCGCGGCGAGCTCGGTGAGCGGGCGGTTGCGGTGGGTGCGCACCCCCAGATTGACCTGAGCGATGGCGTCCAGGCCCAGCTTGTCGTAGGTGTCGACCAGCAGGCCGATCTCCACCCCGTAGCCCGGCGCGAACGGCACCGAGGTCAGCAGCTCGCGGGTGCCGGCGTACTCGCCGCCCAGTGGCTGCAGCAGGCACGTCAGCTCCGGGCGCAACGCGGCCAGCAGCGGCCGGGCGACCAGCTCGGTGACACGGCCGCCGCCGTTGGCGTCCTCGGCGCCGCTGACCTTGAGGGGGCGCCGGTAGAAGCCCTTGACCAGGTGTACCCCGTCGGCGGTGAGCAGTGGCCCCAGCAGCTTGGGCACGAACATCGGGTCGGGATCGATCAGGTCGGAGTCGACGAACGCGATGATGTCGCCGGTGGCAGCGGCCAGCGAGCGCCACAGCACCTCACCCTTGCCCGGCTGCGGTTCCACCTCCGGCAGCGCGGTTTCCCGGCTGATCACCCGCGCTCCCGCGGCGACGGCCCGGATCTCGGTGTCGTCGGTGGACCCGGAGTCCAGCACGATCAGCTCGTCGATCAACCCGCCCAACAGCGGGGCGATGGTCTCGACCACCGAGCCGACGGTGTCCTCCTCGTTCAGAGCCGGTAGCACCACCGAAACCGTGCGGCCGGCTTTGGCGGCCTCCAGTTCGGCGATCGTCCACATGGGTCGACTCCAGCTGTGATCGGTGAGCCATTGGTGGCCGGTGATTCCGGTGGCCAGGTCGGGCGTCAAGGTCATGCCAGTCCCCTCACGGTCCGCGTCGGTGGACGCTCCCCTTTGATCGACGCGACCATTTCCAGTACGCGCCGAGTGGGTCCCACCTCATGCACCCGGAACATCGCGGCACCGTCGGCGGCCGCCAGGGCGGTCGCTGCCAGTGTGCCCTCCAGGCGCTCTGTGAGGCCCACACCCAGAGTCTCCCCGACAAAATCCTTGTTACTCAGGGCCATCAGGACCGGCCATCCCGTATTTACAAGATCTTTTACCTGGCGCAACAAACTAAGGCCGTGGTAAGTGTTTTTGCCGAAATCGTGCGTCGGATCGATCAGAATCGCGTCTTTTGCGACGCCGACGGCCACCGCGTGTTCGGCCGCCGCGGTCACCTCGGCGATCACCGCGTCCACGACGCCGCGCTCACTGATGCCGTAGTTCACCCGGAACGGCCTGGTCCGCGGCGTCGCGCCGCCGGTGTGCGAGCACACCAACCCCGCGCCGAACTCCGCGGCGACCTCCGGCAGGCCGGGGTCCGCGCCGGCCCAGGTGTCGTTGATGAGGTCCGCTCCGGCCGCGCAGGCCTGCTTGGCGACGCTGGCCCGCCAGGTGTCGACGCTGATCAATTGATTCGGGTACGCGCCGCGCAGCCATTCGATGAACGGCACGACGCGGGCGATCTCCTCGTCGGCGTCGACGGTGCTGCCGGGGCCCGCTTTCACCCCACCCACATCGATGACGTCGGCACCGTCGGAGATGACGCGATGCGCCGCGTCTTTCGCCGCCTGGTCGTCGAAGGTGGCCCCGCGGTCGTAGAAGGAGTCCGGGGTGCGGTTGACGATGGCCATGATCATGGCCCGGTCGCCGGCGACCGGTCTGCCGAGAAACGTCGACTGCACGTCACCAGGCTAGCGTTCGGCGATTTCGGCGCGCTCGCGTCCGCTGGGCGAACGTCAGCGCGCCGAAATCGTCACTACTTGGGGCGTTTGCCGTCCCTCACCTCGTCGGTGTAGCCGTCGTAGAACGGCACATAGCCTTCGTCGCGGCCGGCCAGGACGTAGATCGGGTCGGTGATATCGGGACCGTAGCCCTGCTTGCGCAGCTCGACCTTCTGGCTCTTGAACGTCGAGGTGTGCGCGAGTTCCTTGACCAGACGCGCGAACAGCGGCACCGCGTAGGACGGCAGGTTCGCGTACGCGGCCTTGGCCAGGGCGGCGCCGTCGAACTCAGCACCCTCCTTGAGCTGCACCGCGACCATGCCGGCGCGCCCACCGCAGCCGGGCACCTCCACGCCGAACACCGTCGCCTCCTCGATCTGCGCGTCGGCGGAGATCGCGGCTTCCACCTGGGTGGTCGCCACGTTCTCGCCCTTCCAGCGGAACGTGTCACCGAGCCGGTCGGCGAACGCGGCGTGGCCGAAGCCCTGAGACCGCATCAGGTCACCGGTGTTGAACCAGACGTCGCCGTCCTTGAAGGCATCGCGGACCAGCTTCTTCTCGCTGGCCGACTTATCGGTGTAGCCGTCGAACGGCTGCAGGCTGGACACCTTGCTCAGCAGCAGACCCGGCTGGCCGCGCTTGACCTTCCGAAGTCGGCCATCGGAGCCGCGGGCGGGCTCGCCGGTGTCCAGGTCGTATTCGACGAACGCGACCGGGCTGGGGCAGATGCCGGTGGTCTTGTCGACGTTGAAGACGTTGACGAACGCGGTGTTGCCTTCACTCGCGGCGTAGAACTCGCACACCCGCGGGATGCCGAACCGCTCGGTGAACTGGTCCCAGATGGCCGGGCGCAGCCCGTTGCCGCCGATGACGCGGATCTTGTGCGCCCGGTCGGTCGGCTTCGGCGGCTGGTTGAGCAGGTAGCCGCAGATCTCGCCGATGTAGACGAACGAGGTGGCGTCGTAGCGGATGACGTCATCCCAGAACCGCGACGCCGAGAAGGACTTGCCCAGGGCGAGGGCCGCGCCGGCGTTGATCGCCGATCCGGTGGCCACCGTCAGCGCGTTGTTGTGATAGAGCGGCAGGCAGCAGTACAGGGTGTCACTGCTGTTCAGGCGCAGTCCGAGACCACCGAAACCGGCGAGGGCCCGCAGCCAGCGGTAGTGGGTCATCACGCTGGCCTTGGGCAGACCCGTGGTGCCCGAGGTGAAGATGTAGAAGGCCTTGTCCTTGGCCAGCACCGCGGAGGTGATGGCCGGGTTGGTGGTGGGCGCGGTGAGTGACAGCTGCCGCAGGTCGTCGATGGTCAGCAGGCCCTCGGGCTCGGCGCCGCTCTCCCCGATCGGGTCGATGAGATCGTTCTCGGCGACGACGGCCTTCGCGTTGAGCAGGCCGAAGCTGTGTGCCAGCACGTTGCCGCGCTGGTGGTAGTTGAGCATGCCGGCGACCGCACCGCATTTGACGGTGGCCAGCATCAGCAGCACCGCGTCCGGTGAGTTGCGCAGCATGATCCCGACGACGTCGCCGTGCCCCACGCCCTTGGCGGCCAGCACGGCGGCATACCGGTTGACGGTCTCGTTGGCCTGCCGGTAGGTGATCTGCTGGTCCTCGAATTTGAGGAAGACCTTGTCTGCGTATTGGGCGGCGCGGTCCTGGAAAACTTTGCCGATGGACGTCTTGGCCGTCGGCCGCGCACCGAACCCGGTCACCAGCCCGCGCACGATGGCGGGGGCGTCGGCCAAAAATCCTGGTAGCTGCGTGGCGATGTCAAGCAGTCCGACGCTGGTGCGGGATGTGTCGTCACTCATGAGCGTCAACCCTAGTGAGGGATCTCACCGGGAGCACATGCGGCCATCGCCGCATCGACGTTGTTAACCACGACCAGGCGGTCCAGGGCGGTGGCGCCCACGTATCCGGTGTCGACCAGGCTGCGCAGCCAGGTGAGCAGGCCGTCATAGTGGCCGAGCGGATCCAGCATGACGATCGGCTTGTGGTGCATGCCGAGATAGCCAGCAGTCCACGCCTCGAAAAATTCTTCGAGTGTGCCGATACCGCCGGGCAGGGCGATGAACGCGTCCGCCCGGTCCTCCATGACCTGTTTGCGCTCCCGCATGGTGTCGGTGACGATCAGCTCGTCCGCCTCGACGTCGGCGAGTTCCCGGTGCACCAGCGCCTTGGGGATGACGCCGATGGTGCGGCCGTTGTGCTGGCGCGCGGCGTCGGCCACCGCCCCCATGGCCGAGACGTTGCCCCCGCCAGAGACCAGCGTCCAGCCGCGGTCGGCGATCGCATGCCCCACGTCGGAGGCGAGTTTGAGCAGTTCCGGGTGCTTAGGGCCGGAGGCGCAGTACACGCACACCGCCCAGGAAGGGGTTTCGGCCACGAGGCAAAACGTTACCGACGGTCCGGCGTCCGCCCTACACTGCGGCTGTGCCCGATGGTCCCGCCGACTCTTTGACGGAGCGATTGGAGCGGGCTCAGGTGCTCGCCTGGCAGGGCCGCGGGCGGGACGCCGACGAGGTGCTCGCAGCGGTGGACCCCAGCACGTTGAGCGAAACCGACCTGATGGCCTGGGCGCTGCCGCGGGCGGCGAACCAGTTCTGGATGCTCAATGAGCCCGAGCGGGCGACGGCGTTCCTGCGGGCGCTGCGCGGACGGGTGTCCGCCGATGCGACGGTGGATGCACTGCTGGGCACGTTCGCGATGAACGCCGGGGATCTGCATCGAGCGCGGGAGCTGTCGGCGTCGGTGCTGGCCTCCGCCACCGCCACCGATCAGGCGGTCGGTTGGGCCGCGTCGGCCGCGGCGCTGGCGCATGCGCGGATGGGTGAATTCGGGCCGGTCGACGAGTTGGCGAATCGTGCTGTCGCGGCCGGGCATCCCGGACTGCTGCGCTACACCTCCGGCTACGGGCAGGTCCTTGCAGCCGTGTTCCGCGGTGACCTGGACCGGGCCGAGTCACTGGCTCATGAGTTGCGCGCCGAGACGGGACCGGGCCACGCGATCGGGCAATTGTTGATCGCAGAAGTGTCCACCTTTCGTGGCGATCTGGATGACGCCGTCGGTTTGTTACGTTCCGCTGCAGACAGTTTGGCGCCGACCGGCTATTCGTGGACCCCGCTGGCCTGGATGTTGTTGGCGCAGACTCTCGGTCAGCAAGGTTCGACGGTGGCCGCGGCAAAAGCCTTGGGGCGGGCGGAATCCCGACACGGATTGAAGTCGATGCTGTTTGCCCCGGAGCTTGCCCTGGCCCGGGCCTGGACCTGCTGGGCGCGCAAGGATTCCCTCGGCGCGGTCGGGGCGGCCAGGGAGGCTTTCCGTGCGGCCGAACGTAGCGGGCAGTCCGCCGTGGCGTTGCGCGCCGTGCACGATGCGGTGCGGTGCGGCGACGCCCGGGCGGTGTCGTCCCTTGACGGCCTGCCGGTTGAATGCGTCTTCGCGCGGGTGACGGCGTCGCACGCGCGCGCGTTGGCCGCGCACGACGCGATCGGGCTGGCCGCGGTGGCCGAGGAGTGGCAGCAACTCGGGTTCGGCGCGGCCGCGGCCGACGCGGCACGTCAGGTCGAGGAATTGGTGCCCGACCACGGTGAAGCACCCCAATAGGATTGGCAGATGACCACGGACCCGTTTGATGTCCAGACGGACGGGGTGTTGCATTTCTCGCAGGCTCACTCCGACGTCGCTGCGGGTTTGTCCGGGCTGGGCGATGCGGACGGAAACGGTGTCGAGACCAGCCATGGGCCCATCGCGTCGGCGGTGAGCACCGCATTGGCCGGCGTGCTGAACGGTCGGCAGGACAGCTTCGGGGTGACATCGGCGACCGCCAGCACCATTTCGGATCTGCTGCAGAAGGCGGCCCAGGCGTACGCCCGCGGCGACGAAGAGGGTGCCGAACGGTTCAATGCCGCGGCGGACGTGTTGGAGGGCAAGGACTCCCGCGGCCGAGGCGGTAGTTCCGCGGCCGCCGGACCTGCGGGCGCCGCCTCTGGGGGCGCCGGCGCAGACATGATGGGCCAGATGGGGCAGGTGCTGGGTCAGGTCGGTCAGCAGGTGGGGCAGATGGCGCAGTCGATTGCCCAGCCGCTGCAAGGCCTCGCCCAAGGGTTGCAGCAGATTCCGCAACAGATCATGCAGGGTGTGCAGCAGGCATCGCAGGCAGCCTCGGGTGTGGGTGGCCTTCCCGAGGACAAGGATGAGAAGGACGCCCGTCGCCCGGCGGACAAGCCCAAAGACGATCGCGAAAAGGATCGTGACGAATCCGAGCCGCATGCCGAGCCCGGGTTGTCGACGCCGTCCGAACGTGCGCCGGTGGAGACTCCCGCCCCGAAGCAACGTCCTGCGGCCACTCATCCGCAGGCAGATTGAGCATTGCCACTGCAATAGATGCTCTCCGGTGTTCAGCAGGAGCTTCGGCAGAGGCACAGACGTCTCAGCAAACGCATCGCGTTTAACGCAGACGATCCTCGTCGCTTCGTATGACTAACCAATGCGGCGCGTCACGTTGTGGCAGCAACTTGGTGACGGCCAGGACCGCTCCCAAATATCCGCACTTCCACCATTTCAGCGTTGGGTAGGGTTTTAGCTGAGGTATGCGGAGGGGATTGTCGATGCTGGTTGAGCCCATGGGGCCACACCGAGCCGCGGGGGTTTCGGGGGGCTGCGCCACGGCCGAGGAATCGGGCGGTCATGGCGCCTGAAAACCTGAAGGTCGATACGACTGCGTTGTCCCGCGCGGGGGATAACTTCCTGACTGCGTCCAATGCCATCCCGCAGGCGCCGGCGGGCTACACACCCAGCGGGTCCGATCCCCTGTCGATGGCGATCGCGGCCGTGGCCCCGCAGTTTCTGGCCCCGATCGTCTCTGGGTTGCCGCTGTTGAAGGCCGAGACCAATCAGTTCGCACAGAACATCAAGACTGTCGCCGAGCGCTACGCAACGACGGATGCGCAGTTGCACAGCAAGCTCTCGTCGCAGGTTGGTGGTTCCGGCAGCGGTGGTGGCACTGGTGGAGGTGGTGGTGCCGCGAGCGCCGCATCCGGAGTGGCTGCCGGTGCGGGCGGGTCGGCAGCCGGTGCGGCGTCCCAGGGCGCCGGTCAGCTCGGCCAGATGATGCAGATCCCGATGCAGATCGCGAGCCAGGCAGCGCAGGTTCCCCAGCAGGTGATGGGAATGGCGGGGTCGTTGCCGCAGACCGCGATGCAAGGCGTGCAGCAGGTCGCCGAACAGGTCAGCCAGGTCGCAGGCAAGGTCGGCGGTTCCGAGAAGCCGGACGACAAGCCGGAGGAAGAAAAGGACCGCGAGGGTAGGCACCGGCGCGAAAAGTCTGAGGAGGAATCCGCCGAGCCCGCCGCCGGTGCAGCGCCGGGGGTCACCCCGTCCGAACGGGCACCCGACGCCGTCCGCGGGGATGCCCACCGTCATGCGTCATCGCGCCAATCGCCGGAGAGTGTTCTGTGACTCAGCCTCCCCCACCACCCAGCGGTCCCTGGGGTCCTCCCGGCCCGGGCGGATACCCCGGCAGTGCGCCAGGCCCGCAGTGGAATCCCCAGCAGGGATGGCCGCAGACACCGCCGCCGGCGCCCAAGCGCGGCATGGCGAAATGGATCATCGGCGCAGTGGCCCTAGTCGCAGTCATCACGGTAACCGCCGTCGTCGCCGTGTCCTGCACAAAGAGCAGCGGCGGTTCCGACAAACCAACCGCCGCGCCCACGACCAGCGGTACACCGACATCAGACTTCGCGAGTGCGAACGACACCGGACCGGTCTCGGTGATCACCGAGGATCCGTCGTGCGCGCCGTGGGTGCCTATTAACAACACCTGGGCAGACGTATCTGACCAAGGGTGGGCGCGGCGAGATCCGGAACAACCCGCAGTTACTTGGGACCCTGAGCTAAGAGCCCAATACCAAGCAATCGGTCGTGCGCTGCGCGATGCGGCAGACCAGACCACAGCACTCCTGAGACTGACTCCGCATCGAGTCATGCGGGAACTGTATGAACAGTTCATCGCGTATGCACGAGCCTACGCAGATCGCATTCCGACATATGTCCCGAGGGATAATCAACTTGCACTTACAGCAGTGGGCGCAGCGACCGTGGTTTCAGATATATGCCAATCGATTACCTATGGCTCGGCGCCTGCACGGGCACCTCTTCTACCCCCGGCGCCTAAGCCTACGGCATTAGCTCCGATTAGCGACCCGTCGAATCCGACACGGTTCTTGAATAAGCCAAATTCTGCTTGCAGCGACTGGACAAACGCCACCTCTGACTTTCGAACAAAAACTGCCGACTGGGCCAATATCGATGCCAATCTCTCGGCAAGTCAGTGGACACCCGAACAGCGTGCCTCATACGAGGATGTTGCGCCAGTCATGCAGGCTTCGGCCGACACTTTAGAGAGAATTGGGAGGACTTCAAACAATCCCATATTTGAAGACATTGCAATGCTCGCAGCCCAATACCGACGAGCCTTTGCTCAATCGATATCAACGTATACCGCCGCTGACGGTCATCTATATGATGTTTCGTTACATTCGACGGGCATAATCCTCGGTGCGTGCGACGCACTTGCGGAGTAGCGATGGCTGTTCCACGACCTAACGGGCCGTACGTCGACCGATTACTCAACCCAGGTGGCTGGCCGACCGCGGACGAGGATGGCCTTTACGCGTCTGCTAGCGAGTGTGTGCGCGCGCTGCAGCGACTGACATTCGATGCACTCGATCCGTGGGCTCATGAACGAGATGCGACGTTTGAGGGCGGTGTATGGATTGGAGGTGCAGCGAACGCTGCGAACCGCGGAGCGACCGAATGCACCTCAAAGTTAGTGGACCAGCAGAACCACCTAGTCGCCGCAGCCACTTGGAATAGCCATGTTGGCGGCATGGTCGAGCAAGCCAAGAACACAATCACAGAGAATGTCCACGAAGCGCAACGCCTGATATCCAAGATCGAATCCTCGACAGATCCCGCGGTGAATGCTGATGATAAGAAAACCGCGATCGATAATGTCGTGAACGTCTTCCACACTTTGAACGAGGGGGTTGTGGCTGGCACGAGCGCGCAAATCCCGACGCTCAACGGATGGAAACCTCCGCTCGATGCGCTGAAACAACTGCTAAGCCAGAAGCTGCCAACGCCTACGACTCCGCCGCTAACAGCCAGCCCAAACGCGAATCCAGATTCACAACCTCCGGAGGCCCGGCCGGATCCTCAGCACGTCACCGGACGCGGTGCTGAACGTCCCTCTGCGCCGCAACACACTTCGCAGTTCGAAAACAGACCAGCCGCAGACACTGGAGCAGGAAACAAGGAATGGGCGGATCGCACCGACCCGACCGCCTCGCACCCCTCGAAGCTCGGATCATCCCCATCGGAGACTTCCGAACAGCTGGGTGGGACGACGCTGGATCCGCGCACAACGGGACCAACTGTGCAGGCACCGAACCAGCTTCCGACAGCTCCACCACCACCACGCCCCGTTGCCGGCCAGCCCCCGGTGATGCCCTCTCCGCCGTCAAGTCAACCCGTCCCCGGCTCTACGCCCAGCGGCGGACAGCCAGCCCTCCCCGTCACCAGCGGCGGCACCCCAGCCGGTCCCGGCGGATCCCCGACCTCGCCTCTGTCCTCCACCACCGGTACCGGAAGTCCCAGCGGCCCGACCACCCCTCAGACCAGCCAAGGCGCCCAGGGCCCGCAGGGCGCGCAAGCGCCTAAGCCCGACTCACTCAGCGGCGCAACGGGTCCCAAGCCCACTGGCATGCAGGCACCGGTCCAGCCGCCGTCTGCTCCGCTGGGCGGCGCGACACCCGCCACCCCATTCTCCCCGCCCGCCGCGCCGATCGAGCAGACCGCCACCAGTTCGCCGACGGCACCCGCCGCCACGCATCCCACTGTGCCCGGCGGCAATGTCGCGCCGCCGTCCGCGCCCTCGTCCGCACCGGCCTCGCCGACTCCTCCGATGCCACTGGGCGCACCTGCCACCCCACCACCGGCCGCACCGGTACCACCCACAGCAGGACCACCGGTCATTCCCGCAGCGACATCATCCGCCCAAGGCGGAGGTGCCGCAGCAGCTCCGATTCCCGTGTCCGCGGCCCGCGCCGAACGCGATCTGGTAGCCGCATCCGCTGCGGCCGGCGCGCTGAAGCGCAAGACCGGTGGAAGCGACCCCTTGAGCGTGACTCGCCGCATAGGCGCCGCCCTCAATGCACCAGATATGGCGCGCCCCAATGACATCGGCTTCTTCTGGCTCGTCGCTCTCACCGCCGACGATACGATCATCGTCGCCAATAGCTACGGCATCGCCTACATTCCCGACGGCGTGAACCTTCCCGAGCAGGTCAAGATGGTCAGCGCCGACGCCGCCATCCCCGCTGCTGAACGTGGCCGCTGGGCCACCTATCCCGTTGCCGCACTGACTGCTTGGGCCCAAGCACACGAAACGACACTGCGCGCGGTGGTCGGCACCACGACCCACCTCGAAGGTATCGACCCCGGTGCGCACAAGATCCTTCTCGATGACGACGACATCCCGCCGAGCGGAAAGATGACCGGCCGCGACCGACTACAGGTCATCTTTCCGGACGCCGCAACCAAACTCGCCGCCGTCAAGGATCCAGATCTCATCGCCCAACTCCCACCAGCACAAGCAGACAGCGCACCTCCTGCCAACGAGACATTCACGCTGTGGTTCGACGTGATGAAACCTTTGATGAGCGCGGCCAGTGGACGAGAGATCGCTCACCTGAACGCCTTTGCGCTCTACGCCGCACACTCCGCGGACCTCGCGCTCTACCGCGCCCACAATGCCGCCGAAGCCGCCGAGCAGCGAGCAGCCATTGCCGATTGGCTCTACTGGCTACACCAGTACGACCTGCTCACCGAAGCCCAGGCTGACGTCACTGCGAAGGCTTAAGGAGCCGAGCCACTCAATCCACGTATCTCGATGTCAGGAGAGTGTTCTGTGACTCAGCCTCCCCCACCACCCAGCGGTCCCTGGGGTCCTCCCGGTGGCTACCCCGGCGGTGCGCCAGGCCCGCAGTGGAATCCCCAACAAGGATGGCCGCAGACACCGCCACCCGCACCCAAGCGCGGTTTGGCGAAATGGATCATCGGCGCAGTGGCCCTGGTCGCAGTCATCGCGGTAACCGCCGTCGTCGCTGCGTCCTGCACAAAGAGCAGCGGCGGGTCAGACAAACCAACCGCCGCGCCCACGACCAGCGGTACACCGACATCAGATTTCGCGAGTGCGAACGACACCGGGCCCGTGTCGGTGATCACCGAGGATCCGTCATGTGCGCCATGGCTTCCCATTAACAACACGCTGGCTGACGCAGAAGGTGAATGGGTAAACCGAGATGCCTCCATCCCCGCGTCCGCTTGGGGCCCGGAGCTCCGTGCGCAATACACAACGGCGGCACGGGCCATTCGTAACGCGGCTGATCAAACTGCGGCACTCGTCAAAGTCACCAACCATCGGGTCGTCCGTGAACTTTATGAGCAGTTCATTGCGTACTCACGTGCGTACGTCGAGAGAATTGCTACGTACACGCCGCCGGACGATAACCTCGCATTGGCCTCGATAGCGGCAGCAACCGTACTTACTCATATTTGCCAAGCTATTACGAATGGTGCGGCCGCAGCACGAGGCCCGCTCGTTGCTTCAATCGAACCGCCGGATTCGCCAAACCCGCCCGACGACCCCGCACATCCGGAACGCTTCCTTCTTAAACATGACTCTGCTTGCGACGATTGGAAATCGTCCGTCGATAATTTCGGGTCGAACCCAGCGGTTGTCGCGTGGGTAAAGACTGACGCCAGCATCCCCGCGAGCCAGTGGCCTCCTGAACAACAAGCTGCGAACGACGCGGTGTCGCCGGTGATGACCGCACTCGCTGATGAATTGCAACAGATGGGCAACCGCAGCGACAACGCAACCTTCCAAGATATAGCCGCACTGTCTGGCCAATACCAGCGTGCCTACGTGAAATCAATGCCAACCTACAGCAAGGCAGATGAGAATCTGTATGGAGTGGCCCGCATTTCACAAGGGGTAATTATCAGTGCATGCAATTCAGCGACTCGTTGATCAATGGGACGGCCAAGGCCCGTAGGTCCTTATGTCGATCGTCTTGTAGAGCCTGAGGGTCGGCCAACCATCGATGAAAATCAATGTATTACAAGTGCAAGAAACTGTATTCAGACCCTGCAACATCTTACGTTCAAGAGTCTCACTTCTTGGAATCAAGCGCGCCCACAATGCCGCCGAAACCGCGGACCAACAAGCAGCCATTGCCGACTGGCCCTACTGGCTACACCAGTACGACCTGCCCACCGAAGCCCAGGCCGACGTCACCGCGAGGGCGTAAGGGTCCCAGCTTCCAACACCAACCTCCGCTGCACCGCGATACTGTCCAGGAACCGCCCGTCGTGGCTGACCACGACGAACGCACCGCGGTAGGCGTTCAACGCGGACTCCAATTGCCCGACGCTGACCAGGTCGAGGTTGTTGGTCGGTTCATCGAGCAGCAGCAGCTGCGGCGCAGGTTCGGCGAACAGCACGCACGCCAGTGTTGCCCGCAATCGTTCACCTCCGGACAGTGCGCTAACCGGCAGATCCACCATGTCACCGCGGAACAGGAACTGCGCCAAGAGATGACGCCGCCGCGTCACCGACATCGCCGGTGCAAAAGCCGTCAACGACTCCAAGACCGTCGACGACGGATCCAGCAGATCCAGGCGCTGCGACAAATAGGCGACCGGCACCTGAGCGCCCGCCACCACCAATCTCAACAGCGTCGATTTCCCGGATCCGTTCGGGCCCGTCAGCGCAATCCGCTCGGGACCACGGATATCCAACGACACCCCGTCAAAGACTGCAGATCGTAACCCGCACTCCGAGAACAGCACCCGACCGGCAGGTACCTCCGTCGCGGGCAGATCCAGCGCCAGCACATCGTCATCACGCACCGCCCGCTCAGCTTCATCCAGCCGTGACCGCGCACCGTCCACCCGTCGACTATGCACATCGTCCGAACGCCCTGCCGACTCTTCGGCATTGCGTTTGCGCTTTCCGGCCAGGATTTTCGGCAGCCCCGCATCCTTGGCGTTGCGCGCGGCGTTCGACGCTCGCCGGTCCGCGCGCTCGCGCGCCTCCTGCATCTGGCGTTTCTCCCGCTTGAGCAGCTGCTCGGCGTTGCGCAGGTTACCCTCAGCCACCCGCTGCGCGTCAGCGACAGCCGTCTCGTAGGCAGTGAATCCGCCGCCGAACATCGACACCTCACCGGCGCGCAACTCGGCGATCGCGTCCATCCGGTCCAACAGCTCACGATCATGACTGACGACGACCAGCACGCCACCGAACCCGTCCAACGAAGCGTAAAGCCGTTGCCGTGCTGAGGAATCCAGATTGTTGGTCGGCTCGTCGAGCAGCAGCACGTCCGGGCGCTTCAATAGCTGAGCAGCCAGCCCGAGCGATACCACCTGCCCACCCGACAGCGTGCTCAGCGGACGGTCCAATTCGAGATCCCCCACCTGCGCCCGCAACCGTTCCTCGATATCCCAGTCGTCGCCGATCGCGGCGAATACCGCCTCGCTGGCATCGCCGGCAGCCAAGGCATCGAGTGCCGCCAAAATCGTGGTGACGCCCAGGACATCGGCCACCGAATGATCAGCCAGGAACGGCAACTCCTGGGGCAGATAGCCCACCACACCATCGACGGCAACCGAGCCCGACGTGGGTCGCAACACTCCCGCGATCAGACGCAGCAGCGTGCTCTTACCGGCCCCGTTGGGCGCAACCAGCCCAGTACGGCCTTCCCCAACCGAGAAGGACAGATCGGTGAACACCGGAGTGCCATCGGGCCAGCCGAACGAAAGATGAGAACAGACAATTGACATGCGCGAACTCCAAAGATGACGGCAAGGGACTACCTGGGTGTCATCGATTCACAGCACGAAAATCACTGTACCGAAAAGGTCAAGCGGTTAAATATGCCCGCAATGTCTCGGTGGTCGCGGTGATGGCCGCGATGTCGACATGCTCGTCGACCTTGTGCGCCAGGTTCGGGTCACCCGGACCGTAGTTGACGGCCGCTATCCCCAGTGCGGCGAACCGCGACACGTCCGTCCAGCCGTACTTGGCCCGGACCTGACCGCCGGCGGCCGCCACCAGCGACGCCGCCGCCGGATTGGCCAGGCCGGGCAACGCGCCGGCCGCCGCATCGGTAACCTCCAGCGCCACGTCCAGCCCATCGAAAACCTCACGGACGTGTGTCACCGCCTGCTCGACGCTGCGATCCGGCGCAAACCGGAAGTTCACCGTCACCGACGCCGCATCGGGTATGACGTTGCCCGCGATCCCGCCACCGATGCGCACCGCCGACAGCCCCTCACGGTATACGCAACCGTCGATGTCGACACTGCGGGCCTGATACGCCCGCAGCCGATCCAGCACCGCGCCGAGCTTGTGAATAGCGTTGTCTCCCAACCAGGAACGGGCACTGTGCGCGCGTGTGCCCGTCGCGCCGACCACGACACGGATGGTGCCCTGGCAACCGGCTTCGATGAATCCGCCCGACGGTTCACCCAAGATCGCGACGTCCGCGGCCAACCAGTCCGGCAGTTCACGTTCGATACGGCCCAGTCCGTTCGCGCTGGACTCGATCTCCTCGCAGTCGTACATGACCAGGGTGATGTCGTGGCTGGGCTCGGTGAGGGTGGCGGCCAGATGGAGAAACACCGCATCGCCGGACTTCATGTCCGAGGTCCCGCAGCCGTACATCAGGCCGTCGACGACGCGGCTGGGCAGGTTGTCGGCGGCAGGCACGGTATCGATGTGCCCGGCCAGCATGACCCGCGACGGCCGCCCCAGATGGGTCCGCGCCAGCACCGCGTCACCATTGCGAATGACCTCGAACCACGGCGCCTGAGCGCGCAAGGCGGCCTCGATCTCGTCGGCGATGCGCTGCTCATGGCGCGACTCGCTGGGAATGTCCACCAGTGCGGCGGTCAGCGCGATCGGATCAGCACGAAGATCTAGGCTCACAAGGCTCGAGGCTAGTCCAGTAACCTAGGCCAACGTGACTGCTGCATCTGGCTTCGGCCTGGCCACCATCGCCGCCGACGGAACCGTTCTGGACACCTGGTTTCCCGCTCCCGAACTGACCGGTGACGGGGCATCCGGGACGACGAGACTGTCGGTCGCCGAGCTCACCGACAACCTGGCCGATCTCACCGGACCGGACACCGATCGTGATGTCGAGGTGGTGGCGGTACGCACCACCATCGCCTCACTGGACGACGCACCCATCGACACGTACGACGCGTACCTGCGGCTGCACCTGCTCTCCCATCGGCTGACCAAGCCGCATGAGGCCAACCTCGACGGCATCTTCGGGCTGCTCACCAACGTGGTATGGACGAACTTCGGCCCGGCCTCGGTCGACGGCTTCGAACTGGTTCGCGCCAAGCTGCGCCGCCGCGGCGCCGTGACGGTGTACGGCGTCGACAAGTTCCCGCGGATGGTCGACTACGTGCTGCCCAAGGGGGTCCGCATCGCCGACGCCGACCGGGTCCGGCTCGGCGCGCACCTGGCCGAGGGCACCACGGTCATGCATGAGGGCTTCGTGAACTTCAATGCGGGCACCTTGGGCACCTCGATGGTCGAGGGCCGCATCTCCGCCGGCGTCGTCGTCGGCGACGGGTCCGACGTCGGTGGTGGCGCGTCGATCATGGGCACGCTGTCCGGCGGCGGCAAGGAAGTCATCTCGGTGGGCAAGCGCTGCCTGCTGGGCGCGAATGCCGGGTTGGGGATCTCGCTGGGCGACGACAGCGTCATCGAGGCCGGGCTGTACATCACCGCGGGAACCAAGGTCACCACGGCGGACGGCCAGACGGTCAAGGCCAAAGACCTCTCCGGCGGCAGCAACCTGCTGTTCCGCCGCAACTCACTCTCGGGTGCGGTCGAGGTCGTCAAGCGCGACGGCACGGGCATCACGTTGAACGAGGCGTTGCACGCCAACTAGCTTGAGACCCAGCGCGAGCTTGCGAGGATGACACGTACTGACTGGAACGTCAGCATCTATGCGGGCGCAGCGTGGGGCGGTGTCTTCTGGATGGCGCTGCCCGTCTTCACATCGTTGCTGCGATCAAATCCACCACCACACGCAGCCTTGGTGACAGTTGCGGTGTCGATCGCCGTTTCCCTTGCGGGACTGGTGTTTTTCCGTGCGGCGCAGAATCCCACCACTCGTCGTATAGGCGCAGCAATCACGATCGGCGCACTCCTCGGCTTACCCGTCCTGGCGTGGCTCGCTTTGTGGCAGAGCGTGATCCCGTGAGCGCGGCCGGACATGACACCCAGGTCGCTCCGCGACTCGCGGGGCTGTTCTTGGGCGCGATCTCCGGCGTCATCCACCCCGGCTTCTTCAATCTGCTGTTGCCGACCTGGATTGTTCCAGCACTGATCGCGGGCCTACTGTCTATCAGTCCCCGCACGCGGTCATGGGCGGTGGGTTTCGCAGCCGCGAGTGTGGCCTGGCTTGCGTTTTCCGCAGCGTTCTTCCTCTTCGGCGCGATAGGTCCGTCATTCAGCTAGGCGTCTAGCACCCGGGGCTGACCCGCAGCAGCGCCACACCATGACTCGGCACCGACGCCGAGATATCGCCGTCGGTCGTAGAGTCGTTGTGCCGCGACAGATCTCGCACGGTATGACACGTGCCGTCCGCCAGCCCGATCGCACTCAGCGAAGCGTGCAGGGTGACGGTGTCGGCGGACTGGTTGAACAGCCCGACCGCGACAGCGCCACCGCTGAGCGGTTTGACCAGCACGCGCGGATCACCCGCTAGCGGATGTCCCTGTACGACAAGCGGATCCTGGTCGACGGCGATCACCTCGCGGTTGGTCAGGATGGCGGCCGTCCGCGGCGACATCGAACGAATATCATTGCCCGCCAACAACGGTGCCGCCAACAGCGCCCACAGCGAGAAGTGGGCCTGCTGCTCGTCATCGGTCAGATCGGCACGCTGCGGCCCGAGCGCCATGGTCGGATGTCCGACCACGAACTCATTCCAGCCCAAACCGATCACCATCATGTCGGGATCGTTGATGTGCGACGGCCCGCTGTGCGAGGCGGCCGCACCGGCCTCGGTGAACGCCTGATCCACACCGGCCAACCCCGATGACCACAGCGCGGCATCGCCCCATGCGGGAACCAGATCGACTGCGTTCCGGGTGACATCGGAGACATGCGACCAGTCGTACTCCATGCCCGCACGCGGATCACCCGAGCTGTTCGGGTTGATGCTGTAGACGATGTTTCGCCCGGTGGCATGGAGCGCGTCGCGCATGGCCGTGAAGTACGCGACCTGATCGTCATGCCCGGCGGCCAGCCGGCACCAGTCGTATTTCAGATAGTCGACACCCCAGTCGGCGAACGTCTGGGCATCGGCGTGCTCATGGCCCGCCCCGCCGATCCGCGGATCCTGTCCGCAGCCCTGGTTGAACGGGCTGTGATAGATACCGAGCAGCATCCCGCGATCGTGGGCGTAGCGCGCCAGCGCGGCGATCCCGTGCGGGAACCGGTCCGGGTCGGCCTGCAGATGACCGTCGCTGTCACGGGTCGGCGCGGCCCAGCCGGCGTCGAGGTTGACGTAGCGGTATCCGGCGTCGCGCATCCCCGAGGACACCATGGCGTCGACGATCTGGTGCACGCTCTGCTCGGTTAGCTCGATCCCGGAATTCCAGGAATTCCAGCCCATCGGCGGAGTGAGCGACTTCGGCGGTGGGGCCGACGCGCACCCGGCGAGCACCAGGGCACAGGTCGCCAGCCAGGCCAGTGCACGCATCGGGCCATGGTGGCAGCCCAGCCTGGGAGCCGGATGTGCAGAGGCTATTCGGCGGCCAGGATGCAGAACTCGTTGCCTTCCGGGTCGGCCAGTACCACCCAGCTCTGCTCGCCCTGTCCGATGTCGATATGCCGCGCGCCGAGTTCGAGAAGTCGTTCGACTTCGGCGTCCTGATCCTGCGGGGTGAAGTCCAGGTGCAGCCGGTTCTTCACCGATTTGTCTTCGGGCACGGCCAGGAACAGCCAGTTCGGCCCGGCTCCGGGTGGCGGGGTCAGGACCACGTCACCGTCGGCGTCGGTGTGGTGCGGCCAATCCAGCACCCGTGACCACCACGCGCCCAGCGCTTCGGGGTCGCGCGCATCGATGCAGATCTCGGAGAACCTGAGGGTCATGTCATCAGCTCCTTCTTGAGTACCTTGCCCATCGCGTTGCGGGGCAGCGCGTCGACCACACGGACCTCACGCGGGCGCTTGTGCACCGAGAGTTGCTGTGCCACAAAGTCGATCACCTCGTCCGGCTCGACGGACCCAACCACGAAGGCCACGATGCGCTGCCCCAGGTCGTCATCGGGCACCCCGACCACGGCCACCTCGGCCACACCGGGGTACCCGAGCAGCACCGTCTCAATCTCGCCGGCACCGACCCGGAAACCGCCCGTCTTGATCAAGTCGACCGATTCCCGCCCGACGATGCGGTGCATGCCCCCGGCGTCGATCACCGCGACATCCCCGGTGCGGTACCAGCCATCGGCGTCGAACGCCTCCGCGGTCGCGTCTGGCCGGTTGAGATAGCCGCTGAACACCGTGGGGCTCTTGATCTGCAGGTTCCCGATGGTTTCGCCGTCATGCGGCACCGGCGCACCGTCCTCGTCGACCAACCGCGTCTGCACGCCCGGTAACGGCAGCCCGACCCAACCGGGCCGGCGTTCCCCGTCGACCACGGTGCTGATGGTGATCAACGATTCGGTGCTGCCGTAACGCTCGACCGGCGCGTGTCCGGTGAGTCGCACCAGTTCGTCGAACACCGGCACCGGCAGCGGCGCACTACCCGACACCAGCAGCCGGGCCGACGCCAACGCACGCGCCGACGCCTCGTCTGCGACCACCCGCGACCACACCGTGGGCACCCCGAAGTACATCGAGCCGCCGGCCTCTGCGTACGCCTGGGGTGTGGGTTTTCCGGTGTGCACAAAACGGTTGCCGATGCGCAGCGAGCCGAGCAGCCCCAGCACCAGACCGTGCACGTGGAACAGCGGCAGCCCGTGCACCAGGGTGTCTTCGGCGGTCCACTGCCAGGCCGCGGCGAGGGCGTCGATATCGGCCGCGATGGCCCGCCGGCTGATCAGCACACCTTTGGGCAGGCCGGTGGTGCCCGAGGTGTACATGATCATCGCGGGCGAATCCGGCGACGGTTCGGCGTAGCGGTGCCAGGACCGTGCGTGAAGCCGGACCGGAATATGTGGCAGCCCTTCGGCTTCGGCGGGCTGTTCCCCCAACCACGCCTGAGCGCCGGAGTCGGCGAGGATATGGGCGCGTTCGGTGGCGCCGACGTCGGCGGGCACGGGCACGAACGGCACGCCGGCGATGAGGCAGCCGGTGACCGCCAGCACGGTGGGGACGGTCGGGGTCGCCAGGATGGCGACGCGCCGCGCGACGGACACTCGTTCGGCGACCGAGGTGGCCGCCCCCACGAGGTCGCTGCGGCTCAGCGTCACACCGTCGATGCGCACCGCGTCGGCGAGGTCATGTCCGGCGGCCACTGCGGCGGGGTCCAGGGAAGTCAACAACACGCTGGTGAGGCTACTCTGGGCCGGTGGACCCGATCGAAAGACTGGCCAGTCGTGAGGTGTACCGCAACAACTGGATGGTGGTCCGGGAGGACGATATCCGCCGCCCCGACGGCACCCTCGGCATCTACGGGGTGATCGACAAGCCGACGTATGCGCTGGTGATCGCTCAAGACGGTGACCGTTTCCGCATGGTGGAGCAGTATCGATACCCAATCGGGTTGCGGCGCTGGGAATTTGTCCAGGGCACCGCACCGGGCAGCCTCGGCGGCGACGAGCCGGAGCCCGCCGAGCTGGCCGCGCAGGAACTGCGGGAAGAGACCGGTCTGCGTGCCGCATCGTGGCAGGTCCTGGGCCAACTCGACGTCGCGCCCGGGATGAGCAGCCAGCGCGGCTGGGCGTATCTGGCCACCGGCATCACCGAAGGCGATCACGAGCGCGAGCATGAAGAGCAGGACATGCACAGCGAGTGGTTCACCGCCGGGCAGATCGATCAGATGATCCGCGACGGCGTGGTCACCGACGCGCAGACCCTCGCGGCGTGGCTGCTGTTCCGGTTGCACGGGGAAAACGGGTAGCCGGCTACGCGCATGACGGGGCCGCCGAGGCGCGATAGTCGATCGCAGGAGGTGGCCCCGATGCCGGCAACAGACATCGACGAAGTACTGACCAGCCTGGCGGCGATCGTCGCCGACACGACGGCTCGGCGAGATCCGCTCGGATACTTCGCTGCGCTCTACCGCCAGGTGACACTGCGGGTGAAACAGGGGATCACCGAGGACGCCTTCGACGACGGACCGCGGATGGCGCGGTTCGACGCGCAGTTCGCCAACGCCTATCTCACAGCCTACGAGCAGTTCCGCGCGAACCAACAGCCGAGCCGCGCATGGAAGTTGGCGTTCGAACGGACTCGGTCCGACGAGACGATCATCCTGCAGGATCTGTTGCTGGCCATCAACGCCCACATCAATCTCGATCTCGGTGTGGTCACCGGAACCGCTTTCACCCCGGCGAAGCTGGGTGGTTTCCATGATGATTTCAACCGGATCAACGACATTCTCGCCGCACTGATCCCGTTGGCACGCAACGCGGTTGAGACGTTCTCGCCCCGACTGGCCGAACTCACCGCGATCGGCGGACCAGAAGTCGAGCTCACGCTGCAGTTCAGCGTCGACGCCGCCCGCGACGAGGCCTGGCGAGCGGGCACCTTGGTGTCGAACACGCCGCGCGGCATCCGCCCTCTGTTGGTGGACACTTTTGACGCTCGGACCAAACTGCTGGGCCGGCTGATCGCCACCCCGGCTGAACCGGTCCGCTCGGCGGTCCGGCACATTCGTCAGGCGGAAAGTGCCGATGTGCCCGCGATCATCGCCGCACTCGATGCGCTGGCGTAGTCGCCGTTAGGACCGCGCATTCGCGCCGCGGCCTTCCGATGTCTGCTCATCGCGTAGCCCGACCCACGACCAGCGGGTAGACGATCGTCGGCATCCCGCTCCAGATGGCTCCGGTGGCATCGACGTCGAAACCGCAGGCACGCATCAGGTCGACGGTCGGGCGGTTACACATGCACCCGCCGGCGAAGGCGCGCCAGAACCGCGCGAGCAGGTCCTGGTACAGCGCCAGCGGCCGCCAATCCGCTCGGACGTGTTCGATGAAGAGCAGCTGCCCGTTGGGGCGCAGCACGCGTGCGATCTCGCGAAGCACGCGTTCAGGGTCCTCGACGGTGCACAGCACCAACGTGGAAACCACGGTGTCCACGGACTCGTTGGCGAGCGGCAGGCGCTCGGCGCCCGTTCCGGAGATGACCGCGGGCCGGCCGTTGCGATCAAGGCGCCGAGCGAGTTTGCGCCGCATCCCAGCTTCCGGCTCGGCGAGGACGAGCTCGTCAACCCCATCCGGGTAGTGCGCAATGTTCAGGCCGGTGCCCGCACCGATTTCGACCACGCGCCCATATGCCTGCGTCAGCAGCTTGCGTCTACGGCGCCGCATACCGGCGATCTCGCCGGTCCACAGAAACGGGTCGTACAGCACGGCCATGATGCGCAGCCACCAGCGTGGCAGGCCGGGGCGCGATTCGACGCACGTGAGTTCGGTCATGCCGCGAAATCTACGAACGGACGAGCACTGCCCGCATCGCTCAAACCGGCCATCCTTCCGGCATGGCCGGTTTGGGTTATGTCACAACAGTCCGAGCCGAGATGCCTCGGCGACGGCGGCAGTTCGGGATGGACTACCCAGCTTGTGGCGGATGTTGGCGACGTGCCGGTGCACGGTGTGCGGGCTGAGCTGGAGCTGTTCGGCGATCTCGCGGTCCCCCAGCCCGCGCGCCACGCAGTCCAGGACTTCGCGCTCACGGCCGGAGAGCAGTACCGGCGCGCCCACCTCGGATCGCGGTTGCTGGTGCGGGGCCAGCGCTTGGCGGCACGCCCGGACCACCGAGTCGATGTCACCGTGCCAAGGGAAGTGCGAACTACCTTGCAGCGGAACGAATGCCGCGCCGGATATCGCGGCCGCGACCTCACGTCCGAGCGCATAGGGCACGGCGCGATCATCGCGCCGATGCACCACAGTGGTCGGCACCCGGACGAGCGGGAGGCAGTCGCGAACGTCGAGACGATAGACCAGACCCAACAATTCCGCGGCGGTGTCGGCGGTCGCCGACTCGCGTTGCACGCGGGCAAAGCGTTCGTGTTCTGCCGCGTCCGCACCGCCGAGGAAGATGTCACTGAGCACCCGCGAACCAAGCCCCCAATGCGCACGAACCGCCGTGACGATCGCGTCCGCCACACCGGGCGCGGTCAGCGCATCCCCCTGGGGGTAGGAGCCGTACAACACCAGGCGCTCCACACGTTCCGGATAAGCCGCGGCGAACGCCACGGCCGTGCAACTGCCCGACGAACCGCCGACCAGCGACACGCGGTCGAGCCCGAGTTCGTCGAGCAGCGCACGCAGGACCGCGACCTCACCGTCGAGCGTCAGGTCGGCTTCGTGCACAGTGCGGTCGGACATGCCGACGCCGAGCCGGTCGTAGCGGATCAGGGTGTGGCCCTGGGCGACGCCCTCCCAGAACCGCCGCACGCCGGGGTTCTGCCAGTCCAGTTCGAGATGACTCACCCACCATGCGGGAGCGACCAGTGCCGGCCCGTCCCCGCGCAGCTCGTATGCCACGCGACGGCCGCCAAACGGGAGAAAACGGATCTCAGACATCGTCCTGAGAGCGTACGACTGCACGGGCTACGAAGTGCCCCCGCGGCCACGATTGCTGTATCGCTTGGCCTTTGCGATGAAGCGGACGACCAGAGCGGCCAGCACGATGATCAGGAAGGGGCCGTAGAACTCGGTGTAGGTCACGCCGCGGCGCCAGTAGGCGATGAAGAAGGCGAACCAGATGACGTAGCTTCCGGTCAGGTGCAGCCGATGCCACACCGGGTACTGCATGCGCTTGGCGATCCGGTCGAAGGACGTGACCGTCATGGCGATGACGAACGCATACGCGATGAAGTCGATGACGTAGACACCGTGCGGGGTGCGCTCAACACCCGCGTCGAACCGCGGCGTGTTCAACACGATCGTGGCGATGATGAAAAAGGCATGCACCACATGGGATCCGGCGAATGCGACGCCGAGATAACGGCGGTTGCGGCGAATCCACCTGGTGGTGTCGGTCGGCCACAGTTGGTACAGCGACGACGCGGTGAAGGCAAGCAGAAACAGGACCGCGGAGGCACGGGCGGTGATGCGGATGCCGAGGTTCGCTCCGCTCGCACCGCCGACCGTTGTCGCGGCAACGGTCGAGAACACCGCAACAGCAACGATCAGGATCCACGTCAGCCGCCAACCGGACAAGGCGCTAGATGATTGCCGGGACTGCGTGATGGTCATGGCCCCATTCGAGCAACCCGATCTCATCTCGTCCAACGAACGTTTCCGATCAAAGTCATCAATATTGAAGATGAACCGGGATACTCCCATCACGATGCGATCACTAATTGACGCCGACGCGCTGTGGGATCGCTGAGTTGTCGGTGCCCGCCCCTACCGTGAGCTCGTCGGAGCTTGAGAGAAACAGGAAGCGGAGATGACTGTCCGTCGCGTGTGCATCGCGGTGACGCTCACCCTGGTGGCATGTCTGTGTTCGATTCCGACGGCGGCGGCCGCCGGTCAGCCGTTGAACGGCCGCTATCAAGTGGTCAGCTACGCCTCGCAGAAGAACGGCACCAGCATCGCGGCACGGCAGGCCGAGCCGGACTTCGGCGCGGTCTACACCTTCTCGACGGCCTGCGGCAGCGTGTGCGTGGCGACCGTCATCGACGGCCCGGCTCCGTCGAATCCGACCATCCCGCAACCCCAGCGATACACCTGGGACGGCACGAAGTGGACGTTCAGCTATGACTGGCAGTGGGAGTGTTTCCGCGGCGACGCATATCCCCGCGTCTACAGCCCGGCCACCTCCTGGGTGACCTACACCCCGCAACCCGACGGCTCACTGCGTGGCAATTGGTACACCGACATCCTCAGTGACGCCTGCCGGGGCAACGTGCTGATGCCGGTGGCCGCGTTCCCCGCGCCTTAGTCCCGGAACAGCCCCTGGGCCAGCGGGGTCGGCGAGCCGAACCGGTGGGCGGTGACCGCGACCGCCTGCTCGCGCAGGAACGTCAGCAGCTCGATCCGTCCGGCTTCGACCACGGGTTGGGCGTAGAGCGCAACATCGACCCTGCCGTCGCTGGCGCGGGCGAATTCCTCGCGACGTCCACCGAGCAGGCGGACGCGGGCAGGGGCGTTGTCGCGCAGCACATTCGACCACGCCGCCGCATCGTGTACGCGGCAGGTGACGCCCGCCCCCTCGAGGGCCTCGACGATCGCGGGGTCCAGCGGTGTCGGTGTCGAGACCGTCACCGCACTGCCGGCCAGAATTCCTGCGCCCACCACCCGCATCAGGGCAGCGGTGTCCTCGTGCTCCGCACGCACCGTCACGGGCAGCGGCAGATACCGGAACAGGTTCGTCTCCGCCATCAGGCCCGACACGTCGCGAGCGACACCGAACTCCTGGGCCCAGGCCAGCGCATCCGAGGCGAAGGATCGGCGCAAGAAGTCGAGCTCCTCGGGTTCCAGCGCGAAATGCTGTGCCGCATCCAAAATCCGACGGACCGCCGGACTGATCTCGCCGGCCTGCGCCGCCGGCGCGGACCGCCAGTCGCACAGCCCGAACAGGTAGTTCGGGCCGCCGGCCTTGGCGCCGGCACCGACCGCGGATTTCTTCCACCCCCCGAAGGGTTGACGGCGCACGATCGCGCCGACGGTCGACCGGTTCACGTAGGCGTTTCCGGCCTGCACCAGGTCGATCCAGTGTTCGACCTCGGCACGGTCCAGACTGTGCAGTCCTGCCGTCAGTCCGTAGTCGACCTCGTTCTGGATCGCGATCGCGTCGTCCAGGTCGTCGGCCGCGATGAGCCCGAGCACCGGGCCGAAGTACTCGGTGAGATGGAATTCCGAGCCGCGCCGAACACCGGTCTTCACCCCCGGAGACCACAGCCGTCCGGTGTCGTCGAGTCGGCGAGGCGCCACCAGCCACTGCTCCCCCGGCGCCAACTGTGTCAGCGCGCGCAGGAGCTTTCCCGCCGCGGGCTCGATGATCGGGCCCATCTGCACGGTCGGGTCGCTCGGGTAACCCACCTTCAGCGAGGAGACGGCGTCGACGAGCTGATCACGGAACCGCGCCGACCGGGCCACCGAGCCGACCAGGATGCCCAGCGAGGCCGCCGAACACTTCTGGCCGGCGTGCCCGAAGGCCGAGTACACCAGGTCTTTGACCGCCAGGTCGAGATCGGCGTGCGGGGTGATCACGATGGCGTTCTTCCCGCTGGTCTCGGCCAGCAGGGGCAGGTCGGGCCGGAGGCTGCGGAACAGGGCGGCCGTCTCGAAGGCACCGGTGAGGATCAATCGACCCACACGGTCGTCGGAGACCAGCCGTGTTCCGAGGTCACGCTCGTCGACGTGCACCAGTTGCAGGACATCGGCCGGCACGCCGGCATCCCAGAGCGCCTGCACCATCACGGATCCGCACCGGCGGGCTTGGGTGGCGGGTTTGATGATCACCGGGCTGCCCGCGGCCAGCGCCGCCAGGACCGAGCCGGCGGGAATCGCGACCGGGAAGTTCCACGGCGGCGTGACCACGGTCAGCCCGACCGGCACGGCGACGGCGCCGTCGACGGTGTCCAGCTGCTCAGCCAGCGTGGCGTAGTAGTTCGCGAAGTCAATCGCCTCGGAGACCTCGGGGTCGCCCTGGTCGAGGGTCTTTCCGCATTCGGCGGCCATCACTTCCAGCAGGACCGCCCGAGACGATTCCAAGGTCCCGGCCGCACGTCGCAGAATGGCGGCACGCTCGGCACCCGAGCGCGCCGACCAGCCGGCGCCTGCGGCCACACCGCCGGCGATCACGGCATCGAGTGACGCGGCGCTGCGGACGGTGTGTTCGGCGACGAGTGCCTTGCCTGCCGACGACTGCGCGATCCGATCCGTGATCGCCCGTCCCCAGAGGCGATTGCCGGGCAGCGACGGGTCGGTGTCGGCGACGTTGGCGAACGAGCCGGCCGGATTCGCCGCGGCGTACGGGTCGTCGACGCGGCGGTCCTGTCGACGGTTCGGCGGGGGCACCGCGTCGTCGAGCCCCACCAACGACGCCAGGAAGCGATCCCTCTCCCGCTCGAACAACGCACTGTCGCTGTGCAATTCGAAGACAGCGGACATGAAGTTCTGCTGACTTGCACCCTCTTCCAGACGCCGCACAAGGTAGGCGATCGCGACGTCGAAGTCCTTCGGATGCACCACCGGGACGTAGAGCAGCAGGTTGCCGACGGTGCGCCGGACCACCTCGGCCTGCGCCTCGGCCATGCCGAGGAGCATTTCGAACTCGACCCGGTCGCGGACTCCGCGCCGCCCCGCCAGCGTCCACGCATAGGCGATGTCGAACAGATTGTGACCGGCGACGCCGAGTCGCACATTGGCCGCACGGTCGGGGTGCAGTGCGTAGTCCAGCACCCGTTTGTAGTTGGTGTCGGTGTCCTGCTTGGTCGACCAGGTCGCCAACGGCCAGTCGTGCAGCGACGCTTCGACCTGTTCCATCGGCAGGTTGGCGCCCTTGACCAGACGGACTTTGATCCCGGCGCCGCCGCGCTCCCTCCGCGCACGGGCCCAATCCTGAAGGCGGATCATCGCACTCAGGGCATCGGGCAGATAGGCCTGCAGCACGATCCCGGCCTCCAGCCCGAGCATCTCGGTGCGGTCGAGAAGGCGGGTGAACACCGCGATCGTCAGGTCCAGATCGCGGTACTCCTCCATGTCCAGGTTGATGAACTTCTTGGCCGGCGAAGCGGCCGCAGAGCTGAACAGTGGGAGCAGACTCTGCTCGATATGGTCGACCGCCTCGTCGAACGCCCACGGTGAATGCGGCGGTACGGTCGCCGACACCTTGATCGATACGTAGTCGACATCCGGGCGTGCGAGGAGTTGCTCGGTGCCCGCCAGCCGCCGCGCCGCCTCCCGCTGACCCAACACGGCCTCGCCCAGCAGATTGATGTTCAACGCGACGCCGCGCTCCCGGATACGGGCGATGGCACGGCCGAGCCGCGCGTCGGTCGCGTCGACGAGGAGGTGGCCGACCATCCTGCGCAAGGCCTTCTGCGCGACCGGAATGACGACGCCGGGCGCGATCACCGAGACCAGCGCACCGAGTTTGACCAGCAGCCGCAGGTGCCACGGCAGAAAGCCGGGCGCGTTTCGGGCGAGGTCCCGCAGGTTCGCCGCCGCGACCCGGTCGTCTTCGGGCCGGATGACGCGGTCGACGAATCCGACGGTGAAGTCCAGACCGCCGGGATCGCGCAGCACATCGGCCAGGCGACGCGCGGCGGGTGCGACGGGTTGTCCTGCGGCGTCGTCAAGCCAGCTCCGGACCTGGGCCACGACATCGGTCAGCAGATTCTCTTCGCTGCTCAGCTGTGCCATACGCCCATCATGAGCGCACCAGACATTTAAAATAAAGCGATGTTTTCTGATACGAAACTTTAAGTAGAACTGATGTATCAACGACCCGATCTCCTCGACACCCGTCGGCTGCGGTTGCTGTACGAGCTGAGCCTGCGGGGCACGCTGTCCGAGGTGGCCGAGGCCCTGCACCAGAGCCCGTCGTCGGTATCCCAGGCGCTGAATCAACTGGAGCGCGAAGTCGGTGTCCCGCTCCTGGAGAAGGTCGGGCGGCGGCTGCGGCTCACCCCCGCCGCCGAGGTGCTCGTCGAGCACACCGCCGTCATCTTGGCGCGACTCGAACTGGCCGCTTCCGAGATCGCCGTGCAGAGCGACCAGGCGTCCGGCACCGTCCGGCTGGCCGTCTTCCAATCAGCGGCATCCGCCTTCATGCCTCAGATGCTGACCGAGTTGGCCACCCGGCATCCGCGGTTACGCGTCACCATGTCCCAGCGCGAACCCGAGCAGGCCCTCTACGAGACGTGGATGCGTGAGTTCGACCTGGTGATCGCCGAGGAGTACCCGGGACATGCCGCGCGCGTCTATCCCGACCTGCACCGCGAACCGCTGACCACCGATCTGCTCCGCCTGGCGGTCCCACCGACGGGCGACCCGTGGCGGCGCATCACGTCGGTCAAGGACACCGCCGACCTGCCGTGGACCATGGAGCCCGAGGGCACCGCGTCGCGGCACTGGGCTGAACAGCTCTGTCGGCAAGCCGGTTTCGAGCCCGACATCCGATTCGAGACCGACGACCTCGAAGCGCAGATCGCCCTCATCGAGAACGGGAACGCGGTGGCGATCCTGCCGGACCTCATGCGGGTGCGGCGCCGACCGAACGTACGCGTCGTGGACGTGGATCCGCGACGCCGTTCGGTCTTCACCGCGACCAGGACCGCCCTCAGAAATACGCCGGCCATCGTGGCATGCCGCAAGGCACTGGCCTCGGTGGTGCCTGAGCACCTCGACGTGATCTGAGGGCGCTCAGCTCAATCGCTGCACCGCAGCGGCTATACGTTCATCGGTGGCGGTCAGCGCGATCCGCACATGCTGGGCACCGGCGGGGCCGTAGAACTCCCCGGGTGCGGCCAGGATGCCACGCTGGGCCAGCCAGCCCACCGTGTCACGGCACGGTTCGCCGCGGGTGGCCCACAGGTACAGGCCCGCCTCGGAATGGTCGATGGTGAAGCCGGCCTTACGGACCGCCGCCGCCAGCAGTTCGCGACGCCGGGCGTAACGCTCGCGTTGTTCCGCCGCGTGCGCGTCGTCGTCCAGCGCGGCCACCATCGCTGCCTGCACCGGCGTCGGGACGATCATCCCGGCATGCTTGCGGACCTCGAGGAGTTCGGCCACCAGGGCGGGATCGCCGGCGACGAAGCCGGCGCGGTATCCGGCCAGCGAGGAGGTCTTGGACAGCGAGTGCACCGCCAGCAGGCCCGTGTGGTCGCCGTCGCACACTGACGGGTGCAGCACACTCAGTGGCTCGGCATCCCAGGCCAGGCCCAGGTAACACTCGTCGGAGGCGACGATCGCGCCGCGTTCGCGCGCCCAGCTCACCACCTTGCGCAGGTGATCGACCCCGAGCACCCGCCCCGTGGGGTTGCTCGGCGAGTTGAGGTAAACCAGGGCCGGATTCAGCGGGCCCAGCTGGGTCAGCGAATCGGCGGCCAGCACCTGGGCACCCGCCAGCCGGGCACCCACGTCGTACGTGGGATAGGCCAGCTCGGGGATGACCACCGTGTCGGCGCCGCCGAGCCCCAGCAGGGTCGGCAGCCAGGCGATCAGTTCCTTGGTGCCGATGACGGGCAGCACGGCGGACTCGGCCAGGCCGGTGACGCCGTAGCGGCGCAGCAAAGCCTCAACGGCGGAGGCGCGCAAAGTGGCGGTGCCGGCGGTGGCCGGGTAGCCCGGCGAAGCGCTGGCCGCGGCCAGCGCATCGCGAATCACCGGCGCGACATCGTCCACGGGAGTCCCGACCGAGAGGTCGACGATCCCGTCAGGGTGCGCCCGTGCGGTCGCCGCAGCGTCGGCCAGGGTGTCCCAGGGGAACACCGGCAGCGCCGCGGATTTGGGCGAACGGGCCGTG
Organism: Mycobacterium hackensackense; assembly: GCF_025822555.1. Lineage (NCBI taxonomy): Bacteria > Bacillati > Actinomycetota > Actinomycetes > Mycobacteriales > Mycobacteriaceae > Mycobacterium > Mycobacterium hackensackense. The sequence continues at coordinate 255,579 of NZ_JACKUC010000034.1, forward strand.
CTCACTCGCCCTTGGGCTCGAGGTCCTTGATGACCTGCGGATCGTTGTCGGTCTGGCCGACCTTCGACGCACCACCGGGCGAGCCCAGTTCGGCGAAGAAATCCGCGTTGCTCTGGGTGTAGCCGCCCCACTGGTCCGGTACGTCGTCTTCGTAGTAGATCGCCTCGACCGGGCACACCGGCTCGCAGGCGCCGCAGTCGACGCACTCGTCGGGGTGGATGTACAACATGCGGGCACCCTCGTAGATGCAGTCGACAGGGCACTCCTCGATGCATGCCTTGTCTTTGACGTCAACGCAGGGCTCGGCAATGACGTACGTCACTGATGTCTCTCCTGTCCAGTGGGCTGCTGGTCGGGTTTGTCTGTTGGGACTCTACGAGTCTGCGGCAAGTATGCGGTGCCGACACCTGCACGCGCCTCTAAGTGTGTCCTAACTTCCCGCAAGGTCGCGGTGGTTACTGACACTAGCCGTTGCAGATACCCACGACTAGACACCACACGGCCCAAGTGTCACGTCATTGCAACTTGTTGCATAGGACCGCCGGTACCGCATACGCTGCCTCCTGTGGCCCTGCAACACGCGATCCTGGCGGCGCTGTGCGAGCAGGCCGGATCCGGCTACGAACTGGCCCGCCGCTTCGATCGCTCAATCGGGCATTTCTGGGCTGCCACCCATCAGCAGATCTACCGGACCCTGCGGGTCATGGAAGGCGACGGCTGGTTGTCCGTGCAGATCGTCGAGCAGCACGGCCGGCCGGACAAGAAGGTCTATTCGGTATCGGCCGACGGCCACGCCGAACTCCGGCGCTGGATCGCCGCACCACTGTCCGGGCGTGGCGGCACGGTGGCCGACCACCGCACCCGCGATCTGGCCATCAAGATCCGCGCCGCCGCGTTCGGGGATGTCGGGGCCATCCGGGATCAGGCCGTCCAGTTACGTACCGAGCGCGCCGCACTGCTGGACACCTACCTCGGATACCAGAAACGTCAGTTCCCCGACCCCGCCGCCCTGACCGGGACAGCCCTGCACCAATACCTGGTGTTGCGCGGCGGCATGCGCGCCGAAGAAGGCGCGATCGAATGGCTCACCGAAGTACTTGAGGTGCTGGGAGGCGCTTTGTGAACTACCCAAACCTGTTGTCACCGTTGGATCTCGGCTTCACCACGCTGCGCAACCGGGTGGTGATGGGCTCGATGCACACCGGCCTGGAGGACCGGGCCCGCGACACCGAGAAGCTGGCCGCGTACTTCGCCGAGCGGGCCCGCGGCGGCGTCGGGCTCATCATCACCGGCGGCTACGCGCCCAACCGCACCGGTTGGTTGCTGCCGTTCGCCGCCGAGATGCGCTCCGGCGCCGACGCACGCCGGCACCGCATCATCACCCGGGCCGTGCACGACGAGGGCGCCAAGATCGCCCTGCAGTTACTTCATGCGGGACGCTATGCCTACCACCCTCTTTCGGTCAGTGCCTCGTCGATCAAGGCGCTCATCAATCCGTTTCGCCCGCGCGCCCTGCGTGACGTGACCGGAACGATCTCCGATTTCGTCCGTGCTGCGCTGCTGGCGCGCGACGCCGGATACGACGGCGTGGAGATCATGGGCAGTGAGGGGTACCTGCTCAATCAGTTCCTCGCCCCGCGAACCAACAAGCGCAAGGACGCCTGGGGCGGCACCGCCGAGAAGCGGCGGCGCTTCCCGGTCGAGATCGTGCGCAGGGTCCGCGAGGCGGTCGGCACCGACTTCATCGTCGTCTACCGGATCTCGCTGGCCGACTATGTCGAAGATGGTCAGACCTGGGATGAAATCGTCGCGCTGGCAACCGAAATCGAGGCGGCGGGCGCGACACTGCTCAACACCGGTATCGGCTGGCACGAATCACGGGTACCCACCATCGTCACCTCTGTGCCAAGTGGCGCGTTCGTGGCCACCAGTAGCGCATTGGCCGAGCATGTCCATATTCCGGTGGTCGCATCCAACCGGATCAACATGCCGCAGGCCGCCGAGCAGATCCTCGCCGACACCCAGGTGCAGTTGATCTCGATGGCCCGCCCCCTGCTGTCCGACCCGGACTGGGTGCGCAAGGCCGCCGAGGACACGGCCGATCAGATCAACACGTGTATCGCCTGCAACCAGGCCTGCCTGGACCACGCGTTCGTGCACAAAACCGTGTCCTGCCTGTTGAATCCACGCGCCGGGCACGAGACGACGCTGGTGTTGGGACCCACGCGGCGGGCTTTGTCGGTGGCGGTGGTCGGCGCCGGCCCGGCCGGATTGTCGGCAGCGGTCAGCGCCGCGCAGCGGGGACACCGGGTGACGCTGTTCGAGGCCGGTTCCTCCATCGGCGGTCAATTCGACTTGGCCAGAAGGATTCCCGGCAAAGAAGAGTTCAACGAGACGTTGCGGTATTACACCCGGATGCTGGAGGTGCACGCGGTGGACGTGCGGCTCGGTGTCCGCGCGTCGGTGGACGATCTGACGGCCTTCGACGACGTCGTGTTGGCCACCGGGGTGACTCCGCGGCTGCCGGACATCCCGGGCATCGATCACCCGATGGTGTTGACCTACGCCGAAGCCCTGTTGGGACAACACGTCGGCACACGGGTCGCCGTGATCGGCGCCGGCGGGATCGGGTTCGACGTGAGCGAGTTTCTGGTGAACGAGGAATCGCCGACCCTGAACGTCAAGGAGTGGAAGGCCGAGTGGGGTGCGCTGGACCCCCAGGATGCGCCGTCGGTCCGCGGCTCGTTGACCACGCCGATTGTCCTGCCCGCCGCTCGTGAGGTGTATCTACTGCAGCGCACCACGGGTGCGCAGGGCAAAGGACTGGGTAAGACCTCGGGCTGGGTGCATCGGGCGTCCCTCAAAGCCAAAGGCGTACAGCAACTCTCCGGAGTGAACTACGAACGTATCGACGACGACGGGCTGCACATCAGCTTCGGGAAGGACCGTTCCGATGCCCGGGTCCTGGCCGTCGACAATGTGGTGGTGTGCGCCGGTCAGGAATCGGTGCGCGACCTCGAGGACCTGTTGCGTGCGCGTGGCGTCGAGCCGCACGTGATCGGTGGTGCGGCCGTCGCCGCCGAACTCGATGCCAAGCGGGCCATCCGGCAGGGCACGGAGTTGGCGGCGCGGTTGTAGCGAGCGCAGACCGTCCCCGCTCGGGTTCGAGCGGGGACGGTCTGTGGCAGTTACTGCGCCACGTCAGGCCTGCTTCAGCGCCTCGATCTCGAGGGTGATGGTGACCTTGTCACCGACGACGGCCCCGCCGGTCTCCAGCGGCGCATCGAAGGCGATCCCGAAGTCTTTGCGGTTCAACACCACCGACGCCTCGAAGCCGGCCACGGCACCGTGGCCCATACCCGGGTTCACGCCGTTGAACTCCAGCTTCAGCGACACCGGCTTGGTGACACCCTTGAGGGTGAAGTCACCGTCGAGCACGTAGTCGTCACCGTCGGCCCGCACCGCGGTGGAGGTGAACGTCGCCGTCGGGAACTGCTCGACGTCGAAGAAGTCGGCGGCCTTCAGGTGCGCGTCGCGCTGCTCGTTGCGGGTGTTGACCGAGTTGATGTCGATGGTCGCGGTGACCGACGGGGTGCCGTCCTCGGCGACGACGATCGCGCCGGTGAAGTTGTCGAAGGTGCCGCGCACCTTGCTCACCACGAGGTGGCGCACGGAGAAATTGACCGAGGAGTGCACGGGATCGAGGGCCCAGGTGCCGGCGGTCAGGTCGGTGGCTACAGCTGTGGTCATGAGTTCTCCTTGGTCGTGGGGTCGGCTGTCCCGACATCCTCACTTCGACCAACCGGACCATAGTCCGGATTATTCGCCATTCGCCCAAGTCGTGATCCACATCACATCTGAACCGACACGCGAGGATCGTATTTGTCGTCGCCGTAAATTCAGCCGCGGATCCCGATTCGAGGTGAATGTGTCTACGCGACAGATGTTTTCGATAGCAACAATCACGCTGTCAATCCCGGCTTTGACTGTCGTCTTGAGCCCTACCGCACACGCATACAGCAATTGCGCGGAAGCCAGGGCCGCCGGTGCCGCGCCCCTCTACGCGGGGCAACCCGGATACAGCCGAAAACTGGACCGGGACGGCGACGGTGTCGCATGTGAAACCGGGGGCAGTGGCTCTAGTGGTGGCCTACCCCCGCAGGTTTACCCGACCTATCCGCCTATTTATGCCACCCCGGCTCAGACGCCCGCTCCCGTGGCAACGGCAGGCTCGGGCATCACCACCGTCGTCAACTGGACGGGAGCAGAGTGCATCGACATCACCGCGCCCAACCAAGACGACGCCGGCGTGCTCCACACCGGAAGTTTCTGCGGGGGATCTGCCCAGTTTCACATCACTCCGACGTCGGGTGCTCAGATGGTCGGTGCCGACCCGAGTATCGGATCCGCGGATTGGGCATCGTGCGAGATCCTGCCCGGGCGCCTCGTCGACTCCGGGACGGCGGGCGACGGGCAGGACATCAACTGTCTGACACGATTCGATGCGCTGCCCTAACCCACACCCCACACCGCACGGGCCCCCGAATCCCCGACTTTGATCACCACCGCGATCGCCGCGAGCCCGACCACCACGGCCAGCACCGCCACCACCGCGGCTACCCCGCGACCGTGCCCGGACCACCGGTGCAGCAGCGCCAACAAGGCCGCCACCACTAACAACGCCACGGCCACATAGGGCATCCAGTCCCCGCGTTCGGCATGCTCCTGCAGCACGGCGGCGGGTTGGGGGAACCTGTCGTACATCGCCTCCCCGGCTTCGACGGTCAGCGGCGTCAACGCGGCCGTGACCGCGGCCAGCGCCAGCACCAGCCACACCAGTCGTTCCCGTGCGGCCGGCCACAGCGCACAGAGGATCTCCAGCAGCGCCACCAACGGCACCAGTACGACGACGGCGTGCACGAACAGGGGGTGGGCGGGAAGTCCGGCGATCGTGTCCATGACCGGAGGATCCCACGCGAGCGTGCGCAAAATGCCACGAATTGCGGCGTGTCACTGTGCAGACACGCACGCTCGCGAGAGGGTCTAGGCCGCCAACGGTGCGTAGGTCGTGGTGCGCTGCCGGGCCGGCCGGCCGATCCCCTCGGCGATGGCCACCAGTTCCTCGACGGACTTGGCCGAGCCGTTCTCCGAGCCGGCCATCCGGGAGATGGTCTCCTCCATCAACGTCCCGCCCAGATCGTTGGCGCCACCCTGCAGCATCACCTGGGTGCGTTCGACGCCCAGCTTCACCCACGACGTCTGGATGTGCGAGATCCTGCCGTGCAACATGATCCGCGCCAGCGCGTGCACCGCCCGGTTGTCCCGGTGTGTCGGGCCCGGCCGCGCGCCGCCGGCCAGATACAGCGGCGAGGACTGATGCACGAACGGCAGCGGCACGAACTCGGTGAACCCGCCGGTGCGGTCCTGGATACCGCGCAGCACGTTGAGGTGCCCCACCCAGTGCTTGGGAGTGTCCACGTGCCCGTACATCATCGTCGAGCTGGAACGCAGGCCCACCTCGTGCGCGGTGGTCACCACCTCGATCCACTCCGACGTGGGCAGCTTGCCCTTGGTGAGCACCCAGCGCACCTCGTCATCGAGGATCTCGGCGGCGGTGCCCGGGATCGACCCGAGCCCGGCCTCCCGCAGCGACGTCAGCCACTCCCGCACCGACAGGCCACTTCTGGTGACGCCGTTGGCGATCTCCATCGGCGAGAAGGCGTGCACGTGCATCGACGGCACCCGGGCTTTGACCGCCCGCACCAGATCCGCGTATCCCGTCACCGGCAACTCCGGATCGATACCGCCCTGCATGCACACCTCGGTGGCCCCGGCGACGTGTGCCTCCCAGGCCCGGTCGGCGACCTCCGCACTGGACAGCGAATAGGCGTCGGCGTCGCCCTTGCGCTGCGCGAACGCGCAGAACCGGCAGCCGGTGTAGCAGATGTTGGTGAAGTTGATATTGCGGTTGACGACGAAGGTGACGTCGTCGCCGACGGCATCGCGGCGCAGCGAATCCGCAAGGGCGGCCACCGCATCCAGCGCAGGACCGTCCGCGGTGGCCAGGGCCAGGTATTCGTCGTCGCTGCAGCCACCCGGATTGCGTTCGGCCGCACGCAGGGCGGCCAGCACATCGGTGTCGATGCGTTCGGGAGCGCGGGCCGCCAACTCGGACACCTTCTCCCGGATGGACTCCCAGTCCCCGAACGCGCTGCCCAGATCGCTGCGGGTCTCCGTCAGGCGACCTTCGGTGTCGATGGCGGTGTGCAGATCGGTGCGGCCCAACGACTCGGACGCCTCATCGGGTTCCTGCCAGGGCCGGCCCACCGGGTTGACATCGCGCGCCCACCCGGTCTCGGGGTCGGCCAGTGCGTCCACATGCCCGCGGACCCGCGGATCGATCCACGCCGCACCCGCCTGCACGTAGGACGGCTGCGCGGTAAGACGTTGCACCAGTTCGTAACCCGCAGCGGCGGTGACCTCGGCCAGGTCCTCCAGGGCCGGCCACGGCCGTTCCGGGTTGACGTGGTCGGGAGTCAAGGGCGACACCCCGCCCCAGTCGTCCACCCCGGCACCGATCAGCGCCAGGCATTCGTCGCGGGACACCAGGTTCGGCGGAGCCTGGATGCGCATCTTCGGGCCGAGCACCAGCCGGGTCACGGCGACGGTGGCCAGGAAATCGTCGATCCCGGTATCGGGCACGGACGCCATCGCGGTGTGGTCCTTGGCCCGGAAGTTCTGCACGATCACTTCCTGAACGTGCCCGAACTCCTTGTGCGAGCGCCGGATCGCATGCATGGTCTCGGCCCGTTCGGCCAAGGTCTCGCCGATACCGACCAGCAGACCGGTGGTGAACGGGATGGACAACCGGCCCGCATCGTCGAGGGTGCGCAACCGTACGACGGGGTCCTTGTCGGGGCTGCCGTAATGCGCCAGCCCCTTGGTCTCATACAGGCGCCGTGACGTGGTCTCCAGCATCATGCCCATCGACGGGGCCACCGGCTTGAGCCGGGACAGCTCGGTCCAGCTCATCACCCCCGGATTGAGGTGCGGCAGCAGGCCGGTCTCCTCCAGGACCCGGATGGCCATCGCGCGGACATAATCCAGGGTGGAGTCATAGCCGCGTTCGTCGAGCCACTGCTTGGCCTCGTCCCAGCGGGTTTCCGGCCGATCACCGAGGGTGAAGAGCGCTTCCTTGCAACCCAACTCTGCACCGCGCCGGGCCACGTCGAGAATCTCGTCGGGCTCCATGAACATCCCCTTGCCCTGGGCGCGTAGCCGGCCGGGCACGGTGACGAAGGTGCAGTAGTGGCAGGTATCACGGCACAGGTGGGTGACCGGGATGAAGACCTTGCGGGAGTAGCTGACCGGTAGTCGCCCCTCGGGGCCACGGCGGCCCGCCGACTCCAGGCCGGCATCTCGTACCCGCGCGGCACTGGCGCACAGATCTGCCAGATCGTCGCCGCGGGCGGTCATCGCAACGGCTGCTTCGTCGACATTGAGGGCCACACCGTCGCGGGCACGGCGCAACACACGGCGCAACGCGGACGTACTGGGCTTCGGCGGGATCACCGGACTGGGTAGATCGGAGCCGTGCTGCGGGTTCAGAGCCACTCCCCTGTAACCCCTGCGTCGTCGCGAATCATCCGCGCGTCTCACAATCTGAAACCACTGCCCCTGGCATAGGGGCCACCATAGTCCCAGCGATCGGCTGCGACGCGTCGCCCCAATGCGATAAACCTGCGTTGACTCTGGCGTAAATTCACCCGCATAGGCGACCGCAAGAACAGGAGCCACGATGGGTGTGTCCGTCCGTTCGTATCTGATGGCGGGCGTGACCGCCCTCGCCGCCGGCACCATTGCCATCCCGTCCTCGGTCGCGCCACCCACGGCGGCCCCTGCCCCGGTGCATGCCCAGGTGCGCCTGGCCGCCGAGACCCGGACCATGTGGGCGCCCGCACCCGTGATCGTGCTGGCCCCGAAGTCGCAGGTCACGCAGAAGGCGGCCGCCGCCACGCCGTCCGCGGGTGCCCCGGCGCTCGCCGCCGCGGCAGCGCCCACCGCGGTGGCGCCGGCTGCCGCTGCGCTGGGTCTACCCGGGCTGAGCAGCGCCATCATCAACGGCTACGACTGGCTCATCGGCTGGGTCGACTACGGCGTGGACCTCGCCCAATACGCCGTCGGCTGGATCCCGATCGCAAATATCTTCGCGCCGCAGATCGGCATCGTCTACTACAACCTGATCCAGCCGATCATCACCAGCGCCGTCTACAACACCGCGTACGTCATCGGCGGGTACGTCAACCTGGTCCAGGCCGTCGGCAACGTCATCAACGACAGCATCAACGCAGGCAAGGGCTTCATCCAGGCAGAGATCAACTGGGCGCTGAGCTGGCTGCCCCCGCTGCCACCTCTGCCCTTCGCCGCGACGGCGGCCAAGACGGCCACGGCCCGGACCGCACTGGCGTCGGCAACCGGCGACACGGCCACCACCGGAACACCGGTGACCGCGGCGGAAGAAACGATCGGCACCGGTGACACCGGTGACAAGACCACAGCCGCCGAGGACGGCAAGCCCGCCGCCGGGACAGAGCCCGTGACAGACCAGGAGACCGCGACGCCGGAGCCGGTCAAGACGCCGTCAACCGAACCGGAGCCGGCCGCCGACAACGACACTCCGGTCACCCCGCCGACGACCAAACCCGATGTGGTCAAGTCCGACGATCAGAAGCCGGAGTCGACCGAGGCCACACCCGATACCACCAAGCCCGAAACCAAAGCCGGCGGCACCGACACCACACCGGACACGACCAAACCGGACACCACCCAGTCGAGCACCACCAAATCGAGCACCACCAAATCGAGCACCGAGAAGGCCGACACCGGCAAGCCGGACCCGAAGAAGGCCGAGCCAAAAAAGACCGAGTCCAAGAAGAAGAAACGCGATCAGCACGCGTCGATTCCCAAGGCCGACACCCACGCGACCGCCGACGCGGACTAACGCGACCTGGCGTACCGCCGCAACACCAGCACGGACGGAAGCGTGCCGACGACGATCAACAGGAGCAGCAGCAGCGCACCGGATGCCGTCGTCGCGAACACGATGTCGCTACCCGGGCCACCCAGTGTCAGCGATCCGATGGTGGCCAGCCAGCACCACAGCGGCAGCGCACCCACCCGCGTCGAAGAGGTCCACTGCAACGCGGCCCAGACCAGGGCGGCGTTGCAGGCACCGCTGGCCAAGACGCTCGCCGGAAAGGGTGCACCGCTGACGCGCCAGGGCAACAGAAAGGCTGCGAGCACTGCGGACAACACACCGCCGAGGCACAGCAAAGAGAGCATGACGGGCGGCACCCAGGCCGGTCCGTCGGGTTCGTCGTCCGTCAGGTCGAACCCCGTCAGGTGGGAATGCTGTCGAGCAGCGCGACGAGCGAACCGACCACCCACTGGAAGTTGTCGGCGCGGTCCTGCTGGTGCTGCAGATTGGGATCCAAGTCCGGGTCCATAGGGGCAGCGTACCGCCCCGAGCACAGCTGCCCGGCTGCTATCCGAGTTTCAGTCCGGCCAGCAGATCGGTTTCCACACCACGCTCATCGCGCTCGCCAGCCGCCCCTTTGACCAGCACGTAATGCTCGATCCCCCACAGCGGGAGCGCGACCAGGTTCGACAGCGCCAGCGAACGTCCGTCCGCGGCGACGCTGACCTGGGTGGCGTGGGCGCGCAGCGCCGCGGCCTTCGCGGGCAGATGTGCGGCGGCGTCGATCACGGCGTCGACCTTCTCGTCGGGGTAACCGAACGTGATGTCCGACGGCTTGATCTGGATCCAGTCCGCAGGTGGGTCGCCGATATCGGCGAGGCCGTCGGCGATTCCCGATTCCGCCATCACCGTCCAGTAGAACTTCGGTACCTCCCACGGCTCGCCCGGATGGCCGTCACCGCCCGCGGCGGCGACAGCGGCCGTGGTGACTTCGTGTGCGCGGATGTGGTCGGGGTGCCCGTACCCGCCGTTGGGGTCGTAGCTCACGACGACGTGCGGGCGCAGGTCCCGGATGATCGCGACCAAAGCCGCGACGGGCTCGGCGATATCGGCGTCGACGAATCGCTGGCGGTGCCGGGCCGGGGTGCCCGGCATCCCGGAATCGCGCCAGCGGCCGGCGCCGCCGAGAAAGATCGGCTCGCCGGCGCCCAGGGCGGCCAGTGCCGTCGTCAGTTCGGCGATGCGGTAGCCGCCCAGCTGATCAGCCGCGTCGACGGCGAGTTGGGTCCAACGATCGCCGATCACCTCGCCCTCCTCACCCAGCGTGCAGGTGACCACGCGCACCGTGGCGCCCTGTGCCGCGTAATGCGCGATGGTCGCTCCGGTGGTCAGGGACTCGTCATCGGGGTGGGCATGCACGAAGAGCAGCCGAGGTGTTTGCACTCCCCTAGATTTACCGTGTGGCGGCTGCGGATGCGAGAAGCACCGATGAGCGGCACCTTCTCGAGTTCGGTTGCGCGGTCGTGGCCGTCGGTGTGCTCGCCGGCGCCGCGGGTGCGGCCACCACCCTGCTGCTGCACTGGGTCGAGCACCTGACCTACCACTATCACCTGGGCACCCTGCTGACCGGTGTCGGCGCGGCCGACCACATTCGTCGGGCGACCGGCCCGATGATCGGCGGCGCGCTCGCCGGCCTCGGCTGGTGGCTGCTCCGCCGCCGCGCGCCGGTTCCCTCGCTCACCGCGTCCATCGCCGCGCACCACCCGCTGGCCCGGGTGCCGCTGGCCATCGACGCCGTCCTGCAGGTGCTCATCGTCGGATCGGGTGCCTCACTCGGGCGCGAAGGTGCGCCACGGCAGCTGGCCGCCGTCTTCGGCGACTGCGCCACCCGCCGGTGGGCGCTGACCGAACGTGACCGCGAGATCGTGCTGGCATCGGCCGCCGGCGCCGGCCTCGGGGCGGTCTACAGCGTGCCGCTGGGCGGCGCGCTGTTCACCATCACCATCCTCATGCGCAGCTGGCACCCCCGCGTCGTCGGCACCGCGCTGATCACCTCCAGCCTGGCGGTGGCCGTCGCCGCGCCCGTCACCCATTTCGAGCATTCGCTCACCTGGCCGTCGGCCGACGTGTCGTATCGGTTCGTCCTGCTGGCCCTGGCCATCGCGCCGGTGGCCGTCGGGATCGGGATCGCGTTCGAACGGCTGATGGCCACCGCGCGGCCCAAGGTGCCCTCCGCGTCGTGGCTGCTGATTCCCGGTATCGCCGCCGCCGGACTGCTGACCGGCATCTGCTCGATCTGGTATCCCGAACTGCCGGGCAACGGCCGCAGCATTCTCACCGTCAGCGTGAACAGTTCCTTGACCCTGTCGGCGGCTGCGGTCATCCTGCTGCTCAAGCCGCTCCTCACGGCGCTGTTCCTGCGCGCGGGCGCGGTCGGTGGCCTGATCACCCCGGCGCTGGCCACCGGGGCCGCGGCGGGATCCCTTGTCGCGCTTGCCCTCAACGAATACGCCGGCGCCGCGCTGAACGTGCCGGCGGCGGCTCTGACCTGCGCGGCGGGCGTACTGGCGATCACCCAACGGGCACCACTGTTTGCCGCCCTGTTCGTTTGGGAGCTGGCCCGCCCGCCGGAATGGCTGGTCCTGGTGTTCGCGATCTCCGCGTTCACCGCGCACGCACTCTGGCAGCGCGTGCACCCCGAACGTTAGGGCTGTTTCACCCATTTGCCGGCGTCGCCGACGATCCCGACCGGCACCGCGCCCGAGAGGCTGACCCCGCGCACCCGCGGGCCGGCGGCCACGATGGTGGTGTCCTGCAGGATCGGCAGCACAGTCGACAAGTTCCACAGTCGCGGCTCGACGGCGTCGATCACCTTGGCGATTTCCTCGGTGCCGGCGAGAGCCGCTTCGATACGCGGCTGAATGCTGCGGTCACAGACGCCGGTCAGGTTACTTGGCACCGTCACCAGCTCGCCGGTGCCGCTGGGCACCGGCGTGGTGGCGGTCGGTGTCGGGGTGGGCGTGGGCGGGGCGGGGCGGGGGGTCGTCGTCTGCGCCGGGGACGTCGTGGTCGTGACGCTCGGGGACGGCGTCGCGGTCGACACGGCCGTCGCCTCCAGGGCCGGGCAGCCGTAGCGGGAAGCGAGCGCGGTGGCGAGGTCACCGCCGGCCTGGTGCCATCCGACAATCGCGTCGACCTTGTTGTTGGCCAACGCATCCCCGTACAGGACAACCGGGTCGAGCGCCGACACCGAGGCCGCGATGCCCACACTGCGCAACTGGTCGGCGGCGGTGTTGGCCACAGCGACCGACGTGGGGTCGTTGGCGGCCACGCCGATCACGAAGGTCAGCGGCTGGCCGTCCTTGGTGATCTGGCCGCGGGAGTCGTCCGGCGGTGGGACACCCGGCGTCGACGGGGGTGTCGACGTCACCGGCTCGACCTGGTACCCGGCGTCGGCCAGGAGTTGCAGGGCGGCCTCCCGGGGCATCGCCGGCGGCGCGGTCGGCACGTACCCGGGGTCCGACGGTGAGCGCACCTGGGCTTGGGCCAGCGTGACGGTGTTGTCCGATCCGGCGCCCACGGCAGCCAGCAGACCGACGTCGAGCAGCCCGAAGATCGCCTTGCGTACGTGCGGGTCGGCGAGTGCGGGCTGTTGCGCGCGCAGCGTCAACTGCATCACCCGGGGCGTCACGATGCGCGCGGTCCGCACGTCCGGGATCGCCGACAGCTGCGCGAACGCCGCCTGACCACCGTGCACCTGCGCCACCTGGGTGTCGCCGTTACGGATCGAATCGGCAAGAGCCGCAGCCGCTCCCCCGCGCCGGAACAGGATCTGGTCGGGCGCCGCGGGCGGGCCCCAGTAGCGGTCGTTGCGGGCCAGCAGGATCTCGTCGCGTTGCGGATCGATGCTGTCCACCCGGAACTGGCCGCCGGTGACCGGCATGGTGCGCACCAACCCGGCCCCGAATCCGCCCGGCACGTCCTTGACGATGTGGGCGGGCAGCAGATCGTTGAACAACTCCCGCCAGGCCGGGTACGGCTGGGAGAAGGTGACGACGGCGGTCTTGCCGCCCTCCACCGACTGCACCCCGGTGATCAGGTCGTAGCCGGCCGGGTCGACCACGCCGGGCTGACTGACCATCTGACGCCACAGATACCAGTAGTCGTCGGCGGCGATGGGCGCGTTATCGGTCCAGGACGCCTCCGGTTTGATCCGGTACGTGACGGTGAAGGGTTCCTCGCTGGTCACCTCGGCCGACACCAGCAGGCTGGTGTCGAGCTCCCAGCGCGAACCGGTCGGAGCGGCAGGATCCGGGATCGGCCGGAAAGAACTCGGCAGCACCAGAGCCGAGATGGCCGCGTTCACCGGCGACTGATCCGAGAGCAGATGCGGGTTGAAGCCCGCGCCGATCGAGTCGATGGCCATGATGATCTGCATCGCCTTGGCCGGCGGCGGTGGTGTCGACTGACTGGTCTCGGTGCTTTGCGGTGCCGGCGGCGGGCTCACCGTGCAGCCGGCCAGCACCAACGACGTTCCGACCAGGGCGCCGGCGACAGCGCGAAAACGTCGTGGGTTGGTCGGCACGCCCAACAGGGTATCGACAACCGCCCACGACACCGCCAACGTGTGCCCAAGACGCCGAGCAGGTAATTTTTCTACTAGAGGTCGTAGTATTCATAGAATTGGGCATAAGCCGCCCAGATATTAGCTACCCGTTCGGCAACAATACGGCACAGCAACATCACAGCCGGCCCCTATATGGGGCTTTTTACGTCATCTAACTGCATATATGCAAATCCATAGATGATACGGACAAGTTTCTCTGTATTCTTCTTCGCTCGCTGAAATTCCATTCCAGGAAATGCGGGCAAACAAGTAGCAGGGACCGACATATTTAAATTGAAACGTGTTTTACCAAATTGCTCACCCCTGTCGCCACCGGGACTACGGTCAGCCCGGTCGGAGTGACCGACATCACAATCGAGTCGAGGGAGAGTACGTTGCAACTCGCATTGCGCCCCTATGTGACAACCGGCCTCGCGTTGGTGAGCGCCGGCGCCATCGCCATCACCCCGATAACTGCTCCGCCTCCGGAAGTCCACATGCCGGCCGTGGCCCTGGCCGCGAACCCGGTGACCGGTGCGTACACGCAACTACTTCAGGACACCTGGACCGATGTGCGGACCGTCGGATCCCAGGCCTGGAACGACGGTCTGCCCATCTTCGACCAGTTCGTCCGCAACACCAAGGCCAACTTCGACATCCTGGCCCAGGTACCGCCCAATCTGATCAACGGCGTCAAGTACGCGGTGTCCCAGATTCGGCCCACACTCGACACGGCCGGGACACAGCTGCGCGCCGGTCAGATCGACGATGCAATCAACACCTTGTGGAGCGGGCTGGTGATCAACCCGTTGATCGGCGTCGCCTTCCCACTGCTCAACACCCTGGAAATCCCGGTCAACATGGTGAAGACCTTCGCCCGGGTGGTCGAAGCGCTACCGTCGGCGGTCCTGATCGGCGTCGGGCTCCCGGTCCTCAGCATGGTCACGGCCGTGGTGAACTCGATCGGCACTGTGGCACAAGGGCTTTACGACGGTGTCACCACCGGCAACCTGGGAGCGGTGCTGACGACCGTGCTCACCGCACCCGCCACCGTCCTCGGCGGCGCGCTCAACGGCGACCCGAACACCGGCACCGTGGGCCTGATCAACGGCGTCATCGCCGGCATCCTCAGCGCACGTAAGACGATCGCCGACGCCATGGCACCACCGGCCACCGCCACCGTCACCTCCGGCGCCACCGCGCTGAAAACCGCCGCAGCCGACACCACCAAACCCGACGCCAACGCCAAGCCCGACGCCAAAGCCAACGGTGCCACCGACCTCAGCGACGGCAACAAGGTGACCCCGGGTGAGAAGGCCGGCGAAAAGGCTTCCGACACCAAGGCATCCGAGAAAGCAGCCGACAGCGCTCAGAAAGAAACCCCGGCCGCGGTCACGACCACGGCTACCACGCCGGGTGCCACCACGTCCGCAGCCGGCGATGGCAGCGATGCCAAAGCCGGTGCCACAGCGTCGTCCGCGTCGTCAGTGGACGCCGGCGAGTAGCGCGAGTGGGCCGTCAGCCCTGCTGCTTCGCGCGTGACTTGGCGCGGGCCCGCAGGCTGGCGGTCAGCTCGACCTTGCGCACCCGCACGACCTCGGGGGTCACCTCGACGCACTCGTCCTCGGCGCAGAACTCCATGGCCTGCTCCAGGGTGAGATCCATGGGCCGGGCCAGCGTCTCCATCACATCGGCCGTCGAAGAGCGCATGTTGGTGAGCTTCTTCTCGCGGGTGATGTTGATATCGAGATCCTCGGCGCGCGGATTGATACCGACGACCTGGCCCTCGTAGGTGTCCTCGCCCGGTTCGACGAAGAAGGTGCCGCGGTCGGCGAGCTGGATCATCGCGAAGGGGGTGACCGAGCCGGTGCGGTCGCTGACCAACGACCCCGTGTGCCGGGCCCGGATCTCGCCCGCCCACGGCCGGTAGCCATCGAACACCGCATTGGCGATGCCGGTGCCGCGGGTGAGCGTCAGGAAGTCGGTGCGGAAGCCGATCAGACCACGGCTGGGCACGATGAAGTCCATCCGGACCCATCCCGCGGCGTGGTTGGTCATCTGCTCCATCCGGCCCTTGCGGGCGGCCATCAGCTGGGTGATGGCGCCGAGGAACTCGTCGGGACAGTCGATGGTGAGCGCCTCGAACGGCTCGTGCACCTTGCCGTCGACGGTCTTGGTGACCACCTGCGGCTTGCCGACGGTCAGCTCGAAACCTTCCCGGCGCATCTGCTCGACCAGGATGGCCAGCGCCAGCTCACCGCGGCCCTGAACCTCCCAGGCGTCCGGGCGGCCGATGTCGACGACGCGGATCGAGACGTTGCCGATGAGCTCGGAGTCCAGCCGGCTCTTCACCATCCGGGCGGTCAGCTTGTGTCCGGAGACCTTGCCGGCCAGCGGTGAACTGTTGGTGCCGATGGTCACCGAGATGGCGGGCTCGTCGACGGTGATCCGCGGCAGGGCGTGTGCGTGGTCCGGATCGGCCAGGGTGTCGCCGATCATGATCTCGGGCATACCCGCGACGGCCACGATGTCGCCGGCGCCGGCCTCCGTGGTGGCGGTCCGCTCGACACCCTCGGTGATCAGCAGTTCGGTGACCTTGGCGCTGGTGATGACGGGGGCGCCGTCGACCTCGCGCATCCAGGCCACCTGCTGGCCCTTCTTCAGCTTGCCGTTGTAGATCCGGACCAGCGCGAGGCGGCCCAGGAAGGCCGACGCGTCGAGGTTGGTGACCAGCGCCTGCAGCGGGGCCTCCGGGTCACCGGCCGGGGCCGGGATGTGTTCCATCAGCACGTCGAACAGCGGGTCCAGGTTGTCGCCGTCGGGCACCTCGCCGTTGGCGGGTTCGGTGGTGCTGGCGATGCCCGCGCGACCCGACGCATAGAGCGTCGGGAGGTCGAGGGCCTTCTCGGCGGAGGCCTGGGCTTCCTCGTCCAGGTCGGAGGCGACGTCGAGCAGCAGGTCGTGGCTCTCCTCGACCACCGCGGCGATGCGGGCGTCGGGGCGGTCGGTCTTGTTGACCACCAGGATCACCGGCAGATGCGCCGACAGCGCCTTGCGCAGCACGAACCGGGTCTGCGGCAGCGGGCCTTCAGAGGCATCGACGAGCAGCAGCACACCGTCGACCATCGACAGACCGCGCTCGACCTCGCCGCCGAAATCGGCGTGGCCCGGGGTGTCGATGACGTTGATGACCGTGACCGTGCCATCCGCGTTGTGCCGGTGCACCGCGGTGTTCTTGGCCAGGATGGTGATGCCCTTTTCCTTTTCCAGGTCACCGGAGTCCATGATGCGTTCGGTCGAGTCGTCTCCGCGGTGGGTCAACGCACCCGACTGCCGCAGCATGGCGTCGACCAGGGTGGTTTTACCGTGGTCGACGTGCGCGACGATGGCTACGTTGCGAAAGTTCGGGCGAGAATCCACGACGACGATTGTCGCAGTGTGAGTACCGGATCACGAAAACGGCGGATGCCGCGGTGGTGGTGGGAAGGCAAGTGTGAAGAACCTGACCTCGGTCAAGGCCAAGAAGAAGTGCTGCCGTAGCAAGCCACGGTGCAAGCGGTGCCCGTTGGTGTTGCACAAGGTGCACAAGGCCGCGCACGCGGGTGCTTCTGACAAGGAGCTGGAGAAAGTCTTCAAACATGCCAGAAAGTCGTAATGACCAGCATTTTCCGGCCCCGGCGGGCGTACCTTTGAAGTATCCGTCACCGATGGTTGGAGGTGTCGATCATGACGGTTTACGAGGCACTCACCGTAGCGCTGATCGTGGTGCTGGCGCTGGCGACGACAGCAGCGATCTACCTCGGTTTGCTCAACTGGATCGGCGGCGCGTTCGTCGTCCGGTGTGCGGCATGTCACCATCTGACCTTCTCCTCGGCAAACGCGCCGCAGAGGTCCTGCCCGCAATGCCGGCATCAGGCGCTCATCCATCCGATATACGCCGCACAGCACCCTGGCGGTGAGGTGCGAGTGGTCGGCGACCGACTCCGTTACTAGCGGTGTGAGCGCCCGGGTCCTCGACCCCGGCGCCGCGAGTCAGCCGGCGGCGAAGCCCTCCTCGAGTTGGCGTGCCGCTGCGGCGCTCACCGCGATGGCCTCGTGCGCGGCGGGACTCAACCGTCGCTCGGCGAGATGCGCGATGAGTATCCGGCGTTGGGGCGGGCGCGTGGCGAGGCGGATCGAACGCACGTCGGGCCGCGGATTCAGTACCGCCAGCCGGGGGGCGATCGCCACACCCAGCTGAACCGCGACCATAGCCTGCACTTCGCCGTAATCATGGGCGAACACACTGGTGCGGGGCGTGAATCCGCCTTGCTGACAAAGCTTTTCCAACGTCTGCGCGACGGGATGGTCTTCCGCGCGCACAACCCAGGACTCGTCACGGAGTTCGCCGATGCTGATCGCATCACGATCGGCGAGCCGGTGATGTTCGGACACCAGCAGCATGGTCGGATCGTTCATCAGGTGGTGGTAGGTCAGGGTCGGGTCGTTGATCCGGTTCCACTCGTAGTCCCAGAGCAGGGACAGTTCGGTCTCCCGCCGGCGTAGCGCATCGACGAGCCGGTCGAAACGGCCGCTGAACACCTTCAGTTCAACCCCGGGGTGCCGCGTCTTGAACTCCTTGACCACGAGGGGCAGCAGCGACGAGCCGGCGGTGGGAAAGGTGCCGAGGGCCAGGACACCCGCTCGGAGGCCCCGGATCTCGGCCAGCTCGGCATCCGCGGCATGCAGTTCGACCAAGATGCGCTCCGTGTGCCGGACCACCGACCGGCCGGCATCGGTCAGCGCGACACCCCGGGCGTGGCGCTCGAGAAGGGGTTGCCCCGCTTCCTTTTCGAGCTTGGCAATCTGTTGTGAGACGGCGGACGTCGTGTATCCCAGAGCCTCCGCGGCAGCGGTGATGGATCCGTGGGTGGCGACCTCACGCAACGTGAACATCCGGTTGGTATCGAGCACAACACTCCAGCGTGGCTTAAGAGAAACTGAACCCTACTGTACATAATCGACATTGTCGTTAAGTCAACGCCTTCTTAGTGTGATCTAGGTAATGATCAATGAAGGGTGTGATCCGCAACCGTCGCAGCTCCCGCCGAAGCGCGGAACGGTGACTGGTTCGCGCGAAGCGCGACCTTCTCCGGAACTGAGAGACCAACGATGACCTCTGTTGAAGTACTACCGCTGATCGCCTTGGTGGCGATGTTCGTCATCGCCACATTTTTTCCCATCAACATCGGCATTCTCGGGTTCATCGGCGCCTTCGGCGTCGGGTACTTCATGCTCGGCTACGACGACAAGGAACTCCTGGCCGAGTTCCCCAGTTCGATCGTGCTCACCATCGTCGGTGTCACCTACTTCTTCGGCATGGCCAAACGCAACGGCACGATCGACCTACTGGTCAACGCCTGCATCCGCGGGGTGCGCGGTCGCGTCACCGTGGTGCCGTGGGTGTTCTTCTTCTGCGCCTCGGTCTTGACTGCACTCGGCACGTTCAGCCCGGCGGCAGTGGCGTTGATCTCGCCGGCCGCCATGTCGTTCGCCGCACGAACCAAGATGAGCCCGCTGGTGATGGGCATCATGACGATCAACGGAGCCCACGCCGGGGCGTTCTCCCCCATCTCGGTCTCCGGCGTACTGGTGCGCGACATCGTCGAGAAGAGCGGCCTGAGCATCAACCCCTGGACCCTTTTCTTCGCCAGCTACGGCATCAACCTGCTGCTGTCGGTCCTGACCGTCGTCGGATATGCCGCGTTGGCCCGGGTCCGCCACCTGGAGTTCAGCGCCACCGGCACCCCGGAAGGATTCGATCACGACGACCTCGGATCCGCAGGTGTGGCCACCGGCCACGACCCGCGCGACACTGCGATCGTCGGAGGCTCGGGAAGCACCGGCACCGGACTGCTCACCCGCCCGGCGCGCACCGGCGTCCTCCTGGACGCGATGCCCACTCCGGTGACCCGCGTACAGAAGCTCACGCTGGCTCTCATCGGCGTGGTGCTGGTGCTGGTGCTGGTATTCCACCTGCCGATCAGCTTCATCTCGATCGCAGCAGGGGCAGTTCTGGCCTTCACCGACCTGTCCAAGCAGAACGAGGCGATTGCCGGCATCAGCTGGTCCACCGTGCTGCTGGTCGCCGGCATGATCACCTACATTTCGGTACTGCAGGAGATCGGCACCATCGACCACCTCGCCGAGATGTCCATGACCATCGGTGCGCCCCTGCTGGTTGCCGCCGTCCTCTGCTACGTCATCGGCGTCACCTCGGCGTTCGCCTCCTCCACCGCGCTGCTCACCGCCATCATCCCGATGGCCCTTCCCCTGCTGCACACCGGAGCACTACCGGTCGTCGGTGTCGTTGCCGCACTGGCGATTTCGGCCACCGTCGTCGACGTCTCACCGTTCTCCACGAACGGCGCCCTGGTACTGGCCAACGCACAGGGGATTGCCCGACCGAGGTTCTACCGCCAGCTGTTGCTCAACGCCGGCATCGTCGTCGCCCTGGCTCCGGCTCTGTGCTGGCTCGTCCTGGTCGCCGGACCCTCGTTGTTCTGAGCACGCATTCGCGGCAACGCGGTCAGCAAGCCGGCTTTAGCAAAAGTTAATCCCTATCCGGCAATACGTGATTGTGCTACATGCCCGGAGCGCTCACAGTGGAAGCACACCTCACTTCTCGTGTGGAAAGGCCTGATCAGACATGCTCACTCTTCGTGGCACCTGGATGCGGGGCGGAACCAGCAAGTGCTGGCTGTTCAACGCCGTGGATGTCGACCCCCTGCTGACCGACGCCGGCGGCCTCGACACACTGCTCACCTCGGCCTTCGGATCCGGCGATCCCCGCCAACTCGACGGGGTCGGTGGCGGAAGTTCGACGACATCGAAGGCGGCCATCGTGCGCCGCTCGCAGCTGCCCGGCATCGACGTCGACTACCTCTTCGCCCAGGTGGCGATCGGTGATCGACGGGTCGAATGGGGAAGCAACTGCGGCAATTGCGCCACCGCGATCGGTCTCTACGCCTTGCAGTCCGGCCTTGTCGCCGTCCACGACACGACGACCGAGATCCGGATGCGCAACGAGAACACCGGTGCCGTCCTCACCGCGGAGATCGCCACCCCCGGCGGGGTGATCCCGAGTGAAGGGATCGCACGTGTACCCGGCACCAATGCGCTCGGGGTGCCGGTGGGTCTGTCCTTCACCGGCTTGGACGCCGATCCGGCGGGCGTGCTGCGCACCGGGCACGCCGTCGACGACGTCCAGGTCGCCGGCGGTAGGTACACCGCAACGATGCTGGTGGCCGGCGCCCCGGCGGCTCTGTTCGACGCGGCCGACCTCGGCTTGACCGGCACCGAGGACAACGACGCCATCGCCGCTCGGATGGATCTGTTGGTGGCGCTTCGCCAAAAGGCCTCGCTGCTGATGGGATTGAGCAGGGTCGGCGAGCCGATCAGTCACGCCATCCCGAAAGTCGGTGTGGTGGGCCCACCGAGGAACTACCGCACGAGTGCCGGCACCGAGGTGTGCGCGGACGAGTACGACATCGCTGTGCGCATGGTGTCCATGCTCGCCCCGCACCCCGCCATCGGGCTCACTTCCGCCGTCGCCGTCGCCGCGGCGTCGACGATCCCCGGTAGCACCGTTTCACAAAGTATGCGCATGCCGGTGGCCGATTCACTTCGGCTGGGCACCGCCGCCGGGGTGCTACACGTCGACCTCACCAGAGCCGCAGACGGCGCGTTGACAGCAGTGACCCTGCACCGTGCAGCCCGAAAGATCGCCACGGCAGAGCTTTTCGTCACCGCGCCGGCGCTCGTCGGCGCAGGCGTGTGACACCGCATCAGCACGGACGGGCCCGAGTACTCCGCAGCGCCGCCAGCAGATCCGGCACCCAGGCCCGGTCGGCCGGCACCCAGGGCAGATCGTCGAGATCGGTGGCGCGCACCCAGCGCAGCGCTCGGTGGTCGTGTGGTTGCGGGCTACCGTCGGTCTGGGTGACCCGGTAGGCCCGCAGCGTCATACCGTTGGTCAGCGCGACATCGGGACCGATGCGCGCCCCGACGCTCACCCGGATCCCGAGTTCTTCGCGCAGTTCGCGAGACAGCGCCTCGGCGTCGGACTCGCCCGGCGCGACCTTACCGCCGGGCAGTTCCCACAACCCGGCCAGCTCGGCCGGGCGGGCACGTTGCGCGACCAGCAGGCCGTCCTCCGAAATGAGTGCCCCCGCAACGACAATCTGCTCATGCATCGCCACTGACGGTATACCGTCAGTGGCATGGCTGTGTTGACGAACGAGCAAGTTGATGCCGCGCTGGCCGACCTGCCCGGCTGGGAACGGGCGTCGGGCGCGCTACATCGGTCGGTCAAGTTCGGCGCGTTTCTCGACGGAATCGAGGCGGTCCGGCGGGTGGCCGAATTCGCCGAACAGGCCGACCATCATCCTGATATCGACATTCGTTGGCGGACAGTGACTTTCGCTCTAGTAACGCATTCCGCCGGCGGGATCACCGAGAAGGATCTGGCGATGGCGGCCGATATCGACCGGATCCTCGGCCAGTAGCGGCCATCCACGTCAGCGTGGCCAGGGTGGCCACGGGGTAGATCAGGCCCGCCCAGGCCAGGTACCACGGCCGGCTGATCTCCCAGATGGTCGGCTGCGCGAAGCTGAGCAGCCAGGGCAGCCCGATCAGCGTCAAGACCAGCCAGCCCCAACCCAGGATGCGCGCGCCACGGCGCTCGCGCAGCGGGCCGTGCAGCAGCCAGATCATCAGCGGGATCAGCCACACCCAGTGGTGGGTCCACGAAATCGGTGACAGCAGCAGGCCGAACAGCTGCACGATCACGATCCCGGCGAGCCGGTCGGTGCCGCCGTCCACCGCCCGCCAGGCCAGCACCGCCAGGACCGCGGCCACCAACAGGATCGCGACCACCACCGGTCCATACCCGGCGTCGTGCCCGAGGATCCGGGAGATCGCGCCCCGCACCGATTGGTTGAACGAGGTACCGATCGGGCCGATCCGGCCGGCATCGCCGAGCAGGTCGGTGAAGTAGTACCGCCCCTGCGCGCCCACCACCACAATCGACACCGCGACCGTCGCGGCGAATACCACCGCGGAGAAGGCCGCCGCCCCGAAGCGTCGCACGCCCAGGAAGTACAGGCCCGATACGGCCGGGGTCAGCTTCACCCCGGCGGCCAGTCCGACGAGTAGACCCGACACCCACCAGCGCGAGCTGTACACCGCGTAGAGCACCGCCAGGACCAGCAGCACATTGATCTGCCCGTAGTCGAAGGTGCTGCGCAGCGGCTCCGTCCAGATCCCGGCGGCCGTCCACAGCATCGCCGTGCGGGCATTCGCGCGGCCCAGCAACCGCAGGCTCAGCGACACCACGCCGTACAGCGCGGCGACGATGCCGACCTGCCAGAAGAAGGCCACCAGGCCGAACGGCAGCAGATGCAGCGGATAGAACACCACCGCGGCGAACGGCGGATAGGTGAACGGCAGTGGGAAGTCCGGTGTCTGGTCTGCGTAGACGTAGGAGTACAGCGTGCCGGGGTGGTCGAGCGCACCGGCGCCGCCCACGTAGACGTGCAGGTCGACGAAGTTCGCGCCGTTCGGCACCAGGTAGGTCCACGCCAGTCGCGCCGCGATGCTGAGCGCGAACAAGACCGGCGCCAGACGGGTGCGTGGCGCACTCGGGGCGCGCGAAGAGGTGGTGTCTACGGCTCGACTGTAGCCAGCCCGATTCAGATGGGCGATTGCGGTCACCATCGGCACACACCTCCGTAACGGTTGAATAACCGCCACACGTGTCACTTGAGTAACACCAGTAACGGGCTACTTTCGGATTCAGACCCGCCGCCAACGAATTGGGGAGAACCATGCCAGCTACCAGAAAACTGTTTATTACCAGCATGATCGCTGGCGCGGGTGCGGTGACCGCGCTCGCGCTCAGCCCGGTTGCCGGCGCCGACCCGGTGCTACCGGCCCCGGTCGCACCGGCCGCCCCGGCCGCACCGGCGTTGCCGTTCGCCAACCAGCTCGCGATGGCTCCCCAGCTGATCCAGGGTCTGGCCTCGGCGTTGTCCGGGGGCGGTGCGGCATCCGCCGTGCCCGCCGCGGCCGCACCGGCCGCCGCTCCCGCAGCGGCGCCGGCAGCGAGCGCCAACCTCACCCTGCCGCAGTTGCCGGCCGTCAGCCCGGCCTCGGCGGCCACCGCCGCCGCGCCCCTCGCGGCAGCGGCAGCACCCGCGCCCACCGGCAACGTGCTGTTGCCCCAGGCTGATGTGAATCTGCCGCAGGTGGGCGGGCTTGAACTGCCCAAGCAGTTGGCCTTCCCGGGTGATCTCGCCTCGCTGCTGCCCGCCGGGTCGCCGTTGGCCGGTCTGCTGCCCAAG
This sequence comes from Mycobacterium hackensackense, assembly GCF_025822555.1. Classification (NCBI taxonomy): domain Bacteria; kingdom Bacillati; phylum Actinomycetota; class Actinomycetes; order Mycobacteriales; family Mycobacteriaceae; genus Mycobacterium; species Mycobacterium hackensackense. Next base: position 279,544 of record NZ_JACKUC010000034.1, read on the forward strand.
GCCGCGACCGCAGCGCCCGCCGCACTCGGCGCGCCGGCTGCCGCCGCGGCACCTGCCGCGGCCTCCGCACTGCCGGGGGCCGCCGGCCTCATGCCGATGCTGCTGCCGACGACGGCATTGTCCGCGTTGCCGTGATCGGGAGCTGACCAGCCGTCACCACACATATCCAGGGGGAAGTCATGACATCGATCCGGACACTGCTGAGCAGTACCGCCGCGACAACGCTGGTGGTGCTGGGCAGCGGCGTCGCCTCAGCGGATCCCGCGGTGCCCGCACCATTGCCGATCAACAATCTGCAGGCGCCCGGGTTGCCTGCGATGGAGACGCTCGGACCGGCGATCCAGCAAGCTGCCGCCGATCCGCAGGGTGCCGCATCGATGCTCATGGCCGCGGCCGCCGCGTTCGCAGGAAACGCGGCGGCACCTGACGATTCGAAGAACATGGCCACCGCGGTCAACCAGTTCGCCTCCGACCCGCAGGCACACGTGCCCGCGGCGGGCGCCGGACCGGAAGCTCACCTGCCCGCGGGGGTAGACCCGGCGCATGCCGTCGGACCCGCACCCGAGGCCGCCGCGCTGCCCGCACCCGCACCGGCTCCCGATGCCGCCCCGCTGGCCGCCGCGGCACCAGCACCGGACGCCGTGCCGGCACCGGCCCCTGGCCCCGCGGCGGCACCCGCACCGGCGCCGACGGGTCTGCTGAGCCCGGACGCCGCCACCAAGCAGGACTTCATGTACCCGTCGATCAGCAACGGATGCCTCGCCAACGGCGGCAACGTGCTCGCCACCGCGATCTCGGTGGCCGGTCCGGCGGCGATCCCGACGCCCGGGCCCGGCCCGGGTCAGACCGCGTACGTCTTCACCGCGGTCGGCACTCCCGGTCCCGCAGCCGAGCAGAAACTGCCGCTGAACGTCACGTGGGTCAATCTGTCCACCGGGAAGTCCGGCACCGCAACGCTCAAGCCCCGCCCGGATATGAACCCCGAGGGGCCCACCACACTGACCGTCGTCGCCGACACCGGGTCGGGCAGCATCATGTCGACGATCTTCGGTCAGGTGACCACGACAGAGAAGCAGTGCCAGTTCATGCCCACCATCGGCTCGACGGTGGTGCCCTAAGCCCGTAGCTCACCCGAACCGCGACGGTGCATTCAAATCGCAAATCCGGCCCGATAAGCGATCTGGGTGCACCGTCGTCGGGTAAGCGTCCCGCTCAGTACGCCATGAACAGGATCATGTCCCGGTCGTACTCACGACCGGGATGAGCCTGCGCCAGATGTTCCTGAGCCTTTTCCACCAGATCGTTCTCGTCGGTGCCGGTAATCGCTTCGCCGCAGGGGCAATTCAGATGCGTCTTCGCCATGTGATCACCATCTCATACGTATGAGAGCGCCATCGAGTGCGTGTCAGGCCTGCTTCGCGGCCTTGGCCGCCGCTTTCATCTTCTTCTTGTAGGCCCGGACTTCCTGCAGTGACCCGGGATCCATCACGTCGGCCACCGACATGTGTGTGCCCGCCTTGCCGTAATCCCCTGCCGCGGCCCGCCAGCCGGCCGGTGTCACGCCGTACTGCTTGCCCAGCAGAGCCAGGAAGATCTTGGCTTTCTGCTCACCGAAGCCGGGCAGCCGCTTGAGCCGGCGCAGCACCTCGGCACCGTCGGGGTCACCGGCGGTCCACAGCGCAGTCACGTCACCGTCGTAGTCGTCGACGATCGCCTGTGCCAGGGTCTGCACCCGCTTCGACATCGATCCCGGAAAGCGGTGGATGGCCGGGGTTTGCGAGCACAGCGCGACGAACTCGTCCGGGTTGTACTCGGCGATCTGGCGCGCATCGACGCCACCGATCCGGTCCGCGATCTTCTTCGGCCCGGCGAACGCCGTCTCCATGGGGATCTGCTGATCGAGAAGCATCCCGACAAGCAGTGCGAACGGATTGGACTCGAGCAGAGCGTCGGCCTCGGGGTCTTGGACCAACTGCAAGGTGGGCATCTGGCCAGTTTAAAGCGAGCCCGGTGGGCATTCCCGAAGTCTGTGTCCGTCCTGTGTGCGAACGTGTAGACGACAAACCGGTGGTACGCCCGTGGGGAGACGGACATGAAACGTGTGGTTGCACCTCTTTTTGCCGGTCTTGCCGGTCTAGCCGCGACGATCGCCCTGGCCGCTCCCGCCGGCGCGATCCCCGACCAGGGCACCCCGGCGTTCGACGACTACATGCAAGGCCTGCAACGCAACGGCTACAACCTGAATCCCGACACCGCATGGCGGGTCGCGCACCAGGCATGCATCGGCGGGATACCTGGCTACATCGGTTTGGAGTTGGCCGCCCAGGGCGTCATCGGCCCCGGGGCGCAGGAGCGGGTCATGGACGTGGCCAGGAAGTACGCCTGCCCGGTTCAGTAGCCGGACCGGTTTAGGGTGGCCGCAAGATGTCCGGCCAAGTTGCTCTCGCGCTGGCCGTCGCCGTGGCGTTGGCGGCGGTGGCCGCAGTGCTGATCGTGCGCACCCGGCGCGTCGTCGCCACCCCCACCGAACGAGCCGTACACACCGCGCTGCACACCGCATCGCTCGCGGCGCGCGCCCTGCGCCGTGGCCTGGACACCGAATCCGCGCAGACCGCGGCGCCGTTCCTGCGCGGACTGACCGGCACCGAAGGCGTCGCCCTCTTCGACGGTGACGGTGATCTGCTGGCCCGCGACTCCGCCGACGACGCGATCTGGACACCGGAGATCGTCGAGGCCTGCGCGTCGACCGCCCGCGACTCCGTATCCGCGGCACGCCGGGTGCTGACCACCAACGGGACCACCGCCGTGGTAGCCCAGCCCCTGCTCGCCGAGGGCGGTGACGTGCTCGGCGCGCTGGTGTCGGTGGCGACCGGCAATCCCGGGCCGGGCATGCTGGGCGCCATCGGCGAGGTGGCCCGCTACGCGGCCAGCCAGCTCGAACTGGCCGAGCTCGACGCCTCACGGGCCCGGCTGGACCGGGCCGAGGTGCTGGCACTGCGCGCCCAGATCAGCCCGCACTTCATCTACAACGCCCTCAACACCGTCGCGTCCTTCGTGCGCACCGACCCCGACCGCGCCCGCGAATTGATTCTGGAATTCGCCGATTTCACCCGCTATTCGTTCCGGGCGGCCGGGCAGTACACCACGCTCGCCGAGGAGCTGCGCAACATCGACCGCTATCTGACCCTGGAGCGCGCCCGCTTCGGCGCGGCGCTCACGGTGCGACTGCAGGTGGCCCCCGAGGTGCTCAACGTCGTCGTGCCGTTCCTGGCGCTGCAACCGTTGGTGGAGAACGCCGTCCGACACGGCTTGGCCGCCCAGGGCGGCGGATCGGTGGAGATCATCGCCCGTGACGCCGGCACCGATTGCGTCATCACCGTCGAGGACGACGGCGCCGGAATGGACCCCGAGATGCTGCGCGCCGGCGCCGACGAGTCCGCGCACGTGGGCCTGACGAATGTGGACCATCGGCTGCGGGCGGCGTTCGGCAACGATTACGGTCTGGTGGTCGAGACGGCTCTCGGAGCGGGCACCAAGGTCATCATGCGGGTGCCGAAGTTCCGTTCCGGGGTGCGGGCCAGCGGAGGTGCGTACACGTGAGTTCCAAGCTGACGGTGCTCGCCGTCGACGACGAGGCACCCGCACTCGACGAACTCGCGTATCTGCTGGGCCGCCATCCCGGTGTCGCCGAGGTGTTCACCGCCGGTGACGCCACCTCGGCGTTGCGGGAACTCAACCGGCACACCATCGATGCGGTGTTCCTCGACATCAACATGCCGGGCCTGTCCGGAATCGAACTCGCCGGCGTCCTCACCAACTTCGCGCACCGGCCCGCCGTGGTGTTCGTGACCGCCCATGACGACAAGGCGGTGGCGGCCTTCGATGTCGGCGCCACCGATTATCTGCTCAAACCGATCCGGCAGGACCGGCTCGACGAGGCGGTGCGCCGGGCCGCCACCATCCAGACCGGTGCCGCACTCGGAGACGGAGACCAGGACTCCGACGTGGTGCCGGCCGAACTCGGTGGCATCACCCAACTGGTGCCCCGGGACAGCATCGGCTGGGTGGAGGCCGAGGGCGACTACGCCCGCCTGCACTCGGCCACCGGAGCCCACCTGGTCCGAATCCCGTTGAGCGTGTTGGAAACTCGCTGGGCCGACCACGGCTTCCAGCGTATCCACCGGTCCTATCTGGTGTCCCTGCGTCTGGTCACCGGGCTGCGCACGCACGACGGCGCGGTGCTGGTGCGGCTGCGCGCCAACGGCACCTCACCCGCCGTCGAGCTACCGGTGAGCCGACGCCAGGCCCGCGAACTGCGGGACCGGTTGGTCCGGGATCCGATGCGCAATCTGAAACCCGCCGATGAGTGAGCCACCGCAGGGGTCCACGCCGCGGCCCGCCGCGGGGCGGCAACGGGTCGTCCTGGCGCACCGGCGCGGCGCCCGGATGGTGCGCACCCGGGTGGAGGTGCAGGAGCAGACCCAGGTCGGCGACGCACTGGTACGTGGTCTGATGCGCGCCCAACTGGGCCTGGCGCTGCGGCTGACGCTGGTCGTCATCGCCGGGGTGGTCGCGACCGTGATACTGGCACCGCATCTGAGCGCGCTGACGGTGCTCGGCATGCGGCTGAACTGGTTGGTCCTCGCCGTGCTGTGCTACCCGCTGCTCTACGGGATAGGCCGGCTGTACGTCCGCCTCGCCGAACAGGCCGAGCGCGATTTCGTGCGGGTCGTCGACAGCGAACCATGACCGGCGCCCCACTCACGGCGGTCGCCCTCCTGGCCGCGGCGGTGGCCACCGTCGCCATCGGCGCCTACGGGGTCCGGTTGTCGCGTACCACGTCCGACTTCCTGGTCGCGTCTCGCAGTGTCGGTCCACGCTGGAACGCGGCCGCGATCTCGGGTGAATACCTTTCGGCGGCATCGTTTCTCGGTGTGGCGGGCCTCATCGCCAAGTACGGCGCCGACGCACTGTGGTACCCGGTGGGGTTCACCGCGGGCTACCTGGGGCTGCTGCTGTTCGTCGCCGCTCCCCTGCGCCGGTCGGGCGCCTACACCGTTCCCGACTTCGCCGAATTCCGGCTCGGCTCGGCACGGCTGCGTAAGGTGGCGATGCTCGTCGTGGTGGTGATCTGCGTGTTCTACCTGGCTCCGCAATACCAGGGGGCCGGGTTGACACTGAAAACCCTTCTGGGAATGCCGGTATGGACCGGGCCTCTGCTTGTCGGCGCGATCGTGATCAGCAATGTGGTGGGCGGCGGGATGCGGTCGATCACCTTTGTGCAGGCCTTCCAGTATTGGTTGAAACTGACCGCCATCGCGATTCCCGCACTGGCGCTGCTCGGGTTGTTCCTCAGCGACCGTGCCGAATTGGGCGGACCGTTGCCGCCGAGCGTGCAGCAGCAGACCACCGTCGCGATCGATACCGACGTGGTGGTGCAGGTGGTCGATCCCGCCGGCATCACCATCACCGGAACCCTGGACGGCCGGCACGTCGAGGCCGCCACCCTCGGCGTGCCCGGCGACCACACCCTGGGCGCGGGCAGCACACTGACCCTGGCCGCCGGCGCGGCCACCCCGGTGGTGGCCGGCACCCCGAGCACCGGCGGCGAATGGATCACCTCCGGCGGCGGGCTGGGTGGCGGCCATCCGCTCTATCAGGTGCTGTCCATCATCGTGGCGACCTTCCTCGGCACCATGGGCCTGCCGCATGTGTTGGTCCGCTTCTACACCAATCCTGACGGCCGCGCGGCCCGGCGCACCGCGCTTGCCGTCATCGCCATGGTCTCGGTGTTCTATCTGTTCCCCGTACTCCTCGGCGTGTTCTCCCGGCTGTACGTACCGCAGTTGCTCATCACCGGAACCGCCGACGCCGCGGTGCTTCTGGCCCCGGGATCGACCATCGGCGGCGTGGCGGGACAACTCCTGGGGGCGCTGGTGGCCGCCGGCGCGATCGCCGCGTTCCTGGCCACCTCGTCGGGGCTGCTGGTCAGCATCGCCGGGGCGTTGGCCACCGATGTGCTGCGCGGGCGTGTGCGCGATTTCCGGGTCGCCGCGGTGATCGGCGGGCTCATCCCGATTCCGCTGTCACTGGTGGTGTCGGGCCTGGAACTGTCCCGCAGTGTCGGACTGGCCTTCGCGGTCGCGGCGTCGACATTGTGTCCGCTTCTGGTCCTTGGCATCTGGTGGCGGGGTCTCACCGCCGCGGGCGCCGCGTGCGGTTTGATCATCGGCGGCGGCGTGTGCGGCAGCGCGGTTGCGGTGGCCATCGCCGGTGGCGTCGACGACGATGTGCTCGGCGGCTGGCCCGCGGTGATGGTGGGCTACCCCGCCGCCGTCAGTGTCCCACTGGCGTTCACGACGATGATCGTGGTCAGCCGATTCACCCGCGCCACACCAGATGTCGCGCAGATCTTCGCCCGCATGCATCTACCGGAACGGTTGGGTATGGGTGTCGAGCGCGTCCCGAGGGGATGAGCGCTGGCGCGAACACCAGGCGATGGGATGACTTAGCCCTCAGCACGGCGCAAGTCACTTTCCGACGGGGCAGCACCGACTCCACCCAGGAAATACGCTTGTAGCACCCCGAATTCGGAGTCGAGGCGACGGCGGAACTCGACCTGGAAGTGGCCGTTGTGAAGTGTTGCCTGGGCCGTGACGCGGTCACCGATCGGGTCCACCACACCGTTCTCGTCGGTTTCACGGGCGACCACCACAACGGATCCGTTCGGGTGGCCGCCTCCTTCGCCGACCCAACGGACCTCTCCCGCAGCTTGGGTGAACCCTGCGCGCTCGATGGTCGTATCCGTGGCACGCCCGGAACCCACTCGGATGCCGGCACCGCCGGTCAGCGTCGAGGCACCGCAATCGGCCGCGAACGGACGCTCAGCCCAGCCCTCGATACTGACCTGGTTGTCGCGGCCCCACAACTCCTCGGTGATGTCGTGACCGATGCGGTCCTCCTCCGGAAACCCGTGCAGCGCTTCGTCGAAGACGCGCACCCGCCGACTTGAGCCGGCCGGGACGCGCAGCCAGGTGTGATCGACGTACACGCGGTGGTAGGGGTGTGTCTGTCGCACCACCGCCCGCACCAATGTCGACTCCTCGAACGGATTGGCCAGGGCGACCTCGACACTCGGCCGCGATGATGGCGATGCCGACGCCGACACGAAACGCGTGTAGTTGGATCGTGCTTCGTTGTTGTAGATGTTGGTCTCGACCACGCCGGCGATCGCCGGATCCTGGTAGAGCCTGATCCGCACGATGATGCAGTAGTGGCCGGAGTCTGCTGGCGGCGACCAGCCGGTGGAGAATTCGACGGTGGAGGTGGGGGCGATATCGTGGGTGTCGCTTCCCAACGGAATCATCGGTCCGTCGCCCGTGGTGAATTCGACAACGAAGAAGTCGACGACCACGCCTTTGCACAAGAGATCGCCGCTGTTACGGACTTTGGCGACAATGGTATTCGGGTTTCCCACCCACGGCGTGTTGAACCAGCGCCCCGGATCGGCAGCGGATTTGGCGTTGCGCACCTCAATGTCGGGACTCTGCCAATTCGGGCCTCCTGTCCATGGCCGGATGCCAGGGTCGGGTCGGCCATTCGATCCGTACTTGACGTTGATCACGGCATTGTCGGCCGCCGTGGATGTCACCCGGATCTGCAACGACTTCTGGGTAGCGGGGTCGACGTCATCATAGTCGCGATTGGTGTCCAGAATCGGCCCATCACCGTCGGAATCGTTGGCGACGAAGATGATTGGCGGTCGCGAGTTAGGTGTGACAAATGAGTCGGAGGTGACGTCGGTGATGACGACGCGGCGATTGGCCGGCAGTCCGTCCGCAATCTGGGCGGGCTGGGTGGCGCGGTATTCGACATAGGTGTTCCAGCCGTCCGCCAGCCGGATCTCGATACCACGCACCCTTCCAGCCGGTGGAGCGCCGAGTTCCGCGGCGTGCAGAGTGATCGGGTCGTTGACCGCACCCTGCCCGATGAAGTTGTACAGCTTCAGGTGACTGGCATCGATCCAACCCTGCCGCATACGGTTGGACAGCGAATAGTGCGGCAACGTGTCCCGGCTGCCGCCCATCATGTCCCAGTCCGGAACCAGCCGCGAGGTGATGTTGGGCGCATAAGAAGGGAAGTTGTAAAGGTCGGGCAGTCCGAGTGTGTGTCCCAGCTCGTGAGAGACGGTGCTGTGCAGCTGACGACCGTCCTGTGTGGCGAAGTCGGGAGGCGCGAACAGATAGCCGAACAGCTTCTGGTCGGCGACATTTGTTCCGGCCAGGAAGGATTCGGGCCCGATGCTCGCATGCGGCCAGACGAACCGTTTGTCGCCGACGCCGGGGGCGTCCGGCGAGAACGGGACCATCAACAGGACGTCGATGTTGCCGTAGTCGGCGGTGGTCAGAAGTCCGTCGTTGATGGTCCGCGTGATGATCGTCTGCACGGTGGCCCCCATCGACGACCAGCGGGCGTCGATGACGGTTCCGGCGCTGTCCTTCTTCTGCGCGAAGTAGTTGGTCCACCCATCGGGCAGGGCGACAGGGCCGTAGACGCGGTTGTTGTACGCCTGAATCGTCAGACCCCGCCCCGTTCCGGGGTTCCAGCCCGACAACTCCTCGTAGTAGTGCCGCGCCGACCGTGTCTTGCCGTTGAATGACACACCGTCCTGGATCTCGTCCAGGATCGCTTTGCGCGCGCTGTCGAGCTGGCCGGGCCCCGTCGGGTAGGACCCGTCTGCAGTATTGACCATGAGGATCAGGACGCGCCAACGACCGCTGTGCGCTTGCGCTCCCAGATTCTGCGGTGTGCCGGGGCCGCCACCCCAGTCGCCTGCCGGAGTCGGCTGACTGTCGCCCTGCAGCATTCGCGAGGGTCCGTGGTCAGGATCGTGCCACTTATCGGTGACCTCGAAACCGGCCCGGTCGAGTTCGTTGCCAGAGCTGGTCTCCACCATGGCGACTTCGAAGCGGCCGAGCAGGCCACCCGCGACCAACATGGGGATCTTCTTGCCCCCGGGAACCGACGCGGTGTGGGAGACCAGCGCGGCATCCGGATCGCCGTCCACGACGAAGGAGATGTCATCGTCGGTCAGCATCGAACCGGACAGGTCGTACTGCAATTGGACCCAGGATCCGACGAACAACGGCGCGCTCGGCGGGACCAGACGCGGCCGGCTCTCCAGGGAGGCGAGATCGTCTGCGACCGCCAGACCCCTCTCCGTGAGCAGAAGGAAGCGACCGTCGTCCAGGCCGTGCATCTCGACGATTCCCCCGTCCAGAACCGGTACATCGGTCGCGCACGTGGTCACCGATCCGTCTGCAAACCGGAAAACCGAGACCCGGTCAGCGCCGGGATGTGCGACGAGCAACAACTCGGAGTCGGCGCTCACCGTCACATGGCCGGTAGGCAACAGACTCGCGACGACGCCCTGGGTCGCCCCGGTGATGAGCTTCACCAGTCGGCCTTCTCCTGCGGAGGTCGCGGCGGCCCATACATCGCTTGCGCTGGCGCAAACGCCCGTCAAACCAGGCAGGTCGGCGAGCACTCGTCGCTGGCCGTCGCTGAGCCGAAGGGCGAGTACCTCTTCAGCCGGCGCGGACACGACCAGAGCGTGCCCGCGCCCAGCCAACGGCGTTGTGGCAGCGGCCTGCCCAAGTGATGAGGCCACGGTGACGACCGGGCTGGCCGCTATCGGACCATCGGCGTCGATGGTCAGCACGCGTCCGTCGGCGAGGGCGACCAGCACTTCTTTGCGGTCACCGCTGAGCGCCACGCCGCTGGGGACTTCATCGAAGGCGAGGTGTCGGCTGAGCGCGCCGGCCGCCACATCATACGAGGCCAGACTCGGCTGGCCGCCTTCGACGATCCAGATCAATCCCCGGCCGACATCCTCGACAGCCGCAACGGCCCCGTCCAGAGCCACCAAGGGCGTGATCACTTGGCACCCGCCTGGTATCCGGATTCCGAAGATACTTCTGAAACAATGCGATTGAACACGAGCAACCCCCTAGCGAATGCCTGAACATCGGCCTGCACTCCAAAGGCTGGCACTCACGTGTTCCCGTCACGCGCGTAGTGAAGTACTCGATTCTCGTGCAAGCAATGGCGCGGTCCGCGCCGCTCACCGCCACGCATCGACCGTTCAGCGCATCGGTGCCCGGCTTCGGCGTCAACTCCACCCATGTGACCCGCATCTCACTTAGGTTCGGTTACCAGCTGGTTCACAGTCGACGTCAAGGAGTCCCACGTGCCCACCACCGACAGTCGCTCCGCGCCCACCGGCGCCGAGTTCGTCGAAGTTCAGAACAGCCCCGAGTTCCAGGAGTTGCGCAGCAGACTGCGCCGTTTCGTCTTCCCGATGACGGCGTTCTTCCTCATCTGGTACGGGCTGTACGTCCTGCTGGGCGCCTTCGCCCACGATTTCATGGCCACCAAGGTGTTCGGCAACGTGAACGCCGGCCTGCTGCTCGGGCTGGGGCAGTTCGTCACCACCTTCCTCATCACCGGCATCTACGTCCGGTTCGCCAACCGCGAGCTGGACCCACGCGCGGCCGCCATCCGCGCCGAGCTGGAAGGGCCCGCGAAGTGACCACCCTTCTCGCAGCATCGGATTCGGTGGGCAATCCGGTCGCCAATATCGCGATCTTCGGCGTCTTCGTGGCCGTCACCATGTACGTGGTGATCCGGGCGAGCGGCAACAACAAATCCGCCGACGAATTCTTCACCGGCGGCCGCGCCTTCTCCGGCCCCCAGAACGGCATCGCCATCGCCGGTGACTACCTGTCGGCGGCCAGCTTCCTCGGCATCGCCGGCGCCATCGCCGTCTACGGCTATGACGGCTTCCTCTACTCCATCGGCTTCCTGGTCGCCTGGCTGGTGGCACTGCTGCTGGTGGCCGAATTGCTGCGCAACACCGGCAGATTCACGATGGCCGACGTGTTGAGTTTCCGGCTCAAGCAACGCCCGGTCCGGCTGGCCGCGGCCACCACGACGTTGACGGTGTCGCTGTTCTACCTCCTGGCACAGATGGCCGGGGCCGGCGGTCTGGTGGCCCTGCTGCTCAACGTCCACAGCAAGACCGGCCAGTCGCTGGTGATCGCCGTCGTCGGCATCCTGATGATCGTCTACGTGCTGGTCGGTGGCATGAAGGGCACCACGTGGGTGCAGATCATCAAGGCCGTCCTGCTGATCACCGGTGCCGCGCTGATGACGGTCATGGTGCTGGCCAAGTTCGGCCTGAACTTCTCCGAGATCCTCGGGGCCGCCCAGTCGGCCGTCTCCGATGCCACCACCAAGGGGGTGGCCAGCCGCGATGTGCTCGCCCCGGGTGCACAGTACGGCGGATCGACCACCTCGAAGATCAACTTCCTGTCACTGGGGCTGGCGCTGGTCTTGGGCACCGCGGGTCTGCCGCATGTGCTGATGCGCTTCTACACCGTGCCCACTGCCAAGGAGGCCCGCCGATCGGTGGTGTGGGCCATCGCCCTGATCGGTGCCTTCTACCTGTTCACTCTGGTGCTCGGTTACGGCGCCGCCGCCATCGTGGGGCCGGACCGCATCCTGTCCGCCGCGGGCGGCCAGAATTCGGCGGCTCCGTTGCTGGCCCTGGAACTGGGTGGCGTGGTGCTGCTCGGCATCATCTCCGCCGTCGCGTTCGCCACCATCCTCGCGGTGGTCGCCGGCCTGACCATCACCGCGTCGGCGTCGTTCGCGCATGACGTCTATGCCAGTGTCCTCAAGGGACACAAGGTCACCGAGGAGGAGCAGGTCAGGGTCTCCCGGATCACCGCGGTCGTACTCGGGCTGGTGGCCATCGGGCTGGGGATCCTGGCCAACGGTCAGAACATCGCCTTCCTGGTCGCTCTGGCGTTCGCGGTGGCCGCGGCGGCGAATCTGCCCACCATCGTCTACTCGCTGTACTGGCGCCGGTTCAACACCCGCGGCGCGCTGTGGAGCATGTACGGCGGGCTGATCTCGACCATCGTGCTCATCGTCTTCTCTCCCGCCGTTTCCGGGTCGAAGACCGCGATGATCCCGGGCGCGGATTTCGCGTGGTTCCCACTGGCCAACCCGGGTATCGTGTCGATCCCGCTGGCCTTCCTGCTGGGCATCATCGGGACGCTGACGTCCTCGGACGAGGGCGACGCGGAACTCAATGCCGAGATGGAGGTGCGGTCGCTGACCGGCGTCGGTGCCGAGAAGGCCATCGTGCATTAGCGAGCATCACAGCGGGGTATGGATTACCCATGGCGGCGGCGGCGTTGTTCAGCGGAGTGAACACCCGCCGCCGCCTGGCATTCCCACTCCTGGCCTTCGCGTTCGCCGCCGTGATGCTCGGCACCACCCTGCCGACACCGATGTACGCGCTCTATGCGGCGCAGATGCATTTCGCGGTGCTCACCACCACGATCGTCTTCGCCGCCTACGCCATCGGCGTGCTCGGCGCCCTCCTCGTCGTCGGCGGCTGGTCCGATGCGATCGGGCGGCGCCCGGTGCTGCTCGGCGGTCTGGTGTTCGCGCTGGCCAGTGCGGTGGTCTTCCTCTTCGCCGACAGTGTGGCCGTGCTCCTGGTGGGACGACTGCTGTCCGGCCTGTCAGCAGGTATCTTCACCGGAACGGCGACGGCCGCCGTGGTGGAGGCCCTGCCCGCCGCGCAACGTGAGCGCGGCGCCGTGGTCGCGACGGTCGCCAATATCGGCGGCCTGGGTGCCGGGCCCATTCTGGCCGGCCTGCTGGTGCAGTACGAACCGCATGCGCTGACCCTGCCGTTCGTGGTGCACATCGTGCTCGTGGTCCTGGCCATCGCAGCGGTTCTGATCGCCCCGGAGACCTCCGACCGCACCGGCCGGATCGGCATGCAGCGGCTGTCGGTACCCGTCGAGGCCCGCGCCGTTTTCATCACCGCCGCCACCGCGGCTTTCGCCGGCTTCGCCGTGATGGGCTTGTTCACGTCGGTGGCGCCGGCGTTCGTCGCGAACGTGGTCGGCAACGACAACCACGCCGTCGGCGGTGCCGTGGCCTCGTCGATCTTCCTGGCCTCGGCCGTGGCCCAACTGGCGGGACGGCGGATCGCACCGGCCCGCGCGGTCGCGGCGGGCAGTGCCGTCCTCGTGATCGGCATGGTGATACTGGCTGCCGCGCTGCACTTCTCCTCACTGACGGGCATCCTGGTCGCGGCTCTGGTGGCCGGCACCGGCCAGGGCATCAGCTTCAGCCGCGGTCTGGCCGCCGTCGTCGAACAGGTGCCCACCGAACGCCGCGCCGAGGTCAGCTCGACGTACTTCGTGGTCGCCTATGTGGCCATCTCGCTGCCGGTGGTGGGCGCCGGACTGGCCGCGCACGCATGGGGATTGCGCACCGCCGGCGAGGTGTTCGCGGTGGTGGTCGCGGCGCTGGCCATGGTCTGCCTGGCCGCGATCCTGGTCCAGGAGCGCCGCGGCACCCCTGCCTCGGCGTGAGTTGAGTGGTTCTACTCAGGTGCATCGCGCGTCGCTGATTTAGCGTCGAGCCATGCCCGCGACCACGTTTCCCAGCGTCGCCGAGGTGGCCCGGGCCACCCCGGCCGACCGGGACCGCGCCCTCGACGTCATCCGCATCGTGTCCCTGCTCGGCGTGGTCACCGGCCATACGCTGATGGCCACCAGCATCATCACCGACCAGGTGTTCCACTGGGACAACCTGCTCACCACCTCGGCCGTCCTGCAGGCACTGACCTGGATCTTCCAGATCATGCCGCTGTTCTTCTTCGCCGGCGTGGCGAGTTCGGTCACGTCCTACCACAACAATTCGGCCGGCGACTGGGGCGCCTGGCTATTCAAACGCTGCACCCGCCTCTACCGGCCGGTGTTCTCCTACCTGGCGTTCTGGGCGGTGGCGCTGATGGTGCTACACCGGGTGGCACCGGTGCACGTCTACGAGCCGATCGCCGGGATCTCGACGCAGCTGCTCTGGTTCCTCGGCGCGTATGTCCTTGTGCTGGCGTCGGTTCCGCTGCTGGCCCGGATCACCACCACCGCGCGCCTGGCCGGGGCGGTGGCCGTCGGCTACGGGCTCATCGCCGTGGTGGACGCGGCTCGCGTCAACGACCCGAGCCTGGGTTGGCTGGGCTATGCGAACCTGTCGGTCTGGCTGTTGCCCGGCATGTTCGGCGTGGCCTACCGCCGCGGTCTGCTGCGCCCGTCCACAGCTGCCGCGCTCGGTGTCATGATGCTGGCGGTCAACCTGGCGCTACTGCGCTTCGGCCCGTACGAACTGAGCCTCGTCGGCATCGAAAGCCAGCGTCTGAAGAATATGACGCCACCATCGCTGTTGCTGGCCGGGCACGCAATCATGATGTGCGCCTTCGCCATTGCCGCCGCGCCGGCCATCAGTCGCTGGGCCACCCGGCCGCGGGTGTGGTGGCTGACGGTCATCGGCAACAGCGGCGCGATGACGCTGTACCTGTGGCATATGCCGGCGCTGCTGGGCCTGCACCTGGCGTTCGACTATCTGGGGCTGCCCCGTTACCCCGGGCAGCCCCATCTGCTCGCACTGAGCATCGTGCAGCTGGCGCTCATGGTGGCGCTGGTCGCCGCGCTGTTCATGGCGCTGCGACCGCTGGAGAACAATCCGCTGCCCTACTGGGACGGCGGCGCCGTCACCGCCGCCCGCGGGACCGCGGTCGGAACGCTGCTCTGCCTCGCCGGCGCCGCCACCCTCGCCTCGGTGAGCTGGGGACTCAAAGGCCCGGGACTGCTGTGCGTCGCGGTGCTGCTCACCGCACTGGCGGCCGCCCGGAGCCTGGCCCGCACACCGGACTAACCGCTCTTGCGGCGGAACTCCCTGCGATTCTCCACCACGCCGTGGGCCTTCGATTTATTCGCCCGGCCGTCTGCGTGCGAGTTGGCGCCGGATGACTGCGCCTTCTTCCGTTCCAGCGCCTCCCGGAACTTGCGCTTGGTGTCGTCTTCTTCCGGTTTCTCGGCCATCGCATGAGCCTATCCGAGAACCGGCCCGATCAGCGCAGACCGGGCGGCATCCCGTACAGATGGGCGATCGGGATGGTGAGCAGCACCCGCCGATCCTCGACCATCGCCCGGCGATAGTCATCCCAGTCCGGGTGCTCACCGGCAATGTTGCGGTACAAGGCAATCAGCCCCTCGACGGTGTCATCGTGTGGTTCTGCCGCCGGCGGCGTGAGGATGGCACCGCCCTCGGCCACCGCATAGGACCAACCGTCGTCCGAGCTGACGAGCAGCGACGCCCGCGGGTCCCGCCGCAGATTGCGCGTCTTGGCCCGCGGCTCGGTGATCGACACCTGCACCGCCACCTCGCGTGGATCGAAGTAGTACGACACGTTGGACAGCTGCGGCCGGCCGTCGGATTTGATCGTCGCCAGCACCCCCAGCGAATTCCCGCTGATCAATGCCAGCAACTTGTCATCGAAAACCAGGCGACCCATGTAGCGAGCGTACGTCGATAGGATCGCAACGATGACCGCTCTGCCCAGGATTGGTGGCACGACTTTGGCCGGCGTGCCGGTGACGATGTCGGAGTCCGCGTGACCCGCTACGCCGCGTTTCTGCGCGGTGTCAACGTCGGCGGGGTGAACCTGAAGATGGCCGACGTCGCCAAGGTGTTCACCGAGGCCGGCTTCGGCGACGTCAAGACCGTGCTGGCCAGTGGAAACGTGTTGCTGGACAGCACTTCCGGAGCTGCGTCGGTGCGACGCACCGCGGAGGCGGCGTTGCGGGAGGCGTTCGGTTACGACGCCTGGGTACTGGTCTACGGATTGGACGAGCTCCGCGAGATTGTTCAGCGGTACCCGTTCGAGCGCGATGTTCCCGAGCACCACTCCTATGTCACCTTCGTCAGCGACGACGACCTTCTCCAGGAGTTGGCCGCGCTGGCCACCGAGGCCGGCGAAACCGCGGCCCAGGGCGACGGTGTCCTGTACTGGCAGGTCGCCCGCGCGGCGACGCTGGACTCGGCGATCGGCAAGACGATGGGCAAGAAGCGCTACAAGTCGTCGACCACCACCCGCAATCTACGCACCCTGGACAAGGTGCTGCGCTGACCCGAACGGGTACATTCGGCGCGGTGAGCTCCCAGAAGATCGACGCCTCGGCGCTGACCGGTGTCTCCGAGACCGCACTGCTGACCCTGCAGGTCCGGGCCAACGAAGCCCGCCGACCGGATGCCATCCTCGATGATCCGGTCGCCGTCAGCCTGGCTGACTCCATCGAGTTCGACTTCGCGAAGTTCGGGTCCGCGAACCGCCAGGACATGGCGCTGCGGGCGCTGACCTTCGATACGGCCACCCGCGCCTATCTGCGCGACCATCCGGCCGCCACCGTCGTCGCTCTCGCCGAGGGCCTGCAGACCAGCTTCTACCGCATCGACGCCTCCGGTGTGAGCAACGAATTCACCTGGCTCACCGTCGATCTCCCCCCGATCGTGGCGCTTCGCGAGAAACTGCTGCCGCCGTCGGACCGGATCCACACCTGCGCACAATCCGCACTGGACTACAGCTGGATGGACAAAGTCGAGGACGCCAACGGGGTGTTCATCACGGCCGAGGGTCTGCTGATGTATCTGCAGCCCGCGGAGGCGATGAGCCTGATCGCCGAATGCGCGAAGCGGTTCCCCGGCGGGCAGATGATGTTCGACCTGCCGCCGCACTGGTTCGCGTGGTGGGCGCGCAACGGTCTGCTGCGTCCCTCGCTGCGCTACCGGGTGCCGCCGATGCCGTTCAGCCTCTCGGTGGCCGGTGCCGCCGACCTGATCAACACCGTGCCCGGTGTCCGTGCCGTCCATGACGTCCCGCTGCCGCCGGGCCGCGGCCGGGTGGTCAACACCCTGATCTGGGCGGCCTACCGGATTCCGCTACTGGATTCGCTGCGCGGGGTGACCACCTTGCTGGAGTTCGGCTGAGCCGACGATCTCCCCGTCGCTGCGCTCGCGCGACTCGGTTGCGCGGGCCGCGTTCTCGCTGATGACCCTCACCAGCCGGCCCGTCACACCGGGGGCAAGGTCGTGGCCCATCCCGGGGATGGTCAGATGCCGAGCAGCGGGTATGGCCGCCGCGGTGGCCATACCGCCGCTGGGATGCACGATGAGGTCCCGGTCCCCGTGCACGACCTGGGTCGGGGCGGTGATGCGGGCCAACTCCGCCGTGCGGTCCCCGGATTTGTAGATCGCGTTGATCTGCCGTGCCACGCCGGCAGCAGCGCAGGGACCCGGTCCGCGTTCCCAGGCGCCGGCGGCGTATTCCACCGCGCCGGCGACGTCCATCGGAAAGCTTTTGCCGGCAAGATGTTTCATCATCTTCACATGGCGCTCGATGAACGCCCGCCTGGTCCGTGGTGGCCGCGCGGCCATCAGCATCAATGTGGCGACGGCGGGCTGTCCGACCTGGGGCGCGCCGGTGGTCGAGAAGATGGACGTCAACGACAGCGCCCGGTCCGGGTACCGCGCGGCCACCGTCTGGGCGATCATGCCGCCCATCGACATCCCCACCAGGTGTGCCCGCTCGATACCGAGGTGGTCGAGCAGTCCGACGATGTCGGCGGCCATATCCGCGAGGTCGTAGCCGTCACGCCGGGGCCGGTGGGTGAGCTGGCGCAGCCTCCCGGGCGGTGTGGTGGTGGCCCAGGTGGAGCGCCCGACGTCGCGGTTGTCCAGCCGGATCACGTGGAATCCGCGCTCGGTCAACCCGTCGACCATCTCCCTCGGCCAGCTGGTGAGGTCCAGGGTGAGGCCCGCGATCAATACCAGCGGCTGACCCGCGGGATCACCGTCGGTGCGGTAGCACACCCGGTTGCCGTCAGACAGCAGGCAGTACCGGTCGGTCATCGAGCGGCCACCGGTTCCGCAGCGGCGACCCTCGCGCTGAATCGCAGATGCGAATCGGTCACGGGCCCGTGCCGCAGTGTCTCGACGTCGGCGGTGTAGTTCATCGTCATCTGCCACGGGCCGTCGACACCCTGACGGGGCAGCTCCGCCGCGCTGCGGCTGACGTACCCGGCACCGAAATCGATCAGCGGCAGCGTCGGCATGGCCGTGTCGAGGACCTCCGGCCGGACCGCGTCGAAACCGTGGGCATCCATATAGGACAGCAGCCGGCAGAAGTGCTCGCACAACAGCCCTACCTTCAGCGTCCACGACGAGTTGGTATAGCCGAACGCGAAGGCGAAGTTGGGTACACCGGACAACATGATGCCTTTGTAGGCAACGGTTTCCGCCGGGTTCACCGGCTCGCCGTCCACCGTCAGCCCCATCCCGCCGAACAACTGGATCTGCAATCCCGTCGCGGTGACGATGATGTCGGCTTCCAGCTCGCGGCCGGACTCCAGCAGGATGCCGTTCTCGGTGAAGGTGGCGATCCGATCGGTGACCACCGATGCGCTGCCGTCGCTGAGCGCCTTGAACAGGTCGGCGTCGGGTACCGCGCACAGCCGCTGGTCCCACGGGTTGTAGGTCGGGTTGAAATGCTCGTCGACCGGATATCCGGCGGGCAGCTGCTTGGCGTTGATTGAGCGGATCAGCCTGCGGGCGGCCGCCGGGTACTTCTGGCACAGCACGTAGACCGACCGCTGCTTGAGGATGTTCTTGCGCCGGGTCAGGGCGTAACCGCGCTTGTCACCCAGCAGCTTCTTGGCGGCGTTGGCGAAGCCGTCCTTCGCGGGCACCGGCATGACGTAGGTCGGTGAGCGCTGCAGCATCGTGACGTGTCCGGCGGTGGGGGCCATCGCCGGGATCAGGGTCACCGCGGTGGCGCCGCTGCCGATGACGACCACCTTCTTACCGGTGTAGTCGAGGTCCTCGGGCCAGTGCTGGGGATGCACGATCTGCCCGGTGAACCGTTCGCGCCCTGGGAATTCCGGGGTGTAACCCTGGTCGTAGCGGTAGTAGCCACCGGCACAGAACAGCCAGTCCGCGCTGATCTGGATCATCTCCCCGTCGCGCTCGACATCGACCCTCCAACGGGATTCGGCGGAGCTCCATGCCGCGCCGAGCACCTTGTGGTGGAACCGGATCCGGCGCTCGATACCGTTCTCGTCGACGGTCTCACGCAGGTAGGCCAGGATCTTGTCGGCGGTCGCGATGGCGTACTCGTCGCGCCACGGCTTGAACTCGTAGCCGAAGGTGTGCAGATCGGAGTCCGACCGGATACCCGGATAACGGAACAGGTCCCAGGTCCCACCGGTCGCGCCGCGGGCCTCCAGGATCGCGTAGCTGCGCCCCGGATGCTCCTGCTGCAGGTAGTAGGCGGCGCCGATGCCCGAGATACCTGCGCCGACGATCAACACGTCGACGTGTTCGGTGTGAGTCATGTCTCTATGGTCGCCGTCCGACCACCCCGAACCCAAGGTCGAAATAACCCATTCTGTCCATCACGATGTGCACTTTGCACCATTCTCCTAGGCTGACCGGGTGGAGTGGGCGAAACCATCACCGCCGGTGCGGGAGCTGATCCGGCGGTGCGCGCAGATCGTCGTCAATGCCCGGCCCGAGTGGCTCCAGGAGCTCGATGACGCGGTGCTCAACGCCAATCCCGCGATCGGCTCCGATCCCGAACTCGCCGCCGCCGTCAGTCGCAGCAACCGGGCCAACCTGTTCTTCTGGGGCACCGCCAATGTACGGGACCCCGGCGCACCCGTCCCTCCCAACACCGGACCCGAGCCCCTGTCCATCGCCCGCGAGCTGGTGCGCCGCGGCATCGACGCCTTTCCCCTGGATGCCTATCGGGTCGGCGAAGGGGTGGCGTGGCGGCGCCTCATGGACATCGCCTTCGACCTGTCCTCCGATCCCGCCGAGCTGCACGAGATGTTGCAGATCTGCTCGCGGTCGATCAGCACGTTCATCGACGCGACCCTGACCGGCATCGCCACCCAGATCGAACTCGAACGCGACGAGATCACCCACGGCACCCACGCCGAACGGCGCGAGACCGTCGCGCTCATTCTCGACGGCGCACCCATCCCCCGGCAGCGCGCCGAAAGCCGCCTCGGCTACGCGTTGACCGGCACCCACACCGCCGTGGTGATCTGGTGCGAGCACCCCGACGGGGACCTGGCCCAACTCGAGCGGGCCGCAGAGGCCATCGGGCTGGCGGCCGGCGGACGGCGCCCGCTGAGCGTGCTGCCCAGTGTGGCGACCCGCTGGGTGTGGGCACCCGGCCACATCGAGACCTGTGCACTGGAAGCACTCGTCGCACAGTCGCCAGATATCCGGGTGGCGATCGGCTCGACAGCCGAGGGAATCGACGGCTTCCGGCGCAGCCATTTCGACGCGATCACCACCCAGCAGATGATGGCGAGGCTGCATTCACCGCAGCGGCTCGCCTTGTTCACCGACATCCAGCTGGTCGCCCTGATCACCGCCGACGCCGCCCGGGTCGCCGAGTTCGTGCACCGCACGCTCGGCGACTTCGAGACCGCGAGTCCCGAACTTCAGCACACGGTACGAACATTCGTCGGCGAACAGTGCAACGCCTCGCGGGCGGCTGCACGGCTGTACACCCATCGCAACACCCTGTTGCGGCGGCTGGCACGCGCCGACGAGCTGTTGCCCCGCCCACTGGCCGAACGCAGCGTGGACGTCGCTGTGGCACTGGACGTCGTGCGCTGGAGCGCTCAGTCCAGGACCGCGTCCAGATAGCGCAGCGCTTCGGCTTTTCCGATACCGAGTTGGCGTGCCGTTTCGGCGAAGGCATGCGCGGCGGCCGCCATCGCCGTATCGGCCGGATCCACCCGCGCCACGAATGTGCCGAACCGCCCACGGGTTTCGAGAATCCCCGCGGCTTCCAACTCCCGATACGCACGGGCGACGGTGTTGACCGCCAGTCCCACTTGACCGGCCAGATCGCGCACCGTCGGCAACCGAGTGCCCGGCTCCAGCCGGCCGTCCCGCACCACATCAATGATCTGGGTCCGTAACTGGTCGAACAAAGGGCTTGCCGCCTGCGCGTCCAGCCGGACCCACTCCCCCAACCCGGCCATGTGCCCAGTATCGCCCACACCCGCTACTTTGGTGGTGTGCAGGTGACGGTGCTCAGCGGGGCCGGCATGTCCGCCGAGAGCGGTGTGCCGACGTTTCGCGACGTGGAGACGGGTTTATGGGCGAACGTCGACCCCTACGAGATCTCCAGCAGCGAGGGTTGGCAGCGGCATCCGGAGAAGGTCTGGGCGTGGTACCTGTGGCGCCACTACATGATGGACGCCGTCCAACCGAACAACGGCCACCGCGCCGTCGCGGCGTGGGAAGACTACGCCGATGTCCACATCGCCACCCAGAACGTCGACAATCTGCACGAACGCGCCGGTAGCAGCCAGGTTCACCACCTGCACGGCAGCCTGTTCGAATTCCGTTGCGATCGTTGCCATTTGCCGTTCACCGGAGCACTGCCGGCGATGCCGGCGCCGGTCGAGGCCATCGACCCGCCCCGGTGCGCGTGTGGCGGCCTGATCCGGCCCGACGTGGTGTGGTTCGGCGAAGGCCTGCCCGACGCCGCCTGGAACGGCGCGGTGGCTGCGGTGGCCGGGGCCGATGTGGTGATCGTGGTGGGGACGTCGTCGATCGTCTATCCGGCCGCGGGCCTGCCGGAGGCCGCGCTGGCCAACGGTATCCCCGTCATCGAGGTGAACCCGCAGGCCACGCCCTTGTCGGCGGCCGCGACGGTGGTGGTGCGGGAGACCGCGGCCACGGCACTGCCCGGGTTGCTGCAGCGCCTGCCCGCCCTGCTGGGTTAACCGGGCCGCACCGCCTGGCCGATCGCGAACTCGGCGACCGGCACCGGCGCCCACGCCGGGAACGTCAGCTGGCGCCGCGACCTGCTCACCTCGAATCCGGCGGCCACGATCGAGGCTTCGGTATCGCGGTGGGTGTGGCAGTTGCCGAGCAGTCGCGGCCACACCGTCGCGTCGGCCAGCCGCTGCAGCGAGGCGCGCGGGCCCGAGCTTGCGACATGTTCCAGATAGCGCAACTGGCCACCCGGTGAGATCATCGAAAATAGTTGCCGCAGAACGGCATCGGGTTCATCTACCGAGCACAGCACCAGCGAGCACACCACGGCGTCGAACATTTCCCCGTCGCTCCGCTCGCCCCAGGAGGGCTGCTGGGCGGCGTACGTCTCGACGGTGTCGGTGGTGACGGTCACCGGCACGGGCGCCGATTGCGCGGCACGGGCTGCCACGTCGGCAAGCCGGGGTTCGGGTTCGACCGCGACGACCTCGGTGACACCGGTCGGATAATGGGCGAAATTGGTGCCGGTGCCCGCACCGACCTCCAGCACCCGGCCGGTCAGTCCCGCGAGGTTCTCCACCCGCAGCCGCCGCAGCGATTCGGGTTCGTGGCCGGACATCACGGTCCACACCCGGGCGAAGAACGGATTCTCGATGGTCGTCATCTGAGCTCCTGCAATTTCGCGATGGTCTCTTCCGGGGTGGCATCCTGACCCACGATGCCGTAGACGATGCGGCCACAGCACACGGCGCTCAACACGCGGTCGGCGAACTGCTCGGCATCACCCCACGGCAGGTACGGCTTGGCGATCAACAGGGCCGCCACACCGTGCACGGCGGTCCACAGTTCCAGCGCCGCGGCCGTCGAATCCCCTTGTGGGTAAATCCCTTCGGCCATCAGCGTTTCGATCGAGTCACGCATGTGTACGAACGCCGAACTGGCCAGGGTCATATCGACGTCACTGCCGGGACTGCCTTCGCCCATCGTCGCGATCCGGTACAGCTGCGGGGTCTCGCGGGCGAACCGCACGTAGGCCAGCCCCTGGGCGCGCAGCACCTCGATGGTGGAGCTCTTGCCCACCGCGACCCGCTGCATCTCCTCGTCGAGCCTCTCGAAGTACCGGGCGCACACGGCGTCCAGCAGTGCGTCCTTATCGGCGAAATGCAGGTAGATCGACGGGGAGGTGACACCGACGCGCTGCGCTACCGCCCGGATCGACACCGCTTTCGCGTGACCCGTTTCCAGCAGGAGTTCGGTGGTCGCGTCGAGGATCTCCTCGCGTAACTGTTCACCCGAGCCGCGGGCAGCCCGCCGGCGTTTGAGAGCTTCAACCACGCTGACCAGTGTCCGTCACACCGGCGGCCACGGGCTCGCGGCTCTCCGTGTCGCGCTCCGGACCGTTCTCACTGATGCCGATCCGCTCGTGCAGCCACGCCAGCGGCTTCGGCGCCCACCAGTTCCAGCCGCCCGCCACATGCATGAACGCCGGCACCAGCACCATCCGCACCAGGGTGGCATCGACCAGCACCGCCAGCGTCA
Organism: Mycobacterium hackensackense; assembly: GCF_025822555.1. NCBI lineage: Bacteria > Bacillati > Actinomycetota > Actinomycetes > Mycobacteriales > Mycobacteriaceae > Mycobacterium > Mycobacterium hackensackense. The sequence continues at coordinate 302,809 of NZ_JACKUC010000034.1, forward strand.
GGCCGACGCCGAACATCCGCATGAACGACACCTGTGCGGCGATCAGCGCGGCGAACGAGATCGACATGACCAGCGCGGCGGCGGTGATGACCCGGCCGGTGCGGGCCAGACCGAGCGCCACCGCCCTGTCGTTGCGCTGCCGGGTCGGCCCGTCCAGCGACAGCCAGTACTCCCGGATGCGCGCCGCCAGGAACACCTCGTAGTCCATCGACAACCCGAACGCGATGCAGAACAACAACACCGGCATATTGGCCACCAGCGTGCCGGTGGCCGTCGTTCCCAGCGCCGACAGATGTCCGTCCTGGAAGATCCACACCAGGGCCCCGAACGCTGCGGTGAGCGAAAGCACGTTGAGCACAAGGGCTTTCATCGGAAGCACCACACTGCCGGTGAGCAGGAAGAGCAAACCGAAGGTGATCACCGCGATCACGCCGAGTACCCAGGGCAGCCGGGTGGTGATGGCGGTGACGCTGTCGCGGTTGATCTGCGCGATCCCGGCGAACTCGACGGCACGGCCGTCCGGTCCGCTGACGGCGTGCAGTGCGTCGAGCTGCTGCTCGGAGCCATCGGAGAACAGCGGTGCGGTGCTGGCGACGGTGAGGAACGCGCTGCCCTCGGCGAGACCGGCGGTGGGCCCGGCGGGGCCCACCTTGTCACCCCCGACGAAGGTGCCGGTCGGGCTGGAGACCGAGGTCACCGCGGCGACTTTCGACAGCTGCGCTGCGTAGCGGTCGAATTCGGCCGGGGTCAGGCCGTCGGCGTCGGGGATGACGGCGGTCACCGCCGTCGCGGAGTTGTCGGTGAAGTCATTGCGCAGTTGGTCGCCGACCTCGTGCGCCGAGGCGGAGCTGGGCAGCACCCGGTCGTCGGGGAAGCCCCATTTGACGCCGAGGAACGGTGCACCGAGCAGCACCAGCAGCGCCGTGACGGCGAGGCCGATCGGGATGGCGCGGCGCATCACGACACCCGCCCACCGGTACCAGAAGGTCTGTTCGACCGGCTTGGGCGACGGGTCCACGACGCGACGGAACACCCAACGCACGTTGAGCGCGTCGAGGCGGTCACCGAGGAACCAGATCGCGGCCGGCGTGACGATGATGGCCGCCAACGCGGCGAAACCCACGGTCGCGACGCCGGCGTAGGCGAAGGACTTCAGGAAGTACATCGGGAACAGCAGCATGGCCGCCATCGACAGCGCCAGCGTCGTCGCCGAGAACAGCACCGTCCGCCCCGCCGTCGCCATGGTGCGGAGCAGCGCGCGGTCGCGCGGCTGCCCCTCGGCGAGTTCATCGCGGTACCGGCTGATGATCAGCAGGGTGTAGTCGATGGCCAGGGCCAGGCCCATCGCGGTGGACAGGTTGAGCGCGAAGATCGACACATCGGTGGAGAAGGTGATGAGCCGCAGCACCGACATCGTGCCCAGGATCGCCATCCCGCCGACCAGCATCGGCAGCGCGGCGGCGACCAGCCCGCCGAACACCCAGACCAGCACCAGGAAGCTCAGCGGGATCGCGATGGACTCCATGAGCAGCAGGTCCCGCTCGGTCTGGGCGTTGATCTGGGCGTAGACCATGGACACCCCACCGGAGCGGACCGTCACCCCATCGCGGTCGTGCACGAGCCGGTCGGACAGTTCCTTGGCGTACTTCTGAGCGTCATTCTCACCCCCGTTGATGCCGGCGACGATGAGCCCGGACATCTTGTCCTTGCTGATCAGGTCTGCGGCGGGACCATTCCCCGTCGCTTCGCTCGCCCCAGAACCGGGCGGCACCGTCCACGCCGAGGTCACCTGGGCCACATGAGGCGACTTGCCGAGGGCGGTGGCGATCTCCTTCCCGACCGTGGTCGCCGCGGCGCCGTTGACACCGTCGGGCGAGCTGACGGTGATGATCAACTGCATATCGCCCTGGTGGAACTTGTCGGTGAGCAGCTGGGTCGCGTGCGCCGATTCCGATGTCGGGTCCTGGAAACCCCCGGCGGACAGGCTCTTGGCGACCGGGATGCCGAAGATCGCGGCCGCGACCATGATCAGGGCCGCGAGCGCCAGCACGCGTCGGGGCGCGGCCATCGCGAGTAGCGCGATTCGATTCAGCATGCAGCTTCCCCTCCAGAGCAGGCTTGGATACCGCCGTTAAGTTAACAACGATAAGTCACACCGTCAATCCGTCTGCCCCGATCACGAAGCAGCGTTACGGACGGTTCACTGGCCGGCAGGCCCTACTCCGGAGTAGAACTCGGAAGTAACATTTGCTGGAGTCACATCGACGCCTTCGTGTGTCGGCACACACATCGCAGGGTCGTGAAATTGTCGATCTTGAAGCTCAGGCGCAGGTCAGAGTCATCCTGACTCTTGAGTAAGGCGATCCGGCGCAACGCCCGCAAACATCCCGAACCTACCCGGCGGTAAGAATTGCCACGATATTCAGAATCGTGACTCAAAGATTCCTTAAATGTGACCCATACGCTCAGTGTCATGTGGATCGACGACACCAGTGCCGATGTCATCAAAGTCGACTTTGACGCCCTGTACCACGGGGATGTCCTCGTCGAGGGTGACACCTCCGAGCAGTTCCCCGACCTCGCTGCAGCGGTCTGACCGCAGCAGCTCCCTCCTAGCACCACGACGCCGCTGAGCCATGCCTCGGCGGCGTTGTGGCGTCTCAGGGCCTTCTCGCCAACGAAAACCGCGCGGCCGAACGTCATTGTTCGACCGCGCGGTCAGCTCGTAGCGCAGCTCAGGCGCTGGCTTTCTCTTCCTCGTCGAGGACGACCATGTCGGCCAGCCGGCCGATGATGATGTCCTCGGCTTCGTCGACGATGCGGGTGATGAGATCGGCGACGGTCGGGATGTCGTGGATCAGGCCCATGACCGTGCCCGCGGTCCAGATACCGGCATCGATATCGCCGTCCTCGAACACCTTGCGCCCACGCACACCGGCCACCAGGTCCTTGACGTCCTCGAACTGGCCGCCGTCGGCGAGGATCTGCACCACCTCACGCGAGACCGCGTTGGACGCCACCCGCGCCGTGTTGTGCAGGCTGCGGAAGATCAGCTCGGTGCCACGCTCGTCACCCGCGACGATGGCCTCCTTGACGTTCTGGTGGATACAGGACTCCACGGTGCACATGAACCGGGTGCCCATGTTGATCCCATCGGCGCCCAAGGCCAGCGCCGCCACCAGACCACGTGCATCACCGAAACCACCCGAGGCGATCATCGGGATCTCGATCTCCTTGGCCGCCGCCGGAATCAGCACCAAGCCCGGCACATCATCCTCACCGGGATGGCCCGCGCACTCGAACCCGTCGATGCTGATGCCATCCACCCCGAGGGTCTGCGCCTTGACCGCGTGCCGCACCGAAGTGCACTTGTGCAGCACCTTGATCCCGTTGTCGTGAAACATCGGCAGATGCGGGCCGGGGTTGGAACCCGCCGTCTCCACGATCTTGATACCGGCATCGACGATCACCTGGCGGTACTCGTCATACGGAGGCGGGGTGATCGACGGCAGGATCGTCAGGTTCACCCCGAACGGCTTGTCGGTCAGATCGCGGGTCTTGGCGATCTCATTGGCCAGATCCGCCGGGGTCGGCTGGGTCAGCGCGGTGAGGAATCCCAACCCACCCGCATTCGCGACGGCCGCCACCAGCTCGGCGCGGCCGACCCACTGCATACCGCCCTGGGCGATGGGGTGTTCGACACCGAAGGCCTCGGTGAATTTCGTAACCAGAGTCATTGCTTCTCCTCGATCTACCGCGGGGCCATGCGGATCGCGCCGTCGAGGCGGATGACCTCGCCGTTGAGCATCGGGTTCTCGACGATGTGCACCGCCAGCGCGCCGTACTCATCCGGATCGCCCAGCCGGGCGGGGTGCGGCACCTGCTGGCCGAGGGAGCGCTGCGCCTCCTCCGGCAATGAGCCCAGCAGCGGGGTCTTGAACAGTCCCGGGGCGATGGTGCAGACACGGATCAGGCTGCGCGACAGGTCACGTGCCACGGGCAGGGTCAACCCGACCACGCCGCCCTTGGACGCCGAGTAGGCGGCCTGGCCGATCTGCCCGTCGAACGCCGCGACCGAGGCGGTGTTGATGATGACGCCGCGCTCCTCGTTCTTGAGCGGCTCCGTCTTGGCGATGCGCTCGGCGGCCAGCCGCAGCACGTTGAACGTGCCGATCAGGTTGACCTCCACGACCTTGCGGAAGCCGTCCAGCGGGAACGGGCCTTCCTTGCCGAGGGTCTTGATGGCGTTGCCGATACCCGCGCAGTTGACGTTGATGCGCACCGGACCGAGCGACTCGGCCACATCCAGGGCCTTGCTGACCGCGTCCTCGTCGGTGACGTTGGCGGCGACGAACCTGGCGCGCTCACCCAGTTCGGCGACCGCTTCCTCGCCCTTGAGGTCGATGACGACGACCGACGCGCCGGCGTCGAGCAGTCGCTTGGTGGTCGCCAGGCCGAGGCCCGAGGCCCCGCCGGTGACAACCGCTACCGAATCCTTGATTTCCACGTGCCGTGCTTCCTTCCTATCGGGGTCGTTACCGGGCTCTAGGCCCAGTCGGAGAGAATCGTGTCGTTGTCGGCGCCGACCACCGGGGGCGGCGTCGGCTGCCCCGGCCGGCTGCGGGAGAACCGCGGGGCGGGCATCGGCTGCAGGCCGGCACCCGTCTCATAGAAGGTGTCGCGCTCGGCCACATGCGGTTCACTGAGCACCTCGCCGAACGCCAGCACCGGTGTGGCACAGGCATCCGAACCCGCGAAGATCTGCGCCCACTCGTCGCGCGTCTTGGTCTTGAACACCTCGGTGAAGGTGGTCCGCAGCTCTTCCCAGCGGGCCATGTCGTTCTGGCCGGGCAGCTCGGCTTGGTCCAGCCCCAGCTTGGCCAGCAGCTCGGCGTAGAACTGCGGTTCGATGGCACCGATCGCGAAATGCTTGCCGTCGGCGGTCTCATAGGTGTCGTAATAGGGAGCGCCGGTGTCGAGCATGTTGGTGCCACGCTCATCCGACCACAGGCCCTGCGACCGGAACGACCACATCATCTGGATCAGCACGCTGGAGCCGTCGATCATGGCCGCATCGACCACCTGCCCCTTGCCCGAGGTCTGGCGTTCGAAGAGCGCCGACAGGATGCCCAGCAGCAGGAACATCGACCCGCCACCGAAATCACCGGCCAGGTTCAGCGGCGGCACCGGCTTCTCGCCCTTACGCCCGATCGCGTGCAGCACACCGTTGAGCGAGATGTAGTTGATGTCGTGACCGGCCTGCAGTGCCCGCGGGCCGTCCTGCCCCCACCCCGTCATCCGGGCGTAGACCAGCTTCTCGTTGACCTTCGCGCAATCCTCGGGCCCGAGGCCCAGCCGCTCGGTGACGCCGGGCCGGAAACCCTCGATCAACACATCGGCCTTGGCCACCAGATCGAGCACGAACTGTTTACCCTCAGCGGATTTCAGGTCGGCGGTGACGCTGCGCCGGTTACGCAGCATGGCATCTTTGGCGGGGCTGTTCGACGCCGTCGGGCGGTCCACCCGCACCACGTCTGCGCCCAGATCACCCAGAATCATCGCCGCGTGCGGGCCGGGGCCGATACCGGCCAATTCGACAACCCGCAATCCGTGCAGTGGTCCCGTCATACCGCCGTCCTTCGTCGTTGAGTTGCTCGTCGAGTACGAGTTAGTTGACCGCCGACATAGCTTACTTGTATAACCAAGTCGACCGGCCGTGGGCCACCCAGCCAACCGTGAGGGCGCTTCTCATGACGTATGCCAGCATCGACTCCCTGCTCGTCGCGCTCGACGACGGGGTGTTGTCGGTGACCCTCAATCGTCCCGACACCCTGAACTCGCTGTCTGAAGCCATGCTGACCGGTGTCGCCGAAGCCCTCGAGCGGGCCGCCACAGACCCCGCGGTCCGCGTCGTGAAGTTGGCCGGCGCGGGCCGCGGTTTCAGCTCCGGCGCCGGCATCAGCGCCGAGGATGTCTCGGCCAAGTCCGTCAACGGCCCGGAGGAGGTGCTCGACGCCGCCAACCGCGCGGTGCGGTCCATCGTCGCGCTGCCCAAACCCGTCGTCGCCGTGGTGCAGGGCCCCGCCGCCGGCGTCGGCGTCTCGCTGGCGCTCGCCGCCGATATCGTATTGGCTTCGGAGAAGGCCTTTTTCATGCTGGCCTTCACCAAAATCGGACTGATGCCCGACGGCGGCGCCTCCGCCTTGATCGCCGCGGCCGTCGGGCGCATCCGGGCGCAGCGGATGGCACTGCTGGCCGAGCGCATCACCGCGGCCGAGGCCTACGACTGGGGTCTGGTCACCACGGTGCACGCCGCCGAGGACTTGGACGCCGCCGTGGCCAAGGTGATCGACACTCTGGCCACCGGCCCGGCCGTGTCACTGCGTAAGACCAAGCAGGCCATCAACGATGCCACCCTCACCGAACTGGAGGCCGCGCTCGAGCGCGAACGCGAGGGTCAGCTGGTCCTGCTGACCTCCGACGATTTCCGGGAGGGCACCAAGGCCTTCCAGGAGCACCGCAAGGCCACCTTCACCGATACGTGATCCCGCGCGCCGAATAATTCGGTGGCTTCGACCAACCCCGATCGGTCACCATCGGTGATGTGACCACGCAACTGGAGCAACCGCGCTGGCGGGTACTCGCACCGTTGCGACACCGCGAATACCGCCTGTTGATCGGCGCCGTCGCGCTGTCCATCTTCGCCTCCGGCATGTGGACGGTGGTGATGGCGCTGCAGGTCATCGCGCTGGACAACGACCCCACCGCGCTGTCCCTGGTGGCAACCTGCTTGAGCGCTGGCTTGATCGCGTTCGTCCTGGTCGGCGGTATCGCCGCGGACCGTCTGCCGCAGCGCGGCATCATCATCGCCGTCGAATCGGTCAACACCGCCGTGGCCACGGCGGTGGCGGTACTCGGCCTCACCGGCCAGTTGCGGTTGTGGCACATGGCCGTGGGCGCCACCGCCCTCGGCGTGGGCGCCGCATTCTTCTTCCCGGCGTACAGCGCCTACCTGCCGCGGCTGCTCCCGCCAGAACAACTGCTGGCGGCCAACGGAATCGAGGGCATGCTCCGGCCCACCATGCAGCAGGCCGTCGGTCCGGCGGTGGCCGGCATGCTGATCGGCGCCACCTTCCCGTCGCTGGGTGCGGTGGCCGTCGCCGCCCTCTACGGCACCGGCTTGATCCTGCTCGTCGCGACCAGGCCGGTGGCCCAGGTAGTTCCGGCCGAACGTCCGAGCACACATCCGCTGGCCGACCTCCGGGACGGCTTCCGGTTCATGGTGCGCACCCCGTGGCTGCTGGCGACCTTGCTGTTCGCGAGCGGTTTCGTCCTGCTCATCATCGGTCCACTGGAAGTGCTGCTGCCGTTCATCACGAATGCGCGCTTCGCACACGGTGAACGGATCTTCGGTTTCGTGTTGGCAGCGTTCGGCCTCGGCGGGGCGGTCGGTGCGATCGCGGTCTCGTCGGTGCGGCTGCCGCGGCGTTATCTCACGGTCATGGTGATGTGCTGGGGACTGGGCAATCTGCCGCTGGTCGCGATCGGCTACACGTCGTCGTTCGCGGTGATGGCGGCGGCCGCCTTCGTGGTCGGCATGACCAGCACCGCGGCCACCGTCATCTGGGGGACGCTGCTCCAGCGCAGGGTTCCCCCGGCGATGCTGGGCCGGGTTTCCAGCCTGGACTTCTTCGTCTCGCTGGTCTTCATGCCGGTGTCGATGGCCGTGGCCGGGCCGCTGTCCAAAGTGTTCGCGGTGCAGACCATCTTCTTGGCGGCCGGCACCATTCCGGCCGCGCTGGGTCTGATCGCCTGGCTGGCAGCCCGGATGCCGCGCGACGAGGTGGCGCATCCGCTGAACTCCTGAGGCGACCGCGCCGGTCACAGACCGAAGATCGGCGGCAGGGCCAGCACCATCACCAGACCCCAGAAGAAATGGGTGAGCATGGGCGCCAGCACGCCGCCGGTCGCGCGGCGCAGCAGCGCACAGACGGCGCCGAGCACGATCGCGGCGAACCCGAGCATCGGGTTGCCCGCCGCCATCACCGCGACGAAATAGATCGCCGTCGTCACCGGGACGGGCCGGTGGCCGCCGAGCGCGCTGTACAACGCGCCACGGAAGAACAGCTCCTCGGCCAAGCCGTTGATCACGGTGATGAAAACGACCAGCGCAAGTGCGCCCTGATCGGCGAATTGCAAGACGGCGGTGACGTATTCGCGCACCGGTGGGATGAGCCGTGCGATCAGACCGCCGATGACGAACACCGCGCCCAGCCCGATTCCCACCCCGATTCCGAGCAGGACGGGCCGGCGCTCACTGCCAGGCAGCCGGCCCAGGTGCAACGGCCCGGACAGGACGGCCCCCGCCGACCAGACCACGGCCATGACGAGGGTGAAGACGTAGAAGGAGCTGTCCCCCGGGTGCCTGCTCAGTGCGTACGCCTGCAGCGCCGCCCCCATCACCAACACCGCAACGACGGTGATCCGTCTGCGCAGCACCACTTTTCGGGCTTCCTCAACGGCAGGTGCGGCGGCGCGCCACGGCGGCGGGATCATCGGCGAGGCCCCCGCAGGATCAGCCCGGCCAGGATATCGATCCCGGTGCGCAGTGCGGCGGTGACCGGACCGGGTAGCAGCGAGAGCAGTGCGAGCCCGGGCCGGGCGATCGTCGGGGTGAGCTGACGGATGCGCGACATATCGCCGCCGGCCCAGGACGGGTCGGTATCGGCGAGGTGGTGCGGATCGGCCAGATCGGTGACCGGGACCCGCTCGGGCGTATGCAGCGAGCGGGTGATCGCCTTGTTCACCGTCAGCAGACCGCCGGCCGGGTCGGGCACCAGATTGCGTAACCCCTCCCCCGCCGCGGTCATCGGATGATCCAGTGACGCAGTCAAATCGGCGGTGAGCGCGCCGGGAACCGGAAGCGCCACAGCCGACACCTTCGACGCCAGCACGGTCGGCACGCCCGGCGCGGGCACGGCCCACTGCCGTGTTCCGGACAGCCGGGCGTAGACCGCCAACAGGTCCCGGTAGCTGGTCGTCTGCGGTCCACTGATGTCGTATGCCCCGGCGGGCACCAACTCGCTGTCTACGGCGGCCATGAGGTAGTGCAGCACATCGCGGATGGAGATGGGGTCGATGGGGTTGGACAGCCAGGACGGTTGCGGCAGCACCGGGAAGCGTTCGGCGACATAGCGCAGGATCTCGAACGACGTCGACCCCGCGCCGATGATCAGCGCCGCACCGAGCCACACCACTTCGGCACCGCCGGCAACCGTGAGGGCCTGAGCCACTTCGGCTCGGCCGGCCAGATGTTCGGACAACACGTCGTCGGCGGGCACGAAACCGCCGAGGTAGATGATGCGGCCGACGCCCGCCTGAGCAGCGGCCAGCGCACAGCGGCGGGCACCCTCGTTGTCCGCGGTCCTGAAGTCCGTCTCACCGATCCCGTGCACCAGGTAGTAGACGACATCCACGTGTCCGCACCGCGCGAAAAGCGTTGCCACCGAATCGGGGTCGTTCGCATCCAGGGATACGGCCGTGACGTCGCGGTACCACCCGAACGCGGTCAGACGCTCCGGCCTCCGGCTGGTCACCACCACGTGGTGGCCGGCCGAGAGCAGTTCGCCGACCAGTCGTGATCCGATATATCCGGTGGCCCCGGTGACGAGGACGCGCGCGGTCATCCGCATCCCACGCATGCGTTCGACATCTTCACCGAAGCCTCCTGACCACCGCTAGTCCTGGCACTGCACGCGGTGGTCCATACCCTGATCGAGACGGTGCTACACGCCAGGGAGTTGCTCGTCACACCAGGCGGACGAGAGGGTGGCCTGGCCTCATCGGGTGGAGTGCCGGGCACCGCGCGGGTCGTCGACGACCACCCGGTCGGGCTGGTCATCGCCCTCGTCGCGGGTAACCCGGGGGTCGATCTTGTCGGCCTGCTCGCGCCGGGCATCCAAGCGCTCACGCGTCGAATCGACCTGGTCGCGATGGCCGGCGGCCCGATCCTGCAGAAGGGCGGCTTCGGCGGCCTTCGCCTCGGCTTCGGCCTGGGCCGCGCGCGCCTTCGCCTCGGTCTCGGCGGCCACCGCCTCGCGCCTGTTCAGCCGCTGGCTCTCCTCCTGAACCTCTGCCCGGATGCGTTCGGCCTGCGCGGTGCGTCGGCGGCGGGTGGCGTTGCGAACCAGGAATGCGACGAGCGCCAACACCAGTGCGGCGACGATGATCCAGCTGGTGGTGGTCATGAGGACTCCTCCGATCAAGGGGCGCATCAAAAATTGACGTGCCTGCTGGTTCGGATGCCCGCGTGGGCCGCCCTTCAAACCCCACCGTCGCGGGAACGTACCGCCTTCGACGGAAAGCTCAGCGGGAAGCGTTGTCGGCGTTCGCCTTCGGGTTAACCCTGCCCCCGGTGCAAGTCGATGAGCCCCCTATAGGCCTCGGCGTTGAAGCGATTGCCGGCGACCTCCTCGTCGCCGAGACTGCGGCGCACCTTCCCCGGCACACCCGCGACCAGCGACCGTGGCGGGATCACCGCGCCCTGGGGCACCACCGCGCCGGCCGCCACCAGCGACCCCGCACCCACGACCGCCCCGTTCAGCACGATGGCGCCCATCCCGACGAGCACGTCGTCCTCGATGGTGCAGCCGTGCAGCACCGCGTTGTGGCCGACCGTGACACCCGCGCCGATACGCGCCGGGAAACCCGGGTCGACATGGACGGTGACACCGTCTTGGATGTTGCTGCCCTCGCCGACCTCGATGGGCTCGAACTCGGCGCGCAATGTGGCGTTGTACCAGACACTCACGCGGGCGGCCAGCGTCACCGGGCCGATCAGGGTGGCGTTGGGTGCCACCCAGGACTCGGCGTGCAGCTGCGGGGCACGCCCGCGGATAGGAATGATCAGCGCTTCAGGCATGGGCGTCATCGTAATCAGTGTCCCCGCGCGAGCGCGGTAGGTGTCCGATCTCGGCGTGACATCCGGCGCGGGAGTGGGTAGATTCTCTGCTCACCACAATCGAATAGCCGTCGACACGTTGTGGGAGAACCTCGTTCACGAGGCGCCGTAGGAGCAATATCCTCCCCGGGAATCTCTCAGGCACCAGTACCGCAGCGTCGAGGCAACTCTGGAGACAAGGCGTCACCTCATGGGAACGGCCTTACCGAAGGTGTAGAGGATCCGCGGCACGACGCGGAACCGCAGACTCTCAGGTTTCAGGACAGAGTGGGGAGGGCGCCACCGGCCCGGTTTGGCTCCGGGCTCAGCCGAGATGGAGTCGCCCGTTGTCCGTTACACCCACCCACCGCATCGGGTAATTGCCATGGTGGTCAGCGCATTCGAATTGTTCTCCGTCGGAATCGGCCCGTCGAGTTCGCACACCGTCGGTCCGATGCGTGCCGCCGCCCGGTTCGTCGAAGCTCTGCGCGCCGGCGACCAGATGCGCGACCTCACCCGGATCAGCGTGCAGTTGTACGGCTCCCTGGCCGCCACCGGCGCCGGCCACGGCACCCAGTCGGCGATCCTGCTCGGCCTCGAAGGCTGCCGGCCCGAAGACGTCACCACCGAGGACAAGGAACGCCGCCTCGCCGAGATCGCCGCCACCGGCACCACCCGGATCGGCGGGGACATTCCGGTGCCCCTGACCGAGGACGCGATGATTCTGCGCGCCTCGACGGTCCTGCCGCGCCATCCCAACGCAATGACGTTGAGCGCCTTCAATTCCCGCGGCGAGGTGCTGTCCACCCAGACCTATTACTCCATCGGGGGCGGGTTCGTCGTCACCGAGGACAGCCCCGACGCCGGCACCGACCACCGCTGCGCCACCCCGCTGCCGTACGCCTCGGGTCGAGAACTGCTCGAACTCTGCGCGCACAAGGGACTCACCATCAGCGCGGTCGCCATGAGCAACGAACGATGTTGCCGCTCCGAGGGGGATGTCCGGAAGAACCTGCTGCACCTGCGCGATGTCATGGCCGAGAGTGCCCGCAACGGCATCGCCCGCGACGGCGTGCTGCCCGGAGTGCTGCAGGTGCGGCGGCGGGCCAAGGCCTGGTACCACAGTCTCAGCGCCGAAGATCCGGAGCGCACAGCGGAATTCGCCGAAGACTGGGTGAATCTGATCGCGCTGGCGGTCAACGAGGAGAACGCTTCCGGCGGGCGCATCGTCACGGCTCCGACCAACGGAGCGGCCGGCATCATCCCCGCCGTGCTGCACTACGCCACCCACTACACCCGCGCCGGGACGGCTGACCCGGACGACACCGCGGTCCGGTTCCTGCTCACCGCGGCTGCCATCGGATCACTGTTCAAGGAGCGCGCGTCGATCTCCGGAGCCGAGGTCGGGTGTCAGGGCGAGGTCGGGTCGGCGGCAGCCATGGCCGCTGCGGGACTGGCCGAAATCCTCGGCGGCACCACACACCAGGTGGAGAACGCGGCCGAGATCGCCATGGAACACAGCCTCGGACTGACCTGCGATCCGATCGCCGGGCTGGTTCAGATCCCCTGTATCGAACGCAATGCCATCTCAGCCGGCAAGGCGATCAACGCCGCCCGCATGGCGTTGCGCGGCGACGGCAGCCACCGGGTCAGCCTCGATCAGGTCATCGAGACCATGCGCACCACCGGAGCGGATATGCACGCCAAGTACAAGGAGACCTCGACGGGCGGGCTGGCCATCAACGTGGGGGTCAACGTCGTCGAATGCTGAGCCACCGCATTCAGGCGCCCTGGTACACCTTGCGGTAGCTCGACGGGGACATCCCCATCCCGCGGCGCAGATGGTGGCGCAGGTTGCCGCCGGTACCCAGCCCCGACAGCCGGGCCACCTCGTCGACCGGAATATCCCTGGACTCCAGCAGTTCCCGGGCCCGGTCGATACGGCGCTGCCGGATCCAGTTGCCCGGCGCCTCGCCGGTCTCCTCGCGGAACCGGCGGTTGAACGTCCGCAGGCTCATATGGGCATGCTGGGCCAGGGTTTGCACGGTGAGTTCTTCGGTCAGGTGCGCCAGCGCCCAGGCCCGGGTGGCCGCCGTCGAGGCGTGGTCCCCCGCCGGCACCTGCCGGTCGATGAACTGCGCTTGGCCACCTTCCCGCCACGGTGGCACCACGCAGTGACGGGCGACCGCGGTGGCCACCTGCACACCGTGATCACACCGAATAATGTGCAGGCACAAGTCGATTCCCGCGGCCAGTCCGGCCGAGGTGAGCACGTCACCGTCATCGACGAACAGCACGTTCTCGTCCACCCGGACCGCCGGGTAGAGCTCGCGCAAGGTGTCGGCATACTTCCAGTGGGTCGTCACGGTCCGGCCGTCCAGCCGGCCCACCGCGGCCAGCACGAACGCGCCGGTGCAGATCGACACCACGCGGGCGCCGGGCCGGATCCGGGCGAACGCGGCGGCCACGGCGTCCTCGACGCCGCCGCCGGTTCGCGCCGGCGGGTAACGCGTGCCGGGGATGACGACGGTGTCGGCGGTGTCCAGCGCCTCCGGGCCGGCGGTGGGCACGATCGCGAAACCGTTGGTGGACGCGACGGGCCCCGGCTCGACGGCACACGTCGTCACCTCGTACAAGGGCTCACCGTCGCCGCCCGCCGCGGTCCCGAACAGGGTCGGCGCGATGGTGGCGTCGAAACCCACCACGGGCGCCAGCAGCAGGACGGCGACACGATGCATCACGCCAGTCTGGCATGTTTTTGATGAATCGTGTCGTTTGTGCCACTAGGCGGGCGGCCCGGTTTCCGCGACAGTGAGCCGGTGACACTTCTCGGTACGCGAACACGCCTGCATTGGGCCTGGGTGGTCGCCGCGGTCAGTTTCATCGCCATCCTCGGCGCGGCGGCCTTCCGGTCGGTGCCCGGGGTGATGATGAACCCGCTGCATCACGAATTCGGCTGGAGCCACGGCACGGTCGGCGCGGCGATGGCGGTCAACATGACGCTCTACGGCCTCACCGCCCCGTTCGCCGCGGCCCTGATGGACCGGTTCGGGGTGCGCCCGGTGCTCACCGGGGCCCTCACCTTGATCGCGGCCGGCTCGGCGCTCAGCGTGCTCATGACGGCCAGCTGGCAGCTGGTGCTGCTGTGGGGCGTACTCGTCGGATTGGGCACCGGCGCCATCTCGATGGGTTTCGTCGCGACCATCGCCACCCGCTGGTTCGAGGCCCGGCGCGGACTGGTCACCGGTGTCCTGACAGCGGCCAGCGCCACCGGTCAGCTCGTCTTCCTGCCGGTGGTGGCCGCGGTGACCATCCACCACGGCTGGCGCTGGGCTTCGCTCATCGTCGCCGCGGCGGCGGTCGCGGTGGTACCGCTGGTCGCGTTGTTCATGCGCAACTACCCGCAGGACCTGGGGCTGACGGCCTATGGCGCCGACCCCTTTGATTCCGGTGCACGCAAACCCGAGGTGCTCCCCACCGGCACGTTCGCCGCGGCGTTCGAGGGGCTGCGGATCGGGCTGCGCTCCCGAGCGTTCTGGCTGCTCGCCGTCAGCTTCGCGATCTGCGGGATGACCACCAACGGCCTGATCGGCACGCATTTCATCCCGGCGGCCAACGATCACGGCATGCCCACGACGGTGGCCGCGGGCCTGCTGGCGACCATCGGCGTGCTCGACGTGCTGGGCACCGTGTTCTCCGGCTGGCTCACCGACCGGGTCGACCCCCGGCTGCTGCTGGTCGTCTACTACACCGGACGCGGGTTGTCGCTGGTACTGCTGCCCTCGCTGCTGTCCCCCCACGCCGAACCGAGCACCTGGGTGTTCGTCATCTTCTACGGGCTGGACTGGGTGGCCACCGTGCCGCCGACGATCGTGCTCTGCCGCGAGTACTTCGGTGCCCGCACCCCCGTGGTGTTCGGCTGGGTGTTCGCATCCCATCAGTTGGGCGCGGCCGTCGCTGCGGCCGGTGCCGGGTGGATCCGGGACCTGCAGGGCAACTATGACCTGGCGTTTTATCTCGCAGCCGGATTGTGCCTCATCGCCGCAGGACTTTGCGGGGCGGTCCGCCGCACCCGAATCGGCCAGCGCTGAGCTGTCCTCGTTTTTGTTCCTCCAGCCGGGACGAATAGCATGCAATCGGCGCCGCGGGGACGCCGAGGCATGGATGGATCGGTTAGCTGATGGTGAGTGCGCACTGCGCGCACCTAGGTCCCCGCCCATCCTCGCCGCCCAGCTTCACGCACCTGGACCAGGCACGAGATGGAGGAACTCACGTGCAAGCACGCACAGGCAAGCTCATCGGTGGCGTCGTCGTATCCGCGGCGATCGCCCTGTCCGCCGCGGTGACGGCGCACGCCGACACGACCACCCCGACGGCTCCGATTCCCACGCCGCAGGGACCCGCCTGCGACGCGGGCATCAAGTCCGTCGCCTCAGGCCCCGGCTCGCTGGAAAGCCTGGCCAAGGAGGGGTCGTCCGCCGCGCTGGCGGCCATCCCGGAGATCTCCACCTTCAGTCAGGCCGTCTCCGGACAGCTGAATCCCGCCGTGAACGTCTCCAGCGTGCTGGACAACGGTCCGTACGTGGTGTTCGCACCCAGCAACGACGCGTTCGCCAAGCTGGATCCGGCCCAACTCGAGGCGATCAAGGCCGATCCCGCGAAGCTGACCGCGCTGGTGTACTACCACATGGTCCTCGGCATCCTGGGCCCCGACGACATCCACGGCACCATGTACACGCAGCAGGGCAAGCCCGTCGTGGTCAAGGGCAAGGGCGGCGATATCACCGTCAACGACGCCAAGGTCACCTGCGGTGGCATCAAGGCCGAGAACATGCGGGTCTACATCCTCGACACCGTGCTGGACCCGGCCCAGGCCCCCGAGGTCGTGACCGCCACCCCGACGTCGACCTCTTCGACGGAGACCACGTCCGCGACCGAGACGACCGCGACGTCCACCCCGGCCGCCGAGACTCCGGTGACGACCACGACGACCACGACGACCACCACCGTGGCCCCGCCGCGGTAATCCGCCGTCGCAGCTACGAATAGCGGCGCCCACCGGTGACGGTGGGCGCCGCTTCTCGTTGTCCGGACGGGCCTACAGGCCCAGGTCCCGGCCGATGATCTCTTTCATGATCTCGGTGGTGCCGCCGTAGATCGTCTGGATGCGGACATCGACGTAATCCTTGGCCACCCGGTACTCGTTCATATAGCCGTAGCCGCCGTGCAGCTGCAGGCACTGATCGACGACCTTCTTGCCGAGCTCGGTGCACCACCACTTGGCTTTGGACGCCTGAACCGCGGTGAGTTCCTTGTCGACGACGGCCCGCAGGCACCGGTCGACGTACTGCTCGGCGATATCGAGTTCGGTGTCCAGCTCGGCCATCACGAAGCGGCTGTTCTGGAAGCTGCCGATGGGCTGACCGAAAGCCTTGCGATCCTTGATGTACTGCAGCGTCTCGTTGAAGGTGGCCCGTGCGCCGGCAACACCGGCGATGGCGATCGAAAGCCGTTCCGAGGGAAGGTTTTCCATCAGGTGATAGAAGCCCTTGCCTTCGACACCCAGCAAGTTGGTGGCCGGGACGCGGACGTCCTCGAAGTTCAGCTCGGCGGTGTCGGCGGCATGCTGGCCGATCTTGTCGAGCTTGCGGCCCCGGGTGAAGCCCGGCATGTCCCGCTCGACCACCAGCAGTGAGAAGCCCTTGTGCCCGGCCTCCGGGTCGGTCCGGGCCACCACGATGACCAGGTCGGAATTGATACCCGCGGAGATGAACGTCTTGGAGCCGTTGATGATCCAGTCGTCACCGTCGCGGACGGCCGTGGTGCGAATGCCGGCCAGGTCGCTGCCCGCGCCGGGCTCACTCATGGCGATGGCGCCGATCAGCTCGCCGCTGGCGAAGCCGGGCATCCAGCGCTTCAGTTGCTCTTCGGTGGCCAGGTTGGTGAAGTACGGACCGACGATGTCGTTCTGCAGGGTCAGGCTCGGGCAGGCCAGACCGAACTTGGAGAACTCTTCGACGATGACGGCGTTGAACCGGAAGTCGTCGACACCGCCGCCGCCGTACTCCTCGGGCATGTTGAACCCGATCAGTCCGTAATTGCCTGCGGCCACATAAGCTTCGCGGTCGACCAGGCGGTTGGCCTCCCACTTCTCGACGTTGGGCAGGCACTCCTTTTCCAGGAACTGCTTGGCGGTCTCCCGGAACTGCTCGTGTTCGGTTTCGAAAACCAGTCTCTTCATTACTTCGCTTTCCAGACGGGTTCGCGCTTCTGCGCGAAGGCGAGTGGACCCTCTTGTGCGTCCTCGGTCTTGAGCAGGGTGGCGAACTCTCCGAAGGTCTGCTTCCAGAACGGCTCATCGGCGGCGACCACGCCGTCGATGGCGCCGTAGGACACCCGCTTGCTGGCCCGAACGGCCAACGGCGCGTTGACCGCAATACGTTCGGCCAGTTCCACGGCCGCCTCCACGACGGTGCCGTCCGGCACCACCTTATTGATCAGGCCCCACTTGAGCGCATCCGCCGAGGACAGCGGCTCGCCGGTGTAGACCAGCTCCAGCGCCAGCTTCTGCGGCAGCTGCTGGACGATGCGGAACACGCCGCCGGCACCGGCGATCAGGCCGCGTTTCACCTCGGGCAGACCGAATTTCGCGCGTTCCTCGGCCACCACCAGGTCACTGGCCAGGGCCAGTTCGGTGCCTCCGCCCAGGGCGGTGCCGTTGACCGCGGCGATGGTCGGCTTGTCGATGAAATGCCGCACGTAGCCGGCGAAACCCCACTCCGGGTGATCGGGGTGGAACAGGTTCTCCCCGCGCGAGATGGCCTTGAGGTCCGCACCGGCACAGAACGCCTTGTCGCCCGAACCGGTGAGGATGACCACCCGTACCTCGGGATCGTCCTGCGCGGCCTGCAGCGCGTCGCCGACACCGATGGACACCGAGGCGTTGATCGCATTGCGCGCCTCGGGCCGGTTGATCGTGATGATCAGGACGTTACCGCGCCGTTCTACAAGCGCTCCCGACTGCTGTTCGTCGCTCACAGCAGCTCGAGGATGGTCGCGTTGGCCTGGCCGCCACCTTCACACATGGTCTGCAGGCCGTACTGAATGTTGTTGTCCCGCATGTGGTACAGCAGCGTGGTGAGGATGCGGGCACCGGATCCGCCGAGCGGGTGGCCGAGTGCGATGGCGCCGCCGTTGGGGTTGAGCTTGGCTTCGTCGGCGCCGATATCCTTCAGCCATGCCATCGGCACCGGGGCGAACGCCTCGTTGACCTCGAAGACACCGATCTGGTCGACGCTCAGGCCGGACTTGGCCAGCGCCTTCTGGGTGGCCGGGATGGGCGCGGTCAGCATGATGACCGGGTCGGCACCGGCGAGCACCGCGGTGTGCACCTTGGCAAGGGGCTTGAGGCCCAGCTCTTTTGCCTTCTCCGCCGAGGTGATCAGCAGCGCCGCCGAACCGTCGGAGATCTGGCTGGAGTTACCGGCGTGGATCACACCGTCCTCCTTGAAGGCGGGCTTGATACCGGCCATGGACTCGACGGTGCCGCCGCGGCGGATGCCGCCGTCCTCCAAGACGACGTTGCCTTCCTGATCCTTGATTCCGACGATCTGATCCTTGAAAGCACCGGAATCCTGTGCAACGGCAGCCTTCTCATGCGACCGCAGGGAGAACTCGTCGAGCTCGGTGCGCGAGAAGCCCCACCGTTCGGCGACCATTTCGGCACCCACACCCTGGTTGGGGGACTTGTGGTCGTAGCGCGCGAGGAAGGCCTCCGGGTAGGGATGACCGCCGTTGGCCAGCGAGGAGCCCATCGGGGTGCGCGACATCGCCTCGACACCACCGGCCACCACGACGTCGTAGTGACCGGCGATCACACCGGCGACGGCGAAGTGCAACGACTGCTGACTGGAACCACACTGGCGGTCCACCGTGACACCGGGAACCGTCTCGGGCCACCCGGCGGTCAGCGCGGCAGTGCGGGCGATGTCGAGCGCCTGCTCACCGGCCTGCATGACACAGCCCCAGATGACGTCGTCGACGAGTCCCGGGTCGATCCCGGCGCGCTGCACCAGACCGTTGAGCACCTGCGCCGACAATTCGGCGGGGTGCACCCCGGACAGGGCTCCGTTGCGCTTCCCGACTGGGGACCGCACTGCCTCGACGATGACCGCTTCAGCCATGAACTTCTCCTTCGAAGGTGTGTTGGCGTTTGCAAAAGTCGCATGGGGGTGGACTTAAAATGCAACCTAGATCAGAAGGTTTACTAGGTCAACCTACTGGTTGGTAGACCTGACATCGCCCACCTGCTGTAGCAGACATGGTTTACTGAGTTCACCAGCTGGCGCCAAGCCGGTTCACGTATGCGTAGGAGGCTCCGGTGGCGCAGTCCACCCCGTTATCGCCGATGATCGGCCCCAATGCCGTTCCATCGTCGAGTGGCGGCCCCATCCGCAGCCCGAAAACCGCCGAACTCGTCGCCGGCACACTACGTCGCATGGTGGTGGACGGGCAGCTCAAAGATGGTGACTTCCTGCCGAACGAGGCCGAGTTGATGGCCCATTTCGGGGTGAGTCGCCCCACCCTGCGCGAAGCGGTGCGGGTACTGGAGTCCGAACGACTCGTCGAGGTGCGCCGCGGTTCGCGCACCGGCGCCCGGGTGCGGGTGCCCGGGCCGGAGATCGTGGCCCGCCCTGCCGGGCTGCTGCTGGAGTTGTCCGGCGCGACCATCGCCGATGTGATGACCGCCCGTGCGGCCGTCGAGCCGATGGCGGTGCGTCTGCTCACCGAGGCCGGCGATACCGCGGCTTTCGACGAGTTGGAGACGATGCTCACCGACTACGTGCCGTCCGGGCGCGAAACCGGCCGGATGGCCGAGACCACCGGCGACTTCCACCGCCGCGTCGTGGAGCTGTCCGGTAATGCGACGCTGACCATCATCGCCGGCATGCTGCACGAGATCACGGTGCGCCACACCGCGTTCGCAATGAAGGAAAACCGTCCGCTGTCCAAATCGGACTACGACCTGTTGATGCGGTCCTACCGACGACTCATGACGCTGATGCGTTCCGGTGACGGTGCGGCCGCCGAGGCGCATTGGCGCAAGCACCTGGATACCGCACGCGATCTGCTGCTGAAGGGCATGGAGACCGTCAAGGTCCGCGACGTCATGGGTTAGGCGTTCCAGGGCGGGCAGCCAGCCAGGTCCGGGCGGCGACGGTCAGCGCCTCGACCCCGGCCGCCAGCGTCGGCTCCAGCACCGGCGCGAACTCCGGCGAGTGGTTCGTCGGCGGCAGCTCTCCCTTGGCGAAGGCGTCGGTGAAGGTCTGCATGGCCACGCCGCCCCAGAACCAGAACACCGTCGGCACCCCGATGGCGTTGCCGAACACCCCGACGTCCTCACTGGCCGACAGCGGCGGCAGCGGCCACACCTTGTCCGGCCCGAAATGCGCCCGCAGGGCACCCACGGTTTTCTCGGTCGCGGCCGGATCGCTGATCAGCACCGGCGCGCTGACCGTCCAGTGCACGTCCGGCTCGCGCGGGGCCGCGGCGGCCGCCGTCTCGGCCCGCACGATCCGCTCGATCGCCGCCTGGACCGCCGCCCGGCGTTCCGGTGAGTACGTCCGGATGCTGATCCCGAGTTCGGCGGTGTCGGGGATGATGTTCTCTTTGGTTCCGGCGTGCAGGCGTCCCACCGTCACCACCGCCTGCTCATGCGACGGCACCTCCCGGGCCACGATGGTCTGCAGCCGCATCACCACCGCGGCGGCCATCACCACGGGGTCAACCGTGTGCTCCGGTGACGACCCGTGTCCGCCGCGGCCGTAGAGCGTCACCTCCGCCGCATCGTTACCCGCCATGATCGCTCCGGTCCCGAAACCGATCACGCCGGCCGGCAACGGGCCGACGTGCTGACCGAGCACGACCGAAGGCTTGGGAAAACGCTCGAACAGCCCGTCGTCGAGCATGGCGCGCGCACCGCTGACGAGCTCCTCGGCCGGCTGGAACACCGCGAGCACGGTTCCGGACCACTGATCGCGGGTGGCCGCCAGCGTCTGTATCGCACCGACCAGGGCCGCGGTGTGCATATCGTGCCCGCAGGCGTGGGCCACCGGTACCTGGCCACCACTGCCGTCCGGCACGGTTTTGGTACTGGCATAAGGCAATCCGGTGTTCTCCCGGACCGGGAGCGCATCCATATCGGCACGCAGCATAACCACCGGTCCGTCGCCGTTGTGCAGCACCGCCACCACGCCGGTACCCCCGACACCCGCGGTGATCTCCGCTCCGACACCGGTGAGCGCGGTGACCACCCGCTGCGCGGTGGCATGTTCCTGACCCGACAGTTCGGGGTCGCGGTGCAACTCGCGATACAGGTCGGCCAGCTCGCCGAGCAGTGGGGTGTCGATCGCCATACCGACAGTTCTATCTGTTCGCCGGGGGCGCCACGCCGTAGACGGGCACATCGTCGTCCCACGGTTGGCGGACCACCATGTCGGCGACCTTCACGTAGCCGGACTCGAATTCCCCGGTGGCGGCGTCGACGAGGCGGTAGCGCTGCGTCTGGTGGTGGATGGGCTGTGCGTCGAGCATGACGATGCGCACCTCGCCGGGCTCGAAGTGGCAGCGCGCCTGGAGCGCGGCCACCAGTTGTTCGTTGCTCATGTGGCCGTCGCCGAAATTCCAACCGATGGCGGTGCTCACGATGCGCTCGCCGTCGGTCAGCGTGTAGTCGTCCTCGTTGTGACCGGCCATCGCGCGGTGCGCCAGGGTGAACAACGCACGGCCGTGTGTGTTGAACGAGCGGAACGCGTATCCCATGTAGAGCGGGATCTGGGCGGCCTCCTTGCTGCCGTAGAACTTCTCCAGCTGGGCGGCGGGCATGCTGGCGATGGCGACGACGCCCTTGGCGATCTTCTCGTCGGCCGACGGTTTGATGCACCACAGCGAGGTGTCCCAGTTGCCGGCGTAGTAGCGCATACCGGGCAGGAACGACACCTTGCGCGGAAACATGTTGCCCACGGCCACGGTGCCGGCAACCACCACGAAAAGCACGATGGGCCATGGACTTTGCAGGTCACCGAGCCCGACGCCGGCGTGCCCGACGAACAGCGTGAGCACCGAGAACATCATGAAGACGTTCCACTCCAGTGGCACACCCATCGGGATCGAGCTCAGGATGCCGAAGTGGAAGCACAGCATGACGAATGCGGCGATGTAGGTGGGCCAACCGCCGTGCGAGAAGAACAGCACCAGCGGCACCAGGCCTTCGATGGCGGTGGAGAAATGCGCAAGGAACCGGGACGGGCGGCCCGGACGCAGATCGTCGGGGAAGCGTTCGAAGAACATCCGTTTGATCCAGCGCGGCCGGAACACCGGGTTGTTGCTCATCATCGTGGAGATGACGAACGGGAAGTGCTTGTTGAGTTTTGAGGTCGCCGCACCCAGCCAGATGACCAGGCAGACCAGTTTGGCGGCGATGACGATATCGGCGCCCGCGAACAGAAAGCACACCGCCAGCGAGCCGTACACCTCACCGCGGGCGGCCAGGAAGATCACCTTGTCGCGCAGGCCGGCCAACGCGAGCAGGCCGACGACGGTCGCGGTCTGCCAGACCGGTAGCACCCCGACGGTCGAGCCGAGCGCGGGGATCGGCCCGGTGCCGTCGCTGAAGATCGCGATGAGCAGCACCACCAGCAGTGCCCCGTAGAGAACGACGTCGACGGGGGTGCGGGTGTCACCGGCGGTCAGCGGGACCCGTCCGGGCCACGGCGGCAGCCGAATCGTCTTGGGCCGCAGCCAGTACAGCACCGAACCCATGGGCGGGAAGAAGCGGTTGTTGAGCGGCCCGAAGCCACAGCCCAGACCGACCACCTCGAACAGCATCGTGTAGAAGACGACCTTCTGATACACGATGGGCTCGGTGTACCAGTGCGCGACATCGGTGAATCCGCTGATCCCGGTGGTGGTCAAGACCACCAGCCAGCCGCCCAGGATGTAGAGCAGGATCTTGACGACGTAGAACAGGTGCAGGGCCACCGGGGTGCCGAAACCGACCTCGGCCCAGTGCCGGGCCATCGGGATGATCTTCTCCGAGCGGGTGCCCTTACTCCAGGTCTCGAAGTCGATCTGCGGCGTTTCCTGTTTCAAAAAGCCCATGCCAGACAGACTAGAACGTGTTCTAAATCGAGGGAATCAGTTCGCCCAGAACGGCGAAGCACAGGTCAGGCGCGCAAACCGGCTATCCCTGAGACTCGCGCTTCCCGAAGGCACCGGCCAGATATTCGGCGCGTGCGGCCTGCCGGGCCAGCTTCCCGCTGGTGGTCCGTGGCACCGCACCCGCGCTCACCAACCGGATGTCGGCGACCGCCAGGCCGTGACCGCGGGACACCGCCGCGCGGATATCCGCGGTCACCGTTTCCGGGTCGGCACGCCCGTGGCCGGGAGCTCGCTCGGCCACGATGACGAGGCCTTCGCTGGTGCCGCGGGGTATGGAGAACGCCACCACGAATCCGGCGCGCACGGCCGGCGTCGCCTCGGCCACCGTGTGTTCGATGTCCTGCGGGTAGTGGTTGCGGCCGTCGACGATGAGCACGTCCTTGACGCGTCCGGTGATGAACAGTTCACCGTCGAGATAGACGCCGAGATCACCGGTGCGCAGCCACAGCGCATCGGGCTGAGCGCCCTCGGCGTGACTGCCTTCGGGCAGCGCGGATTCCAGCTTGTTGCGGAACGTCGCGTCGGTTTCCTGGGGCCTGCGCCAGTAGGCGGCACCCATGTTGTCGCCGTGCAGCCAGACCTCGCCGACCTCGCCGTCGGGCAGTTCGGCACCGGTCGCCGCATCGACGATCGCGGCCCACTGACTCGGGGCGACATGCCCACAGGAGACGTGCGTGGTGGCCGTCGGCGAGGTGGGCGTCGTCTTCACCGCGTGGCCGAATCCGAGTTCGTAGCGATCGAGGTAGATCACCCGCGGTGCGGCATCCGGGTCGGTGGTGGAGACGAACAGGGTGGCCTCGGCCAGGCCGTACGACGGTTTGACGGCAGTCGGCGACAGACCGTAGGGGGCGAACGCCTCGTTGAAGCGCGCGATGGAGTCGGCGCTGACCGGCTCGGAACCGTTGATCAGTCCGGCGACATTGCTGAGGTCGAGCGACTCGCCGTCCGGGGGCAGACCGCGGGTCGCCGCGAGATCGAACGCGAAATTCGGGGCCGCGGCGAAGGTGCGCCCGGATTCGGTATCGGAGCCGAGCTCTTTGATCCACCGGTAGGGCCTGCGCACGAAGGCGGCCGGTGACATCAACGTGATGTGCCCGCCGCACAGCGCCGGGAACATGATCATGAGCAGGCCCATGTCGTGGAACAGCGGCAGCCAGCTGACGCTGCGGATATCGAAGTCCAGTCCGACCGACAGCACCATCTGCAGCACGTTCGTGCACACCGACCGGTGGGTGATCTCGACGCCCGCCGGCTTACGGGTGGACCCCGAGGTGTACTGCAGGTAGGCGATGTCGTCCATCCCGATCGGCACCGGCCGGATCTCGGTGGCCAGAGTTTCGGGGACCTCGTCGACAGCCATCATGCGGGGCCGCAACCGGACGGCCCGGCGGCGAAGACAATCCCGGACGATCTCGGCGGCGCTGGAGGTTGTCAGCACGACGGTGGGTTGTGCATCACCGATGACGTTGTCGAGACGTTCGGCCTGCCCGGCCATCTCGGGCGCGAAGAGCGGCACCGCGATGCAGCCGGCCTTGATCGCGGCGAAGAAGGCCACCACGTAATCCACACCCTGGGGCGCCAGGATGGCCACCCGGTCGCCGGGCTCGGTGATCTGCTGTAACCGCGCACCCACAGCCGACACGCGTGACCGCATCTGCTGCCACGACAGGTCGATCCGCCGGACGCTTCGGTCTGGACCGTAGTCCAGGTACCGATACGCGACCGCGGGCGAGGCAGCCTCGAAGTTGCGGTCGAGATACGTACATATCGTCGTATCCCTCGGCAGCTCGATCTGGCCACTCTCGCTGAGGTAGTCCTCAACCTTCAGTGCCACGTCAGCCCGCTCTTCGTATCATTTCCGCCGATACCTTCGGGAGTCTAGAGAGCGCCGGCCCGGATCTGAGGTTGCGACACTGCCCCCCGGGCAGTTCCCTCGATCCGCGCTGGGTGTGCTCTCAGTCACTCCCGTGCACACCGTAGCGAATACCACAAAAGCGCGGAGCTAACCCCTCACACTCATCCGGTCTTGGCGGGCGGACGGAAGAAAATGACCAACTGGCCGACGCCGCCGGCCAGGCCGAGCACCACGGCGATCGCCAGGCCGCACCAGCCGTGCAGATAGGCGTAGAGGTCCGTGCGGGAGAACAGCAGGTGGTCCAGGCTGTAGCGACCCGCACCGGTACCCGCGATGGCGACGGCCGACACCGCCAGGACGAGGTTGTACTCCCAGCCCTCCTTGACGATGAAGAAGCCGTTGTGCCGGTGCACCGTCCATGCGGCCACGAGCATCAGGGCGACGAAACCGGCGGCCGGCACGGGCGTGAGCAGCCCGAGGGCCAGCCCGACGCCCGCGGCGATCTCGGTGGTCGCTGCCACCCGGGCGTGGAACAGGCCGGGCTTCATCCCGATGCTGTCGAACCAGCCCGCGGTGCCCGGGATGCGCCCGCCGCCGAAGAACTTGTTGTAGCCGTGGGCGGCCATCGTCAGACCGAGCACCACACGCAGGACCAGGATCGCAGTGTCGAAAGCGGGAGAAGCCACGTAACAGAATCTAGGCCATCTGTTACACGGCCGCCCAGCCCCCGTCCACACTGAGCACCGCGCCGTGGATGTTCGCAGCGTCGTCACCGGCCAGGAAGAGCACCGCCGCGGCGACTTCCTCCGGGGTGCTCATCCGGCGGGACGGAATACGCGCCAGCACCGGACCGACGTGATCGGCAGCCTCCAGCGCGCGGTCGGTGGCGATCGGGCCGGGCGCGACGGCGTTGATCCGCACCCCGGCCGGCCCGTACTCGGCGGCCCAGGATTTGGTCAACGAGTGCACGGCAGCCTTCGTCGAGCTGTAGAGCGCCGACTTGTCCCCGCCGATCAGGCCGGTGATGGAACCGATGTTCACCACCGCTCCCCCGCCGCGCCGCGCCATCTCCGGCGCGAGCGCGGCGGTCAGCAGGAACGGCGCGATGACGTTGGTCCGATAGGACGCCAGCAACGCCTCCTCGGACACCTCCGCGGTGGGCAGGGGCAACGACCAGACGCCGGCGTTGTTCACCAGGATGTCGACCGGTCCGGCCGCCTCCGCGAGGCGGCGCACCTCCGCCTCCCCCGCGCCGAGATCGGCGGCGACGAAGTCGGCGCACCCGCCGCGGGCCCGGATATCGGCGACGACGGCGTCGCCCCTGGCCTTGTCGCGGCCACTGACGATGACGATCGCACCCTCCGCCGCCAGTGCCTTGGCGATGGCGACGCCGAGGCCGCCGGTGGACCCCGTGACCAATGCTCTGCGGTCGGAGAACCGCGTATTGTTTGGACTCATGAGTCCACAAGTAGTCCGATGAAAATGGACCCGCAAGTCCAAAATCTGACGGCCACCCTGACCCCGAAAGGCGCCGCCACCCGAGACCGGATCGTGGCGGGTGCGGCCGCCGAGATCCGGGACCGCGGCGTGACACTGACCACCCTGGACGACATCCGAGCCCGCACCAACACCTCAAAGAGCCAGCTGTTCCATTACTTTCCGGGCGGCAAGGAACAGCTGCTCCTCGCGGTGGCCCAGCACGAAGCCCAGCAGGTGCTCGCCGACCAACAACCGCACCTGGGTGCACTCAACTCGTGGGCGGCATGGCAACGCTGGCGGGATGCGGTGGTCGACCGCTACCGCCGGCAGGGGCAGAGCTGCCCGCTGAGCATGCTGATGTCCGAGATCGGCCGCACCACCCCGGGGGCCCAGGCCGTCACGACCACACTGATGCGACAGTGGCATGACGAGATCGCCGACGGCATCCGGAACATGCAGGCGCAGGCCAAGATCTCCACGCGGGTCGACGCGGGCACGAGTTCCGCGGCACTGCTGGCCGGCATCCAGGGCGGGGTCGGCATCCTGTTGGCCACCGGCGACCTGTCCTATCTTGAGCACGCGCTCGACGTCGCGATCGAGGCGTTGCGCACGGCGCAGTAGCCGCACCGGAGATCTGCGGGCGCGACCTATCCGATCCGGGTGCGCAGATATTCGGTCATCGCCACGATCGATTCGGCGATCAACTGCGCGTTGCCGTCGGGCTCGTGCCGGAACGCGAAGCGCAGCAGGTAGTCCAGGATCTCGATGGCCACCGCGCAGTGCACCACCTCCAGGCGCGTGGTGCGTTCGGGTTCGATACGCCGCAGCGTCTCCCAGAGTTTGGTGGCGATGTACAGGTTGGCCCGCTCGTCCGCGGCGACGGCCACGGGCGACAGATGCCCGTTGAGCCAGAGTTCGCGCACGGCAGGATTGCGGTAGTAGCCGCTGTAGGTCGAGATCGCCCGGGCCGTCACCTCTTCCCAGCTGCCGTAGTCCTCCGCGGCGAAATCGTCCGCCATCGCAGTGGACCGCTCCATATAGTCGAGCGCCAAAGTCTCCATCGCCATGTCGGGACTGGTGAAGTAGGCGTAGAACGCGCCCTTGCTGACACCGGACTTCTCCACCAGCAGCGCCGGCGATTCCACGGCGCGCTCGTATCCGACTGTGACGAGCAGGCTTTCGGCAGCGTCGAGGATGCGCTGCACCGTCTCCCGACTGCGCCGCTGAGCGGGCAACCTGCGCATCGTTTCGGCCATGAATGTGACTCTAGTCGGATTTACCGTCTCGTTACGCCGCGAAGCACTCCTGAAACAGACTCCAGTTCAGACTGGAGTCTGAAATTACTACCTCGTCCTTGGGAGTCACGACGTGCCAGAGCTCAACCACCTTCCCGCCACCGCCAGCCCCGAGCAGATCACCCGAGCCCTCCGGGAAGACGGCTATGTGATCATCGACAACCTGGTACCCGGGTCCCACATGGACCTGGTCGCCGATCAACTCACCCCCTACATCGAGGGCACGGACTACGGCGCGGACGACTTCCTCGGCGTCAAGACCCGGCGCACCGGTTCACTCATCGCACGTTCGACCGCCGCGCGCGAACTGGTCGCCCACCCCACCATCCTGTCGGTGGCCGGCGACTACCTCAGTCATGCGTCGAAGTTCCAGCTGCACCTGACCCAGGTCATCTCCATCGGCCCGGGATCACCCGCACAAGCCTTGCATCGCGACGAACTGGCGTGGGATTTCTTCCCGTTTCCCGCCGACTACCAGGTCCAGTGCAACACGTTGTGGGCGATGAGCGACTACACCGCCGAGATGGGAGCCACCCGGGTGGTCCCGGGCAGCCATCTCCTCGGACCGAATGAGAAGTTCTCCCAGGAGGATTCACTCCCGGCCGAGATGGAGCGCGGCTCGGTGCTGCTCTACAACGGGAAGATCTACCACGGCGGCGGAGCCAACACCACCACCGACAAGGTGCGGCAGGCGATCAACATCACCTACGCCGTCGGATGGGTGCGCCAGGAGGAGAACCAGTACCTGTCCACGCCGCCGGAGATCGCCCAGACCCTCGACGACGATCTTCTCAAGCTCATGGGATATCAGTTGGGCTGCTTCGCCATCGGCTACGTCGGCGATGTCGCCGATCCGCTGTCCGTCCTGCGCGACAACGTCACCGGCTACCTGTCGGTCGACGATATGCGATCCGCCGCCGACCGCCAGGACTCGGCGAACACGTTGATGAACGCCATCTCCGACACCTCGGGCGCACGGGTATGACCACCGACGACACCGACGGACTCGCCCGCAACAGCGTCACCCTGGGTGAAGCGACATTCGTCTCCATCGCGACCATGGCACCCGGCGTGGGTGCGGCGTTCGCCGTCATCGCCGGTGCCGGATTCGCCGGTGGGGCGCTGCCTGCCTCCGTCGTATTCGCCTTGCTGGGATGCCTTTTCGTCGCCATCTCGATCGGCCAGCTGGCCAAACGGGTGACCTCGGCCGCCGGGATGTCCTCCTACCTGGCCGCGGCATTCCACGGCGGTGCCGGATTCCTCACGGGCTGGGGCACCTTGCTCGTCTACGCCGCGGCGTTGCCCTACCTCGCCCTGCTGGTCGGCAACATGGTGGGCACCTCGTTCACCGGTGCGATGGGTCTGGGCTACACCGCCTGGTGGATCATCGGAGCGCTGACGTGTATCGGTCTGGCCTTGGTGATGAACTATCTCGGCGCGCAGTTCGGCACCCGGGTGGGAATGATGCTCGGCGCCGCCGAAATCATTGTCATGCTGGTGATCTCGGTGTGGATGATCGTCGCCGCCGGCGACCGCAATACGCTCTCGGTGTTCTGGACCACCCACGCCGACGTGGACGGCTTCGGCGGAATCAGCGGCATCATCGCCGGCGCCGTCTATGCCTTCCTGGCGTTCATCGGATTTGATGCCGCCGCTCCCCTGGGCGAGGAAGCCCGCGATCCGCGCCGCACCATCAAGTGGGCGGTCATCGGTTCGGTGGTCCTGGTCGGCATCTTCTTCGTGATCACCACGTACGCCTCCGCCGTGTACTTCGGGCCCGACCGCTACGCGGGATTCCTCGCCTATGGCGACGGCGACCCGTGGATGGAGATCACTCGCACCTTCTGGGGAGCGGGCTGGGTGATTCTGCTGATCACACTGCTCAGTTCCGGTCTGGCCTCCGCCAACGGGGCCGCCATGGCGGCCACCCGCACAGCGTGGGCCCTCGGACGAGCCGGCAGCCTGCCCCACTTCCTCAAGAAGACCCATCGCCGGTTCAAGTCACCGATCGCGGCCATCGCCGTGGTGTTCACCTTCGCCGTCGTGGTCACCCTCGGTGTCGGGTTGGTGTTCGGCCCGGTCTCGGGCTTCATGTTCACCGGCACGGTCCTGACGGTCGGCGTGCTCCCGATCTATATGGCCGTCTGTATTGCCTGTCCGGTGTACTACCTTCGCTTCCATCGTTCGGAGTTCCGGGTGCTGACCCACCTGGTGATCCCGGTGCTGGGCCTGCTGTTCCTGTTCCCGACGTTCTGTGCGGGTGCGGGGATCACCGCGTTCAGTTTCGTTGCCGCGCTGTCCTATCCCATGAGCATGGCGGGGTATTGCGTGGCAGCCTGGTGGGCGGTGGGACTGGCCATCCTCGGCTACCTCGCCATTCGCTTCCCCGAACGCCTGGACCCCAACCTGATCATCAGCGACCCCGGCCGCGAACCGGCCCCCGAGACAGATCCCGATCCGCAGACCCGAGAGGCAGTGCCCGCATGACCGATCTGATCACCCGATCCGTCCCCGATATCGATTACCTCAGCCCGAAACTCTTCGACGATCTGGGCATCGTGCAGAGCATCGTCGCCAACGACACCGTGTACGTATCGGGTATCGCGCCGCTGACCGATGCCTCCGGCGAGCTGGACGTGGCGGGTACGACTCTCGCCGAACAACTGGTGTATGTGCTCGGTGTGCTGGAGCGGTCGCTGGCCGCCGTCGGGGTGGGCCGAGAAGGCTTGGTGGCGTGGACCATCTACACCACCGACGTCCCGGCCCTGGCCGAATGTACGCCCATCCTCAAGGACTGGGTCGGTGCGCACCCGCCGACGAGCACCTGGATCGGCTGCTCGGGCTTCATCCACCCGCAGCAGCTGCTGGAACTCACCGCCACCGCCGTCGTCTCCTAGCGATTTGTGCACGTTTACCGGTGCTCGCCGCCGGTAAACGTGCACAAATCACGCGAAAGTGGACTCCAAGCGGTGCAGGTAGGTGTCGATGTCGCCGATCGCCGACTCGGCCGCGAACACACTGATCGCGATGGTGTCGCCGACCCCGGTCACGCAATGGGTCAGGCCCACCATCGGCGACAGACCCGGAAACGCCGCAGCCACCCGGACCGGCGATCCACCGAATCCGAAATCCGCCGCACCGCAGTTCACGCTGGACATCACGGTGTTCCCGGTGACCGCCGCCGACCGGACGGCCGGGTCGAATTTCCCTATCCCCCAACGCAACAACGGCGCCGGCGTGGCGGCGAAGGCGCGGTCGGCGGCGCCCATCGCCGGGTGCGCGGCCCGGGCGCGGCGCGCCTTCAGCTCACCCGCGATGGCCGCGCGACGCTCCGCAGTCGCCAACTCCGGAAACAGCCCCACCCCGACCGTGCCGAAGTGGTTGTAGGCCTGGCGCGCACCGGCTTTGGTCATCGTCACCTCCGCACCCAGAGTGGATACGTCCTCCCCCAGCTCACCCAACTGTGCGGCCAAAGCCTCGGCGATCCCGGCCAGCGCCACCACGGTGACCGTGCCACCGGAGAATGACGACCGCGGCCGCACCAGGGTCCGCATGGCACGCGCCCCCGCCGGCGGTGCGTTCGTGCGAAGCGGCGGCCGCGGCGGGGCGGCCGCCGGCACCGACCCGGATTCGGTGTCGTGCACCAACTCTCGGTACGCTCGGGCGGCCTGCACGCTGCGCCAGGGCAAGGACAACGGGGCGATGCGCGGCGGGATCACCGGTGGCACATCGCCCACCCGGCCGAACATCAGCGCCGCCGGCGCGCAGGTACGTCCGCCGCCGCCGAGGGCGTGGGTGATCTGCAGCGCCACGACGGTGCCCGGGCCTGCGGTACCGGGGATCCCGTCGATTCCGGTGAACAGGTGCAACCGCCACGGTGTCACCCGGGGATCGAGCTGATCGTCGACCACCGCGCTCACCGCCGCCAGGCAGCCGGCCCAGGTGCGCTCGCCGGGCGCATGCACCGTGAACCGGGAGCGGTCGGCGGGGCACGGCACCCAACTCGGGTAACGCCACCGCGAGGAGTCCTCGATGCGCTGTGACAGGTCGGGGCTGGTGCGGGCCCGCGCAATCAGGTCATCGAGCGCCCGGTCCAGATCGGCCGGCACACCGTCGAACCCGAACACCAGGAAGGTGTCGTTGGGAATCTTCGCCGACATCCAGAACATCTGAGCGTCGGCGGGGGCCAGCCGCTGTGCCGCGACGCTCATCGCCCCGAGGACATCACTACACCGGGTCGAACTTGGCGATCAGCCAGCGGTCGCCGTGCTTCTCCAGCGTCACCCGGACACTGGAGGCCGTGTCGGTGGGCGCGTCGGCCCCGACCACCACGGTCTGGTTGACGAACACCAGAACCACGGCGTGGTTGGGATCGGCGGACACCGATGCCGCCGCGGGAACCGTCGCCACCGCAGAGATCTGCTTCTGCTTGGCACCCGGGATGACGACATCATGGGTCAGCGAGGTGTAGGACTCCTGGAAGTCGCCGGTGAGCAGATCGCGCGCGGCACCCAGCTGCTGTTCGACGGTGTCGGGCTTGTACGACAGCAGTGCGACCGTGCTGTCCTTGGCCACCTGGACCGATTCGGCGCGGGCCTTGTCGGCGTCGCGCACCGAGTTGTCCTGCCACTTGAAAAAGCCCGCCGTCAGCGCCAGCACCAGGGCCAGCCCCGGCAGCACACCGAAGGCCACCACGCGCTTCCAGTCCAGGGATCGTGCCGGCTGCGGCACGGCCGGAGCTTCGGGGGTGTCCTCGACGGTGTCTTCGACCTCCGGAGCCGTATCGGTTGCGGTCTCCTCGACCGCCGACGATTCGGTCAACTCGGCCTTCTCGGGGCCGTCGTGCTTCGGTTCGGTCACGGCACAAACTCCACGTTGGCCACCTTCACGTCGTCACCCATCTTCTGCACGGTGATTCGCATCCGCCACAACCGTGGTTGCTGCTCGGCTGCCCCCGCATTGGAGGTCTTCACCGCCACCGCCACCAGCACCTCGGCCTCGGTACCGGTATCGGATTCCAGGCCGGCCTCGGTCACGGTGCCGACCGACTTGGACTTGGCCTGCTTGACCACCTCCACGAAGGGGCCGGCGCGCTTCTGGAAGTCGTCGTAGAAGGTTCCGGTGGCCGAGTCCAGGATGCGTTGCACATCGGCATCGGCATGTTCGAAGTCGATCGTCGTGAGGTTCAGCGCGCCCTGGCGGCCCACCTGCAAGAAGACCTTGCGCTGATCATCCACCTGCTTGGACTGATAGGCACGGAAGCCCAGCCAGCCGGTGAGCCCGCCGAGCGCCAGCACGAGAACCAGACCCGCGATGAGCGCCAGCGTCACGTGCGAACGCTCCGACCCGACCGGCGCCGCAGGGCTCTCGCCGACTTCGGCGGCCTCAGCCGCGTCGATGTCCTCGGCGGTGTCGATGGGCTCGGCGGTGTCAATGGGCTCGGCCTCGGTCGCCGTGGTGTCTTCTGCCTTCGTCGCGGACTCGCTTACCGCCCCTTCGGGGGTAGCAGCATCGTCTGCCATGTTTGCTCCTCGGTCGCGCTCTGGGCCAGATTCGACTGGGTATACACCTGCCCGTCGGGTCCAACGTACGTGCCGGTGCTGGGATCGTATTCGGCGGCCGCGATGGGCGGTGGTGGCGGGGCTCCGGAAGGCACGGGCGGCGCAGCCTGTGCGGGAGGCGTTCCCGGCGGCAATTGCGGGATGGCCTGCCCCGACAATGTCGCGTTGGGGTCGCCCTTCCAGTTGTAGCCGTCGTTGAGCGGAATGTAGTTCTCCGTGCTCTCGCACATCTTCACCGTCGGCGCGCGTTTTCCGGGCACGGTTTCGCACGGCAGGTTACGGGCGCCGCGCACGTTGCCCGCCGCGTCCTGCGGGATACGGCAGTACAGATCGCCGGTCGGTCGATCGGGATAGTCGACGTCAGCGGCCACCCGCTGCTGTTGCGCCGGAAGGAATCCGGTGGTGCATGGCGGCGGCAGGTTCAGGTTCAGGTTCAGGTCCAGATAGGCACCCTTGAAGCTCTGTTTGGTGTTGCGGTTCGCGGCGCCGATGGCCTGTGAGGTCGCCGTGCCCTGCGGCAGCAGCACCAGCAGCTGCTCCAGCGCCGGCTGGTAGGTGATAGCCACCTGATTGATGTTGACCAGGCTGGCCAGCACCACCGGGAGGGTGGGCTGCAAGCGGTCGAACAGCGCCCGGACCTCCTCGGCGGCGCCCGGACCCTGGGTCAGCACGCCCCGTACGGCCTGGTCCTGGGATTGCAGCTGGCCGGTGATGGTCGCCAGGTGCGACGCCCACGCCCGGATGGAGCCGGAGGTGTCGGTCTGCGTGTCGAGCACCGGCTTCGACTGGTCGATCAGCGTGGTGATCGGGTCGAGGTTCGCACGCGCGTCGATGGCCAGCGCGGTGGAGCCCTTGACCAGACGGGACAGGTCCGGCCCGAGACCGCCGACAGCCTGGTAGGCCTCATCCACTGCGGTCTGCAGGTTCTCCCGCGGGATGGCGTCCAGACCTCGATTGGTCGCGTCGAGCAGGCTGTTCACATCCGGCGGCACGGTGGTCCGGTCGGATGCGATGACGTCACCGTTGCGCAGGTACGGTCCGCCGTCGGCGCGCGGCAACAGTTCGACGAACAGTTCGCCGATCGCGGTCTGGCTGTGCACCTGGGCTTCGAGGTCCGAGGGGATCTTCACATCGTCGGTGAGCGACAGAATGGCGCTCACCCCGCCGTGCTCGTCGAGATGGACGCTCTCCACCCGGCCCACCTGGGTGCCGCGATAGGTGACGTTGCTGCGCGGGTACAGCCCACCGGTTTCGGGCAGCTGCAGCGTCACCTTGTAGTGCCCGGCACCCCACAGCAGATTCGGCAGCTTCATGTAGCCGAACACCATGATGCCGATCGCGACGGCCGCGATGAACGTGAACACCGCGAACTGCAGCAATATGCGTCTCGTCAACACCATGATTACGGCCCCTGATCCCAGTGATACGGCACCACGAGCGGATTCACCGCGGTGTAGGGGCTGGGCAGTTGGCCGATGGTGCGGCCCCACTGCATCTCCAGCTCGGTGAGATCACCCTCCCACCGGGTGCCGGTGAACACGCCCTGGTCGAGCCGACTCAGCGTCAGGTCCACCACGAGGGTGAGGTTGGCGTAGTCACCGCGCATCCAGTTGGCCAGCGTCTCCTTCGGGAACGGATACGTGGTGAAGAAGCTCAGCGACCTGGTCAGCGCCGGGCCCGCATTGGCCAACTGCTCCAAGGTCGGTCCGAGCGTCTTCAGTTCGGCGACAAGGGAATCCTTGGTCTGATTGGCCGAGTCCGCGGCCAGCGCACTGAATTTGCCCAGCTGCGTCACCGCCTCGGCCAGCTGGTCGCGCTGGTCCTTGAGCACCGCCAGCGCGTCCGGCACCGTCTTGAGGGCCTTGTCCACCACCGGTTTCTGCGCGGCGACCTGACCCACCAGATCGTTGAGGCTGGAGGCCGCGTTGATGATGTCGGTCTTCTGGTCGTTGGTGTTCGCGATGAAGATGTTCAGCTGATCGATGAGGCTGCGCAGGTCGGCCTCGCGGCCGGTGAACGCCTGACTGAACGCCGCGGTGATGTCCTGCACGTTGCCCAGGCCACCTCCGTTGAGCAGCAACGAGATTGCGGCCAGCGTCTGCTCGGTGGTCGGGAAGGCACCGCTGTTGGCCAGCGGGATCAGCGAGCCGTCGTGCAGCCGGCCCTGCGGCGGGGCATCCTTCGGCGGCGACAGTTCGATGTGCTGGGAACCCAGCAGACTGGTCTGGCCGATCTTGGCGGTTGCGTTGGCCGGCAACACCACATCGGCATTGAGCTTCATGGTGACCAGGGCATGCCAGCCTTGCCGCTGGATGTCGGTCACGTTGCCGACGGTGACATCGTCGACCCGAACCCGCGAATTGCGGTCCAGGTTGTCGACGTCGGGCATCTCGGCCTTGATCGTGTAGGCACCCGCCCCCTGCCCCTGCACACCGGGCAGCGGTATCGAATTCAAGCCCTGCCAGGAGCATCCGCTCAGCGCGAGGAAGGCCAGCGCAACGATCAGGAGCCGAGTCCTTCTCCCCAGTCGCTTCGCTCCCGCCCGCCGAGTCGTCCTCCCCAGTCGCTTTGCTCCCGCCCGCCGAGTCATGAGCCACCGCCGCTGTGCACCATCAACCCCGGCAACCCGGCGTTCGGGTCGGTCACCGCCGCCGCCTCGGCGGGCAGCGGGGGCGCGGCGGGATCAACCACCGGTGGCGGCAGAATCGCGGGCGCGGGCCCCGGCGGCGGGATGTAGTCCGGCCGCATCCAGTCCTCGGAGTAGGTGACCTCGTTGGGGCGGGCCTGTGCACCGACGAACTGGTTCAACCCGAGGGGCAGGAAGTTGTACTGGCGGTTCTTCACAATCGGCGCCAGGTACTGCACGCACAGCTTGGCCGACTCCTCTGCACCCATCCTGGAGGCCGCCTGAATTCCGCCGCACAGGAACGAGATCGGGTCGGCGAAGTTGTTCAGCGCCGGCACGGCCGCGACCGCACCCAGGGCCGGTTGGTAGATGTTCACGTAGTTCTGGAATGCCGAGGGTGCCACATGCAGGAACTGCTTGACGTCGGCGAGGCTGTCGTTGAGCGTCTGCGTCACCCCGGCCAGCTTGTCCGAGGTGGTACCGAGCGCTTCGCGGTTGTCCGCCACGAAAGTCTGAACCTGCCCGACGGTGTCGGCCAGATCCTTCACGGCATTGCCGACCTCGTTCGGGCTGTCCGAGAGCAGACCCGTCACCGAAGCAAGGTTCTGATTTAGCTGACGCATCACCGTGGTGCTGTCCTGCAGCGCCGAGACGAGGATCGACAGATTCTTGACCGTGCTGAAGATATCGGTGCTGTGATCCCCGAGCGCCGAAAAGGCCTGGGACAGCTTGGTCAGCGCGTCCCGGATGCTCGCACCCTGGCCGCGCAGGTTGTCGGCGGTGGTGTTGATGAACGCACCCAGGGTGCTGACCCCGCCGGGCTCGGTGGGCTGCAACGTTTCGGTCAACCGCTGCAACTGTTTACGGAAATCGTCGTATTCGACCGGCACCACCGTGCGTTCCCGCGGGATCACCGCGCCGTCGGCGAGCACCGGCCCACCCGAATACGTCGGTGTGAGCTGCACCGCGCGGGAGGTGACCAGCATCGGGGACAGGATGGCGGCGTTGACGTTGGCCGGGACCTTATAGCGGTTGTCGTAGTGCATCGAGATCTTCACGCGCTGCGGTTCCGGTTCGATCTTGTCGATCCGGCCCACGGGTACGCCGAGGATGACGACATCGTCGCCGACATAGATGCCGTTGCTGTTCTCGAAGTACGCGACGATGTTCGTCCGGTTCAGCGTGTCGCTGGCGCGAGTCACCAGATACACCCCGGCCGCGAGCAGGATCACCAGCGCCACCGCCAGCCCTATCCGCGCATTGCGCGGGTTGACCACTGCGTTCATTGGCCGGCCCCCGATTGTCCCGTCACTGCACTCGCCCCGTCCGACGGTCCCGGTGCCGGTTCACCCGGCGCGGGTACCAGCACCGGGCTGGGGAACGGCGTTGGCGTGGAGGCGATCCCCGGCGGGGCGATCGCCGGCGGTCCCGGCGGCGGTCCGCCCGGCGGTCCCGGTGGGATGGGCTCCCGGTAGGGATAGCAGCCGGTGGGTCCCGGCAACGGCAGCCCGGGCGGCCCGCAACCCTGGTCGCCGGGGTTACCGGTGATGGCGTCGGGCAGGTTCATCCGCGGCTCGCCGCCCTGGCCGGTCCGCGGGAACGGCAGCGGCATGGCCGGGGTGCCGGGCTGGCCGAGCTGCGGGTCGGTGCGCTGCGAGGGCAGCAGCACATGGGGGTCGAGGCCCAGATCGGAGAAGGCCGCGTCGACGAAGGGCTGGACGAACTGCCCCGGAAGCAGGTTGACGATATAGGTCTTGAAGAACGGGCCCGAGCTGACCGACTCACCGAGGGACATCGCATAGGAGTTGAGCAGCGGCAACGCCTTCTTCAACCGGTCCTTGCGGTTGTCCAGGATGGTCAGCACGCCGTTGAGCTTGTCCAGTGCCGGCCTCAGCGTGGTCTTGTTCTCCGCGATCAGCCCCTGCACCTGCTGGCTCAATGCCGAGATGTTGCCCGAAAGACTGTCCAGCGCAGCGCTTTGCCCCTGCAGCTCGGCCAGCAGCGCGTTGGTGTTGCGGACCAGGCCGACGATCTGGTCGCTGCGCTGGGCCAGCACCGTGGTGGCCGTGTTGGCGTTCGTCAGCAACCCGCGCAACTGGGCGTCGCGCTCGTTGAGGGTCTGGGAGAACCGGGCCACCCCCTCGACGGCCACCTTGAGCTCCGGCGGCGTATCGGCGAAGGTCTCCGAGAGCACCCGCAACGAGTCCGAGAGCTGGTCGGTGTTCAGGCCACTGACGGTCGCGGCCAGATCACCCAGCGCATCCGGCAATTGGTAGGCGGGCGTGGTGCGGTCCAGCGGGATGGCGGACTTCAAGGACCCGTCACCGCGCGGTGACACCTCCAGGATCTTGGTACCCAGCAGGCTTTTCGTCTTGACCGCGGCCTCGCTGCGGTCTCCGATGCGCACCCCGTCGTCGATCTTGAATTTGACCAGCACCTGCTGGCCGTCCAGTTCCACCGCCGTCACATGCCCCACGCGCATACCCGAAACCTGAACGGCGGCACCGTTTCGCAGACCGCCGGCCTCGGCGAAATAGGCCGAGTAGTTCTTGCCACGGTCGAGCAACGGCAGCTTGTCGTAGTTGAGTGCGCCCAGCACGATCGCGGCGAACACCGCCAGGCCGATGGCCCCGACGACGAACTGGTTACGTTCGGAGAAGGACTTCATCGCGGCGTGCACCGCCCGCTGTCCTGCCCAGCCGCCTTCACATACACCGGCTGCCCGCCCTTGCCGTTGAGCTTCAAGATGATGTCGCAGAGGTAGAAGCTGAAGAAGTCACCGTAGATGCCCTGGCGGGCCAGGATCTGATACGAGTCCGGCAGGGTGTTGAGCAGGTTGTCGAAGTAGTCGTGATCGGCGACGACGGTGCCTGCGGCACGGTCGGTTTCGTGCACCGTCTTGACCAGGGGCGGCCGCGCCTGCGACAGCAGGTCGGCCACACTGCCGGCGGCGGCGCTCGCGTAGGCGACGCCGTTGGCGATATCGGTACGCCTCGCCGACAGCGTGTCCAGCAGCTGCGCCAGTCCGTCGATGCCCTTGGCGAACTGCTTGTTCTGATCGCCGAGCGAGCCCATCACCGTGTTCAGGTTGACGATCACCTCACCGATCAACTGGTCGCGGTCGGCCAGCGTGTTGGTCAGCGCGGCCGTCTGGGTCAGGAACGATCCGATGGTCGCGCCCTGCCCCTGCAGCGCGCCGATCAGCTGACCCGACAGCGCGTTGACCTGAGTGGGATCCAGCGCACGGAACAACGGCCGGAAACCACCGATCAACGCGTCGAGGTCGAGCGCGGGTGAGGTGCGGGCCAGCGGAATGGTGTCACCGGGCTTGAGCTTCTTGGTATCCCCGGCGCCCTCCTGCAGGGCCAGGTAGCGCCCGCCGATCAGGTCGTCATAGCGGATCACCGCGCGGCTGCCCTCGGTCAACACCACCGAATCGTCGGCGGTGAACTCGGCCAGCACCGTGCCGTCATCCTGGATGCGCATGGCGCCGACCTTGCCGACCTCGACACCGGCGATCCGCACGAAATCGCCCTCCTGCATGCCCGAGGCATTGGCGAACAGTGCCTTGTAGGCGTGCGAGGACTCGCCGAACCGCAGCTGCGCGAAGATCGCGAACAACCCGAAGACGCCCAGGATGCATACGGCCAGGAATATGGCGAGGCGCCAGATCGCGCCTACCAGATTGTCTTTCATGGCTCGTTCCTTCTAGATGCTGCCTGATGGTGCGGATTGCACTGCGTGCGCGGGTTCCTACGGTGCGGGGGCGGCCTCCTCCGGGAGCGGCACCGGGGGCAGCGGTGTCGGCTGCACACCCGGGGCGGCGACCACGAACGGCTCCGAGCCCGGGGTCGCGCCCGGATCCCGCGGAGCGCCCGGAGGCGGCGCGGGCGGCAGGCCCGGCCACAGCGGGGTGCCGTCGGGTGCGTACAGCGGTGCACCGTACGCCGGGGCGCCGGGGCCCGGGATCGGGCCAGGTGCCGGACCGCCGAAGGTGTTGCGAATGCTCGGCGGTTCGGGGACCGCGCGGGTGACCGGCAGGTAGTTGCCGTACATCGGGAACGCGATGCCCGGGTTTGGCCGCCAGTCCAGGCCGGTACCGAAGCCGGTGTTGGTGATGAGCTGGCGGACCGGCCAATTCTTGTCGACCATCGGCAGCGAACCACAACCCGGCTTACCGCCGGGTCCGCCCTTGGCGCCCACTATCGGCAGGTTCTGCGGGAACTTGTACGGGTCGTTGCCCAGGCGGATGCCGGTGTCCAGGACGAACGACTTGCCGT
Source organism: Mycobacterium hackensackense (assembly GCF_025822555.1). Lineage (NCBI taxonomy): Bacteria > Bacillati > Actinomycetota > Actinomycetes > Mycobacteriales > Mycobacteriaceae > Mycobacterium > Mycobacterium hackensackense. The sequence continues at coordinate 343,063 of NZ_JACKUC010000034.1, forward strand.
TACCGCCGGTGGCCTCGTAACCGCCGTGTTCCAGAAGGTATTGGGCGCCGATCAGCATGCAGGTGTACTCGGGGTTGTACTTGTAGAGCAGATCGGTGGTCGGCTGCAGTGTGTTGATCGCCTTGATCAGGTTGGCCTGGTTGGGGGCGAGTAGCTCGATGCCCTTGTTGGAGAACCCGGTGGTGGCCAGCAGCAGCGCATCGAGCTGTGTGGCGTGGCTGGTGACGGTCACCGCGGTGGTGCTGGCGGCGTCGAGCGTGGACAGGATGTCCTGTGCCGCACCGCTGTACGCGTCGCTGAAGCCCTGCAGTGACTGCCAGTCCGCACGGATGGCCGCACTGCGCGGGTTGATCGCCAGGAGTACCTGGTTGGCGTCGGTCGTGGCCTGACCGATGCGCTCGCCCTGCCCACGGACACCTTCGGCCAGCGCCGAGAGCACCGCGTTGAGCTTGGCGGTGTCGATCTTGTCCAGCACGCCGACCAGGTTCTGGAAGACGGTGTTCACCTCGGTGGTGACGTTGAGCGATGTGAGCACCTGCCCCGACTTCAGCCGCTGCGGGCTGGGTTGGTCGGGGTACACCAGGTCGACGAACTTGGCACCGAAGATGGTGGTGGCCCGGATCCGGGCCTCCACATTGGCCGGGATGTAACGGATCTGGTCGGGATCGATGTCCAGGCGCAACGACACCGGTGCCGAACTCTCGGTGTTGCCACCGGAGATGGCGGTCACCTTGCCCACTTGCACGCCGCGCATCTTCACCTTGGCGTTGGTTTCCATCACCAGACCGGAGCGGTCCGAGGTGAGCGTCACCGGTACGGAGGACTTCAGGTCTCCGGTGAACAACGCATACGACAGCCACACCGCGGCGACCACGAACGCCGCCAGGATCAGCGTCCACCAGCCGGGCGCCAAACCCTTGTCGCGAGAGAAATGATCCATATGCGTCAACCGGCCAGATTGAAGTTGCCCGATTGCCCGTACACGGCGAGCGAGATCAGCACCACGACGAATGCCGAGATGACCAGCGAGGTGCGCACCGCGCGGCCAACGGCCTCCCCGACCCCGGCCGGGCCACCGCTGGCGGTGAAACCGTAATAGGTGTGCACCAGCATGATCACGACGGCCATCACGATCGACTGCACGAACGACCAAATCAGGTCGATCGGATTGAGGAACGTGTCGAAGTAGTGGTCGTACACACCGACGGACTGACCGTAGATGGTGGTGGTGCCCAGTTTGGCCGCCCAGAACGACATCAGCACGCCGACGCAGTACAGCGGGATCACCACCACCACACCGGCGATCACGCGGGTGGACGCCAGATAGGCGACGCTGCGAATGCCGATGACCTCCAGCGCGTCGATCTCCTCGTTGATGCGCATGGCGCCCAGCTGTGCGGTGGCGCCGGCGCCGATGGTGGCCGACAGCGCCACCGCGGTGGTCGCGGGCGCGATGAGCCGGACGTTGAAGAAGGCGGAGGCGAAGCCGGTGAGTGCCTCCACACCGATTTCGGCGAACTGGTTGTAGCCCTGCACCGCGACCAACGCGCCGGTACTGACCGTCAGGAATCCGACGATGGCCACGGTGCCGCCGATGATCGCCAACGCGCCCGTGCCCAGGCCCATTTGGGCGATGAGCCGGATCAGCTCCTTGGGGTAGTTGACGAAGACATCGGGAATCGAGCGCAGCGTGCGACCGAAGAACTTGGTCTGCACGCCGACCTGGTTCCAGCCGTCGACCAGACCGCCCACAGACCGGCGGACACGGTGGCCCAGAGCCCCACTCATCGGGCGCCCATCACATCGTGGCCTTCACGCCGACGGCAGTTGCCACGACGTTGATGGCGAACAGCGTCATGAACGTGAACACCACCGTCTCGTTCACGGCGTTGCCGACGCCCGCCGGTCCACCACCGACGGAAATACCCTTGTAGCAAGCGATCAGACCGGCTGCGAGCCCGAAGAGTGCGGCCTTGGCCAGCGCGACCACCACATCGGCGGGCCCGGTGATCAGCGTCAGGCCGGCGACGAATGCGCCCGGTGACACGTGCTGGACGTACACGCAGAACAGGTACGCGCCCGTCAGACCCACCAGGACCACGGTGGCCGAGAGCGCAAGCGACACCGTGGTGGCGGCCAGCACACGCGGAATGACCAGGGCCTGAATGGGATTGATACCCATGACACGCAAAGCGTCGAGTTCGTCGCGGATGGTCCGCGCACCGAGGTCGGCGCACATCGCGGTGGCGCCGGCGCCGGCGATCACCAGGACCGTCACGATGGGCCCGATCTGGCTCACGGTGCCCAGCGCAGCACCGGTGCCGGAGAAGTCGGCCGCGCCGAATTCGGTGAGCAGGATGTTGAACGTGAAGGTCAGCAGCACCGTGTAGGGCACGGTGAGCATCAGCGTCGGCAGGATCGACACCCGTGCGACGAACCAGGACTGCAGGATGAACTCGCGCCACGCGAACGGGGGCCGCCACATCAGGATGAAGACGTCCAGTGTCATCGAGAAGAAGCCACCGAAGGCTCGGACTGGCTTGGCAATGACGGCGGGAACTGCGTCGGTCGATGCCACTAATGACACCGCCCCGACATGCACCTCTTTCGCATTACCTGCTTGTTCCCTTCCACCACGCCCCGACGATGCCGCTGTCACACGAATCTGACCACAGGCACCACCATGGACGGGGGAGAACGTACATAACGATTTTCCCGTCAGCAACATCTGCCGGCGGACGACCGGATCACCACCCTGCAAATAAATTACTGATCGGTAGGTTTCAATATTTGCCGGCGCCGAGAGCCCTCATGGCAAAGCTGACCACCCGATGCTTGGCAACCTCGATGAGAACCGGGTCGATGAGGGACGGCACGCTGAGCTCACGGCTCACCAGCGCACTGATCGCTACGGCGTCACTCTCGGGCTCGGCCAGCGGAAATGAACCGTCCTCGACACCGCGGCGCAGGATATCGACCAGCGAACGCTCACGGTTGGCACGCGCGAGCTCACGGGCGTGCGGGTAGCCTCTGGCCGCCCGCATCTCGTCCGATTCCATGACTGCGAGGTAGCTGGACACCAGCGGCTCGGTCGCCAGCGCAAACATTTGCTCGATCCACGCGCGCACCTGCTCCGCCGGCGTGCCGGGCCCGCGGGCGATCTCGTCGAGCCAGCCGGACAGCGTTGCGGTCAAGTTCTGCAGCATTGCCAGGAACAAGTCGTCCTTGGACTCGAAATGTCGGTAGAAAGCACGGCTGGAGACCCCGGCACGGGCCAGGATCGCCGCCACCGGAACGGGGCCCTCGTGAGGCTCCAGCAGGCAGTGGTAAGTGGCGTCGATGATGCGGTCGCGTTCGTCGACATCGGGACGATCACGCGGCACAACGCGAGATTCTAGGGACCGCGACACCACTGGACCGCCGAATGGCGGAATCCGGGCGCTGGGTAACGTGATCGACGGGGTCGGCGAGAGGACGCGCGTGAGCACTGCAGACAACGCACCACAGACGGTGACTTTCCGCGGCGTCGACGACCTGGCCCTCGTCGGCGACGAGTGGAATCGCGGCGTCGAGACCGATCTGCCCAGCGTGCTGCTGCTGCACGGTGGCGGGCAGAACCGCCACTCGTGGAAGAACACCGGGCAGATCCTGGCCGACCGGGGAATGCACGTCATCGCACTCGACAGCCGGGGTCACGGGGACAGCGATCGGTCCCTCACCGCCAACTACGCCGTCGAGACGCTGTGCGCGGACACCCTGCAGGTGCTCTATCAGATCGGCCGGCCGGTGGCACTGATCGGCGCCAGCATGGGCGGTCTCACCGGCATTCTGGCCGCCCACGAGGCCGGACCGGACCTGGTCTCCAAGCTGGTCCTCGTCGATGTGGTGCCGCGGTTCGAGAAGGACGGCAGCGCCCGCATCCGCGATTTCATGTTCAACCACGTGCACGGGTTCGACTCGCTGGAGCAAGCCGCCGAGGCGGTGGCCGAATACCTGCCGCACCGCCCGAAACCGCGGAGCCCGGAGGGGTTGAAGAAAAATCTGCGACTGCGCAACGGACGCTGGTACTGGCATTGGGATCCGGCCTTCCTGACCAAGCCCGGCGATGACCCCTTCACCCGGGTGGACAAGTTGGAGCAGGCGGCCATGAACCTGGCGGTGCCGATCCTGCTGATCCGCGGACGCCTCTCCGACGTGGTGTCCGAAGCGGGCGTGCGGGATTTCCTGGAGAAGGTGCCGGCGGCCGAGTTCGTCGAGTTGTCCGACGCCGGGCACACCGCCGCCGGCGATGACAATGACGCCTTCACCGAAGTGGTCGTCGACTTCGTCAGCCGGTGAACCGAAAGTGACTGAATCCGTGGGCTTTAATTTCCTTGACCAACCGGCGCTGCCCGGGCCGCAGGTTTCCGCGAGCCAAGCCGAGGAGCTGTTGCACGCCCATTACGGCATGCGCGGTGCGCTGACCCTTCTCGGCAGTCAGCAGGACTGCAACTTCCTGGTCCACGAGGCGGGGGAACCCGTTGCGGTGCTCAAGATCGCGAATCCGGCGTTCTCGGCCACCGAACTGGAAGCCCAAGACGCCGCGGCCGACCGCATCGCAGCGACGTACCCGACGCTGCGGGTTGCCACCCCCATGGCCACGTCGGCCGGTGAGAAGTACGCCACCACAACGGAACTCGGCGATGCGCCGACATACGTGCGCCTGCTGCCATTCCTGGCCGGCGGCGCACTGACCGACGCCGGTTACCTGTCGCCACCGGTGGTGGCCGCCATGGGTGAGCTGGCCGCGCGCGTGAGCCTGGCGCTGGCCGGATTCGATCATCCCGGGCTGGATCGCGCCTTGCAGTGGGATCTGCGCTTCGGCCACGCCGTGGTCGGAGAGCTCATCTCCCACGTCTCGGAGCAAGCCGACCGGATCTCGGCGGCCGCCGACGACGCGTGGGCGCGCATCGAACCCCTCGCCGCCGATCTACCCCGCCAGGCCGTGCACCTGGACCTCACCGACGCCAACGTGGTGGCCGGCGAATCCGGACTGCCCGACGGTGTCATCGATTTCGGTGATCTCTCGAACACCTGGGCGGTGTCCGAACTGGCCATCGCGCTGTCGTCGGTCCTGGGCCATCCAGGTACCGATCCGACCTCGATCCTGCCCGGCATCAAGGCTTTTCACGCGATCCGACCGCTGTCGACGGCCGAGGCGCAGGCGCTGTGGCCGCTGCTGGTGCTGCGTACGGCGGTGCTGCTGGTCAGCGGGGCGCAGCAGGCGGCGCTCGATCCCGAGAACGCCTACGTCACCGAACAGTCCGAGGCGGAGTGGCGGATGTTCGAGCAGGCCACCTCGGTCCCACCGGAGGTGATGACGGCGCTGATCGCAACGGAGCTGGGGTTGGCGACCGATCGGCCCGAGGTACAGGTCGAGAATCGGCTGATCTCCGGGCTGGACCCGGATTCAGTGGTGGCCCTGGACCTCTCGGATACCCGCGACTCGTCGGACACACTCGCCGAAGAAGCCGTGCGCGAGGGCGCAGCCCTGGTGCTCACCCGCTTCGGGCAGCCGCAGCTGAACCGCGCTCCCCTGCTCAGCCACGACAGCCCCGACGTCGTCGAGACGGGGATCAGCCTGTGGCCGGCAACGACCACCCGCGTGCTCGCCCCCTGGGACGCCGAGGTCACCGACCGCTCCGACGACCGCATCACGGTGCGCGGCCTGGATTTCGAACTCACCCTCACCGGTGTCGAAGCCGGTGCAGCTCCGGGACATGTGCATGCCGGCGAGCATCTCGGTGTGCTGGGGGCCCAGCAGTGGGCCACGTTGTCGGTCCGGCCCACCGGCGCGCCGGTGGCGCCCCGATTCGTCCGCGCCGAATTGGCGCCGGGCTGGCTGGCCCTGAACCGCGATCCGCGAGCGGTGCTGGGCCTGGATCCGCTGCCGGCCGCGGAGTCCGCGCAGGCGCTGCTGGCTCGTCGCGATGACAGCTTCGCCAAGGTCCAGGAGCACTATTACCGCCGCCCGCCGCATATCGAACGCGGACAACGCCATTACCTGATGTCGACGGCCGGCCGGGTGTATCTCGACATGGTCAACAACGTCACCGTGCTGGGACATGCGCATCCGCGGGTGGCCGAGGCAGCGGCCCGCCAGCTGAGCCGGCTCAACACCAACTCGCGGTTCAACTACGCGGCGGTCGTCGAGTTCAGCGAGCGGATCGCCGCCACGCTACCGGACCCGCTGGATACCGTGTTCATGGTCAATTCAGGTTCGGAGGCAAGCGATCTGGCCATCCGGCTGGCCATGGCCGCGACGGGGCGCCGAGATATGGTGGCTGTCCGCGAGGCGTACCACGGCTGGACCTACGCCACCGACGCGGTGTCGACATCGACGGCCGACAACCCGAACGCGCTGTCCACCCGGCCGGACTGGGTGCACACCGTGGAGTCCCCCAACAGTTTCCGCGGAAAGTACCGCGGCGCCGAGGCGTCCCGGTATGCCACCGACGCCGTCGCACAGATCGAGCAGATGACCGCGGCGGGCCGGCCGCCTGCCGGGTTCATCTGCGAACCGGTGTACGGCAACGCAGGCGGTATGGCCCTGCCCGAGGGCTATCTGCGTCAGGTGTACGCCGCGGTGCGTGCCGCGGGCGGGTTGGCCATCGCCGATGAGGTGCAGGTCGGATACGGCCGGCTGGGCCGGTGGTTCTGGGGTTTCCACGAACAGCAGGTGGTGCCCGATATCGTGTCGGTGGCCAAGGCCACCGGCAACGGGTATCCGCTGGGTGTGGTGATCACCAGCCGCGCCGTCGCCGACGCGTTCCGGTCCCAGGGGTATTTCTTCTCCTCGACCGGCGGAAGCCCGCTGTCGAGCACCATCGGCATCACCGTGCTCGACGTGCTGCGCGACGAGGGCCTGCAGGACAATGCGCTGCGGGTGGGCACGCACCTCAAGACCAGGTTGCTCGGACTGCGGGACAAGCACCCACTCGTCGGCACGGTGCACGGGATGGGCTTGTACCTCGGGGTGGAGATGATCCGCGATCTCGAGACGCTGGAACCGGCGACCGCCGAGACGACGGCGATCTGCGAGCGGATGCTCGACCTCGGCGTGGTCATCCAGCCGACCGGCGACCATCAGAACATCCTCAAGACCAAGCCGCCGTTGTGCATCGATATCGAGGGGGCCGACTTCTACGTCGACACCCTCGATCGGGCGCTCACCGAACTGTTCCCCACCGGCGGGCGTTGAGCGCTACTTCTGCGCCTCCGCCAGCCGCTGGTGCAGCCGGGCCCGGATGTCGTCGGGCGTGTAGGCGGCGCGCTTGCGCTGATCCCGGGCGACCAGCACGCCACCGGCCACCACCCCGGCGACACCGGCCAACCCGACCCACTTCCAGATGCTTCGCATGTAGCGATTGTGCATAAGCTGCCCGAGTGAACGCACACACGGTGTCACTGAACCAGGCGCTGCAGGAAACCCGCACCGGCGATATCTGGCTGTTCCGGGGCGGCTCCGGACCCGATCGGGCCATCCAGGCGCTGACCAACGCACCGGTCAACCACGTCGGGATGACGGTGGCGATCGACGATCTTCCGCCGCTGATCTGGCATGCCGAACTCGGACAGAAGCTGCTGGATCTCTGGACCGGCACCCATCACCGCGGGGTGCAGCTCAACGATGCGCGTGAGGTCGTCGAGCAATGGGCGCACGGCTACGGACAGCGCTGCTGGTTGCGCCAGCTGTCGCCGTATGCGACCCGGGAACAAGAGGATCGCCTGCTGCAGGTGATCGCCAGGATGAACGGCACGGCGTTCCCGACGACGGCCCGCCTGACCGGACGGTGGTTGCGTGGCCGGCTGCCCGTCGTCAGCGATTTCACGCGCGGGTTGCCGGTGGTGCACAAGCGGGTGCGCGAATCGGCCGAGCGGAGCAAGGCACAACGTCGCGCCGGCCTGGAGACCGCGTACTGCGCCGAGACCGTGGCGATCACCTACGAGGAGATGGGCCTGCTGCACACCGAGAAGCGGGAGAACTACTTCGATCCGGGCAAGTTCTGGAGCGGCGACACCTTGTCCCTGACCGCGGGATATGCCCTGGGCGCAGAGATCGCCGTCGATGTCGGTGCACCCCAGGCATAATCGCGGCCACCGATGCGTTATACCCGGCAGACCGAACCGTCGATACTACCCCCGAGGTCGACGGTTCGGTCTCTGAAACTGATTGCATGGCAGTGTTTTTGAGTAGGCTGTCGGGGTGACCTCGATCACCCTGTTCAGCAGCCCCGATCTGGACGCACCCTCCGGAGTCATCGGGGCGTTCGGCGATATCTGGTTCACCAGTATCGGCAACCACCTTGTCGGCCGTGTTCGCGACGGCGTGGTGCAGACCTTCGCCGGACCTCCGGGCGTCATCCGGTTGCCCGCCAACATCTTTCCCGGCTCGGATGGCAGGGTCTGGTTCACCATCCTGGGGTCGGATGCACTGGGTGCCATCGACCCCGACGCACCGGATCCCGCCGCGACCATCACTACGGTGACACTGCCCTCCGGAAGCCGACCGGTGGCGCTGAAGTCCGGCCCCGATGGCCGCCTTTGGTTTTCGCTGCGCGGGATCGACGCGATCGGCTCGCTGGAACCGTCTTCACCCGAGGATTCCCTGCAAGTTTTCGACTCCCCCACCATCGCCGGCCCCGCTGCGTTGTTGGTCACGGGCGACGGCCGGGTGTGGTGGGTGAACTCGTCGTCGAACACCGTCGGCGCACTCGATCCGTCGACCGGCGAGGTCACCGCCATCACGGTCATCGGCAGTCCGCGAGCCTGGGCCCAGAGCACTGATGGCCGGTTGTGGCTGACCACCCGTGAGCCCGCCGGCCTGTTGTCCTTCGATCCCGCCGACCCGTTCAACAGCGCGGAACATCGCACTGATTCCCGCGTGGTGGAACCCGACGGCGTCTGGGTGGGCCGCGACGGCGCGGTGTGGTTCGCCGATACCGGGGCCAACGCGATCGGCCGCTACCTTCCCGCGTCGGACCAATGGTCGTTCACCGGCGCGCCACCGCAGGTGGATGGACCGTTCGACATCAAAGAGGCCGCCGACGGCGCACTGTGGTTCACCAACAAGGCGGGTAACACGCTGGGCCGGATAACGCTGCCCACCCGCCCGCCGATAGACGGTGCGTGACGCGTTCTTGGGATCGGTAGCGATTCCCGGGGCGTGTGCTGGGCGCGAGAACGCGTCCGGACGCCGGCGCCTGACGGAGGGACCGAGATGAACCGAATCGCACGGATGGCGGCCACACTGGCCGTATCCGGCGGGCTGGGGCTGGCGGGATTCGCCCTGTCCACCGGTACCGCATACGCCGACGGACCCAGTTACCAGGGCGGCAACTGTCCGGGTGGGCTGACCTGCACGCACTGGTGCCCGGGCGACCCGCTGATCCCCGGCGCCGAGTTCGGCGTCATCAGCTGGGACTGGAACATCTGCCACGACTGGTACTGGAATTCCGAGGGCACGGTGGACATCGCCACCAACACCATCTACCCGTGGCGCGGGACGCCGCACCAGGCGGCGCCGGTCCCGCCCGCCCCGCCACCGGCACCGCCGGCTCCGCCACAGCCCCTGCCCGCCGATTGCCCGCCGTGGTCGCCGTTCCTGGCCCCGTCGAGGTGCGGCGGGCTGTAGATCCGGCTTGTCGTGACGCCACGGCGAAGAGTGCCGACACTCTTCGCCGTGGCGTCCCGCGCTTCATGAATAGTGTTCCGGCTCAGCATTTCTCGGTGACTGCGTGATCGCCTTCGACGCCAAGAATCTCTCAAGTTCGCGGTCCTACGGTGAGGTCACCACAACATCAGCGGCCCATCCGGACCGCAACCACCACAAGGAGCACACCATGAACACCACCCACCACCTCAAGAAGATCGTCCTCGGAACCCTGCTCTCGGGTGCCGTCGCCACCGCCGGATTCGCTCTGACCGCCGGCACCGCCGCCGCGCAACCGCAGGGCCCGGGTGTCGGCGTCGACTACTCCGACGTGGGCCCCTTGGTCACCTGCAACGCCTGCCAGGTCGCCAAGCCCGGCGACGGCTCGGTCCGGGTCAACCCGGGCCCGGGTGTGACCAAGACCGGTGACGGCTCGGTCCGCGTGGCCGTTCCCAGCGCCGGACACTGAGCCCCGCACCGCGCTTCGGCCCGCCGCAGGCAACCGCCGGCGGCGGGCCCCACCACGAAAGGACTGAGCATGAAGGTCGTCGCACGATCACTGCCCGTGCTGGCCGTCGCCCTGCTCGCCGGGTGTACGGCGCAACACTCGCCTGCTCCCGCGCCGACGGTGACGGTCACCGCGGCACCCACCCCCACGGCATCGCCGGCGCCGTCGCTGTCGCCGGCGACGGTTACGGTGACACCGCCGCCGAGTGCGGTACCCGCCACACCGGTCGAGGTCGGGCCGTGCTCCGACGACGACCTGGTGGTCACCAACGGGGCGATGGAGTCCGCCGACACACAGCGCCGGGTCCTCGTGTCATTCCGGAACTCGTCGTCGCACGCCTGCACGATGGTCGGCTACCCGGGCGCCGATCTGGTGACTCCGGCCGGCGAAGTGCTCATCAACGTCCCGCGCCGCCCCGCCAATGCGGCGCCGCGGCTCACCTTGCAGCCCGGTGAGGTGGGCACCGCCGATGTGCTGACCTACGCGATCGATACGGAGACCGGCAACTCGTGCGCCCGCTGGGGTCAGCTGGTGGTCACCCCGCCGAATCACTTCGTCGCGCACGCGTTGCCGATCGATCTGCCGATCTGCGGCGCGAGCGTCAGCGCGTTGGGCTGAGCCCGAACTTGGCACGCGCCTGCTCCGTCACCGGGGTGAACAGGTTCACCAGGTTTCCGTCCGGGTCGCGGAACAGCAGCGCCCGGTTGCCCCACGGCATCGTGGTGGGTTCGGTGACGACCTCACCGACATACGGCTGCAGCCGCGCGTACTCGGCGTCGACGTCATCGACGATGAACTCGATGATCGCGCTCCGGTTGGCGGCCGGCTCGGCGGATCCCGCGCCGAACAGGGGCACGGTCTTCTCGCTGCCGATGGCAAGTGTTCCGGCCGGGGTCGGGATCTCGGCGAACAACTCGTTGCCCCATACCGCGGCGATCCCGGTGACCTCCTCGTAGAAGGCCACCAGCCGGGTCACGTCTGCGGTGATGATGCGCGTCGACACAAACCTCATGGCGCGAGGGTATGCCGCGGCACCGACAAGTCGGTCAGAGCAGTTCCCCGCCGGCTCCAGAACCCACCGCCACACCCCGTGACGTGTCCTTGAGCGCCACCCCGGACCGGCCCAGCTCGCGCGCCCCGGCGACCAGTCCGGCAGCCACGCGGGCCGCTTCCTGGTAGCCCAGGCCGTCCGGCGGGTGAATGTTGGAGATGCAGTTTCGATCCGCGTCGGTGCAGCCGGGACGCGGCCGATGCGTCAAGTAGATGCCCAGACTGTCGGCGACGCTGAGACCGGGCCGCTCGCCGATGATGACCAGCAGCGTCCCGTATCCACCGCGGCCGGCGATATGGTCGCCCAGCGCCACCCGAGCCTGCGTCGCGATCACCGGCGGCGCCAGCGAATAGCCCTGTCCCAGCACAGCCACCAACTCCTTGAGCAGCGGGGCGCCGTGATGCATCAGGGCCGTCGGCGACAGCCCGTCGGCCAGTACGAAGCCGATATCGGCCGGCTGGGCCGGCACGGCTGCGAGATCCGCGGGGCTGCGGCCGAGGTCGGGCCGACGCAGGTACTCGCCCCGCGATGTCGCCTGGCTGGTCACCACGGCCGGCGTCCCGATGCCGATCTCGGTGACGTCGGCAGCCAGCCGCTCGACATCGAGCGGCAGATGCACGGCATCGCGGGCCGCGGCATGAGCCGCGTTCAGTTCCAACACTTCCCGCGTGGGCAGGCCATTGCCGGCCCGGCCGAGGCCGATCCGCGCCTGGGTGGTGGTGCGCAGTTCGTCCCAGAATCGCTGGCGGGCCAGTTCCTCGGAACTCATGACGCACCCGCCGAGGTCAACGACCGCAGGGGTGACTGGGTCACGTCGAACGACGTCAACCGGCCCGCGCTGTCGATCATGCCGATGCGGCGCAGCCAGTCCTCGAATTCCCGGGCCGGTCGCAGCCCGAGCGTGCGCCGGGTGGACAGCACATCGTGGAATGACAGGCTCTGGTAGCCCAGCATGACGTCATCGGCTCCGGGAACGGTGATGACGAACGCGCACCCGGCCGCGGCCAGCAGCGTCAGCAGGTTGTCCATATCGTTCTGATCGGCCTCGGCGTGGTTGGTGTAGCAGACGTCGACGCCCATGGGCAGGCCGAGCAGCTTGCCGCAGAAGTGATCTTCCAAACCGGCGCGGATGATCTGCCTGCCGTCGTACAGGTACTCCGGGCCGATGAACCCGACCACCGTATTGACCAGCAGCGGCTGCAGGTCACGGGCGACGGCGTAGGCCCGCACCTCCAGCGTCTGCTGGTCGACGGGCTTGCCGCCCACCCCGAGATGCGTGTGCGAACTCAACGCCGAGCCCTGCCCGGTCTCCAGGTACATCACGTTGTCGCCCACAGTGCCGCGATGCAGCGACCGCGCCGCCTCATTGCCTTCCCGCAGCAGCTTGATGTCCACCCCGAATGCCGAGTTGGCGCCCTCGGTGCCGGCGATGGACTGGAACACCAGATCGACGGGGACGCCCTCTTCGATCAGCCCGATGGTTGTGGTGATGTGCGACAGCACGCACGACTGCGCCGGAATGTCGTAGCGGGCCCGGATCGAGTCCAGCAGGTACAGCAGATCCGCTGTGGCATGCGGTGAATCGGTTGCGGGGTTGATGCCGATGACGGCGTCGCCGCATCCCAGCAGCAGCCCGTCGAGCACCGCCGCGGCGATTCCACGCGGATCGTCGGTCGGATGGTTCGGCTGCAACCGGGTGGCCAGGGTGCCGGGCGCGCCGACGGTCGTCCGGAACGCCGCGGTGACCTCCGTGGCGGCGGCCACCGCGATCAGATCCTGATTGCGCATGATCTTGCTGACCGCTGCGGCCATCTCGGGCGTGACCCCGGCCGTGACGGAAGCAATCCGCTGCGGACCGTCGTCACGAGAGGCGTTGTCCAGCAGCCAGTCCCGGAATCCACCCACGGTCAGATGCGAAATGGCGGAGAAAGCCTCGCGGTCGTGGGTGTCGATGATCAGCCGGGTCACCTCGTCGGTGTCGTAGGCCACCACCTCCTCGTCGAGGAAGGTCTGCAACGGGAGATCAGCCAAAGTCCATGCGGCAGCGGCTCTCTCAGCATCGGACTCGGCCGCGCACCCGGCGAGCTGGTCCCCGGAGCGCAGCGGCGTCGCCTTCGCCATGACCTCGACGAGGCCGTCGAAGGTATAGCTGGTCCCGGAAACTTGCTGCCGGTAGATCATTTGAGTTCACTCTCCGCTTTGGCCAGCATCGCGAACTCTTCGTCGGGAGAGTTCGCCACCAGTCGATGCCGGCTGTACACCGCGAAGTATCCCATGAATGCGGCGAAGACGCCGAGGCAAGAGAGGGCGGCGATACTGTCGACCAGGAAGGTCGCGATGACCGCGAGTACCGCGACGACGAGTGCGAATCCGGTGGTGACAGCTCCACCGGGCGTGCGGTACGGCCGGCGCATCTCCGGTTCGCGCCACCGCAGCACGATATGGCTGACCATCATCAGCACGTAGCTCAGCGCCGCGCCGAAGACCGCCATGTTGAGCAGCAGCGCACCCTTACCCGTCAGCGACAGCGCGAACCCGATGACACCGGGAACGATCAGCGCCAGCGTCGGCGCCTTGCGAGAGTTGGTGACAGACAAACGAGTTGGCAGATAACCGGCGCGCGACAGGGCGAACAGCTGCCGGGAGTACGCGTAGATGATGGAGAAGAAGCTGGCGATCAACCCGGCCAGACCGATGTAGTTGACCACCTTCGCGGCCGCACCGTCGCCGAGTGCCTCGACCAGCGGGTTACCCGAGGACGACATCTGCTCGGCGCCGCCGGCGCCGGTGGTCAGGACCAGCACCACCGCACAGCTGACCAGCAGCACCGTGATCGCGGCGATGATGCCGCGCGGGACGTTGCGCTCGGGATCGGCGGTCTCCTCGGCGGCCAGCGGCACACCTTCTACGGCAAGGAAAAACCAGATGGCGAAGGGGATCGCGGCCCAGATGCCCATGTATCCGTGTGGCAGGAATGCCGAGGATCCCACCGCATCCGAGGGTGCGATATCGGTCAGGTTGGCGGCGTCGAACTGCCCGGCGGCGAAGACGGCGAAGATGACCAGTCCTACCAGCGCGATGGCGGTGATGACGAACATCACCTTCAGCGCCTCACCGACACCGGACAGGTGGATACCGATGAAAAGCACATAGGCGGCCAGATAAACCCACCAACCGTCGGTGATGCCGAACAGCCCGAGCGATTCGACATAGGCGCCGATGAACGTGGCGATGGCCGCGGGCGCGATCGCGTATTCGATGAGAATGGCTGTGCCGGTGGCGAATCCGCCCCACGGTCCGAGTGCGCGGCGAGCGAAGGTATATCCGCCGCCGGCGGCCGGCAACGCCGAGGACAGCTCGGCCATGCCGAGCACCAGCGCCAGGTACATCGCGGCGATCACCACTGCGGCGATGGCCAATCCGCCGAATCCCCCTTGGGCCAGACCGAAATTCCAGCCCGAGTAGTCGCCCGAGACGACATAGCTGACGCCCAGGCCGGCCAACAGAACCCAGCCGGCGCTACCCGATTTGAGCTGCCGCTTCTGCAGATAACTGGCGCTCTCAAGGTGCTCTTCCACCGCGCCGTGACTTGTCGTCACTTCCCACTCCCTTGGTTTTCTCTCTCGGAGGCCACATTTCAGCCGATACACCGCCGACGGGCCGACGGGCGCCACTTCGCGCCCAGAAAGGTAGTTTTTCCAACCTTTAAAATAAAAATGACGGATGCCCCGGTTCTTGTCTAGCGGAGCCGCGGTTTGCACCCCGAGCCCGGGGGACTCGGGGTGCGAACCTTCAGTGCCTCGTCAGGATCCTCGCGCGAGTACAGCGATCAGAAGAACCCGGCGGCGTTTTCGCTGTAGCTGACCAGCAGGTTCTTGGTCTGCTGGTAATGATCGAGCATCATCTTGTGGTTCTCCCGGCCGATACCGGACTGCTTGTACCCACCGAACGCCGCATGCGC